>CAKSTR010000004.1 GCA_934500835.1 uncultured Paracoccaceae bacterium | reverse complement strand
TGATCTCCTCGTGCTTGGAGATCAGCAGACTTCAGATCGTAGCTTCCGTCACTGTCCGATTTTCGGGGGGTAGCTCACACATCGCAGACCTGAGGAAGTAAGCCAGGCACCAGCGGCTCCACCCGCTTGGTGCAAACGGATTAGTCTCGACGCAGGATAAAAAACAACTCTGTGCCGAGCAGCACCTCCTCGACCAATCCCAGTCCATCGAAGAGGGAGCTAGCCAGACTCCGGTAGGTCGCCTCCATGCCACGACGGTGGCCGCCAAGGCTGCGCGTGGGAAACGACATCAAGATCGTTGGAGCAGGCAAACCGGCAATCAGCGATGCCGAGGCGCCCTTCTCCTGCTGCTCAAGTGTGGTGACCGCCTTCAATAAAAGGACTACATCCACACGCTCACTAGGGCGAGAAACAAGCGCATCACTGCAGACGCCCGCGTTGCGCGGATCAATCGCCCTCAGGAACCGGTCGATGTCGGTCATAAGCCTACAGTCAATGTCAGAGGCGATGTATCGGGCTCCCTGCAAGCCGACGAAAGGCAGGGTGAAGGGATTGAGCCCGCAAGCGATGTCCAACACGGTCCCGTTAGGCGGGACTAGGGAACGCAGTAGTACGCCGTACTCATGTAGAATAGGAAGTCGCTCTTCTGTCGAAGCATGAAGCGCGAGGATTTCTTTGCAGGCGGCAAAGGACTGGTCAGCGTCGCCATCAAGAGTCTTATCGACCAGCCGTTCAACACTACGTTTTGCGGACAAAGGAAGGAAAGCAGCGAAAATCTGATGAAGTTTACGTTTGACTAGCTTCACTGCCTCCTTTTCCGACTCAGCACGCCGCGAAGCCCAGATGGTGATGTTGCGAACCGTATCTGCGCTGATATCCCGGTACTTTGGAGACTGCATCACAACTGAAAGAACGCGTTCGACATCAATTTCAACTTTGCGGCTCATCTTCGTCTCCACAGTCCATGTAGCTGATGGCGGCGTGCATCAATCGCTGCATGAAAGTTAAATTGTGTATTGTGGCCAGTCTCTGCGCCAAAGCGTCGCCGATCCGAAACAAATGATGCAGATAAGCGCGGGAATAACGGGTGCAGCAGGGCCCCGGGCAAGTCTCGTCCACTGAGCGATCATCGCGATAATATTGCTTCTCTGTAATGAACATATAATTGAAGAAGTTTGGATCGCCCTGAATGCTTGCGCCCAGATCTCCCGCAATTAGAAGCCGTCCGCGCCGTGCGTTCCGTGTTGGTAAAGCAGAATCAAAGCTTGTGTAGCCCGCCCGCCAGGCCGAGATGATGTTGTCGGGTCTACCAATCCCTAGGCCATGCAGCGGGAATTCTCGCGGGATCAGTTCGGCGACACGGTACACCATGTCCACAAGACCGCCATCTTCGCTGATGGGCCAACCGCCGAAGCCAAACCCATCAAATCCAATTTCCAGCAGCGCCTCCGCGCACCGCTCCCGCAGATCGCGTTCTTGGCCGCCCTGCACCACTCCAAAAAGCAAAGGCCGGCTTGCGTGGTCCAAGCGACTGGACTCACATCGCCGCACAAACTCAGCCTTGCAGATCTTGGCCCACTGGATGGTTCGTTGAACGCTTTCCTCCTGAGCGCTCCTTGAATCATCAGGGTGGGTACATTGGTCGAGGCAAAACTGGACATCAGCTCCGAGGCGCCACTGATTGGAAATTGACTTGCTTGGCGTCAGGAGCGTACGCCCGTTGTCCTGCGAGAAGTGTGCGAAACCATCGTCGGAAATGCGTCCGTTTGTGCTGTTTTCTCGGATCAATGAGAATAGCTGAAATCCACCTGAGTCCGTCCAAACTGGGCCATTCCACCCCATAAACTTGTGAACGCCGCCAACGCTTCGGACGGCACCTGTGCCTGGCCGGTTCGCCAGATGAAAGGCGTTCACCATTAGGGAAGGTATGCCAAGACTTTCGAGATCTCCCGAATCAAGACCCTTGACCAACGCTCGTGTCGCGTCTGGAAGAAAGCTCGGTTTGGGCTGTCTGCCGCGGCGCGTATGCGCGGCGGCACGGCCTACGGCAGTGCTTGTCATGGCTGGGCAAGCCGGAACTTGGCGTTGTCACCAGCGATGACGACTGTCACCTCGCCCTTTGGGGGCGTGTCAAACATCTCAACTAGCTCGGCAAGCCAAGCCTGCTCGACGGTTTCGAAGATCTTGGTCAGTTCAACCGCGATTGCTGCCCTGCGATTGCCGAGGACAGTCAGCGCATCCTCAAGGAAGGCTCGCAGCCTATGAGGCGACTCGAAGAAGACGAGTGTTTCGGGATAGCTTGCAATCCGTTCCAGAAAATGGGTCCGCTTTCCCGATCGCCGTGGGGGGAAACCAAAGAAAGCAAATCCGTTGGAGGGAAGACCCGAGACTACCAGGGCTGTCGTCACTGCGCTCGGTCCGGGAATGGCAACAACCCGATGTCCAGCCGCCATGGCTCCCCTGATCAATAGGTACCCCGGATCGCTGATCCCCGGCATCCCGGCGTCGCTAGTGTATGCGACATCTGTACCCTTATCGAGCAGTCCAACAACACGTGCGACTGCTTGATGCTCGTTGTGCTCGTGTGCCGAAAAAAGAAATCTAGGCTTCGGGATCTCAAAATGGCTGAGCAACTTACGTGTGACGCGGGTATCCTCGCATACTAGGACTTCGATCTCGCGAAGAGTAGTTAGCGCTCTGACAGAAATATCGTCCAAATTCCCTATCGGAGTGGCCACGACAAACAAGCAGGACACTGTAGCCGTCGACCTCCCGGTGAAAATTGCCGCCATGCCGTACCTAAGCTAAGCGATGCGGCTGATCATGAGGTCGATAGCTATTGCACCGACGAATAAACAGATGCGGCGGATGCCCCCCAACCGTCGGCGACGTGTAAGCCGTACCAAGTCTATTAGAACCATACGGAAGAGCGGGGGTCAATCACGAACGAGGAGTAGCCGACACTGTCATCGAAGTTCAAGGTGTGAACGTTCGTGCCTAGGGATCGAACGCATGCAGTTCTCGCAACCGGAACCTGTTCCGTAGATCGGCGATGGTTGCTCTACGGCGCCGCCGGGCGCGCGACTCGCACTACGTCCCGGACTCCGCGCGCGGCCGGCTCCCACAGGCCTAGGGTCAGCGTCCAACGTAGCGCTCGCATGAATCATATGCGATTGCCCGTTCGTTGCGCCCATAACGGCGGTCGACGCTAGGCCATCTGAGAAGCTCCGCGCCGCCGCCCTTGCTCACGGCGGCGACGCGCGTAATGCTAAGCTGGCGGTTCCAGCAGCTGCCGAATTGAACCGCTCCGGGTTTGCCGGAGGCTCCAACTCCTGAGTAGGATGGAGCATCATGAGCAAGACGACGAACAAGTTTTCCCCCGAAGTGCGCGAGCGTGCGGTGCGGCTGGTTCTCGACAATGAGGGTCAGCATGGATCGCGCTGGCAGGCGGTCATGTCGATTTCCGCGAAGATCGGCTGTGCGCCCCAGACCCTGAACGAGTGGGTGAAGAAGGCCGAGGTCGACAGCGGCAAGCGCGCGGGCATCCCGACCGACATGGCAGAGAAGATGAAGGCGCTGGAACGGGAGAACCGGGAGTTGCGCCAGGCCAACGAGATCCTGCGCAAGGCGAGCGCATATTTTGCGATGGCGGAGCTCGACCGCCGGTCGAAGTGATGGTCGGGTTCATTGACGATCATCGTGGTGAACATGGGGTCGAGCCGATCTGCAAGGTTCTGCCGATCGCCCCGTCCACCTACTACGATCACCTGGCGAAGCGGGCCGATCCGGCCCGGCTATCGGATCGTGCCCGGCGGGACGCTGCGCTGCGGCCCGAGATCGAGCGCGTGTTCGAGGCGAACTGGCGTGTCTACGGAGTGCGCAAGGTCTGGCGTCAGCTGGATCGGGAAGGCTTCGCGGTTGCCCGTTGCACCGTGGCCCGGCTGATGAAGGGCATGGGTATTCAAGGCATCATCCGGGGCAAGCCGCACAAGACGACCATCCCCGACAAGAAGGCCCCGTGCCCTTTGGACAAGGTGAACCGCCAGTTCCGCGTGCCCGCGCCGAACATGCTCTGGGTCAGCGATTTCACCTACGTCGCCACTTGGCGAGGGTTCGTCTATGTCGCCTTCGTCATCGACGCCTACGCCCGCCGGATCGTCGGCTGGCGGGCGAGCCAAACCGCACACGCAGGCTTCGTGCTCGATGCTCTCGAACAGGCCGTCCACGATCGCCGCCCAGTCAAGGGCGCGGGGCTCGTCCACCATTCCGACCGCGGGTCGCAATACCTGTCCATTCGCTACACCGAGCGGTTGGGTGAGGCCGGAATCGAACCATCCGTGGGCAGTGTCGGCGACAGCTACGACAACGCCTTGGCGGAGACGGTCAACGGTCTCTTCAAGGCCGAGGTCATCCACCGTCGCGGACCGTGGCGTAACTTCGAGGCCGTCGAGTATGCCACCCTCGAATGGGTCGACTGGTTCAACCACCGCCGCCTGCTTGAGCCGATCGGGAACATTCCGCCAGCGGAAGCAGAGGCAAACTTCTACGCCGCTCTGGAAACTGAAGACATGGCCGCGTAACTAACCAAAATCAGCCTCCGGCAAACCCGGCGCGGTTCAGACCTCGCCGTGCGCCGTCTCGATAGTGAACAGATCGCCGCCCATCTCGGCGTCGCGCGCCATCCCCTCCCAATCGACATAGTAGCGCAGCGCCTCTGGGATCGTGACGCTCTCGGTGGTCAATTCCTCCATGTAGTCGGCGAGGCTGGCGAACTGACCATGATAGCAATCCTCAAAGGCGGATTCGGCTTGGTCCATGTCGCCGCTGAACTGCTCCAGCAGGCCCGCGCCAAGTGCGCCATGCTCTGCGATGAAAGTCGCCACCCGCGCCACGGTGTCGATGCCGGCATATTCCGAGATGCTGACGCCCTCGAAGCCCTCGTAATCGTGAATGGCGTATTCCTCCGCGTCCTCGACAGGGGAACGGGCAAGCATCGCGGCAATCGCGTCCCTAATCTGGTCCGCGTCCTGATCCGCGTCGATCCAAGCTCCGTGCAGATGGCCGTTGTTGTAGGCGGCGAGGCAAGCGATATAGATGCGGGGGGTGCTGTCGGATACGTTGGTCATGTCTCTGATCCTCGGGTCTGAAGGTCAGCGAAGCGGAACGCCGCGCCTGACCTTCTGGCCGTCGCCGAGACCGGGTGTGCAAACGGAGGGAGGCTTCGCGGGGAACCGGCTGCACGGAGCGCGTCACGCGCGGAGGAAGCTGGGCGGAAGCCTTTCGAAGTGCGCCGAGGGCAGAGCCCTAAGTTACCGAACTTTTTTCTTGCCAGATCAACTACACGTCGAAACCACCTTGGCGTGCGATTGGCTCTTTCACGAAGCTGTCGGCATCCAAGCCAGCTTGGCGCAGGAATGGTGCCTCGGAAAGCCGTGCATACAGATTAAGCATCCGAGTTTCGGCACGTCGGATAAATGTTTCATAGGCCATGGGGATAATCTTGGTCCGCCCTTCCTCACGGACGCCTTCACGCGGCGTTAGTCGCGATCCCAGGACAAAACAGGTCACACGCGTAGAATCGTCGATCAATCCGTGAGTCTGCAATTCAACGACATACTTCCATGCTTGGTTCTTCTGATCCATGACGATAGGAATGCCGGGCCGCTTCAACTCGACAACAATCAAGTGCTCCACGCCAATAACTTCGTGCTGCTCATCGAACGCGGGGCGGGCAAACAGTCCTACACTGCTATCGGGTAGAATAACGAAGTCGGGCCGGTTCAGGCTGCCCTGTGCGGTTCCGCCAAGCAACCGTCTGATAACCTCCGACATGCCGCGATTCGACGTGAACTCGATGCTTTCGAACTCAGGACCGAATACCCATAGACTCCGCTCAATAAGAGGCTGAAGCTCGCGGACTTCATCGGCGCGTTCATCGCGAAGCTTTTCGTGCAGTTCGCCGATCAGCCTCAGTCGATTCTGGATTTCATCTAGCGCCAGCTTAGCGGTCGCGACACTCCAATCTGCGAGAATGCCGTCCAATTGGTCCAGCTCGCCTGGTTGAAGGCCATGCAGTCGCGCCAGCAAGCTGTATTGGGACGACGACGCCTCCAAATTAGCAAGAATGCCAGCCACTTGATCAATCTGTTCGGGAGAGATGCCGGGGCAGGTATCGATGACTTGATCGACAAAGCTGTTCCACCGCTCACGCGCGCTCGGAGCTATCCTGACGACGGTCGAAGCATAGCGTTCGCGAACCGCCTCCTTGGCTTCCGAACGCCGCTCGAAATTGAACGCAGCAATTTCTTCGCGAATTTTGTCCTGTACGGCGATCTGAGTCTTCTTCCAGATTTCATTGTTGGGCTGGAACCCCGACCAGTCTGGCAGCACGGCATCGCTGTCCGCCAAGAAGTCGGCAAAGACGATGAACGTGAAGCGCTTGGCTTCGCTCGTCCGCCCGTCGAGCACGCGTTCATAGTCGGTGCCGCGCCAGCCGCAATCACCGACCAGCCGGTTGTTGACATGCCAAGCGATGCCGTGCTGCCGCGTTGTCCGGTCGGCCCGCTGCGAGTCGATCATGAGGATTGTCGCACGACCGATATCGGGGATATCGACGAAGCTCTCCCGCAAAAAATCCTGGGGAATGTCATCGAAAGTGACGGGCTGGCTGTCCACCGACACCTTGAAGTTCGGGTCTGTCAGAAAGCGTGTTCCAAGCACCTCTCGAACATCAGCGGCGCTAAGCCGTAGCCGCGTCGATTCTACCGCGCGAATTTCCACACCGTGCCCGGTGCTCTGTTCACGCTTAATGATTTCCCAATAGAAGGGGCGCTGCCCGCCCCTGGAAACCCGATAGGCTACTTTTTCGCCAGCGGCCTCTATGATTATTTCATAGGGATTGGAGAAGGCGAAGCCGCCGTGCCGCCCTCTACCATTGCGTCCGTATACTCGGCGCGGCGCCAGTTCGGGGAGTTCTGTGGGGGGTGAGACATACTCGCCCTCGGCCTTTACCCGATTATAATCAAAGACGCCCCAGCGCTGCTCGAACTGCGCGGCGGTCATGCCGCGACCGTTATCCTTAATCGAGAATTTCCGGGCACCGTCATTTGTCGGCCAAGTTATGTCCACCTCTGTCGCGTAGGCATCCCAAGCATTCGCGACAAGTTCGACCAAGGCGACCGAAAGATCAGAAATGATCGGTCCAGCATGGCGGTCCAAGAAACGCTGATCAAATGCCAACAACTGCTGTTCGGATGCCATCGCCCACTCCCCCTTCGCCTTCTTTAGCAGTTTCGGCGATTACTGCCGATCAAGTCGTCGATAATATTTCCGCTGATTGTTGGCAGGATCGGTCCAGCAGAAACAATCGGCAAGCGCGTCCACACTTTGCAGAACGCCGAGCAAGGCATAGGCGTTGAACGGATTGCCTGCGCCTGTCTCATAGTGGCTGACATAGTTCGCCATGATGGAAGGCATGTGGTGGTTCTGAAGGTCGGCGACCTGTTGAGCGGAGAGGACGCAGCGCCCCGCCGCCTGATAGAGCGCGACCGCCGCCGTGATCGCGTCCACATACGTGGACAAGGTACGCTTGTCGCCCCGCGTCGCGTAATCGGGCGGCACCGGAACCTCTAAACGGGTGATGATCTGGCCGAGCTTGTATTCAAGATACTGGCGGACAAACGGTTCACCGATATCTATCTGCCCCGCATTCAGATATTGCTCCGCCTGCGCCTTCAGGCGATCCGCCTGTTGCGTGGCGATCATTAGCCGCCCACGGGGCGGCATGCCTTGTAGCTTTTGGTGATTCCACTCCGTCGTGCCGTTGAGCCGGTCAAAATACTTCTCAAGGCTCGTATCATGGCTGAGGATGATGAATTGAAGTCCGCCGGGCAGACCGTTCGCCGCGCCAAAGCGCAATTTCGTCCGGATCGTATCCATCAGGCTGAATTGATGTCCGGCATCGAAACTTGACGTCACATCATCCAACACCATGAAGCGCGGTACGCCCTGTTGCCGGGTAGCCGCCGCCATGAAGATGGAGGCGGCGACGGCATTGCGGTAGCTCTCCGACAGGAGCGCCCGCGCGCTTTGGTTTGGAAGGCCGAAGAAATCGGCGAGCTTCAAATCTACCTGTTCGGTATTCTGCGCCCGGTTCAGCGTCGGCCGCACGTCCGGACCCCCGCGCACCAGATGCCCGAAAAGCTCCTGACAACTAGCCTGAATATCCGTGATGCGTGCATTGGCGAGCGCGCTTTCCGCCGTTGCGAACTGCCCGGCTACGTTCGTGATGAACGTCTTCCAGCGATTGAGCTTTGCGAGCTTGGCCCGTTTGGCCGCGAGCGCCGGAAGGGTCCGCTCGTATTCGTTCATGGCGTCGCGGAATTGCTTGGCCTGCCCAAGGGTGCGGGTGACGGCGACCAGCGACGGCGGCAAGCCGGCTTGCAGCGTCGCTATCTCGGCATTGATTGCCGTGAGCACGTCAACCCGCTTCGCTTCGAGCGCGCCAAGCGCATCCTTTGCGCGTTCCAGGTCCGCCGTCGAAACCGACGACTGGCGCGCGGCCAGCGTCAGGACCGGCGCGATGCGATCAGCGTCCACAACGCCAAGACGCGCCTGCTCTTCAAGCTGCCGGAGCTTGCCAACGCATCCCGCGCTCTGCACCTGCCGTTTCAGCTCCGCGTCGAGCTGATCGGCCTCGTCGTAAAGCGCGATCTTCGCTTCCAGTTGATCCTGAAGCGGCCCGTCGCCAGCCTTTTCGCAGACAGGGCAGACCTTCGGATCGTGCCAGTCCGCACTGTTCACAACCGACAGCGCGCTTTTCAGCAAGGCGTGCAGGCTGGCGGCACCGACGTTGCGCATCGCATCGTCGCGCGCCTTGGCCGCCGTCACCAGCGCGTCGATCTCGGCAAGTTCCGCCGCCGAGACCTGCAAGCCGCCGAGCGTCGTGACGGCGGTGTTGAGGCCGTCGAGAGTTTTCCGCGCCGCGCCGCCTTCTTCCTGATCGACGATCTTTTCAGCGGCGTCAAAATCGAAGTCCATCACCGAGGCGTTGGCGAGCAACGGCGTGAAAAGCGCGATGCCCGCCAATCCGGCCGTCACCTGCGCTTTCAGCGCGGCTGTATCCGCCATCTGGCCACCGGCCACGCCGGTCACTTCCTGATGCGCGGCGAGGATGCGCTGTTCAACAACCCCCAAGGCGCGGTTTTCGGCGGTCACTTCGGTGTCAAGCGTGGACAGCCCAAGATCGCCATTGATGTTGCGGGTGTTCTTGGCCCCGTCGAGCGCCTGCCGGAGCTGGGAATACCGGCTCATGCCGACCAGCGAGGCGAAGGAGCGCCCGCGCTCCAAGGCCGAGCAGTCCACGAGGGAGGCAAAGCGCGGGTAATCGACCAGCACGAAATCCTCGCAAAGATCGGCGAGGAAGCTGTCCGGATCGGCGTGGCCGGAAGGAGACGTGACGACCCGTCCGCCCGCCGCCGTCCGGGTGACGGTGATCGACACATCGGGCGTGCCGTCATCGCTCTTGAAAACAAGGGCGACCGTCGCCTGTTGCGCCGGATGGAACTTGTTGACGATGTAACTGGCACCCTGTTCGGCGTCCTGCATCCCTTCCAGGCGCGGCACCGTGCCGTGCAGGGCAAAGTGCAGCGCTTCGAAGATCGAGCTTTTTCCGACCCCATTGGGCGCATGGACGGAATTGACGGCATCGTGCTTGAACTTCAGCACGAGGGGATCGCCGTCATTATTGATGCCGCGAAATCCCTCAATGGCGGCGGAAGCTAGAAAATACCGGCTCATGCCGCAGGCCCTTCCGGCAGGCCGTCGAGCGCGGCGAGGATCGCCCGGTTGAACTCCTGAACGGCCTGACGGGTGCGCGTCGCATCACCGTCGCGCGCCAGCAGGGCCAAATTGTCGAAAAGAATGCGGGCGCAATCGGCATCGATGCGCTCCGCTTCCGCCCGGAAACGGGCAAGGTTGTCCGAGAATGACAATGCCGGATCAAATTCCATACGCCCCCCCAATACCGCGCCGTCAGAGATACGCGGGCAGTTTCGCCTTCCATTCGCTCATCAGGATCAAGGTGCCTTCCACGGTCTCGCCGTTGTTGACCAGTTCCAGCTCGCCGACCGGCGTTGCCTCGTCCCATTCGAAATGGTCCGAGAGGAACGCAAGCGCCTCGCGCTTGTACGCCGTGTCGAGGTTGTCGAGTTGGTCGCCCTTGGTTTCCAGCACCGTGATACGCTTCGCTTCGCCGTCGCGCTGCACGGCGAAGATGAAATCCGGATAGATTTTGGCCTTCTTCCATCCCTGAATGCCGTATTGCGTCCGCGCGACATTGCGGTGCCACCAGGCCAGCGTCTTTTCGCCGTCGAGATAGACCGCCACATCCCGCTCGTCGCTGTTCAGCTCGTTCTCATAGACCGGAGCGAACAGGCTCTTCTCGAGCGGGCCACCGGCGCGGTTAAGGAGTTGGCGGGCGTTCTCCGGTTCCGTCGTTTCGATGCTGAACGGCATTCGCCAGTTGCCGCCATCGAGCCGCAAGCGGAACTGGATGCGTCCCGCCGCTACCTCGGCCTTGAACAGGGCTTCGGCGCGCGCGTTCCGCGCCGCTTCGAGGCCCTTGCGCAGCTCTTCCACGATCAGGCTAGCGAGCAGGCCGAGCTTCGCGTCATCGAAGCCCCGCGCCCGCAGGGCCGCAACCGTCGCGCCGACAATCTCGCGGCCGACGAAGGGATTCGGCACGATGTCGGAAATCATCCGGACAGCATGCGCCGGATCGAAGGCGAGGATTTCCGCGTTGGCGGCGACAGTCTCGCCGACGAACAATTCGTCGCCGTCCTCGGCAAGCCTGATCCGTTGGAGCTGGCTTTCCGCCGCCTGTGCGTTTTCGGGCACCCGATCCGCGATGTCCTGCGGATCGAAACCCCGCCAGTCGAGCGCGGAAAGCACATCCGTCTCGTAGTCCAGCTCGCGCGCGTCGCCACTTTCCACCACCATCACCTTGGGCAGGTAGATTTCCGTGGAGGCGAAAGCCGGGCGGCGATTGATCGTGCGGGCCGTCTTACCGGTCCCGCTCTTGTCGTCCTGCGTCACGCGCAGGACCAGATCGCCGAGGCCGTCCTGTTCGAGGCCGTCTTTAATGGCACCGACGACCGTCGCAGTATCGGCGTGATGCGTGATGACGTGGCACTCATCGAGCGCTTCAACGTCCGTTTTGAGCGCGCCGGGCTGGCGGAGAATGCGGCCGACAAGCTGAGTCATGGCCTTGAGGTTGGCGCTGGCCGCAAGGCTGCACAGCACATAGGCGAAGGGGCAATCCCAGCCCTCTTGCAGGGCCTGTTTCGTGATGATCGCCCGCACGCGGTTGGTGGGCGACAAGAGGTCCTGATTTTCCGGATCGTTGAGATCGTTCTGCTGCGCGGTTTTGATCGCGATTTCCGCCTGATCGAAACCTGCCGTCAGGAGCCATTCCTTCACGTCCTCGGCGTGGATATGGCCGCTTTCGCGCTGATCCGCGCCCGTGCGCTCGACCTGGATCAGCATGATCGGTCGAATATAGCGGCCCGTATCGGCTCGCAGTTGCCGGGCTTCGGCATCGAGCGCGTTGAGCTTGGCAAGGGCTGCGTTCAGCGTCGCCTTCCAGTCATTGCCCTGCCGGGGATCAAGGTTGAGCGGCATCTTTATCATGCCCTCACGGTCCAGCTCGCGCCCCGTCACTTCCACCAGCACATTGGCATAGCGGCCTTCGCGCGGATTGCGGCCGCCGCGCGGCTGCACATCCTGCGGCGTGGCCGTCAGCTCCAGCACGAAACACGGGTTGAATCCGTAAAGCGTGCCGAAGGCGAGATCGGAAATGGCGCGGTGGCCTTCATCCATCACGACCACGGGCCGGATGATCCTGAGGGCGTTCCCGAGAGAATCCTTCACCATCGGGAACATGCCCGTATAGGCGGAGAGGTTCGGGGTGCGGTCGATGGCGGCCTGATGAGCCTGTTGTTCGCCTTCGGGCGGGAAGAAGCCGTGCACGTCGCCCCGGTCCTGAAACATTTTCAGGGAATCCTGCGTCTCGCGGTTCGCGGATTGCAGCATCAGCAGCATGACGCAGAGATTGGTTTCCACGTCCCGCGCATCGAGCCGGTCCGTTTTCTCCATGATCTTCACGCGCCCCGCCGCCGCGCGGTCCAGCGCCTGACGGTAGGGGTGCTGGCGATCCTTCAGGTGCTTGAGCGTCTGCGTATAAATCGCCTCGTTCGGCACGATCCACAGGACGAAACCAGTGTTGCGGTCGAGATAGCGGCCCATCACCCGCGAGACGGCGGAGACGGCAAGCCATGTCTTACCGCCGCCGGTTGGCACTTTCAGCACGGCGTTGGGCACGGGCCGCTCGCAGCCGTCCATGCGCGGCGAGAACGGAATCGCGGCGCGGGAAGCGGGCAGCTTCCCCGCCGCCTTCATCGCTTCCCAAGCCTCTTTCGCGAAATCCGGAATGGCAAGGCCAAGGTCCGGGTCTTGCGCGGCGAGCGCCGCCACCTTGTCGGCGCGCGTTTTCTTTTCCTTCAGGAGGTCAAGATAGGCGTCAAGCGTCGAGAGTACGCGATCCTGATAATCGAGCTGGCGAAACACGGCGTCAGCTCCGATCTATCCGGTAGAGCGCGAAAGGCAGCGGCACGAACTCCACGGGGATGTTCTGTTCCGCCAGCATCTTGTGGCTCACGAAGCGCGCCGGGGCGAAGACAAGATGCCGCTTGTCCGGATCGGAGGCGGCGAATGCCTTGGCGCGCGCCAGCGTCAAGGCCGCTTCCGGCGACTTTAGCCAGTCGAGATTGGGCTTGTAGATCAACCAGACGTGTTGCCCTTCCATGGCACCGAGATAAAAATCATCCTCGCGCACAGCGGCGGGGTCGAGCGCCTGATTGGTCGCCATGTGGAACAGCGCCGCGCCGAGACCGGCATAGGGCGGCAGGGTTTCGCCGCTCAGCACCTTGTCCAGTTCGACGGGATCGCCGAGGGTGCAATAGGTGAAGGTGCCGCCAAGACCTTCTGCGCGTTCCGCCACCGTCTTTTCGCCGGTGACGATCAGCTCGCCGTCTTTCACTTCCTTCTTGATGCGGTCGTATTCGTGGCCGTGCAGGTTCTCGATTCCTTCGACCTTGTGCGCCAGCTCTCCGGCATTGCTGAGCGCGCGCCAGTTCAGCCGCTCCCGCAACATCTCTGTTCGCTGTGTGCCCTGGAAATCATAGCCGTTGATGACACGCCGGACGCGCTCTGCCGTCAGGCTGTCGGCATATTCCTCCATTTCCACGAGAATGAAGCGGCGATTGCCGCCGTCGCGCTTGTTGGCTTCGAGCACGGCGTGAGCCGTTGTTGCAGAACCCGCAAAGGAATCTAGGATAATTGCGTCATCATCGGCAGCAATGTCGATGATCCTGTCCAGAAGCTTCACGGTTTTCGGCGTGTCGAACAAATCAGACGTGCCAAATATGTTCCTGAGCATTGCCTTGGCCTGCCGCATCGTATCCACGTCGCTCCAAATCGTTGGAAACGGCCGCGTGGGATTGTCTTCGGGCGCAAACTCGCGGGTGTAAGGCTCCCACACTTCACGTCCGAGCTTTTCGATCCTCTTCCAGATCAATGTACCGGCATCTTTGTGTTTCTTGATGCCCTTCTTCCCCATCGACCATCGCGCTTCTTCCCCGTTATCATGTATGGGGAAAACCTCATTTCCATCGGGGTCTTCAAGCGGGAAGAACATGGTCGGCCGATCACGGCGGAGACTCGCCCGTCCGTTCTTCTTCAGAAGGCGATCTCTAAAAGGGCGTCCGTTCTCGTCTCGGTTCGGATAAGCTTTCAGGATGGACGGGGCGATCATCCTCTTGAACTTTGCAGAGCCAATATCGCGCGCAAAACAGAGGACGTAATCATGGTCAGGTGTGATAGCTACCTTGTTATCGTTCGGGCTATCCACTTTCCGCCAGATGAAGGTGGCGACATGATTTTCCTCACCAAGTATTTCGTAGCAAATATTTGTGAGGCGGTGCGCCTCGTTATCATCGATGGTTATAAAGATGACGCCATGGTCCGCCAGCAGCTCATGGAGCATCCGAAGGCGCGGCCACATCATGGCACACCATTTGTCATGACGTAGGCCGTCCTCAACACCGACCGGATTGGACTCCAGCCACTCCCGGATCATTGGCGCATTGACGTTATCGTCGTAGCACCATCCCTCGTTGCCGGTGTTGTACGGCGGATCGATAAAGATGCAGTCCACCTTGCCCGCGTAGAGCGGCAGGAGCGCCTTCAGCGCGTGCAGGTTGTCGCCGTGGATGACGAGGTTGCCGTCAAGCGCGACAGGACCGATGCCCTTGCTTTCATCGGGCACGAGCGGACGGAAGGGCACCGCCAGATGGTGGTTATAAACAAACTCTTTGCCCTTGAAACTCAGCTCCGTCATGCCCGCCCTTTCGTATTCATTCCCGAGTATCGCTCGACCTTGATCTCCGCTTCCCGCTTGCGGGCCTGCGCAATGTCGTAGCTGTTCTGCATGCGCATCAGCGTCTCCATCGAGATGCCAAAGGCTTTTTCGATCCGGATCGCCATGTCCGGCGACAGGTGCGCGCGCTCGTTCAGGAGCGCCGACAGTGCCGGGCGCGTGACGCCCAGCGCATCCGCCGCCTCAGTCACCGACAGGCCGAGCGGTTTCAAGACCTCGTGCTTCACGAAGCCGCCCGGATGGGAAGGCTTTTTTAGCCGAAGGCCATCCTCATCGGTCATCGCGCGCTGTCCGGTGATTGTTCATCGAGTCGGATGCAGCGTATCGGACCTAGCGTTGCCTGTAAAGCAACGCTTTACGGCTTCTGGGCATGACGCAGCCGGATGGGTTTGAGACTCACTTTTGGAGGGCTATAGCGTAGGTGTAGTTCTCTGTTTCGTCGGCTTCGGCCCGCCATACATCTCATCTATCATACTGATATTACTTGATTATTTGAAAGATTAGGGTTCGCATTCCCACTTGTGTTCCCACATCGGTGCGCGGAACAGGAGTGCCTTGTCGGGAATGACCGGGAACCAACGGCGCGATGCCAAACTGCGGGGCATCCTCTCGGGCTGGTGGCACCTGAGGGCGGGCTGCGACAGCAGCACTCGTGACAAAAGTGACATTTTGTCATGAGTCCTCCCAGCTTGCCGTTCGGGGCTAATCGGATACATGTCGGCTGATCAGGGGG
The DNA here is from genome assembly GCA_934500835.1 of uncultured Paracoccaceae bacterium. Classification (GTDB taxonomy): domain Bacteria; phylum Pseudomonadota; class Alphaproteobacteria; order Rhodobacterales; family Rhodobacteraceae; genus Pseudogemmobacter. Next base: position 309,128 of record CAKSTR010000004.1, on the reverse strand, counting down.
AGGCTTTAGATGCCAGTCGGCCGGACAGGATGCTGCTTGCTGTACTCTCAAAGCCGCCGTTCAAGGATTAAAGCAGCATCACACACAGGGGTGGTCAACGAGCGGTGGCGCTACGTGCTATGTGCCTTTGACCTGAGCCCCGTGTTCCCTCCAGCGTTTGAGAGAGTCCTTGGGTTGATTTCTGGGTCTAAGCTGCTTGCTTTTCCAGTCTGATCTTCATGGCAAATTCCGCCGGTGGGACATTGCCGAGGGCGGAGTGGGGTCTGTGTCGGTTGTAGTCCTCCTTCCATTCGGCGACCCGGCAAGCCATTCGGCAGAACAGCGCGCTGGATATGATCCTGCGCCGCGACCTGTCCGAAGTGCTGCGGGAAGGCATCGACAAGGCCGTCTTCCAAGGCACGGGTGCGGATGAACAGCCTGCGGGCCTGAATACCGTTCTGACCGGGGGCCGCACTGCCGCCCTGACCGCCAAAGCGTCCTTCTCTGCCCTGCTGCTGCGGGCCGTGGAAATCATGGAAACGGCCAAGCTGTCGGACCCCTCGCAAGTCCGTATCGCCGGGGCACCGATCCTGATGCAAACGCTGATGGACACGCTGCTTGCCAATACCGCCGTGAGCGAGTTTGACCGCCTGAAAGCGGCTGGCTTCTCGCCTGTGTTCTCGTCGCAGGTGTCCACCCGTGGGGCGCGTGACGGCACGGCGCGAATGGAAGAGTCAGGCTGCGGGCGACTCAAGTTTTACAAGAGAGTCATTCCAAGGGGCGATATGGGCCTCTGGCTGTGGAGCGTTAATTGCTTCGGAGGTAAGACTTTGAAACTGTGGCCTTTCTCTAAGCGTGAGACCCGTTCACAGGGGGCCTATACGGCGTCTTATGTCCAGTCGGCCCGCATGGCGGCAATGGGCACAGAAACGGCTCTGAGCGCGACCATTGCAACTTGTAGTGGAGTATGGACCCGTTCCATTGGGATGCTCTCTGCTGAGGGCGGGGCCGCTGATGCCCTCAATCCGGCTGTGCTGTCCGCAATCGGGGCCGATCTGTTTTGGCGCGGTGAATCGTGCTGGCATATCGCCTTTGACGGGTCCGACCTCGCCCTGACCCGTGCGGCCCATTGGGATGAACAGGCTGGGGGGCGGTTCCTGCTGTCCATCCCGACGCCGGACGGAACGGAATCTATCAAAGCACTGTCGCCCGAGGTGGTGCGGCTGGTGATCAATCCTGATCCCGCTATGCCGTGGCGCGGGCGTAGCCCTCTCGCCTTCCTTGGGCTGTCTGCCAAGCTGATGGCTGATCTGGAAGGGGCCGTGGTCAATGCCCTTCCGTATGCTGGTAAAGGGATTTTGCCCCTGCCTGCCAACCTTGGCGAACAATCGGGGGCGGTGACGGCTGGCCTTCGCTCTGGTGGTCTGGCCGTTATCACGTCCAAGGCCGATCTGGCGCACCATACCGGGGGCCGTGCCGAAGAGTAGCGGCGGGTGGAACTCACGCCCGATCTGTCCAAGATGGAATTGAACGGGCTGGCCGCTGACCTTCACGCCCGCATCTTGGGAGCCTGTGGTGTTCCGCCCGGTCTGATGCAGCACGGCGGCAACTCTGCGGGCCTGCGGGAGACATACCGCATCTTCGCCCTCGCCACCGTTGCGCCCTTGGCAGCATCCATCGCCCCGGAACTGCGCCGCAAGCTGGGCATTGAACGCCTCTCGATTGACGGCCTCATGTCTGCCGATGTGGCAGGCCGTGCCCGTGCCGTGTCCAGCCTTGTGCAGAGCGGCGTCCCGGTCGCTGAGGCGATGGGTTTGGTGGGGTGGAATTTGACCTTGCCTGATGGCTCGCGGCCAAGCCCGTCCGCAATCAAGGAATCCGAGGAAAACTGATGAGTGTGAGAGATGCCTTCCGCAGAGGCTTTTCCCGTGTTGCGGCCAAATCCCCGTTCCATCAGCCTGCCGTGATCTACAGGGCGGAAACCGATGCCGGGGGCGTGGTGATCTATGACGACCAAGGCCAGATGGTCTTTCGTGAGGTGGAACGGACCCACGCCTTCCGTGATCTGCCAAGCGAAGACAGGTTGGGCATCTGGCAGGGCGAATACACCGATGGCACCAGCCATGCCGGGGCTGTGACTCTCTCCGTCCTGACCTCCACCCTTCTGGACCATGGCTTCCTGATCGGTATGACGGACCCGCTCGGCCCCACGCTCTTTCATGTGATGGCGGTGAAATCGGGCGATGTGGCGGGGGTAATGGTCAAGGTGCTGGGCAAGCCCGTTATGGCCCCGATGCCCCGCCTGTTGCACCCCAATGAGGCGTGGCCCCCTGTTCCCGACCCTATCCCCGATCCGATCCCTGACCCGGTGGGGCCGTAATGTCAGAGGAAGCCCCGACCTATACCCTTGATGGTCTGGAGGCCCATGTCGTGCCCGAGTTGCGGCGGCTGGCACGGTCTGACGCTGCCACGCTTGCCGCCCATGGCCTAAAGGAAGCCGACCGCTTCCAGCTTAACCGCTTGGCATGGCTGCTGCCTGACCTGTGCGCTATGAAGGCCAACCCCAAGGCGCTGCCCAATCCTAGCCCCACTTTCCCGACCCCTTCGGATATGGACCTTCTGCGGAAGGTGACGCGGTTCCTCAATCCAGAGGGGTGACGGGCTGGGTATGATGGGCACCTTTCCGAACTGTCTCAGGCGGGATATTCTAGCCTTCTCAATCAAGGAGGAAAGCGTATGGCCGGACACGTTCATGAATTGGCAAGACAATGGGCAGAAGAGAACATCGACGGCAGGGCTGAAGAGCGTGATGTTCCGGCTCTGGCACTGAGTTGTAAGCGATACATTTCTGCGAAGCACGGTATCCCGGTAGCGGAAATTGCCGACCTTATGGTCGATATTGAAGGCATATTGCGGGGCCGTATCGGAAGGGCGCGGGGCTGATAGTGTTGATCTGAGCCAAAGCTGGCAGCGGGGCTATGGATGCACATTGCGAATCTCCGGCCCCGTAAACCGCTTACACTTTGCTTACACTCGGGCCGGGTAGGGCAGGACATGGCCGCTAGAAGCCCGCGCCGGGGCCTCGTTCATCCTGTCCGAAGGTGGGCATGGGGCTGGTAGGGCGGGGCTGACATGCAGCGGGAACAGCCCCCCGATTCAGCGCATGGCCAATAAGCCCCAGTGAATCCGCCCAAATCCTGCTTACACAGTGCTTACACTGCAAATGAAGAAGGGGTCAGCTTTTCAGCTAACCCCTTGATCTTGTTGGCTCCGGCGGTAGGGATCGAACCTACGACCAATTGATTAACAGTCGAATAGTGTAGCATAGCAGTCGCTATCTAAAAGTGACGAAGTGCATAGCTGATGTGATGTATCATGCTTGAATTATTGACATAAGTTGATTTCTAACGCATTCGGTCGGTAACAGGCGGCATCAGATACTCTGTTCCCCAGACTGTTCCCCAGCCGGAGGCCGATTGACTATGAAGCTCAGCGCCCAGAACGTCGATAGGCTGCAGCCAACCGATCGCCGACAAGAGGTTCCCGATGATCTTTGCACCGGGCTTTACCTCGTGGTGCAACCGACCGGGAAGAAGGGCTGGCAGGTTCGCTATCGCCATGGCGGGACGCACCGTAGGATGACGCTGGGGGCCTATCCCGTGTTGTCGCTGGCAGATGCCCGCGCCCGGGCGAGAGACGCCCTCGCAGCTGCCAGTGAGGGGCGCGACCCCTCGGCCGAGGTCAAGGCGGCCAAGGCGCCAAAGCCTGAGAACGACCGGGACAAGGTGCGCAGCCTGATCGATCAGTTCGACAAGCGACATCTTGCGGGCCTGCGCAGTGGCAAGACGGTTCGTCAGCAACTGGCCCTGCACGTGACGCCGCGCTGGGGCGACCGGAACATTGGCACCATCACCAAGCGCGACGTGATCGATCTTCTCGATGATCTGGTGGATGCAGGCAAGGCGACCACTGCCAACCGGATCCGCGCATATCTTTCCAAGTTCTTCGGCTGGTGTGCCAGCCGCGATGTGATCGCGGTTCCGCCTACGATGACCGTCAAGGCGCCGGCCAAAGAGAAGAGCCGGGATCGCGTCCTGTCAGATGATGAAATCCGCTGGTTCTGGCAGGCCTGCGAGGCCGAGGGATTTCCCTGGGGACCTTTGGGTAAGGTGCTATTGTTGACCGGCCAGCGGTTGAATGAGGCCGCCCAGATGACAGACGCTGAGATTCGGGGCGACCTTTGGCACCTTGCACCCTCGCGCACCAAGAACGGGCGCGCGCATGACGTGCCCCTTACGGCCGCTCTGCAGGGCCTGCTGGAGGCGGTGGAGCGGGTTGCCGACGATAAGGGCAGGGTGCGCTTCATCTTCACCACCACCGGCACCACGGCAGTTTCTGGCTTTGGCAAGGCGATGCGGCATCTGGCAGAGGGCATGGCGAAGGCTGCGGTCAAGGAGAGGGGCGAGCCGGTCGAAATCCCGCACTGGACCTTTCACGACCTGCGCCGGACGGCCGCCACCGGGATGGCCCGGCTGGGCATCCCCGTGCGCGTCACCGAGGCCGTGCTGAACCATGTCAGCGGCACAGGTGGCGGTATCGTCGCGGTTTATCAGCGCCACGATTATGCCGACGAAAAGCGGGCCGCGCTGGAGGCCTGGGGGCGCTTCATTGCGCAGCTGGTCGAGGGTGGGGCCGGGAACGTGGTCAGGATGAGAGGGTGAGCGTTTTCTTGACTTGGGCGGCGCCTTCACTAAATGCTAATCGAAGGGTGTAAGGTATATACCCGTAACCAGAGACCAGCCATGCCCGCCCTGAAACAGTCCAGTTCCGGAAAGTTCACCACAACCGTAAAGCGCGGCAATGTGTCCTGTTCGGTAAAAACTGTCGCAGGCTCTTCGCTGGCGCAGGCTCCCAAGGTCGAAAAGGGCAAGACCAGCGCTGCGAGCATGGAGGCGGTCAGGAGCAACGCGGAACGCCACCGCGAGGCCATGATCCGGCTGGCAAATCGGTAAGCGCCACTATCGCCTGACTTTGCAGGATGCCCTTGACGCCCATGACGTCGCCTTAGGGTATGGCGGTGGGCGGCAGGGTGTTCTGAATCTCGACTCACTGGAAGGCGCGCTTGGCCGCCCTTATCACGGATACCATCGCTTCATTCATCAGAAGTGCGCCGCGCTGCTGCACGGCGTGGCGACCTCGCACGGATTTTCGGACGGGAACAAGCGCGCCGCCTGGGCCTGCACCTTTGTTCTGATTGAGCGCAGCGGCTACCTGCTGGAGGCGCTGCCCGGGGATCGCATTGATGATGTGGTGGTGGATGCCGTGCAGCGGAATCTCTCGATGGCCGGTTTGGCAGAGTGGTTCAAGGTTCGGCTTGTTCGCGGATAAGGCTTCCAGGATCACAGGCTTGGGCGGGGCTTTGGGCCGATCTGGTCGAGGGTAAGGGGGGGATTTGGCCAGGCGGAGGGGGGCTTGAATGGTATCAATGCTCGCTCGGCGACTTTGGCATGGTGAGAAGCATCTTGAGGTTGGCAAGTGTCGTTTCGTGGTGCGACATCAATGCTTTATAGCGCACCCCCAATTCGTGCACCTGCTCGGAGTCGTTCGCCTCGACCATCTTGTCGAGAGAACGGCTTATCTCCTTCTGAGCTCGCATCAGATCCGCCATCATTGACATAATCTCTTCGTCCCGAGAAGGGACTGGCGGATACTTCTCTTCCAGTGTGGCGACGATCTCGGCGTTCATCGACCGGCTATTTGCGTCAGCAGCGGCTTTGATGCGCTTGCGCATGCCATCGGGCAGGCGAACAACGAACTGCTCCATCTTTCGGCTAGGGTAATCGGCTTCGTCAGTCATGGGCACTCACCTTCGGATACTCGCCACTTCATACTATTTTTGCCTTGACGCAATAGTATGAAGTGGCGATTAGTATGAACTACATACTAAGGCAATTCGGAGGCAAAACATGAAGACCATTCAACCAAGTTCGGGTGTCGATGTCGTCTCGACATCGCTGCGTCTGCCGCGAGATCTGCTCACCGAGATCAAAATTCAGGCCATCCGGGCGGGGCGTTCATTCAACACCCATCTTGTTATGATCCTGAGGGAGGCAGCGGGGGGACAGTTTGGCGACCAAGCCCCCGCCGCCGTGATGGATCAACAGAGCCATACGGGGGTATCGAACCATGCAGCCGAATGAATCGCAACCCCTGACGGGCCGCATGATCCCCTCGGCAGCTGTCCGCACCATCTGCGGCGGCGTGTCCAAGGTCACCCTGCACCGCTGGATGAACCGGCCCGACCTGGCCTTCCCCCGCCCGATCGCCATCGGCAAGCGCAACTACTGGCGCGAAACCGCTGTCCTTGCCTGGTTGCAGGCGCGCGAGGTGGCAGCATGAACATGCTCAGCGGCAGAATCACCGATACAATCCCCAGCCCCCGCGTAGCGCCGGCCTTGCGCGATGCCCATCAGGCTATGGAATACGCCATGCACGATCTGCGCGGTCTGGTCATCGCGCTTGAAGTGGTTTTGCTCGATTCCGGTCTGATTGATGAAGCATCCCGGTCGGCCGCGCCCGTCTGGGCGTTGGTGAATTCCATCGAAGCCAAGTCGAAAGAGGCGGTCGATTTGCTCGCGGCGCAATGGATCGCCGCTGGGGGGGCGGCATGAGCGACAGGCCCGCAACCATGACGGCCGGCAGGCCGTATTCGGAAGAATGCCCCTACAACATGGCGCTGTATCTTGAGGGTATGATCAGATCGGCGACGGTTATCATTGATAGCTGTCCGCCTGTGTTGGGGGACTACCTGGTTCGATCAGGCATTTCTGCACTGATGACCGTGATCGGAGAGCGAGCCGATATCCTGTCGCAGGTGCTGGACGCGTCAGCATTTTGCGAGTGCTGGCCTGAGATCGAACTGCGGCTGAAGGCGGATTCCACGCTTGGCGCCGGAGGGCAGGGTGCGGATGTTCATCCGTCCACCTGACCGTCGATTTCCTACAATGAGCCATGTCGCAACCAAGTGGGCGCTTAAACTTCGTGGTCTGAAGCCAGCGACAAAGATCGTGCTTTTGAATCTGGCTGATCACCACAATGCCAAGACAGGCCAATGCAACCCGATGCAGGAAACACTCGCCGAAGAATGCGAAATGTCGCGTTCAACGCTGAATGTGCATCTGGCCGAGTTGGAGCGTCTTACGCTGATCCGGCGCAACGCCATGTTCGACGGAAAGACCGGGATGAACCGGCCGACATCCTACAGCTTGTCCGGTTTCAAAGAGTGCCCCGCATCCGAAATCCGGACACGGGCCATGTCCGGAAAACGGACAAAGAAGCCATGTCCGGAAAATGCCGAAAACCATGTCCGGAATCCGGACAGTAACCTTGGAAAGGAACCTGGAAACCTTGCGCGCGCGACGGGGGGCGCAAAAAGGGCGATGTCGGCGATTCCGATCAGCGGTGCAAGTGTTGAGAATTGGCAGGCATGGCTGAAACGTGGCGACCAGCCCCGGCTGGAGGTTCTTGCTGAACGGTCGCGACGTGCTGGGGAAGAGTTCTGGATTGTGCCGATCCGCAGCCCGCCGGCCGCAGGCGATCAGATCGGCGAGGCCGTTGCGCTGCGATGGGTGGAACAGAGAAAGGGGATGATATGAAACCAACCAAGGAAGCTGAGCGCCTGCCAGCGGCGGGCATGACGGATGCTGACACGGCCGAGGCGTTGGACCGGATAGCGGATAGGCTGATCGGCATGCCCGCCATCGCGGCGGCGCTTGGCCTGTCGAAGGTGACCACGCTCAAGCTGGCCCGCGAACGCGTCAACGATCTGCCCGTAACACTGGTCGGTGGCAGGTGGTGGGCCTCGCGCCGCGCTTTGGAAGCTTGGATGCGCAGACAGCTGATGTCGCCTGATGAGAGGTTGGCCGCGCTGGAAAAGGTCGGCGAGGATGAGATGCTGCCATACGCTGAAATGGTGATCAGGGAACATGTCAGCATGCTGGACCTTGCTGACCCGGAGAGCGCGGCGGCCTATCTGCAGTCCCTTGGGCCAAAGCCAGCTGCCATCTGCACCGCCCGGGGGGTGGTCCTGAACTTTACCCCTAAGCCGGGGACCGGCGGGGGGAGGCGAACGCCAGAGGGCGGCTAAATGGTGTTTTTCAATGGGTTAATCCGGATTCATGGAGACAGAGGCAGTGTCGAAGGTCGAGATAGTGGGACGAAAGATGACAGTTCCGGCCCCAGCTGACCTGCCAAAGCTGGATCGATTCCGGGCCGACACGGTGTTGGAGCCGCGTCGGCCCATCTGGGGCCTCGCCCAGATCGCCGCGTATATGGGCCTGTCCATCGACACGGTACGCACCCTAGCGGCCCGCGACGACACCCCGATCTACCGCCCCGGGGGCAGATATTTCGCTTGGTCTGATGAGATCGATGCGTGGATGCGGTCCAAGTAATTTTCCGAAACCAACGAAAACCCACGGTTTCCCAGATTTAGCCAGCTTCCCGAACGTGCTTTCCCGATCCCATAAACTGGGGAATGTGGAACCCCTTCGCCAGAAAGGCCCCTGTGGCCGAACAGAAATCGCTGACTTCGGCGGCGTCCTGGTGGGATCTCATCGTTGGGGCTTCCCCAACTGCGGGCGGGGTCACGGTTTCGGCGGCCGAGGCCCTGCGGGTGCCGGTGGTGGCGAATGCGATCCAGCTGATCTCGGAGGCCGTCGCCTCGCTGGATGTGTTCGTCAAGGTCATTGAGGACGGGGTTGAAACTGACGACGAAGGCCACCAGCTGCTGCCCCTGCTGCGCGATGAAGTGAACGACTGGACCACGAGCTTCGAGTTCATCCGGCAGATCGTGGTTGATGCCCTGACCCTCGATCAGGGCGGCATGGCGCTGGTGATCCGCGCCGATGACGGGCGCCCGCTGGAAATCCTCCGTTATATGCCCGGGATCCTAATGTTCGATCTGGATCAGACCACGGGCGAACGGGCCTACAAGCTGAACGGTCGCGCTGTTTCTGCGCTGGATGTGATCCACCTTCTGCCACCGTTGGGCCGCGCCCCGCTGACCTTGGCCCGCGCGGCGATCGGTGTGGCGGTCGCGCTTGAGCGTCACGCGGCGCGGCTGTTCTCGCGCGGGGCGCGTCCGTCCGGCGCGCTGAAGTTCCCCAGGGGGCTGGGCGAAGAGTCGGTCAAGAAGATCAGCGCGGCCTGGCGGGCCACGCATGAGGGCGAGAACGCAACGGGCAAAACGGCCGTTCTGATCGATGGAGCCGAGTTCGAGGCCTTCACCTTCAACAGCACCGATGCCCAGTTCCTTGAGAATCGCCGATTCCAGATCGAAGAAATCGCCCGGGTCTTCAACATCCCGGCGCCGATGGTGGGCGATCTGAGCCGCGCCACGTGGTCGAACACGGAACAGAAGGGCCGCGAGTTCCTGTCCTACACGCTGGAGCCATGGTTGCGCGGGCTTGAGGGCGCGCTGCGCCGGGCGCTGATCGCCCCCGAGGACCGCGCCCGCCTTGCCATCCGGTTCGATCGGGATGACCTGACCCGGGCAGATCTCGCCACGCGGGCGACCGTGATCAACAGCCTGATCGCCAGCCGCACCATCAACGCCAACGAAGGACGGGGCTGGATCGGCCTGCCGCCGCGCGATGGCGGTGATGAGTTCCTGAATCCCAACATCACCCAAACTGCGGCGGCGCCTGATGCGCCGCCGGCGCCACCCGTGAAGGAGGCCCCTGTTGAACCTGTCTGATGTGGCGAACATTGCCGAGGATCAGGATCGCGGCCGCTGGCTCGACCTGCTCGATCCCTATGAGGGCAAGCCGGTGGGCATCCGCCTGCTGATCGCTGGCCCGGATTCCACCGTGCAGGCGCGGGCGCGGGTCAAGCTGGCGGATGATCTGGCGGAGATGGCCAGTGATGAAGGCCGGGTCAGTGCCGAGAACCGCGAGACCTGCCGCCTGCGCAACCTCGCCCGTTGCGTCCTGGGCTGGGAGGCGACCGAGGCTGGGCAGCCGGTGCCCTTCACCTTCGATGGCGCGCTGCGCCTGCTGAAAGCGGGTCGCTGGGTGCAGGAACAGGTCGATGAGTTCGCCGGGTCGCGTCGGGCCTTTGCCAAAGGGGGCGCGTGATGGATCGCAGCTTCATCGAGACCAAGATCCTCGCCGATGACACGGGCGCCATCTCGGCGCTGGCCTGGCCCTTTGCCACCGCTGACCGCGTGGGTGACATGATCCAGAAAGGCGCCTTTGCGGGCGTCACCCTGCCACTGCCCATGCTGTTCGGCCATGATCAGAATGATCCGGTGGGCGTCTGGGAAGAGGCCGAAGAGAAGGTGGATGGCCTGCACCTGAAGGGCCGTCTGCTGGTCGATGATCTGCCCCGTGCCAGCGAGGTTCGCGCCCTGGTGCAGGCGGGGGCTGTGCGCGGCATTTCGATCGGTTTCCTGACCACCAAGGCCACGCCGCGCAAGCCGCGCGGTCGGAACATCACGGGACTGAACCTCATGGAAGCGTCGCTGGTGACGCTGCCCATGCACCCCGGCGCACGGATCACCAGCGCCAAAGATGCGGTGGGCGCCCTGCGCATCACTGCAGCCCTTCAACGCGCCACGGCGCAGCTCGCAGCGAGGTAGACATGCGGCACCTGATGAAGAACCAGCTGCTTGGCAGCACGGCCCTGACCCTGAAGGGCGAAGAGGACGATCCTGCGGATATGGTCACCAAGGCCATCGGTGATCTGACCAAAACGGTCGAAACCAAACTGACCGAGATGGGCGGCCGGATCGACAAGATCGAGGCGAAGGCGAACCGCCCGGCTCCCGGTGACAAGAAGGCCGAAGATGAACCTTCGGTCGAGCGGAAGGCTTTCGCAGCCTATCTGCGCCTGGGGGATGCCATTGCGCCCGAGGATCAGAAGGCGCTGAACGAGTCCTCCAGCCAGGCTGGCGGCTATCTCGCGCCTGCCGAACTGTCGACGGAAGTGATCCGCGATCTGGTGGAATACTCGCCCATCCGCAGGGTGGCCTCTGTCATGGGCACCACGGCCACGTCGACCATCTACCCGACGCGAGGTGATATGACCAACGCCAAGTGGGTGGGCGAGACCCAGGCCCGTGAGGAAAGCGAAATCACGTTCGGCCAGAAGGAAATCGCGGTCAAGGAACTGGCGACCTTCGTGGACATCTCGAACCGCCTGCTGGCAGATGTCCCGCAGGCCGAGGCTGAGGTGCGGGCCGCTTTGGCCGAGGACTTCGGCAAGAAAGAGGCCACCGCCTTTGTGTGGGGCCAAGGGGTGCTGGAGCCGGAAGGGTTCATGCGTCACGCCGACATCGGCTACACGGCGAATGGGCACGCTGCGAACCTCTCGGCCGACGCGCTGATCTCGCTGCTCTATGCCGTGCCCGCGACCTATCGCGGCGCCGGCGCCTGGGCGATGAACAGCACCACACTGGCGACGGTGATGAAGCTGAAGGACGGGCAGGGCAACTACCTGTGGCAGCGGTCGTATCAGGAAGGCCAGCCAGCGACGGTTCTGGGGCGCCCGGTGATCGAGATAATCGACATGCCGGATATCGCCGGGGACGCCTTCCCGATCATCTATGGCGACTTCAAGGCCTACCGGATCCTCGACCGGGTGGACCTGGATATCCTTGTCGACCCCTTCACCCGCCGCACCAACGGGCTGACCCGCATCCACGCCAACCGGCGCGTGGGCGGCGGCGTTTTGCAGGCCGCGCGGTTCCGCAAACTCAAGATGGCAACCTCGTAAGGAGCAACCGCCATGTGTGACATCTATTCCGACATCGCGGGCCGTCTGGCCCTGGCCCACGCGGTGCAGTCCGCCTCGGTCGATGGCGTCAGTATCGATCTGCTGGGCAACAGCGCCGCCGCCATTCTGCTGGCGACCGGCGCCATTGCCAGCGCGGGCGCTTTCGGGGCCACGCTGCAGGAGAGCGACAACGGCTCGACCGGATGGGCAAACGTGGCAGCAGCGCAGCTGCAGACCAACGCGCCCGCTGTCCTTGCCGCCGACAGCGTGTATCGCTTCGGCTACCTCGGCTTCAAACGCTACATCCGGCTGTCTTTGACGAAAGCCGGGGGCACCAGCATCGCAGCCGGCGCCGTCGCTGTGCTGGCGCCCGACAAACGCCCGGTGGCCTGATGCCCTCGAAACCGCCCCGGATTTGCGGCTGCGGCCATCGTGTTGCCGCCGGGATCCTCTGCCCCTGCGAGGTGAAGCGGACGGCAGAGCGCAAGGCGCGGTTCGACAAGAAGCGCCCCAGCGCCACCGCCCGAGGCCTCGGGGCCGACTGGCGGAAGCTGCGGGCGGAACACCTCAAGCGGCACCCGAACTGCGCAATCTGCGGCGTCCGGGAAGAGTCTATGGAGGTGGATCACATTGTGCCGCGCCGGGTTGCCCCGGAGCGGCGCCTCGACCCGACCAATCTGCAGACCCTCTGCAAGTTCCACCATTCCGGCGCCAAGCAACGTCAAGAGCGCCGCAACCCTGTGAGGTGAACCTATGGCACTCTATGCCACCAACGGCGCCAAGCTCTTCCTGGGCGGCGTTCTTGCCCAGAAATCCACCGACTTCGTGCTTGCCGACTATAGCAGCCAGACTTGGCTGGAGATCAAGGAACTGGAATCGCTCGGTTCGCTGGGCGATACTTCGGCTGAGATCAGCATCGACATCATCGGTGAAGGCCGCACCAAGCGCCTGAAGGGCACCCGGAACGCCGGGACGATGGAAGTGATCTGCGGCGCCGATTACGCCGGTGCCGGGCAGGCTGCTGCGATCGCGGCCGAGAAGACCATCCATGACTATGCCTGGAAACTGGTGCTGAACGATGCCCCGGCCGGCGGCACCCCGTCCGAGCGCTACTTCATCGCCAAGGTTGGCGCGGCGCCCGAGGTGTTCGACGCTGCGAACAACGTGATGAAGCAGCATCTGACGCTCTGGGTGAACTCGAACATCGTCAAGGTGGACGCGGATACCTGATCGATGCTGTTCCCCGTCGCAGGATCACGGCTTTACATTGCTGCCGGTGCGAATGCATCGGCGGTGTCGGGCTGGATCGAGGTCGGATCGGCGGAAAGCTTCGGTTCGGCTGGCGTGGAATGGGACATGGTGGATGCGACCAGCCACCTGTCAACCAACGCCGAGGTGATCAAGGGGTTGATGAGGCTCCGGCCTATGCAGATCGTAATGGCGCTGGACCCCGATGATGCGGGGCAGCTGCTGTTGTGGGAAGCCTCACGGTCCCGCGATGAATATGCCTTCCAGCTGCGCTTTCCAATTCAAGGGGGCGTTCAGCCCATCCGCCAATGGTGCGCGCTGGTGATCGCCTTGGATGAGGTTTTCGACGCTGCAAACTCTCTGATCAAGCTGTTGGCAACACTTCAGCCGAACGGCGAGATCGAACGGATTTGATCATGACCATCGCCACCCTCGGCCACCTTAAGATGCATCTGAACTTTACCCCTGATCTCGGGCCAGAAGATGATCATCTGCTCGAATCCAAGCTCGCATCGGCGCAAAGCCTGATCGAGCGCCAGCTTGGCTTCAAAATCGAGGAACGCTTTGGTGGACAGGATCAAGATCCGATCCCGCCGGACCTGATCGAAGCCGTCCTTCAGCTGGCGGCCTGGTGGTATGAGAACCGCGAGACCGCCGGCGACGGCGCGCGGGACATGCCCTGGGGCGTTGCCGATATCGTCGTGGCGCATCGGGACTGGAGCTTCTGATGTCGGACGGTGGGCTTTCCAGCTTTCAGCGGCGCATGAAGGCCATACCGAAGGCGGCGCGGGCGGCGGTCCAGCCGGTACTGGTGAAACAGGCGGATGCCATGGCAGGCACCATGAAGGCGCTGGCGCCGGTGGACGAAGGCGATCTGGAGCACAGCATCACGGTCACCGGGCCGGGCGAGGCGACACCGGCCTATAGCCAGCCCGGCGGCTCCATGGTGGTGCCGGAAAATGTGGTGGCGATCACGGTTGGCAACACCGATGTGCGTTATCCCCACTTGCAGGAATACGGCACCACGTTCCATCCGGCGCAGCCGTTCTTCTGGCCCGCGTTTCGAATGCATCGCGCGAAGGCGATGGCCGCGATCAAGCGCGGCATCGGCAAGGCGATCAGGGAGGCGAAGTGATGGAACTCGCCGTCCAGATCTCCATCCGCGCTCGCCTTCTGGCGACCCCGGCTGTCATTGCCCTGGTGCCGGCCGAGGCGATCCTTGACCGCAACCAGCGGCCGAACCCGTCGCCATCGATCGTGCTGGGCGAAAGCCAGGCGGCGGACGAAGCCACCAGCCTGGCGCGGGCGCATGTGCGGGTGTTCCACACCCTCCACGTCTGGAAGCGGGAAGCCTCGCTGGAGGGCGTCAAGGCAATAGGTGCGGCTATCCGTGCCGCGATCCATGCCGGGCGCCTTGACCTTGGTGCGGGGCTGCATTGCGCCGATGCGCTGGTGACCAGCATGCGCCAGATGCGCGACCCCGATGGCGAGACCTCTCACGGTGTCGTCACGGTCGAGGTTCTGGTGTGCGAGGTGCCGGCATGAAATCCGGCACGCTGCGCCATGTCCTGACCCTCCAGCGCGCCACCCATGGCGTGAACGCGGCGGGCACCCCGACCAGCACCTGGACCGATCTGGCCACCCTGCGGGCCGAACGGGTCGCGGAATCCACCACCGAATTCATCCGCAATTTCGGCGCCACTGACGAGACGGTGGCGGTCTTCCGCACCCGATACCTGTCCGGCGTGACGAATGCCGATCGGGTCAGCTTCTCGGGGCAGGTCTTCAACTTGAAGGACATCCTGATTTTGGGCCGCAACTGGGGCCTTGAACTGCGCTGCGTGAGGGTCGACTGATGCGCGGCAGGAAGCCCCAGCACATCCGGATCGACAGTAAGGCGTTGAAAGAGATGCCCCCGCCCGAGGATATGGCGGAAGAGGCGGCGGACGAATGGGCGCGGACCCTGCCCATTCTTGCCGATCGGCGGGTGATGACCGAGGCCGACCTTGCCATGTTCGAATCCTATTGCGTGATGGTGGGCATCGCCCGGCAGGCGGAACGCGACATCAACGAGAACGGGATCAGTGCCCGGATTTTCAAGGTGGACAAGGATGGCAACCCGCTGCTGACCGGGTGGCGGAAAAACCCGGCCATGTCGGTGCTGTCCGATGCGGTGAACAAGGCCCGACTGCTGGCGGCCGAACTGGGCTGCACCCCGGCATCGCGGTCGCGTCCGTCGATCGAAGAGAACAACGGTGCGCAGACCGATCTGTGGAGCGCAGGTCTGGTGTCGGTTCAGCGAGGGGGCCGTGCCTGATGCTGCGCCCGGCTTGGATCGATGATGACAGCGACATTCCGGACCCCGAGGGGCACGGCGAAAGGGCGGTGCAATGGCTGCGCCTGCTGCGGCATCCGAAAAGCCGCCTGCCGTGCCGCGCCATGCAGTTGGATCTGTGGCAGGAGCGGATGATCCGCAAGATCTATGGCCCGCGCCATCCCGATGGCAGCCGCGTGGTGCGGCGTGTGGTGCTGATTGTGCCGCGTGGCAATCGCAAGACGGCCTTCTGCGCCCTGCTGACGCTGCTGCACCTGATGGGGCCGGAACGCGCCTTCGGCCAGCGGGTCTATTCTGCTGCCTCTGCGCAGGAACAGGCGCGCGAGTTGTTCCGCGAAGCCACGATGATCGTGCAGAACGACCCCGAGCTGGGGCGGCACCTGACGGTCACCGATCACACCTCGGAAATCAAATGCCCGCGGGTAAGCTCGGTCTACAAGGCCTTGTCGGGCGAGGGGAAGTCGCACCATGGCCTGACCCCGAATGTCGTCATTGCCGACGAATTGCACGTCTGGCAGGGGCGCCCCGGGTTGCTGCTGTGGGAGGCGCTGGAATCGGCCATGGTCAAGGTGGCCGAAACCCTGCTGATCATCGCCTCGACCTCGGGCAGGGGGCAGGACAACCTCGCCTGGAAGCATGTCGAATATGCGATCAAGGTGCAGAAGGGCGAGATCGAGGATCCGGCGACCCTGCCGGTGATCTTCATGGCAGAGCCGGAAGACGACTGGCAGGACGAAGACCTGTGGCATGCGGTGAACCCCGGCCTTGCCCATGGCTATCCCAACCTGGAGGCCTACCGCGACAAGGCCCAGAAGGCCCTGAATTCGCCGTTCGACCGTGACAGCTTTCTGCAGTTCAACCTTAATCGCTGGCTTGATCAGTCCACTTCGCCCTTTGTCGAGATGTCGATCTGGGATGAAGGCGCGCATGAGGTCGATCTGGAAGACATGGAAGCGCGGCAGGTGCCATGCTGGGTGGCTGTCGATCTGTCCAAGAATGAAGATCTGACCTGTGCCGTCGCGGCGTTCCGCGACGGGGACACCTATAACCTGCACCCGCTGTTCTTCTGTCCCGAGGACAATCTTCGCGACAGGGGAGAGCGGAATGAGGTGGATTATGTCGGCTGGGCCGATCAGGGCCACATCATCCGGACTGCGGGAAACGTGGTCGATCCCCGTGCGGTTGAGGATCATATCCGGGAACTTTGCGCCCGGTTCAATGTGCAGGAAGTGTCTTTCGATCCCCACCTCGGGCGGATGATGATGGCCGCTCTGGGCGACGATGGCTTGCCGGTGGCCGAGTTCCGGCAGGGCTGGGTCAGCATGAACCCGGCCGTGATGGCGCTGGAGCGGGTCATCCTCGGTCGCCAGCTGCGCCATGGCGGCAACCCGGTGCTGCGCTGGAACTTCTCCAACGTCCAGGTCGAGACCGACAAGGCCGGGAACAGGCAGTTCCACAAGGGCAAGTCCGGCAACAAGATCGATGGCGCCGTGGCCACCGTGATGGCGATCGGCCGGGCGACGGCGGGCGAGAGCCGGTTCATTTCCAGCCAGGACTGGTTCGACGAAGACATGTTGGTGATAGGATAGGGGGCTGGCATGAGCGCCGGAGCCGATGAACGCCTTGTGGTGATGCTTGAGGCCCGCATCTCGGAATTCGAGAAGCGGATGGCCAAGGCCGAGCGCACCGGCACCACCAGCTACACCCGCTTGCGGCGCGGCTCATCCTCGGCCACCCGGCAGATGGAGACTGACATGGTCCGGTCTTCTGGGCGTATCAATCAGGCGATGGCCTCCATCTCCAGCAACATCGGCGCCTTCGGAAAGGCCTTTGCGGTGGGCGCCATCACCACCGGGTTGGGGATGGCTGCGCGGGAGGCCCGCAACACCGTCCGCGAGATTGCCCAGGTCGGGGACGAAGCCAAGCGCGCCGGCATGTCTGCCGAGGGTTTCCAGGAATGGGGCTATGTCGCGAAGCAGAACCGGATCGGAATCGACGCCCTGACCGATGGCTTCAAGGAATTGAGCCTGCGGGCAGATGAGTTCGTGGTTACCGGCGGCGGCTCGGCGGCGGAAGCGTTCGCCCGCCTCGGGTTCACTGCCGCCGAGCTGAAGACCAAGCTGAAGGATCCTTCAGCCCTGATGCTCGAAATCATCGGCCGCCTGGAAGGCCTCGACAAGGCCGCGCAAATCCGCATTGCGGATGAACTCTTTGGCGGCACCGGCGGGGAACAGTTCGTCCAGCTGCTCGACAAGGGCGAGGCTGGTATATCGGCACAGATCGCCCGTGCGCGGGATCTAGGGATCGTCATGGATTCCGACATGATCGCCAAGGCCGCTGAACTGGACGCGAAGTTCCGCGAGGTGGAATCCCGGCTGCAAAGCATGTGGCGCACTGGGGTGGTCGAGGCCGGGTATTACTTCGGCATGATCGAGCGGGAACGCGAACGACTGACCTTTGACAAGGATCTGACCAGCCGCGTTGTCGGCGATGATGTTGCGAACGCCTTGGCCGATCTGCCCGAGGTTCCGCAGACTGCGCTGGCCAGTATCGAGGCGATGAAACGCGAATATGTGGAACTTGCCAGCGAGGCACGGCGGTTGGTGCCTGCGCTGTCGGACGCCAGCAACATGCTTCGCGGTGTCGGCAATGAAGCCGGGGCGCAGACCCTCACCGACCTCGCAACCCGGATCGGGGACGCCGCCCGCGCCTTTGAGGATGGCACGATCACCGGCGAGGAATACGCCGACCGGCTGCGTGAGGTTGTCACCGAAGCGGAGAACAGTATCGCCGCCATGGGCGAACTTGATCAGGCCCGCCTTGGTGATGTGATTGGGCAGGTTCAGAGCCTTCTGGAATGGATTGGTCTTCTGCCCGGCGCTGCCCGTGCTGCACGGGATGAAATCGCTGGTATCGCGCTGATGGACACCGGCACGCCGCTGTCGGGATCGGGCCAAGACCTTCTACCGCCGGGGCCGGGACAGATGGCCACCAGCCCGAGGCCGAAGCCCGCACCGAATGATCCTGACTTCGGTCTGCCCGGCACACCGAAAGCACCGGCCGGCGGTGGTGGCGGCGGGCGATCCCGTGATGATTTCGAAGCGGCAATGGAAGCGACCCGGCAAGAGATCCTTTTGCTGGAGGCGGAAACCGCTGCCTTCATCTCTGCGGCCGAGGCGGGGGGTGACTATGCCGGCGCCTCTGACTATGCGCGCAAGAAGGCCGAGCTTCTGATGGCGGCGCAGAAGCAAGGGCTGGCAATCACGCCGGAGCTGACGGCCGAGATCGAGGAACAGGCGCGGGCCTTTGTCACCGCCGGGTTGGAGGCCGAGGCTGCAGCCGATCGGATCAAGCAGCTCGAGGCTGTCAGTGAGAAGGGGCGGGACGCTCTGGGCGGCATCTTCGAGGCGATGATCGATGGCAGCGCCAGCGCCAAGGATGCCATTGCATCCCTGCTGATCGAGATCGCCAAGATGCAGTTCAAGAAGGGCATGTTCAGTTTGCTTGAGGCGGTTGGTGGCGAAGGTGTCTTTGGTCTGGTTGGTGGCTTGCTTGGTTTTGATCAGGGTGGCTACACGGGCGACGGGGCCAGGAAAGAACCCAAGGGTGTGGTCCACGGAGGCGAATATGTCTTCTCGCAGAAGTCCGTGCGTCGGCTTGGCCTGCCGTTGCTAGAGGCGCTGCATCGGGGCCTGCCGGGCTATGAACTTGGCGGCATGGTGCCCGGCTGCGAAGGTGGCCCGGAAATCATCATGGAAAGGAAACCGGCGTGAGTGCGATAGCCCTGATCGTCACCGATGACTACGTTGTCATGGCAGGTGATGGGGTGGCCAGTGACCCCGCGACCGGGGCCGTAGTTGCCTATATGTCCAAGCTGTCTCTGATGCCGGAACTGAATGCGGTTATGGCAATCACTGGAATCGGCGGCTTCGATCACTTGCTGGGGTGGTTTATGCCCTGCGGGGTCAAGGACTTCGATGATTTGGTCGAAGTGCTTCCCGATCTTGTTAAGCGTTGCCATTTCCACGCGGTGGCGCAGGGGATGATTGTCGGTGGCGACCATCGCACCAACGTCACAGTGGCTGGCTGGTCTGGCCAGCGTGAACAGTTCGAGGGCTGGCGGGTGGTCAGCTATGAAAAGGAGACCATCGACGAAGGGTCTGGCCGCACAACGGTGCTGCCACCCTGGACCCTGCTCCCCATGCCTCGCGATAGGATTTGGTGTTCCACGGCTCCGGCGTCGATGATCAAGGCGCGCTTTGGCCTGCCCTTTGCCACCGATGACGATAACGATGTGGATATGCTGGTGCGGATGATCTGCGCCGCCCGCGCCGAAAGCGGTGATATCGCGGGTCTGGCAGCTCGCTTCAACGCGGGTGCCTTCGTGCAAATCGCCTTGGTTGACCGCCGCCTCTGCCAATCGTGGATTGCTCACCGCTGGCCCGAGGATGTCATCGGCAAGCCCATTGACCCGACCCTTGGCGAACCGATGCCTAAATACCTGATGGACCGGGACCGTGAGCAGACTTGAGCGCCTTCTTTGCAATGAGGTGCGGGCACATCTGGGCGGTGCGCGGCGGCGCGTTCCTGAGGCAGCGCGGGGCCTCTGGCAGATGTTCGTGCAGCTGTCATCCACCCGCACCTACCACTCTGCAGGACCGAACGCGCTGCAGCCCTCCGAGATTGTGGCCTTCTGTCAACTGATGCGAACTCCGCTGGGGGCGGAGCATGTAGCTATCCTGTTGGCGATGGACGCGGTCTGGATGGCAGCGTTTTACGGCAGGGGCAGTGCTGAGATGACGGGCAATAAGCCGGCGCCGGTGGTCTCGCCTCGGCCGATTTCGGCGGCATTGTTCGACGCGATGGTGGGGTGATGCATCTGGATCGATCCCTGCATATCCGGCGCAACCAGAGAGATGCGCAGCGCCGCCGTTTCGGTTCTGGCCGGTATCAGCAGATGGTCAAAGATCTTGCGGCGGTGTCCCTACTGGCTTTTGAGGCTCGGGCTGTGGCTACGCTGTTCGGGCTGGAGGGTGTGTTGCGGCATTGTGTCCGGTCGGAACTGTGCCTGCAGGGCTGGCGTTGGACAGATGCCAACGCGCTGGCCCGCTTGGCTTTGGAGGATGCCTTCGCTGTGGTCGGGGCGATCCGGCCAACCTGGTATGAGGGGCAATTGGAATGGACGGTCGCAGCGGGGACGCTGATCGAAAGAACCCGGTGCGTGAAATGTCACGCGCCATTGCCCGAGGGGCATCACAAGTTTTGCAGCGAAAACTGCGCGGCGACTTTTTATCAGGGCGTTCATCGGATCAAGCATGCGCAGGAAGGCCGGGCGATACGGCTGGCGATCCGTCGGGTCTGACGGCTTGGTGCGAAGAATGTCAGGCGCCGCTACCCCCAAATGCGCGTACCCACCGCAGATTTTGCAACGCGCGATGTCGAGACCGAAATCGCTATCAGATCGAACGCGCCGCGCGGGCGGAAGCGCGATGCGGACGATCTTGCCCGATGTGCGGGATCGCAATTGATGATGCGAGGCCACTGAACGCAAAGTTTTGTTCTAGCCTTTGCGGGGGGCGCGCAAAGGAAGCTTGGCACAGGCGGCGGCGCATCAAAACGTGCGCGCGCTGCGGCGATCAGTTTAATGCACATAAGGACTATCAGCGCTTCTGCTGTGTGCGTTGTGCCAAGCCCCAGCCCTCACCGGTCTGCTGCAACTACTGCTCTGTGGAGTTCATTCCCAAACACGGTGCGCGATTCTGTTCTAGATCGTGTGCCCGCCGGGCGCAGTGGCGGGCGGGGCGAGCTATGCCTAACCGGTTGTTTCGTCTCTCTGCCAAACGGTTCGACGCGACTTGGGGTGACAAATGTTCCCCCGGTGTTCCCCCGGTTGCGAAATTAGAAAGACCCGCCCGAAGGCAGGTCTATTCTAAGTAGCTGTATCCACTAGGGATTTCTGGCTCCGGCGGTAGGGATCGAACCTACGACCAATTGATTAACAGTCAACTGCTCTACCGCTGAGCTACGCCGGAACACCGGGGCCGTATAGCAAGGGGGCATGGGGGCGGCAAGGGGCAAAAGGGCAAAAACTGTGCCTTGTGCTCAGGGGCAGGACCACAGGGCTTCGGGACCGGGGAAAGGGGTAGCTCTGGCCTGGTTTCGCTCTGCAAGATCAATCAGATGCGCAAGGGCGTTGCGGCGGGCGGCGGGCAGGAGGGCGGGGGCCAGGTCGCGGTAGACGGCGGCCGTCACCGCATCCAGCGGGACGGGGCCGCGGCGCAGCGCCTCGGCCACTTGCGCTTCGCGGGCGCGGCGGTGGGCGGTCAGTTCGGCCAGTCGCGCGGCGGGGTCGGCAACCGGATCGCCGTGCGTCGGCAGCATCAAGCGCCATTCCTGACGCGCCAGCCGCGCGAGCGAGGCCATATAGGCCCCCATGTCGCCATCGGGCGGCGAGACAAGGCTGGGTGCCCAACCCATGACGTGATCTCCGGCAAAAAGCACATCCTCCCAGGCAAGGCAGAGATGGCCGCCAAGATGGCCGGGGGTGTGAACGGCCCGCAGGCTCCAGTCGGGGCCGCTGATGATCTCGTCGTCGGCAAGGCGGCGGTCGGGGGTGAAGGCAAGGTCCAGCCCCTCGCCGCCGCTGCGCAGGCCGCCCTCGACCAGCCGCTGCATGGCAGGGCTGCGGCCTTCGGTGGCGGTGCCGAAGGCCAGGACCGGGGCGCCCGTCGCCCGCGACAGGGCAGGGGCAAGGGCCGAGTGGTCCAGATGGGCGTGGGTGACAAGGATGGCGGCAACCCGCTCGCCGGGGTCGAGAGCGGCGAGAACGGCCTGGAGGTGACCCTCAAGGGCGGGGCCGGGGTCGATCACCGCCACCTCGCCCGAGCCGACGATGTCGGTCCAGGTCCCCGGGCCGGTCATCGGAGAGGGGTTCCCGGCCAGAACCCGCCGCAACCGGCCGGGCAGGGCGGCAGGCGCAGGCGCGGCCTTTCCAATCGGCACGGTCATGGCTAGCCTTCCCAAATGGTCATGAAACGCTTTCTTCCGCGCGGCATCTATGCCCGCGCCGCCCTGATCCTGATCGTCCCCATCGTCACCATCCAGCTGGTGGTGTCCATGGCCTTCATCCAGCGCCACTATGAAGGGGTGACACGGCAGATGACGCAAGGGGTGGCGCTGGATCTGGCGCTGGTGCTGGCCGAGTTCGATGCGGGCACCACGCCGGCAGAGGGTCTGGCCCACGCCCGCCATGTGGCCGATCCCTTGCAGATCGCGCTGACCCTGCCACCAGCAGACACGGCACCGATGGCGGATGCGGCTGGCCGGTTCGATCTGGCGGGGCGTGAGATCATCGCCACCCTGCATGACCAATTGCCCGAGCTGGTGGCCGCGGATGTGACCGATCCCGACCGTACCACACGGCTGGTGTTCCAGACCGGGCATGGTCCCCTGCAGGCCGATGTCTCGCGGCGGCGGATGGGGGCCACGAACCCGCATCAGCTTTTGGTGCTGATGCTTCTGACCTCGGTTCTGATGACGGTGATCGCCTATGTCTTCCTGCGCAACCAGTTGCGGCCGATCACAAGGCTTGCGCAGGCGGCCGAGGCTTTCGGCAAGGGCCAGCGCATCGCCTATCGCCCGCGTGGCGCGCTGGAGGTGCGGGCGGCGGGGGCGGCCTTCATCGACATGCGCGCCCGGATCGAGCGGCAGATCGAACAGCGGACCCTCCTCCTGTCCGGCGTCAGCCACGATCTGCGCACGCCCCTGACCCGGCTGCGGCTTGGCCTGTCGCTGCTGCCCGAGGACGAGGACACCCGCGCCCTGATCGGCGATGTGGCGCAGATGGAGCGGATGGTGGATGAATTCCTGTCCTTTGCGCGCGGCGATGCGATGGAAGAGATGGAAGAGGTGGATGCGGAGGCCCTTGTCGCCCGGGTGGTCGAGGACGCACAGCGCGGCGGCAGGCAGGTGCAACTGACCGGCATCGAGGGCAGCGCGGGTCCGGTGCGGCTGCGGCCGCATGCGGTGGCGCGGGCGGTTGAAAACCTTGTCGGCAATGCCCTGCGCTATGGCAGCCGGGCCGAAGTGCGGCTGCAGTTCACCGACCGTTTCCTGCGCGTGGTGGTCGAGGACAACGGCCCCGGCATCCCGGCCGAGCGGCGCGAAGAGGCGCTGCGGCCCTTCACAAGGCTGGACGCCGAGCGTGACCCGAACCGCGGCGGCGGCGTGGGCCTGGGGCTTTCCATCGCGGCCGATGTGGCGCGCAACCATGGCGGCGGGCTTTACCTTGGCGACAGCGAGGCCGTGGGCGGGCTGAAGGTGGAACTGGCGCTGGCGCGCTGAACCCGTGGCCGCGCTTGTCTGCAACGCGGTGCCGCGGCTTGGCGCCAGTCCTGCGGACATGTGTTTCCGAAGCGCGGGCGCAGACCCTGACTGCAGTCTCTGCCGGGCGATGTCGTCAAGATGAAGGGGGCCGGCCGGCGCGTGGACCAACCATTGGTGCGGGCAGTTTTCGGGGGTGCTCTTGCAGCCCTCGCCACGCGACACTAAGACTCTGGAAACTCTCCGCCGATAACCCTGAGCGTGACAGAAGAGGCAGGCCACAGATGCGCGATCCGATAGACACCTATATGAACACCCTTGTCCCGATGGTCGTTGAACAGACCAGCCGGGGCGAACGTGCCTATGACATCTTCTCGCGCCTCTTGAAGGAGCGGATCATCTTCCTTGCCGGCCCGGTTCACGACGGCATGTCCAGCCTGATCTGCGCCCAGCTTCTGTTCCTTGAGGCCGAGAACCCCTCGAAGGAAATCTCGATGTATATCAACAGCCCCGGCGGTGTCGTCACCTCGGGCCTGTCGATCTATGACACCATGCAATACATCAAGCCGAAGGTCTCCACCCTGGTGATCGGGCAGGCGGCGTCGATGGGGTCGCTCTTGCTGACGGCGGGTGAAAAGGGGATGCGCTTCAGCCTGCCCAACAGCCGCGTGATGGTTCACCAGCCCTCGGGCGGCTATCAGGGCCAGGCCACCGACATCATGATCCATGCGCAGGAAACCCAGAAGCTGAAGGACCGGCTGAACGGGATCTATGTCAAGCATACCGGCCAGACGATGGAAAACGTGGTGGCCGCCCTTGAGCGCGACAATTTCATGTCGGCCGAGGATGCCAAGGACTGGGGCCTGATCGACGAAATCCTCGCCGATCGCGGCAAGATGGACGACACCGCGAAGTAAGGTTTCGCCCCCGGTGCCAGCCGGTCGCCGGGGGCGTTTTCGCATTGTGGAGGTCTGGGCCTTGGCCTAGACTTGCCCGAGGGGGCCGCCGGAAAGGCGTGCAAGGCAAAGGGAAACGGATGGCGACGAACTCCGGCAGTGACAGCAAGAACACGCTTTACTGTTCTTTCTGCGGCAAGAGCCAGCATGAGGTCCGCAAACTGATCGCGGGGCCGACCGTGTTCATCTGCGATGAATGCGTCGAGCTTTGCATGGACATCATCCGCGAAGAGACCAAGACTTCGGGTCTGAAATCCAGTGACGGCGTGCCGACCCCGCGCGAGATCTGCAAGGTGCTGGACGATTACGTCATCGGCCAGTTCCACGCCAAGCGGGTGCTCTCGGTCGCGGTGCACAACCACTACAAGCGGCTGAACCATTCGTCGAAGACGGATATCGAACTGTCCAAGTCGAACATCCTGCTGATCGGCCCGACCGGCACCGGCAAGACGCTGCTTGCGCAGACGCTGGCGCGGATTCTGGACGTGCCCTTCACCATGGCCGATGCGACGACGCTGACCGAAGCCGGCTATGTCGGCGAAGATGTGGAAAACATCATCCTCAAGCTTCTGCAGGCGTCGGAATACAACGTCGAACGGGCGCAGCGTGGCATCGTCTATATCGACGAGGTGGACAAGATCACCCGCAAGTCGGACAATCCCTCGATCACCCGCGATGTGTCGGGCGAAGGCGTGCAGCAGGCGCTTCTGAAGATCATGGAGGGCACCGTTGCCAGCGTTCCGCCGCAGGGCGGGCGCAAGCATCCGCAGCAGGAGTTCCTGCAGGTGGATACCACCAATATCCTCTTCATCTGCGGCGGCGCCTTTGCCGGTCTGGAAAAGATCATCGCGCAGCGCGGCAAGGGCTCGGGCATCGGCTTCAAGGCCGAGGTCAAGGGCCCGGACGAACGGGGCGTGGGTGAGCTGTTCCGCGAGCTGGAGCCGGAAGACCTGCTGAAATACGGGCTGATCCCGGAATTCGTCGGCCGTCTGCCGGTTCTGGCCACGCTTGAAGATCTGGACGAGGCGGCGCTGGTCACCATCCTGACCGAGCCGAAGAACGCGCTGGTCAAGCAATACCAGCGCCTGTTCGAGATTGAATCGGTGAAGCTGGTCTTCACCCCCGACGCGCTGACCGCCATCGCCAAACGCGCCATCAAGCGCAAGACCGGCGCCCGCGGGCTGCGTTCGATCATGGAGGACATCCTTCTTGATACCATGTTCGAACTGCCCGGCATGAGCCATGTCTCGGAAGTGGTGGTGAATGAGGAAACGGTGAACGCCGGGGCCAAACCGCTTCTGGTGGTGACGGAAACCAAGAAAAAGGAACCCGCGGTCGGTTGACTCGCGCGTGGAAAGACAGTGACGCCGCCCCGGAACGGGCGGCGTCTTGCTTTGGAAGGGCCCGCTGATGACCATTCGACGCATCTGCACCGGATCAACCTGGGAGCCGAAGATCGGCTATGCCCGCGCCGTGGTGGCGGGCGGCTGGGTGCATGTGTCGGGCACGACCGGCACAGACCACGCCACCGGCATCGTCCCCGAAAACGTCACCGAGCAATGCGCCCTTGCGCTGCAGATCATCGACCGGGCGCTGCAGGCGGCGGGTGCCACCTTCGCCGATGTGGTGCGGGTCCACTACATCCTGCCCGACCGCGCCGATTTTGCGCCGTGCTGGCCCTTGCTCTCCGCCACTTTCGGTGCCCATCCGCCCGCCGCGACCATGTTCGAGGCCGGGCTGATCGATCCGCGCCACAAGATCGAGATCGAGGTGACAGCACGTCTTCCCGGCTGATGCCGGCAGGTCGAGCGCCTTGCAGGCGCAAGCCTTTCGTCTCGGCTCTGGCGCAGGCGCCAACCGCCTCGTGCGGGCTTCGCCGAGGATATTTCTTCCAAGATGAAGCCCTTTCATCTTGGAAGAAATATCCCGGGGGTTTGGGGGCTGGCCCCCAATTCTTCGGCGGTTGCCGGCAGGGGACGATCCGGGCCACTGGACCTTGGTCGCGCAATCGGCCATACCAAGCGCAACGAACCGGAGACCTGCCGCATGTACTTCCTGAAGCGCCTGCTGACCTGGTGGAACAGCCAGACCCTTGGCACCCAGATCTTCACCGCCCGCAAGGGCCGCAAGGTGGGCGAGGATGACCAGGGCAACGCCTATTACCAGACCGCGGATGGCAAGCGCCGCTGGGTGATCTTCAACGGTGAGATGGAAGCCAGCCGCGTGCCGCCGGACTGGCATGGCTGGCTGCACCACACCTGGGAAGAGCCGCCGACCAAGGCCCCGCTGGTGCGCAAGTCCTGGGAGCGGCCGCATGTCGAGAACCTCTCGGGCACCGAACTGGCCTATGCTCCGCCCGGATCGATCCGTCGCAGCCAGCCGGTTGAGCGGCGCGACTACGAGGCCTGGGCGCCCGAATAATGGCCGGATCGCGCGCTGAAATCGCTGCCGGTGCGGCCGTTCTGGCCGTGGCCCTGGGCTTTGCCTTCTATGCCGCCCGGGGGACCGGGCTGGCCGGGGGCGGGGCGGACAGCTATGCGCTGACCGCAAGCTTTCGCGCCGTCGATGGCATCTCGGCGGGGTCGGATGTGCGGCTGGCCGGGCTGAAGGTGGGGACCATTTCCTCTCTGAAGCTGAACCCCGAAACCTTCATGGCCGATGCGGTGGTGCAGATCCGCAGCGACATCCAGTTGCCGACCGACAGCGCCATCCTGATTTCCTCGGAGGGGCTGCTTGGCGGCAACTTCGTCGAAATCGTGCCGGGCGGCGCGCTGGAGAATCTCGGCCCCGGAGAAGAGATCGAGGATACCCAAGGGTCGGTCTCGCTGGTCTCCCTGCTGATGAAATTCGTCGGCGGCGGCAAGTCCGACGCGGCGCCCGCGCCATGATGCGCCTGGCGCTGGTTCTGGCGCTGGCCGCGGGGCCGGCGATGGCGCAGGGGTTTTCCGACGCGCCCGGTGGCGTGCTGCGCTGGCTGGACAAGCTGACCGGCCAGACCGGCGATATGGAACTGGCGCGGGGGCAGTCGGCGTCGAACGGGCGGCTGACCATCCAGCTGGATGCCTGCCGCTACCCTTCCGACAACCCGGCGGCGGATGCGCAGGCCCATCTGACGGTGATGGATTCGACGCGCGCCGATCCGGTGTTCTCGGGCTGGATGCTGGCGTCCAGCCCTGCGCTGTCGGCGATGGACCACCCGCGCTATGACGTCTGGGTTCTGCGCTGCGTGGTGCCGGGCTATACCGCGCCGCAATCCGAGGAGACGCCCGAAAGCACCGACGAGACCGAGGCGCAGTAGCCCGGCGGATCGAAGGTGGCGGGCAGCGCGACAGCCGATGCCAGGCGGCGCTGGTACTCGGCCCGCGGAATCTCGATCGCACCGAGGCTGGCCAGATGCGGGGTCAGGAACTGGGTGTCGAAGAGCGTGAAGCCGCCTGCGCGCAGCCGGTGGATCAGGAAGGCCAGCGCGGTCTTGGAGCCGCCGGTCTCTGCCGAGAACATCGACTCGCCGAAGAAGGCCGCGCCCAGGGTGACGCCATAGACGCCGCCGACAAGATGGGGGCCGGACCAGACCTCAAGGCAATGGGCATGGCCGCGGCGGTGCAACTCGGCATAGGCGGCGCGGATCGGCGCATTGATCCAGGTCTCGTCGCGGTCGGCGCAGGCGTCCACCACGGCCTCGAAAGCGGTGTCGGTGCGGATGGTGAAGGCGCTGCGCCGGATCAGGCGGGACAGGCTGCGCGAGATGTGGAAACCGTCCAGCGGAAAGATGCCCCGGTGGCGCGGATCGACCCAATGGATACTGTCATCATCGCGCGATTCCGCCATGGGAAAGATCCCCATGGCATAGGCGTGCAGCAACAGGTCGGGGTCCAGAGCCGGGGGCATCGGCAAAATCCTTCGAAGGATTTTGCAAATTTCTTCCAAGAAATTTGCCGGCGGCGCAGCCGGGGCCGCGCCGCCTGAAACTCAGCTGAAGTTGGCGGCCAGCCACTTTTCCAGCCAGTGGATCGAGTAATCCCCCGTCTGGATGTCCGGCTCTGCCAGAAGCGCGCGGAACAAGGGCACCGTGGTGTCGACGCCGTCGACGATCAGCTCTCCCAAGGCGCGCGAGAGCCGGGCCAGCGCCTCGTCCCGGTCGCGGCCATGCACGATCAGCTTGCCGATCAGGGAATCGTAATAGGGCGGGATGCGGTAGCCATCATAAAGGGCCGAATCCATCCGCACCCCCAGGCCGCCGGGAGCATGATACTGCGTCACCCGGCCGGGGCAGGGCGCGAAGTTCGGCATCTTCTCGGCATTGATCCGCACCTCGATCGCATGGCCATGCACCTTGAGATCCTGCTGTTCGAAGGACATCGGCAGGCCGGCGGCGACGCGGATCTGTTCGCGCACAAGGTCGACGTCGAAGATATACTCGGTGACGGGGTGTTCGACCTGCAGGCGGGTGTTCATCTCGATGAAGTAGAACTCGCCGTCCTCGAACAGGAATTCGATGGTGCCGGCGCCGATATAGGCGATCTTGGCCACCGCATCGGCACAGACCTGGCCGATCCTTGCCCGCATTTCTGGCGTGATCGCCGGCCCGGGGGCCTCCTCGAACACCTTCTGGTGGCGGCGTTGCAGCGAACAGTCGCGTTCGCCCAGATGCACCGCCTTGCCCTTGCCGTCGCCGAAGACCTGAATCTCGATATGGCGCGGGCGCTGGAGGTATTTCTCGATATAGACCTCGTCATTGCCAAAGGCGGCCTTGGCCTCGCTCCGCGCGGTGCGGAAGGCGACTTCCAGCTCTTCCTCGGACTTGGCGACCTTCATGCCGCGACCGCCGCCACCGGCGGTGGCCTTGATGATCACCGGATAGCCGATCTCCAGCGCGACCACCTTGGCGGTGTCGAAGTCGGGCACGCCGCCATCCGATCCCGGAACCACCGGAATCCCCAGCGATTTCGCGGTTTCCTTGGCGGTGATCTTGTCGCCCATGATGCGGATGTGCTGGGCGGACGGACCGATGAAGGTGATGCCGTGGTCTTCCAGCGCCTGCGCGAAGGCGGCGTTTTCCGACAGGAAGCCATAGCCCGGATGCACGGCCTGCGCGCCGGTGATCTCGCAGGCCGAGATGATCGCGGCCTTGGACAGATAGCTTTCCGAACTGGGGGCCGGGCCGATGCAGACCGATTCATCCGCCATCCGCACATGCATGGCATCGGCATCGGCGGTGGAGTGGACGGCGACCGACTTGATCCCCATCTCGCGCGCGGCGCGGATCACCCGCAGGGCGATTTCGCCCCGGTTGGCGATCAGGATTTTCTCGAACATCCCTGCGCCCTTATTCGATGATCAGAAGCGGCGTGCCATATTCGACCGGCGTGCCGTCATCGACTAGGATGCGCTTCACGGTGCCCGATTTCGGCGCCGGGATGTGGTTCATCGTCTTCATCGCCTCGATGATCAGCACGGTCTGGCCTTCGGTGACGACCGTACCCACCGTCGCGAAGGGCGCAGCGCCCGGCTCGGCCGCCAGATAGGCGGTGCCGACCATGGGCGAGGTTACGGCGCCGGGGTGCTGGCTGGGGTCCTCGGCGGCGGCAGGGGCGGCTGCGGGCGCCGCGGCGACGGGGGCAGCGGCTGCCGGGGCGGCATAGACCGGGGCAGGGGCCGCGGCCTGCACGACCGTCACCTGCTTGACCACGCGGACTTCAAGGCTGTCGTCCTCGCCATATTCGCGCTTTACCGAAAGCTCGGTCAGTTCGTTCTTGTTCAGAAGCTCGGCCAGCGCCGAGATGAAGGCGACGTCCGCGTCGGGGGAATGTTTGCTCATGCCGTCCTCTGTTGGGCTTTTCTGCCGGAGCCTGGGGCTGCCTGCTTATAGGACAGCCCGCCAAGGGTGAAAAGCGCCCATTCCCCAAGCGGCGGACGTCGGCGGTCCTGCAAGCGGCTAAACTTTCGCACATTCTGGAAATTTACCGTTTGATAAAATTTCAGACCTGTGAGACGATTCGACAAAAGCAAGCCGTCAGAGCAAGCCAAGGGAAGGTCGCCATGCCGAACAGTCCGCTTACGCCCGGTATCGTCCCGGCGCGTCTGTCCGCCGATACGATCGCGCGGAATTTCTCGGATCACGAGCCAGCCTTCGATCTGCACGAGGCGCGGGTCGCGGCGGATCGCTGCTATTTCTGCCATGACGCGCCCTGCATGACGGCCTGTCCGACCACCATCGACATCCCGCTTTTCATCCGCCAGATCGCCACCGGCACCCCCGAGGCGGCAGCGAAGACGATCTGGAGCCAGAACATCCTTGGCGGCATCTGCGCAAGGGTCTGCCCGACCGAGACGCTGTGCGAAGAGGCCTGCGTGCGCGAGACCGCCGAAGGCAAGCCGGTCGAGATCGGCCGGTTGCAGCGCTATGCCACCGATACCGCCATGGAAAAGGCCACGCATCCCTTCACCCGGGCCGCTTCTACCGGGAAGCGGATTGCGGTCGTGGGGGCGGGGCCTGCCGGGCTGGCCTGCGCCCACCGGCTGGCCATGAAGGGGCATGAGGTGACGGTCTATGACCGCCGCGCCAAGGCGGGGGGGCTGAACGAATACGGCATCGCCTCGTACAAGGCGACGGGGGGCTTTGCCGCGCGCGAGGTGGACTGGCTTCTCTCCATCGGTGGCATCACCCTGAAAACCGGGGTTGAGCTGGGCCGCGACATCACGCTGGACGGTCTGCGGCAGGCGTTTGACGGCGTCTTTCTCGGCATCGGCCTGCAAGGCGTGAATGCCCTGCGTGCCGAGGGCGAGGATATGGACGGGGTCGGCAACGCCGTCGACTTCATCGCCGATCTGCGCCAGTCCCCGGACCTGCGCAAGCTGGCCGTGGGGCGCGATGTCGTGGTGATCGGCGGTGGCATGACGGCAGTCGATGCCGCCGTCCAGTCCAAGCTGCTGGGGGCCGAGAATGTCACCATCGTCTACCGGCGCGGGCAGGAGAAGATGTCCGCCTCGGGCCATGAGCAGGACCACGCGGTGCAGGCCGGGGTGCGGATCATCCACAATGCCGCCCCGGTCAAGGTTCTGGGCAACGGCCACGTCGAGGCGGTTGAATTCGCCTATACCGAGGATGGCCCGGGCGGGCTGAAACTGTTGCCCGAGGTGTTCCGCCTGAAGGCCGATCAGGTCTTCAAGGCCATCGGCCAGACCCTGCAGGGCGTGCCCGAGGGCATTGCCACCACCAATGGCAAGATCGACGCTGCCGGGCTTGCCGGCGGGCTGTGGGTTGGCGGCGATTGCGCGGCGGGGGGCGAGGATCTGACCGTCACCGCCGTTGCCGAGGGCCGCGACGCCGCCGAGGCGATCCACCGCTATCTGACGGCGACGTGATGATGGCGCTTTCCCCTTGCCCCGGAGGGCAAGCCACGCCAAACCGGGCGCGGGCAAGGGACCGACATGGACGCGATCGCAGAGTTCTTCATCACCTGGATCGAGCGCAACCAGGCCTGGTTGCCCTTGATCATGCTGGTCTTTGCCGCGGCAGAGACCACGGCCTTCCTGTCGATCCTGATTCCGTCGACCGCCGTGCTGATGGCGGTGGGGGCCATGGTGGCCACCGGCAAGGTGGAGTTCTGGCCGCTCTGGGCCGGGGCGGCAGCGGGGGCGTTCATCGGGTCCACATTCAGCTACTGGCTGGGCCGGCATTACGGCCGCGCGGTGCTGGAGATGCGGCCGATGTCGGACCATCCCGAGATGGTGGAAAAAGCCCGCGCCGCCTTCGTGAAATACGGCGCCGCAACGGTGCTGATCGGGCATTTCCTGACCGTGCTGCGGCCCGTGGTGTTCCTTCTGGCCGGCATGACCGGAATGCCCCTGCGCCGGTTCATGCTGTGGAACATCCTTGGCTGCGCCGCCTGGGCCTGGCTGATTCCCAAGCTCGGCCAGTTCGGCGGCGACATCTTCGGCTGGCTCTGGTCGGTCTTCGCCTGACCTTGCCGAACATGCGCCGTGCTGGCGCACCGTCTTCTTCCGTTTCTCTCCCAGCTTGTCGCAAGGAGGCTCGTTATGGCTGACCTCACCTCGAATTTCATCGGGATCAAATCGCCCAACCCGTTCTGGCTGGCCTCGGCCCCGCCGACGGACAAGAAATACAACGTCGAGCGCGCCTTCGAGGCGGGTTGGGGCGGTGTGGTCTGGAAGACCCTCGGCGCCGAAGGCCCGCCCATCGTCAATGTCTCCGGCCCGCGCTATGGCGCGATCTGGGGCGCCGACCGCCGGCTTCTGGGCCTGAACAACATCGAGTTGATCACCGACCGCCCGCTGGAGGTGAACCTGCGCGAGATCAAGGAGGTCAAGCGCAAGTGGAAGGACCGCGCCCTTGTCATCTCGCTCATGGTGCCCTGCGAGGAAGATTACTGGGAGGCCATCCTGTCACAGATCGAGGACACCGAGGCCGACGGCGTGGAACTGAACTTCGGCTGCCCCCATGGCATGGCCGAACGCGGCATGGGATCGGCCGTGGGGCAGGTGCCGGAATACATCGAGATGGTCACCCGTTGGGTGAAGAAATACTCGCGGATGCCCTGTATCGTGAAGCTGACGCCGAACATCACCTCGATCCTGCCGCCGGCGATTGCGGCACACCGGGGCGGGGCGGACGCGGTTTCCCTGATCAACACCATCAAGTCGATCACCAATGTCGACCTGGATGATTTCTCGCCCTTCCCGATGATCGACGGCAAGGGCAGCCATGGCGGCTATTGCGGCCCGGCGGTGAAGCCGATCGCCCTGAACATGGTGGGCGAGATTGCCCGGTACGAGGAAACCCGCGGCCTGCCCATCAGCGGCATCGGCGGCGTCACCACCTGGCGCGACGCGGCCGAGTTTCTGGCCATGGGGGCGGGCAATGTGCAGGTCTGCACCGCCGCCATGACCTATGGCTTCAAGGTGGTGCAAGAGATGATCTCGGGCCTGTCGGACTATCTCGACGGCAAGGGCATGGCGCTGTCGGATCTGGTCGGGCGTGCGGTGCCGAACTTCGTCGAATGGCAGCACCTGAACCTGAACTACGTCACCAAGGCGCAGATCAATCAGGACGATTGCATCAAATGCGGCCGCTGCTACGCGGCCTGCGAGGACACCAGCCACCAGGCCATCGCCATGTCGGCGGACCGCACCTTCACCGTGAAGGACGATGAATGCGTGGCCTGCAACCTGTGCGTCAACGTCTGCCCGGTCGAGAACTGCATCACCATGGTGCCGATGACCAAGGGCACGCTGGACCCGCGCACCGGCCGCAAGGTGGGCGACTTTGCCGACTGGACGACGCATCCGAACAACCCGATGTCGGCGCAGGCCGCCGAGTAACGGCGCGGAAGGCTGCCGCGCGGGGCCTGGCCTTGCGGCAGCCTTTCAGGGCACCGGATCGTTCAGCGGGTTCAGCCCGGCCACCAGCGAGGCCATCTCATAAGCCCTTTGTGCCGCAAGCGCCCGCGCCTTGGCGCTTTCCACCACATAGTCGCCATCCGGCAGCGCCTGATCCCCGGCCATCGCGGTCCGGGCTGCGCCCGCCGCCGGGGCCAGTGCCTGAGCTATTTCCGGCGCAACCGCGAATTCTGCACGCGCGCCGTTTTGGGCAGTCGAGCTGCCCGGATCTGTGCCGGCCGTTTGCGGCGGTGTTCCCAACGTCTGCACCGCTGGCCGGACGGAGGAGAGTGCTTCCATATCCGTCATCCCAGGCAATGTGTCCCCACAAGCATCGACCCTAGCAGAAAATACCCGCCTTCGCGCCCGCAAAGCCCGGCGCATTCGATCCTAATTCGACGGGTCTTCTAGCGGTCGGGCCCCGGCTCCAGCAGGCGGCGGAAAAGGGTGTCAAGGAAGCCCCCGGCCTCGGCAAAAGGGTTGTGGCCGGGGCCAAGCACCAGCCGCACCTGCGCGTCGAAATCGGCGTAATGCTGGGTCAGCGCCCAGATCGAGAAAATGAGGTGCACCGGATCGACCCGCGCGATGCGGCCCTCGTCCATCCATTGCCGCAAGGTGGCGGCGCGGGCTTCGACCAGGTTGCGCAGATCGGTCTCGATCACCCCCGCCAGCCGGGGCGCGCCCTGGATGATCTCGCCGGCGAAAAGGCGGCTTTCGCGGGGAAAGTCGCGGGCCAGGACCAGCTTGCGGCGGACATAGGCCAGCACTTCCGTGACCGGCTCTCCTTTGGGGTCCATCGCTTTCAGCGGGTCCAGCCAGGTGTCGAGAAGCCCGGTCAGCAGCGCGTTGTGCACCGCCTCCTTCGACGGAAAGTAGTACAGCAGGTTCGGCTTGGACAGGCCCGCGCCATCGGCGATCTGGTCCAGTGTCGCGCCACGGAAGCCTTGCGCAGAGAACACCTCAAGCGCCGCCTCAAGGATGGCCTCGCGGTTCTTTTGCTGGATTCGGCTGCGCTGTGGGGTCATGGGTCGATCTTTCCGGGACGCCCATCCTTCACACATTGCCGCCCGGTTTCAAGGCATTCGCTAGCCCCCCCGCAGGCTTGTGCCCTTGCTGCAGCGCCTGCGGGGTCAGTCGCGGGCCAGTAGTGTCTCGATCGCGCGGATGGCCAGTTGGTGATCCTCGATCTGCGGCAGGCCCGAGACGGTGACGCAGGCAACCACCCCGACACCCTCGACCCGGATCGGCACTGCGCCGCCATGGTCTGCATGACTGTCCGGGGACAGGCCGTGTTTGGCAAGGCTCTCGCCCTTGTCACGGTTGCGCATGCCGACCAGCAGGGAAGATTCCTGAAACATCAGTGCCGTCGCCGATTTCCGTCTGGCCCAAAGGTCGTTCAGCGGGGCAGAGCCGGGCAGGGCCGCATGGAAGAAGCAGCGTTCGGCGCTGCGGATGTCGATCACCACCGGCAGGTTGGCGGCGCGCGCCAGCTCGACCAGAATGAGGCCAAGCGCCAGCGCGGTATCCTCGGTGAAGCGCGGAAAGATCAGCAGACGCGATTCCGCGATCAGATCGTCGGCAGTCAGGGCATCGGTCATGGCCGGTCCTTGCAAGGGGCTCGCACCCAAGAATGCCGGGCGCCGCAGCGGATTTCCAGCGGCGATCCGCCTTCGGCGAAAATCAGGGGGTGGCGGCGATGCCGATGCCGCGCAGGATGATTGCCTTCACGCTTTCGGTCGCGTCTTTCCATTGCCGGTCCGAATAGGCCCGGCCGCCGTTCAGCGTCTCGATCTGATGGCCGAAATCGGCATAGTGCTGCGTCGTCGCCCAGATCACGTACAGAAGATGCCGCGGATCGATCGGTGCCATCAGGCCTTCGTCGATCCAGCGCTGGATCGACCGCATCCGCCCCTCGGCCCAGGTGCGCAGGGTGCCCTCCAGATAGTCCTGGATCACCGGCGCACCATGCATCACCTCCGACGCCCAGACCTTCGAGCCGAAAGGATGTTCGCGGCTGATCCGCATCTTCGCCTCGATATAGGCGCCGATGCCGGTCTCGGGGTCGGCGGCGGTGTCGAATGTGTCCGCGGCCCGCAGCCAGATGGTGAAAATATTCTCGACCACCCGGCGGTAGAGGTCCTCCTTGGTGGCGAAGTAATAATGCAGGTTGGCCTTTGGCAGCCCGGCCATGTCGGCGATCAGCTGCATGGTGGCGCCGCCATATCCGGCCTCGGCAAAGACCTTCTCGGCGGCATCCAGGATGAGCCTTTCGTTCTCGCGCCGGATCCCTGTGCGGCGCGGCACTTTCCTGCGCGGATTTTCGGCGTCATTGTCCATGGCGGCCCCGGGAAAGTGTTGACCGGATGGTCAGGTTGTGGTCGCGTGTCTCTTGACCATACGGTCAGGAAAAGATTCGCCGCAAGGCGTCTCGGACCCGGACCGAAGGGCGCAAAAGACGCCCGGCCACGACAGGGAGAGCAAGCTGATGCCAGCACCGGGAGAGAATCTGCGGATCGATTCCGCACGTCTGTGGGACAGCCTTGAAGAGATGGCGCTGATCGGCCCCGGCATTGCGGGGGGCTGCAACCGCCAGACCCTGACGGATGCGGATTCGGCCGGTCGCCACCTTATCGCCGGCTGGTGCAAGGCCGCGGGCATGACCATGGGTGTCGATACCATGGGCAACATGTTCGCAACCCGGCCCGGCACCGACCCCGACGCCCTTCCGGTCTATATGGGCAGTCACCTCGACACCCAGCCGACGGGTGGCAAGTATGACGGCGTGCTTGGCGTGCTTGGGGCGCTGGAAGTCGTGCGGACGATGAACGACATGGGCGTGCAGACCAGGCACCCTGTCGTGGTGACCAACTGGACCAATGAAGAGGGCGCGCGCTTTGCCCCCGCCATGCTGGCCTCGGGCGTCTTTGCGGGTATTCATACCGAGGACTATGCCAAGGGGCGGACGGATCTGGACGGCAAGGTCTTTGGCGAGGAGTTGCAGCGGATCGGCTGGGTCGGGGATGAGGTGACGGGCGCGCGCAAGATGCATGCCATGCTGGAGTTGCACATCGAGCAGGGCCCGATCCTGGAGGCCGAAGGCAAGACCATTGGCGTCGTGACCCACGGGCAGGGCCTGTGGTGGCTTGAGATCACCCTGACCGGCAAGGATGCCCATACCGGCAGCACCCCGATGGCGATGCGGGTCAATGCGGGCCTTGGCATGGCGCGGATCACCGAGCGGGTGCATCAGATCGCCATGAGCCACCAGCCGGATGCGGTGGGGGCGGTCGGGCAGGTCAAGGTCTTCCCCAACTCGCGCAACGTGATCCCCGGTAAGGTGGTGTTCACCGTCGACATCCGTTCACCCGAGCAGGCCAAGCTGGATGCGATGCGGGCCGAGGTCGAACGCGCGGCGCATGCGGTTGCAAAGGAGCTGGGTCTGGGGTGCAGCATCGAGGCCGTGGGCCATTTCGACCCCGTCACCTTTGACCCCGGTCTTGTGAAGATCGTCCGGCAATCGGCTGAAAAGCTGGGATATTCCTACATGGACATCGTATCCGGCGCCGGCCACGACGCCTGCTGGATCAACCGCGTGGCACCGACCGTGATGGTGATGTGCCCCTGTGTGGACGGGCTTTCCCACAACGAGGCCGAGAAGATCAGCCCGGAATGGGCGGCGGCGGGGACGGATGTGCTGCTGCATGCCGTGCTTGAGGTGGCGGAGGTGGTGGGGTGAATGACGCAGGACTGGTCAAAAGATTCGACCAAGCAATGCTTGACATTTATGCCCGCGCCAAAGGCGAGGCGAACTATACCGCAAACGTCTTTTTGCGCATGGTCAAAAAAGATGGCGGATGGTTGACGGCCAAGTCATTGATCAATGCCCCCAAGCAGTCAGATGGTTTTACAGCGCTTTATTTGGCGGGGCGCCTGGACCTGACTGTCGAGGCCCTCGTGGTGGAGAATCCTGAGTGGCACGCTCTGTTTACGTCCGACGAGTTGGCAAAAGCGAAGCGCCGCCTATCACTGAACGGATACACGCCAAAGCAGGCGAATTAAGCGAGGCTCACAATGACCACCCTCATCAAGAACGGCACCATCGTTACCGCCGACCTGACCTACAAAGCCGATGTGCTGGTTGAGAATGGCGTGATCACCGAGATTGGGCCGAACCTGAAGGGCGGCACCGAACTCGATGCCACCGGCTGCTATGTCATGCCCGGCGGGATCGATCCGCATACGCATCTGGAGATGCCCTTCATGGGCACCTATTCCACCGATGATTTCGAATCCGGCACGCGGGCGGCGCTGGCGGGCGGCACCACGATGGTGGTGGATTTCGTGCTGCCGGGGCAGGGGCAGGGGCTGATGGATGCCGCCCAGATGTGGCACAACAAATCCACCCGGGCGAATTGCGACTACTCCTACCACATGGCGGTGACATGGTGGGGCGAGAAGGTCTGGGACGGCATGGCCGACAGCGTCAAGGCCGGCATGACCAGCTTCAAGCATTTCATGGCCTACAAGGGCGCGCTGATGGTGAACGATGACGAGATGTTCGCCAGCTTCCGCCGGATCGGCGAGTTGGGCGGTCTTGCCATGGTCCATGCCGAGAATGGCGATGTGGTGGCCGAGCTGACGGCGAAACTCTTGGCCGAGGGCAACACCGGCCCGGAGGCTCATGCCTACTCCCGCCCGCCGCAGGTCGAGGGTGAGGCGACCAACCGCGCCATCATGATCGCCGATATGGCGGGAGTGCCGCTTTATGTCGTCCACACCTCTTGCGAAGAGGCGCATGAGGCGATCCGCCGGGCGCGCCAGCAGGGCAAGCGCGTCTGGGGAGAGCCGCTGATCCAGCACCTGACGCTGGATGACAGCGAATATGCCAACCCCGACTGGGACCACGCCGCGCGCCGCGTGATGTCGCCGCCCTTCCGCAACAGGAAGCATCAGGACAGCCTTTGGGCCGGGCTGCAATCGGGGTCGCTGTCGGTCGTGGCAACCGACCATTGTGCCTTCACCACGGCTCAGAAGCGGTTCGGGGTGGGCGATTTCTCGAAGATCCCCAATGGCACCGGCGGGCTTGAGGACCGGATGCCGATGCTTTGGACTCACGGCGTGAACACCGGCCGGCTGACCCCGAACGAGTTTGTCGCGGTGACCTCGACCAATATCGCCAAGATCCTGAACTGCTATCCGAAGAAGGGTGCGGTTCTGGTGGGGGCGGATGCCGATCTGGTGGTCTGGGATCCTGAGAAGGAAAAGGTGATCACGGCAGGCACGCAGCAATCCGCCATTGATTACAATGTGTTCGAGGGGCAGCGCGTCAAGGGCCTGCCCCGTTTCACCCTGACGCGGGGGCAGGTGGCGGTGGCCGATGGCAAGGTGCAGACGCAGGAGGGCCACGGGAAATTCGTGGCGCGTGAGGCGCGGCCTGCGGTCAACCGGGCGCTGTCGGCGTGGAAGGATCTGACCGCGCCGAGGCCGGTGGTGCGGACGGGTGTGCCGGCGACGGGGGTGTGATGGTCTTGGCCGAACCTGTTGCCATCATCGTCCCGAAGGCGTTGAAAACCGCCATTTTGGCGGTGGTGGCTTACGGCGTCGCAGCGGTGGCTGCGGGGCTGGTTCTTGAGATTTCCTCAAATTCCGACAAAGGCTTGCCGGACGCAGAACGGGTTTTCGGCATCGCGTTCATTGTTGGCTCTATCGTCTGGCCCGTCGTGCTGGGGCTGAAACTGGTCATGATAAGATCCGGGCGCGACGGCTTGCCTGCACATGTTCTGAATGGCTGTGGCGTCGGGGCGGCCAGTTCGGTCGTTATCCTTGCGGCCTATCAGGAGCCTTTGGTGCTGGCCGCCTTTGCGCTGGCCGGGGCGGTTGCGGGAGGTGTTTACTGGACGGTGCGGCAGTGTGGGCGGCGGGTCTTTGGGGGGGACGGGGTTTGAAGGATACGATGAGCCAGCCAGTGGTCGAGGCAAAGGGACTCAATCTGGTTTTCCAGACCGCTGACGGGCCGGTGCAGGCTTTGAAGGATGTGAACCTGAGCATTGGCAAGGGGGAGTTCGTATCGTTCATCGGGCCAAGTGGTTGTGGGAAAACAACTTTCCTGCGCTGCATTGCGGCATTGGAGCATCCGACGGGGGGCAGTCTGGCCGTCAACGGGATGACGGCGGATGAGGCGCGGCGGAAGCGGGCCTATGGCTATGTCTTTCAGGCGGCGGGGCTCTATCCCTGGCGGACGATTGCGGGGAATATCCGGCTTCCGCTTGAAATCATGGGGTTTTCCAAGGGGGAACAGAAAGAACGGGTTGAGCGGGTGCTGGAACTGGTGGAGCTGTCCGGCTTTGGCGGCAAGTTTCCCTGGCAGTTGTCGGGGGGGATGCAGCAAAGGGCCTCGATTGCCCGCGCTTTGGCCTTCGATGCCGACATTCTGCTGATGGACGAACCCTTTGGCGCGCTGGATGAGATTGTGCGCGACCGGCTGAATGAAGAAGTGCTGAAGCTTTGGGCGCGCACCGGCAAGACCATCGGCTTTGTCACCCATTCCATCCCCGAGGCGGTGTATCTGTCGACCAAGATCGTGGTCATGTCGCCGCGCCCGGGCCGCATCACCGATGTGATCGACTCCCCCCTGCCGCGCGAACGCCCGCTGGATATCCGCGACAGCCGTGAGTTCATCGAGATCGCCCATCGTGTCCGTGAAGGCCTGCGCGCGGGGCATTCGGATGACTGAGCGCGCCCTCTGGGCCTGTCCGCAGCAAGCCGCGCGGAGCGTTTGTTCCGGGAATGACATGGGTATGACCTTGGAGAGAGGGGCATGAGCAGCGTCGGAATGCTCTGGCTGGCGCTGGCGACCGGCATCTTCCTTCTGGCGGCTTCGGCGCTGCGCGGCTATGCCGGGCAGGGGCATCTGTGGATGATCCTGACCTCGCTGGCGCTTTATGCGCTTGGCAACCTCGTGATGCTGCGGATCATGCGCGAAAGCGGGATGGCAATGGCCATCTCGATCTCGGCGGTGCTGCAGCTGGTTCTGGCCACGCTGGTCGCCGTGATCTTCTTTGCCGAGCGCCCGTCGGGCCTGCAATGGGGCGGTATCGCGCTGGGCACGGCGGCCGTGGCGATGATGCTTTGGCCGACGGGGAGGGCGGGATGAAGCGCGCCCTTCCGGTCCTTGCCGTGCTTCTGGGCCTGACCGTGATCTGGTATCTGGCCGCGATCTGGATGAATTCGACCTGGATCTATGATCAGGCGGCACGCAGCGGCCAGACCGTCACGCTGGCCGAGGTGATCCCGCAGACCATGGCGCAGGACCGCCCGCTTTTGCCGCCGCCGCATCAGGTGGCGGCCAAGCTGTGGGAGGGGCTGGCGGGGCAGGCGATCACGTCGAAACGCAGCCTGGTCTATCATGGCTTCGTCACCTTCCGCGGCACGATGTGGGGCTTTGCCCTTGGCATCGTGATGGGCGTCGGGCTGGCGATGGCCATCGTGCGGTTCCGCGTCATGGACATGTCGGTGATGCCTTGGGCGATCATCAGCCAGACCGTGCCCATCGTCGCCATCGCGCCGATGATCCTTGTGCTGACCAACCAGCTGGGGATCGAGGGGCGCGAGGTGCCAAAGGCGATCATCGCCTCTTACCTGAGCTTCTTTCCGGTGCTGGTCAGCATGGTCAAGGGCCTGCGCGCGCCGGACCAGATGCAGCTGGACCTGCTGAAGACATGGGGGGCGAGCGAGGGGCAGACCTTCTTCAAGCTGCGCCTGCCGGCCTCGATGCCCTATTTCTTCGCCTCGCTGAAAGTGGCCGTGGCGGCGGCCTTGGTGGGGACC
The DNA here is from genome assembly GCA_934500835.1 of uncultured Paracoccaceae bacterium. GTDB lineage: Bacteria > Pseudomonadota > Alphaproteobacteria > Rhodobacterales > Rhodobacteraceae > Pseudogemmobacter. Next base: position 267,287 of record CAKSTR010000004.1, on the reverse strand, counting down.
ATCGTCGGCGAATTGCCGACAGGCGCGGTGGAAGGCCTTGGCGCAAGGATGCTTCTGGGCAGCCAGTATGGCGAGCCGCTGATCACCTGGGCCGCGCTGTTCGCATCGGCCATTCTGGCGGGGATCCTGATCCTTGCCGTGGGGCTGGCCGAGCGACTGGCCGCAAGCAGAATGGGGGTGCGGGCATGAGCGGGACCATGATCCTGATCCTTGCGCTGGCCTTCTGGGCCGGGGCCTGGGCGGTGAACACGGTTGTGGCGGGCGGCGCTATGGGGCGGACCCGCGCCGGGCGGATCTTCGTGCCGATCCTTTTCGGCGTCACCCTTCTGGTGCTGTGGGAGGGGCTGGTGCGCGGCTTCGGCCTCTCGCCCGTCATCCTGCCGGCCCCTTCGGCGATTGCCGCGAAATTCGCGGCCTCGACCGGAGTGCTCTGGGCCGATTTCGTGCAGACGGTGGTGAAGGGCGCGCTGTCGGGATTCGTGATCGGCACGGGGGCGGCCTTCGTCGCGGCGGTGGTCTGCGACCGGGTGCCCTTCCTGCGCGACGGGCTGCTGCCGGTGGGCAATTTCGTCGCGGCGCTGCCCATCGTCGGCCTCGCACCGATCCTGGTGATGTGGTTCGGCTTCGGCTGGCAGTCCAAGGCCGCCGTCGTGGTGGCCATGGTGTTCTTCCCCATGCTGATCAATGTGGTGGCAGGGCTGGCGTCCTCCGAGCGGATGCAGCGCGACCTGATGGCGACCTGGGGGGCCAGCTACTGGCAGGCGCTGTGGAAGCTGCGGCTGCCCGCCGCCATGCCCTTCGTCTTCAACGGGCTGAAGATCGCGGCCTCGCTGGCGCTGATCGGGGCCATTGTCGCGGAATATTTCGGCAGCCCGGTGGTGGGCATGGGCTTTCGCATCTCGACTGCGGTCGGGGTCTTGAACCTTGAACTGGTCTGGGCCGAGATCGCCGTGGCGGCGCTGGCCGGGTCGGCGCTTTACGGGCTGATCGCCCTGATCGAGAAGGGGGTGACCTTCTGGCACCCCTCGCAACGGAGTTAGCACTGGACGTACAACCCTGACCCGGGGAACATCAACCATCCGGGCGGCAACATGGAGGTGACTATGAAGAAGATTCTGACCGCGGGTCTCTTGGCGCTTATGGCCGGATCGGCCAGTGCCGAGGACGTGACCCTGCAGCTGAAATGGGTGACGCAGGCGCAGTTCGCCGGCTATTACGTCGCCAAGGACAAGGGCTTCTACGATGAGGAAGGCCTGAATGTCACCATCAAGCCCGGCGGCCCCGACATCGCCCCCGAGCAGGTGATCGCCAGCGGCCAGGCCGATGTCATCACCACCTGGATGCCGGCCGGTCTTGCCGCGCGCGAACGCGGCGTGCCGCTGGTCAATATCGCGCAGCCCTTCAAGGGCGCGGGGCTGGAGTTCACCTGCCTGAAGGAGATGGGGGTCGAGACCACCGCCGATTTCGCCGACAAGACCCTTGGCGTCTGGTTCTTCGGCAACGAATACCCGTTCTACGCCTGGATGGCGAAGCTGGGCCTTGCCACTGACGGGTCGGCCGGCGGGGTGACGGTGCTGAAACAGGCCTTCAACGTCGACGCGCTGTTGCAGAAACAGGCCGCCTGCATCTCGGTGATGACCTACAACGAATATGGTCAGGTGCTGGATGCCGGCATCACCCCGGATCAACTGGTGACCTTCTCCTACCGCGATCAGGGTGTCGTGGTGCTGGAGGACGGGCTTTACGTCATGGAGGAAAGGCTGGCCGACCCGGCCTTTGCCGAGACCATGGTGAAATTCGTCCGCGCCTCGATGAAGGGCTGGAAATATGCCGAGGCCAACCCCGACGAGGCGGCACAGATCGTCATCGACAACGACGAATCCGGCGCGCAGTCTCTGGCCCACCAGCAATACATGATGAAAGAGGTCGCCAAGCTGACCGCCGACGGCAATGGCGCCCTGGACCCGGCCGATTACGAGGCCACCGTCGCCTCGCTTCTGGCCGCCGTCTCGCCCGAGAACCCGGCGATCACCAAGGCGCCCGAAGGCATGGCCTGGACGCATGACATCACCGACAAGGCGCTGGCGCAGTAATCCGCCGGCGCTTTGACAGGGCGGGCGCGGGGCAACCTGCGCCCGCCTTTTTCATGCGATTCCTTAACCTTTGCCTGCTTTGCTGCGCCCGAAAGGCGGGCGGATGCATGAAGCTGACTGGACTGCTGCTGACAGCTACCGGCCTTGGCTGGCTTGGTTGGATGGCCTGGCAAGACGGCAGGTCCGCGCCGCCGCGCTGGCTTTTCGCCAGCCCCGGCCCGAAGGAGGAGGCCGCCTATTGCCTCGCCACCGCCGAACGCATCCGCGAAATCACGCGCGGCCGGGGCGATCCGGGGATGGAGCGGCATCTTGACGAACAGATCGCCTTCTGGCGCCTGCGCGCCGGGTCCGCCCTGGGCCACGGCCGGGCGGCGCTGGCACAGGACAGCAACGCCGGCGGACAGAACGAACAGGCCTACCTGCACCTTGCCGTGCAGGACTGCGCCCTGCGCGCGATCGGCTTTTATGGCCATCGCTTTCCCTCTCTCGACGCAGCCGGCGGCTGAATGGACGCCTTATGACGCAAGCCTTTCCTCTCGCCTTTGCGCGCCGCGCGGAGATATCTGGGCCAGAATGAAAGCCTCTTCACCCTGGCCTAAATATCCTCGGGGTTTGGGGGTGAAACCCCCATCAGGCAATGGCGGTCCCAAAGAGACGCCGCCCGCCATCACCAGAAAGGCTTGCGGCGGCAGCCGCACAATTGATTTCCGCCCCCCGCCGCTTGTAAACTGTCTGTAAATTTACAAGGCGGAGCCCGGCGAAGGGATGGCGATCACGGCACTTGCGGGGACGCGGCTGCGCGAACGGCGTCTTGCCCTGGGGCTGCGGCAGGCGGACCTGTCGCGGCAGGCGGGAATCTCGCCCTCCTACCTCAACCTGATCGAACATAACCGCCGAAAGGTCACGCCCGACGTGCTGGCCCGCCTTGCGCTCGTCCTGGGGCTGGAGGCCGAGGCGCTGGCCGAAGGGGCAGGGCAGGCGCTGGCCGAAGATCTGCGGGCCGCCGCCGCCGGCCTGCCGGGGGTTCCGGCGGAACTGGACCGGCTTGAAGAATTCGCGGGGCGCTTTCCCGGCTGGGCGGCGGTGACGGCGGGTCTGCAGGCGCGGGCGGGGCAACTTGAGCGGGCGGTCGAGGCCCTGAACGACCGCATGACCCATGATCCCCACCTGTCTGCCGCGCTGCATGAGTTGCTTTCGGCCCTGACGTCGGTCCGGGCCACGGCCGGGATCCTGGCCGAGACGGGCGATCTGGACCCCGGCCTGCAGGCGCGCTTCCACCGCAACCTCCATCTGGATTCCGAACGGCTGGCCGGCGGGGCCGAGGCGCTGGTCGCCTATCTCGACGGCACCGATGGCGCGGGAGAGGGGCGCGAGCAGGGGCTGGCAGCGCCGCAGGAAGAGGTCGAGGACTGGCTGGCGCGGCAGGGCTGGCATCTGGCGGCGCTGGAGACCGGCGATCTTGCCGCCCATGACGGGGATGTGGCGGCACTGGCCTCCTCGGCCGCGCGGGCGCTGGCACGCGCCCATCTGGCGCAGGCGGCGGAAGACGCGCGGCTTTTGCCGCTGGCGGCCTTCTCTGCGGCGCAGCAGGAGGTCGGCACCGATCCCGCCCGTCTGGCGGCGGTCTTCGGCACCGATGTCATCCGGGTGATGCGGCGCATGGCGCTGCTTCCGGGGGCGGTGGCGGGTTTCGTCTCTTGCGATGCCTCGGGCACGCTGACCTTCCGCAAGCCCGCTTCGGGCTTTGCGCTTCCGCGCTTTGGGGCGGCCTGCCCGCTTTGGCCGCTTTACGCCGCGCTTGGCCGGCCGATGCAGCCGGTCCGGGCGCAGGTCCAGACGCCCGGACCTTCGGGTGCGCGATTCACCACGCTGGCCTTTTGCCAGCCGCGGCTGGCGGGCGGTTTCGCCGGGCCCGAGCTGCGCGAGGCCGCAATGCTGATCCTGCCCGATCCGGGGCCGGCGGCGGGCGCCCTTGGCATCGGCTCGACCTGCCGGATCTGCCCGCGCGGCGATTGTCCGGCCCGCCGCGAACCCACGATCACCCGCGAAGGCGTGTGACCGGTCCCCCGGCAGGGTGAAAAGCGGAAGGCGCGTGACGAGCGGTTTTGACAGGCGCGCCGGATCGTCCGATAGTGCGGGGCAAGGCGGCCGGCACAAGACCGGGGAGGGACGGAAACGGATGGGCAAGCAGGTGCTTCTCATCGAGGACGAGGAGAACATCGCCGAGGCGATCCGCTTCATCCTGTCGCGCGACGGCTGGCAGGTTGTCCATCTGTCCGAAGGGCAGGACGCAGCCCTGCGTGCCGCCGAACTGATGCCCGCCGTGGTGATCCTTGACCATATGTTGCCCGGCGCCTCGGGTCTTGAAATTCTGGCCGAGTTGCGCGCCCGGCCGCCGACTGCCCGCCTGCCGGTGGTCATGCTGACCGCCAAGGGCCAGCCGCGCGACCGCGAGGCGGCCGAGCGCGCCGGGGCCGACCGCTTCATCGCCAAACCCTTCGCCAATGCCGAGATTCTGGCCGTGGTGCGAGAGCTTGCCGGACCGGGCGAAGCGGGGGCGGCATGAAACGCCCGCGCCGCCCGCTGTTCCTTGCCCGCATCCCCTATCGCCGCCGCCGCCTGCGCGATGCCGCCCGGCTGCTGCCGGTCTTCGGCACCTTCCTCTTCATCCTGCCGGTGCTGTGGTCCCCCGCCGGCGAGGGGCAGCGGCTTCTCTCCGGTGACGTGGTCTATTTCTTCCTGACCTGGGCCCTTCTTGTTCTGGTCGCCGCCGCCTTCGCCCCCGGCCTCTCTGCCGCCGGCGAGGGGGACGAGGACGACTGATGCCCTTCAACCTGCTGGTCCTGGCCTGTCTGGCCTATGTGATCTTTCTCTTCTCGGTGGCGTTTCTGGTCGAAAGGCGCGCGCGGGCGGGACGGCTGGGCTGGTTGCGCTCGCCCGTCGTCTACACGCTGTCGCTGTCGATCTATTGCACGGCCTGGACGTTCTACGGTGCGGTCGGCTATGCCGCCCGCTCGGGGATGGAGTTCCTGACCATCTACCTTGGCCCGACGCTGGTGTTCATCGGCTGGTGGTGGATCTTGCGCAAGCTGGTCAGGATCGGGCGGCAGCACCGGGTGACCTCGATCGCCGACCTGATCTCAAGCCGGTTCGGCAAGTCGAACAGCCTTGGCGTGGTGGTGACGCTGATGGCCGTGGTGGCGACCACGCCCTATATCGCGCTGCAGTTGCAGTCGGTGGTGCTGTCCTTTGGCGCCTTCGCCAGTGCCAGCGCCGGCGGGGAGACGCCGCTTGATGCCGGGCAGACCGCGATCTGGGTGGCGGCGGGGCTGGCGCTGTTCACCATCCTTTTCGGCACCCGCAATCTGGACGCCAAAGAGCAGCACCACGGCATCGTCACCGCCATTGCGGTCGAGGCGGTGGTGAAGCTGGTGGCGCTTCTGGCCGTCGGGATCTTCGTGGTCTGGGGGCTGGCGGGCGGCATCGACGGCATGCTGGCGAAGATCGACGCCTCGCCGCTGTCGGGCTGGACGATGCAGCCCGGGCGCTGGACGGGCCTCTTGTTCCTGTCGGCGGCAGCCGTCATCTGCCTGCCGCGGATGTTTCAGGTCATGGTGGTCGAGAATGCCGACGAGGGGCATCTTGCCCGCGCCAGCTGGGCCTTCCCGGCCTATCTTCTGGCGATGAGCCTTTTCATCGTTCCCATCGCCGTGATGGGGCTGGAGCGGCTGCCCGACACTGCCAACCCCGACATGTTCGTCCTGACCCTGCCTCTGGCCGAGGGGCAGGGGGCGCTGGCCATGCTGGCCTTTCTCGGCGGGTTCTCATCGGCCACCTCGATGGTGATCGTCGAGGCGATTGCGCTGGCAACCATGGTGTCGAACCATATCGTCATGCCGGCCTGGCTGCGGATGCGCCCGGCCGCGGCAATGGCGGGGGACCTGCGCGGGCTGGTGCTGAACGCGCGCCGCATCTCGATCGGGGCGGTGATGGCGATGGGGTATGGCTATCACCATATCTCGGGCGGGGCGGCGGCACTGGCGGCCATCGGGCTGATCGCCTTTGCCGGGGTGGCGCAGTTCCTGCCGGCGATGATGGGGGGCATCTTCTGGCGTGGGGCCACCCGGTCGGGTGCGCTGGCGGGTCTGGTGACCGGCTTCGTGACCTGGGCCTATGCGCTGTTCCTGCCCTCTTTCGGGCCGGATGCGGTGCTTTCGGCCGGGCTTATGGCCGAAGGCCCGGCCGGGCTGTCCTGGCTGCGGCCGCAGGCGCTGTTCGGGGTCGAGGGCATGGACCCCCTGATCCATGCGCTTTTCTGGTCGCTGATGCTGAACGGCACCGCCTTCGTCATCGTCTCGGTCCTGACCTTTCCTGGCCCGGTCGAACGGCTGCAGGGGGCGGCTTTCGTCAATATCTTCGACGACCAGACCGGCAGCCCCCGCCGCTGGAGCAGGGGCGTGGCGGAACCCGAAGAGCTTCTGGTGATGGCGCAGCAGATCCTTGGCGAGGATGCCGCGCAGGCCCTGTTCGAGACCGAGGCCCGCGCGCAAGGCAAGACCGAGAGCCTGCTGCCCGATCCGACGCCGGAATTCCTGTCGGATCTGGAACAGCGGCTGTCAGGTTCCGTCGGGGCGGCCACCGCCCATGCGATGATCAGCCAGCTTGTCGTCGGGGCCACGGTCTCGGTCGAGGATCTGATGGCGGTGGCGTCCGAAAGCGCGCAGCGGATGGAGCATTCGGCCCAACTGGAGGCGCAGCGCGAGGAACTGACCCGCACCGCCGGCGCGCTGCGCGAGGCCAATGAGAAGCTGATGCAACTGTCGGACCAGAAGGATGCCTTCCTGTCCCAGATCAGCCATGAATTGCGCACGCCGATGACCTCGATCCGCGCCTTTTCCGAGATCCTGACCGAAGGCGACCTGCCACCCGAGATGGTGGCCCGCAACGGCCGCATCATCCATGACGAGACCAAGCGCCTGACCCGTCTGCTGGACGATCTTCTGGATCTGTCGGTGCTGGAAAACGGCAAGGTCTCGCTGACACTGGGGCTGGCGAACCTGCGCGAGATGATCGACCGGGCGATCCAGGCCACCGAACAGGTGAAGCCCGAGCGTGAGGTGACCTTCCTGCGCGATCTGGCGGCCGAGACCCTGTATCTGCGCACCGATGCCGACCGGCTGACGCAGGTTTTCATCAACCTGATCTCGAATGCGCGCAAATACTGCGACGCCACCTGGCCCGAGATCCGCATCGCAGTGCGGATGCGCGGCGGGCGGGTGGTGGTCGATGTGATCGACAACGGTCGCGGCATTCCGAAAGAGGCGCAATCGACCATTTTCGAGAAATTTACCCGCCTGCCGAATGAATCGCGGGCCAAGGGCGCCGGTCTCGGGCTGGCGATCTGCCGCGAGATCGTGGCGAATCTGGGTGGCTCCATCGGCTATCTGCCGGGGCAGGGCGGGGCGGCCTTCCGGGTCATCCTGCCCTTGCGGCTGGAACAGCGGGCGGCCTGAGCGGCTTTCTCTGCGCGGCTTAACCCTTTGGCAAGGAGGTGCCGCCTAGGCTTTGGCAGGGCCGGCGGTGCGGCCCTGTGGCGGGGCGTGGGTCCATGCGGCATGAATGACATCATCCGGCGCAAGGTGGCGCAGGCCGCCAGAACGGGGGGCGAGGGCGGAAGCCCCGGCGCCGATCACGGCTGGCGGCTGGCTTTTGCCCGCGCCGCGCGCGACTGCACCGGGCTTCTGGTCGCGGTGGCCTCGATGCGGCTCAATCGCTACGCGTTGGCCGAGGTTCTGGAACTGCCCCCGGACCGTGCGCTTCTGGTGCTGCTGGACGGGCCGGAGGCCGGGCTTGGCCTGATGGCGGTCTCGGCCGAGGTGATGGCTGCGCTGATCGAGATGCAAACCACTGGCCGGGTCTCGGGCAGCCCGCCCCTGCCGCGCCGGCCGACGCGCACCGATGCGGCGATGGTCGCCACGACCATTGACCGCGCGCTTGAGGAATTCGATTCCCTTCTGGCCGAGGAAGAGGATCTGACCTGGGCCGGGGGCTTTCGCTACGCCTCTTTCCTTGAGGATCCTCGCCCTTTGGGGCTTTTGCTGGAAGATCAGCCCTATCGCGTTCTGACGGCCGATCTTGGGCTGGCGGATGGCACACGCCGGGGCAGGCTGATCCTTGCCCTGCCGGCCGAAGGGCGGGGGCAGCGTCTGGTCCGCCGTCCGCCCCCGCGTCCCGAAAAGGAACCCGCCGGTCCAGGTTTTTCGGCCGTGTTGGGCGAGGCGGTGATGGCCGCTCCTTGCCTGTTGCAGGCGGTGATCGGCCGCGTCAGCCTGCCTTTGCACCAGGTGATGGCGCTGGAAATGGATCAGATCCTGCCGCTGACCGATGCGGCGCTGGACCGGATCGGGCTGGAAACGCCGGATGGCCGCTGGCTGGCACGGGCGCGCCTTGGCCAGAACAAGGGGATGCGGGCGCTGCGGTTGCAGGGGGAAGAGGCCTCGCCAGCGCCAACCACGGACACCTTCCCGCCCATGGCGCCGGACAGTGGCGATGCGGGCGATGCTTTCGCCGGATTCGCTGCACCACCGGACAGCGGCGAGGGCCTTCTGGCCGCCGGCTAGGGCAGAGACGACCCTTCGGCGTAAAGCCTGACAAGCGATGGTCGAGGCACAGCTTTTCTGCGAAAAGCTGGAACCCCGGCCGGCTCTGGCACCGGCTGCGGGGCTTCAGCGACGCCTCGGCTGCCTCTAGCCTTTGGCGGACAGCGACTCGATGGCGCCGCGCAGATGCTCCAGATTATAGCCAAAGCGCGCCGGGATCCCGATCAGCTCATCCGCCGGGCGTTCGCCGGCCTGGGTCAGCGCCCAGACGATCGAGCAGCGGTTGCCGCTGGCGCAATAGGCGAAGACCGGCCCGGCCGACCCCGCCATCGCGGCCGCCTGCGCATCGATATTCTCCTGGGTCAGCGCGCCGCCGATCACCGGGTTGGCGACAAAGCGCAGGCCAAGCGCCTCGGCCGCGGCGCGCATCACCGGGCTGTGCAGGTCGCCCGGAATCTCGGCATCGGGACGGTTGTCGATCACGGTGGCAAAGCCGGCGGCCTTCACCGCAGCCAGATCCTCGACCGCGATCTGCGGCGAAACGGCGTAGTCTGGCGTCAGTTGGCGGATGTCCATTGCGCGGATCCTGTTCCCTTGTCGCGTGCTCTGGCGGCAGATTAGCCGTTGGGCCGGGGCTGCGAAAGCCCCCGGGGCGCAGGTTTGACATGGGTCAAGGCGTCGCGGGGCGGAATGGCGCAGGGTGCAGGTGCCGGGAAACCCTGCCGGATGGCGGGGCTGCGAATCGGATGCGAAGGAGGCCGCAATGCAACGTCCCATCGACACCAACCCGCGCAACGCGCCGGCCGGACCGGTGGAACCGACGCCGCAACCTTTCGCCCTGTCGCGCCTTCTGGCCGAGATGACCGGGCTGACCGCCGTCATCCCAGGCCTTGCCCCGGTGGAATTGCCCGACGAGGCCGAGGTCGAAGCCGCCTTCGACAACATGCCGGTCTGACGCCGGCCGCACCCCCGCCCCTTGCCAAGCGGGCGTGCTTTGCCCTTAACTTGCCAAGGGGGGCTGCCGCAGGTCGGCATGCGCAGGGGAAAGAATGGCATCTGCCGGAGAAGGGGTCCGCGCCGAATTGCGCGGTGACGGGGTGCTGCTGGCCACGCTGGACCGGCCCCCGGGCAATGCGCTTGACCGCTCAGTCCGGGCGCGGCTGATCGAGGTGCTGCTGGCCGCCGCAGGGCAGGGCGCGCGCGCGGTGGTCCTGTCGGCGACGGGGCGCAGCTTTTCTGCCGCCACGGTGATCGAGGCGGGCGCAGGCCACCCGACGCTGGCCGAGCTTTGCACTGTGGTCGAGGATCTGCCGCTGCCGGTCGTTGCGGCCCTGCAAGGCACGGCGAACGGCCCGGGGGCGGAACTCGCCGTGGCGGCGCATGGACGGGTGGCGCGACATGACACCCGGTTCACCTTTTCCGAAGTCGGTTTCGGCCTGTCGCCCGGGGCGGGCACCACGCAGCGGCTGCCCCGGCTGGTCGGCGCCGCGGATGCCTTGCGGCTTTTGGTGCAGGCGCGGCCGATGCCGGCGGCCGAGGCGCTGGCGGCCGGGCTGGTCGATGTGCTGACCGAGGACGACCCTGTCGAAGAGGCGGCACGTTTCGCGCTGTCGCTGTCCGCTCCGCGCCCCGTGCGCGACCGGGCCGAGGGCCTGACAGATGTCCCGGCCTATCGGGCTGCCGTGGCCGCCGCCCGGGCCGCTGCGGCCCGTGGCATCCTGCCCGCCCCGCAGCGGATCATCGATTGTGTCGAAGCGGCGATGGTGCTGCCCTTCGAGAATGGCCTCGCGCTGGAGGCCGTCCTGCGAGAGGATCTGGAGGCGGGCGAGGAATCGCAGGGTCTGATCGCCGCGGCGATGGCCGAAAGGCGCGCGGCCGCGCTGCCTGCCGCGGTGGCGGCGGCCCGGCCGCGGGTGCTTGCGCAGCTTGGGCTTTATGGTTCGGCTCCGCAGGTGGCGCCATTGGCGGCGCTGGCGCTGGCGGCTGGCCTCAAGGTGCTCTGGGCCGAGCCGGACCAGGCGCAACGGGCGGCCAATGCCGGCTGGATCGCCGCGCGGCTTGAGTCCGAGGTGCGGGCCGGCCACCTGGCTCCGGCGCAGCGCGATGCCGATGCGGCGCGGTTGCAGATGCTTGCCGGTGCCGAGGGGCTGGTCGATGCGGGTCTGGTGATCCATTCTGGCGGCGGCGAGGTGCTGGCCCGGCTGATCCGCGCCATGCCCGGCGCGGCGCATCTGGTCTGCGGTGGCGCTGATGAGGCGATGGGGCTGATGCTGGCCCCCTCGGGCCGGCTGGTGGAGCTTGCCGTCCCGGCCAGGGCCGATCCGGTTCAGGTGGCAGAGGCCGTTCTCCTGATGCGCCGGCTGGGGCTGGCCCCGGTGCTGGAAGGCAAGATGCCGGTGCTGGGCCGGCGGGTCGCGGCCAGCGGCCGGCGGGCGCTGGCGCGGTTGGTGGCGCTTGGGGTGCCGCGCCGGGTTCTGGCCTCGGCGCTGGACGGCTTCGGCCATGCGCTGCCCGATCTGCCTGACCCCGCAGCAGCCCCCGCGCCGATGCGGGCCATGGCCGAGGCCGAGGTGCTTCGGCGCTGGCTTGGGGCGATGGTGAATGAGGGGATAAGGCTTCTGGACCTGCGGGTGGCGCTGCGGCCCTCGGACATCGACCTTGTGCTGGTCGCGGGCTTCGGCTTTCCGCGCTGGCGGGGCGGGCCGATGCACCATGCCGCAGGGCGCGGGCTGATGGTGCTGCGGCGCGATCTGCGCGACTGGGCGCAAGGCGGAAACCCCGAGGATCTGGCCCTCTGGCAGCCGCATCCCCTGATGGACCGCATGATTGCCGGAGGGCTGCGGCTGGCCGATTTCGACGACTAGCCGAGGAAGATCCCAAGGACGACCAGCATCAGCCCAAGCGCCGAAATCGCCAGCGCCGCCATATTGACGATGACGACACGCTGCAATTCGGCCCGCATCGCCGCGTCGGACAGGCCCGAGCGGCGGGCCCGCATCGCGCGCAGGACGCAGTAGACCAGTCCGGCAATGCCGCAAAGCGACACAAGGGCCCCCGCCCAGATCAAGGCCTGCATCATCATTCCTTCCCTGCTGCGGCCCCGTCGCTAGCCTGCCCCGCGGTGCGGCGCAAGCGGCAACTCTGCCGCCGGCCCGGCGACGGCGGGGCTTGATCCTTCGGGGCCGGACGGGCTATCACCCGGGCCTGCCGATCCCTGAACAGCCGGAAGGACGCCATGGCCGACGCGAACGACCCCTACAATGTCACCGCGGACGAACTGCGCCAGTTCATCGAACGGTTCGAGCAGCTCGACTCCGAGAAGAAGGACGTGGCCGAGCAGCAGAAAGAGCTGATGGCGGAAGCCAAGGGCCGTGGCTATGACACCAAGGTCATGCGCAAGGTGATCGCGCTGCGGAAGCGCAAGCCTGAAGAGATCGCCGAAGAAGAAGCGGTTCTCGAGATGTACAAGGCCGCCCTCGGCATGAGCTGAGGCCGCCCGCCCCGCAACGCCGGATTCCGATGAGCAGCCGCGAAAACGCGGCTGCACGCCTTTCCTCTCGCCTCTGCGCGCAAGCGCGCAACCGGCTCGGGGCTGCGCGCCGCGCGGGGATATTTTCATTCTGAAAGAGGGCGGCTTCTTTCAGAATGAAAATATCCTCAGGGGGTTTGGGGGCAGAATGCCCCCATCAGGCGCGGCTGGCCCAAAGGCGCGGCCCTGGCCCGGCAAAAAGGCTTGCGGCGGCAGCCGCGCCGCCGGACTCCGCCTGCGGCAAATCGGCGGCAGGCCGGTCAGGTGCTGATGAGGCGGACCTCGGGCATGGCGCGGATGCGTTCGATGTCCTCAAGATAGGCCGCTGTCATCGCTTCGACAGTGGCCTGGGTCCAGCCCGGCATGCCGAACTGCATCTCGATCTTGTCGGGCAGCGAGAACTTGTCGAGGAAGGCCGAGACGATGCGCCGCCGCTGTGCCACGGTCTGCGGCGGGTGGGTGGTGATGTAGTTGCGCATCCTGGCCAGTCCGTCCGGCGTCATGATCCCGGCCAGAAGCTCGTCGGTATCCTCCAGCACCGTGTCGTCGGAATGGCCGGCGACGGCCTGCAGCACCTCGTTCCAGATCAGGGGGGTGTCCTCATCGGCCCAGATCGTCAGCGGCACGCCCGGATTCTGCACCACGATCTGGATGATCACATCCGACCAGCGCAGTTGCAGGGGATCGGTTTCCTCGAGGAACTCTTCATGGCTCCTGCCTTTCTGCTTGGCGTGAAGTGCTGGCAGGAAGGTGGCGGGGTTGCGGATGGCAAGATGGAACTCGGTCTCGATGCCGGGGAAGATCTGGGTGAAGGCGCGGATCCGCTCGCCCGCAAAGGGATACATCGTGCTGCGGAGCACCCATTGCGGGAAGGACAGGAAGCTGTCCCAGCTGAGGATCAGCCGGTCGGCCTCATCCTCATCCATGATCTGCTCCAGCACCAGGGCCTGGGTCTCGACCGTGGCCGATGCGCCCTTCAGCTGCACGGCGGTATCGCGCAGAAGCTTGCGGTAGCGGGTGGGCGAGGGCACGAGGATGCCTTGGTCGTTGAGGATGGCGCGGTTCTTCAGAAGGCAGCGCACAAGGCGCTCTTCGTCGGTGCAATGGGCGCCGAGGTGATAGACGATGCGCATGAGTGTTCCGCTGCCCGTTCCTGCCGCGGCCCGCTGGCGGGGCCTTCGTGCGCGACTATAGGTGCACGGATGCGGCGGAAAAAGCGCTTTCCTGACCGGAGCCGCAGGAGAACCGGCCAGTGTAGCGCCGCGTCCCCGGTTTCGGCCGCAGGTCCCGGCCCCGGCGGCAGTTGCGCAGGCCGCTGAACCGGCCTAGGGGTAGGACCATGTCCGCCAACCCCGCCTCGCTGCCCCCGCCCGATGGCCGTGCCCCGGCCAGAGGCTGGCGTCTGCCGCGACCGGACGGCTGGAGCATCGGGGCCTGGGTGATCGCGGCACTGGTGCTGGCGCCGGTGATCTCGGTGATCTGGATCGCCTTCCACCCGACCGAGAACATCTGGCCGCATCTGATTTCGACCGTGCTGCCGCGCTATCTGCGCAGCACGGTGATCCTGATGGGCGGCGTGGCGGTGCTGACGGCCTCGGTCGGGGCGGGCGCGGCCTGGGTCGTTTCGGTCTACGACTTCCCCGGCCGCCGCGCGTTGTCGCTGGCGCTGGCCTTCCCGCTGGCGATCCCGGCCTATGTCGGGGCCTATGCGCTGGTCGATGTGCTGGACTATGCGGGGCCCCTGCAATCGGCGCTGCGGGCGGCTTTCGGCTGGCAATCGGCGCGGGACTACTGGTTCCCGCAGACCCGGTCGATCTGGGGCGCGATCCTTGTGCTGTCGGCCGCACTCTATCCCTATGTCTACATCCTGGCCCGCGCCGCCTTTGTCGAGCAATCGGGCGCGATGTATGAGGTGGCGCGGGCTTTGGGGCAGGGGCCGGGCGGGGTGTTCCGCCGCGTCGGCCTGCCCCTGGCCCGCCCCGCCATCGCCGCCGGGGTGGCGCTGGCGCTGATGGAGACGGTGGCCGATTACGGCACGGTGCATCACTTCGGGGTGCAGACGCTGACCACGGGCATCTTCACCACCTGGCTGGACGGCGGCAATGCCGGCGGGGCCGCGCAGATCTCGGGCGTGGTGCTGGCGCTGATCCTTGTCCTCGTGGCGCTGGAGCGGGTCTCGCGCCGCGGTGCCCGTTTCCACGCCCCCGCCCGTGCGCAGCGCCCGGTGGAGCGGCAGCGCCTGCACGGAGCCGCCGCGGCGCTGGCCTTCACCGCCTGCGCCCTGCCGGTTCTGGCGGGCTTTGTGCTGCCGGTCGGGGTGATGCTGTGGCACGCCGCACAGGCGCCCGCGCAATGGCTGGCACCGGGGCTGCTGAAAGCCCTTGTGAACACGCTGGTCGTGGCGGGGCTGGCCTCGCTGGCCACAGTCACGGCGGCGGTGTTTCTGGTCTATGGCATCCGGCTGGTGGGGCGCGGGGCCGCGCGGGTCGTGCTGCCGCTGACCACGCTTGGCTATGCCACCCCGGGGGCGGTGCTGGCGGTGGGGCTGCTTTTCCCCTTGGCGGCGCTGGACCACCGGCTGGCCGACGGCATCCTTGCGCTGACCGGCCATGACCCCGGGCTGATGATCACCGGCACCGCCTTTGCCCTTGGGCTGGCCTATGTCGTTCGCTTCTTCGGCATCGCGCAAGGGGCGGTGGACGGCGCTTTCGGCCGGGTCTCGCCCTCTTTGCCGATGGCGGCCCGCTCGCTTGGCCGCACGGCCGGAGGGGCGCTGACGGCGGTCTACCTGCCGCTGATGCGCCGCTCGGTCCTCGTGGCGCTGCTGGTGGTCTTTGTCGATTGCGTCAAGGAACTGCCGGCAACGCTCCTCCTGCGCCCGTTCAACTACAACACCCTCGCCACCCGGGTGTTCGAGCTGGCCTCGCTTGAACGCCTGTCCGAAGCCGCCCCCGCCGCGCTTCTGGTCATGGCCGTCGGCCTTGCTGCCGTGGCGGTGGTGGCGAAGGGCGAGGGCCGCTGACCCCTTCCCCTTGCAAACCCGCCCCCACCGAGGCTATCTAGCCCCCGTGCCTCTATAGCTCAGCTGGTAGAGCACCTGATTTGTAATCAGGGGGTCGGGGGTTCGAGCCCCTCTGGGGGCACCAAGAATTTCAAGGGGCTGACTGAAAAGCCGGCCCCTTTTGCCTTTCCGGCGCAGGGCTGTGATCGCAATGTGCAAGCGCCTTTTGGCAGATCGCATGCGGATGGAATCTGTATGCAGCCGGGTTGCCGTTCGCAGCAGATCGCGGGGGAGATGCGCTAGCCGGCAGCCGTGCTGCGGGTCATGGGGCGGCGCAGGGTGCGGGCCAGCATGATTCCGGCGAGCATGGCGGTCACGAAGAGAAGCGCCTCGATGCGGCCAAGGCCGAGGGCGGGAATCGATCCGCCGGGACAGAAGCCCGCAATGCCCCAGCCGATGCCGAACAGCATCGATCCGCCGATCAGCGGCAGGTCGATGTCGCGGCGGGTCGGCAGGTGAAAGCGGGTGTCCTGCAAGGGCGCTGCGCGGCGCAGGACGATACCGTAGCCAGGCAAGGCGACGGCCAGCGCGCCGCCCATCACAAAGCCCAGCGACGGATCCCAACGGCCGGCGAGGTCGAAGAAATTCAGCACTTTCGCCGGGTTGGCCATGCCCGAGACGGCAATCCCGATCCCGAATACTATGCCGATCAGCAGCGCAAGAAGAATACGCAACTCAGAACCCTCCGATCAGGTGGCGGATGACATAGACTGTCAGCGCGGTGGTCAACATGAAGGTCAGCGTGGCCACCAGCGAACGCGGCGACAGCCGGGCATTGCCACAGATGCCATGGCCCGAGGTGCACCCCCCGCCGATGGTGACGCCGACCCCGACCAGAAGCCCGCTGATCGCGATCCAGACGGTCGGGGTCGGGCTGTCGAAGGGAACCTCCATCGATGTCAGCGTCAGGGCCAGGGCCGGTGCCGCCACCGCCCCGGCAAGGAAAGCCAGGCGCCACTCGCGGCTTTCCGCGCCGGGCAGCAGGCCGGCCAGCACCCCGGTCATCCCGGCGATGCGGCCATGAACGGCCATGAGAAGCACGGCCGAGAGCCCGATCAGCGCCCCGCCAAACAGTGACTGGAATGGGGTGAAGTCCGTCATTTGCGCATCCTGCAGGTGTTGAAGCCCAGAAGCCACCAGGCCGGGCAGAAGCGGAAGAGGCCCGTCGCCAGCAGCACCACCCCGACGATTCCCAGGACCCAGCCCCAGAACGGCCCAAATCCCGCGAAAATGCCAAGGATCAGGAACAGGGCGCCCAGAACCAGACGAATGATCCGCTCGGGTGATCCGACGTTGATTTGCATGACTTTCTCCTCTTTACCAGGGGGCGCTCAGAAGGTTCATCGGAATCTTCAGATAGCGGGTGCCGTTCGCCTCGGGCTCGGGCAGGCGGCCTGCATTGGTGTTGATCTGCAGCGCGTGCAGGATCAGCTTCGGCATCGGCAGGGTGGCGTCGCGGGCCTCGCGGGCGGCGATGAATTCGGCCTCGGTCCAGTATTTCACCAGATGGATGTTGCCCGCCTTCTGCGCGGCCACGGTCGATTCCCACTTCGGTTCCCGCCCGTCCGGGCAATAGTCATGGCCGGTGAAGATCCGGGTCTCGTCGGGCAGGGCAAGGATACCCTGGATCGAATGCCACAGCACCTTGGCCGATCCGCCGGGGAAGTCGGCGCGTGCGGTGCCGCTGTCGGGCATGAACAGGGTGTCATGCACGAAGGCCGCGTCGCCGATGACATAGGTGATCGAGGCCAGGGTGTGCCCCGGCGAGAACATCACCCGCGCCGGGATGCTGCCGACCATGAAGCTGTCGCCATCCGAGAAAAGCCGGTCCCACTGGCGGCCGTCGGCGGGGAAGTCGGGCCAGTTGTAGAAACCCTTCCACAGCTTTTGCACCTCGACCACCGCGGCGCCGATCGCCGTCTGGACCCCGGTCCTGCGTTTCAGATAGTCGGCGGCCGAGAAGTGGTCGGCATGCGGGTGGGTGTCCAGGATCCACTCCAGCACATAGCCCTTGTCGGCGATGAACTGCAGCAGGCGATCGGCCTGCACCGTGGCGGTGGCGGCGGATTTCTCGTCATAGTCCAGCACCGGGTCGATGATGGCGCATTTGCCGGTTGCCGGGTCGGCGACCACATATTGCACCGATCCGGTGCGGGCTTCGTAAAAGCCGGTGACTTCAGGTTTCTGTCGCATGTCGGAACACCTTCGCGGTTAAAGGGGGCGGTCTCAGATCCAGCCAAGCAGGCGCCACCAGAGAAAATCGAGCGGGATCAGCACCAGGGCCGTGATTGCCGCAAGGGGCAGGATCAGCCGGCCAAGATGCCCCAGCCTTTCACCCGAAAGCTGCATTGCGACGACAAGCGGCGCAAGCTGGTAGGCGAAGAGCGGGGTCGAGAAGCCGATGACCTGGGTCATCAGCACAGTGTCAAGGCCAAGCCCGGTCTGGCTTGCCAGATCGCCGGCCATCGGGGTCAGCACGGCCGGAACGCCGGGCATGGTGGTGAGCAGCCCCGTCACCAGCGACATGCCCGAGAGCGACAGGAAGTTCAGGAAATCCCAACCTTCCTGCAGCGGAAGCATGTTGCGCAGACCATTGCCGAACATGGTGGCAAGGCCCGATCCGTCCATCAGCGTGCCAAGCGCCAGCGCACCGGCGACGAACAGCAGCATCCCGAAATCGGTTGCGTTGCGGAAGGCCTGCGGCGTCACTACGCCAAACCGCGGCATCATCAGGGCGGCGGCGGCGACCAGCCCGATCCAGGCCGAGTTGATGCCGTGCAGGTTGTCGGTCATCCAGAAACCAAGGGCTGCGGCAAGGATCAGGCCGGTGCGGATCTGGGCGCCGCGCTGGTCCTTCGGGCCGGCGGCAGGGGTCTCCGGCACGTCGTGGGCGCGGGAAGCGGTGGGGGCGATCCGCGCGGGAAACAGGCGCGTGACCAGCAGAACCACGACGGCGGCCTTCACCAGCCCCAGCACCGGATAATGCAGGACAAGATAGGTCATGTAGCCGAATTGCTGGGCCCAGATCGTCTCGGACGCGCCGGCGAGGATCATGTTGGGGATGTTCGCGGGCAGGATCGCGAAACCCGGCATGTTGCAGCCGATGGTCAGAAGGACGGCAATGCCGATCCGCCCGTTCGATCCCGGACCAAAGCCGACATGCGAGGCCAGCGCCATGCCGATCGGCACTAGAACCGACGCGCGCCCGACCGAGGAGGGCATCAGGAACCCCATGACCATCGCCATCAGCATCAGCCCGCCCAGAAGGCGCGGATAGCTGCCGGTCAGGGCGGGGCCGGCCAGCGCGGCAAGCCTTGCGCCCAGACCCGACAGCGTGATCGCGGCACCGATCACGAAGCCCGAGACGATCAGCCAGATCGCGGCCGAGCCGAAGCCGGCGAAAACCTGTTCGGGCGGCGCAAGGCCCGCGATCAGCGCGAAGGCGAAGAAGATCAGGCTGGCCAGGTGGCCGGGCAGCACGGCGGTGCCCCACAGCGACAGGGTGACAAGCACGATGGCCAGAAGCCGGGCCTGCGGCGCACTCAACCCCAGAGGGGCCGTGACCGAGATCATCACGGCAAGTGCAAGGGTCAGCGCCACGATCAGCTGTCTGGCCGGAAATGCGCCGCGGGGGGCAGAGATATTTGTGGTCATGTCCCGGTCCTTTTGATCCCGGGGAAGCTAGCCTTCCGAGGCAGCCTGTGCCAGATTGCAAGAATGACAACAGATGTCGAAAACCCGCCAATCCTCGATCCGCTTGGCACCGCCTATATCCTTGACCCCGCGCGCCCGGTGCTGACCCAGGGGCGCGAAATCGCGGCCGGCCGGATGATCCGCGAACATTCGCATCCGCGTGGCCAGCTTCTCTGGGCGATGAGCGGGGTGGTCAAAGTCACCAGCCATGCCTGCGTCTGGGTGGTCCCGCCCAGCCATGCAGTCTGGGTGCCCGGAGATCTGCCGCATCGCTTCGCCACCGAGACCGATGCCGAGATGCTGAACCTCTATGTCGATCCCTCGCGGCCGGTACGGCAGGGCAGGGGGCTTGGCGGGCAGGGCTGCGCGGTGCTGGAGCTGACCTCTTTCGTGCGCGAACTGATCCTGCGATTGGCCGAACGGCTGGCAACGGGCATCTATGACAGGCAGGCGCTGCATCTGGCCGAAGTGGCGCTGGACGAGTTGGAGGGGCTGAAGGAGGCCCCGCTCAGCCTGCCGGGCGGGCAGGATCCGCGCCTTGTGCGGATGACCCGCTATCTGGCGGCCAACCCGGCCGACATGCGGCCCCTGGCCGATCTGGGCCGCATGGTCGCGGTGGCGCCGCGCACGCTGGAGCGGCTGTTCCGGGCCGAGACCGGGCTTTCCTTCGGTCAATGGCGCAATCGGCTGCGGCTTCTGGCTGCCATCGACGCGCTGAACCGCGGCGAAAGCAGCACGTCCATCGCGTTTTCACTGGGCTGGAACAGCCCCTCGGCCTTCGTTGCCGCCTTCCGGGCGCAGTTCGGCACCACGCCGCAACGCTTCTTGCAAGAGGGCCGGGCGGCGGCCTGACGGCGCAGGGCCATCAGCCCGCCTGCGTGGCGCACTTCGCCGTCGCAGCCGGCAAGCCCTGTGGGCTATCTGCCCGCATTGGGGAGATGACGGGCGGGTCCGGTCCCCGCCCGCCTGCACCGTCACTCGGCGGCGGTGCGCAGGGGTGCCTCAAGGCTTTCCAGCGGATCGCCGATGCCAAGGCCCACGCCCTGCACGAAGGCGGCGGCGGTCAGCTTCTGGCCGGCGGCGGTGCGGACGCGGCCAAGGTCCACCATGCCGCCCTGCAGGGCGATCCTGACCCTTTCGCCTTCGATCGCTGCGATGGTGCCCGGTTTGCCCTGCACATCGGCAAAGCGGCGGGCGGGGATCAGGCGGCTGTCGTGCAGCCGCACCTTTTCGCCCTGGACCAGGGTCCAGGCGCCGGGGGCGGGATCGCAGCCGCGGATCAGGTCGTGGACCGCTTGCGCATGGGCCGACCAGTTCACCCGCGCCTCGGCGTCGCGGCACCAGCCCTCATAGCTGGCCTGCGCTTCATCCTGCACCACTTCGCGATGCCTGCCGGCAAGGATCAGGTCGGCGGCCTCCAGCATCGCCGCGACGCCCATCGGGAACAGCCGGTCGAAATAGACCGTGCCCAGAGTGTCGTCGGCGCCGATCGGAGTGGTTTTCTGCAGAACGATGTCACCCTCGTCCAGCCCGTCATTGGGGCGGAAGATGGTCAGACCGGTTTCGGTCTCGCCCCGGATGATCGGCCAGTTGATCGCGCTTGGCCCGCGATATTTCGGCAGGATCGAGGGGTGGTAGCAGATCGCGCCGTGCTTCGGGATCGAGACGAAGCCCTGCGGGGCGAATTGCAGCACATAGGCCATGACGGCCAGATCGACCTCCAGCGCACGCAGCGCCCAGGCGGCTTCGGGGCTGGTCAGGTTGGGCAGCTGGAAGGTCCGCACGCCCTTCTCTTCGGCCGCAAGCCGCAGGGGATCGGGCTTCGCGCCGGGCTTTTCGGGCGCGCAGAAGACGGCGGCAACATCGTCGCCACGGGCAAGAAACGCCTCCAGACCGGCCTTGCCGAAGGCCTGCTGGCCGATGATCGCGATACGCATGGGGTGTCCTTCAGGATATGGGTTGGAAAAGACGGGCCCGCCCCGTCACGTTGTGAGCGACGGGCCCGCAGGTGTGCCCTCAGGGATGAGAGGCGGAGGGAAGGGTGGCGGGGAAATCCGGCGCGCCGTCCGGGAGCGGGGGGACGGACGCGCCCTGCGTGATCGGAGGGCGCACGCCAGCACCCTTCCGGCGCAGATCGGGTCAGGCGGGGCCGGTGTTGATCCAGACCACCTTGGGTTCGGTGAAGTTGTCGATGGCTTCCTCGCCATGCTCGCGCCCGAAGCCCGAGTCGCCTGCGCCACCCCAGGGCAGGCGGATGTCGGTCGGGCCGTAGGTGTTCACCCAGACCGTGCCCGCCTTCAGCTTGCGGGTGAAGCGGTGGGCGCGGGCCATGTCGGCGGTCCACACCCCGGCGGCAAGGCTGTAGACCGTGCCATTCGCCAGCCGGATCGCGTCATCGTCATCCCTGAACGGGATCACGGTGGCGACCGGGCCGAAGATTTCCTCTTGCGAGATCCGCATCTCGTGCTTCACGCCGGCAAAGACCGTGGGCTGGATGAAATAGCCCTTGTCGCCATGGCGCGCGCCGCCGGTGACGACGGTGGCACCTTCCTGCCGGCCAATCTCGATATAGTTCAGGATGCGGTTCATCTGCACCTCCGACACCACCGGCCCCATCGAGGTGCCCGAGTCCAGCGGATTGCCAAGCCGCATCGCGGTGGCGCGGGCGGCCAGCTTCTCAACCACCTGATCATAGATCGCTTCATGCGCCAGAATGCGCGACCCGGCCGAGCAGACCTGCCCGGTGTTGAAGAAGATGCCCGATCCGGCGGCGCGGACGGCGGCGTCGATGTCGGCATCGGGGAAGATGATATTGGCGGATTTGCCGCCCAGTTCCAGCGTCACCCGCTTCAGGTTTCCGGCCGCACCCCGCAGGATCTGCCGCCCCACCGCGGGCGATCCGGTGAAGGTGACCTTGTCGATGCCGGGATGGTCGGTGATGGCCTGGCCGGCAACCTTGCCAAGACCCGGCACCACGTTCAGCACGCCCGGCGGCAGCCCGGCCTCAAGCGCCAGCGCGCCCAATTTCAGCGCGGTCAGCGGCGTGATCTCGGCCGGTTTCAGCACCACGGTGCAGCCGCAGGCCAAGGCGGGCGCGATCTTCCACATGCCGATCATCAGCGGGAAGTTCCAGGGGATGATCGCGCCGACCACGCCCAGAGGTTCGCGCAGCGTATAGGTCAGCGCATCGGGGCGGGCGGGGGTGACGGTGCCGGTGATCTTGTCGGCCCAGCCGGCGTAATAGGTCAGCGTGTCGATCACCGCCGGCAGATCCTGGCGCCGGATGGCCGAGACCGGCTTGCCGGAATCAAGGCTTTCCAGCTCGATCAGCTCTTCGCTGTGGCTTCGGATCACCTCGGCAAAGCGCAGCAGCAGCGCCCCCCGGTCGGCGGCCCGCATTGGCCCCCAGACCTCATCGAACGCACGGCGGGACGAGGCGACGGCCAGATCGACATCCTCGACCCCGGCTTCCGCCACATGGGCCAGAACCTCGCCGGTGGCGGGGTTCAGCGTCTCGAACATGCGGCCCGACAGCGCAGGGCGGAACTGCCCATCGATCAGCAACTGGTGTTCTGCGCTGGCTCTCCGGTCAAGCATGTCATCCTCCTGCTTATGAAATCCTGTTCATATTATGCGCGACTCATCTTCCGCTGGATTGGTTGAGCCGGACGAGAACATGCTTACTCAGGGCGAATATTTTGGGAATATGATATGGTATTCCGGTATCTTTGCTGTGGGTTGTGAGATGCGATTCCGAACTTGGCTGCAGAAGATATGAAGCATGGTTCATAAGGTGGATGGGATGATAAAAGTTGAAATCGCGCCAGTCTGGCGCTTCCAGCGCAGCGGAGAGACGCGGGGGCTGGAGATCACGCTGGACCTGTTGTCCGACATCCGCAGCACCGGGAAACTGTCGGTCGCGGCGGCGCGTGCGGGCATGTCCTATCGCCACGCCTGGAACCTGATCGAGAAATGGTCGGCCTTCTTCGGCATGCCTCTGGTCGAACGCCGGCAGGGCAGCGGCACCAGCCTGACCCCTTTCGGCGACAAGCTGGTCTGGGCGGCGGAACGGCTTGAGGCGCGGCTGCGGCCCCTGTTGCAGAACCTCAGCCAGGAGTTGCAGACCGAGGTGAACCAGACGCTGTCGTCAGGCCGGCTGGTGTTGCGGGTGCGCGCCAGCCACGGCTTTGCGGTGCCGAAGCTGCGCGAGTTGCTGGCGCGGGATTTCGACAGCGCGGTGGATTTCCGCTATGTCTCGAACTCCAACTCGCTGGTCTCCATGGTCGAGGACACCTGCGATCTGGCCGGCATGCACCTGCCGCAGGGTGAATTGCGGGCGCGCACCATCGCCATGACCCGCGGCTGGCTGGACAACAACGATCACCGGGTGATTTCCTTCGTGACGCGCGAGATGGGGCTGATTGTCGGCAAGGGCAATCCGATGGGCATCACCCGTGTCGAGGACCTGACCCGGCCCGAGGTGCGCTTTGTCAACCGCGACCCGGACTCCGGCACCCGCATCCTTTTCGACCAGATGCTGTCGCAGCACCAGATCGCCGCCACCTCGATCAACGGCTATCTGCATTCCGAATTCACCCATGCCGCGGTTGCCGCCTATGTCGCCTCGGGCTTTGCCGATGTGGCCTTCGGGGTCGAGGCGGCGGCGCGGCAGTTCAATCTGGATTTCGTGCCGCTCCTGACCGAGGACTACGTCTTTCTCTGCCGCCGCCTGATCCTTGACCATCCGGCGATGGAGCGGCTTCTGGCGGTGATGCGCGGGGCGGAGTTCGCCGCCGCGATCTCGGCCCTGCCGGGCTATCAGGTGAAGGAGCCCGGCGTGATCAAGACCATCCGCGAGGTGTTCCGCGCCCGCAGCTGACGCAGCGCACAGGCCGGGCAGGGCCGCCAGCCCTGCGCACCCCGGCCCGGCGCAATGGCGACTTGGCGGCCGAAAACGGGGAAAGGTCTGCCGCGGCTGACAAGGGGTTGCGAGGAATGGCGGACAGATGAAGCAATTGCATTTGCCGCCGGGAGGAAGGATAAGGGCCCAACCGTTTCCAACATAGTTATTTTCATGAGACCAGATATTCTTCTGCATGTTCAGGGATTGGCAGATGGCAATCTCAACCCCGGGCATATCATTGGCCCTGCGATAGCCCCTTCGCGCCTTGCCGAATTGGCGATCGGCTCCCCGAGCGGGGCTGATCATCAGTGGCGGGGCGCGGAATGAGGGCGGGCAGGAACCGGCTGCTGTTCGGCGCCCTCACTGCCTTCGTGCTGCGCGGGCTTGGTGCCGCTTTCGCGCTGGTCTTCAATGTGGCGCTGGCCCGGCTGATCGGGGCCGAAGGCGCGGGCCACTACTATTTCGCGCTGTCGTTGACGATGACGCTTTCGGTGTTTGCCCGGCTGGGGCTGGACAATTCCCTGCTGCGCTTTGTCGCCACCAGTTCTGCGGCGGGAGAGTGGGGCAAAGTGCGCGGCCTTTTCGCGCTTGGGGTGCGACAATGCCTGATCGCCTCGGCCGTGCTGGCCGTTGGGCTGGCCCTGCTGGCGGTGCCGCTGGCCGACCTCGCCTTTGACGATGACGGCGCCTCGGTGCTGCATCTGATGTTCATGGCGGCGGCGATCATCACCTCGTCGCTGATGATGCTGATCGGCGAATGTCTGAAGGGTCTCGGGCGTATCACCGGGTCCATGCTGGTTTCGGGGGTGCTTTACCCGGTTTTCGCACTGGCGCTGATCTGGCCCGCCGTCACCCTGGCGGGCGAATCTGGCGCAAGCCTTGCCTATCTGGCGGGAACCGGGGCGACGGCGGTGGCGGGGCTGTGGATGTGGCACCGCAGCCTGGCCCCGCATCCCGCCCCGGCCGAGGCGTTTCCGCCCGATCAGTTGCGCGCCTCCAGCCGGCCCTTGCTGCTGGTCCACCTGGTCAATGGGCCGCTTCTGGCCTGGCTGCCGTTGTTCTATGTCGCCTTCTTTGTCCCCACGGCCGAGACCGGGATCATGGCGGCGGCCTTGCGGGTTGCCAGCGTGCTGGCCTTCTTCTCGGCCGCGGTGCAGACGGCGATCTCGCCCACCTTTAGCATCCTTGCCGCGCGCCAGACAGGCACAGAGGCCCTGCAAGCCGCAGTCAGCCGGGCCACAACGATGGTAATACTGTCGTTGTTGCCGGTGTGCCTTGGGCTTGTGGTCTTCGCCGAGTTGATAATGGCCAGTTTCGGCCCTGAATTCCGTGAGGGCGCTGGCTTGCTTGTTCTTCTGGCCTTGGCAAATCTGGCGCTTGCGCTGGCCGGGCCCGGCGGTTTCGTCCTTGTCCTCAGCGGCAATGAGCGCGCGGCGTTACGCGTGGCGCTGCTGACCGCGCTGATCGCCATCACCTTCATCGGCGTCCTCACCCCGTTTTTTGGCACGGGCGGCGCGGTCCTGGGGATCGGCATCGCAATGGTTGCGGACAAATGGCTTTGTGCCCGGAAAGTCCGGCGTCTGATGGGAATCAATTGCTTCGTCACACCTGCGACACTGAAGCAGGGTCTGGTCGGCCTGCGCGACGGGGAGCACGGACAGTGAAGATCTGCATGGTCCTTTACGGCGCCAGTCTGGGCGGGGCCGAGTTGCAGGTCTTGGAACTGGCACGCTTTCTGGCCCCGCGACACGAGATGACGCGGATCAGCCTTGGCGGCGGTGTCGTGGTGGAAAAGGCCGGGCTGCCGCCTTCGGTCAGGGTGCAGGTGGTCAACTACGGCGAACGGCTGTCGGCGTTGTGGGGGCTGGCGCGGGCCTGCCTGCGCAACCTCTGGCTGCGCCCGGATGCGGTGATCACCACGACCGTCTTCGGCAATGCGGTCGGTCTGGTGATCGGGGCGCCCTCGCGCGCAAGGCTGGTGTCGCTGCAGACGGTGTTGAAGGCGATGGAATAT
Organism: uncultured Paracoccaceae bacterium; assembly: GCA_934500835.1. GTDB lineage: Bacteria > Pseudomonadota > Alphaproteobacteria > Rhodobacterales > Rhodobacteraceae > Pseudogemmobacter. Next base: position 241,395 of record CAKSTR010000004.1, on the reverse strand, counting down.
CCGCGCTTCGACCGCATGGTGCTGCGCCGGTTTCACTGGCTGGTCACGGGCAGCAATGACATCCGGAGCTACCTGTTGGACCATGGGCAGGCAGATGACCGGATTGAGGTGATCAATAACTGGGTCGATTTCTCGGCCCGGAGGGGGACGACGCAGGCGGTCCCCGCTGGCCGGGCTCCAGCCTGATGAAGCGCATCTGCTTCCTGATCGTTTACATCCCGCTGCAAGAGTTTTTCCTGAAACTTCTGCCGCTTTCGGACGAGCTTTACTTTCTGGCCAGACAACTGCCCGACCTGATTGTCGTCGCGCTGTTTCTTGAGATTGCCGCCTGCCGGCTGCTTGCCGGGGGGCGCCTGCCTTCCTTGGGTGGTCCCGGCTACTTTCTGGCGGCCTTTCTGGGCTGGGCGCTGATTCAGCCCCTGATCCTGTCGCTGTTCGACCATCACGTCGGTGCGTCAAATGTGATCGAGGTTTTTGTCTTGCTGCGCTTCACCTTGCTTCTCTATATCATGGTCTGGCTGCGCCCGACCGAGCGGCAGGTGACTTTCATTTTGCGGCTGGTCTTCATCAGTCTCTACATCCAACTGGCGCTTGGTGTGGCGCAGGCGCTTGGCGGGATCGCGGTGCGTGATTTCCTTGCGGCACGAAACTACACCAACACTCTGACCGGGTTTGAGAAATCTTTTACCGGCGCGCGGGTCGAGGGGCTGAACGACATTGCCGGTTCGTTCGGGGATACCATCGGCTATGCCTATTTCCTGTTGATTGGCCTTTTCCTGTACATCCGGGTGCCGCGCCGGTTTCCGAAATCCATCGTGGTCGGCAGTCTGGCGCTGGTCCTGATCTATCTGTCCGGCTCGAAAACGGTCTTCCTGGTCGGACTGGTTGGCGTGCTGCTTTTCGCGATGCGGCACGCGCGCTTGCCGGTTCGGTTCTATGTGTTCGGCTGCGTGATGCCCGCGCTTGTCGCGATCCTGCCCTTCGTCGCGGCGGCTCTGGATCAGGGAGAGTATGAATACTCTTCGATCACCGCCTTGTTCCGCCGCGAGACCATTCAGGTGCTTTTGAACCAGCGGCTTGGTCTTGTCGTCTTCTTTCTGCCCGAACTGGTGGCCAGCGGTGATGTCATTCTGGGACTCGGAGCTGACCGTGTGGCGATCATGGATGTGGTGGCGCAGGAATACCCATCCGTTCCCTATGTGCTGTTGGCCGTCTTCGACCAAATCTTTGAAGATCTCTACTGGCTGGCACTTTTGGCCTATTATGGCGTTATCGGACTTCTCACCTTTGCGATGTTTCTGTATTCGTCCTACAGGAAAGCTTTGCCCGAGTTTCCGGTTTCATCCGGACTTCACAATTCTATCATTGCCATTCTGCCATACCTGTTCTGGTCAACAGTCGCCTTCAATTTCTTAAATCAATGCCTTGAGGTCAGAGGCTTCTCTTTCTACTACTGGTTGATTCTTGGTATCTCCATATCACTGACCAAGGATGCTAGGCGGAGCCTGTTGCCTGGATGAAAATTCTCCTCGCCCACAACAACTACACCGTCAGCGGTGGAGCCGAGGTCTTCTACCATGAGGTGGCCCGGATCCTGCGGGCCAACGGGCACGAGGTCGCGCTGTTCTCGGCCGCCGAGGACGGGCTGAGCGATCCCGGCACCGAAGGCTTTCCCAAGGTCGCCGACTATCGCGGCGGCGGACTGCTCGCCCGCGTGGCGAGCCTGCCGTCCATCATCTACAACCGCGCCGCCAAGGCCGCCATGGCGCGGCGTATCGCCGAATTCCGGCCCGACATCATCCATGCCTTCGCGATCTATGTGAAGCTGACCCCCTCGATCCTGGAGGCCGCGCGCGAGGCCGGGGTGCCGGTGGCCTTGTCTTGCAACGATTACAAGCACATCTGCCCCAACTACAAACTCTTCCATCACGGCCGCATCTGCGAAGAGTGCAAGGGCGGGCGTTTTCGCAACGCGCTGAAGAACCGGTGCAGCCATGGCTCTTTTGCCTGGTCCGGCGCCAGCATGATCGAGGCCTATGCCCATGAAGCGATGGACATCTGGCGGCGCAATGTTTCGGTCTTCCTGTTCGCCAGCCGTTTCATGGCCCGCAAGACCGAAGAGTTCTGGGGCGAGGGGCGGGTCAGGATCGACTTCCTGCGCAACCCGTTCGATGCCGCGAAGTACATCCTGCCGCCGCAGAAGGGCGACTATCTCTTCTATTTCGGCCGGCTGATTGACGAAAAGGGCGTGGATGTCCTTCTGGACGCCGCCGCCCTTGTTCCTGACATCCCGGTTGTCATCGTCGGTGACGGCCCCGACCGTGACAAGCTGGCCGCCCGTGCCGAGGGGCTGCCCAATGTCCGCATGGTCGGCCCGGCCTGGGGCGATGACTTGAACCATTGGCTCTCCGGGGCGCGGGCGGTGGTGGTGCCCTCGCTCTGGCACGAGAACTTTCCTTACGTGATCCTGCAGGCCTTTGCGGCCGCAAAGCCGGTCATCGGCTCGGATCGCGGCGGCATCCCCGAGCTGGTGACAGCCGGGAACCACGGGCGGATCTATCCCGCCAACGACGTTGCAGCCCTTGCCAGTGCCATGGGGGACATTTGGTCCCTGTCTGACAAGGGGATTGCCGAGATGGGGCAAGAAGCGCAGGACTATGTCCGGACCGAATTCACCGATGCCGCGATCTACCGCGAGCTGGAAAGGATCTATTCGGACCTTCTGGCATGAGGGCGCTTCTGATCGGCGGAAGCGGCTTCATCGGCTCGCATATCCTGGACGAGTTGTTGCGGCACGGGGCCGGCGTCCGCGTCTATGCCCGCCAGCCCGAACAGTTTCGCCCGACGCCCCCGGGCGTGGAGTTCCGGCTGGGCGCGTTCCACGACACCGCTTCTCTGGCCGAGGCGCTGGTCGATGTGGATGTGGTCTTCCATCTGGTCAGCACCACGGTGCCCTCGACCTCGACCATGGACCCGGTGGCGGATATCGAGGGCAACCTGATCAACTCGGTCCGGCTTTTGCAGCTGATGCGCGGGGCCGAGGTGCGGCGCATCGTCTATCTGTCGTCGGGCGGCACGGTCTACGGCATCCCACACCAGGATCCGGTGCCCGAAAGCCACCCGCTGCGGCCGATCAACCCCTATGGCATCGTCAAGGTGGCGGTGGAAAACTTCCTTTTGATGGAGCAGCAGCAGCACGGGCTGCAGCCATTGATCCTGCGCGCGTCGAACCCTTACGGGCCGCGGCAGGGCCATGCCGGGGTGCAGGGGATCATCGGCACCTATCTGTGGAAACTGGCCCGCGATGAAGAGGTCCAGCTTTGGGGCGATGGCAGCGTGGTGCGCGATTTCATCGATGTCCGCGACCTGGCCCGCCTTTGCGTGACGGGGGCACAGTCGGGCCTGTCCGGGGTCTACAATGCCGGCAGCGGCACGGGCGCCTCGATCGCCAGGATCATCGAGGCGATCGAAAAGGTGACCGGACGCCACCTGCGCCTTGCACGCAAACCTGCCCGCGGCTTCGACGTGCCCCGAGTGGTGCTGGACATGACGGCTGCGCAACGGGATTTCGGCTGGCAGCCCGCGATCGGTCTGGAAGAAGGGATCGGCGATGCCTGGGACTGGGTCAGGGGGCGGTTGCCGTGATCTTCGTTGTCGGAAACAGCCGCAGCGGGACGACGCTGGTCGGTCGCGTGATCGGCGCGGCCGGAACCGTGCATACCTTTGAAGAGCTGCACTTTTTCGAAACTCTGGTGTCGGACGCCGATGCCCGGACCAGACCGCACTTGAGCGAAGGCGCAAGACTTTCACTGGCGCGGCGGCTTCTGGCCTCGGCCCGGGGCAACATCTTCGCACCCACCACGGGCGATGAGCTGTTGGCCGATGCAAAGACCGTCGTGGACGCGGCCGGGGGAACCGACGCGATTGCGGTCTACAAGGGCGTTCTGGCGCATGAGATACGTCGCAAGGGCGCGCTGGATGGATGCGAGCAGACGCCGCGATACCTGTTCAGCCTGCCCGCCGTGCTTGACGCCTTTCCCACGGCAAAAATCGTCATCATGATCCGCGACCCGCGCGACGTGCTGCTGTCACAAAGGTCGAAATGGCGCACCTATCTGCATGGGACGTGGAACATGCCCTGGACCGAGGCGCTGCGGGTCTGGGCCAACTACCATCCGGCGCTGATCGCGAAACTCTGGGCCTCGGCCGAGGGTGAGGCCCGCAAGTGGCATGACCACCCCGCCGTGATGCTGCTGCGCTTCGAGGATCTTGCGGCAGAGCCTGAAGCGAGCATCCGAAAGCTGGCGCTGCACTGCGGGGTGCCGTTCAATCCCGCGATGCTGGAGGTGGCCGACACGGGGTCTTCGATCCGGCCCGACCAGAAGGGTGCCAAGGGCGTCAATCGCGCCTCTAGCGGGCGCTGGCGCAGTCATCCCTTGAGCCGGGGTGAAGCGGCCGCCGTCGCGCTCTTTTGCCATGATGGCATGGCGCGCCATGGCTATGAGGCCGTTCGGCCAGCGCATCACCGTATGAACCTGTTCCTCTCGCTGCCGATGCTGCTGATCAAGGCGCCGCTTGCGGTGGCGCTCAACTTGCGGCGGTCAAAGCAACTGGTGACCTATGTCTGGAAACGATTCCTTGCCTGACCGAAAGCCCACGGTGGCGATCCTTGGCACTGTCGGCGTGCCCGGCCGCTATGGCGGGTTCGAGACGCTGGCCGAGAACCTGGTGCTCAGTCACGATCTGATGCCGCGTGAGGTCGATTTGGCTGTGGTGTGCAGCGGTGCAGGTTCGCCTGACCGGCCGGTGTCCTTCGGGGGGGCTGCGCTGCGCTATGTGCCGCTCAAGGCCAATGGCGTCCAGTCCATTCCCTACGACATCTGGTCGCTGATGCAGTCGATCCGGCGCGGCGACCGGGCGGTGATCCTCCTCGGCGTGTCGGGTGCGCTGGTGCTGCCGCTGGTGCGGCTGGTCAGCCGGATGCGGATCGTCACCAATATCGACGGCATCGAATGGCGGCGCGAGAAATGGCGCGGGCTGGCGCGGCTGGTGCTGCGGGCCTCGGAATGGGCGGCGGTGCGGTTTTCGCATGTCGTGGTGGCGGACAATCAGGCAATTGCCGACCATGTCCGGCACAGTTACGGCCGCCCCTGTACGGTGATCGCCTATGGCGGCGATCATGCGGTGGCGACTCCGCTCGGACCCGCGCCGGAGGGGTTGCCGCCCGACGGCTATGCCCTTGCCCTGTGCCGGATCGAGCCGGAAAACAATGTGGCGATGATCCTTGAGGCTTTCGCGGGCCTGCCCGGCCGGCCGCTGGTCTTTGTCGGCAACTGGGACCGCAGCGCGCATGGCCGCGAGTTGCGGGCGCGCTTTGCGGGGGCCTCCAATCTGACGCTGCTGGACCCGGTATACGATCCGGGCCAGTTGCGGCGGCTGCGCGACGGAGCGGCGGTCTATGTCCATGGCCATTCCGCCGGCGGCACCAATCCCTCGCTGGTCGAGATGATGCATTTCGGCATTCCGGTGCTGGCCTTCGACTGTGCCTTCAACCGTTTCACCACCGAGGAGGCGGCAGAGTTCTTCGCCGATGCGCAAGGGCTGGCGGCGCTGGTCGAAGCGATGACGCCCGAGCAGGCGTCCGGTATCGGTGCCGCGATGCGCGAGATTGCCGCGCGCCGCTACACCTGGGCCGGGATCTACCGGCAGTACATGGCGCTGCTTTAGCCCGCGCCGCTACTTCGCGTCGCTGCGGTAGCTGTAGCGGTAGCTGTAATACTGCCGGTAGGCGCCGTAGCGGCGGCCCTCTTCCTGACGGTAGCCGTTCAGCACCGCGCCGGTGAGCTTGCCGCCGGCGGTGCGGAAGGCATGTTGCACGGCCTCCACCTCGGCCGGCATGGTCTCAAGATGGCGGGCGATCAGGATGGTGGCGTCCACGGCATGGCCGATCACCACGGGGTCGGTCACCGCCAGCGCGGGCGGGCTGTCGATCAGGATCAGGTCGAAGCGGTCGCGCAGGGCCACGAGAAGGGCAGGAAACTCGGCCCGCATCAAGAGTTCGGACGGATTCGGCGGGAACCGCCCCGAGGTGATGACCGACAGGCCGGGAACCGGGCCGGGCACCAGAACTTCGTCCAGCGTCTTTTCCCCGGCCAGATGTTCTGCAAGTCCGGGGCGGTTCTTCTCGATCCCGAAGTAGCGGCGCAGATAGCCGCGGCGCAGGTCGGCGTCGATCAGACAGATCTTCTGGCCGGCTTGCGCCGCCACAATGGCAAGGTTCACCGCGGTAAAGCTCTTGCCCGCCCCGGGTGCGGACGAGGTGAAGAGAACCGAGTTGGTCTTTGCGTCGATCATGCCGAAATGCAGCGCCGTCCGCATCGAGCGCATGGCCTCGGCCACCAGATCCTCGGGCCGTTCCAGCGCATGAATAGGCAGTTTTCCGCGAGTTTTCCGATGGTTCACCGCATCTGGCGAGAAGGTGACAGTGCCGAAGACCGGCAGCCCCAGACGCTCGATCTCCTCAGCGCCGCGGATGCCGCGGTGCAACAGGCGGCGCAGGACGACGATGCCGATCCCGGTCAGAAGCCCAAGGATCAGCGCGACCACCAGCACCATCCCGGTGCGGGGCGAGATGCGGATCCCGTCCGAATAGGCGGTGTCGATGATCCGCACCGACCCCACGGTCGAGGCGCGCACCACCCGCAACTCCTGCGCGCGGTTCAGAAGCTGGATATAGACCTGCTGGGCGACCTCAAGATCACGGGTCAGGTTGAACACCTGCTTTTGCGTCTCAGGCAGGCCAAGGGTCTGGGAGCGGATCTTCTCCAGCCGCTTTTCAAGGATGGCACGGCTGTCGAGAAGCGCCTCATAGGTCGGGTGGCTGGGGGTATAACGCTTTTTCAGCTCGTCTTCCTGCAGGACAAGCGCGTTCAACTCGGCCTCGATCTGCGTTGCCTCCTGAAGCAGGCTCTGCGTTTCATAGTCAAGGTCGATGGACTGGTTGGCCTTGCGATAATCGTTCAGCCGCTGCTGCGCCTCGCTCATCGCGGCTTCGGCAATGGGCAGCTGTTCCTCGATGAATTTCAGGCTGTTATCGGCCTCGGCGGCGCTGCGAGAGATGTTCTGCGCCACATAGGCCTTGGCAATCGTATTCAGCACCCGTTCGGCCTGGGCGGAATCGGTGTGATCAAAGCTCAGCGCCAGGATCGAGGAATTGCGCGAGGCGGTGCTGACGCTGAACGCTTCCTGCACGTCGCGGACCGCCTCTTCGACGGTCAGGCGTGCCAGCCGGAATTCCCGGCCGGGGGGTGCTGTGATCTGGCCGACTTGCAGGGTCACGCCCTTGACGGCCAGCGGCTTGCCGACCTGCCCGGATGCGGTGCTGCCGTCGGGCAGGTCCAGCACGAAGGCGCCGTCGCCGGTGACGGTCAGCCACATCTCCATGCCCAGCCAGGCCTCGGGCACGTCAAGATGGTCGATGTCGATGCTTTCACCGCCCCAGGCGTAGGACGCAAGAACGGCAAGTGGCGGCTCGGTCAGGCCCAGCCGTTCGGGCAGCTTGCCAAGGACGGGCAGCGGCACCGGTTCGGCGACCAGACCTAGGTCCAGCTCGCGCACGGCTTCGCCGATCACCATGCGCGACTTGATGATCTCGACCTCGTTCTCGATCGCCGAAGAGCTGCTCGTCTCGGCCCCCAGCAGTTCCTGCATCCCTTCTGGCAGCGCCAGCGCCCCCAGACGGGATTCCAGTTGCAATAGCGCATCGGCCTTGAAGACCGGCGGGCGGCTGAGGATGTAGAAGGCCCCGATCATAAGCGACAGGATCACCGAGAGCACGATCCAGTACTTGCCGGCCCAGAGGGAGCCGACCATGGCCAGAAGGTCGATCTCGTCGTCCTGCGGGGGCTGCGTATGCGAATTCACAGTGACCATTGGATCAGACCGCCCGCATCAGGTGCCGCGCCCAGGCTTCGGCCGCAGTGGCGATGCGGTCGCGGGTCTGGCGGTGGAATTCGGCCGGTTTGCGATAGGGGTCGGCAATGTCCCGACTACCCGTCCAGCGGTCAAACAGCATGGTCCGGCCACCCAGTTGCGGCCAGGTGGAGGCGATCTCGGCGCGATGCGATTGCTCCATGACCAGGATCAGGTCATGGGCGGCCCCCAGGGCGGCAGTCATCTGGCGGGCGACATGGCCGTCCAGATCAAGCCCGACCTCGGCCGCGGCCGCACTCGCCCCGGCATCGGCCGGATGACCCACCATGGCGGCCAGCCCGGCAGACGAGACCTCAAGCTGCGGCACCAGCCCTTTCAGCATCCGCTCCCCCAAGGGAGAGCGGCAGATGTTGCCAATGCAGACGACAAGAACCGATCCAGCAAGCAAGACTCTACTCCGTTCCGATGACATCGGCAGCGCGGACCGTGGTCAGCGTCGGCACCAGGTCGCTGATCAGACTGTTCCAGCGGTGCATCGGCGAGGAAGTCACATAGATCACGTCCTGCGGCAGGATGATGAAGCGGGTTCCGATCAGATAGGCCGCAGCGTTCGAGGCATCCAGCTGATAGACCGTGATCCCCATCGGGGTCTGGCGGAAGACGAAGATACCGCGCGCATCGGCGCTGTCCTCTTTCAACCCGCCGACCCGGGTGATCGCCTGGGTCAGGGTGACGTTCTCCTTGGTCAGGTCGATGGTGGCCGGGCGGACGATCTGGCCCAGCAGAAAGGCCTCCTGGATCTCAAGCTTGGGGACGCTGACAACGTCGCCGGCCCGCAGCACGGGGTTGTTGGCGCCGACGCCGCGCTCCAGAAAGGCCTGCATGTCCACCGTGAAGCTGCGCCCGCCACGGCGGACGGTCACGCTGCGCGGATCGGCATCTTCGGTCAGCCCGCCTGCAGCATTGATCGCATCCAGAAGGGTCAGCGGCGTATCGGTCAGGGGCTGCCGGCTGGGGCTCTTGACCTTGCCGGTCACCGATACCGCCTGCGAGCGGTAGCCGACGACGCGCACCTCGACCTGCGGGTCGGGGATGAACTCCACCAGCCGCACCGTCAGATCGGCGCGGATCTGTTCGGGCGTGCGGCCCTCGGCGGCGATCTGCCCGACATAGGGGTAGAAGAAGCTGCCGTCCGACTGCACGCGCAGCCCGGATTCCACCGGGGTCCGGCGCTCTCCGGCGGGCATGGTCAACTCGGGGTGGTCCCAGACCACGATGTCCAGAATGTCGCCGACGCCGACCCGGTAATCCCACCCGGACGAGGCCATGGTGGTGCGCGATCCGCCAAGGTCGCGCGGGGTGCTGAAGGCGTCGACATTGCTGTCCGACAACTGCACGATCACGACATTCGAAGCCAGTTGCCGCACCGCGGGCGCCGATGACTCGGTCCTGACGGGAAAGCCAGACTTGGTCACGTCGCATCCTGCAAGAAGCAACACTGTTGCAAGAGCCAGCGTCCAGAGCCGCATAGCACCCCCATCAAACAATTCCCAAGGCAGAACACGGGATTTGCATCCCAATTTTCCGCCCTTCTATCAGCGCCGTTAAACTGATGATGCCCATCGCGATGCCAAAGCAAGGTCGGATGGTATCTGCACAAAATACATAAGCCGATTCGGTGACAAAACCGCGCAGCTGCACAAAACTCCCCTGCCAGGGGCATGCGGGGCAAGCCATTGCATGCTTTGCCGGATTCGGCCAGCCCAATGAAGGGGGCAGCCGGATTGAATCTCACGGCTGCCGCGACTTTGCAGGATCGCGGCCCCTGTCGGGAAACATCGCCTTCAGGTTGCGGCGGGGGCCGATGCGTCGGTTTGCCGTCCGGTGCCGCGCCGATGTCGTTGGCCCTATTGCGCGCGGTCTCGGGCAGGGGCCGCACAAAATGCAGCGTCTGCAGCCAGCGCAGCGGGGCGATGCGGCAAGCCCCGCCAGCCCCGACGCGAGGAAAGCCTGCGCCGGGTCACGCCTCGCCTGCCTCCAGCGCGCGCAGAAGGGGGCGGTCGAAGCGGTGCAGCCAGTCGGGCGGCGGGGGGCCGTGCAGGTGCAGATGCTGGCGCAAGGTCACCCGGATCACGGCAGCGCCGTGGCGGTCTGTCTCCGGGGGATCGCAGCGGCCGGCGACCAACTGGGCCAGAGTTTCGGATTTCAGCGCCCAAAGGTCGGGCCGGCCGTGGCGGGCAAGGATGGACTGGAACCGCGCGTGGCGGGCGAAATCGAAGGCCATCGGCGCGCCGGGGCGGTGGCGGGCCGGATGCGGCGGGAAGATATGGGCGACCGGGATCAGGCCGGGCGGGACCGGCGTGGTCTCGGCATGGCTGCGGCCGGTTGCCAGCGCCTGCCCGACCGCATGGAAGCCGGGGCCGGCCGGCGTTTGCCGCTCGACCCGCAGGACCGGGGTGTCGATGATCCAGGTTGCCGGGCCGGCGGCCAGAAGGGGGGCCGCCTCCGTCCAGGTCAGGCCGGCGATGTCGAGGGCCTGTGCCGGGCGCACCAGCGCCCGTGCGGCCCCCTGCCCAAGCCCGAGGTCGAACAGCGGCGCGTCACCGATCCGCCGGACGATCCCTTGCGGGACAGCCTCGCTGCCCGGCAGGCAGATGGCGATGCCGTGGTTCCAGCCGCGCGCATCGCTGCTGAGCGTCTCGAAGGCCAGAAGCTGCGCCGCGGCCGGAAGGCATGGGCGCAGTTCCACCAGCGTATCCGCGTTGCGCAGCGTCACCAGGTCGGGCGTCTCGACCCGTTTTCCACCCGACGGCAGCGCCATGAAGGCGGCAAGGGTGCCGACACTCCACAGATGGTCCTCGACCCCGAGCAGGGCCCGAAGCAGGGATGCGCTGGACAGGGGATCGGTGCCCTGCATCAGCACGTCGTCCTCAGGTGCCGCACGCATCGGCGGGGGGCACCCGGCACGGCCTGCATGCCGCCGCCGCCATCGTCGCGCAGCGCGGCGGCGTGGTCCCTGCCAAAAAGGCTGGTCGCCCCGACAGGCAGGATCGATCTGCCGCTGGCCGGCCGATCCCCCGCAGCGTCGGCCCGTGCGCAGCCGGTGCGCTGCACGGTATCGGCATAGTCAAAACAGGCCTTGCCCACGAGTTGCACCCCAACCCAAACCGAGGCCGCGCCGAAATCGCCGCTGGCACTGGAGACCGGCGATGTGATGCCAGCGCGATCTGCCCCGGTCCAGCACGGCGCCGGACCAGCGGTTTACAGGTGTGGGGCAGCCGCAGATCCGGCGCAAGGCCCTGTTGTGCGCGCCTCTGCTTCCCCTTGCCGGGAACGGTCCCTGTCGGGCGGCAAGGACGATCATGCTTCTGTCCATCGCCCCGACGCGGTTGGCCCGCGTCCCTGACGGCCGCCTTCGTGCCGCGTCTGCTCGCGCGCGGCGTGCCACATCGGACTTGCTTTGCTGCGCCCGCCATATCATCGTCACATTACCGGGCGGGATCTGGGGTTTTCAAGGAAGATCAATTCTATGCAGGACGATCCAGCCCGTTCGATGATCGAACAGGTGGCGCTTTTCGACTGGAGCCGGACGCCGCTGGGTCCGCGCGACGGCTGGCCCGTGGCCCTGAAGATCGCCGCGGACCTGATCCTGCGGTCGGATTTCCCCAAATGCCTGTGCTGGGGCGAAGAGATGATCAGCATCTACAACGACGCCTTCGTGCCGATTCTTGGCCGCAAGGCACCCTGCCTTGGCCAGCCCTTCAGCACGATCTGGGCCGAGGCCTGGACCGAGATTGGTCCTCTGGCTGCAAATGCACTGCAGGGCCAGTCCACCTTCATCAAGAACTTTCGCCTGGAAACGGAACGCAACGGCGAAAGGGACGAAGGGTTTTTCACGTTCTGCTACAGCCCCGTGGCGGATGAGACCGGCAGGATCTGCGGCTTCATGGATACGGTGATCGAGACCACCGGCGAAGTGGTGACCGAACGGCGGATGCGGCTTCTGAACGGAGAGCTGCGCCACCGGGTGAAGAACGCCTACGCCAAGGCCATCGCCATCATCCGCCTGACCTTCCGCCGCTCGCGCTCTGCCGAAGCGGCGCTGGAAGCCTCGATCAACCGGCTGCGACAGCTGGATCAGGCGCAGCGCGCCCTTCTTGAGGATATCGACGGCAGGCTGGACATCAGCACCCTGATTTCCGACGCGCTGGCCGGCAGCCTGCCGGAAGGCCGGCTTGTGATGCAGGGCCCGGCCGTGACGATCGAGGCCGAGCAGGTCTTCGCCTTGTCGCTGGCGCTTGGGGAACTGGCGACAAACGCGCAGAAATACGGCGCCTGGTCGAATGACCGGGGCCGCGTGCTGATCGAGTGGCAGCAAAGGGACGGGGCGTTCGTGCTCAACTGGCGCGAAGAGGGCGGCCCGCCCGTCAGCCCGCCGCAGAGCAGCGGCTTCGGACGCGAACTGATCGAGGGCGCGCTTCGGCAGGAATTCCGTGGCGAGGCGTCGCTGACGTTCCCGGCCGAAGGCGTGGTCTTCACGCTGCGGTCGCTGCCCGCTGCCAAGGATCCGCCTTCTTTCTGAGGCGTATATTGTCCACATTGCTGAATAATATCAGCGTTATGCAGTATAAACTTAAGAAATCACATCAAGATCGGATGCCGGCCCTAGGCAACGGCGGCAGCAGAGGGCGCCTTTGCCCTCTGCCGGCCTGATGGCTTAACTGCGGTATTTCTGAACCGCGCCCGGCAGCTTGTTCCACTCGGCATACCAGCTGCGGAACTGCTTGAACTGTGTCTCGGCCCAGGCTTTCTGGCTGGGCGAGAGGGCATCGGTCTCGTTGAAGTGCAGCGTGTATTCGGCATCGCCCTGCAGCACCATCATGTGCTTGTAGTAAAGGACAAGGTCAGAGCCTTCGTCCCAGGTCGACAGAACTTCCAGCGCCTCGCCCAACTCGCGGGCGCGGATGCGGGCGTCAAGATCGCCGGTCGCTGCCGCCTTGGCCAGGGCGACGAAGTGGATCACCTCTTTCGGGATGCAGTTGCCGATGCCGGTGATGGTGCCGGTGGCGCCGCATTTCACATAGCCATGGTAGACGCCCGTATCGACGCCGGCCATCAGGATCACCGATTCATCGGCGCTGGTGATATGTTCGGCGGCATAGCTCATCGCCTTGGCGCCGCCGAATTCCTTGAAGCCGACAAGGTTCGGATGTTCCGCCCGCAGGGCGAAGAACAGATCCGCCTTGGTCTCGAACCCGTAGTAGGGGCTGTTGTAGATCACCGCCGGCAGGTCGGGGGCGGCGGCGAGGATCGCCTTGAAATGGTGGCGCTGCGCGGCGGGAGAGTTGCCGCGCGACAGCACGCGCGGGATGACCATCAGCCCGGCGGCGCCGATCTTTTGCGCATGGGCGGCATGGGCGACGGCAGTGGCCGAGTTCACTGCGCCGGTGCCGACGATGACCTGAAGCCCGGCGTTCACCAGCCGCTCGACCCCCTCCATACGCTGCGCGTCGGTGATCAGGGGCCAGTCCCCCATCGAGCCGCAATAGACCACCGCCGACATGCCGGCGGCGACCAGTTCCTTGCCCTTGCGGACCAGCGCGTCGAAGTCGGGCGTCCGGTCGGCTTTGCAGGGGGTCATCAGCGCGGGGATCACGCCGGTGAAAATCTCGGTGTTCATGGGCAACTCCTGTGGCGCAGGGCAGGTGGGCTGCCCGATTCTCTCGGTCACACCCTATATCTTGCATTTTATTTGTCGACAAGATTTCGAGTCGGTGTGATGAAGCCCCTCTGGCCGGTGCCCGGGGCATCCCTCACGCGCCCATCGGGTGCAGGACCCAGGGGCGCAAACCACGTCCGCGCCCCGCAGGATGCCTGGACCCAAGTGATGCGGGAGTTACAGCGCGATGTCCTGGCGCTGGTCGCGGGCAAAGACCTTCTGGATCTGGCGCACGATCTGGTCGGCATGGGCGCGCGCCAGCCGGTCGCACAGGTCGATGTCGCGGGCCTCGATGGCGGCGACGATCGCTTCATGCTCGTCCGAGTATTCCTGCGGCAGACGGTCGTCGAAGGACTGGTAATAGAGGCGCAGGAGCCGGCGGCCCTCGTCCAGCACCCGCAGGAAGAACGACAGGTAATAGGGATTGCGGCCGGCCTCGGCGATGGCGGCATGGAAGGCGCGGTTGGTCGCGATCATCGCCAGCGCGTCCTGCCGGGCCACCGAAGCAGCGAACTCGGCCTGCAGGGCGCGGATCGGCGGCAGATCCTCGGGGCGGTGGAACTGCGCCGCCAGGCGGGTCGTCACGCGATACATCAGGGTGATGGCATCAAAGAAGGTGTGCAAGTTGAAGACGTCGATATTGGCGACCATGCTGGAGCGGTTGGGCAGCGTCTCGACCAGCCCTTCACCCGCGAGCCGCACCAGCGCCTCGCGGATTGGGGTGCGTGACATGCCGAAACGCTCGGCCAGCTGGACCTCGTCAATGGGGGTGCCGGGAGGCAGGACCAGATCCAGAATCTCGTCGCGCAGCAGGTCATAGACCAGCCGCACGCCAGATCCGCGCTTGCGTTCGGGAAAGGTCTCGGGCGCGGGATCGATCATCGCGTGGTACTCCGGCAAACTGTCGACAAGGAAAATACTGCGGGGCAGGGGCGGCTTCAATCGCCTTTGGCCGCAGGGCGGAAATCAGGCATTCCATGTCGCATAGAGGCTGGCGCCCGCGCCCCAACGCCGCAGCGCCAGACCCTTGCGAAGCCGACCCGACCCGTCCATCATCCTTGTCAGACAAGGAAGATCGGCGGAAATGAAGGTTCCGGCTTGCCTTTTTTCCTGTTGTAAAGGCGCTTGACGGGCTGTCTGTATAATCTTTGTATTTTTGATTGATTTGCAGCCGCGACCCCCGGATATTCCGAAAGGGATAGAATCAATACAACCAACCCAGGGAGAACCGAATGAAAACCTCGTTCCTTGCCGCCGGCCTTCTGGCCGCCTCGGTCACCGCCTCGCCGGTCATGGCCGACAAGCTGGATGACATCATTGCCGCCGGCGTTCTGCGCTGCGCCGTCGTGCTGGACTTCCCGCCGATGGGCGCGCGCGATGCCGACAACAATCCGATCGGCTTCGACGTCGATTACTGCAACGATCTGGCCGCGGCGCTTGGCGTGAAAGCCGAAGTCGTGGAAACCACTTTCCCCGAGCGTATCCCCGCGCTGATGTCGGGTTCGGTCGATGTGGCCGTGGCCTCGACCTCGGACACGCTGGAGCGGGCGAAGACCGTCGGCTTCTCGATCCCCTATTACGCCTTCGAGAACGCTGTTGTCGCCAATGACAAGGCCGGCATCACCAGCTGGGAAGGCATGAAGGGCAAGGTCGTGGGCGCCACCGCCGGCACCTATGAGGCGATCTGGCTGGAGGGCAAGGTCAAGGAATGGGGCGAGGGCGAGTTCCGTCCCTACCAGAACCAGGCCGACGTGTTCCTTGCGCTGAGCCAGGGCCAGCTGGACGCCACCGTCTCGACCGTTGAAGTGGCCGAGGCCAACGTGAAATCGGGCAACTTCCCGGGCATCGCCATCGCCGACAAGGCACCGATGGTTCCCGACTACGTTGCGCTGATCACCCTGCGCGAAGAGTTCGGCCTGATCAACTACATGAACCTGTTCATCAACCAGCAGGTCCGCACCGGCCGCTATGCCGAGCTTTACAAGAAATGGGTTGGCGAGGGTGTCCCCGCCGACCTGACCATCTCGGGCGTCTATCGCTGAGCACTGCCTTGCGGCGCGGGTAATTCCCGCGCCGCTTCTTCATCACAGAAGTCCAGGGCAGGGCCATGTTCAACTATAATTTCCGCTGGAATCAGGCTTTCAGCTCTCTTCCTCAAATGCTGGAAGGGGCGTTGGTCACCATGGAGATCGCGATCCTGTCGATGCTGATCGGCGTCGTGGTGGCGATCCTTCTCACGGTGTTCCGGCTTTCAGGCAACCGCATCCTGTCGGGCGTGGCCACGACCTGGGTCGAGATTGCCCGCAACACGCCGGCGCTGTTCCAGATCTACATGGCGCACTTCGGCCTTGGCGGCTTCGGTATCCACCTGTCGCCGTATCTCTCGCTGCTGATCGGCATCGCCTTCAACAACGCGGGCTATCTGGCCGAGAATTTCCGGGGCGCGCTGAAAGCCATTCCCGATACCCAGACCCGCGCCGCGCGTTCCCTTGGCATGTCGGCGCCGCAGGCCTTCAGCAATGTGGTGATGCCGCAGATGCTGCGGATTTCCTTCCTGCCGATGACGAACCAGATGGTCTGGGCCATCCTGATGACCTCGCTTGGTGCCGTTGTTGCCATGAACACCGACCTTTATGGCGTCACGTCCGAGCTGAATGCGCGGACCTTCCGCACCTTCGAGCTTTTCGCCATCGCCGCGGTGATCTTCTATGTGATCACCAAGGTCATCACCCTGTCGGCCCGGCTGATCGCAGCCCGGCTCTTCCGGTATTGAGGGCGCGCGCATGTTTGATACCGCCCTTTCTGCCAATGACCTGATCTTCCTTGCCAAAGGGGCAGGGATGACGCTGATGGTCACCGCAATCGCCGTCTTCTTCGGCACCGTCCTCGGCATCCTTTTCGGGGTGCTGCGCTATCAGATCGGGCCGTGGTGGTTCGCCCCGCTGACCTTCTTTCTGGACATCTTCCGGTCGATCCCGCTGCTGATCCAGCTGGTCCTGGCCAATGCCTTCCTGACCTCGGTCCTGAAGATCAAGATGTCGGGCCTGACCGTGGCCTGTGTCGTCCTGTCGCTTTACACCGCCGCCTATTGCGCCGAGATCGTGCGCGGCGGGATCGAGGCGGTGCCGCTGACCCTGCGCCGTGCCTCGCGCAGCCTTGGCATGACCTGGGGCCAGGACATGACCAGCGTGGTGCTGCCACTGGCCACCCGCGTGGCGCTGCCGTCCTGGATCGGCCTTGCGCTTGGGGTGATGAAGGACTCGGCCCTTGTCTATATCGTTCAGGTGGTGGAGCTGTTGAAATCCACCCAGATCCTGATCACCCGCCTGCAGGAGCCGCTGTTCCTTCTGATGATCTGCGGCCTCTTCTACTTCGTCATCTCCTTCCCCATCGCGCGTTTCGGTGGCTATCTGGAAAAACGGTGGTCCAATGATTGAGATCGAGAATGTCCGCAAATCCTTTGGCGCGCTTGAGGTTCTGAAGGGCATCAACCTGACCGTCCGCAAGGGCGAGGTGCTGACCATCATCGGTGGCTCCGGATCGGGGAAATCGACGCTTCTGACCTGCATCAACGGGCTGGAGCCGATCGATTCCGGCAAGATCCTGGTCGACGGGGTCGAGGTTCACGCCAAGACCACCGACATCAACAAGCTGCGCCAGAAGATCGGCATCGTCTTTCAGCAATGGAACGCCTTCCCGCATCTGACGGTGCTGGAAAACGTCATGCTGGCGCAGGTGAAGGTGTTGAAACGCACCAAGGCCGCAGCCGAGGCCGAGGCGACCAAGCAACTGACCCATGTGGGCCTGGGCGACAAGCTGGCCGTCTACCCTTCGCGCCTGTCGGGCGGGCAGCAACAGCGGATGGCGATTGCCCGCGCGCTGGCGATGTCGCCCGACTACATGCTGTTCGACGAGGTGACATCGGCGCTGGACCCGCAGCTGGTGGGCGAGGTGCTGGATACCTTGCGCCTTCTGGCATCCGACGGGATGACCATGATCTGCGTGACGCATGAGATGAAGTTCGCGCGCGAAGTCTCGGACCGTGTGGCCTTCTTCCACAAGGGCGTCATGGCCGAGATCGCCCCGCCCGAAGAGCTGTTCGGCGCCCCGAAAGACCCCGAGCTGCAAAAGTTCCTCGCCGCCACCCACTGAGCATGTGATGCAACCCCAAGTGATCGTTGTCGGCGCGGGCGTGGTGGGCCTTTCCACCGCGCTGGCCTTGCAGGCCCGTGGCCTTTCCGTTGTGGTGCTGGACCGGGAAGGCCCCGCGGCCGGGGCCTCGGCCGGCAATGCCGGGGCTTTCGCCTTTACCGACATCCTGCCGCTGGCCTCTCCCGGCATCCTGAAGAAGGCGCCGAAATGGTTGCTGGACCCGCTTGGCCCCTTGTCCGTGCCGCCGGCCTATGCGCTGAAGATCGCGCCCTGGATGTTCCGCTTCTGGCGCGCCTGCGCCCCCTCGCGCGTGGCGGCCTCGACCACCGCCCAGACCGCGCTGATGGATCTGTCGAAGGCCGAACTGGAGCCGTTCCTTACCGCCACCGGCACCCTGCCGATGCTGGAGAAGAAGGGCAATCTTCAGGTCTATGAATCGAAGGCCGAGCTGGAGGCCAGTCTGCCCGGCTGGGCCGCGCGCGAAGCCCATGGCATTGCGTTCCGCCATATGGACGCGGCCGAGATGGCCGCCCTGCAGCCCGGTCTCTCGCCCCGCTTCACCCATGGCACCTTTACGCCCGGCTGGTTCTCGATCTCGGACCCGAAGCTTTACACGCTTGCGCTGGCCGAACGCTTCCGCGCCAACGGCGGCCAGATCGAACGGGCCGAGGTGCGTGCCCTGCGCGCCGTCAATGGCGGGGTCGAGGTGCTGACCACCGGCGCCGAACGCCGCGCCGGTCATGTGGTGCTGGCGGCGGGCGCCCATTCCCACCGCATCGCGCATTCGGTCGGCGACCGTATCCCCTTGGAGACCGAGCGCGGCTACAACACCACGCTGCCGCAGGATGCCTTCGATCTGCGCACGCAGGTCACGTTCGGCGGTCATGGTTTCGTCGTCACCCGCCTGTCCACCGGCATCCGGGTGGGTGGGGCGGTGGAACTGGGTGGCCTTGACCTGCCGCCGAATTTCAGGCGGTCGGAAGCGATGCTGAAAAAGGCCCAAAGCTTCCTGCCCGGTCTGAAACCCGCGGGCGGCGTGCAATGGATGGGCTTCCGCCCCAGCCTGCCCGACAGCCTTCCGGCGCTTGGCCCCGCCCGCGCGACGCCCCGTGTCATCCACGCCTTCGGCCACGGCCATCTTGGCCTGACCCAAAGCCCCGGCACCGCCCGCATCGTCGCCGACCTGATCACCGGCGCGCCTGCCGCAATCGACCTGACCCCGTTCTCTCCGCAAAGGTTCTGACCCATGGCCATGCACACGTTCTCCTGCCTTGACGGCCATACCTGCGGCAACCCGGTCCGCCTTGTCTCGGGCGGCGGGCCGCGTCTGGAGGGCAAGGACATGCTGGAACGCCGCGCCCATTTCCTGCGCGAGTTCGACTGGATCCGCACCGGCCTGATGTATGAGCCGCGCGGCCATGACATGATGTCGGGCAGCATCCTTTACCCGCCGACCCGCCCCGATTGCGACGTGGCGGTGCTGTTCATCGAAACCTCGGGCTGCCTGCCGATGTGCGGCCATGGGACCATCGGCACCATCACCATGGGGATCGAGAACGGGCTGATCACCCCGCGCGAACCGGGCCGGCTGTCCATCGACGCCCCCGCCGGCAAGGTGGACATCACCTACCGCCAGGAGGGCCGCTTCGTCGAAGAGGTCCGCCTGACCAACGTCCCCGGCTTCCTCTACGCCGAAGGCATGACGGCCGAGGTCGAAGGCCTGGGCGAGATCGTGGTGGATGTGGCCTATGGCGGCAACTTCTATGCCATCGTGGAGCCGCAGAAGAACTTCCGCGACATGGCCGATTTCACCGCCGGAGAACTGGTCGGCTTCAGCCCGAAGCTGCGCGCCGCGCTGAACGCGAAATACGATTTCACCCACCCCGAGCATCCGGCGATCAACGGGCTGTCGCATATCCTGTGGACCGGCAAGCCCACCGTTGAAGGTGCCCATGCCCGCAACGCGGTGTTCTACGGCGAGAAGGCGATCGACCGTTCGCCCTGCGGCACCGGCACCTCGGCCCGGATGGCGCAACTGGCCGCCAAGGGCAGGCTGAAAGTGGGCGATGAGTTCTGGCACGAAAGCATCATCGGCAGCATCTTCAAGGGCCGGGTCGAGGCGGCGGTCGAAGTGGCCGGCAAGCCCGCCATCATCCCCTCAATCGGCGGATGGGCGCGGCAGACCGGGATCAACACCATCTTCATCGACGACCGCGATCCCTATGCCCATGGCTTCGTCGTGAAGTGATGGACCAGGCGCGCAGCATCCTTGGCGGGCAGGCTTCCGGTCCCGTCATCGCCACGCAGGAACCGCTCAGCTTCTGGGGCGGGGTCGATCCCGCGACCGGCGGCATCATCGACGTGCACCACCCGCTGCATGGGCGCTGCATCACCGGAAGCATCCTGATGATGCCCTCGACCCGCGGCTCCTGCACCGGATCGGGGGTGCTTCTGGATCTTGCGCTGACGGGGCGCGCGCCCGCCGCACTGATCTTTTCGGAGCCCGAGGATGTGGTGACGCTTGGCGCGCTGATTGCTGCCGGCATGTTCGGCCGGCCGCTGCCCGTCCTTCGCCTGTCGCCCGAGGCCTGGGCACGGCTGGCGCAGGCGGAAAACGCCACGATCAGCGACAGTGAAATCCGCGCGGGCGATCTGGTCCTTGCGGTCGCGCCCCCGGCGACCGCCGCGCTGGATCTGACCGATTTCGACCGCGCCCTTCTGGATGGCGCCGAAGGCCCCGCCGCGCAAGAGGCGATGCGGATCATCTGCGCCATGGCGGCCAATCAGGGGGCGGACCGGCTGATCGACGTCACGCAGGGCCATATCGACGGCTGCATCTACGCCAGCCCCGCCAACCTGACCTTCGCCGAGAAGATGGCCGAGATGGGCGGCAGGGTCCGCATCCCTGCCACGATGAACGCGATTTCGGTCGATCATGCCAATTGGCGGGCGCAGGGCGTGCCGCCCAGTTTCGGCGGCCCGGCGCAGCGGCTGGCGGATGCCTATGTGCGGATGGGTTGCCAGCCGACCTTCACCTGCTCGCCCTATCTGCTGGACACGGCTCCGGCCGAAGGCGAGCGGATTGCATGGTCGGAATCCAACGCGGTGATCTATGCCAATTCCGTGCTGGGGGCGCGGACGGCCAAGCACCCGGATTTCCTTGACCTCTGCATCGCGCTGACCGGGCGGGCGCCGCTCTCCGGCGTCTATCTTGACGGTCCGCGTCAGGCGCAGCGCATCCTTGACATCGACCTGCCCGACGCCATCGACGATGCGTTCTGGCCGCTGATCGGCTGGCTGGCAGGAAAGGCGGCGCCGGACTGCATCCCGCTCTTGCGCGGGCTTGCCGCCGCCAAGCCGACGGCCGAGAACCTGAAGGCCGTCTGCGCCGCCTTCGGTACCACTTCGGCAGCCCCCATGCTGCATGTCGAGGGGATCACGCCCGAGGCTGACCGCATCGCCGCCGATGCCGATCATCGCAGGATCAGCCGTCAGGATATGGCGGCAGGTTGGCAGACCCTGAACGACGGGCCGGAGACGGTGGAACTGGTGGCTGTCGGCAGCCCCCATGCCTCGCTTCTGGAATGCCGGGCGCTGGCGGAGGCGCTGGCCGGGCGACACACCGCCATCCCCACCATCGTCACCGCCGGCCGGCAGGTGATGCTTGAGGCGCGCGAAGACGGCACCCTGCAACGGCTGGAAGCGGCCGGGGTGCAGGTGCTGCCGGACCTGTGCTGGTGCTCGATCTCGGAGCCGGTCTTCCCGCCAGGCACCCGCGCCCTGATGACCAATTCCGGCAAATATGCCCATTATGGTCCGGGCCTATCGGGCCGCGCCGTGCGCTTTGGCAGCCTTGCGACCTGCGCCGAGGCGGCCGCGACCGGCCATGCCCCGAAAACCCTTCCCCAATGGCTGAGGTAGCCCGATGCGCAGCGCGAAGACCGTTCATGTGATCTCGGCCCACGCCGAGGGCGAAGTCGGCGATGTCATCGTGGGCGGCGTCCTGCCGCCGCCCGGCGACACCATCTGGGAACAGTCGCGCTTTCTCTGGACCGACGAGACGCTGCGCAACTTCGTTCTGAACGAGCCGCGAGGCGGGGTCTTCAGGCATGTGAACCTTCTGGTGCCGCCCAAGCACCCCGAGGCGGATGCCGCCTTCATCATCATGGAACCGGCCGACAACCCGCCGATGTCCGGCTCCAACTCGATCTGCGTCTCGACCGTGCTTCTGGACGGCGGCATCATCCCGATGGTGGAGCCGGAAACCCATATGGTACTCGAGGCACCGGGCGGGCTGGTGCGGGTGCGGGCCGAATGCCGGAATGGCAAGGCCGAGCGGATCTTCGTCCAGAACCACCCCAGCTTTGCCGGGCGGCTGGACGCGCAGCTTGAGGTGGAGGGCCTTGGCACCCTGACCATCGACACCGCCTATGGCGGCGACAGTTTCGTCTTCGTCGATGCGCAGGCGCTTGGGTTTTCCCTGACCCCGGACGAGGCGCATGACATCGCCACCCTGGGGGTAAGGATTTCGGCCGCAGCGACCGAGCAACTGGGGTTCCACCACCCGACCAACCCCGACTGGACGCATTTCTCCTTCTGCCTCTTTGCCGGACCTGTGACGCGGCAGGGCAACGCGTTGCGGGCGGGGGCGGCGGTGGCGATCCGGCCCGGCAAGGTCGACCGCTCGCCCACCGGGACGGCGCTGTCGGCGCGGATGGCGGTGCTGCATGCGCGGGGCCAGATGGGGCAGGGCGACCGGCTGACGGCGGTGTCGCTGATCGGGTCCGAGTTCGCAGGCCGCATCCTTGGCACCACGACCGTGGGCGAGATTCCCGCGATCCTGCCCGAGATTTCGGGCCGCGGCTGGATCACCGGAATCCACCAGCACATGCTGGACCCCGCCGACCCCTGGCCCGAAGGCTATCGGCTGTCCGACACCTGGGGCGCGCGCTAGCGCGTTCATCTGGCGGCGGCCGGGGGGCATTGCGCCCCCCGGACCCCCCGCAGGATATTTGAGCCAAAGTGAAAGGCGGGCGCGCGGTTCAGGCCGCCTGAGGTGCCCCGGCGATCTGCGCGAGGGTGGAGCGGTTGAGGTCGCGCAGGAAGCTTTCCTCGGCGGTGCGGAGGCGGCGTTTCAGCCGGCAGCTGCCGGTCAGGGTGCAACTGCCGCCGCCTTCGGCGAAGCATTCGACAATGGCCTGGCCCTG
The DNA here is from genome assembly GCA_934500835.1 of uncultured Paracoccaceae bacterium. Taxonomy (GTDB): domain Bacteria; phylum Pseudomonadota; class Alphaproteobacteria; order Rhodobacterales; family Rhodobacteraceae; genus Pseudogemmobacter. The sequence goes on along the minus strand of CAKSTR010000004.1, from coordinate 218,385 downwards.
TTCCAGAAGCCGCACCACATCGCCCAGCCGGATGTCTTCGGGCGGGCGGGCCAGCAGGGCGCCGCCCCCGCCGCCGCGTCTGGTGGTGATATAGCCGGCGCGGGACAGGCATTGCATGATCTTGGCCAGATGGTTGCGCGACAGGCGAAGTTCGTCTGCCAATGTCGCGGTCGAGAGCGCCACATCCGGCGTTGCCGCCATCCGCATCAGCGCCCGCAGCCCGTAATCGGTGAAGGAGGTCAGTCGCATCCGGCCGCTCCGGTATGGGTATTTACAATACCTATTTCACGGCCTACCCCTTGGGCAAGCCCCGCCGTGCAAGGGCGGGCAGGAGGGTCCGGTGATGGCTGACCACTCTTCCGGTGCGGCGGGGCTGCGTCTGGCGCGGCCATACGGGGCGATACCCCCAGGCGCCCGCGTTCTGGTCGACAGGCTTTGGCCGCGCGGGGTCGCGAAGGCGGCGCTGCGGCTGGACCTGTGGCCCAAGGAGATCACCCCGGAGACGGCGCTGCGCCAATGGTTCCACGCCGATCCCTCGCGCTGGCCGGAGTTTGCCCGCCGCTACCGCGCGCAGCTGGCTGCGGACGCGGCGGGGCTGGAGCATTGTCTTGCGCTGTGCCGCGAGGGGCCGGTCGTCCTGCTGACCGCCGCGCGCGACCCCGAGCGCAGCCATGCCGCCGTTCTGCGCGACGTTCTGACCGAAGAGCTGGAGAGAGAGCCATGACCCACCCGCGCCTGCAAACCCCGCTCTGCGATCTGCTGGGCTGTCGCCACCCCGTGCTTCTGGCCGGGATGGGCGGTGTCGCACGGTGGGAGCTGGCGGCGGCGGTCGCCAATGCCGGCGGCTATGCGCAACTGGGAATGGTGCGCGAGGACCCCGCGCTGATCGCAAGCGAGATCAAGGCCTTGCGCGCCGCCACCCCGCACCCTTTCGCGGTGAACGTGATCCCTTCCGCCACCGAGGCGGGGCTGCTGGACCGGCAGATCGGCGCCTGCCTGGATCTTGGGGTGACGGATTTCTCGTTCTTCTGGGATGTGGTGCCGCAGGTCGTTGCCCGTGTCATCGGGCAGGGCGCGCGGGTGATCCATCAGGTCGGAACGGTCGAGGCGGCGCGGCAGGCCGAGGATGCCGGGGCGGCGGTGCTGGTGGCGCAGGGGGTAGAGGCGGGGGGCCATGTCCATGGCACCGCCGGCATGTTGCAACTGGTCGAGGCGGTGGCGGCAAAGTCGCGGGTGCCGGTGGTGGCAACGGGCGGCATCGCCTCGGGCGCGGGGCTGGTGGCGGCCCTGGCGGCGGGGGCGCAAGGGGTGCAGATCGGCACGGCGTTTCTGGCAACGCAGGAATCCTTTGCACATCAATATCATAAGGACAGGGTGGTTCAGGCCGGGCCGGCGGATACCGTCTATACCGATGTCTATGTGCTGAACTGGCCGGCGCATGCTGCGGTGCGGGTGATTGCCAACAGCGTCACCCGTGCACTTGGGTTCAATCTGACCGGCCACGATCCCGACGCCTTGCCGCGCGAGGTGATTGCCGATGAGGGCGGGCGGCCGATCCTGCGCTACAGCACGGATTCGCCGTTGCGGATCACCACGGGCGATCTTGAGGCGATGGCGCTTTTTGCCGGGCAGGGGGTGGGCGCGATCTCTGACATCCCCTCGGCCGGGGCGCGGCTGGAGCGGATCATGACGGATGCCGGCACAATTCTTCACCGGCTGGAGGGCGGGAAATGAGCGTGAAGCCAACGGGTTATGCATCGCCCCCCTGCATGGCGGCAGAGGTGGCGCCGGACTATTTCGACCCGCTGGGGGTGGACCCGCAGCAGGCGCAGGACGTGGCGCGGTGGCGCAAGGCGAAGCGCGCGGAGTTGCTGGCTTTGCGGGCGGCGCTGCCGGTGGCCGGGGTGCAGGCCGTGGCGCGGGGCATCGCGGCGGGGCTGGACCGGGTGCTGGAGGAGGTGATGCCGGATGTGCGGGGCCGGGTCATCTCGGGCTACTGGCCGATCAAGGCGGAGCCGGACCTGCGGTTCTGGCTGGCCGCGCTGGCCGAACGCGGTGCGGTGACGGCGCTGCCGGTGGTGGTGAAACGCTTCACCCCGCTGGTTTTTCGGCCGTGGAAACAAGGGGATGCCATGGTGCGGGGCGACTGGAACATCCCCGTGCCCGCCACCGAGGAGGTGGTGGTGCCGGACCTGTCGCTGGCCCCCCTGGTGGGCTGGGACGGGCAGGGCTACCGGCTGGGCTATGGCGGCGGCTACTTCGACCGGACGCTGGCGGCGCACAAGCCCTTTGTCATCGGCGTGGGGTTGCAGGCCGCCCGGCTTGAGACGATTTTCCCGCAGCCGCATGACATCCCGCTGGACCGGATCGTGACCGAAGCCGGGCCGATGCAGGGCTGAAAACAGCGTGTGATCTAGGTATGATCTACGTATGACGCAGGTGTGACCCGCGTATGCACGCCCAACCCGCCACCGATCCGCCAGTCGGCTGCGCCCTGCGTGGCCGGCGCGGTGCGGCGGGGACCGGCGGCTAGACCGGCACGTTCACCTCGTTCTTGACCCGTTTGAGGGTAAAGCTGGTGTGGATCGACTGCACGTTCGGCAGGCCGGTCAGGGCGGTCTTGACCGTCGCCTCATAGGCGCGGACCGAGGTGGCCACCACCTGCAGCACATAGTCGTATTCACCGCTGAGCGAATGGCACTGCAGGATCTCGGGCACGGTCTGCACGGCGTCTTCAAAGCGGCGCAGGTGGTCGGGGCTGTGCCGGGCGATCTTGACCAGGCAGAAGACGAGGATCTCCAGCCCGACCGCCTCGGGGTCGACGATGTGGCGGCGCGGGCTGATGACGCCGGCCTCTTCCATCCGCTGCAACCGGCGCCAGCAGGGCGAGTGCGACAGGCCCGTCGCCTCGCCCAGATCGCGCAGAGTGATGTCGGGACGGGCCTGAATCACCCGCAGGATGCGGCGGTCCCATTCGTCCAGTTCCATGAATGCCCCGATACAGTGCAGCCGCAGCATTGCCCTTTGGGATACAGTGTAACTTGAAGAGCCATTCCCGCAATACCATGTCTGCAAGATCGTCGGCACCGCCCTGCGAATAGCGACCATGTTCCGGGCATCCCGTGCCACGATTGCCGAAAGGCCACGCGGATCGGGGAGGAGACGCGCGATGTCCGTTTCGCTCGACGACAAGTATTCCGCCAGCTCGGGTCCGGTCTATCTGACCGGCACGCAGGCGCTGGTAAGGCTGCCGATGGTGCAGATGCGGCGCGACCGCGCGGCGGGGCTGTCGACCGGCGGCTTCATCTCGGGCTATCGCGGCTCTCCGCTCGGGGCCTATGACCAGCAGCTTGAAAAGGCGAAGCGGTTCCTTGACCGCGAGGATATCGTCTTTCAGCCCGGGCTGAACGAGGATCTGGCGGCAGCGGCGGTCTGGGGCAGCCAGCAGCTGCACCTGTCGCCCGGCGCGCGCAAGGACGGGCTTCTGGGCATCTGGTATGGCAAGGGGCCGGGGGTGGACCGGTCGGGCGATGTGTTCAAGCACGCCAATGCGGCGGGGACAGCGGCGCATGGCGGGGTGCTGGCGATTGCCGGCGACGACCATACCTGCAAGTCATCCTCGATCCCGCACCAGTCGGACCATGCCTTCATCTCGGCGCTGATGCCGATGCTGTATCCGTCCTCGCTGCATGAATTCCTTGAGCTTGGCCTTCTGGGCGTGGCGATGTCGCGCTATTCCGGGTGCTGGGTCGGGTTCAAGGTCATCTCGGAGACGGTCGAGACGACGACCGTGGTCGATCTGGCGCAAGAGGACATCCAGTTCCGCCTGCCGGATGATTTCGAGATGCCCCCCGGCGGGCTGAACCTGCGTTGGCCAGACCCGCCCCTGGTGCAGGATGAGCGGCTGCAAGAGCACAAGGGCTATGCCGCCATCGCATTCGCCCGGGCGAACGGGGTGAACCGGGTGACGATTGCCGATGCGAAGGCGCGCTTCGGCATCGTCGCCTCGGGCAAGGCCTATGAGGATGTGCGGCAGGCGCTGGTCGAACTGGGGATCGGGCCGGCGGAACAGGCGGCGATCGGCCTGCGGCTTTACAAGGTGCGGATGCCCTGGCCGCTGGAGCCGGAGGGGATCCGGCATTTCTCGGAAGGGCTGGAGGAAATCCTGATCGTCGAGGAACGCCGCGAGATCATCGAGAACCAGATCAAGCAGCAATTGTTCAACTGGCGCGCCGATGTGCGGCCGCGCATCATCGGCAAGTTCGACGATGCCGACCGGCCGTTCCTGCACCATTCCTCGGGCCTGACCGTGGGCACGGTGGCGGCGGCGATTGCCGAACGGGTGACGCGGCTGGCGCTGCCCGAGGGACTGGCCGACCGCATCCGCGCCCGGCTGGCGGTGCTGCACCGGGCCGAGGAGCGGGCCGAAAGCCATGCCGCCCCGGTGATCCGCCTGCCGCATTTCTGCGCCGGCTGCCCGCACAACACCTCGACCCGGGTGCCGGCGGGGTCGAAGGCGATGGCGGGGATCGGCTGTCATTTCATGGCGCAATGGATGGACCGCAACACCGAGACCTTCACCCATATGGGGGCCGAAGGGGTGCCGTGGACCGCGATTTCCCGCTTTACCGACGAGCCGCACCGTTTCGTCAATCTGGGCGACGGGACGTGGTTCCACTCGGGCCACCTTGCGATCCGGCAGGCGGTCGCGGCGGGGGCGAATGTCACCTACAAGATCCTTTACAACGATGCGGTGGCGATGACCGGCGGGCAGCCGGTGGACGGGGTGATCTCGCCGGCGCGGATCGCGCATCAGGTCTTTCAGGAGGGTGTGGCGCGGGTGGTGCTTCTGTCCGAAGACCCCGGCCGCCATGCCGCGGCGGACCTGCCACCCGGCACCAAGATCGGCCACCGCGACGAGATTGACGCGGTAATGCAGGAGTTGCGGCAGGTGCCGGGCGTGACGGTGCTGATCTTCGACCAGACCTGCGCCGCCGAAAAGCGCCGCCGCCGCAAGCGCGGGCTGATGGAGGACCCCGACCTGCGGGTCTGGATCAATCCCGCGGTCTGCGAGGGCTGCGGCGATTGCTCGGTCCAGTCCAATTGCGTGGCGGTGGAGCCGCTGGAAACCGAGTTCGGCCGCAAGCGCAAGATCGACCAGTCGGCCTGCAACAAGGATTACTCCTGCGTGAAGGGGTTCTGCCCGTCCTTCGTCTCGGTCCGGGGGGGCAGTCTGCGGCGGGCGCCGGCGGTGACGGCGCAGGGGGGCGCGATCCCCGATCCGGTGCTGCCGCAGCCGGATGGCATCTGGAACCTTGTCGTGACCGGCATCGGCGGGACCGGGGTGCTGACCATCGGCGCGCTGGTCGCCATGGCCGCGCATGTCGAGGGGCGGGTGCCGATGGTGCTGGACATGGCGGGACTGGCGCAGAAGGGCGGCGCGGTCCTGAGCCAGATCCGCATCGGCGACGCCGCCCATCCGCCGACCGCCCCCCGCATCACCGCCGGGCGGGCCGATCTTCTGCTGGGCGCCGATGCGGTGGTGGCGGCGGCCAGGGACACCGTCGTTCTTTGCGATCCGGCCCGCACGGTGGGGGTGGTCAGCACCGCCGTCACCCCGGTTGCCGCCTTTACCCGCGAGCGCGACTTCGATTTCCGCGCGGCGGCGGTGGAGCGCGAAGTGGCGGCCGTCCTGCGCGGGCGCGAGCATTTCCTTGACTTCCGCGCGCTGGCCGAGACCCTGACAGGCGATGCGATCGGAGCCAATCTGATGATGCTGGGCTATGCGTGGCAACAGGGCCTTGTGCCCCTGCGGCGGGAGTCGATCCTGACGGCCATCGGGCTGAACGGGGTGGCGGTCAAGGCGAACGAGGCCGCCTTCCTCTGGGGCCGCCGGCTGGCGCATGACCGCGACGCGGTGCTGGCGCTGGCCGCGCCGAAGCCGGTGCGGCTGCAGGCAGAGATGACGGTTGAGGAACTGATCGCGCAGCGGGCCGCGCATCTGACGGACTATCAGGATGCGGCGCTGGCCGATCGCTTCATGCAAAGGGCGAGAAATCTTTCTCAGATATTTGACAAGAATGGTGAAAGCGTCTTGCGTCAGGCCGTGGTCAGCTATGCCCGCGTGCTGGCCTACAAGGACGAATACGAGGTGGCCCGGCTCTACTCCCGCCCCGAATTTCGCGCCGCTCTGACGGCCGAGTTCGACGGCACGCCGCGGCTGGCGCTGAACCTTGCGCCGCCCTTCCTGCCCGGCAAGGCCCCGGACGGACGGCCGAAGAAGCGCGCGTTCGGGCCGTGGATCTTTCCGGTTCTGAAGGTCATGGCGCGGCTGAAGGGCCTGCGCGGCACATGGGCCGATCCCTTTGCCCGCAGTCCTGACCGGCGGCTGGACCGGGAATGGATCGCGCTGGTCGAGGAGGATCTGGACCTTGCCGCCGCGCTGTGGCGTCCCGACCGGGCGGCGGCCCTGACCGATCTTTTGTCGGTGGCGGATCAGGTGCGGGGCTATGGTCCGGTGAAGGAGGCCGCCTCGGCGCAGCAGAAGCGCCGGCGCGAGGAAATCAGGGCGCGGCTTCTGGCGGATGACCCCGCACAGGTCGCGGCGGAATAGGGGGAAGCGATGTTCAACGCCTCGATGGCATTCGGCTTGGGCGAAGAGGTGGAAGCCCTGCGCGACCACGTCCACCGCTGGGCCCAGGACCGGGTGAAGCCGCTGGCCGCAGCGGCCGACCGCGACAATGATTTCCCCGCCCCCTTGTGGCGGGAGATGGGGGATATGGGCCTTCTGGGCATCACCGCCCCTGCCGATTATGGCGGGGCGGCGATGGGCTATCTGGCGCATGTGGTGGCGGTCGAGGAAATCGCCCGCGCCTCGGCCTCGGTCTCGCTGTCTTACGGGGCGCATTCCAACCTGTGCGTCAACCAGATCGCGCTGAACGGCAGCCCAGCGCAGAAGGCGAAATATCTGCCGAAGCTGATCAGCGGCGAACATGTCGGCGCCCTGGCGATGAGCGAGGTCTGCGCGGGGTCCGATGTGGTGTCGATGACGCTGCGGGCCAGCCGCAAGGGCGATGCCTATGTGCTGAACGGCACCAAGTTCTGGATCACCAACGGGGCCGAGGCCGATACGCTGGTGGTCTATGCCAAGACCGATCCGGCGGCGGGATCGAAGGGGATCACCGCCTTTCTGGTCGAAAAGGGCATGCCCGGCTTCACCACCAGCAAGCATTTCGACAAGCTGGGGATGCGCGGGTCGAACACGGCCGAACTGATCTTTCAGGATGTCGAGGTGCCGGCCGGAAACATCCTTGGCGCCGAAGGCAAGGGCGTGCGCGTGCTGATGTCGGGTCTTGATTACGAACGCGTGGTGCTGTCGGGCATCGGCACCGGCATCATGGCCGCCTGCCTGGACGAGATCATGCCCTATCTGGCCAGCCGCAAACAGTTCGGCCAAAGGATCGGGGATTTCCAGCTGATGCAGGGCAAGATCGCCGACATCTACACCCGGCTGAATTCATCGCGCGCCTATGTCTATGCGGTCGCCGCCGCCTGTGATCGCGGGCAGGTGACGCGGGCCGATGCGGCGGGCTGTGTCCTCTATGCCTCGGAGGCCGCGATGCAGGTGGCGCATCAGGCGGTGCAGGCGATGGGCGGCGCGGGCTTTCTTGCCGACAGCGCGGTCAGCCGCCTGTTCCGCGACGCCAAGCTGATGGAGATCGGGGCCGGCACCAGCGAGATCCGCCGGATGCTGATCGGGCGCGAGATGATGGGTGCCATTGCATGAGCGTCATCCTCACGCAGGCCGCGCCGCGCTCGGAGGCGTTCCGGGCCAATCAGGCGGCCCATCAGGACGCGCTGGCGCAGATCCGCGATGCGGCGGCGCTGGCGGCAGCCGGGGGCGGGCAGGCCGCGCGCGACCGCCACGCCGCGCGCGGCAAGCTGGCCCCGCGCGACCGGGTGGCGCGCTTGCTCGACCCCGGCTCGCCCTTCCTTGAGGTCGGGCTTTTCGCAGGCCACGGGATGTATGACGGTGCCAGCCCCTCGGCCGGGCTGATCGCCGGCATCGGCCGGGTGCATGGCCGCGAGGTGATGGTGGTCTGCAACGATGCCACCGTGAAGGGCGGCACCTATTTCCCGATGACGGTGAAAAAGCACCTGCGCGCACAGGAGATCGCGGCGCAGAACCGGCTGCCCTGCGTCTATCTGGTCGATTCCGGCGGCGCCAACCTGCCCAATCAGGACGAGGTCTTCCCCGACCGCGACCATTTCGGCCGGATCTTCTTCAATCAGGCCAATATGTCGGCCGAAGGCATTGCCCAGATCGCCGTCGTCATGGGCTCCTGCACCGCCGGGGGGGCCTATGTGCCGGCGATGTCGGATGTGACGATCATCGTGAAGGGGCAGGGCACGATCTTCCTTGCCGGCCCCCCGTTGGTGAAGGCCGCCACGGGCGAGGTGGTCAGCGCCGAAGACCTTGGCGGCGGCGATGTGCATACGCGCTTGTCCGGCGTGGCGGATTATCTGGCTGAGGACGACGCCCATGCGCTTGATCTTGCGCGGCAAGCGGTGGCCGGGCTGAACCGCGGCCCGCGGCCCTATCCCATGGCGCGCATCACCCCGGAACCGCCGCTTTACGATCCCGAGGAGATCACCGGCATCCTGCCCCCCGATCTGCGCACCCCCTATGACATCCGCGAGGTGATCGCGCGCATCGTCGACGGCTCGCGTCTGGATGAGTTCAAGGCCCGCTACGGCACCACGCTGGTCTGCGGCTTCGCGCATCTGATGGGGATGCCGGTGGGGATCATCGCCAACAACGGTGTGCTCTTCTCGGAGGCGGCGCTGAAGGGGGCGCATTTCGTCGAACTCTGCAGCCAGCGGCATATTCCGCTGATCTTCCTGCAGAATATCACCGGATTCATGGTGGGCCGCGCCTATGAGAACGCCGGAATCGCGCGGGACGGCGCCAAGCTGGTCACCGCCGTCGCCACATCCGCCGTGCCCAAGATCACCCTGATCACCGGCGGGTCATATGGGGCGGGCAATTACGGCATGTGCGGCCGCGCCTACAGCCCGCGCTTCCTCTGGACCTGGCCGATGAGCCGGATCTCGGTCATGGGGGGAGAGCAGGCCGCCGGCGTCCTTGCCACCGTCCGCCGCGAGGCGATCGAACGCAAGGGCGGCACCTGGTCGCCCGAGGAAGAGGCCGCCTTCAAGGCCCCGACCATCGCCATGTTCGCCGAACAGTCGCATCCGCTTTATGCCTCGGCCCGGCTTTGGGATGACGGCATCATCGACCCCGCCAAAAGCCGCGAGGTGCTGGCCCTGTCGCTGGCCGCCACCCTGAACGCCCCGGCGACAGACACCCGCTTCGGCCTGTTCAGGATGTAGCGCCCTGTGCCTTCACTTTGGTCCAAATATCCCACGGGGGGGCGCGGGGGGGTGTGAAACCCCCCCGGCCGCCATCAACCACAGGAGCGCCGATGTTCCGCAAGATCCTGATCGCCAACCGCGGCGAGATCGCCGCCCGCATCATCGCCACCGCGCGCCGGATGGGGATTGCGACCGTGGCCGTCCATTCGCAGGCCGATATCGGCGCCCGCCATGTCCAGATGGCCGACGAGGCGGTGCACATCGGCCCCGCCACCGTGGCCGACAGCTACCTGCGCGGCGACCGCATCATCGCCGCCGCCCTTGCCACCGGCGCCGAAGCGATCCATCCGGGCTATGGCTTTCTCAGCGAAAACCCCGGTTTTGCCGATGCCGTCGCCGCCGCCGGCCTGACCTTCATCGGCCCGCCTGCCTCGGCCATCCGGGCCATGGGGCTGAAGGACGCCGCCAAGGCGCTGATGGAAAAGGCCGGTGTCCCGGTCGTCCCCGGCTATCACGGCGACAACCGCGATCCGGCCTTCCTTGCCGGCCGCGCGGCCGCGATCGGCTATCCGGTGCTGATCAAGGCCCGCGCCGGCGGCGGCGGCAAGGGGATGCGGCGCGTCGATGATCCCGCCGATTTTCCCGAGGCCCTCGGCTCGGCCATGCGCGAGGCCGAAGCCGCCTTCGGCGATCCGGCCTGCCTGATCGAGAAATACATCGCCCGCCCGCGCCATATCGAGATGCAGGTCTTTGCCGATGGCCATGGCAATGCCGTGCATCTCTTCGAGCGCGACTGTTCCCTGCAACGCCGTCACCAGAAGGTGATCGAGGAAGCCCCGGCCCCCGGCATGACCGAAACCCTGCGCGCCGCCATGGGTGCTGCCGCCACCGGGGCCGCCAAGGCGATCGGCTACAGCGGGGCGGGTACGGTGGAGTTCATCGTCGACGGCTCGGGTCCTTTGCGCGAGGGCGGCTTCTGGTTCATGGAGATGAACACCCGCCTGCAGGTCGAACATCCGGTGACCGAGGCGGTGACGGGGCTTGACCTGGTGGAGTGGCAGTTGCGGGTGGCGGCGGGCGAGCGGCTCGGCTTTACCCAGGGGGATCTGAGTCTGAACGGCCATGCCGTCGAGGCGCGGCTTTACGCCGAGGATGTGCCCGGCGGCTTCCTGCCCGCGACGGGCCGGCTGGAGGTGCTGCGTTTTCCCCCGGCCAGCGCGTTTTCCCCCGGCCCCCTGCGCATCGACAGCGGCGTTCAGGCGGGGGACGAGATCAGCCCCTTCTACGATCCGATGATTGCCAAGGTGATCGCCCATGCCGCCACGCGCGAGGCCGCGTTGAGCCGCCTGCAAGGGGCGCTTGCCGCGACACAAGTGCTTGGCACCGTCACCAACCTTGATTTCCTTGGCGCGCTGACCGCCCATCAGGGCTTTCGCGCCGGCGAGGTCGATACCGGCCTGATCGCCCGCGACCTTGACAGGCTGCTGGACGAGCCACCCCTGCCGCCGGTCTTTGCCCTTGCCGCCGCCCTGCAGGCGCAGGGCCACCTCGCGCCCCGCGATGCCGCCGATCCGTGGGACAGCCTGACCGGCTGGCGGCACTGGCAGCCCGACGGGCTGACCATCCCGCTTTCGCGGGGGGACGAGGTCATCCCCGTCCGGCTGGCCCCCCTTGGCGGTGGCACCTTCCGGGCCGAGATCGCCGGTCAGCCCCTTGAGGCCCGGCTGATCACCGGCGGCGAGACCCCGGTGCTGCAGATCGGCGGCCATCGCCAGCGCCTTGCCGTGCTGCCTGCGGGGCGGCAGATCGCGGTCTCGGCCGATGGGCGGCGGGCGGTGTTCCTGCTGCCCGAATCCAGCCGCGGCAAAGACGATGCGCAGGGCGGCGACCGCATCCTTGCGCCGATGCCCGGGCTGGTGACACGGCTTGCCGCGCTGGCGGGGCAAGAGGTGCACAAGGGACAGGTGCTGGCAGTGCTGGAGGCGATGAAGATGGAACACGCGCTGACCAGCCCCCGCGATGGCGTGGTGGCCGAGGTTCTGGTGGCGCAGGGCGATCAGGTCGCAAAGGATGCCGTCGTCCTGCGGCTGGAGGCGGCGGATGGCTGACCACCTGACGATCTTCGAGGTCGGCCCCCGCGACGGGCTGCAGAACGAAGCCCGGCCGATCTCGACCGCAGACAAGATCCGGCTGGTCGATGCCCTGTCGGCCAGCGGTCTGCGGCGGATAGAGGTCACCAGTTTCGTCAATCCGAAACTGGTGCCGCAGATGGCCGATGCGGCCGCAGTCATGGCCGGCATCGCCCGGATGCCCGGCACCCGCTATGCCGCCCTGACCCCCAACCTGCGCGGCGCCGAGGCCGCCCTTGCCGCCCGCGCCGATGAGGTGGCCGTCTTCACCGCGGCATCGGAGACCTTCAGCCAGCGCAACATCAACTGCTCAATCGCCGAAAGCCTGGCCCGCTTCCAGCCGGTGACCAAGGCGGCACGGGTCGCCGGCATCCCCTTGCGCGGCTATGTCTCCTGCGTCACCGAATGCCCCTACGAGGGCGCGGTGCCCCCCGCGGCCGTCGCCCGCGTGGCGGCGGATCTTCTGGCCCTCGGCTGCCATGAGATCGCTTTGGGCGAGACGCTGGGCCGCGGCACGCCCGATCAGGTCGACGCCATGCTGGCAGCCGTGGTCGCGGTGGTGCCGCCCGCCCGCCTTGCCGGGCATTTCCACGACACCTCGGGCCGGGCGCTTGACAACATCGCCACCGCGCTGCGCCATGGGCTGCGGGTGTTCGATGCCGCAGCGGGCGGCCTTGGCGGCTGCCCCTTCGCCCCCGGTGCCGCCGGCAATGTCGCGACCGAGCGGGTCGAGGCCTTTGCCCGCTCGCTGGGCTTTCGGACCGGCATCGACACCGCCGCCCTTGCGGCTGCGGCGGCTTTTGCGCAAAGCCTGAGGAGGGCGGGATGAGCTATGACACGCTGGATCTGCGGATCGACCCGCGCGGCATCGCGCAGCTGGCGCTGAACCTGCCCGACAAGCGCAATGCCCTCTCGGCCGCGATGATCGCCGAACTGACCGATTTCGCAGAGCGGGTCACGCCGGGGCTGCAGATCCGGGCGGTGATCCTGTCGGGCCATGGCAAGACCTTCTGCGCCGGCGGCGATCTGGACTGGATGCGCGAACAGATGGCGGCCGACCGCGAGACCCGGATCGCCGGGGCGGGCAGGCTGGCGGGGATGCTGGACGCGCTGAACCGCCTGCCGGTGCCGCTGATCGGCGCCATTCATGGCGCGGCGATGGGCGGCGGCGTGGGTCTGGCCGCGGTCTGCGACGTGGCGCTGGCCGCCGCAGGCACCCGGTTCGGCCTGACCGAAACCCGGCTTGGCCTGATCCCGGCCACCATCGGCCCCTATGTGCTGGCCCGGATGGGCGAGGGCCGCGCCCGCCGCGTCTTCATGTCCGCCCGGCTTTTCGACACCGCCGAGGCGCAGGACCTTGGCCTGATCGCCCGCGCGGTGCCCGAGGCCGACCTCCAACACGCTGCCATGGCCGAGGCCGAAGCCTATCTTGCCGCCGCCCCCGGCGCCGTCGCGCAGGCAAAGGCGCTGGCCCGCAGCCTTGGCCCCCGCATCGACGCCGAGACCATCGCCCGCAGCATCGAGGCGCTGGCCGATACCTGGGAAACCGCCGAGGCCGCCGAAGGCATCGCCGCCTTCTTCGCCAAACGCCCGCCCGACTGGACGCGCTGACCCCTTTCACTTTGGTCCAAATATCCCGCAGGGGGTGCGGGGGGCGCGAAGCCCCCCGGCCGCCGGGCAGAGGTGCCGCCTCAGGCCATGAAGAACTGCTTGGGCAACAGATAGGGATACTGCGTCACGGGATCGATCTCGATCTTCATGATCGGCGCCATCCATTCGCCCCACCGCTGGTCAACGGCGTTGGTGCGCAGAAAGGCCTTGGTCGCCTCCAGATCGTCGGTCTCGAAAAAGCCGAACAGGGTCAGGCCGTGGCGGAAGATGTTGTAGTTGCGGATGCCGGCGGCCCGCAAAGCCTCCAGCATCTCGGGCCAGATCTCGTCGTGGCGCTTCTTGTATTCGTCCTCATGTCCGGGGCGGACTTCCAGGACCCAGGCATATCCGGGCATTCTACTCTCCGATCCAGGTGCGGAAACAGTCGCGCAGCGCGACGGTCTCGGTCAGAACATCTTCGCTCAGCGTGTTCATGTAATCCTGATGCACCGCCTCCAGCGCGAGGTATCCCCTGTAGCCGGCGTCGCGCAGCGTGCCGAACATGGCCGGGAAGTTGATGGTGCCTTGGGCGAATTTGGTCTGCAGCGCCCCCATCCGGGCCTGCCGCAGATGGACATGCACGGCGTGCGGCGCCAGCGGGTCGATCTCTTCCTGACGAAAGCCGAGGCAGGCGAAATGCGAATAATCCAGCGCAAGGCCGATGCCGGTCCGGTCGATCAGCCGGCGCACCAGCCCGGGGCTTTCGGCCCAGCTGTGGACATGCGGCTCGATGCAGAGGCGGGCCTTGTGGCCCTTTGCCACCTCCAAGAGCGCGGTCAGGCTTTCGGCCGAGACTTTCGCGGCCTCGTCGCGCGACTGACCGGGGTTGACCACACCGGGCAGGATGAAGACCGAGCCGATCCCGGCGGCATCGGCAAAGGCCATGACCTGCGCCAGATCGCGGGCATTGGCGTCGATGGTGCCGGGCAGGGCAAGGTTGCGGCCCGACAGGCCGTCCCCGAAAAGGTGGTAGTAGTTCGGCAGCGCGACACCCAGATCGCGCAGGGGCCGGGCGGCGGCTTTGGGGTCCGCCAGGATCAGGTCGCGATCCAGCGCCGAGGCGTAGAAAAGGCCCAGATCCAGCGCACCGATGCCAAGCGCCTTCGACACGGCTGCGCATTCCGCCAGCGTCAGCGCCGGAAAGGACCATGCGGTGAGCGACAGTTTCATGCCGACACCCTCTCGATCCGGCCCGAGGCGGCCGAGCGGTACAGCGCGTCCAGCGCCTCGGTCACGCGGCGGCCGATGGTGGCATTGGCGGGATTGTCGTCGCTGATGCCGGCGCAAAGGGCGGCGAAGGCCGGGATCGGCAGCATGCCGTCATAGCCGATCTCTTCGGCCGCGATCGCGGGCGTCTCGTCGGTGCCGTCCTGCCGCGACAGCACCAGTTTCGCCTCGCCGGCTTCGGAGACGAAATGCAGCATGCCTTCGGTGCCGAAGAAGCGGATCTCGAAATGCAGCCCGCGATGTTTGGGCATGGTCGAGGCACCCGACAGCGAGACGGTGGCGCCGGTGGTGGTGCGGGCGATGGCGGCATCGTAGAAATCGACGCCGGTCTTCGATTTCACATCCATGCAGGCGACTTCGGCAAACTCGATGTCGCCGACATGCAAAAGCCAGCCAAGCGCATGCGACAGCTGCCCCCAGCCATGGCCGCCCGCCCGTGCGGGGTCCGCCCAGGTCGAGGGCGGCGGGCGGAAGATGTGGTCCGTGGTCTCGACCATCGGCTCGCCCGACATCAGGTCTTCGAGCGCCGAGGACATCGAGCAGATCGCATGGCGGATGGTGCCGATGCGGCCGGCGCGGACCATCTGGGCCGCAGTGGCGGTGAAACGGGTGAAGCTGTAGCCGGTCGGGATCATGACCTGCCGGCCGTTGCGGATGGCGGCCTCCTCGATCGCGCGGGCGTCTGCGGCGCTGGTCGCCATCGGCTTTTCGATCATCACATGGGCGCCGGCCTCAAGCGCCGCCACGGCGGGGCCGCGATGGGCGACATGGGGGGTGGCGACGATCACGCCATCCAGCTTTTCGGCGCGGACCATCTCGGTAACATCGGTATATTGCGCGGGGATGCCGAAATGGGCTGCCACCTGCGCCAGCCGGTCTGTGTCGAGATCGCAGATCGCCACGCAATCGGCGATGTCCGAGGCCTGCAGCGCGGGGATGTGGTTCACGCAGGACCACCAGCCGACACCGACGACTCCGATACGGGCTTTGCGGGACTGGGCGGTCATGGCGTCACCTCCTTCTGGGCGATGGTCGATTCATAGACGTTGCGCATATGCGTCTCGGCGGCGCGGGCAGCGGCCTCGGGGTCGCGGGCATGCAGCGCATCCAGCAGCGCGCGGTGGTCGCGCAAGGATTGCTCCAGCGTCTCGGGCCGTTCAGAGGCGCGCTTGCGGAACTCCAGCCCCAGGACATTCAGGCTTTCCCCGATGCGTTTCAGGAAGGCATTGCGCGAGCCGATCCAGATCAGCTCGTGGAATTCGAAATCGGAACGGCGGAAGGCGAGCGGGTCGTTCAGCGTGCCTTGCTGGTCGGCCAGAAGGGATTCCAGCCGGTCCAGCGTCTCGTCGTCGATGTTCACCGCGGCACGGCGGGCCACGTCGCTTTCGATCAGGCTGCGGGCGTCGTAGAGGTCGCGGATGTTGACGTCTTCCAGCGTCAGATAGAACTGGATCGGGCCAAGCAGCGTCTCGGCTCCGAGGTCGCTGATATAGGCACCGCCGCCCTGACGGCTGCGCACGACGCCAAGCACGGTCAGCCCGCGCAGGGCCTCGCGCACCGAGGGGCGCGAGACGTCCAGAGAGACGGCCAGATCGCGTTCGGGCGGCAGCGGGTCGCCGGCCTTCAGCACCCCGGCCTTCACCATGTCGAGGATGCGGCGCACCACGGCCTCGGCCACGGATTCGCGCACGATGGGTGTGTCGAACTCCGGCCTGTCGGGTTCGGGCTTGCGTGTCGCCGTGGTCATGTCTGCCCCTCCGCTCCTGTCTTGCGGCCGAACCCCAGCTTCAGCCGCGGCACCAGCACCGAGGCGATCAGCAAAAGCCCGATCACCCCGGTCTGGATATGCCCGGTCACGTTGTGAAGCGCCATGCCATTGCGGATGTTCAGAACGATCAGGATGGCAAGGCCCGTGCCGACCAGCGTGCCCGATCCGCCGAAGATCGAGGCCCCGCCCAGAAGGACGATGGTGATGATGTCCAGCTCGAACCCGCTGGCGACATCGCCGCGCACGGCGCCGACGCGGGCGGCGTAGAGAAGCCCCGCGAAGGCCGCGACAAGGCCCGAGGCGGTGAAAAGGATCAGCTTGTGCCGCCGCGCGTCGATGCCGGCGAAATCGGCGACATCGCGGTTCGACCCGATGACATAGGTCTTGCGCCCGAAGGCCGATTTCTCAAGCAGGAACCAGGCCAGCGCGAACAGAAGGACGAAGCAGACCAGCGCGAAGGGCAGGGGGCCGAGGAAGCCCTGTTGCCCCAGGGCATCGAACCAGTCGGGGAAATCGGTGATGCCGCGATCCTCGACGATCACGCGGGCAAGGCCGCGGTAGCCGATCAGCGTGGCCAGCGTCACCACCAGCGACGGCAGGCCGAGATAGGCCACGAAGACGCCGTTCAGCGCCCCGCCGAGAATGCCGAGGCCAAGGCAGATCGCGATGGCCAGGGCCGGGTCCCAGCCCTGCTGGAACAGCCAGCCGAAGGCGCAGGCGGAAAGCCCCATCATCGAGCCGACCGAAAGGTCGATCTCGGCGTTGATGATGATGAAGGCCATGACAAGGACGACGATCACCTTCTCGCTGGACAGCTGGAAAAGGTTGATCTGGTTCGACACCGTCAGGAACTGCGGCAGGGTCAGGGCATTGAAGGCGAAGATGACGAGAAAGGTGGCCAGAAGCACCCCCTCCCAGCTGAACAGGCGCTGCTTCATGGCGTTTTCCCCTTTGCGTCCGCGGCCAGTGCCTCCTGCTGCGCGCGGGCGGCGCGCAGGCGGGCAAGGCGGCGGATGAAGATGGTGTCGATGGCGACGGCAAGAAGGATCATCGCGCCGAGGACGGCCTCGCGCCAGAACTCGGAGACGACGGGCCAGCGCACAAGGCTGCTGTCGATCAGGTCGACAAGCACGGTCCCCATGAAGGCGCCGATCACGGTGCCCGAGCCGCCGTTGATGCTGACGCCGCCGACGACGGCCGAGGCCACGGATTTCAGCTCGAACCCGAGGCCGGCAACGACGGTGATATTGCCGAAACGGGCCAGGAACATGAAGCCGGCAAGCCCCGCCATGACCCCCGACAGGACGAAGGCCACGAAGATCACCCGGCGGCTGTCGATCCCGGCCATATGCGCGGCCTCGGGGTTCGACCCCACGGCATAGATGCGGCGGGCGGGGCGCAGGCGGGTCAGTGCGAGATGGGCCAGGATGACCACCACCACGGCCGCAAAGAAGCCCGCGCGGATCTGGAAATCGCCGATGGCGAAGACCTGCTGGTTGGGAAAGTCCACCAGCCATTTCGGCAAGGTCTCGGATGTGATCGACTTGGCACCGGAATATTCCACCAGAAGCGAGCGGTAGATCGCCATGGTCGCCAGCGTCACGATGATCGAGGGCACGCGGGCATAGGCGACCAGAAGGCCGTTGACCGCGCCGAACATCGCGCCGACCGCTGCCGCATAGGCCACCAGCACCACAGGGTTCATGCCCGGATGGCTGGCGATGATGCTGCCGGTGGCAAAGGCCGCAAAGCCGATGACGGAGCCGACCGACAGGTCGATGTTGCGCGTCAGGATCACCAGCGTCTGGCCGGTGGCGATCAGCGCCATCACCGCGACGGATGAGGAGATCCGGTTGAAGAGCCGGCCGTTCAGGTAGTTCTCGATCTGGGAGGCGAAGAACAGGACGATCAGCACCGTCACCGCCAGAAGGGCCAGGATCCGCAGCGTTTGCGGCGGGATGCGGGAAAGGATGCTGTTCACGCGGCTTTCTCCTGTCCGGTGGCCAGCGCCATGATGCGCTGCTGGTCGGCCTCGGCATGGTCCAGGATCGCCATCTGCCGCCCCTCGCGCATCACGAGGATGCGGTCGCCAAGCGCCAGCACCTCGGGCAGGTCGGAACTGACGATCAGCACAGCGCCCCCCTTGGCGGCAAAGGCGCGGATCAGGTCATGCACCTCGGCCTTGGCGCCGATGTCGATGCCGCGGGTTGGCTCGTCGATGATCAGAAGGTCAGGCTCCATGTTCAGCCATTTCGCCAGCATGACCTTTTGCTGGTTGCCGCCCGAAAGCTTGCCGACGGCAATTTCAACGTCGGGGGTGCGGATGTTCAGGCGCTTGCGGTAATCTTCGGCCATGCGCACCTCGGCCGTGGTGTCGATGCGGCCGGCACCGCGCAGGTATTTGCCCAGGGTGGCCAGCGTCATGTTCCAGCGGATCGGCAGGTCCATCGCCAGACCCAGCTTGCGGCGGTCTTCCGAGACATAGGCGATGCCGGCCCCGATCGCCTCGTGCGCGGAGCGGGGGCGCAGGGGCTGGTCCTTGTAGGTGATGCTGCCGCTGGTTGCGGGCTGGATGCCGAAGAGGGCCAGCGCCACATCGGTGCGCCGCGCGCCGATCAGCCCGGCCATGCACAGCACCTCGCCGCGCCGCAGGTCGAAGGTGATGCCGTCGAAGACGCCGCGCACCCCAAGGTCGCGGACCGAGAGGATCACCTGATCGGTGGCGGTCGAGGGCATCTTGGTAAAGTAGTTGCCGACCTCGCGCCCGACCATCTCGGCGATCATCAGCTGCGGGCTGGTGTCAGCGATGGCGCGGGTGGAAATGTGCTGGCCGTCGCGGATGACCGAGACGCGGTCGGCCAGTTCGAACACCTCTTCCAGCCGGTGCGAGATATAGACCACGGCAACCCCCTGATCGGCCAGCGCGCGCGCGACGCGGCGCAACTCGGCCGCCTCATGCGCCGAAAGGCTGGCGGTGGGTTCGTCCATGATCAGGACGCGGACGTTCTGGCTCAGGGCGCGGGCGATCTCGACGGCCTGCTGCTCGGCCAGTGTCAGGCCCGAGGCGGTGCGGTCCACGTCCAGCTTCATGCCGATATGGCGGATCAGCCCCTGCGCCGACCGGCGCATGGCGGCGCGGTTGAGCCAGAGGCCCTTGTCGGCAGAAATGTGGATGTTCTCGGTCACGTCCAGATCGGGAAAGACCATCGGTTCCTGATAGATCGCGGTCACACCGCGCAGGCGCGCGGCCTTGGACCCGTTCAGCGCCACCGGGGCGCCGTCAATCTCGACATGGCCCGATGTGGGCTGGTAGATGCCGGTCATGATCTTGATCATGGTGGATTTGCCGGCGCCGTTCTCGCCGACGATGGCGTGAACCTCGCCGGGGAACAGCTCCAGCGTCATGCCGGTCAGCGCGGCCGTCATCCCGAAAGACTTCGAGACCGCCCGCAGCGCAAGCGTGGGTTGGGTCATGGGGCAGATCCCGCCTGATGTTCAAAGCGCAAAGGGTGGATGCGGCCAGGGGAGCGCGGCCGCATCCTGTCAGGCGGGGCTTACTGGGCCGCCGCCTCGACATTGTCCTTGGTGTAGACCGTGAACGGCCCCATCAGGATGCGCTTGGCGCCGGGGCGGCTGGCATCTTCCTCGATCGTGTAGTCGCCCATGCGGCCGGCGGTGAAGCTTTCGCCGACTTCGCCCTTCAACTGGCCGGTGGCCAGGCCGTAGGCGGTGAAGTAGGTCAGATAGCCAAGGTCGCGGAAGTCCCACAGCGCGAATTCCGGCGCGCAGCCGTTCAGCGTGTAGGAGACCATTTCCGACGGCAGACCCAGGCCCGAGACCTTGGTCTTCTCGCACAGGCCCTCGTCCTGCATCGCCTTGGCGGCGGCCTGGATGCCGACGGTGGTGGGCGACATGATCAGTTTCAGATCCGGGTATTTGTCGACCAGCGCCAGGGCGCGGTTGTAGGACACTTCGGCCTGGTCATCGCCGTAGACCACATCGACCAGCTTGATGTCCTTGTACTTCGGATCGGCGGCCAGCGCCGCCTTCATCGACTCGATCCAGGCGTTCTGGTTGGACGCATCGGGGCTGGCCGACAGCACCGCCATCTCGCCCGCGCCGCCAAGGATCGAATGCGCCATATCGGCCATCACCGTGCCGATGGAGCCGAAGTCCACCTGCGCCACGAAGACGCTTTCGCCTTCGCCCGACGGGATCGGGCTGTCCCAGGTCACGACCTTGGTGCCGCCGTCCTGCGCGGCCTTGGCCGCCGGTGCAATCTGGTCGCCCGCGTTGTTCGACAGCAGGACCGCGCCCTGTTTCTGGGTGGCGGCGGTGGTCATGATCTCGATCTGGCCCGCGACCGAGTTTTCCGGAGTCGGGCCGAGGAATTCCAGCTTGCCGGGGTTGGCCAGTTCCTTGTGCGCCTCTTGCGCGCCCTCATTGGCCTGATCAAAGACCAGAATGCCAAGGAATTTCGGCAGAAGGACCATGTTGGTCTCTTTGCCCGGCTCCAGCTTGATGGTGTCGGCCTGCACGATGGCCGAGGTGCCCAACATCAGCGCCGCTGCGGCGCCGAGGGTTGCGAAAAGTTTCATCGTCGTCCTCCCAGTTGATTGCCCGGCCCTCCAGCCGGCCAAGGTTTCCGTCAGCCTTGCGGGACCGGCCTGCGCGGTCCCTCGCCGCGCAGGGCGCGGGCGATGTCTTCGGCGACCAGCGCCTGAAGCTTGTGGATCGCCGCCTCGGAATACCAGGCGGCGTGCGGTGTCAGCAGCGTGTTGGGCGCGTGACGCAAGGGGTTGTCTTCGGGCAGCGGCTCGACATGGAACACATCGAGGGCGGCGCCGGCGATCGTGCCGCGGGCCAGCGCCTGTGCCAGATCCTCTTCGACGATCAGCTGGCCCCGGGCCGAGTTGACGATGATGGCATGAGGGCGCATCGTCGCCAGCCGTCCGGCGTTGAAATAGCCGGTGGTTTCAGCCGTGGCGGGGGCGTGAAGCGAGATGATGTCCGCCTCGCGCAGCAGGGTCGCGGCATCGGTGCGGGTGACGCCAAGGCTGGCGGCCTCATCCGCCGAAAGTCCGGGGTCCGATGCCATGAAGCGAAAGCCGAACCCTTTCAGCCGGGTCAGCACGGCGCGGCCGATCTGGCCCAGGCCGAAGAAGGCGAAATTGGTTTCCGAGAAGGGTTTCAACGGTTTGGCCCGTGCCACCGCCGCCCATTCCCCCGCCCGAACCGAGGCATCCAGGACCGGCAGCTTGCGCAGCATGGCAAGGGCGGCGGCGGCGGTGTGGTCGGCCACCTCATCGGCGCAATAGTCGGGCACATAGCCCACGCGCAGGCCCTTTGCGGCGGCGGCGGCCACGTCGATGTTGTTGTAGCCGACCCCGTAGCGGATCACCGTCGCGCCCGGCTTCACCGCGGCGGCGGCGGCGGCGGTGAAGGGGGCGAATTGCACCACGGCCACATCGGCCCCGGCGACTGCCGCCGTCACCTCATCGGCGCTGCGGCACTGGTGCTGCGCGAAATCGGCCCCGGCGGCACGGGCCGCCGCCTCTTCCTGCGCAAGATCGGGGAAGGTGTAGTCGGTGACGACAACGCGCGGGCTCATGCGCCATTCTCCAGATAGTCGTGGATGATCTCGCCGGCGACGAGGGAAAAGTCGGCGCGCCAGTAGAAGCCCTGCAAAGCCTCCACCACCGGCAGGCGGCAGACCGGAAGCTGGGCATTGGCCCGCACCTCGACCGTGCAGGCGCCCTGCCAGCATTCATGCACCGTGACATCGGTCAGCCGGCGCGAGGTGAGCTGACGGATCGCCGGGCTGCCGTCGATATGGTCGATGGCCTTGAGGTTCAGGTTGGTGGCAAAGTCGAAATGCGGCTTCATCGCCGCCGGATCGCAGGGGCTCTGCTTGTAGGCCATGGTGCCGGTGATCACGTCGATGCCGTTGCGTTCGACCGTGCCGACGATCAGATCGCCCCGGAATTCGATCTTGGGCGTGCCCAGCTTCTTGGGCTGGCCGTGGATCTCGCGCCCATGGGCGACGCCGACGTCCGAGGACAGCACAAGGTAGGGCGAATAGGCGCCTGACGCCCGGCCGGGAAGCTCGGCACCGATCATGAAATTCGCCTCGGAATAGGGGCCGAGCCAGTCGGTGTCGTTCATCTTGTAGATATGGACGCAAGCCACGTCGCCCGTTGCCTGCAGCGGCGGGGGCAGCAGGAACTGCATCGCGCCCCGGTCGCTGCGCCAATAGAGCGTCAGCACCTCGACGTTGCGGAAGCGGAACGGAAAGCGCGGGATCATCGGCGCATCCCAGGGGGTGGAGAATCCGCCCCGGCGGATGTCGTCCTCGGTCGGGCGGGTCACGCCGAAGCGGGTCTCGCCGCTCATGCGGGCAGGCCTTTGCGGGGCGGGACCGTGGTGGCCCCAGCGTGAAGTGTCATGGTGATCCTCCCCCGGATCGCTCTCTTCCTTGTCCGCAGAAAACTTGACTTCCGCTGGACATCCTCGCTAATTGGTAAGGCCAATTTTCTGGTCTGACAAGAGGGAGAGTGAGGGATGTTCAATCTGGCGCCGGTCGAGGTGCCCGACCTGTCGGGCAAGGTGGTGCTGGTCACCGGGGCAGGGCGCGGCATCGGGGCCGAACTGGTGCGCATCCTGGCCGGGCGCGGAGCGCGTGTCTTTGCAGGGGTTTACCCCGGGGCCGAGGCCGAGGCGCTGCCCGAGGGCGTGACCGTTCTGGCGCTGGACGTGACGCGGCAGGCCGACGCCGATGCGGCGGTCGCGCGGGTTGCGGCGGATGCCGGGCGGCTGGATGTGCTGGTGAACAATGCGGGCGTCATCTCGCCCATCGGTCCCCTGCCGTCGATCAGCCCCGAATCGCTGGGTGCGGCCTTTGCGGTGAACGTGATGGGCGTGCAGCGCATGGTGCTGGCGGCGCTGCCCTTGCTGAAAGCCAGCGGCGGGGCGGTGATCAATGCCGGCACCGGCGCCGCCACCACCCCGATGGAGGGCTGGACCGCCTATTGTTCCACCAAGGCCGGGATGCACATGCTGACCCGGATGATGGAGAAAGAGCTCACGCCGCTGGGTCTGCGCATCTTCTTCGTCGGCATCCCGCCGACCGACACCGACATGCAGGGCGTCATCCGCGTCTCGGGCCTGAACCCGATCAGCCAGATCCCGCAGGAAAAGCTGGTCGCCCCCGCCGTGCCCGCAAGCTGCATCGCCTGGCTGTGCGGCAGTTTCGCCAGCGCCCCGCCCGAGCCGATGCTGGACGTGCGGCAGGACATCTTCACCTCGATGATGAAACTCTGACAGATGGAATTTCTGGTCGAGATCACCCTGCGCTGGCCCGACGGGATGGATGATGCGGAGAAGGCCCGCATCATCGCCGCCGAACGGGCGCGGGCGGCAGAGCTGGCGGCCTCGGGCCATCTGCTCCGCATCTGGCGGCTGCCGGGGCGCTTTGCCAATATCGGCCTCTGGCGCGCCGCCGACGCGACCGACTTGCATGAGCGGTTGACCAGCCTGCCCGCGTATCCTTGGATGCGCGAGGTTTCCGTCACCCCGCTGGCCCGCCACCCGGCGGACCCCGGCACGGGCGGCGGCATCTAGACCATAGCCTGCCGGCCTTGCCCGGCGCATTGACCGACAATTGGGAGGACCCACATGAAACTTCTGCGCTACGGCCCCCGCGGGGCGGAAAAGCCCGGCATCCTTGACGCCAGCGGCCAGATCCGCGACCTGAGCGGCATCATCGGTGATCTTGCCGGCGAGGTGCTGGTGCATCTGGACCGCCTTGCCGCCATCGACCCCGAGACGCTGCCGCTGGTCGAGGGCAATCCCCGGCTGGGCGCCTGCGTGGCGGGCACCGGCAAATTCATGTGCATCGGCCTGAACTACGCCGACCACGCCGCCGAAAGCGGCATGAAGGTGCCGCCCGAGCCGGTCCTGTTCATGAAGGCCAATTCGGCGATCTGCGGCCCGAACGACCCGATCATCATCCCGCGCGGTTCCGAAAAGACCGACTGGGAGGTGGAACTGGGCATCGTCATCGGCAAGCCTGCGAAATACGTCACCGAGGCCGAGGCGCTGGACCATGTCGCCGGCTATTGCGTCATCAACGACGTATCGGAACGCAGCTATCAGGCCGAACGGTCGGGCCAATGGACCAAGGGCAAAAGCTGCGACAACTTCGGCCAGACCGGGCCGTGGCTGGTCACCAAGGACGAGGTGCCGGACCCGCAGAACCTGAAGATGTGGCTGACCGTCGATGGGCAGACCATGCAGGACGGCTCCACCACGACCATGGTCTATGGCGCGGCCTTCCTCGTCTCCTACCTCAGCCAGTTCTTCACCCTGCATCCGGGCGACATCATCTCGACCGGCACCCCGCCCGGCGTGGGGCTGGGGATGAAGCCGCCGCGCTATCTGAAGGCGGGCGAGGTGGTCGAACTCGGGATCGAAGGCCTTGGCCAGCAGCGCCAGCTTTGCGTGGCGGACAAGTAGATGACCCGCGTCGCCCGCGTCGAGGCCCTGCCGATCAGCTATCAGGAGCCGACGGACCACAACCGCTATCGTTCGGTCTGTCTGGTCAAGATCACCGGCGAGGACGGCCATGTCGGCTGGGGAGAGTGTTGCAGCTACTTCCCCGAGGCGACGCTGGCGACGGCGAAACTGGTCGAAGGTCTGGCGCCGCTGGTTGTCGGCGCCAATGCCCTGCATGTCGAGGCGATCTGGCTGAAGCTGCGCGAGCACAGCTGGTGGTATGGCACCGGGGCGGGTCTCGCCTCGATCGCCATCTCGGGAATCGACATCGCCCTTTGGGACCTGAAGGGCAGGGCCCTTGGCGTGCGCGTGCTGGATCTTCTGGGGGGGCCGGTCCATGACCGGCTTCCCGCCATCGCCAGCCTGCACGGCACCAAGGCCAGCATCGACGAGATGGCCGAAGACATCGCCGGCTTCACCGCCACCGGGCTGCACGGCGCCAAGGTCGGCTTTGGCAAGGCGGGCAACGCCCATCTGGGCTTTGACCGCGCCCGCGACATCGAATTCGCCGAAAAGGTCATCGCCGCCATGGGGCCGGGCAAAAGCCTGATGGTCGACCTTGGCGTCAAGAACTTCTGGGACATCGCCACCGCCATCGACCGCGCCCGCGCCTTTGAGGCCCTGGGCGTGGCCTGGCTGGAAGAACCCCTTGGCCATGACGATCCCGAAGGCTACCGCGCGCTGCGCGCCGCCTCGGGCATCCGCATCGCCTACGGCGAACGCGAATGGAACGCCCGCGGCGTGCTGCGCATCCTTGAGTCCGGCACCGTCGATGTGGTGGGCCTTGATCCGGGCCGGGTCGAGGGCATCACCGGCTTTCGCAAGGCGGCCGAGCTTTGCGCCCTGACCCGCCGTCAGGCCAATGCCCACAATTTCTCGACCGCCGTGGTGGGTGCCGCCAGCCAGGCGCTCAGCTGGTCCAGTCCGGCCTGCAAGGTGCTGGAATTGCAGCCGATCTATGGTGTGGCGCAAAAGGATATCGTCGACCGGCCGATCTGGCATGTGAACGGCGATGTCGACCAGCCCCAGGGCCCCGGCCTCGGGATCGAACTGGACGAGCCGCGCCTGCGCGCAATGCGGCTGGAGGGCTAGGCGCAGGCCGTTTTCCCCATTTTCTGTCCGGAAATATCCCGGGGGGTGCGGGGGGCCGGCCCCCCGCTGCCTGCGCCCGCATGCGCAGCCTATCGCGCCAGCGCCAGCAACGCCGCCACATCGAGATGCCGCTCCAGATGGTCGGCCAGATCGTCCAGCACCGCCTCCACCCCCGCCGCATAGGCAAGACCCGAGGCCTGCGCCCCCAGGCCCCGCACAAAGGCCGCGCGGAAGGCATCGTCCGAGAACATGCCGTGCAGATAGCTGCCCGTCACCCGGCCATCGGCCGAGGTCGCACCCTCGGGCCGCCCCTCCAGCACCGCGAAGGGCCGGGCGCAATCCGGCCCCGTGGTGCGGCCGATGTGGATCTCGTAGCCCTCGACCTGCAAGCCGCTGGCGCTGTGGACCGCCCTTGACCGCGTCAGCCGCTTGTCCGGCGTCATCTCGGTCTCCACCTCCAGCAGGCCAAGGCCCGGCGTGGTGCCCGCCGGCCCCTCGATCCCGTCGGGGTCCGCGACGGACCGGCCCAGCATCTGATAGCCGCCGCAGATGCCAAGGATATGCCCGCCCCGCCGCCGATGCGCGGCAAGATCGATGTCCCAGCCCTGATCGCGCAGAAAGGCCAGATCGCCGCGCGTCGATTTCGACCCCGGCAGGATCACCAGCTTCGCATCGCCCGGAATGGCGCGGCCCGGCAGCACCATCTCGACCGCCAGCCCCGGCTCCTGCTTCAGCGGATCGAGGTCGTCGAAATTGGCGATCCGCGACAGCGCAAGGCAAGCCACCCTGACCGGCCCGCCGATGCCGTTGCCGGTCAGGTCCAGCGCATCCTCGGCCGGCAGCCGCGCCGCGCCGTGAAACCACGGCACCACGCCAAAGCCGGGCCAGCCGGTGCGGTCCTTGATCAGCTGATAGCCGTCATCGAAAAGGCGCGGGTCGCCGCGGAACTTGTTGATGAAGAACCCCGAGACAAGCGCCGCATCCTCGGGCGGCAGAATCGCCTGCGTTCCCACGATTTGCGCGATCACCCCGCCACGGTCGATGTCCCCCGCCAGCACCACCGGCACGCCGGCGGCAAGGGCAAATCCCATGTTGGCGATGTCGTTGCGGCGCAGGTTCACCTCGGCCGGGCTGCCGGCCCCCTCGACGATGACCAGATCGGCCCGCGCCTTCAGCCGGCCGAAGCTCTCCAGCACCGCCGCCATCAGCCGGGGCTTCAGCGCGGGATAATCCGCCGCCCGCGTCGTGCTCAGCCGTTTGCCCTGCACCACGACCTGCGCGCCGGTGTCGGTCTCGGGCTTCAGCAGGACCGGGTTCATGTCCGTATGCGGCGCCACCCCGCAGGCCAGCGCCTGAAGCGCCTGCGCGCGGCCGATTTCGCCGCCATCCTCGGTCACGGCGGCATTGTTCGACATGTTCTGCGGCTTGAACGGCAAGACCGCCAGCCCCCGCCGCCGCGCCGCCCGGCACAACCCCGCCACGATCATCGACTTGCCGACATTCGAGCCGGTGCCCTGAACCATCAGCGCCTTCATCGCGCTACCCCCGCCGCTTGCACAAGACGGACAGCGGCGGAGCCTCCGGCGGGGATATTTTCCGCCAGAATGAAGGCCATAAGGCAAAGCGGCGTTGGCAACCGCGTCTCGGGCCGTTCGCACGGGGGAGACGCGGCGCCTTCACTCCGGGCGGTCATCGGCGTCCCCGCCTGTACCGCCCGCCCAAGCTGACCAGAAAAGGTTAAGAAATAATTGCCTTCATTCTGGCAGAAATATCCCGGGGTCCGGGGCAGCGCCCCGGGGGCGGGCAGAGGCGCGCGGGTCATCAGAATTCCACCCCCGCCTGCGCCTTGATGCCCGCCCGGAACGGGTGCTTCACCACCGCCATTTCAGTCACCAGATCGGCCAGTTCGATCAGTTCGGGCCTGGCATTGCGGCCGGTCAGGCAGACATGGGTCATCGGCGGCTTCTCGTCGCGCAGGAAGGCTGTGACCTCGGCGATATCAAGGTAGTCATAGCGCAGCGCGATGTTGATCTCGTCCAGAAGGACCATGCGGACCCCCGGATCGCGGATCAGCTCCTTGGCTTTCTCCCAGCCCGCCGTCGCCGCCGCCACATCCCGCGCCCGGTCCTGGGTTTCCCAGGTGAACCCCTCTCCCATCGCATGAAATTGGCACAAGTCGCCGAAATGCGTGGTCAGGAGCCGCCGCTCGCCGGTGTCCCACGATCCCTTGATGAACTGTACCACCGCGCAGGGCATGCCATGTGCGATGGCCCGCAGGATCATCCCGAATCCCGATGAGGACTTTCCCTTGCCCGGCCCGGTATGGACGATCACCAGCCCCTTCTCGCCGGTCTTGCCCTCCATCATCCGGTCGCGCGCGGCCTTGATCTTCACCATCTTGGCGGTGTGGCGGGCTTCGCTGTCGGGGACGTCGGTCGTCATGTCGGCGGCACTCCTTGACTTTCGGGCGGCGGTGGCATTCTTGGGGCGAAAGCTGGTTCCTGTCCATGACAGGCGAAGAGGGAATGTGACAGGGCCATCCGTTGATGCGGGCAGCCCGAAGCACAGCCGCCCCCGCGACCGTGACCGGAGATGTCCTGCCAATGCCACTGGCCCCGCATGGGGTTCGGGAAGGCGGCAGGGCGGGCCGCAAGGCCGCTCCGCAAGCCGGGAGACCTGCCAGCTGCAATTCTTGTCGGGCGGACGGGGTGTTCCGCGACCGGAGACCGCTGGCCTCTGGCGCAAGCGTTTTCCTGTCCCACCCTTTTCGCCCCCTGCGGAGGGCAGGTGGCGTGACGGTGACACTTCTGGTCTGTTCCACCTGCCGCGCCGCAGAGCCGGTCGAGGAGGGCCGCCCCGTGCCGGGCGAGCGTCTGGCCCGTGCCCTGGCCGCGCAGGGCGCGCCGACGGGTGTCCGTCTGGTCCGGGTCGAATGTCTTTCCGCCTGCGCGCAGGGCTGCGCCGTGGCGCTGACCGGCCCCGGCCGCTGGTCCTATGTCTATGGCCGGATGACGGAAGGCGATGCCGCCGACATCCTGGCCGGGGCCGCCGCCTATGCCGCGGCACCCGATGGCCTTGTCCCCTGGCGCGACCGGCCCGCGATCTTCCGCAAGCAATCGCTTGCCCGCCTTCCCCCGATCGGAGACCCGACATGACAGATCTGGCCAAAATCCCCGTTACCGTGATCACCGGCTTTCTGGGGTCGGGCAAGACCACGCTGATCCGCCACCTGATGGCCCATCCGCAGGGCAGGCGGCTGGCCGTGCTGGTGAACGAATTCGGCAGCGTCGGCGTCGATGGCGACATCCTCAAATCCTGCGCCGACGAGAACTGCCCCGAGGAAAACATCGTCGAGCTGGCCAATGGCTGCATCTGCTGCACCGTCGCCGACGACTTCATCCCCACGGTCGAGGCGCTTCTGGCGATGCCCAAACGCCCCGACCATATCCTGATCGAAACCTCGGGCCTTGCCCTGCCGAAACCGCTCTTGAAGGCTTTCGACTGGCCGGCGATCCGGTCGAAGATCACCGTGGACGGGGTGATCGCGCTGGCCGATGCCGAGGCGGTGGCGGCGGGGCGTTTCGCCCCCGATCCGGCGGCGGTGCAGGCGCAGCGCGAGGCTGATGACAGCCTCGATCACGAGACGCCGCTGTCCGAGGTGTTCGAGGATCAGATCGCCTGCGCCGATATCGTGCTGCTGACCAAGGCCGATCTGGCCGGGGAGGCCGGCCTCAGCGCCGCCCGCGCCGCGGTCGAGGCCGAGGCGCCGCGCAAGCTGCCGATCCTTGCGGTGACCGAGGGCACCATCGACCCCGCGGTGATCCTGGGTCTTGGCGCCGCGGCCGAGGATGACCTTGCCGCCCGCCCCAGCCATCACGACGGCCATGACGATCACGAACACGACGATTTCGACTCGGTGGTGATCGAGCTGCCCGAGATCGCGGACCCCGAGGCGCTTGCCGAAGCCATCCGCCGCCTTGCGCGCGAGCAGGACATCCTGCGCGTGAAGGGTCATGTCGCGGTGAAAGGCAAGCCGATGCGCCTGCTGGTGCAGGCCGTGGGCGCGCGCGTCCGCCACCAGTTCGACCGGCCCTGGGGCGATGCGCCGCGCCTGTCGCGGCTGGTGGTGATCGCCGAGCATGACCATGTCGATCCGGCCGCCATCCGCGCCGTGCTTGCGACGGTGGCCTGACGCCGATGCATGTCGTCTTCCGCGACAGCCACGGGCTTGAAGAGGTCGAGGTTCCGACGGACCTTGGCCAGAGCCCGGCCGATCTGGTGGTGCTGTCCTTCTCGGACAGCGACCTTGGCGCTTTCGCGGCGGGCTGGCATCGGGGGCAGGTGGCCTTGCCGGCGTTGCGGCTGGCGAACCTTGCGGCCCTGCGGCACCCGGTCTCGGTGGATACCTATGTCGAACAGACCCTGAGCGGGGCGAAAGCCGTGCTGGTTCGGCTGATCGGCGGGGTGGGCTACTGGCCTTACGGCATCGCCAGCCTGCAGGATCTGGCGCGCCGCCGGGGCATCGCGCTGGCCGTGCTGCCGGCGGACGGGCGCGAGGATGCCGCACTGGACGCGGCCTCCACGCTGCCGGTCTCGACCCTGCGCAGGTTGCAGGCGCTGTGCGATGCCGGGGGGGCGGTGGCGGCGCAGGCGGCGCTGGCGCAGTTGTCGCTGGCGGCGGGGCTGTTCGCCGGGCCGGTGCCGGGGCTGAAAACGGTGCCGGAGTTCGGCTGGTATGACCCCGATCGCGGGGTGATCCCCGCACCGGAAGGGGCCGAGGCGGTGGCGGTCTTCTATCGCAGCTACCTGACCGCGGCCGATACCGACCCGATCGACTGCCTGCTCCGCGCCGCCCGCGCCCGGGGCATCGCGGCTTACGGGCTTTTCGCCCCCTCGCTGAAGGCCCCCGGCGCGGCCGAATGGGTCGGGCAGGCGCTGAAGGGAAGGCCGCTCCGCTGGATCTGGAACGCCACCGCCTTTTCGTCCCGCGAGGGCGGGGTCTCGCCGCTGGATGGGCCTGGCTGCCCGGTGTTCCAGCTGGCCCTTTCCACCGCGCGCCGGCGCGACTGGGAGACGGCCGAGCGGGGCCTGTCGCCCGCCGACCTTGCGATGCATGTCGTGTTGCCCGAAGTGGATGGCCGCCTTTTCGCCGGGGTGATCAGCTTCAAATCCCCCGGCGCGCGCGACCCCGATCTGCAATACAGCCGCTTCGCCCATCGTGCCGATCCGGCCCGGATCGAGGCGGTGCTGGACCGTGCGGCGGGCTGGAACCGCCTTGCCGAAACCCCGGCGGGCGGGCGCAGCCTTGCGCTGATCCTGTCCACCTATCCCGGCCGCCCGGACCAGATCGCCCATGCCGTCGGGCTGGATGCGCTGGCTTCGGCCCAGGCGGTGCTGGCCGGGCTGGCGGGGGCGGGCTATGCCACGTCCCCCGGTGCGGCGCTGGCGCCTGCGCTGCTGTCCGAAAGGGTGGTCTGGCCGCTGGCGGAATACGAGGCGGCGCTGGCGTGCCTGCCCCAAAGACTGCAAGAGGCGCTGGCCGCGGCATGGGGCCCCCCGCAGGACGACCCGGCCTGCCGCGACGGCGCCTTCCATTTCGCCGCGACACGGCGCGGCGCGGTGCTGGTCGCCCTGCAGCCCGACCGGGGCGAGGTCGCCGCCCGTGCCACCGATTACCACGACCTTTCCCGCACCCCATGCCACGGCTATGCCGCCTTCTACCTCTGGCTGCGGGCGCAGCGCCTGCATGCCGCGATCCACATGGGCGCGCATGGCACGCTGGAATGGCTGCCGGGCAAGGCTGTCGCGCTGTCCGAAACCTGCTGGCCCGAGGCCTTGCAGCGCGATCTGCCGATGATCTACCCCTTCATCGTCAACGACCCCGGCGAGGCCGCTCAGGCCAAGCGCCGCCTTTGCGCCGTCACCCTCGGCCACCTGCCGCCGCCCCTTGCGGCCTCCGCGCTGCCGCCCGCGCTTGAGGGGCTGGAGCGCCTGCTGGATGAATATTCCACCGCCGACGGGCTGGACCCTTCGCGCCGTCAGCGCCTGATCCTTGCCATCCGCGAGGCCGCCGCAGCGGCAGGCCTGGACCGCGACCTTGGCCTTGCCGCCGATGCCACCCCGGCCGAGGCGATCACCCGCATCGACCGTTTCGTCTGCGACCTGAAGGACAGCCGCTTTGCCGACGGGCTGCATGTCTACGGCGCGGGGCAGGGCGAGATGCCGGGCCTGCTGGCGGCCCTTGATGGCCGCTTCGTGCAGCCCGGGCCTTCGGGTTCGCCGCATCGCGGGCGGGCGGATGTGCTGCCGACCGGGCGCAACCTGTTCTCGGTCGATCCCCGCGCGGTGCCCTCGGCCGCGGCCCATGCGCAAGGGGTCAAGCTGGCCGAGGAGCTGTTGCGCCGCCATCTGCAGGATCAGGGCGACTGGCCGCGCGGCGTGGTGGTGGATCTCTGGGGATCGGCCTCGATGCGCACGGCGGGCGAGGAATTCGCCATGGCGCTGCATCTGGCCGGCCTTGTGCCGGTGTGGGATGCCGCTTCCGGCCGGGTGACGGGGGTGGAGGTGATCCCTCTGGCGATCCTTGGCCGGCCAAGGATCGACGTGACGCTGCGGGTCTCGGGCCTGTTCCGCGACGTGTTCCCGGGGCTGGCGCAGTTGTTCGAACTGGGGGCCGAAACGCTGGCGTCGCGTGAGGAGGCGCGCGATGACAACCCCTATCTGACCCCCGCGCCAAGGGTCTTTGGCCCGCGTCCCGGGCTTTTCGGGCTGGGCATGGCGGTGGACGACTATGGGCCCGAAGGCCGGGATGCGGCCGCAGAGGCCTGGCTTTCGGCCTCGTCCTTCGCCATCGACGCGCAGGGCGGCATCGCCCCGGCGCGGGCGGCGCTGGAGGCGCGTCTGCGCGGGGCCGACGCCTTCGCCCATGTGCAGGACCTGCCCGAGACCGACATTCTGATGGCTCCCGACTATGCCGCGCATGAGGCGGGCTTTGCCGCGGCCCGCGCCCGGCTGGGGGCCGCGCCCGCAGCCCTTTACCATATCGACGCCACGCGCCCCGGGGCACCGCAGGCCCGCGCCCTGACCGAAGAGATCGCCCGCACCGTGCGCGCCCGGGCCGCCAATCCGGCATGGGCGGCGGGGATGATGCGGCATGGCTTCCGGGGGGCTGCCGAGATCGCCGCCACGCTGGACAATCTTGGCGCCTTTGCCCATCTGGCCCGCGCGGTGCCGCCGCATCTGTTCGACCTTTACCACGACGCCACCCTTGGCCGCGCCGAAGTGGTTGACTTCATGCAGGCCGAGAACCCCGCCGCCCTTGCCGCGCTGCGTCACCGCTTTGCCGCCCTGCGCGCCGCCGGCCTGTGGCACAGCCAGCGCAATGCCCTGACCGAAGGCGAGCGGCTGTGAGCGCCCCGGTCGTTCAGGGCTGGTGCCCGGGCGCGCTGCGGCCGATGCAATCGGGCGACGGGCTGGTGGTGCGGGTGCGGCCCCATGCGGGGCGGCTGACACCGGCGCAGGCGGCGGGGATTGCCACGGCGGCCGCGGCGCATGGCAACGGGCTGATCGATCTCTCCGCAAGGGGCAACGTTCAGTTGCGCGGGATCACGGCGGTCCGCCATCTGCCGCTGATCGCCGATCTTGCCGGCCTTGGCCTGATCGACCGCGACCTTGCGGCCGAGACAAGGCGCAACATCACCGTCGCGCCCTTCGTCCCTGCCGATGCCCTTGCGGCAGCCCTTGAGGCGGCGCTGGCCGAAGCTCCCGAGCTGCCGGCGAAGTTCGGCTTCGTGCTGGACCCCGGCCCGCGGCGCTGGCTGGCCCGCACCCCCGGCGACATCCGCATCGAGGGTGCGGCAGGCGGCGGGCTGATCCTGCGCGCCGATGGCCTGCCGGCCGGCCTGCGCCTTACCGAAGCCGAAGCCCCTGCGAAAGCCGTGGCGTTGGCGCGCTGGTTCGTTGCGGCGGGCGGCGTCTCGGCCGGACGGGGGCGTATGGCGGCGCTGATCGCGCGCGGCCTCCTGCCGCCGCCGGATCTGCGGGGGGATGCAGCACCCGCGCTGGTGGCCGCCCAGCCGGCGCCGGAACTGCGGGCCGAGGGCGCGCTGGTGGGCATCGCCTTCGGTCAGACCGGGGCCGCCACGCTGGCAGCCCTTGCCGCCCTTGGCCACGACCTGCGCCTGACGCCCTGGCGGATGCTGCTGGTGGAAGGGGCCAGGCAGATGCCCGACCTTCCCGGCCTGATCACCGATCCCGCCGATCCGCTCCTGCGGGTCGTGGCCTGCACGGGCGCGCCGGGCTGCCCGCAGGCGCTGCAACCGACGCGGGGCCTTGCCCGGGCGCTGGCCGCCCATGTGCCGCAGGGGCGGGTGCTGCATGTCTCGGGCTGCGCCAAGGGCTGCGCCCATCCCGCCGCCGCCGATCTGACCCTGACGGCCACCGCCGGGGGCTTTGCCCTGATCCGGCAGGGACGCGCCTCCGACCCCGGCCCGATCCATGCGGCCGCAGACCTTCCCGACCTTCTGACCGGACAGCCCTGATGCCCTACAGCTACATGACCGATGGCGCCGAGATCTACCGCCAGTCCTTCGCCACCATCCGGGCCGAGGCCAGCCTTGCCCGCTTCACCCCCGAGGAAGAGCTGGTCGCCGTGCGCATGATCCATGCCGCCGGGATGGTGGGGCTTGAGGACCACATCGCCTTTACCCCCGGCATGGCCATCGCGGCGCGCGAAGCACTTGAGGCCGGCGCGCCGATCCTTTGCGATGCGCGGATGGTCTCGGAAGGGATCACCCGGCCGCGGCTTCCGGCGGGCAATGAGGTGATCTGCACCCTGCACGATCCATCGGTTTCCGGCATGGCCGCGCGGATGGGCAACACCAGATCCGCCGCGGCCCTTGAGCTTTGGCGCCCGCATCTGGCGGGGTCCGTGGTGGCCATCGGCAATGCGCCGACAGCCCTTTTCCACCTGCTGAACATGCTGGAGGACCCGGCCTGCCCGCGCCCCGCCGCCATCATCGGCTGCCCGGTGGGCTTCATCGGTGCCGCCGAGTCGAAGGAGGCGCTGATGGAGGCCGCCCCGTGCCCCGCCCTGATCGTGCGCGGCCGCCTGGGCGGATCGGCCATCACCGTGGCCGCCGTCAACGCCCTTGCCAGCCGGAAGGAGTGACCATGGGCCGGATCATCTGTGCGGGCCTTGGCCCCGGCGACCCGGATCTGCTGTCGGTCCGCTCCGACCGGCTGATCCGCGCGGCCAGCCATATCGCGCATTTCCGCAAGCCCGGGCGGCAGGGGCAGGCAAGGCGCATCGTCGAGGGCATGCTGCGCCCGGATGTCATTGAACTGGCGATGGAATATCCGGTCACCACGGAAATCCCCTTCGACAGCCCGGACTATGTGCGCCTGCTGGCCGGCTTTTACGACGGCTGGGCCGACCGGCTGGCCGCCCTGGCCGAACGGCATGAGGTGGTGATCCTGTGCGAGGGCGATCCCTTCCTTTACGGCAGCTTCATGCATCTGCATTCCCGCCTGCAGGGCCGCGCGCAGGTCGAGGTGGTGCCCGGCATCCCCGGCATGGCGGGCTGCTGGCACGCCACCGGATTGCCGATCACCTGGGGCGACGATGTGCTCTCGGTCCTGATGGGAACGCTGCCCGAGGAGGATCTGGCCCGCCATGCCGCCGCCGCCGATGCGCTGGTGGTGATGAAGACCGGGCGCAACCTGCCGAAAGTGCGGCGCGCGCTGGCGCGGGCGGGCCGGTTGGACGCCGCCTGGCTGGTCGAGCGGGGCACCATGCCCGGCCAGCGGGTGCAGCGGCTGGCGACGGTCGATGACGCCGACTGCCCCTATTTCGCGATCGTGCTGGTGCATGGTCAGGGCCGCCGGCCGGAGATGCCGGAATGACCGGCCTTCTGACCATCGCCGGCCTTGGCCCGGGCGCCGATGCGCTGGTGACGCCCGAAGTCTCATCCGCGCTGGCCGAGGCCACCGATGTGCTGGGATATATCCCTTACGTCGCCCGTGTCACCCCGCGCCCCGGCCTGACCCTGCACCCTTCGGACAACCGCGAGGAACTGGACCGCGCTGCCCACGCGCTGCAGCTGGCGGCCGGCGGGGGCAGGGTGGTCGTCGTCTCCTCGGGCGATCCGGGCGTCTTTGCCATGGCTGCGGCGGTGTTCGAGGCGCTGGAGGCCTGGCCCGGCCCGCCGCCCGAGATCCGCGTCCTGCCGGGGATCACCGCCATGCTGGCCGCCGCCGCGGCCGCCGGCGCGCCTTTGGGGCATGATTTCTGCGCCATCAACCTGTCGGACAACCTGAAGCCGTGGCACCTCATCGAACACCGGCTGCGCCTTGCCGCCGAGGCGGATTTCGCCATGGCCTTCTACAACCCGCGCTCGAACGCCCGCCCCGAGGGCTTTGCCCGCGTGCTTGAGATCCTGCGCGATGCCTGCGGCCCGGACCGGCTGATCACCTTCGCCCGCGCGGTCTCGACCCCCGAGCAGCGGATCAGCACCGTCACGCTTGGCAGCGCCGTGCCCGAGATGGCCGACATGCGCACGGTCGTCCTGGTCGGCAACAGCCAGGCGCGGCGGGTCGGCCCCTGGGTCTATACCCCGAGGTCCGCGCCATGAAGCCAGACCATCACCTCATCGACCGAGACCGCCACCCTGCGGGGCGGGATTGCTGGGCGGTCGATCATCACCACGGGAAGGCGCAGCCGGCGGGCGGCTTCGATCTTGGCGGAAGCCCCGCTGCCGCCGGCGTTCTTGGCCACGATCAGCTGCACGCCTTCGCGCTGCATCAGGGCAAGGTCGCCGGCAAGGGTGAAGGGGCCGCGGTCCACGATGACGGTGGCGCCCGGCAGGGGATCGGCAGCGGGGGCATCGACCAGCCGCAGAAGATAGCGGTGATCGCGCGCGGCAAAGGGCGCAAGGGTCTGCCGGCCGATGGCAAGGAAGATGCGGGTCGGGTCAACGGGCAGGGCGCGAACGGCGGCGGCGATGTCGGGCACCCGGCTCCATTGGTCGCCGGGTTCCTCGACCCAAGGGGCGCGCTCCAGCGCGATCAGCGGCACGCCTTCGGCGGCGCAGGCGGCAAGGGCGTTGCGGCTCATCCCAGCCGCGAAAGGATGCGTCGCGTCGATCACCGCGCGGATGCCCGTGTCGCGCAGGAAGGCGGCCAGACCTTCGGGGCCGCCGAAGCCGCCGATGCGGTGGGGCAGCGGCGGGGCCTCGGGCGCAGTGGTGCGGCCGGCATAGGAGTAGAGCGCATCCACCCCGTCCCCGGCCAGCCGGCGGGCGATAGCCATCGCCTCTTGCGTGCCGCCCAGAAGCAGGACTTTCGGCATGACTGACCCCCGTCCCCCTGATCCCTGGCTGACCATCATCGGCATCGGCGAAGATGGCCTGACCGGCCTGCCGGATGCAAGCCGTGCAGCACTTGCGGCCGCGGCGGTGATCTTCGGCGGTCCCCGGCATCTGGCCCTGGCCGGGGCAGGGGATCGTGGGCGCGCATGGCCGGTGCCCTTCGACATTGCCCCCGTCCTTGCGGTGAGGGACCGCAAGGTGGTGGTGCTGGCCTCGGGCGATCCCTTCTGGTTCGGGGCCGGTTCGCAGCTGGCCGAAGCCCTGACCCCCGGCGAATGGCGGGCGATCCCGGTGGCAGGGTCTTTCTCGCTGGCGGCTGCGCGTCTGGGCTGGCGGATTGAGGAGACGGCCTGCCTTGGCCTGCACGCCGCCCCGTTCGAGCGTCTGGTGCCGCACCTGCACCCCGGGCAGCGCCTGCTTTGCACCCTGCGCGACGGTCCGGCGGTGGCGGGTCTTGCCGGCTGGCTGGTGGCGCGGGGACGGGGCGAAAGCCGGCTGACCGTGCTTGAGGCGCTTGGCGGCCCGCAAGAGCGCATCCGCAGCTTTGCCGCCGCCGACCCGGTCCCGCAGGACATCGCCGCCCCGGTTCTGGCCGCCATCGAACCCGCCGGCGCCCCCGGCCTGCCGCGCAGCCCGGGCCTGCCGGAAACTGCATTCGCGCATGACGGCCAGATCACCAAATCCCCCGTTCGCGCCCTGACCCTTGCCGCACTGGCCCCCCGCCCGGGCGAGGTGCTCTGGGATCTTGGCGCAGGCTCCGGCTCCGTCTCGGTCAAATGGGCGCTGGCGGGCGGGCGGGCGGTCGCGGTCGAATGCCGGGCCGAGCGTCTGGCCAATATCCGCACCAATGCCGACCGTTTCGGCCTGTCGCACCGGCTGGAGGTCCGGCAGGGACGCAGCGCCGATGTTGTGGCAGACCTGCCCCGCCCCGATGCCATCTTCGTCGGCGGCGGCTTCGATGCGGCGCTTTTTGCCCGTCTGCCCCGCAGCGCCCGCCTTGTGGTCAATGCCGTCACGCTGGAGACCGAGGCGCTGGTGATCGCCCTGCATGCCCTGCACGGCGGGGATCTGCTGCGGATCGATCTGGCCCGCGCGGCGCCGCTTGGCGGCCTGCACGGCTGGCAGCCCTCGCGCCCGGTCGTGCAATGGAGCCTGCCATGCGCGTGATCGGGCTTGGCCTTGCGGGCAAGGCAACCGGGGCCGAGGTGGCCCGTGCCCTGCAGGCGGCGGGGGCCGCCGATGCGGTTGCCGTGCTGCAGGCCCGCGCGGCGCATCCCGCGCTTGCGGGTGTGCCGCTGACCGCACTTCCCGAATCCTCCCTGCGCGGCATCGCCACGCCGACGCAATCCCCGCGCATCCTTGCGCGCTTTGGCTGCGGATCGGTGGCCGAGGCGCTGGCGGTCGCCGTCAGCGGCGGACGCATCACCACGACACGACAGATCACCGGCGCCGTGACATGGGCCATCGCCGACAGCGCCGCGACAGAAGGACCCCCTGAATGACCGTCCATTTCATCGGCGC
This sequence comes from uncultured Paracoccaceae bacterium, assembly GCA_934500835.1. Taxonomy (GTDB): domain Bacteria; phylum Pseudomonadota; class Alphaproteobacteria; order Rhodobacterales; family Rhodobacteraceae; genus Pseudogemmobacter. The sequence goes on along the minus strand of CAKSTR010000004.1, from coordinate 179,704 downwards.
CGGCCCCGGCGCGCCCGACCTGATAACGCTGCGCGGCCGCGACCTGATCGCCGCCTCGCCGGTCTGCCTTTACGCGGGCTCTCTGGTGCCCAGGGGTGTGCTGGCCCATTGCCCGCCCGGCTGTCATATCGTCAACACCGCACCGCTGAGCCTTGACGAGATCATTGCCGAGATCGCCTCTGCCCATGCCGCCGGCAAGGACGTGGCGCGGCTGCATTCGGGCGACCTGTCGGTCTGGTCTGCGATGGGAGAGCAATTGCGCCGCCTGCGCGCGCTGGACATCCCCTATGACGTGACGCCGGGCGTGCCGTCCTTCGCCGCCGCTGCCGCCGCCTTGGGGGCCGAGCTGACCCTGCCGGGGGTGGCGCAATCGGTGATCCTGACCCGCCTCTCGGGCCGTGCCAGCGCGATGCCAGAAGGCGAGACGCTGGAGAATTTCGCACGCACGGGGGCGGTTCTGGCGATCCACCTTTCGGTGCATGTGCTGGACCGGGTGCAGGCTGAACTGATCCCGCATTACGGGCCCGATTGCCCGGTGGCGGTGATCTTCCGCGCCAGTTGGCCCGATGAGCGGGTGATCCGCGCCACCCTTGCCACGCTGGAGCCCGCGATAGGCACCGGCGAGCGCACGGCGCTGATCCTGGTCGGCCATACCCTTGGTGCCGAGGTGTTCGCCGAAAGCCGGCTTTACGCAGGCGATTACGACCGCCGCTATCGCCCCGTCGGTGCCGCGCCACGCTTCCCGGAGGAGGCATGAGCCTGCCCCCGGGCCTGATCATCTCGGCCCCCGCCTCGGGGACGGGCAAGACCACGGTGATGCTGGGCCTCTTGCGGGCACTGGCCGAGGACGGGCTGGCGGTGCAGCCCTTCAAGAGCGGCCCGGACTACATCGACCCGGCCTTCCATCGCGCCGCGGCGGGGCGGGAGTCGTTCAACCTGGACAGCTGGGCGATGCGGCCGGGGCTGATCGCGGCCCTGGCGCAGCGCGCGGCTGGCGCGGATATGGTGCTGGCCGAAGGCTCGATGGGCCTTTTCGATGGGGTGGCCTTTGCGGGGGCGGCGGGCCAAGGCTCCACCGCCGAGCTGGCCCGGGCGATGGGCTGGCCGGTCGTTCTGGTGCTGGACGTGGGCGGGCAGGCGCAGACGGCAGCGGCGGTGGCGCTTGGCCATGCGCGCTATGACCCCGATCTGCCCTTTGCCGGGGTGATCCTGAACCGTGTCGCCAGCCCCCGGCACGAGCGGCTGATCCGGCTGGGGATGGAGCGGGCGGGGCTGCCCGTTCTTGGCGTGCTGCCGCGCCGGGGCGACCTGAAACTGCCCGAGCGGCATCTGGGGCTGGTGCAGGCCGCCGAGCACCCGGATCTTGAGGCCGCGATTGCCGCCTATGCGGCCTTCCTGCGCGCCCATGTCGACCTGCCGGCGCTGTGGCGGCTGGCGGCCGGAACCCGCGCCGGTGCGCCCGATCCCCTGCCAAATCCCCCCGCGCAGCGGATCGCGCTGGCGCAGGATGCGGCGTTTTCCTTTACCTATCCGCATCTTCTGGCCGGATGGCGCGCGGCAGGGGCCGAGATCCTGCCGTTCTCGCCGCTTGCCGACCAGCCGCCGCCCGAGGCTGATCTGGTCTGGTTGCCCGGCGGCTACCCCGAGCTGCATGCGGGCCGCATCGCCGGTGCCAGTCGCTTCATGGCCGGCCTGCGCGCCCATGCCCGAACCCGCCCGGTCCATGGCGAATGCGGCGGCTACATGGTGCTGGGGCAGGGGCTGGTCGATGCCAGCGGCCAGCGGCACCCGATGGCGGGGCTTCTGGGCCTTGTCACCTCATATGAAAGGCGCAAGCTGCATCTTGGCTACCGGCTGGCGACGCTGACCGCACCGATGCCCGGCCAGCCTGCGGGCGCCCGTCTGCGCGGGCATGAGTTCCACTATTCCACCATCCTGGACCAGCCCGATCCGCCCCTGGCCCAAGTGACGGATGCCGAGGGCGATGCGGTGGCCGAAACCGGCTCGCGCCGCGGCACTGTCAGCGGCACCTTCTTTCACCTGATCGCCGAGGCGCACCCATGACCGGCCCCACCCCCACCGGATTTGTCCATTTCGTTTCCTCCGGTCCGGGCGACCCGGACCTTTTGACGGTCAAGGCGGCGCGACTGCTGGCGCAAGCCGATGCGATCCTGTTCGACGACCTGTCCTCGGGTCCGATCCTGCACCTGGCGCGGCCCGAGGCCGATCTGGTCGGCGTGGGCAAAAGGGCAGGGCGGGCCTCGCCCAGACAGGACCACGTCAGCCGGCTCCTGGTGGACTATGCAAGCGGCGGGGCAAGGGTGGTGCGGCTGAAATCCGGCGACGCGGGCCTTTTCGGGCGGCTGGAGGAAGAGATCACCGCGCTTCGCGCTGCCGGCATCGGGTTCGAGATCGTGCCCGGCGTGCCTTCGCCCTGCGCCGCCGCCGCCGCCGCCGGCATCCCGCTGACCCGCCGCCTGACGGCGCGGCGGGTGCAGTTCCTGACCGGGGCAGATGTCTCGGGCGGGCTGCCGGGGGATCTGAACATGGCGGCCCTTGCCGATCCGGCGGCGACCACGGCGGTCTTCATGGGCCGGCGCACCTTTCCCGCCCTGGCCGAGCGGCTCATGGCGGCGGGGATGGCGGCGGAAACGCCGGCGCTGATGGCCGAGGCGGTATCCACCCCGGCGCAGACGATCTGGCGCGGCACGCTGGCGGGGCTGGCGCAAGAGCTGGCAGGCCGCGCGGCGGGCGACGCCCCGGCGCTGATCCTTTACGGCCCGCTGGCGGAGGAGGATCATGCGTGAGCTGGTCCTGATCGGCATCGGCACCGGCAACCCCGATCACCTGACCGGGCAGGGCGCGCAGGCGATCAATGCCGCCGATCTGGTCCTTGTGCCGCGCAAGGGCGCGGACAAGGCCGATCTGGCCGACCTGCGGCGGCAGATCCTGCAGGCCGTGCTGACCAATCCCGCGACCCGGATCGAGGACTTCGACCTGCCGGTCCGCGATGCCGCCAACCCGGACTATCGCGCCGGGGTGGAGGACTGGCATGATGCCATCGCGCGGGCCTGGGCCGGCGCGGCGGCGCGCCATCCGCAGGCCGGCAAGGTGGCGCTTCTGGTCTGGGGCGACCCTGCGCTTTACGATTCCAGCCTGCGGATCGCCGGGCGGCTGTCGCCCGTGCCGAAAATCTCGGTCGTCCCAGGCATCACCGCGATCCATGCGCTTTGCGCGGCCCATGCCATCGCCCTGAACCGGATCGGCGCGCCGTTTGTCGTGACCACCGGCCGGCGGTTGCGCGACGGGGGCTTTCCGCCCGGCGCCGATACCTGCGTGGTGATGCTGGACGGCGAATGCAGCTTTCAAAGCCTTCCCCCCGACGGGCTGACGATCTGGTGGGGCGCCTATCTGGGCATGCCGGGCGAGATCCTGGAGCACGGTCCCCTGTCAGAGGCGGGCCCGCGCATCCTTGCCGCCCGTGCCGAGGCCCGCATGCGACACGGCTGGATCATGGACATCTACCTTTTGCGCAAGGGCTGAGGGGCGCTGGCACCCCTCCGCAGGCGGCCGGGAGCAGGACAAGGGTCAGCAAGACTGCAGGGGGATGGTTGCCTTGCACGACCTTTCCATATCGGGGAAGGGATTGCAGATAAAGATCAATATCCTGCGCCGAGAACCGTGATTTCACCGTGGTTCCGCCAGGCCAAAGCCCGTGCCTTACCGCAGGCGTTGTGAAGCTGTTACATAACATTCACATTTTGCCCGGACCGTGATCGGATGGGCCCTCCCACCGGGAAGGATTCGTCAGATGACCGTCACGCTTGCCGCCGCCGCCTTCAACCTTTCGGTCGCCCTTGGCTGCGGCGCGCTGATCGGGATGGAGCGGCAGATCCGCCAAAGGAAGGCCGGCCTGCGGACCAATGCGCTGGTGGCGCTTGGGGCGGGGGCCTACATGGTGTTCTCGATGCTGATCGAGGGCGACATGTCGCCCAGCCGGGTTGCCGCGCAGGTGGTCAGCGGCATCGGTTTCCTTGGTGCCGGGATCATCTTCCGCGACGGGTTCAACGTGCAGGGCCTGACCACGGCGGCGACGCTGTGGTGCTCGGCCGCCGTCGGGCTGCTGGCCGGGCATGGCAACTGGGATTTCGCGCTGGTCACCACCGGCCTTGTCGTCTTCGTCAATTTCGCGCTGCGGCCCTTGGTGCAATGGATAAAACGGCGGGTCAGCCTGCAGGCGCAGGCCGTGCGATCCTACCGCGTGCTGGTCGTGGTGCCCGAGGCGCAGGAGGCGGCGGCCCGCAGTCTGATGATGCGGGTGCTGACGCTTGGCGGGCTGCATCTGGGCGGCATCGACATGCGCCGCCTGCCGGAGTCTGCCGGGGTCGAACTTTCGGCCGTCGTCTCGGGCGAAGGCGTGACCGAGCCGATGCTGGAACAGGCGGTCCAGCATCTTGCCGTGGAGCCGGGCCTTCTGCGGGTGCAGTGGCAGCAGGTCGACGAAAGCTAGGCGCGCCCGCCAATCCGGCCCTTCGTTGCTCTGCCCTGCCCATGGCGCGGCGGCGGGCAGGTCATTTCCCCTTCGCCGCCAAGATGCTAGACTTGGGTTTCCAAGGGCGCTAGAAGGCGCCGAGCACGGCTCGTTAGCGCTAACACACCAGCGAGGATTTCATGGTTTCGCGCGTCATCCCGGTCGATCCTTTCGACCTCGTGATCTTCGGCGGCACCGGGGATCTGGCGCGCAGGAAGATCCTTCCGGGCCTTTACCGCCGCTTTCAGGCCGGGCAGATGCCGGCGGACAGCCGGATCATCGGCGCGGCGCGCGGCGACCTTGGGGATGAGGATTTCCGCCGGCTGGTGGCTGACGCCATCGCCGAATTCCTGCCCGAGACCCAGCAGGACAAGGCCGTCATCGCCGAATTCCTGGAACGGCTGCATTACATCGCCATAGACGCCAGGGGCGAGGCGGGCTGGCCGCAGCTGAAGGCGCTGATCCGGCCCGACGTGGTGCAGGCGTTCTACTTCTCGGTTGCGCCCTCGCTGTTCGGCGATCTGGCCGGGCGGCTGACCTCTTACGGCATCGCCGGCCCGCAGGCGCGGATCGTGGTCGAAAAGCCGTTCGGCCGCGACCTTGCCACCGCCCGGGCGCTGAACGCCACGCTGGCGCAGCACTTTGCGGAAAGCCAGATCTACCGGATCGACCATTATCTGGGGAAAGAGACCGTCCAGAACCTGATGGCGGTGCGCTTTGCCAATATCCTGTTCGAGCCGTTGTGGAAGTCGGAATACGTCGATCATGTCCAGATCACCGTGGCCGAAACGGTCAGTGTCGAAGGCCGCGGCGCCTATTACGACACGTCGGGTGCGATGCGGGACATGGTGCAGAACCATCTGATGCAGCTTCTGTGCCTGATCGCCATGGAGCCGCCCTATCACTTCGACCCCGACGCCGTGCGCGACGAGAAGCTGAAGGTGATCCGCGCCCTGGATGCGGTGCAGCCCGAAGACATCGTTCGGGGCCAGTATCTGGCCTCCAACGGGCAGGGCGGCTATCTGGAGCATGCCGAGAACCCGGCCTCGCGCACCGAAAGCTATGTGGCGCTGAAGGCCCATATCTCGAACTGGCGCTGGAAGGGCACGCCCTTCTACCTGCGCACCGGCAAAAGGCTGCGGGCGCGGGCCAGCGAGATCGCCATCACCTTCAAGGAACCGCCGCATTCGATCTTCGACGATGCGGAGGGCTGGCGCGAGAACGTCCTGGTGATCCGGCTTCAACCGGACGAGGGGATGAACCTCAAGGTGATGATCAAGGAGCCGGGGCCGGGCGGGATGCGTCTGGTGCAGGTGCCGCTGGACATGTCCTTCGCCGAGGCGCTCGGGGCCGCGGCCGAGGACGTGCCCGACGCCTACGAGCGGTTGATCATGGATGTGATCCGGGGCAACCAGACCCTGTTCATGCGTGGTGACGAGGTCGAGTCGGCCTGGGCCTGGGCCGATCCGATCATCAACGGCTGGGAGGCGCGCGGCGACCGGCCTCAACCCTATGACGCGGGATCCTCGGGCCCCGAGGACGCGTTGATGCTGATGCACCGCGACGGGCGGCGCTGGCGGGAGATACGCTGATGCAGTTCGAGACCTATCCCGACCGCGAGCTGATGCAGCTGCGTCTGGCCAATCTGATCGCCGGCGAGCTGGCCGAGACCCTGCGCCGCGACGGGCGGGCCACGCTGGCGGTGCCGGGCGGCACCACGCCGGGGCCGGTGTTCGATACGCTTTCGGGGGTCGAGATGGACTGGGCCAATGTCGCGGTCGTCCTGACCGACGAACGCTGGGTGGAAGAGGACAGCGAGCGCTCCAACACCCGGCTTCTGCGTCAACGGCTTTTGCGCAACCGGGCCGAGGCGGCGACGCTGATCCCGATGTATCAGCCCGGCCCCTCGATCCCCGAGGATGCGGTCGAGGCGCTGGAGGCCGGTCTTGCGCCGCATCTGCCGATCTCGGTCCTGCTTCTGGGCATGGGCACCGACATGCACACCGCCAGCCTTTTCCCCGGCGCCGACCGGCTGGACGAGGCCCTGTCGGCCACCACGCGCCTGATCCTGCCGATGCGGGCGGAAGCGGCCGGCGAGCCGCGGGTCACGCTGACGGCGCCCGTCCTGCGCGGCGCTGTCCGGGCGCATGTGATGATCACCGGGGCCGAGAAGCGCGCGGCGATCGAACGCGCGGCCGCGCTGCCGCCGGAAGAGGCGCCGATCCGGGCGGTGCTGGATCAGGCCGTGGTGCATTGGGCGGAATGAGGGGGCGTCGATGACCGACAAATGGGCCGCGCTGCGGGATCATCAGGCGCGGGTGGCGGATCGGCGAATCCTGTCGCTGTTTGACGCGGACCCCGGCCGCGCGGCGGGCTACTCGGTCATGGCGGACGGGATGCTGTTCGACTGGTCGAAGACCAATATCGACGCCGAAGGCCGCGCACTTCTGGTGATGCTGGCCGAAGCCTCGGACGTGGAGGGCCGCCGCGCCGCCATGTTCGCGGGCGAGAAGATCAACGACACCGAAGGCCGTGCCGTGCTGCATGTCGCCCTGCGCGCCGGCGAGGACGAGGTGATCCGCGTCGGGGGGCAGGATGTGCTGCCCGAAGTCCGCGCCATACGCGCCCGTATGGCGGCTTTTGCGACGGATGTCCGGCAGGGCCGCTTCACCGGGCAGGGCGGGCGGATCACCGATGTGGTGAACATCGGCATCGGCGGGTCCGATCTTGGCCCTGCGATGGCCACGCTGGCGCTGGCGCCCTTCCATGACGGGCCGCGGGTGCATTATGTCTCGAACGTGGACGGGGCGCATGTCCATGACGTGCTGAAGGGGCTGAACCCCGAGACCACGCTGATCATCGTGGCCTCGAAGACCTTCACCACCATCGAGACGATGACAAATGCCGATACGGCGAAACGCTGGCTGGCGGGCGCGGTGCGCGCCCCGGCGGCGCAATTTGCCGCCGTCTCGACCGCGCTTGAGAAGACCACCGCCTATGGCATTGATCCCGCGCGCGTTTTCGGATTCGAGGATTGGGTCGGCGGGCGCTATTCGATGTGGGGCCCGATCGGTCTTTCGCTGATGATCGCGGTGGGGCCGAAGGCGTTCGGGGAATTCCTCGCCGGTGGCCGCGCGATGGACCGCCATTTCCTGACCACGCCGCTGTCGCAGAACATGCCGGTCCTTCTGGCGCTGGTCGGCCTCTGGCACAACCAGATCTGCGGCCATGCCACCCGCGCCGTGCTGCCCTATGACCAGCGGCTCTCGCGCCTGCCGGCCTATCTGCAGCAACTGGAGATGGAATCGAACGGCAAGCGCGTGGCGCGGGACGGGTCGGACCTGACGGTGAACTCCGGCCCCGTGGTCTGGGGAGAGCCGGGGACCAACGGCCAGCACGCCTTCTACCAGCTGATCCATCAGGGCACCCGGGTGGTGCCTTGCGAGTTTCTGGTGGCGCGGCGGGGGCACGAGCCGGATCTGGCGCATCAGCATCTCTTGCTGGTGTCGAACTGCCTTGCGCAGTCCGAGGCGCTTCTGCGCGGGCGGTCCCTGGACGAAGCGCGTGCGATCATGGCCCGCAAGGGCGCCACCGGGGCCGAGCTGGAGCGGCAGGCCCGTCACCGCGTCTTTCCCGGCAACCGGCCCTCGACCACGCTGGCCTATGACCGGCTGACGCCCTTCGTGCTGGGCCAGATCATCGCGCTTTACGAACACCGCGTCTTTGTGGAGGGGGTGATCCTGGGCATCAACTCCTACGACCAATGGGGGGTGGAGTTGGGCAAGGAACTGGCGCTGGCCTTGCAGCCGGTGCTGGAGGGGCGGGCGGGGACCGAGGGCAAGGATGGCTCCACCGCCGCGCTGGTCGGGTTCCTGAAGGGCTGAGGTCGCGCTTCCGGCCGGCGGCCGGGGGCACCGCCCCCGGACCCCCGGGATATTTTTGCCAAGATGAAGGCCGAAGCGGGCTATGCGGAGGGGGCCGCGCGCACCGGTGCGAGCCGTGCTGCAAGGTCGGACAGCGGGTCGGCGGGGAAGGTCCGGCGCAGGTCGCGGGCGAGCGAGCGGGCGCGTGTTCTGGCTGCAGCGTCGTGATAGAGCGTTTCGATTCCGCTCAGGATCTCGTCGGCGGTGGCCGTCTTTTGCGGCAGGACCCGCAGCACGCCCGCGGCTTCGGCGCGTTGGGCATGGGCAAGCTGTTCGCGGTGGCCGGGCAGGCCAAGCTGCGGCAGGCCCATCAGGGCCGCGGTGCACAGCGATCCGTGCGGCGAGGGGTGGACCATGATCCGCGAGCGCCGCGCGATCAGCTCGACCGGCATCGGCGCAGTCTCGACGATCATGCCGGAGGCGGCGAGGCGCGCCTTCAGCGCCTCGGGCGCGCCGGGGAAGAAGCCGCGGCGGGGCAGCGTCAGGCGGCAGAGCGCCTCGGCCAGGGCGGGGATCCCGGCTTCGGCGCGGGAGAAGTAGAGGAAGACCTCATCGCCCGCGGCAAGGGTTTCGGACCGCTCGACGATGGGCGGCACCAAGGCGCCGGGCGGCCGCCAGCGGGCATAGGGATCGAGGAAGGCGAAGGTGCCGGCCAGCGTCAGGTCGGCCTCGTAGAGGGCGGCCAGCCGGGGCAGCGGCGACAGTCCCATTTCCACGCAGGCCTGGTTCAGCTGGTCGAGAACCTGCGGCTCGGGGTGGATCACCCGGTCGTAGCCGCGCGCAAGATGCGGCAGGGGCGACAGGTCGGCGGGCGGGATGCCGTAGCCGGTGCCGGCGACCACGATGCGGATCGGGTGCCCGTCCTCGCGCAGCGCCAGTGCCGCCCGCTGCGCAAGGGGGGCATAGTCGGCGACAAGGAGCGTGACCTTTTCGCGCAGCAGCAGGTCGCGCCAGAAGATCAGGCTTTGGCGCAGGGTCGCGGCGCGCATGAGGCCGGCCTCGGCCAGATAGCAGGACCATGTGGCATTGCCGCGCGCGAGCGGATCGGCCCGCGCTTCGGGCGGGGCGGTCAGCTTGGGGCAGGGCAGCACATCGACGCCCTCAGCCGAGAGTTCGGCCGCGTGCAGCATCTCTCCGATGGCGGCCAGCTTGCGCACCCCTGGCCCGAGGGCGCGGGCGATCCGCGCCAGCGTGCTGACATGGCCGCGGCCGCCGCCAAGTTCGGTCGCCAGAAGGGCGACGGGGTCGGGGCGGCCGGGCATGTCATCTGCCTCAGAGAGCGGCGGTGACGATCACTTCGACCAGATAGTCCGGGGTCGCCAGCTTTGCCTCGCCGGTGGCGCGGGCGGGGGTGTTGCCCTGCGGCACCCAGGCATCCCAGACCGCGTTCATCTGCGCGAAGGTGGACATGTCGGCCAGCCAGATCTGCGCCGACAGGATGCGGGTCTTGTCGGTGCCGGCGGCGGCGAGGATGCGGTCCACCTCGGCCAGGCACTGTTTGGTCTGCTCGGTCACGTTGTCGCCCGGATTGCCGACCTGACCGGCCAGCCAGACGATGCCGTTGAAGGCCACCGCTTCGGACATGCGGGCACCGACGCCGATGCGCTTGATCTCGTTCGCCATGAGGAAACTCCCGTTCTCAGATGTTGACGACCGTTGCTAGCCCGCCCCGGCCTGAAAGGAAAGCCGCCGATGTGCGGCCTTGCGCGCAAAGGTCTGCTCATGGATTCGGGGCTGTCGGCGGGATCATGCTCACGCATTTGTCACAAGGTTGCACAATCCGTGATCGGCATGGCATCCGGCGGCACGATCAACAGCCGGAAGCCCTTGCCGATGTCCGCACGTCCCTTCGCCGCCGTCCTGCTTGCGTTTTCGCTGATGCAGCCCGTGAGTGGTGCCTTTGCCGAAACGCAACCCCAGGCGCAGAAAGCGGGCTTCTTCCTGTTCGGAAAGAAGTCGGCGAAGAAGGCCGCCAGGTCCGAAGCCCATGTCGCCGAGGCCGAGCGCGGCCGCGTGAAGGAAATGGTGGCCTATGCGACCGCCAACAAGCCCAAGGGCCGGATCTGGTGCGTGCCCTTCGCGCGCACCGTCTCGGGGGTCGAGATCAAGGGCAATGCCAACACCTGGTGGAAGAAGGCCGAGGGCGTCTATGAGCGTGGCCGGACCCCGAAGATCGGCGCGGTGATGGCCTTTGCGGCGTCGAAGTCGATGCCGATGGGCCATGTCGCCGTGGTGTCCAAGGTCGTGTCCGAACGCGAGATCCTGATTGATCAGGCCAACTGGGAGCGCAACCGCATCACCCAGGACACGCTGGTCGTCGATGTGTCCGAAAAGGGTGACTGGAGCGTGGTGCGCGTGGCCAATTCAGGCGGCACGCTGGGGCGCACCAATCCGGTGAACGGTTTCATCTACAACTGAGGTTCATCGTCAACTGAGGCGAATGCTTCAGGGGGGCACAGGCGCGGGGGGCTCCCGCGCCTTTCGTATGTCTGGTGGAACGGGCTGCAAAACGGCCTCTCGCCCTTGGCCGAACATGACGGGAAACGGTGCGTGGGCTTCGGGACTCGTCGCCCCGACCCGCCGGGACTGACGGCCGATCCGCGACACGTCCGATCGGGACACGGCATCTGCCTTGCCCGGAATCGAGAAATCACCGTGTTAAATCAGTGCGTTCAGATGCGGGGGACTGGAGCGGGTGAAGGGAATCGAACCCTCGTATTCAGCTTGGGAAGCTGCTGCTCTACCATTGAGCTACACCCGCAACGCGCCATGACCTAAGCCAAGCCGGGGCAGAGGTCAAGCGGCCTCCGCCCCGGTTCCGGCCTGCGCAGATCAGGGGGCAAGGCTCAGGTCCACCCGTTCGCCCGCCTTGATGGCGAAGGGGGTTTCCGAGGCGGCACCGTCCTTTTCGACCTTCACCACATACTCCCCCGCACTGAGGGTCGTCTGCCATTCCGGCCCCCAGCCATAGGCAAAGCTGGTGCGGTTGCCGGCGATGTCCTTCTTGGCCGCCAGCACCTCGATATGCTGGTCGGCGGGGGTGGTGAAGGCGGCGACGCCGGCGTTGAGGTTCAGCGCGATGTCGCTGCGCTCGCCGCTGCGGACGGTCAGCGGCATCTCGACCTGTGCCGCATCCAGCTTGACCACGGCGACATAGTCGCCCGGCGACAGGTCGAAAGTCTGGTTGTTGCCCCAGTTGTAGGCCGCCGATTTGCGGTTGCCGTCGAGATCCGCCTTGGCCTCGAAAATCTCGACATGCAGATCGCCGTCGGCGACGGTCTGGCTGCCGTCATAGGTGACGCTGACCCCGGCGACGCCGATGCCCATCACCACATCCTTCGACAGCTCCTGCCCCGGTTCGATCACCACGGACTGGCTGGTCTCGGCCGATCCGAGGCGCGCCAGAAGCGAATACTCCTGCGCAGGAAGCACGACGACGGCGGCCGCATAGCCCGACTCGACGATGTCGCCCGGTCCGCGGATTTCATAGAATGCGTCGTCGTCTGGTTCTCCGCCCTCGGTCGCCAGCACGCGCAGCCGCAGGATGCCGGCGTCCAGCACCATCTCGGGGTAGGCCATCTCGGTCTCGCTGGCCTCGAATCCGGTCTCGGCGGTGGCATGGCCAAGGCGGGCGCGGACCAGATACTTGCCGGCGGGCAGCGTGGCGCGCGTGTTGCCATAGATGGTGTCGATCCGGTCCGCCGCAGGGCCTTCGTCGGTCATCGGGTAGAACTCGAAGATCGCATCGTCGATTACCGACTGCGGCTCGTCCTGGCCGGCGGTCAGGCGCAGGATCGGGTCCACGTTGGTTTCAAGCTTCGCGGGCGCGGGTGCGGGCGGCGGTTCGGGGGCCGGTTCGGGCTCGGCCAGGGCGACGGTGGTTTTCAGGGCATCGACCAGCGCGCCCGCGTCCGAGGCCTGGATGTACTTGCCGCCGGTGTTCTCGGCCAGACAGGCGACGGCGCGACCCTCATCCTCGGTCAGGCCGAAGCCGACGACATGGGCGGTGAAATCGACGCCCGACTGCTCCAGTTCGGTGCCAAGCGCACAAGGGTCGGCGTTGCAGGTCTCGATCCCGTCGGTGATCAGGATCACATTGGCCTTTTCCTCGGTATAGCGCAGGTCCTCGGCGGCCTTGCGGACGGCCTCGGAGAGGGGCGTCTTGCCCAGGAATTTCATCTCGTTGGCCGCGGCAACGATGGCGGCGGCGGTGCCCTTGGCCGGCGGCACCACCAGTTCGATGTCGTTGCAATCGCCCTTCGAGCGGTGGCCGTAGGCCATCAGCCCGATCTCGGTATCGGCGGGGATGCTTTGCAGCACCTGGCCAAGGGCCTCGCGCGCAATCTCAAGCTTGGCGCGGCCGTCGATCTGGCCCCACATGGAGCCCGAGGCGTCCAGCACGATGATGGATTTGCCCTCGGTCAGGGCGGGGGTGGCAAAGAGGCAGGTCAGGGCAAGGGGCAAAAGGGAAAAGCGCATGGAAGCCTCGCAAGGCAAAAGGGAATGCGCAAGCCTAGGCGCAAGGCCCCGGACTTGGCAACCATCGCATTGCGAGGCGCGAAAAGGCGCTACGATCCTTCGGCGAAGGATCGCGTTGCGCCCCTTGGTCGCTTCGGCGCGTCAGCCCCGCCGGCGCCGGCGCCCGCCATCGCCGCCGCCCGATCCGCCGGTGTTGAAACTGACATCGGGCAGCGTCACCACCTTGGCCAGTTCCGGGAAGGGATCGACCGCGTTGGGAATGGCCGAGGCATTGACGAAATGCTCCTGGAAGCGCGGCTCGATCGCGGTTTCCACCTTGTGGATGCCATGCACCAGCTCTTCGATCTGGTCGCGCGAGGCGCGGTTCAGCAGGGCGATCCGCGCGCCGGTGCCGGCGGCGTTGCCAGCACTGCGGACATGATCCAGCGGCACATCGGGGATCATCCCCAGCACCATGGCGTGCTTGGGGCTGATATGGGCGCCGAAGGCCCCGGCCAGTGTCACCCGGTCGACCTTTTCCACGTTCATCGTGTCCATCAGCAGCCGCGCCCCGGCGTAAAGCGCCGATTTCGCCAGCTGGATCGCGCGGATGTCGCCTTGCGTCACCATGATCTTCGGCCCGCCCGAGGCGCTTGCATCGTGCAGGACATAAGAGAAGGTGCGGCCGTAGGGTTTGCTGCGTTCCGTGCCGGTCTGTTCCGGCGAGCCGATCAGCCCGCCCTGATCAACCAGACCCGCCATGCGCATCTCGGCCACCGCCTCGATGATGCCCGAGCCGCAGATCCCGGTGACGCCGGTGCCGGCAATGGCGGCATCGAAGCCCGGCTCGTCCGACCAGAGGTCCGAACCGATCACCCGGAAGCGCGGCTCTTTCGTCACAGGGTCAATCTCGACCCGCTCGATGGCACCCGGCGCGGCGCGCTGGCCGCTGGAGATCTGCGCGCCCTCGAACGCAGGGCCCGTGGGGCTGGAGCAGGCCAGAACGCGGCTGGTGTTGCCCAGAAGGATCTCGGCATTGGTTCCGACATCGACGATCAGCACCATGTCCTTGGATTTCTGCGGCTCTTCCGACAGTGCCACGGCGGCGGAATCGGCGCCGACATGGCCGGCGATGCAGGGCAGCACATAGACGCGGGCATTGCGGTTCAGATTGGTCAGGTCCAGCTCGCGCGCCTCCAGCGTCAGGCTGCCGCTGGTCGCCAGCGCAAAGGGCGCCTGACCCAGTTCCACCGGGTCCACCCCAAGGAAAAGATGGTGCATCACCGGGTTGCAGACGATCACCATCTCATAGATCGCGGTCGGGTCGATGCCGGCCTCCTTGGCAATCGACACCGCCAGCGCATTGATCGCCTCGCGCACGGCCTTCGTCATCTCGACATCGCCGCCGGGGTTCATCATCGCATAGGACACGCGGGACATCAGATCCTCGCCAAAGCGGATCTGCGGGTTCATCAGACCCGATGAGGCCAGCACCTTGCCATCCGCCAGATCGCACAGATGCGCGGCGATGGTGGTCGATCCCAGATCGACGGCCAGCCCGTAAAGGGCGCCCTCGTGGAAGCCGGGATGGATGTCCAGGAGACGATGCTGCGCATCGTGGTTTCCCTTGTTCAGGACGACCGTGGCCTTCCATTCCCCCTTGCGCAGCACCGGCTGCAGACGGCGCAGGACGGAAAGGTCGGTCTCCACCCCCTCGATCTTCCATTGCGCCTTCAGGGCCCGCAGCAGACGCTCGAAATCGCCGGTGGGTTCGTGCATGTCGGGCTCGTCGACCTCGACATAGAAGCTGCGGGTGGCGGGGTCCATCTCGATATGGCGGTCGGTGGCGGACTTGCGGATGACCTGCTTGTGGACCTGGCTTTCAGGCGGCACGTCGATCACCACATCGCCCATGATCTTGGCCTGGCAGCCCAGACGACGGCCCTCGGCCAGCCCGCGGATGCGGTTGTAGCGGTCCTCGACCGCATTCCATTCGGACAGGGCATCCTCGGCCACATGGACGCCGTGCTTGGGGAACTCGCCGTAGCCCGGGGTGATCTGGCATTTGGAGCAGATGCCGCGCCCGCCGCAGACGGAATCGAGATCGACCCCCAGCTGCCGCGCCGCGGTCAGCACCGGCGTGCCGATGGCGAAACGTCCCCGCTTGCCCGAAGGGGTGAAGATCACAAGTGCATCGGTGCTGTCAGTCATGTCTCTCTCCGGCCTCATGGGCGAAGCTGTAGTCGATCTGGTCGAAGGATGTGGCGGCGAAGCTGTAGAACCATTTCAGCGGCACCGTCACCTGCGGCACGCCATGGACCGCGCCTCCGGGGATGTAAAGGGCAACACCCGGCGCCAGCCGGTGGGCCGCGCCGTCCACCATGACCTCGCCCTCGCCCTCAAGCCCGAAATAGACCTCGGGTTGCGGGTGGGTGTGCAGGGCGAACGTGTCGCCCGGGGCCATCGTGGCGACGCCGCAGACAAGGGTGTCGGTGTCGGTCGCGGGGGCCGAGATCAGGGTGCGGAACCGGACCGAGCCGCGCGCCGGATCGCTCCAGCGTTCGTCGGTCAGACTGGCTTCGTCCACTCGGGTGACGCTTGGCACTTCGGCTCTCCGGTTCGCACGTCCTTTCTAGGCCCTTGGCGCGGCAAGACAGTGCCGGAAACGGCAGTTTCCGGCCTGCAAACGGCGAGAGCGACATGGCATTCCGCCCGGCAACTCCTTTCTTTCCGCCTTCACTTTGGTCCAAATATCCTGCGGGGAGGTCCGGAGGGGTGCAAAACCCCTCCGGCGGCCGGCCAGAAGGCGCGGCCCTCAGCCCTCCACCACCTTCGCCCGCCCCTTGCGCTGTGGCACCGGCGGGGGGGCGCCTCCGGTGACGATGTCGATCATGGTGATCTTCTGCCAGACCTTGTTGGAAAGCTGGCTGCCAAGGGTCTCGATGCTGTTCACCGCCGAGGCCACGCCCTCGTCCGGCACCGCCTGCGCATAAAGTGCCGCCAGCTTGCCGGTCAGCGACAGCATCTCCGAGCAATAGTCGAGATAGCGCTCAAGGTCCGCCGGCGAGAGGTCGCGTTCGGGCGATTCCGCCCGGCGCGGATAGGCCGGGGACAGGGCCACGGGGTCCTTGGTCAGCTGGTGCATGTCGATGACATGGATGATCGCGCGCAGCGCATGCAGGCCCCGTGCCGCGCGTTTGCGCTTCACCCGCGCCTCCAGTTGCACCAGCGCCGCCAGGGCCAGACCGCCCAGAACGGCGATGTTCAGCCCGGCCTCGATGCCTTCGAAACTGCCGATGGAACTGCGGCTCATCTGGTTCAGCGGGATGACGGAGCCGACAAGGGCGAAAAGCGCCGCGCCCGCCAGCACCACGCCGCCGACCAGAAACCGCAGCCCCCAGATCGGTGGCTGCAGCGCGGCGGATTCGGAAATGGTGGTCTGGGCCTGCGTGACCAGCTCTTGCGCGACTTTCGCGATGCCGCGTCCGGGAAAGCGGCCCGAGACCCGCGCCTCAAGGCTGCGGCAGGTGTCAAGGATACGCTGCGGCTCTAGGCGCTTGAAGGGCATGGCGGGTCTCCTGCCGGCGATCCTGCCCGGCGGCGCTGGCTTTCGCAACGGGGTGCGGCGACCGGCAGAGCCCACCGGTTGCGCCCACCAGTTGAGATTGACGCCGGCCCGTTCCCCGCATAACCGGACCGGCATGGCCCGCGCACCGCTTCTCCAACTGTCCGACATCTCGCTGACTTTCGGCGGCAATCCCGTATTCGACGGTCTCTCGCTGACCGTGCAGCCCGGTGACAGGGTGGCCCTTGTCGGCCGCAACGGCTCGGGCAAGTCCACGCTGATGAAGGTGATGGCCGGTCTGGTCGAGGCCGACCGCGGCACCCGGGTGGTGCCGCAGGGCGTGACCGTGGGCTATATGGAGCAGGACCCCGACCTGTCGGGCTATGCGACCTTGGGCGATTACGCGGCCTCGGCGCTGCCCGAGGGCGAGGCCTACCGGCTGGGCGTGGTGGCCGAGGGGCTGAAGTTCAACCCAGATACCCCCGTCGCCACCGCATCGGGGGGCGAACGCCGCCGTGCCGCCCTGGCAAAGCTGCTGGCCGAGGCGCCCGAACTGATGCTTCTGGACGAGCCGACCAACCATCTGGACATCCATGCCATCGAATGGCTGGAGGCCGAGCTGCGCGAGACCCGCGCTGCCTTTGTCCTGATCTCTCACGACCGCGCCTTCCTGCGGGCGCTGACCCGCGCGACCCTGTGGATCGACCGGGGCGAGGTGCGCCGCCGCGAGGCCGGGTTCGAGGGCTTCGAGGACTGGCGCGAGGAAATCTGGGCACAGGAGGACGAGGCCCGCCACAAGCTGGACCGCAAGATCAAGGCCGAGGCGAAATGGGCGGTCGAGGGGATCTCGGCCCGCCGCAAGCGCAACATGGGCCGGGTGCGGGCGCTGCAGGAGTTGCGTGCGGGCCGCGCCGCCCAGATCCGCCGGCAGGGCACCGCCGCGCTGGAGCTGGACGCCGGCACCCAGTCCGGCCGGCGGGTGATCGAGGCGGTGGGGCTGGCAAAGGCCTATGACGGCAAGCCCATCGTCAGGGATTTCTCGCTGCGGGTGATGCGCGGTGACCGGGTGGCCTTCGTCGGGCCAAACGGGGTCGGAAAGACCACGCTTCTCAAGATGTTGATCGGCGAAGTTCAACCGGATTCCGGCACCGTGACCCATGGCACCAACCTTGAGGTTGCCGTTTTCGACCAAAGCCGCGCCGCGCTGGATGCCGATGCCAGCCTGTGGGAGAACCTGACCGGCGATCCCTTGATGAAGGTCTCGGGCGCCACCGATCAGGTGCTGGTGCGCGGCCAGCCCCGGCATGTGGTGGCCTATCTGAAGGACTTCCTCTTCGACGAGGCGCAGGCCCGCGCGCCAGTCCGCAGCCTCTCGGGCGGCGAGAAGGCGCGGCTTTTGCTGGCCAAGCTGATGGCAAAGCCATCGAACCTTCTGGTGCTGGACGAGCCGACCAACGATCTGGACGTGGAAACGCTGGATCTGTTGCAGGACATCCTGGGCGAATTCGACGGCACGGTGCTTCTGGTCAGCCACGACCGCGATTTCATCGACCGCATCGCCACGCAGACCGTGGCGATGGAAGGCAAGGGCCGTGCGTCGGTCTATCCGGGCGGCTGGTCGGACTATGTGGCGCAGTGGCCCGATATTCAGGAAATGGCTGCAAAGTCAGTGCCTTCCACGCCGAAGCCAAAGCTGGAAACGGTGCCGAAAAAGGTGGAAGGCCTGACCTTCACCGAGAAGAAGCGCTTCGACGATCTTCCCGCGCTGATGGACCGCCTGCAGGCCGAGATCGGCAAGCTGACCGAGTTCCTCTCGCAGCCCGATCTGTTCGAGAAGGAGCCGGTCAAGTTTCGCAAGGCCAGCGAGGGTCTCGACGAACGCCAGACCGCCCTGGCCGCCGCCGAAGAGGAATGGCTGGCGCTGGCCGAGCGCGCCTGACGCCGCGTCGCGGCGGGGCATCGGCCAGCCTTTGCCGGTTTCCCGGTGTCAGCGCCGGCGGGGAATGGCCGAAGCCGGTCAACTTCCGTCACGGGCCCGTCACAGGCAGGTGAGCCCCCATTGTCTGCGCCGCATTGCAGCGCCAGCCTATGTGCCACGCGCCACCCGGGTCGCTCCGGGCAGAGCCGGAATGTAGGAGACAATGTAATGATGAAAAAAGCAGCTGCGGTCGTTCTGACCTCTGTCCTTGCCGCCCCCGCCTTTGCCGGTGGTCCGGTCCAGGTGACGCCCGAGCCGGTGATCGTGCCCGCGCCGGCTCCGGTGGTCAGCTACGGTAATGATTGGTCGGGCTTCTATGCCGGTGCCCAGCTTGGCTATGGCGACACCGATTCCAATGGGGCGGGCTTTGACGGCAACGGCGCCATCGGCGGTGTCCATGCCGGCTATCGCTGGGATCTGGGCAAGACCGTCCTTGGGGTTGAGGCCGATTGGGACAAGACCAGCCTTGATCTTGGCGCGGCGGGCACGGATTCGCTGGACAGCATCGCCCGGCTGAAGCTGCAGGCGGGCTATGATGCCGGCCCGGCGCTGATCTATGCCACCGCAGGTGCGGCGCACGCCAACGCCTCTGTCGGCGGCGTGGATCTGTCGGACAGCGGCTGGTCGCTGGGTGCCGGTGTGACCTATGCGGTGAACGACCAGTGGACGGTCGGCGGAGAGGTGTTGACCAACCGCTTCGATGATTTCGATGGTTCGGGCGTGGATCTGGACACCACCACTGCGACGCTGCGCGTCGGCTTCCGCTTCTGATCTGATCTTGCCCCGGCGCGGCGGATTGCCGTCGCGCCGGGGCAGCCCGTTGCGGGGACACGGGGTTTCGACGAAAGGTCGCCCTACCAGCGCCCCGTGGCACCCCCGCCCGACGATCTGCCGCCACCAAAGCCACCACCCCCGCCGCCGCCGCGGCGGTCGCGGTCGCGCCGGTGGCTGATGGTATAGCTCTCTTCATGGCGATAGCTGCAATTCAGGCAGCTTGTGATCTGCCGGCCCCAGCCGTCGCTGGTTGTCGTCGCGGGTGAGGTGACCAGGCGCTCTCGTCGCAGGCCGCCCTTCTGGCCGCATTGCGGGCAGGTGCGCAGCCGGGTCAAGAAATCGCCGATGAACCGCCGCAGGCTCAGGGCGATCGCGGCAATGAAGATGACCGGGAAGAGAAGGACGGCCCCGATGCCGCCCCCGGTGTCACGTACCGCCGCCGGGGGCATCACCGGGGCCGCGCCGGATGCGAAGGGCCGGGCGATCCGGGCAATCACCGCCTCGGTCCCGTCTTCGATTGCGCCGGCGGTATCGCCCGCGCGCAGCTTGGGCAGGAAGGCCGTGTCGATCACGCCCTGGGCCACCCCGTCCCATTCGGAGCCATAGCCGCTGCCCAGTTGCACCCGCATCTCGTGGTCGGTGGTCGAGAGCAGGATCATCACCCCGTCGTTGCGACCGCTATCCCCCACGCCCCACCTGTTGAAGAGGGCCTTGGTGTAATCCTCGATGCTGCGGCCCTGTCCGCCGTGGTTTTCGCGCCGCTGCATGACGACAAGGACGACATGAACTCCGGTCTCGGCCCGGGCCTTGGCCAGCGTGTCGGTAAGCCGCTGCCTCTGGTCCATGCTCAGGATGCCATCGAAATCGCTGACCGTATCGGTCAGCGGGTTGGGCAGGTCCTGTGCAAGCGCCGTCAGGGGCAGGAAAAGAAAAAGGGCGAGGGCATGGAACAGTCTACGCATGAAGCAGTCTCTGCACGGTGGCCGGGATCTCCATCACATCCTCGCGGGTGCAGTCGAACTGGCCGACCTGCGCCCGGATCACATAGCGGCCCTGATGGCGGGTCTGGGTCAGGTAGATCCGGCCGTCGTCGTTGATCCGTGTCAGCAGGGCTTCCGTCGCGGCATCGTCCTTCAGCGCGAAGCTGAAAAGCGAGAGGCGCGGCTCGGTGGTGATTTCCACCCCCGGCAGGGCGCGGATCGCCTCGCAGGCCTCCACCGCCCAGAGGACGTGGTTGCGGATGCGGGCGCGAAGCCCCTCAAGCCCATAGGCGCGCAGCACGAACCACAGCTTCAGCGCCCGGAAGCGGCGGCCAAGCGGCACGGTCCATTCGTTGAAATTGACGATCTCCTCGCGCCCGGCGGTTTCCAGGTAGCTGGGGCGCAGGCCAAGGGTCCTTACCTGCGGGCCAGGATCGCGCAGGAACTGGACGGAGCATTCGAACTGCACGCCCAGCCATTTGTGCGGGTTGAAGACGATGGAATCGGCGCCCTCGATCCCTTGCCAGAGGCGGCGGAACTCGGGGCAGATCATCGCCGAACCGGCCCAGGCGGCATCGACATGGACCGGCAGGCCTTCGGCCTTGGCCACCGCGATGCAATCGCCGATGCGGTCGAATGCCCCGACCGAGGTGCCGCCTGCGCAGAGGACGACGCCTGCGGGCATCAGTCCCGCGGCGCGGTCGGCGGCGATGGCAGCGGCAAGGGCTTCGGGGCGCATCGACAGATCGGGGCCGGTCGGAACCTTGACAAGGTTCTCCTGCCCGATGCCGGCCAGCCGGGCCGCCTTGTCCACCGAGGAATGCGTCTCGGCGCTGGCGTATAGCCGCAGGCGCGGCGCGCCCGACAGCCCCTGCGTCAGCCCCTGCCAGTCCAGCGCCTGTTCGCGCATGGTCAGCACAGCCGACAGCGTGGCCGTCGTGGCGGAATCGTGGAGGGTGCCGGTGAAGCCTTCGGGCAGGCCAAGGGCCGCGCGCAGCCATTGGACCATGACCTGCTCGACCTCGGTCGCGGCGGGCGAGGTCTGCCAGATCATGCCCTGACAGGCCATCGCATTCGCCAACTGTTCGGCCAGGATCGAGGCGGGGGCGGCATTGGCCGGGAAATAGGCAAAGAAGCGCGGGTGCTGCCAATGGGTCATGCCGCCGGGGATCAGGCGCTGGAAATCCTCCCAGATCGTCTCCATCGGTTCGGCTGCCTCGGGCGGGTCCGGGGGCAGGGCGCCCGCGATCGCCCCCGGCACCAGCGGCGCGCGGACCGGGCGGTCCCGCAGTCCTGCGTGATACTCGGCCGTCCAGTCGGCGGCGCGTTTCGACCAGTCGCGCAGGTCTTCGTGATCCATGGCGATCCCCCTTTTGCGCCGACTGTTCCGGTGCAGCGCCGAAAACGCAAGTGCGAAGCCTGGTCCAGCCTTGCCCGCACCTTCCAGCAATCATGGTCCGGGCCGAAGGGCTGGCTGACCGCGGCCCCCGGAAGCGAGGCGCAAATTCCGTTCACGAAGGCGCGGTCCTGCATGGAAAATCCCGCTTGGCGGAAATCCCTTGCCCGTGTATCTGTCGCAGCCATGACGACATTGCGCAACATCCGCATCTGCTGCATTACCCGTTGACCCCAAGGTCGCGCGGGCGCTTCGTCATTCCCTGATCGAATGCAAAGGTCCCCCGCGCGGAAAGCTGCCGCGTGTAGAAGGCCGAAGACATGGTGACGATCCGCCTGACCAATTCGAAGACC
Organism: uncultured Paracoccaceae bacterium; assembly: GCA_934500835.1. Classification (GTDB taxonomy): domain Bacteria; phylum Pseudomonadota; class Alphaproteobacteria; order Rhodobacterales; family Rhodobacteraceae; genus Pseudogemmobacter. Next base: position 157,746 of record CAKSTR010000004.1, on the reverse strand, counting down.
CGCCGGAAAGAGGAGTTCATCCCCCTCGATCCGCAGCGCATCGGTCTCTATCTCTGCGGCCCGACCGTCTATGACCGCGCGCATCTGGGCAATGCCCGGCCGGTGATCGTGTTCGACATCCTTTACCGGCTGTTGCGCCACGTCGCGCCGCAAAACGGCTGGGGCAAGATCACCTATGTGCGCAACTTCACCGACGTCGATGACAAGATCAACGCCGAGGCGCAGCGCCGCAAGGCGCTTGGCCGGTCGGAAAGCCTTGAAGAGCTGATCCGCGAGCGGACCGAAGAGACCATCGCCTGGTATCACACCGACATGGACGCGCTTGGTGCCCTGCGCCCCGACCACGAGCCGCGCGCCACCGGCTATATCGGCGCCATGGTCACGATGATCGAGGACCTGATCGCCAAGGGCCACGCCTATGCCCGCGAAGGCCATGTGCTGTTCCGCGTGCGGTCCTACCGCGATTACGGCGCGCTGTCGGGGCGGTCGGTCGATGACATGATCGCCGGCGCGCGGGTCGAGGTGGCGCCCTTCAAGGAAGATCCGATGGACTTCGTTCTGTGGAAGCCCTCGGACGCCGATCTTCCGGGCTGGGACAGCCCTTGGGGCCGCGGCCGGCCGGGCTGGCATATCGAATGCTCGGCCATGTCCCATGAGCTTTTGGGTGAAAGCTTCGACATCCATGGCGGCGGGCTGGACCTGCAGTTCCCGCACCACGAGAACGAGATCGCCCAAAGCACCTGCGCCCATCCGCACGGGTCTTTCGCAAAGGTCTGGCTGCACAACGAGATGCTGCAGGTCGAGGGCAAGAAGATGTCCAAGTCCCTGGGCAATTTCTTCACCGTGCGCGACCTGCTGGAACAGGGGGTGCCGGGAGAGGTGATCCGCTTCGTCTTCCTGATGACGCATTACCGCAGCCCGATGGACTGGACGGCGGAGAAGGCCCGTCAGGCTGAGGCGACCTTGCGCAAGTGGCGTGCGGCTACCGAAGGCATCGCGCCCGCGGCCTTTGTATTGCCCGCAGTCATCGAGGCGCTGGGCGACGATCTCAACACGGCGGGCGCCCTTGCGGCGATGCATGCTGCGGCGGGGGCGGGGGACTGGGCGGGCGTCAAGGCCTCGGCCGGGCTTCTGGGCCTGTTGCAGGACGGGATGGGGGATTGGGCGGCGGCGCCGGAGGTCGATCTTTCGGCGCAGGCGGCGCGCCTTGCGGCACTGCGCGAGGCGGCGATGGCGTCGAAGGACTTCGCGGCAGTCGATGCGCTGAAGGCGGCCCTTGTGGCGGCCGGGGTCGAGGTGCGGATGTCGAAGGCGGGGGTGGACCTGGTGCCCGGCCCCGGTTTCGATGCGGCGAAACTGGCCGAAATGGAGTAATCCCGGAGTTTTCAAAAACTCCGGGCAATTTTCTTCGAAGAAAATTGCAAATTCCTTCGAAGGAATTTGTCGGGAGCAAGCGATGAGCGAGCAGCTTTATCTTTTCGACACCACGCTGCGGGATGGCCAGCAGACGCAGGGCGTGCAGTTCTCGGTCGCCGAGAAGGCCCAGATCGCCCGCGCGCTGGATGATCTGGGCGTGGATTACATCGAGGGCGGCTGGCCCGGTGCCAACCCGACCGACAGCGACTTTTTCGCCGCCGCCCCGAAGATCCGGGCGAAGATGACCGCCTTCGGGATGACCAAGCGCGTCGGGAGGTCGGCCGAGAATGACGATGTGCTGGCGGCGGTGCTGGATGCCGGGACGGGCGCGGTCTGTCTGGTGGGCAAGACCCATCCCTTCCATGTCTCGACCGCGCTTGGCGTCAGCCTTGAGGAGAACCGCGACTCCATCGCCGCCACATTCCGCCATCTGCGCGCGAAGGGGCGCGAGGCGCTGTTCGACGCCGAGCATTTCTTTGACGGCTACCGGGCCGATCCGGCCTATGCGCTGTCCTGCCTGAAGACGGCGCTGGACGAGGGCGCGCGCTGGGTCGTGCTGTGCGACACCAATGGCGGCACGCTGCCCGCGGAAGTGGGCCGCGTGGTGCGCGAGGTGATCGCCGCCGGCATCCCCGGCGACCGGCTGGGCATCCATTGCCACGACGACACCGGCAATGCGGTGGCGAACTCGCTTGCTGCGGTCGAGGCGGGGTGCCGGCAGGTCCAGGGCACGCTGAACGGCCTGGGCGAACGCTGCGGCAATGCCAATCTGGTGACGCTGATCCCGACGCTGCTGCTGAAGGCGCCCTATGCCGGGCAGTTCGACACCGGCGTCACCCCTGCGGCGCTGCAGGGCCTTCTGAAGACCAGCCGGATGCTGGATGACATCCTTAACCGGGTGCCGCAGCGGGCAGCGCCCTATATCGGCGCTTCGGCCTTTGCCCATAAGGCCGGCCTGCATGCCAGTGCAATCCTGAAGGACCCGACCACTTACGAACATATCGACCCGGCGCTGGTCGGCAATGAGCGCATCATCCCGATGTCAAATCAGGCCGGGCAGTCGAACCTGCGGGCGCGGCTGGCGCAGGCCGGGATCGAGGTGGACCCCAAAGACCCCCGGCTTGCCCGCATCCTCGAGGTGATCAAGACGCGCGAGGATCAGGGCTATGCCTATGATGGCGCGCAGGCCAGTTTCGAACTGGTGGCGCGGCGCGAACTGGGCCTGTGCCCCGAATTCTTCGAGGTCAAGCGTTACCGTGTCACCGTCGAGCGGCGGAAGAACAAGTACGATCGGATGATCAGCCTCTCGGAGGCCGTGGTCGTGGTGCGCATCGGCGGACAAAAGGTGATGTCGGTCTCGGACAGCATGGACGAGGCGGCCTCGGACCGCGGGCCGGTGAACGCGCTTTACAAGGCGCTGGTCAAGGATCTTGGCCCCTGGCAGGGCTGCATCGACGACATGAAGCTGGTGGATTTCAAGGTGCGGATCACCCAGGGCGGGGTCGACGCCGTCACCCGCGTCATCATCGACAGCGAAGACGGGCAGGGCCGGCGCTGGTCCACCGTGGGTGTGTCGCCCAACATCGTGGACGCCAGTTTCGAAGCCCTGCTGGATGCGATCCAGTGGAAGCTGATCCGCGACAGCTGAAGGGCGGCGGCGTGCTGCCGCACCGGGCGGTCGGGCATCTTCCCCTTTCGCCGCCGCTGCGCTATCCCGCCGGGCATGAGTGTTGATGCCTGTGCAGCCTTGATCGAACGTGGCGACCCGGACCGCTGTCTTGCGGTCATGGCGGCACCTCCTGCGGCGCGGGCGCGGCTTTTGCCGCTCTACGCCTTCAATCTGGAGGTGGCGCGCGCCCCTTGGGTGGCGCAGGAGCCGCTGGTTGCCGAGATGCGGCTGCAGTGGTGGCGCGATGTGATCGAGAACAGCGCCGCCGGGGCGGCGCGCGCGCATGAGGTTGCCGAACCCCTGCACCAGCTGATCCGCGCGGCGGGTCTGCCGCGCCCCGTTCTGGACCGTATGGTGGCCGCAAGGCGCTGGGATTGCTGGCGCGAGCCTTTCGACGACATCGCCGCGCTGGAGACCTATCTTGACGAGACCGCCGGCGGGCTGATGTGGCTGGCGGCCCTGGCTCTTGGCGCGCCGCAGGGCGCGGAAACCGCGGTGCGCGCCTATGGCCGCGCGGCGGGAATGGCGAATTTCCTGCGCGCAGCCCCGGAACTGGCAGCGCGGGGGCGGCAGCCCTTGCCTGCCGGAAGCGACATTGCCGCGCTGGCGCGGGACGGGCTGCGCTGGCTGGCCGAGGCGCGGGCCGGGCGGGCCGATGTGCCCGCCGTGGTCAGGCCGGCATTGCTGGCGGGATGGCAGACACAGGGGCTATTGCGGCAACTCGCGGCAGGAGGCCCTGCGCAACTGTCGGAGTTCGCCCGACGCGGCGGGCTTTTGTGGCAGGTGGCATCAGGGCGCTGGTAGCCCCGATCTTGCGACGAAAAACCGCACTCTCTGGCCCGGGGTTTCGCAACAGACCGTGCTTCAGCCGCGGAACTCGCGCGGCTTCAGCCACAGCCAGATCAGCGCGCCGCCGGCAAGCACAAGGAAGGGCAGCATGGCCAGGTTCACCGCCTGCCAGCCCGCCTGCACCGTGCCGCCCGAGCAGTTCATCAGCCCGCCCGACGAGAAACTGGCCAGGGTGACGCCGCCGAAGACGACAAAGTCGTTGACGCCCTGCAGCCGGCCTCTCTCTTCGGGGCGCTGCGCATTGGTCAGCATGGTCGTGGCGCCGATGAAGCCGAAGTTCCAGCCCACGCCCAGAAGGATCAGCGCGAGGAAGAAATTGGCAAGCTCCACCCCCGCCATGGCGACGGCACCCGCAGCGGCAAGGATCACAAGGCCAAGTGCGATCACCTTCTCGACCCCGAAACGGGCGATGACATGGCCGGTGATGAAGCTGGGCGCATACATCGCCAGCACATGCGCCGAGACGATGTTCGAGGCGTCGTCCACCGCGAAGCCGCATCCCACCACCGCCAGCGGCGAAGAGGTCATCACAAGGTTCATCAGCGCATAGGAAACCGTGGCGCAGATCATCGCCACGGCGATCGACGGGGTGCGCACAAGCTCGCGGAGCGAACGGCCCCTGGGCGCGCTGGCGGCGCGGGGCGCGGGAAGCGGGATGCGCAGCAGAAGGAACAGGAAGATGCCGGCAAGGTTCAGCCCGATCACCGCGACATAGGTGCCAAGGAAGGGCACCACCATCGCCTGCGCCGTGGCCTTGACCAACTGCGGGCCGAACACCGCCGACAGAAGCCCCCCGGCCATGACCCAGCTGATCGCCTTGGGTCTGAACGCGTCCGAAGCGGTATCGGCGGCGGCGAAGCGGTAAAAGCCCTGCGCGCTCATGTAGATGCCGGTGAACAGGGCGGCGATGCAGAACAGCGTGAAGCTGGCGGTGTACAGCGCCCAGGCCCCGAGCGCGCCGCCCACGGCACCGCCAAGGCCCCCCACGGCAAAGCCCGCCGCCCGGCCGAAACGCTGCATGAAGGCCGAGATCGGCGCGGCGGTCAGCATTGATCCGATGACGGCGCAACTGATCGGCAGCGTGGCCCAGCAGGCGTTCGGCGCCAGCGACGAGCCGGCCAGCCCGGCCACGGTGAAGATCATCGGCATCTGCGCGCCCAGAACCGCCTGGGCAGCGACCAGCACGGCAACGTTGCGTTTGGCGAGGGCGTCTGACATGGCTGGCAGGGGTAGGGGGTTCCGCTGGCCCCCGCAAGGGGGATTTCTGCGCCATGCCGGGACGGATCATCCACGGGCCCGACGATCTGGCCGAAGGGGCGGGCTGGCTGGCGCGGGCCGAGCCGCGCTTTCAGCCGGCGCTGGCGCTTGGCGCCTTGCCCTTGCGGCGCTGGCCCGAAGGCTTTGGCGCGCTGCTGGATGCGATCATCGGCCAGCAGGTCTCGCTTGCTTCCGCCGCTGCCATACGGGGGCGGATGGAGGCCGCGGGGTTTCTGATCGAGGACGCCGTGGCCCTTGCCACCGAAGAGGATTTGCGCGCGGCGGGCCTGAGCCGGCAGAAGGCGCGCTATGCCTCGGCGCTGGCGCGGGCGCGGCTGGACTATGCCGGGCTGGTGACGCTGCCCGATGCCGATGTGGTTGCGCATCTGGTCGCCCTGCCGGGGATCGGGCGCTGGACGGCCGAGATCTATGCGATGTTCTCGTTGGGCCGCGCCGACATCTTCGCGCCCGGCGACCTTGCGCTGCAAGAGGCGGCGCGGTTGCTCTTTGGGTTGGAGCGACGACCGACGGAAAAGGAATTGCGTGCAATGTCAGAGGCCTGGAGCCCCTGGCGCAGCATTGCGGCGCGGGCGCTCTGGGCCTATTACCGGGCGGCGAAGGGCAGGGAAGGGATCAAGGGATGAGAGAGCTGACATCGGGCCGCAAGGGCGCCCCTAAGGGTACTGCCAGGGCGGCGGTGGTCTTTCTGCATGGCTATGGGGCGGACGGGGCCGATCTTCTTGGTCTTGCCGATCCCCTGGCGCCGCATCTGCCGCAGGCGGCCTTCTACGCCCCCGACGCCCCCGAGCCCTGCCAGGGCAATCCCTTCGGCCGGCAGTGGTTTCCGATCCCCTGGATCGACGGATCGAGCGAGGAGGCGCAGGCGGCAGGCCTTGCCGCAGCCTCGGAGGATCTGAACGCCTTCCTGGAGAAAGTGCTTCAGGATGAAGGGCTTGAACCGGAGACTCTGGCGCTGGTCGGCTTCAGCCAGGGGGCCATGATGGCGATGCATGTCGCCCCGCGCCGCGACCGCGCGATTGCGGGGGTGGTGGCGATCTCGGGCCGGCTGGTGGCGCATGAGCGGCTGGAGGCCGAGGCCAGGGTCCGCCCGCCGGTCCTGCTGATCCATGGCGACAGGGACGATGTGGTGCCCTTCGACAATATGGAATTCGCCGGGCAGGCGCTGGTTGCGGCCGGGTTCGAGGTCTTCGGCCATGTCATGCAGGGAACCGGCCACGGCATCGCGCCGGACGGGCTGGGGACGGCGCTGCGGTTCCTGAAGGAACGGTTGCCGGGCTGATCTGCCAAGCTTCTGAAATCCATTGCAGAACCGGGTATGTTTGCCATGGGTTTCAGGTATGGCTGACGTATGACTTTGCGCCATACGTTCGGGGGGCGAGAAATCGCGGGGCGGCGCGTCAGCCCTGCGCGGCCAGCCAGGCGGCGCAGCCGGTCAGGGCGGCGAAGTCGTCCTCGACCACCTTGACCGAGAAGTCCTTGACCAGAAGGTCGATGCGGCGGTCCTCGCGGAAGGTTCCGGTCAGGCCGAAGCGGTCGAAATGCGGGGTCATGGCACGGGCCATGCCGCCGATCAGGTAAAGCCCGCCATAGGGCAGGTGGATCAGCGCCAGATCGGCAAGGGTCTGGCCAAGGATACGCGTGTAGAGCCGGGCCGCATGGGTGGCGACGGGGTCGTCGGCCGCAAGGGCTGCCAGAACCTCGGCCGAGGTCAGGGTCGCCGGCGTGCCGGCCTCGGCCGCAGCGAAGGCATAGAGATTGGCAAGGCCACGGCCGGCCAGAACCTCTTCGACGCCGCAATGGGGGGCGACGCCCCCTTCGGCGCGCAGCCGGTCCTCGACAAAGCGCATCAGCGCCAGGTCTTCCTCGGACCGCACCGGCATGTTGACATGGCCGCATTCGGAAGGCGGCACCACCCGGTCGGCGCCCGCGCCATGCACGGGGGCCGCATTGACCCCGGTGCCAAGCCCGACGACCAGCATCGCCGCACCCGCGACCGCGGGGCCGTCGATCACGCTGCGCAGCCGGTCCTCGGGGATATGGCCAAGCGCATGGCCCTGCGCCTGCAGGTCGTTCAGGATCGCCACCTTCCGCGCCCCGGTGGCCTGCGACAGCTTGGCCGCGTCCATGGTCCAGTCCAGGTTCGTCATGGTGGCGACACCGTCCTGCACCGGGCCGGCGGCGGCGACGCAGACGCCCCGGACCGCCTCGCCGCAGGTGGACAGATAGTCGCGCAGGATCTGGGCGATGTCCTGCCCGCGCGCCTTGTACTCGGCATTGGGAAAGCGGCGCGAGGTTTCGGTCAGCACGGTGGTGCCGCGGGCAAGGGCGACGCGGGTATTGGTGCCGCCGATGTCGGCAAGAAGGGCAAGGGTCATCGTCAGGCCTTGGCTTGGTTGCGGGCAAGCGCCCTGGCCAACGCGTGATACGAGGATTTGGGCGTGCGCTTCAAGCTGTCGAAATCGACATGCACCAGACCGAAGCGTTTCTGGTAGCCCTCGGCCCATTCGTAATTGTCCAGAAGCGACCAGTAGAAGAAGCCTTTGACATTGGCCCCGCCGGCAATGGCATCACGGGCGGCCCCAAGGTGCGAGAACAGGAATTCCGTGCGGATGCCGTCTGTTACGGCGCCATCTTCAACCAGATCTGCATTGGCCATGCCGTTCTCGGTGACATAAAGCGGCAGGTTGCCCACATAGTCCTGCGACAACCGGCTGAGAAAGCCGCGCAGCCCTTCGGGATAGATCTCCCAGCCCATCTGGGTCTTTGGCAGCGGACCCGACACCTCGCGCGTTGAAGGCCAAGGGGTGCCGGGTGCCGCGGCGTGCAGGTGGCGGGTGTAGTAGTTCACCCCCAGCCAGTCGAGGCGCTGGCCAATCAGCGCCATGTCGTCTTCCCAGCCGAGCGGCAGATGCGGGGCAAGTCCCGCCAGCGCCTCGGCGGGGTAGGTCCGGCGGGTGATTGCCTCGATGAACCACCGGTTGAAGATCGCATCCTGCGTCGCCGCTGCGGCGATGTCCTCTGGCGCGTCCGATGCCGGGGCGGCGTGGTCGAAGTTCAGCACGATCCCCAGAGGTGCCTGCAGCCCTGCGCCGCGCAGCCGCGCGATCCCCAGCCCATGCGCCAGCAGGATATGGTGCATCGCCCGGGCCGCGGCGCGGATGTCGCGCAGGCCGGGGGCATGGGCGCCGAGGAAATGCGACAGCCAGGCAACGCACCACGGCTCGTTGATGGTGGCGATCGATGCCACGCGGTCGCCAAGCCGGGCCGCGATGGCTGCGGCGTAATCGGCGAAGCGGTGGCAGGTGTCGCGGTTGGCCCAGCCGCCCCGGTCGGCAAGGGCCGAGGGCAGATCCCAGTGATACAGCGTCTGGAACGGCTTCAGGCCACGGGACAGCATGCCGTCCACCAGCCGGTCATAGAAATCCATGCCTTCGGGATTGACCGTCACCCCGTCCGGCATCACCCGCGCCCATGAGGTGGAAAAGCGGTAGGCGTCGAAGCCCGCCGCCTGCATCAGGTCCAGATCCCCGGGCCAGCGATGGTAGTGGTCGCAGGCGGTGCGGCCATCCTCGGCCCGGACCACATTGCCCGGGGTGGCGGCGAAGCTGTCCCAATGCGAAGGGCCGCAACCGCCCCAGGCCGTTCCTTCGATCTGATAGGCCGCCGTGGCGGCGCCGAACAGGAAGCCTTCGGGGAAGTCGAAGCGCGACAGGATCATCGCGGGGCCGGTCCGGTGGACTGGCCGATGATCAGATCGGCTTCCAGCAGGCGTTGCGGCGGTTCTTCGCCCGGTACTGCGATGATCCCCAGAAGCATTTCGGCGGCGATGCGGCCGGCGTCGCGGACCGAGGAGCGCGTGGCGGTGTAGATCGGCACGTCCTCGCCGTTCTTCATGTAGCTGAGGTCGTCGTCATGAATGATGACCGAGACATCGCGCCCCATCTTCAGCCCGCGCTCCTCGATCGCGCGGCGCAGGCCCATGCCCGAGATCATCGAGGAGGCCAGGAAAGCGGTGGGCGGGTTGACCTGGGCCAGCATCCGGGCGCCGGCGCGGTGGCCCGAGGTTTCGGTCATCTCTTCCGAGACCATCAGCGCGGGGTCCGCCGCGATGCCGCGCGCGGCCAGCGCCTCCAGATAGCCGGTGCGACGGCGGATGGCGAAATCCATGAACTCAAGCCCGTTGACCAGCGCGATGCGGCTGTGGCCCAGATCCAGCAGGAATTCGGCCGCACGCTGGAAGGCGCGGCGGTTGTTGACGTCCACCCAAGGGTAGGCCCCTTCGGTCCCGGTCGAGCGGCCATGGACGACGAAGGGCAGGCCGATCGTGCGCAAGAGGGGGATGCGCGGGTCGTCCAGCTTCGGCCCGTGCAGGATGACGCCATCGACGTTGCCCTTCGCGCGCAGGCCGCGATAGGTGGCCTCCTCCTCGGCATCGGGCACCACCGACAGGACCATGTCGTAATCGTTGCGGCTGTAGATCTCGCCGGCGCCGGCGATGAAATCGGCAAAGACCGGGTTCACGATCTCATGTTTCGTGGCCAGCGGGATGACATGGCCCACGGCCATGGCGCGGCCCGTCGCCAGCTGGATCGCCCGGGTGTTCGGGCGGTAGTTGTGGCGCAGCGCGGCAGCCTTGACGCGCTCGCGGGTGGCTTCGTTCACCTCGGGATAGCCGTTCAGCGCCCGGCTCACGGTCGTGGGCGAAAGGCCCAGTCTTGAGGCCAGCTGCTTGAGGTTCATCGGAGGAAGGCTGCCAAAACGGTTTCAACTTTGCCATGAATACCGGGAGGCCCGAGGCAGGTCAAAGAGAAAGAGGCTGCGGCGACGCGGGCCAAAGGCGCAGGAATGCGGCCGGATTGGCCGGATTTCACCAGAGACGGCGATGTTTGCCGGGCGCCGGGCCGCGCTTTTATTTGACTCGAATCCCGTGATCGGCAACTGTGCAATATCCAAAGCGGTTTGAATGGGTTCTGCCGGTGGTGCAGATCGGCCGGGCCGCCCCAGGCAAGAATGAAGGCCCGGCCAGCACGCGGCGGGCATATGGGAGGAAGACCATGACCATGAAACTTGCCGCCCCGGCGGCAGTGCTTGCGCTTCTTGCGGGTGGCGCCTTCGCGCAGGACCTGAAATTCCCGGTGGGCGAGGGCGCCTTCAACTGGGACAGCTACAAGGCCTTTGACGAGGCGCATGATCTGCAGGGCCAGACGCTGACCATCTTCGGGCCGTGGCGGGGCGAGGATCAGGTGCTGGCGGAATCGGTGCTGGCCTATTTCAGCGCGGCGACCGGCGTGACGGTCAACTATTCCTCCTCGGAGAACTATGAGCAGCAGATCGTCATCGACACCGAGGCGGGCAGCCCCCCGGATGTGGCGATCCTTCCGCAGCCCGGCCTGATCGCCGATCTGGTGAAGAAGGGCTTCGTCACCCCGCTGGGCGCCGAGACCGAAGCCTGGCTGAAGGACAATTACGCCGCCGGCGACAGCTGGGTCGGGCTTGGGTCGTATGCGGGCAAGGATGGCGCGAAGGCGCTTTACGCCTTCCCCTACAAGATCGATGTGAAATCCCTGGTCTGGTATGTGCCCGAGAACTTCGAGGATGCGGGCTATGAGGTGCCGCAGACCATGGAGGATCTGAAGGCGCTGACAGAGCAGATCGTGGCCGATGGCGGAACGCCCTGGTGCATCGGTCTGGGATCGGGCGGTGCCACCGGCTGGCCGGCGACCGACTGGGTCGAGGACATGATGCTGCGCACCACCTCGCCCGAGAATTACGACAAGTGGACCGTCAACGCGCTGGCGTTCAACAGCCCCGAAGTGGTTGGCGCGATTGAAGAGTTCGGCTGGTTCGCCAAGAATGACAAGTTCGTCGCCGGCGGCACCGCGGCTGTGTCCTCGACCGATTTCCGCGACAGCCCCAAGGGCATGTTCACCTCGCCGCCGCAATGCTACATGCACCATCAGGCCAGCTTCATCCCCTCTTTCTTCCCGGAAGGCACCGTGGTGGGGCAGGATGCCGATTTCTTCTACATGCCGGCCTACGAAAGCAAGGATCTGGGCAAGCCGGTTCTGGGGGCGGGCACGCTGGCCTTCATCACCAAAGACACCGAGGCCAGCCGCGCCTTCATCGAATTCCTGAAGACCCCGATCGCGCATGAGGTCTGGATGGCGCAGAAGGGCTTCCTGACCCCGATGAAGGGCGTGAATGCCGATCTTTACGGCGATGCGACGCTGAAGAAGATGGGCGACATCCTTCTGAACTCGACCACCTTCCGCTTTGACGGGTCCGACCTGATGCCGGGCGCGGTGGGCGCGGGCACCTTCTGGACCGGCATGGTCGACTATGTCGGCGGCAAGTCGGCGCAGGAAGTGGCCGACGCCATCCAGGCCAGCTGGCCAAAGTGACGCCTTGACGGGACCCGGGCGCCCGAGCGTCCGGGTCCCGTCCGGTCCCGGGACGGGGCCGCAGCCTTGTGAGGATCAGGGGAGGGGAAGATGCATCCTGCAGTGCAGGCCTTCATCGTCATTGTCATCGGCGTCGGCGGATGTGTCGGGTATTTCTACCTGTCCAACCTCTTCCTTGACAAAGTGCTGTTCCCCGCCAAGGGGCCGCAAGCCGGGCGCAACATCAACCGCGCCAATGCGGTGCGACCCTGGCTGTTTCTGATACCGGCGCTGCTGGCCCTGGGGCTGTATCTGGCCTACCCGGTCTTTGCGACCTTCTGGCTGTCGCTGAAGGATACCAACGGCACCGGCGGTTTTGTCTGGTTCGAGAATTACACCCAGATGTTCGCCGAGCCGAAATTCGGCGAATCCCTTCGCAACAACCTTCTGTGGCTGGTGGTGGTGCCGGCGGGGGCGACGGCCTTCGGGTTGCTGGCGGCGCAGCTGACCGACCGCATCCGCTGGGGCAATATCGCCAAATCGCTGATCTTCATGCCGATGGCGATCTCGTTCGTCGGCGCCTCGGTCATCTTCAAGCTGATCTATGATGCCCGCGATGCCGGCGTGCCGCAGATCGGCCTTCTGAACGCGGTCTGGATGAAGTTCGACGGCGGGATCGGGTCGGTCCTGATCCTGCGGCTTCTGCCGGGCCTTCTGGTGCTGTCGCTGCTGGCGGCCTTTCTCTGGACGGCGTGGAGCGTGGTCCGGCCGGTGCTGAAAGGGCAGGCCAAAGGCTGGGCGTTGGCCGGCCGCGTCCTTGGTGCGATCATCGCCGCCGCGCTGGCGGCCGAGATGGCGGTCTGGCTGAAGGGGGTGATCGTCAACGACCTGCCCTATGGCACGCCGCAGGTCTGGCTGCAGAAGCCGTTCTGGAACTCTTTCTTCCTGATGGCGGTGCTGATCTGGATCCAGACCGGCTTTGCCATGGTGATCCTGTCGGCCGCATTGCGCGGGGTGCCCGAGGAAACCGTCGAGGCCGCCATTCTGGACGGCGCCAACCCGTTCCAGATCTTCTTCAGGATCAAGGTGCCGCAGATCATGGGCACCATCGTCGTGGTGTGGACCACGATCACCATCACCGTCCTGAAGGTCTTCGACATCGTTCTGGCGATGACCAACGGCCAGTGGGAGACGCAGGTTCTGGCCAATTACATGTATGACAAGCTGTTCCGCGCGCTGGACTGGGGGATGGGGTCGGCGGCGGCGATGATCATCATGGCGCTGGTGACGCCGATCCTGATCTGGAACGTGTGGAACGTCCGCAAGGAGATGCGGTGATGGCTTCGGTTGCGGGCAGGAAGCCGGCCCTGATGTGGGCGGTGCATCTTTCGGTCATCGCCCTTGTGCTTCTGTGGGTGGTGCCGACCTTCGGCCTGCTGGTGTCCTCGTTCCGCACCGGCGACCAGATCTCCGGCTCGGGCTGGTGGCAGGCGATGTCGACGCAGGAAAGCCAGTTGTCGCCGATCCGCGTGGCCGGGGACGAGGTCGAGAAGGACGGCGCCTTTGTCATCGCGGGCAACCTCTTTGCCGGGGGCAGCAACGTCAGCCACTGGGGCACCAGTTCGCGCGAGCCCGAGGCCCATGAGCCCGGCCAGACCGCCGATCTGGGCGATGGCGTCTTGCTGACCGTGCAGGCCGATGGCGCCTATGTGCTGACCTCGCCCGTCAGCACCAGGGACATGCGGTTGCCGCGCGTGTTCACCACCGCCTCGACCCCGCCCGAGTTCACCACGGCGAACTATTCCAACGTGATCTCGTCGCCGATGGCGGGGCAGTCCATCGGGCAGGCGTTTCTCAACACGCTGACGGTGGCGATCCCGGCGACCATCATCCCGATCCTGGTTGCTGCCTTCGCCGCCTATGCGCTGGCCTGGATGGAGTTCCCCGGCCGCGCGCTGCTGGTGGCCGCCATCGTCGGCCTTCTGGTGGTGCCGTTGCAGCTGGCGCTGATCCCGCTGTTGCAGTTCCACAACTGGATCGGCATCGGCAAGGGCTACCTTGGCATCTGGATGGCGCATACCGGCTTTGGCCTGCCCCTGGCGATCTATCTCTTGCGCAACTACATGGTCGGCCTGCCGCGCGACATCATCGAGAATGCCAAGGTCGACGGCGCCACCGATTTCATGATCTTCATCAGGATCATCCTGCCGCTCAGCTTTCCCGCGCTGGCCAGCTTTGCCATCTTCCAGTTCCTCTGGACCTGGAACGACCTTCTGGTCGCCCTGGTCTTTCTTGGCACCGGCAACGGAGAGCAGGTGCTGACCGGCAACCTTGTGAACCTGATGGGGTCGCGCGGCGGGGATTGGGAGATCCTGTCGGCCTCGGCCTTCGTCTCGATCGCGGTGCCGCTTCTGGTGTTCTTCTCGATGCAGCGCTTCCTGGTGCGTGGCCTTCTGGCGGGGTCGGTGAAATGAATCTGATGCAGACAGAGGGGCGGCAGGTGCTGGCGAAGGACCCCGACTGGTGGCGCGGCGCGGTGATCTACCAGATCTATCCGCGCAGCTTTCAGGACAGCAATGGCGACGGGATCGGCGATCTGCCGGGGATCACGGCGCGGCTGCCGCATGTCGCCGGCCTTGGCGCCGACGCGATCTGGATCAGCCCGTTCTTCACCTCGCCGATGAAGGACTTCGGCTATGATGTCAGCGATTATTGCGACGTCGATCCGATGTTCGGGCAACTGGCGGATTTCGATGCGCTGGTGGCGCGGGCGCATGATCTGGGGCTGCGGGTGATGATCGATTTGGTGCTGTCGCACAGTTCGGACCGGCATCCCTGGTTCAGGGAAAGCCGCCGGAACCGCAGCAATCCCAAAGCCGACTGGTATGTCTGGGCCGAGCCGAAGCCCGATGGCACCGCGCCGACCAACTGGTTGTCGATCTTCGGCGGCCCCGCCTGGGAATGGGACGGCGGGCGCGAGCAGTATTACCTGCACAACTTCCTGACCAGCCAGCCCGACCTGAACTTTCACAACCCGGATGTGCAGGCAGCACTTTTGGATGTGGCGCGGTTCTGGCTGAGGCGGGGGGTGGACGGGTTCCGGCTGGACACCATCAACTTCTACTTCCACGACCGCTATCTGCGCGACAACCCGCCGCTGCCGAAGGCGCTGCGCAACGATTCCATCGCGCCGGGGGTGAACCCCTATAATCACCAGTTGCACCTCTTTGACAAGAACCAGCCGGAAAACCTTGAATTCCTGCAAAAATTCCGTGCGGTGCTGGACCCTTGCGGCGCGGCTGCCGTGGGCGAGGTCGGCGATGCGCAGCGCGGGCTTGAGATCATGGCCGAATATACCTCGGGCGGTGACAAGGTGCAGATGTGCTACCCGTTCGAGATGCTGCAACCCAGGCGGCTGACCGCGCAGGGCATCGAGGCGACCTTCGCCCGGATGCGCGCCGCCGCCCCGGACGCCTGGCCGTGCTGGAGCTATTCCAACCATGACACGGTCCGCCATATCACCCGCTGGGGGCTGAGCGAGGAGGCCGCGAAAACCTACCTGACCCTGCTGGTGTGCTTGCGCGGCTCGCTCTGCCTTTATCAGGGCGAGGAGCTGGGCCTGCCCGAGGCAGAGCTGGAGCCGGAAGAGCTGCAGGACCCTTACGGCATCCGCTTCTGGCCCGAGTTCAAGGGCCGTGACGGTGCCCGCACGCCGATGGTCTGGGTCACCGACAACGCGGCAGGCGGGTTCTCGGAAGGCAAGCCCTGGCTGCCGGTGAAGGCCGCGCATCGCGGGCTTTCGGTGGCGTCGCAGGAGGGGGCGCCCGCGTCGATGCTGGCGCATTATCGCCGCGCGCTGTCCTTCCGCCGCGCGCATCCCACCCTGCGTTTCGGCGCGATGGAGGGGATCGCGGCAACAGGCGATGTGATCCGGTTCGAACGCATCGGCGAAGAACGCCTTTTCTGCGCCTTCAACCTGGGCGATGCCCCGGCGCGGATCACGCTGCCGGCCGGCAACTGGCAGCCGGTTGGCGAGGGGCTTGGCGGCAGGACACCCGAGGGGGCCGGGCTGGACCTGCCCGGCTGGGGCGTCTTGCTGATGAAGGAAGGGTGAGGGGGAAAGACCGATGGCCGAACTTCTGCTGAAGAATGTCGAGAAGGCCTATGGCGAGGTCAAGGTGTTGAAAAACATCAACCTCGACATCAAGACCGGCGAGCTTGTCGTCTTTGTCGGCCCCTCGGGCTGCGGGAAATCCACGCTGCTGCGGATGATCGCGGGGCTGGAGAAGATCACCTCCGGCGAATTCTCCATCGACGGGGTGCGGATGAACGAGGTGCCGCCGGCGCAGCGCGGCATCGCCATGGTGTTCCAGTCCTACGCGCTTTATCCGCATATGACCGTGCGCGAGAACATGTCCTTCGCGCTGAAGATCGCCCGGAAGCCGCAGGCCGAGATCGATGCGGCGGTCGATCGCGCGGCAAGGATCCTGCAACTGACGCCTTACCTTGACCGCCTGCCCAAGGCCCTGTCCGGCGGCCAGCGCCAGCGGGTGGCCATCGGGCGCAGCATCGTGCGCGACCCCAAGGTCTATCTCTTCGACGAGCCGCTCTCGAACCTGGACGCCGCCCTGCGGGTGGCGACGCGGATCGAGATTGCCCAGCTGAAGGAGGCGATGCCCAATTCGACGATGATCTATGTCACCCATGACCAGGTCGAGGCGATGACGCTGGCGACGCGGATCGTGGTGCTGACCGTGGGGCAGGGCATCGGTCAGGTCGGCACGCCGCTGGATCTCTATGAGCGGCCCGAGAACGAATTCGTGGCGCAGTTCATCGGCTCGCCCGCGATGAACCTGATGCCGGGCGAAGTGATCGCGACCGGGGCCGAGACGGTGATCCGTCTCGATGCCGGCGGGACCGCCCGGTCGACGGTGCCGACGCAGGTCTCGGACAAGGGCATGAAGGTGAATGTCGGCGTGCGGCCCGAGGATCTCGTCCCGACAGACGGCGAGCCGATCTATCGCGGCAAGGTCGAGATCACCGAGGCGCTTGGCGAGGTGACGCAACTCTACTTTGCCCGCGATGGCCGCGAGACCCCGGTG
The DNA here is from genome assembly GCA_934500835.1 of uncultured Paracoccaceae bacterium. Classification (GTDB taxonomy): domain Bacteria; phylum Pseudomonadota; class Alphaproteobacteria; order Rhodobacterales; family Rhodobacteraceae; genus Pseudogemmobacter. Next base: position 141,052 of record CAKSTR010000004.1, on the reverse strand, counting down.
ATCGCCAAGCTGCCGGGCATCCACCCGCAGTTGCGCCATCAGGAGGTAAAGCTGACCGCGGCCCCGAAGAAGGTCCACCTCTTCTCGGGCGGCCGCTCGCTTCTCTACCGCTGAGGTCCTGATCTTCCACGAAAATCAGCGTGGCGTTCTATCGCCGACCCTGCCGCGCAAGGCGGGGAACCGGGCCAGGATGAAAGCCTTGCCACCTTCACTTTGGCCCAAATATCCCACGGGGGTCCGGGGGTGTGAAACCCCCGGCCCGGCAGTCATCACTTGCCCCGCGCTTGGAAGATGAAGCCCAGAAAGTTCAGCAACACCTGCGCGGCAAGGATCGCGGTCGATCCCGAGTGGTCGTAATCCGGCGCCACCTCGACCAGATCGATGCCGACGATCTCGTGATCCCGCGCGACGCCCTGCAGGATCTCCAGCACCTCGTAGTAAAGGAACCCGCCGTGCGACGGCGTGCCGGTGCCCGGCGCGATCGAGGGGCAGAAGCCGTCGATGTCGATGGTGACGTAAAGCCGCGCGCCTTTCGGGATGCGGGCCAGAACGCCGTCGCGGCCCAGCTTGCGGACCTGGCGCACGGAAAGGATATCGTCGCCCATGGCGCGGGCGGCGTCATAGCCGTCCTTGGCGGTGGATGAGACATTGCGGATGCCAAGGGCGGTGATGCCGCTGACATAGTCCTTCTCGGCCGCGCGGCGCATCGGGTTGCCGTGGCCGTGGCGCACGCCGTGCCGCACATCGACGAAGTCGAGATGGGCGTCGATCTGCAGGATATGGATCGGGCCGCGGCCCTCGAACGCCCGGATGCAGGGGATGTTGACGGAGTGATCGCCCCCCAGCACCACCGGCAGGGCACCAGCGTCGAGGATGGCGCGCACGCCGGTCTCGATATTGGCGTGGCTGGTCTCGGTATCGGTATGGACGATGTCGGCATCGCCGATGTCGACGATGCTGACATCCGCCCCCAGATAGGTGCAGTCGTCCTCATGGTCATAGGCCCCGGCATGGCCGAAGGAGAACAGGGTGGATGCTTCGCGGATCGCCCTTGGCCCGAAGCGGGCGCCGGCGCGGAACTGGGTGCCGAAGTCGAAGGGCGCGCCAAGGATCGCGGCATCGGCCTTGATGGCCGACCAGTCGCCGACATAGGGCCGCTTGCCGAAGGTCGAGATCCCGACGAAGGGCAGGTTCAGCCGCCCCGATTCATAGCCATGCCCCGACATCCGTTTCCTCCGGTGAATACTGTTGTCCCACACTGGCCGCGGGCGGCGGAAAGGGCAAGAGGCCGGGCAGCGCCCCGGCCAGCCTTCGGGCGGCGGGGGCAGCGGCACCGGGCGCGCGGGCCAGCACCAGCGCCTCGGCCCCGGCATCGAGGATCGGCCGGATTGCCAGCGGGCGGCCGTCGGGCGAGGCATCGGGCAGCGGGCGGCTGTAGGCCAGCCCGATGCCGAAGCCATGCGCGGCAAAGCTGCGCATCAGATCCGTGCTGGCGGGGCGGTGGACGATGCGCGCGCCAAGGCCCCGGCTGGCGAAGAGGCTGCGGAAATGCGCAAGGCTCAGCGCCTGATCGGTCAGGATCAGCGGCTGGTCGGCCAGGTCAGAGAGGTGCAGCGCCTCGGTCGCGGCCAGGGGGTGATCGGACGCCAGAACGGCATGGGGGGCGATGCGGGCCAGCACCTGCCGGGGGCAATCGGCAGGAAGTCCCAGATCCCAGGTCAGGGCAAGGTCCGCGCGGCCCTCGCTCAGCGCCGCCGACAGCGTCTCGAAATCCATCACCTGCGGGTCGACCGTCACATCGGGCAGCGCCCTGGCCGCACCGGCAAGCAGCGGCGCCAGCAGCATCGGCGCGAGGTCGTGAAAGACGGCCAGCCGGACGGGGGCGTCGATGCCCTCGCCCTGCATGAGGCGGCCAAGGGCAGCAAGCTGCGCCTCGGCCTGGTGCAGCCAGCCGCGGCCGAAGGCGGTGGGGGCGATGGTCCCGGCGCGGCGCAGGAAAAGGGCGCGGCCGAGGTGCCCCTCAAGCTGGCGGATGGCGACGGAAAGCGCGGGCTGACTGACATGCAGCGCCTGGGCGGCGGCGGTCATGCCGCCGTGCCGGGCGACGGCGGTGGCATATTCCAGTTGGCGAAGCGTGATGGATAGCATGGGGTTATGGTTATCATTGAAATCCATTATTGGAAACTATCCGGCGCGCGTGGGATGAAGGTTCCGCACAACAGGAGATGCGACATGCCGGTTCAGGTGACGGATGAGATGAAGCGGGCCTATGCCGAGGATGGCGTGGTCTTCGTGAAGGGGCTTTTCGCCGATTGGGTCGATGCCCTGCGCGCCGGGGTCGAAAAGAACATGGCCGACCCGACCTTTCAGATGGTCACCATGAAGCCGGGCGAGAAGGGCCGCTTCTTCGACGACTACTGCAACTGGTCGAAGGTGCCGGAGTTCGAGGAGGCGATCTTCCGGTCCGAGGCGGGTCGGGTGGCGGCGGATCTGATGGGATCGGCGCAGGTGCAGCTGTTCCACGATCATGTGCTGGTGAAGGAGCCGGGCACCAACAAGCCGACGCCCTGGCATTCGGACGGGCCGTATTACTTTGTCGAGGGGCAGCAGACGGTCAGCTTCTGGGTGCCGCTGGACCCGGTGAAGGAGGCCAGCCTGCGCTGTGTCGCGGGCAGCCATCTGTGGGAGAAGGACGTGCTGCCGACGCGCTGGCTGTCGGAGTCCAGCTTCTACCCCGGCGATCACACCTACATGGCCGTCCCCGACCCCGAAGCCGAGGGCATGCGCATCATGGAATGGCAGATGGAGCCGGGCGATGCGGTGGCGTTCAATTACCGCACGCTGCACGGCGCGCGCGGAAACACCTCGGACAACCGGCGGCGGGCGTTTTCGCTGCGGCTGGTGGGGGACGATGCGCGCTATGTCGAGCGGCCGGGGCCGACCTCGCCGCCCTTCCCGGGGCATGGCATGGTTGCGGGGCAGCGTCTGCGCGAAGACTGGTTCCCGGTGATCCACGGCTGACGGGGCGGCGGGCTTGACCCCCGTCGAGGGGGTCTGCGCCCGCGTTGCCACGCCCTTGCGGCGGGCTGCGGCGCCATTGCGGCTTGAAGTGCTGCGGCGGGCGTGGTTCGGATGGGGCGAAAGGAGGCCATCCATGCCTCAGGAGCCTGCCCGTCACCGCCCCCGGGCCTATCCGCCGCCTGAATTCCCGCCACGCCGTCCGGCGCGGTTCGCGCGGATGCCGCCGGCGGTGTTTTCGCCGATCCTTGGGCTGATCGGGCTGGTGCTGGCCTTGCGGCGCGGGCTTTACGCGCTGCAACTGCCGCTGGACGCGGCGGACCTGCTGGCCGGGATTGCCCTGGCACTGTGGGGGTTTGCCGCCCTGTCCTATGCCGGGAAACTGGCCCGCCGCCCCGGGGTGCTGTGGGAAGAGTTGCGCACGCTGCCGGGCAGGGCCGGGCTGGCCGCCGCAACGGCCGGCGCCCTGGCGATCGCGGCGCTGCTGGTGCCCTTCTCGACCCTTGCCGCACAGGCGATGCTGTTTGGCGGGCTTTTGCTGCACGCCGCGCTGGCGCTGGCCATCATCGTCACGCTGGCCCGCCTGCCGGCCGAGGCGCGCGGGGTGACGCCGGTCTGGCACCTCAGCTTCGTCGGCTTCATCATCGGCGGGCTGGCGGCGGTTCCCTTGGGCTTCTACACGCTGGCGCAGGTGCTGTTCTGGGGCACGCTGCCGGTGGCGCTGGCGATCTGGGGGATCAGCCTTGTGCAACTGGTGCGCCGGGTGCCGCCCGCGCCGCTGCGGCCCCTGCTGGCGATCCATGTCGCCCCTGCCGCCCTGTTGTCGCTGGTCGCGGGGATGAGCGGGCAGGGCACGGCATCGCTGGTTCTGGCGGTGCTGGGGGCGGCGCTGATGCTGGCCCTTCTGGTCTGCGGTCGCTGGGTCATGGAAAGCGGGTTCTCGCCGTTCTGGGGCGCCTTCACCTTTCCGCTGGTGGCGCTGTCCTCCGCACTTCTGGCGCAGGAGGGGGCGCTGGTCTGGGCGGGCCTCGCGCTTCTGGTGCTGGCGCTTGGCTTCATCCCTTGGGTGATGTGGCAGGTCATCAGGTTGTGGCCGGATGGCAGGCTGGCCGCCAGGACCAACGCCGCCGAGGCCTGAGGGCCGCTTTGGCGCGGCGGGTGGTCGCCGCCGCCAGATCCCGCGGGAGCGGGTGTCAGATCTGCGCCACCCAGGCGCGGGCGATGGTCAGCCCATGGCCATCGGCGGCGCGTCCAAGGGTGGCGGCCTCTTCCTCGAAGGCCCAGACGGGCTTGGAGGCTGCCATGAGATCGCCGAAGCTGCGCTTCCAGTCGCGGACGACGGCGCGATTGGCCTCGAAATGGAACTGGGTGCCATAGCTGGCGCGGCCGATGCGGAACCCCTGCTGCGCAACCGCCGCCGACCGGGCCAGTTGCACAGCGCCTTCGGGCAGGGTGAACGTGTCCGAGTGCCATTGGTAGATCGGGAAGGTCCGGGGCAGGGCGCCAAGGACCGGGTCCGCCGCGCCCTCATCCGTCAGGGTCACAGGCATCCAGCCGAACTCGGGCGTCTTGCCCAGAAGGTTCTGTGCGCCGAACGCCCGCGCCAGCACCTGCGAGCCGAGACAGATGCCGAGAACCGCCCGCTCCGTCGCGGTGTAATCCGCCATCAGCTGCGCCAGCTTTGGCAGATACGGGTGCGTATGGTCATCCAGCGCCGATTGCTCGCCCCCGAAGACCACCAGCGCATCGGCATCGACGCTGTCAGGCAGGGGCTGGCCGGTCCAGGGCTTGTAAAGGTCTATCCTTGCGCCCGCCTCATGCAGCGCCACGCCGACCTGGCCATGGTTGGTTGCAGCGGTATTCTCGACGATGGCGATGCGCATCCCTGTTCTCCCCACGGATCGCGCCACAATCTGCATGGGGACGGGCCGGGTGCAAGCCCAAGATGCGGGAGAAAGCGCCCGAATGCCGCTTGCCTTTCCGCCCCTCGCGTGAAACAGGGAACCGCCAAACGATCCTCCCATGGAGACCCCGATGGAGATTCGCGAGGCGCTTACCTTCGATGACGTTCTGCTGGTTCCGGCTGCATCTTCGGTGCTGCCCTCGGACGCCGATACCTCGACCCATGTGACCAGATCCATCCGCATGAACATCCCGCTTCTGTCCAGCGCGATGGACACGGTGACCGAGGCGCGGATGGCGATTGCCATGGCGCAGGCCGGCGGGATCGGGGTGATCCACCGCAACCTGGACCTGGAAGCGCAGGCGACCGAGGTGCGGCGGGTGAAACGCTTTGAATCCGGCGTGGTCTACAAGCCGATCACCCTGACGCCCGACCAGACGCTGGCGGATGCCAAGGTGTTGATGGAGCGCTACAACATCACCGGTTTTCCCGTGGTGGATGATCTGGGGCGGGTGCTGGGGATCGTCACCAACCGCGACATGCGTTTCGCGTCCGATGATCTCACGCCGGTCAGGGTGATGATGACGGCGGACAATCTGGCCGTGCTGCGCGAGCCGGTGGACCGGGCGCAGGCGATTTCGCTGATGAAGGCGCGGCGGATCGAGAAGCTTCTGGTCACCGATGCGGCGGGCAAGCTGACCGGCCTGCTGACCCTGAAGGACACCGAGAAATCGGTGCTCAACCCCCATGCCTGCAAGGATGAGCTGGGTCGGCTGCGGGTGGCGGCGGCCTCGACTGTGGGCGATGCCGGGTTCGAACGCTCGCAGGCGCTGATCGATGCCGGGGTGGATATGGTGGTGATCGACACGGCGCATGGCCACAGCGAAGGCGTGGCCATCGCGGTCGAGCGGATCAAGAAGCTGTCGAACACCGTGCAGGTGGTGGCCGGCAACGTCGCGACGGCCGAGGCGACCCGTGCGCTGATCGGCTCGGGCGCCGATGCGGTCAAGGTGGGCATCGGGCCGGGGTCGATCTGCACCACGCGGATCGTGGCGGGTGTGGGCGTGCCGCAACTGACCGCGATCATGGATGCGGCGGGGGCGGCCGGCGGCATCCCGGTGATCGCCGACGGCGGCATCAAGTATTCGGGCGATTTCGCCAAGGCCATCGCGGCGGGGGCCTCTTGCGCCATGGTCGGCTCGGCCATCGCCGGCACCGATGAATCGCCCGGCGAGGTGATCCTGTGGCAGGGCCGCAGCTTCAAGGCCTATCGCGGCATGGGATCGCTGGGCGCCATGGCGCGCGGCTCGGCCGACCGCTATTTCCAGAAGGACGCTGCGTCGGACAAGCTGGTGCCCGAAGGGATCGAGGGGCAGGTGCCCTACAAGGGGACCGCTGCCGCCGTCATCCACCAGATGGTCGGGGGCCTGCGCGCGGCCATGGGCTATACCGGCAACCGCACCGTGGACGAGATGCGGACGCAGTGCCATTTCGTCCGCATCACCGGCGCGGGGCTGAAGGAAAGCCATGTCCATGACGTGCAGATCACCCGCGAAAGCCCGAACTACCGGGTGATGTGATGACCCCTGCGGCGCGGGCGGCCGCGGCCATCGGCGTGCTGGACCGCGTTCTGGCCGGAGAGCCGGCCGAGAAGGTGCTGACCGGCTGGGGCCGTGCGGCGCGCTATGCCGGCTCGGGCGACCGGGCGGCGGTGCGCGACATCGTCTATGACGCGCTGCGCTGCCGACGCTCGTTTGCAGCACTTGGCGGTGCGATGACCGGGCGCGGCCTGGTCCTTGGCGCGGCCCGGACTGCGGGCGCCGAGACGCTGTGGTTCGACGGCTCCCCCCATGGCCCGGCCACGGCCCCCGACGGGCCGGGACACGCCCCTGACGGGTTGGAGGCGCTGGATTGCCCGGACTGGCTGGCGCCCCGGCTGCAGGAATCGCTGGGGGCGGAGTTCGTGCCCGTCCTGCAGGCGCTGCGCCAAAGGGCGCCGGTCTTCCTGCGGGTCAATGCGGCGAAAGCCACGCCCCAGGCCGCGATGGCGGCGCTGGCCGCGGAAGAGATCACGACACGGGCGCATCCCTTGTCGAACTTCGCGCTGGAAGTCACTGGAAACGCAAGGAAGATTGTCAATACGCAGGCGTATGGCAATGGGCTGGTCGAGTTGCAGGACGCCGCCTCGCAGGCCGTTGCCGAAGCGGTCCCCGTGACAGCCGGAGCGAAGGTGCTGGACCTTTGCGCAGGCGGCGGCGGCAAGACCCTGGCCCTGGCCGCAAGGGCGCGGCTGAAGCTCTACGCCCATGATGCCAACCCGCGCAGGATGGCCGACCTGCCGGCCCGCGCCGCCCGCGCCGGCGCGAAGGTCATATTGACCGACCGCCCCGAGGCGCAGGCGCCCTTCGACACCGTGCTGGCGGATGTGCCCTGTTCCGGCTCGGGCAGCTGGCGGCGCGACCCCGAGGGCAAATGGGCGCTGACCGAGGAAAAGCTGCGGGCGCTGCTGACCCTGCAGGCAGAGATCCTGGATCGCGCGGCGCGGCTTTGTGCGCCGGGCGGCGTGGTGGCCTATGCCACCTGCTCGCTGTTGCACGACGAGAACGAGGATCAGCTGGCCGCCTTTCTGGCCCGCAACCGGGGCTGGACGCTGCGCGACAGTTTCCGCTTCACGCCGTTGCGGGGCGGCGACGGCTTTGGCCTTGCGATCCTGGCAAGAGTTTGATCTTGATTGATACCACTTTCGGCTGAATTCCGGCCTCGGTTAAGACCTGCTTAACAAGTTGCATCTCCTATGGCCCGACGAAGCGTCGCTGCCGCGACGGCCCGAATCCGTCTGGAGGGACAGGTGCTACGACCGGAAACCGAACTCAGGGCGGTGATGTCCGCCTCACGCGGGCTGTCGTCGCGCGTGGCGTGGCTGCTTGCCGCGGCCGTGATCAGCCTTGCGCTGGCCGTCGTGGCCGAAGGGCGGGCGACGCAGGCCGCGCTGGTGCTGGCCGGCCTCGGGCTGACCGGGCTGACGCTGTTCGTCCGCGGCCTCGCCTGGGTCGAACGGGCGCGCGAGACCCGGCTGACCCGGCACCTGACCCTGCTGGTGGGAGAGGACGCCGCCCCCTGTTTCTCGACCGACGATCTGGGCAGGATCCTGTTCCGCAACGCCTCGGCCATGGCCCGGTTCGGCGACGCGCCGGTCGCAACGCTGGTGGCGGTGCTGCACGAGCAGTTCGCTTCGCCCTCGGCCGTGCTGTTCCGTCTGCAATCGCGCGCTGCGGGTGCGGGGGCCGCGCGCGAGGATGTGGTGACGCGCCGCGGCCATATGCGGCTTTCTGCGCATCGGGTGGCCGACAACCGCTTTCTGTGGCGGATCGAGGAATTCCAGGATCGCAGCCCCACCGGTCGCGGCGCCGAAGGGCTGAGCCTGCCGATGGTGGTGGTGAACCGCGGCGGCGTGGTGCTTTTCTCGAACGAGGCGATGCGCCGCCTTCTGGGCGAGCGGCCGAAACGGCTGGACCGCATCTTCCTGCAACCCCGCTTCGCCAGCGGGGAAGAGGTGCAGGTTCACGGGCTGAACGGCCCGTTGCGTGCCGTCGTGGCCGAGGTCGAAGGCCTGGGCGACCGGCGCGAGATCTTCCTTCTGCCCGCCGGCGACCACCGCGACGGCGATACCGTCAGCACCGATTTCGAGAATGTCCCGGTGGCGATGATGAAATTCGCCGCCGACGGCAGCCTGCGCATCCTGAACAAGGAGGCCCGGGCGCTGTTGGGCGACATGCCGGTGACGGACCTGTCGTTCCACGATCTGTTCGAGGATCTTGGCCGCCCCGTCGCGGACTGGCTGTCGGATGTCGTGACCGAACGGTTGCCCGCAGGCTCGGAGGTGTTGCGGGTCCGGCGCGCCTCCGAGGAAAGCTTCGTGCAACTCCAGTTGCGTCGGATCGTGGAACAGGGCCGGCCTGGCGCTCTGGCGGTGCTGTCCGATGCGACGGCGCTGAAGAAGCTTGAGGCGCAGTTCACCCAAAGCCAGAAGATGCAGGCAATCGGCCAGCTGACGGGGGGAATTGCCCATGATTTCAACAATCTTCTGACGGCAATCTCCGGCCATTGCGATCTTCTGCTGCTGAACCACGGCCGCGAGGATGCCGATTACGCCGATCTGGACCAGATCCGGCAGAACGCCAACCGGGCTGCGGGGCTGGTGAATCAGCTGCTGGCCTTCTCGCGCAAGCAGACGATGAAGCCCGAGACGCTGGACCTGCAGGATCTTCTCTCCGACCTGACCCACCTTCTGAACCGGCTGGTGGGCGAGAAGATCGCGCTGAAACTGGCGCATGATCCGATGCTGGCGCCGATCCGGGCCGACAAGCGCCAGGTTGAACAGGTGCTGATGAATCTGGTGGTGAACGCCCGCGATGCCATGCCCGATGGCGGCGCGATCCGCATCGAGACCGAGGCGGTGACGCTGGCCGAACCGCTGGCGCGGGACAGGGCCATCATCCCGGCGGGGGCCTGGTCGCTGGTGCGGGTTCTGGACACCGGAAGCGGCATTCCGGCCGACCGGCTGCCGAAGATTTTCGAACCCTTCTTCACCACAAAGAAGGTGGGCGAAGGGACGGGCCTTGGCCTCTCGACCGTCTATGGCATCGTCAAGCAATCGGGCGGCTATATCTTCGTCGCCAGCGAGGCCGGCAAGGGCACGGTGTTCGAGCTGTTCTTCCCCGTGCATGAGGTCACCGAAGCCGAGACCGTCGTGCTCCCGCCCGAAGAGATGCCGAAGAAGCTGATGATCCGCAAGACCGAGGGTGTCGTCCTTCTGGTCGAGGACGAGGCGCCGGTGCGGGCCTTTGCCAGCCGGGCACTGCGGCTGCGCGGCTATACCGTGCTTGAGGCGGAGAACGCCGAAGAGGCGCTGACGACGCTGGCGGACCCCGGTCTGGAGGTGGACGTCTTCGTCACCGACGTGGTGATGCCGGGGATGGACGGGCCGACCTGGGTCAAGCGCGCGCTTGAGGACCGGCCGGAGGTGAAGGTGGTCTTTGTCTCCGGCTATACCGAGGATGTCCTGTCGGCCGATCAGGCCCGTATCCCGAATTCTGTCTTCCTGCCAAAGCCCTTTTCGCTGAACGACCTGACGCAGACCGTGCAGGGACAGCTGCATTGACCGCAGGGACGGGGCAGGACGGCCCGGTTCAGGCCTCGGGGTGGGTCAGGCTGTCGTAAAGCGCGAAATCGGCGGCGGCGGTGCGATGCAGAAGGGCCTCTGTCGCGGGTGACAGCCCGGTCTGGCCGGGGGGCGAGACGTTCAGGCGCGGCAGGATGATCTCGCAATCCAGCCGGTCTTCGAGGAAATGGACGAAGGTATCGATTTCCTCGTACCGGAAGAGGCGATCCACGCCCTGGCCCTGCCGTGGACGCAGGAACCGCTCCTGGCTGCCGACATCGGCGAAGGGCGGGCGCGGGTCGTCGCACCACGCTCGGACGAAATCGTCGAAACTCATGCCAAGGGTGGACTTGTCCTCCTCGGTGCCCTCGCGCTGGCGGAAACGGTACCAGGAGCCCAGCCAGTCCCGCGGCTCGCGCATCATGGCCACAACGGTCCAGTCCGCCTTGGAGGCGGCTTCCAGATAGGGGCCGACGAAACGGCGATAGCGGTGGACTGTGGTGTGCTTCAGCACCGGCGGGCGCTGGATCGATACGGCGGCCAGTGATTCGAGTGCGGCCGCAATCGCGGTCGACCCCGTCTTCGGCGTGGCAAGAAATGCCAGCCGCGCCTCCCAGAACACCAGCATCGCCGCCCCTTTTCCTGCCCGTGGCCCCTTTGCGGGGCGTTTTTCATCACCGGCGTAAACTATCCCTTAAGGAAAATCGGCAAAAGCTGATTTTACGACAAACTGGTTGTATTGTTCCCGTTTTGATCTCATAAGGGCGAGAACATAGACGGAACACTGGCAGCATTGCCGCTCCGGGGTGGCTGTGGAATAAGGAGAACGTTATGACGGTCGCCAACCTTTTCGACCTTGGGAGCAAGCGGGACATGGACAAGCAGAAAGCACTTGAAAGCGCGCTCCAGCAGATCGAGCGGCAGTTCGGCAAGGGCTCGATCATGAAGCTCGGCGCGAATACCGCGGCGATGGAGATTGAAGCGACCTCGACCGGCTCTCTGGGGCTGGACATTGCGCTTGGCATCGGCGGCCTGCCCAAGGGGCGGATCGTCGAGATCTACGGGCCGGAATCCAGCGGCAAGACCACGCTGACGCTGCATGTGGTGGCCGAAGAGCAGAAGAAGGGCGGGGTCTGCGCCTTTGTCGATGCCGAACATGCGCTGGACCCGCAATATGCCAAGAAGCTGGGCGTCAACCTGGATGACCTGCTGATCAGCCAGCCTGACACCGGCGAACAGGCGCTGGAAATCGTCGATACGCTGGTGCGCTCGGGCGCGGTCAGCCTGATCGTGGTCGACTCGGTGGCGGCGCTGACGCCGAAGGCCGAGCTGGAGGGTGACATGGGCGATGCCACGGTGGGCGCGCAGGCCAGGCTGATGAGCCAGGCGATGCGCAAGCTGACCGCCAGCATCGGGCGCAGCAACTGCATGGTGATCTTCATCAACCAGATCCGCATGAAGATCGGCGTGATGTTCGGCAGCCCCGAGACCACCACGGGCGGCAATGCGCTGAAATTCTACGCCTCGGTGCGTCTGGATATCCGCCGCATTGGCGCCATCAAGGACCGCGAGGAAGTGGTCGGCAACACCACCCGCGTCAAGGTGGTGAAGAACAAGGTGGCCCCGCCGTTCAAGCAGGTCGAATTCGACATCATGTATGGCGAGGGCATCTCCAAGACCGGCGAGCTGATCGACATCGGCGTCAAGGCCGGGGTCGTCGAGAAATCCGGCGCCTGGTATTCCTATGGCGATGAGCGGATCGGCCAGGGCCGCGAGAATGCCAAGACCTTCCTGAAATCGAACCCGCAGATCGCCACCGAGATCGAGGACAAGATCCGCGCCGCCAACGGGCTGGATTTCCACATGGAAGGCGGCGCCGGCGATGAGGATGTGGTTGAGGGCTGACGCCTGCACCCCACGCCTTTGCAACGACGGATCGGCCGGAGGCACCCCCTCCGGCCTTTTTCCATCCTGTCGCAATCCGGCGTGGACAGCCCCGAAAAGCAGGGCTAAACGATTGCCGATTGCCTGAATTCCCCGGAAAGGCCCCGCAACATGGCGTCGCTGAACGACATCCGCTCCACCTATCTCGATTTCTTCCGGCGCAACGACCACCGCGTCGTCGAAAGCTCCTCTCTGGTGCCGCGCAACGACCCGACGCTGATGTTCGCCAACTCGGGCATGGTGCAGTTCAAGAACCTGTTCACCGGGGTCGAGACGCGGGATTACAAGCGCGCGACCACGGCGCAGAAATGCGTGCGGGCCGGGGGAAAGCACAACGATCTGGACAATGTGGGCTATACGGCGCGGCACCATACCTTCTTTGAAATGCTGGGGAATTTCTCGTTCGGCGACTACTTCAAGGATCAGGCGATTGCCTTTGCGTGGGAGTTGCTGACCAAGGATTTCGGTCTGGCCAAGGACAAGCTTCTGGTCACCGTCTATCACACCGACGATGAGGCGGCGGGGATCTGGAAGAAGGTGGCCGGCCTGCCGGAGGAGCGGATCATCCGCATCGCCTCGGACGACAACTTCTGGCGGATGGGGCCGACCGGGCCCTGCGGTCCCTGCACCGAGATCTTCTATGATCACGGGCCGTCGATCTGGGGCGGCCCTCCGGGCAGCGCCGAAGAAGACGGCGACCGGTTCATCGAGATCTGGAACAACGTCTTCATGCAGAACGAACAGTTCGCGGACGGCACAATGCGCCCGCTGGAGATGCAGTCGATCGACACCGGCATGGGGCTGGAGCGGATCGGCGCCCTTCTGCAGGGCAAGCACGACAATTACGACACCGACCTGATGCGCAGCCTGATCGAGGCTTCGGCCCATGCAACGAACCAGGACCCCGATGGCCCCGGCAAGACCAGCCACCGGGTGATCGCGGATCACCTGCGCTCGACCTCGTTCCTGATTGCGGACGGGGTGATGCCGTCGAACGAAGGCCGCGGCTATGTGCTGCGGCGGATCATGCGCCGCGCGATGCGGCATGCGCATATGCTGGGGGCGCAGGATCCGGTGATGTATCGCCTGGTGCCGGCGCTGGTGCGGCACATGGGGGCGGCCTACCCGGAATTGCACCGTGCGCAGGCGCTGATCGAAGAGACGCTGAAGCTGGAGGAGACCCGCTTCAAGCAGACGCTGGATCGCGGATTGCGGCTGCTGGATGACGAACTGGCCAAGCTGCCCGAAGGCGGCGATCTGCCCGGCGCTGCGGCCTTCAAGCTGTATGACACCTACGGCTTCCCGCTGGACCTGACCCAGGATGCGCTGCGCGAGCAGGGCAGGGCGGTTGATGTTCAGGGCTTCGATGCGGCCATGGCCGAACAGAAGGCCAAGGCCCGCGCGGCCTGGTCGGGCACCGGCGAGGCCAAGGATGCCAAGATCTGGTTCGAACTGGCCGAAGACCGCGGCGTGACGGAATTCCTTGGCTATGACCTTGAGGCGGCCGAGGGCGTCGTGCTGGCTCTGGTGCGCGACGGGGCGGAGATCGGATCGGCCCAGACAGGCGAGGCGGTGCAGGTCGTCGTCAACCAGTCGCCCTTCTACGCCGAAAGCGGCGGGCAGGTCGGCGACACGGGTCTGATCCGCACCGATACCGGCATGGTCGAGGTGACGGATACCAAGAAGGCCGCCGGCGTCTTCATCCACATCGGCCGCGTGGCCGAGGGCGCGATTGCCAAGGGCCAGCCGGCGAAGCTGGAGGTCGGCCATGTCCGCCGCGGCCAGATCCGCGCCAACCATTCGGCGACCCACCTGCTGCATGAGGCGCTGCGCCGCGCGCTTGGCGATCATGTCGCGCAGAAAGGCTCGCTCAACGCGCCGGACCGGCTGCGGTTCGACTTCAGCCACTCGCATGCGCTGAGCCCGGCCGAGTTGTCGAAGGTCGAGGCCGAGGTGAACGAGTTCATCCGCCAGAATGCGCCGGTCGAGACCCGGATCATGACGCCCGATGACGCAAGGGCCATCGGCGCGCAGGCGCTTTTCGGCGAAAAATACGGCGACGAGGTTCGCGTCGTGTCGATGGGCTGGCTGGATGGCTCGGGCAAGGGGGCGGATCAGAAGACCTATTCGTTGGAACTTTGTGGCGGCACCCACGTCGCCCGCACCGGCGACATCGGAGCGATGGTGATGCTGGGCGACTCGGCCTCGTCGGCGGGCGTGCGGCGGATCGAGGCGCTGACCGGTCAGGCGGCGCTGGATCACCTGCGGGCCCAGGAGGCCCGGCTGGCCGAGATCGCGGCGACGCTGAAGGCCCCGGTCGCGGAAGTGGCCGAGCGGGTGAAAGTGCTGGCCGAAGACCGCCGCAAGCTGGAGGCCGAGGTTGCCAACCTGCGGCGCGAGCTGGCGATGGGCGGCAAGTCCGGCGGGCCGGAAGTGCGGCAGGTCAACGGGGTGAACTTCGTCGCACAGGTTCTGCAAGGCGTATCCGGCAAGGATCTTCCCGCGCTGATCGACGAGATCAAGGGCCGGATCGGTTCGGGCGCGGTGCTGCTGATCGCCGACACCGGAGCGAAGCCGGCAGTTGCGGCGGGGGTCACGGCCGATCTGACCGGCACCCTTTCGGCCGTGGCGCTGGTCAAGGCCGCGGCCGAGGCGATGGGCGGCAAGGGCGGCGGCGGCCGTCCAGACATGGCGCAAGCCGGCGGCGCGGACATCGGCCTTGCGCAAGCGGCCATCAAGGCGGCCGAAGCCGCGATCGGGGGATAAGATGCCGACTGCTCTCTGGATTGCCCATGTCCATGTGACCGATGTCGAGGCCTATGGCCAATATGCCAAGGGCGCGACCGAGGCGATTGCCGCACATGGCGGCGTCTTCCTTGCCCGCGGCGGGCGCTACGTCCAGCTGGAAGGCAATGACCGCAAGCGCAATGTCGTGGCGCGCTTCCCGTCGCTGGAAAAGGCGCTCGAATGCTACAACTCGCCCGCCTATCAGGCTGCGCTGGCCCATGCCAAAGGCGCAAGCGTGCGGGATCTGGTGGTGGTGGAAGAGGTCGGCGAATAGGGTGCCCGGCGTGAAATTTCACGCCAGCCTGTGCTGATCCGTGCTACTCTCCAGAAAAATCAGCACAGGTGCCAAACCGGTGGCTAAAGACATGAGGCAGGACTGATGTGCCGTTGGGCCGCCTATTCCGGGGCGCCGATCTTTCTGGAAGAGATCGTCAGCCGCCCCGGCCATTCGTTGATCCACCAGTCCCATTGCGCCACGCAATGCCACACCGCCATCAATGCCGACGGCTTCGGCGTCGCCTGGTATGGTGATCGGCCCGAACCCGGGCTGTACCGCGATGTGATGCCGGCCTGGTCGGACCCGAACCTCAAGTCGTTGACGGCGCAGGTGAAATCCGGGCTGTTTCTGGCACATGTCCGGGCCTCGACCGGCACGGCCACCAGCCGCAACAACTGTCACCCCTTCGTGCATGGCGCATGGAGCTTCATGCACAACGGCCAGATCGGCGGATATGAGAAGTTCCGCCGTGACGCCGACATGATGGTGCCCGATCACCTTTACCCTTACCGCAAGGGCGCGACCGATTCCGAGGCCTTGTTCCTGGCCGCCGTGGCCGAAGGGCTGGATGACGATCCGCGCGGCGCGCTGGAACGCGCCTCGGCCCGTTTCATCCGCCTGGCGCGCGAAAAGGGTGCGGCGCCGCATCTGCGGATGACGGCGGCGCTGTCGGACGGGCTGCGGCTTTACGCTGTGCGCTACGCCACGGATGAGGCCGCGCCCAGTCTCTATCATCGCTGGTCCGACATCCGTCAGGGCATGGCGGTGGTGTCAGAACCGCTTGAGGCGGACGAAGGCGGCTGGACCGAGGTGCCCGAAGCCAGCTTTTGCACCTTCGAAGGCGAAAGCGTGAGGGTGGAAACCTTCCTGCCCTGCCGGCTGGTTTCCGCGGCCTGAGACAGGCCAGACAGCAGCCATTTCCGATTCATTTCTACAGGTTTTTCAAAAAATCACGAAAAATCATATCGCGATTGCCTGCATTGTTTCGGTCTTTGAATGCACGCTAGCTGGACCCACGGCAGGACCCCCGGCAAACGGGGGCCGCCGATCCAGAACTGGAAGGGACAGTCATGACACTCGTCAACCCGTCACCCTCGTTGCACAACGAGGATTTGGCGCCTGCCACCGAACGAAAGTGGGGCGCGTTTTCGATTTTCAACGTCTGGACATCGGACGTTCACAGCCTGTGGGGCTACTATCTTGCCGCCAGCCTGTTTCTGTTGTGCGGCAGTTTCCTGAATTTCGTGATTGCCATCGGCATCGGCTCTCTGGTGATCTTTTTCCTGATGTCGCTGGTCGGCAATGCCGGGGTGCGCACCGGCGTGCCCTTTCCGGTGCTGGCGCGCGCCTCCTTCGGCACGTTCGGGGCCAATGCCCCGGCGCTGATCCGCGCCGTTGTCGCCTGCTTCTGGTATGGCGCGCAGACGGCGGCCGCGGCGGGCGCGCTGGTGGCGCTGTTGATCCGCAGCCCCGCCCTGCTGGAGTTCCACCAGACCAGCACCTTCCTTGGCCATTCCAGCCTGATGTTCATCTGCTTTCTGGTGGTCTGGGGCGCGCAGCTTCTGATCATCCAGAACGGGATGGAGACGGTGCGCCGCTTCCAGGACTGGGCCGGTCCGGCGGTCTGGATCGTCATGCTGGTGCTGGCGGTCTATCTGGTGATCAAGGCGGGCACCTTCTCCTTCGGGTCCGAGATCCCGCAGGACGTGCTGATCGCCGCCACCGCGGGGGCAGGAGTCACCGCGGCCCCGGGCAGCTTTGCCGCCCTTGCCGCCGTTGCGGCCACCTGGATCACCTATTTCGCGGCACTCTACCTCAACTTCTGCGACTTCTCGCGCTATGCGACGGATGAGAAGGCCCTGCGCAAGGGCAACCTCTGGGGCCTGCCGGTCAACCTGCTGGCCTTCTGCCTTGTCGCGGGCGTCACCACCACGGCCGCCTATTCGGTCTATGGCGAGGTGCTGATCCACCCCGAGCAGATCTCGGCCAAGTTCGACAGCCTGTTCCTGGCGATCCTTGCAGCCCTCACCTTCGCGGTGGCCACGCTTGGCATCAACGTGGTGGCGAACTTCGTCTCGGCCGCCTTCGACTTCTCCAACGTCTTCCCCTCGAAGATCAGCTTCAAGGGCGGCGGCTATATCGCGGCGCTGATCAGCCTCGCGCTCTTCCCGTGGTCGCCGTGGGAGACGGGGGCGGCGAATTTCGTCAACTTCATCGGCTCCACCATGGGTCCGATCTTCGGGATCATGATGGTCGACTATTACCTGATCCGCAAAAGCCGGATCGACGTGAACGCGCTCTATCAGGAACATGGCGAGTTCCGGTTCCAGAACGGCTGGCACGTCAAGGCCTTCATCGCCCTCGGGGCCGGCATCATCTTCTCGTCGATCCTGCCGACCTTCACCACCGTCCTGCCGGGCTGGTGGGGCACCTATGGCTGGTTCTTCGGTGTCGCCATCGGCGGCGCGGTCTATTACGCGCTGCGCATGGGCCAGGCGAAGGTGTGAAACGGGAATGGGGAGAGCCGCAGCCCTCCCCATTTTCTGTCCGCAAATATCCCACGGGGGAAGGGCGAATGATGTCATTCGCCCGCGGGGGTGTGAAACCCCCGCTCCCTCGCGTCCGGTCAGTCCATCGCCTTGAAGTTCAGCGAGGCGCCTTCCTTGATCCCCGAGAACCAGCGCGAGGTCACCGTCTTGGTCTTGGTGTAGAAGCGGAAGGCATCCGGGCCATACTGGTTCAGATCGCCGAAGGCAGACCGTTTCCAGCCGCCGAAGGAATAATAGCTCAGCGGCACCGGGATCGGGAAGTTGATGCCGACCATGCCGACATTCACGCGGGACGCGAAGTCGCGGGCGGTGTCGCCATCGGCGGTGAAGATCGCGGTGCCGTTGCCGTATTCATTGTCCATGACCAGCTTCAGCGCGTCCTCATAGCTGGCCTTGCGCACCGTGGACAGCACCGGCCCGAAGATCTCCTGCTTGTAGATGTCCATGTCGGTGGTGACGTTGTCGAAGAGGGTGGCGCCGACGAAGAAGCCCTGCTCATAGCCCTGGATGCGCAGCCCGCGGCCATCGACCACCAGTTTCGCACCCTGCTCGACGCCCGAGTTGATCAGGCCAAGCACGCGCTCTTGCGCCTGTTTGGTGATCAGCGGCCCGAAGTCCACATCGTTGCCGGCGGTATAGGGGCCGACCTTCAGCTTCTCGATCCGCGGAACCAGCTTGTCGATCAGCGCATCGGCCGTCTTCTCGCCCACCGGCACCGCGACCGAGATCGCCATGCAGCGTTCGCCCGCAGCCCCATAGCCGGCCCCGATCAGCGCATCCGCCGCCTTGTCCAGATCGGCATCGGGCATGATGATCATGTGGTTCTTGGCGCCGCCGAAGCATTGCGCGCGCTTGCCGTTGGTGGCGGCGCGGCCGTAGATGTATTGCGCGATCGGGGTCGAGCCGACAAAGCCCACGCCCTGGATGACCGGATGGTCAAGGATGCCGTCCACGGTTGATTTGTCGCCGTTCACCACCTGCAACACGCCATCGGGCAGCCCGGCTTCCTTCAGCAGTTCGGCAAAGAACAGGCTGGTCGAGGGCACGCGCTCGGACGGTTTCAGGATCATGGCGTTGCCGCTGACAAGGGCGGGGGCCATTTTCCACAGCGGGATCATCGCCGGGAAGTTGAACGGGGTGATGCCCGCGACGACGCCAAGCGGCTGGCGCATGGCATGGATGTCGATGCCGGGGCCGGCGTTGTCGGTCATCTCGCCCTTCAGCATGGCCGGGGCGCCCATGCAGACCTCGACCACTTCCAGCCCGCGCTGCACATCGCCCTTGGCGTCGGGGATGGTCTTGCCGTGTTCCCGCGCGACCAGTTCGGCCAGCTTGTCCATGTGCTGATTGATCAGCGCGCCGAAGGCCATCATCACGCGCGCCCGGCGCTGCGGGTTGGTGGCGGCCCAGCCCACTTGCGCCTTCTCGGCCTCGGCCACGGCGTGGTTCAGCTCATCCGCCGAAGCCAGCGCGACCTTCGCCTGAATCTCGCCCGTGGCGGGGTTGTAGATGTCGGCGAAGCGGCCCGATTTGCCGGCGACCAGCTTGCCGTTGATCCAGTGACCGATCTCTTGCATGGAATCCTCCCGATGAATGCTGCGCCCCTTTTAGTCTTGCGGAAACGCCAGACAAAGCGGCAATACTCCAAAAGGGTTTTGCAGGATTGCAAAGATGGACTGGGATGACCTGCGGGTGTTCCTTGCGGTGGCGCGGTCGGACAGCCTGTCCGGGGCAGGGCGCCGGCTGAAGATCGACCCGGCCACGGTGGGCCGGCGGATCGCCCGGCTGGAACAGGCCATCGGCGCGCGCCTGTTCCAGAAATCGCCGCAGGGCTATGTGCTGACCGATGAGGGCACCCGGCTTCTGCCGCATGCCGAACAGGCCGAAACTGCCGCCCGCGCTGCGGCCGAGACGCTGACCGGGCCGGAGGGGCTGACCGGTCAGATCCGCCTCGGGGCGCCGGATGGCTGCGCGAACTATCTGCTGCCGCAGGTGATCGCGCGGATCTGCGATGCCAACCCGGGACTCGAGGTGCAGCTTGTCGCGCTCCCCCGCCTGTTCAACCTGTCGAAACGCGAGGCCGACATGGCCATCGGCGTGTCGCGCCCGGCGGCGGGGCGGCTGACGGTGCAGAAGCTGACCGATTATCGCCTGCATCTGGCGGCCAGCCGCAGCTATCTGGCGGCGCATCCCGTCAGCGGCCCCGAGGATCTGAAGCATCACCGCTTCATCGGCTATATCCCCGACCTGATCTTCGACAAGGAACTGGATTACCTGGCCGAGATCGGTGCCCCGCCGGTCACGTTCTCCTCGAACTCGGTCTCGGTGCAACTGAACTTCCTGCGGCAGGGGGCGGGGCTTGGGGTGGTGCATGACTTCGCCCTGCCATCCGCGCCCGAACTGACGCGCGTCCTGCCCGGTCATGTCCGGCTGACCCGCGCCTTCTGGCTGATCCGCCATGCCGACGACGCCCGCGTCCCCCGTCTGACCCGCTTTGCCGAGGCGTTGACCCGTGAGGCGAGGGCCGAAATGACCCGTCTCGAATCAACCACTTGACAGAATCTTGCCCGGGCCTGACGCTTGCAAGGACAACCACCGGAGGGAATAGCCGATGCTTGTCAGCCAGATCCTGAAAACCAAATCCGCAGGCGTGATCTTCATTGCCCCCGGCGCCACCGTGGCCGAGGCGGCCGAAATCCTGTCGGCAAAACGCATCGGGGCGCTGATCGTTTCCAGCGACGGCACGCGCTGCGACGGCATCCTGTCCGAACGCGACATCGTGCGCGAGTTGGGCAAGCGCGGGGCCGAAGTGCTGGCCGACAAGGTCTCCAGCCTGATGACGGCCAGGGTGGTGGGCTGCGGCACGGGCGATCTGACCATCGACGTGCTGCAGCAGATGACGGACGGCCGCTTCCGCCATATGCCGGTGCTGGAGGGCGACAGGATGCTGGCGGTGATCTCGATCGGCGATGTCGTCAAGGCGCGTCTGGAAGAACTGGCGGCCGAGAAGGATGCGCTGGAAGGCATGATCAAGGGCTTCTGACTCCGTCTGTGGCGCAAAGCGCGGGGGGGCATGGCGAATTTCGCCCTTGCGCTTCGCCCCGCCCTGTTGTTGCGTGCCAGCCGGGCAAGGGACCAGACGGAGAAACCCAATGCGCATCGGACTTTACCCGGGCACCTTCGATCCGATCACCCTTGGTCACACCGACATCATCCAGCGCGCCATGGCTTTGGTCGACCGGCTGGTGATCGGGGTCGCGATCAACCGCGACAAGGGGCCGCTGTTCCCGCTTGAGGAGCGGGTGGCGATGGTCCAGGCCGAATGCGCCGCGATCACCGCCCGGACCGGCGGCGAGATCGTGGTGCACCCGTTCGAGAACCTGCTGATCGACTGTGCCCGCGACGTCGGCGCGGGGGTGATCATCCGCGGCCTGCGCGCCGTTGCGGATTTCGAATACGAGTTCCAGATGGTCGGCATGAACCGCGCGCTGGACAACACTATCGAGACGGTCTTCCTGATGGCCGACGCCCGGCGGCAGGCCATTGCCTCGAAACTGGTGAAGGAAATCGCCCGGCTTGGAGGCGACGTGTCGAAATTCGTGCCCGATCCGGTGCGCGATGCGCTGATGGCGAAGTATCGCTAGCCGCGGGGCCAGACATGCAAAAGGGGCCGCAGGGGCCCCTTCACATCCGCAGATCCGGCTCTGCTCAGTTGCCGTAGACGGCCTGACGGGCGATCTTCGCCGCATCGCCGGGATAGATGTCAAGATCCAGCGCCACGTCCAGCGGCATCCGGGCGATCTCGTCGCGGGTGCGGACATAGGCGGCGCGTTTGCGGGCGGCTTCTTTCAGGTTTTCGATCATGGTCAGCATTTTTTGCATCCTCTTTGTGCCGCGGGCTGGATTGCTCACGGCATGGCTGGAAGATAGGGTGGGCAGTTACCGCTAACAACGGGCAATGCTGCGGTGCGGCTATGCAGGTGCCGCATGGCTTGCCGCACTGAAAATGGGCGCCCGGGGGCGCCCATGGCACTGATTTTCTGCTGAAAATCAGATCAGCTTGCCCATGGCGACGGCGGTATCTGCCATGCGGTTGGAGAAGCCCCATTCATTGTCATACCAGGCCAGGATCGACACGAAGGTGCCATCCATCACCGTGGTCTTCTCGGTATGGAAGATCGAGGAATGCGGGTCGTGGTTGAAGTCCGAGGACACATTCTTGAAGTCGGTATAGCCAAGAATGCCCTTCAGCGGGCCATTGGCGGCGGCGCGCACGATCCCGTTGATCTCTTCGGCCGTGGTGCTGCGCCCGGCAATGAACTTCAGATCCACCACCGAGACATTCGGCGTCGGCACCCGCAGCGAGAAGCCGTCCAGCTTGCCCTTCAGTTCGGGCAGGACCAGACCCACGGCCTTGGCCGCCCCGGTCGAGGTCGGGATCATCGACAGCGCGGCGGCGCGGGCGCGGTAAAGATCCCTGTGCATCGTGTCCAGCGTCGGCTGATCGCCGGTATAGCTGTGCACGGTGGTCATCATGCCCTTCTCGATGCCGATGGCGTCATGCAGCACCTTGGCAACCGGAACCAGGCAGTTGGTGGTGCAGCTGGCGTTCGAGACGACGATGTCGTCCTTGGTCAGCGTGCCATGGTTGATGCCGTAGACGATGGTCTTGTCTGCACCTTCGCCGGGGGCCGAGATCAGGACGCGTTTCGAGCCGTTCTCAAGGTGGGGCAGGCATTTCTCCTTGCTGGTGAAGATGCCGGTGCATTCCAGCACGATGTCGACATCGCCCCACGGCAGGTCCGCCGGATTGCGCAGCGCCGTCACCCGGATCGGGCCGCGGCCGGCATCGATCCAGTCCTCGCCCGTCGTCACGGTTGCCGGAAAGCGGCCATGCACCGAATCGAACCGCAGCAGATGCGCATTGGTCTCGACCGGCCCCAGGTCGTTCACGGCGACCACCTCGATGTCGGTGCGGCCCGATTCGATGATGGCCCGCAGGACGTTGCGCCCGATCCGACCAAACCCGTTGATGGCTACCTTGACGGCCATGACCTTCATCCTTCTGAAGCTGCGATGCGCCCAAGCGACCGAGGCCGACTCCGGCCAGGGTCCGATAGCGCTAACAATGTCAAAACGGCAGGAAATGCAACCTCAGTCTGACGTGGTCAGCGCCAGAACTCCACCCAGTCCATCAGGTCCAGGAATTTTCGGGCCAGAAACAGCAGGACCTCACCACCGTTCAGCGCAATATCCGCCGCGATCAGCACGGCAAGGATGCCCGCAAGCCAAAGCGCCACACGATCCGTCAAGCCAGCCCCCCGCGAGGGCGCGCGCGGCCCCGCTTACTGCGCAAGCCGCCCCATGACGCCGGCCACATCGGCCATACGGCAGGAGAAGCCCCATTCGTTGTCATACCAGGCCAGAACCCGGACCGAGCGGCCGACGACCTTGGTCTGGTCCGGGGCGAAGATAGACGAATACGGCGTATGGTTGAAGTCGATCGAGACCTTCGGTTCGGGATCATAGGACATCACCATGCCCATGTAGCCCGCACAGGCCTCGCGCACGATCTCGTTCACCTCGGCGACGGTGGTCGATTTCTTGGCGATGAAGGTCAGGTCCACGGCCGAGACGTTCGGCGTGGGCACCCGGATCGCGCTGCCATCCAGCAGGCCCGCCAGTTCCGGCAGCACCTCGCCGATCGCCTTGCCGGCGCCGGTCGAAGTCGGGATCATCGCCATGGCGGCCGCGCGGGCGCGGTAAAGATCCTTGTGGCGGCGGTCCAGCGTGGGCTGGTCGCCGGTATAGCTGTGGATCGTGGTCATCACGCCGGATTCGATGCCGATGGTGTCGTTCAACACCTTGGCCAGCGGGGCAAGGCAGTTGGTGGTGCAGCTGGCGTTCGAAACCACATGGTGTTCGGGCGTCAGCGCGCGGTGGTTGACGCCGTAGACCACGGTCATGTCGGCCCGCTTGGCCGGGGCCGAGACCAGAACGCGCTTGGCGCCGCGCCCCAGGTGGACGGCGGCCTTGTCGCGGTCGTTGAACTTGCCGGTGCACTCCAGCACCACGTCGATGCCCTGCCAGTCCAGCTCATCGGGGTTGTAGGTCGACATCACCCGGATCGGACCACGGCCCAGATCCAGCGCGCCATCCACCACCTTCACCGTGCCGGGAAAGCGGCCATGGACCGAGTCGTATTTCAGCAGATGGGCGTTGGTTTCGACGGGGCCGGTGGCGTTGATCGCCACGACCTGCACATCGTTGCGGTTCGATTCCGCGATATGCGCCAGCGTGCAGCGCCCGATCCGCCCGAATCCGTTGATGCCGATGGTGATCATGCTCGCGTCTCCGATCTGACTCGCCCCTTGATTTTGCAGGTAGCCTGTCTTCCCCCTGATGCCTAGCCGAAAAATGACGATTTTTCCGCGTGTTAGCGTGAACATGCGGCGTTTGCGCTAACGAGGCGTCACGATTCCGGGTCTTTTCCTGATCCCGGACTCTGGTTTAATGGCGGCGGCGAAGCAGCGGTGGAGAATGGAATGAGCGGTCTACTGGCGCTTCTTGACGATGTGGCGGCCATTGCCAAGGTCGCGGCGGCTTCGCTCGACGATGTCGCGGCGGCGGCGGCCAAGGCAGGGGCCAAGGCGGCGGGTGTGGTGATCGACGATGCCGCAGTGACGCCGAAATACGTCCATGGGTTCGAGGCAAAGCGCGAACTGCCGATCATCGGCCGCATCGCCATGGGGTCGATCCGCAACAAGCTGATCTTCCTTCTGCCGGCACTTTTGTTGCTGAACGCCTTCCTGCCAGCCGCGATCACCTATCTTCTGATGATCGGCGGGGCCTATCTCTGCTTTGAAGGCGCAGAGAAGGTGTTCCACTGGCTCTTGCCGCATGGCGATGCTGCGGTGGTCGAGGATTTTGCAACCGGCGATCCCAAGCGGCTGGAAGAGGAAAAGATCGCCGGCGCGATCAAGACCGATTTCATCCTGTCGGCCGAGATCATGACGATTGCCCTTGCCACGGTGGAAAGCCCGTCCTTCTGGATGCAGGCGGCGACTTTGGCCGTGGTCGGCATCCTGATCACGGTGGCGGTCTACGGCGCGGTCGCGCTGATCGTGAAGATGGACGACATCGGGCTGCATCTGGCCGGGACCGCACAGACGGCCGCGATGCGCGGCATCGGCCGGGGGCTGGTGGTGGCGATGCCGAAGCTGATGGCGTTCCTCTCCATCGTCGGCACGGCTGCGATGCTCTGGGTGGGCGGGTCCATCGTGCTGCACGGGCTTGCAGAGACGCATCTCTGGGCCTGGCCCTATGAGACGATCCACCAGATCGCGGTCAAGGCCGCGGATGCCGTGGCGGCGGCCAGGGGTTTTGTCGCCTGGACGGTGCAGGCGGCAATCGACGGGGTGTTCGGCCTGGGTCTTGGCGTCCTTCTGATCCCGCTGGCGACGCGGGTTGTCGGGCCGTTGTGGGCCAGCATCACCGGAAAGGAAAAGGCCGCGCACTAGGCGCGGCCAGATTCTTTCGAACGAATTCGCGGGGTTCTTCGAAGAACCCTGGCTAGAGCATGGCTTTGGCCGCAGCCGCCGCAGCTTCGGCGGTGATGCCGAACTCCTTGTAAAGCCGCTCGTAGGGGGCGCTGGCGCCGAAGGTGGACATGCCGATGAAGGCGGCCTTGCCCTCACGTCCGCGCTCGCCCAGAAGCCAGCGGTCCCAGCCCTGACGCACGCCGGCCTCGATCGCCACGCGCACGGCGCTCGCCGGCAGCACCTTCTTGCGGTAGGCTTCGTCCTGCGCCGCGAACAGCTCCATCGACGGCATCGAGACGACGCGGGTGCCGATCCCTTCGGCCTCCAGCGCCTCGCGGGCCATGAGGGCGATCTCGACCTCCGATCCGGTGGCGATCAGGATGACCTGACGCTTGCCGGTGGCCTCGGCCAGCACATAGGCGCCCTTGGCCGAAAGGTTCTGGTTGCTATGGGTCAGCCGCACCGCCGCAAGGTTCTGCCGCGACAGCGCCATGACCGAGGGCGTGGTCTTCTGGCTCAGCGCCACTTCCCAGCACTCGGCGACTTCGACCAGATCGGCCGGGCGCAGCACCAGCGTGTTCGGCGTGGCGCGCGAAATCGCCAGATGCTCGACCGGCTGGTGGGTCGGGCCGTCTTCGCCCAGACCGATGCTGTCATGCGTCATCACATAGACCACCGGCACGCCCATCAGCGCCGAAAGCCGCATCGAGGGGCGGGCATAGTCGGTGAAGGCCATGAAGGTGCCCGAATAGGGCCGCACGCCGCCATGCAGCGCCATGCCGTTCATCGCGGCGGCCATGCCATGTTCGCGGATGCCCCAATACATGTAGCGGCCCTGACGGCTGCCGATGTCGAAGACACCCAGATCGCCGGTCTTGGTGTTGTTCGATCCGGTCAGGTCGGCCGAGCCCGCGAAGGTCTCGGTCATCACCGGGTTCACCGCGGTCAGCACCTTTTCCGAGGCCGAGCGGGTGGCCAGCTTGGCCGGGGCCTCGACCGCCGCCTTTTTCACGCCACGGATGGCGCCGGTCAGTTTGGCCGGCGCTTCGGTTGCGAAGATGCGGGCGAACTCGGCCTGTTTGGCGGGCGACAGCGCCGCGATGCGGGCGTCCCATTCGGCGCGGGCCTTGGCACCCCTGGCGCCCAGTCCCTCCCACCACGACTTGATGGCCGCCGGCACCTCGAACGGGCCGCCGGACCAGCCATAGCCTTCCTTGGCGGCGGCAAGCTGCGCCTTGTCGGTCAGCGCGCCATGGCCCTTGGAGGTGTCCTGCGCGGCATGGCCAAGCGCGATATGCGTTTTGCAGGCGATCATCGCCGGATTGGCCGAGGCCTTTGCCGCCCGGATCGCGCGGTCGATGTCCTCGGGGTCATGGCCGTCGCATTCGAACACATCCCAGCCCGAGGCGGCAAAGCGCGCCTTCTGGTCGGTCACATCGGAAAGCGAGACCTTGCCGTCGATGGTGATGCCGTTGTCATCCCAAAGCACGATCAGCCGCGACAGTTTCTGCCGGCCGGCGATGCCGATGGCCTCCTGGCTGACACCCTCCATCAGGCAGCCGTCGCCGGCGATCACATAGGTGTAGTGGTCCTGCACCTTGGCCCCCCAGCGGGCGCGCAGGTGCTCTTCCGCCATGGCGAAGCCGACCGAGTTGGCAATGCCCTGACCCAGGGGGCCGGTGGTGGTCTCGACCCCGGCGACATGGCCGTATTCGGGATGGCCGGCGGTGATGGCGCCCCATTGGCGGAAGTTCTTCACCTGATCCAGCGTCACATCGGCATAGCCGGTCAGATAGAGCAGGCTGTAGATCAGCATCGAGCCGTGGCCGGCCGACAGGATGAAACGGTCCCGGTCGGGCCAGCGCGGCGCCGAAGGGTCGAACTTCAGGTGCCGCTCGAACAGCACGGTCGCCACATCGGCCATGCCCATCGGCATGCCGGAGTGGCCCGAATTGGCGGCGGCGACGGCATCCAGCGCCAGAGCGCGGATCGCAGTGGCGCGCATCCAGTGATCGGGGTGACGGGAACGCAGCGTTGCAATGTCCACGGGGCATGTCCTTCGGTAGCTTGGGTGCGGGCAGCATGGGTGCCTTTGATCCCGCGCATAGCCGGGGGTCCGGGCAAGATCAAGCGCGTCTCCCAAGGCCTTGGGAAGAAAGACAAGACGCGGGCGTCAGGATCGGGGATAACATGGATCGCAGATCCGCCGCCCGCGATTCGCCCCCCGTCCGAAGGGGGCTGCCCGGGCGAAAGGTCTGGGGACGGCACCGCAAAGGGGCAGGACATGCAGGATTTGAACGAGCTTGAGCGGCGGATCAGCGCCGCGCTGGAGCGGATCGGCCGCGGGCTTGATACCATCACGGCGCAGGATCGCGGGGCGGCCGCCGAAGCGGCACCCGTGCCCGCCGCACCGGCCGAGCCGGATGAAAGCGCCGTGCTGCGCGCCCAGCTTGAGGCTGAACGCGCCACGACTGCGCAGTTGCAGGAACGTCTGCGCTCCATGCGGGACCGCGACGGCAGCCAGCAGGGCCAGCTGCAGGAGAAGTTCGACCGTCTGACCCGGCAACTGGACGTGCAGGGGCTGGAGTTGCAGCGGATGCGGCGGACCACCATCGGCTTGCGCGACCAGTTGCGCCAGCTGCGCGAGGCTGCGGCGGCCGGCGCGGCCGAGCCGTCGCTGATCAACAAGGCCATGCTGACCGAGCTTGAGGCGTTGCGGGCCACCCGCCTGACCGAAATGGCCGAGCTGGACGAGATCGCGTCGGCGCTGGATGACCATCTGAGGGAGGCCGAGAATGCCTGATCTGGAAATCACTGTCGGCGGGCGGCCCTTCCTGGTGTCGTGCCAGCCCGGCGAGGAGCACTTCCTGCGCGCGGCATCCGCCATGCTGGATGCCGAGGCCGCACCGCTGATTGCCGCGATGGGCCGGCTGCCCGAGGCGAAGATGCTCTTGATGGCCGGGCTGATGCTGGCCGACCGCACGGCGGCGGGCGAGGATGAGATCCGCCAGCTGAAGGCCCGTCTGGCCGAGCTGGAAAGCCGCCCCACGCCCGAGCCGCAGCGCGTCGAAGTGCCGGTGATCCCGCCACAGGTGTCCGAAACCATGGCCGAGATCGCGGCACGGGCCGAGGCTCTGGCGGCGAAGGTCGAAGAAAAGGCCACGGCATGAGACGGGTTGCGCTGGCTGTTGCAGCCCTGTTGGCCCCGGCCGTGGCGGGGGCGGAAACAACGTTCCAGACCCTGCGCTACGTCTGCGACCGCGGGGTCGAAGTTCCGGCGACCTATGTCAATGCCGATGACCTGCAGGTCGCGGTGATCGAGGTCGAAGGGTCGCAGGTCACGCTGCTGTCCGAAATGGCGGCCTCGGGCGCGCGCTATGGCTGGCCCTCGGACGGGGCGGACTATGTCTGGTGGACCAAGGGGCCGGAGGCGGTGCTGTACTGGCGCGAAGGCGGCACCGAGACCGCGCTGCTGACCTGCACTGAGGCGCAATAGCGCGCCGGACCGGCGCGACATACGAAAAAGGCCGCCTGACGGGCGGCCTTTTTCTATTCCAACCAAAGGTTTGCCGGGCGATCCTCAGGCGTTGGCTTCGCGGATCTTGTCGGCGGCGTCCTTGTCGAACTTGACGCCCTTGGTCTCGAACAATGTGTCCAGCTCGCCCGAAAGGGTCATCTCGGTGACGATGTCGCAGCCGCCGACAAATTCTCCCTTGACGTAAAGCTGCGGGATGGTCGGCCAGTCCGAAAACTCCTTGATGCCCTGACGCACCTCCGGGTCGGCGAGCACGTCCACATCGGTATAGTCGACACCCATGTAATTCAGGACACCCGCCACGCGCGAGGAAAACCCGCATTGCGGCATCATCTTGGTGCCCTTCATGAACAGCACCACGTCATTCTTGCTGACGGTTTCCTGGATCTGGTCCTTCGCGCTCATCTAGCGCCTCCTTTCCTGTCGTCCTTGGGGACGAAGATCTTTGCGTAATCCTGCGGGTTCTTCGGAACCGTATAAGTGTGAGAGATGCCGGGTTCCATCTTGCTCCACTTCGGTTCAGTGGCGGTGAGGATGTGAACGCCGTCCGTCGCGGAGTCGGCCGCAAGGTCAGGTTGCCAATGATGGCTGCGGTCCTGTGCCGCGCGATGCTTCAGCGCAAGGGTCAGAACCACCCACGCAATCCCGACTGCAAGGCCGGTCAGGATAACCACCTCGGGCGAGAGGGCCGTCATTCCTTACTCCGGCGCCTTCGTGGTCAGCGCCAGCGCATGCAACTCGCCATGGGCGCCGTCCATCTTGCCCTTCAGGCTGGCATAGACCGCGCGCTGCTGCTGCACGCGGTTCATGCCACGGAAGCTTTCGTCGATCACCTCGGCCGCCCAGTGGTTGCCGTCGCCCGCCGTGTCGATCACGGTGATCTTTGCATCGGGAAACGAGGTGCGGATCAGCGCCTCGATATCCTTGCCTTCCATCGGCATGAGTAGCCTCCTTGGTCCTTCGCCCAAGATGTATGCCGCAGGGGTGCGGCCTGCAAGGGCGATGAGGGCGCTCAGCGGGCGGGCAGGGCCAGCCATTCGTCGCGCAGCATGCCGAACAGCAGCACATCCACGTTGCGGCCAAGCGCGGGGCGATACCAATGCGCGCGCTGCCGCCCCTCGGGCACGAAGCCAAGGCTGGTGTAGAGATGCGCCGCCCGCGCGTTCTCGCCCGAGGCATCCAGCCACAGCTTGCGGGCGCCCAGATCGGCGAAGGCATGGTCGATCAGATGCCGCACGAACCCCGCGCCGCGCCCGTGGCCGGTGACGGCCAGCGCAAGGCGGCGCAGTTCGACCGTGCCGGAAGGGTCGGCGACGCCGCAGAACAGCGCATAGCCCGCCGGGGTGCCCTGTTCCTGCCAGATCAGCAGCCGGGCCGAGGGATCGGGCAGATAGGCGGCAAGCCCGGCCTCATCCTCATCGGTCACGAAGGGGGCATTGTCCGGGTGCCCGGCCAGCGCCCGGATGAAGGCGAAATCCGCCGCTGTCGCCGGGCGCAGGCTCATCGGCAGGACGCCGCGGCCGTCTGACAGCGGTTGCGAAGGACCGCGACGGCGGCAATCCCTGCCGCTTCGGCCCGGCGCAATCTCACAGGCCGACCGTTGCGGCGAAGGCGCTGCGATAAAGGCGCGACAGATCGGCCAGGGGCGCGGTTTCGCTGCCAAGCGCGATCATCTCGCCGCCGAACTGGCCGACAAGGGCCAGCGGCACGCCGGCGGCTTCGGCGGCAGCCTTCAGCCCGTCCAGCGCCTCGGGGACGACGGCCAGAAGGTAGCGGGCCTGATCCTCGCCGAACAGGAACCCGGTCTCGGCGCTGTCCAGCCAGATGCCGACGCCGGCGGCTTCGGCCATCTCGAACCCGGCCAGCGCAAGGCCGCCGTCGCCCAGATCCGAACAGGCCCGGATCGCGGCGCGATTGGCGCGGATGAATTCACCGTGGCGGCGTTCGGCCGCCAGATCGACGGCGGGGGCGTCACCGGCCTCGATCCCGAAAGCCTCGGCCAGCAGGGCGGACTGGCCCAGATGGCCAGCGGTTTCGCCCACCAGCACCGCCAGGTCGCCCGTGGCCGGCCGGCCGGCGATGATCTGGTCGGTCGAGGCCAGCAGACCCACCGCGCCGATGGTCGGGGTCGGCAGGATGCCGGAGCCGTCGGTTTCGTTGTAAAGCGAGACGTTGCCCGAGACGATGGGCATGTCGAGCGCCGCGCACGCCTCGCCGATCCCCTTCAGCGCGAAGACGAACTGTCCCATGATCTCGGGCTTTTCGGGGTTGCCGAAGTTCAGGTTGTCGGTGGTGGCCAGGGGCAGGGCGCCCACGGCGGTCAGGTTGCGATAGGCTTCGGCCACCGCCTGCTTGCCGCCCTCATAGGGGTTGGCCTTGACGTAGCGCGGGGTCACGTCGCTGGTGAAGGCCAGCGCCTTGCCGGTGCCATGGACGCGGACCACGCCGGCGGGCAGGCCGGGGGTGACAACGGTATCGGCCCCGACCTGGGAATCGTATTGCTCATAGACCCAGGCCTTGTGGGCGTAGGAGGGGGCGCCGATCAGCGCCTTCAGCCCGTCGATGGCACCGATGGCCGGCACCTTTCCCAACGGGGCGGCTTTCGGCGTCTCGACCCAGGGCCGGTCGTATTCGGGGGCCGAGGAGGACAGTTTCGACAGCGGAATATCCGCCTTCACCTCATTGCCATGCAGGATCAGGAAGCGGTCCTCGGGGATGGTCTCGCCCACGATGGCGAAATCCAGATCCCATTTGACGAAGATCGCCCGCGCCACATCCTCAAGGGCAGGGTTCAGCACCATGAGCATGCGTTCCTGCGACTCGCTGAGCATCATCTCATAGGCGGTCATGCCGGTTTCGCGCTGCGGCACGTCGTCCAGCTGCAGCTTGATGCCCAGCCCGCCCTTGTCGCCCATCTCGACCGCCGAGCAGGTCAGCCCCGCCGCCCCCATGTCCTGAATGGAGATGACGGCGCCGGTCTGCATCAGTTCGAGACAGGCTTCCAGCAGGCGCTTTTCGGTGAAGGGGTCGCCGACCTGCACGGTGGGGCGCTTTTCCTCGATCGTGTCGTCGAATTCCGCGCTGGCCATGGTGGCCCCGCCGACGCCGTCCCGCCCCGTCTTGGCCCCCAGATAGACCACCGGCATGCCGACGCCCGAGGCCGCCGAGTAAAAGATCCTGTCGGTATCCGCCAGACCGGCGGCAAAGGCGTTCACCAGACAGTTGCCGTTGTAGCTGCGGTGAAAACGCACCTCGCCGCCCACGGTGGGCACGCCGAAGGCATTGCCGTAGGAACCGACGCCCTCGACCACGCCCTTGACCAGATGCGCGGTCTTGGGGTGATCGGGCAGGCCGAAACTCAGCGCGTTCATCGCGGCGATGGGGCGGGCGCCCATGGTGAAGACATCGCGCAGAATGCCGCCGACGCCGGTCGCGGCCCCCTGATGCGGTTCGATATAGGAGGGGTGGTTGTGGCTCTCCATCTTGAAGATCACCGCCTGCCCGTCGCCGATATCGACCACGCCCGCGTTCTCGCCCGGGCCGCAGATCACCTGCGGGCCGGTCGTCGGCAGCTTCTTCAGGTGGATCTTCGAGGATTTGTAAGAGCAATGCTCGTTCCACATCGCCGAAAAGATGCCGAGTTCGGTAAAGCTCGGCTGGCGGCCCAGGATGCCCAGAAGCCGTTCCCATTCATCCGGCTTGATCCCGTGCGAGGCCACCAGATCGGGGGTGATTGCGGGTTCCGACATGGGATGCCTCCGGGCTGCGGGGATGGTGCGGGCCTCCTAGACGAAAGGCGGGCAAAGGGAAAGCCGCCGGGCCGGCTGGCGGCGAATTTTCGACGAAAATTCGTAGGCCGGCGGCCAACAGGCCCCGGCACCCTGGGGGCGGGCGACTTGCGCGGCGGTGGCGGACAGGCGGCTGCAGCCCGATATCGGGCGGTCCGAAAAAAAAGGCCGGACACGAGGTCCGGCCAAGTCCAACAGGGAGGTATGAGGCAGCAAGAGAAACTCAATCACTGCCTCGCCGCCTGATTTATGGGCTGTTAGCGCTGCTTACAAGGGCAGGAATGCCGCACCCGCAGCATGCCGGCCATGCGCGCCTTGCATGGCTCGCTGCGCTGCGGAAAATCAGAGCTGCTGGCGCTTGCGATAGGCCATGATTTCATCCAGCACGAAGTCGCGGAACACCGCCACGCGCTTGGAATGCCGCAACTCTTCCGGATAGGCGAGGAACACCGGCACTTCACCGCTTTCGACGTCGGGCAACACGCGGACCAGATGCGGGAAATCCTCGGTGATGTAGTCGGGCAGGACCCCGATGCCGAGATGATTCAGCACCCCCTGCAGCACGCCGAAGTAGTTGTTCACATGCAGGGTCGAGGGCACGTCATAGGTCATCAGTTCTGCCACCAGCAGGGCGCCGGCCGCGACCTGCGGCGTTCCGGGGTGCTGGCAGACAAGGCGGTGCTGGCTCATGTCCTCCATCCGCAGGGGGGTGGAGTGCTGTTCCAGGTATTCCGCCGTTGCATAGAGCCGCATCTTGATGTTCATCAGCCGCTTGCGGATCAGGTCGGCCTGCGAGGGTTCCTTCATGCGGATGGCCACGTCGGCCTCGCGCATGGGCAGGTCAAGGACGCGCTCTTCCAGCATCAGGTCGATCTTCAGGCTTGGGTAGGTCTCATAGAGCCGCCCCAGACGCGGCGCGAGCCAGAGCGTGCCGAAGCCCGTGGTGGTGGTGACACGCAATTCGCCGAAGACCTCATCCTCGGAATCGCGGATGCGGGCGGCGGTGGCGTCCAGCCGCTTGACCATGGCCTGGGTGGCGTCGAACAGAAGCTCTCCCTGTTCGGTCAGGATCAGCCCGCGGGCGTGGCGGTGGAAAAGGGTGACGTTCAGGCTTTCCTCCAGCGCGCGGATCTGCCGGCTGACGGCGGATTGGCTGAGGTGCAGGACATCGCCGGCATGGGTCAGGCTGCCCTTCTCGGCCACCGCGTGGAAGATGCGCAACTTGTCCCAGTCCATTTCCCGATCCTTCAAACCCGCAATACCCTAGCACGAGCCATGCGGCCGGGGAAAACCCGATCTTCTGTAAATGCCGTAACGGGTGGAAAAATTCGCCCTCGGTGCATGGACGGCGGCCTTCGCCCTTCCGCATTGCCTGCACTCTGCCTATGATGAAGGCCAAGTCGGGCAAACATGACCCGCGGGCAGGCATGAGGGCGGAAATGGCAGTCGGGATCTTTGATTCGGGTCTGGGCGGGCTGACGGTGCTGGATGCGGTCCGGCAGCGGCTGCCCGAGGTGCCCTTCGTCTATTTCGGCGACAATGCCCATGCGCCATACGGCGTGCGCACGGCCGAGGACATCTTCAACCTGACCTGTGCCGCCACCGAACGGCTTTGGGCCGGGGGCTGCGATCTGGTGATCCTGGCCTGCAACACCGCCAGCGCCGCCGCGCTGCGCCGGATGCAGGAGACCTGGGTTCCGGCCGACAAGCGCGTGCTTGGCGTCTTCGTGCCGCTGATCGAGGCGCTGACCGAACGGCAATGGGGCGACAATTCGCCGCCCCGCGAAGTGGCGGTGAAGCATGTCGCGCTGTTCGCCACCCCCGCGACGGTCGCCTCCCGTGCGTTCCAGCGCGAACTTGCCTTCCGCGCCATCGGCGTCGATGTCGAGGCGCAGCCCTGCGGGGGCGTGGTCGATGCCATCGAGCAGGGCGACGAGATCCTGGCCGAAGCCCTGGTGCGCAGCCATGTCGAGGCGCTGAAACGCCGGATGCCCGCACCCGAGGCCGCGATCCTGGGCTGCACGCATTACCCCCTGATGGAAAAGACCTTCCAGACGGCCCTTGGCCCGCAGGTGAAGGTCTATTCGCAGGCCGCACTCGTGGCGGAAAGCCTTGCCGACTACCTGCAGCGCCGTCCCGGATTCCATGGTCCGGGCACGCAGTCGCGGTTCCTGACAACGGGCGATCCGCAGGCGGTTTCGGACCGCGCCACGCAGTTCCTGCGCCGCCGCATCGCCTTCGAGGCGGCGTAGGCCCGGGCCGCCGGTCTGGACAAACGCGGTCAAAGCGGGCAGTCTGCGCCCCTATCCAAGCGACAACCTTACCCAAGCGGCAATAACAGTGTCATGCTGACTGAAATCCGGTCCAACATCTCGGCGCTGTTTCCGCTTCTGTTCGGAACCAGGGCGAACAATGGCTGAGGGTTGCCGCGGATGCGCCGGGCAACCCTGATCCCAATCCCGACCATCCCCCTTCCGCACTGACCGGCCTTTGGCCGGCGGCGGAACCGCGATTTGGAACGCCATGACACTCTGGACCGAACTGGCCCGGGCGCAGACCGCCTCGGGTGACACCATCCTCCTGCGCCGACGAGGGACGATCTTCGAGATCACCTTCAACGGATTGCAGCTTATGTCGAACCTGAACCACCAGTCCGAGGATATCCTCGCCCTGAAGGCGGCCCGCCTGTGCCACCGTCCGCCCGCGCGCGTGCTGGTGGCGGGGCTTGGCATGGGCTTCACCCTGCGCGCCGTGCTGGAGGCCACGCCCGAACCGACGCAGATCACCGTCTGCGAGATCGTGCCCGAAATCGCCGGATGGTGCCGCGGTCCTCTGGCCGCGCTGGCCGGCGATCCATTGGCCGATCCGCGGGTGCGGCTGGTGCTGGCCGATGTCGGGCAGGTCCTGCAGCGGGATGCGGTCGGCTTCGACCTGATCCTGATGGACACCGACAACGGTCCCGAGGCCCTGGCCCGCGAAGGCAATGCCGCGCTGTACGGCGACGGGGGCATTGCTGCGGTGCTGGCGGCCCTGCGTCCCGGCGGGATTGCCGCCTTCTGGTCGGCCGAACGTTCGGATGCCTTCGGGGAAAGGCTGACCCGTGCCGGGGCCGACTGGCGGTGCGAGGAAGTGGCGCTGATCCCCGGCAGGGTCGATGCGCTGCATCACATCTATTTCGTCGGCCCCGATACCCGGGCCGCTGCAATGCGTCTGGCCGCCTGAGCGGCCCCATAGAGGAGAAGGAAGATGGAGTTCAAACCCGGTGATCTGGTCCGGCTACGCTCTGGCGGGATGGTGATGACGGTCGAGAAGGTCGGCCGCTTCAGCGGTGAGATCAAGGTCTCGGTGGTCTGGTTCGAAGGGCCGGACCTGCGCCGCGCAATCTTCATGCCGGTGGCGCTGGAACCTGCAGAGGCCGTGGCCGAAGCCGGCTGACCGCGACGTCGCTGACGCCTTGCGCACGGGTCATGGCCAAGGGGGCAGGGGCCGTGCGAAGGGCTGACACCAAAGGAAAAGGGCAGGCCGTCCGGGCCTGCCCTTGCGAAATCGGCTTGCCGACAGGATCAATCCTTGGCGCGTTCCACATAGCTGTCATCATCGGTGTTGATGATGATGCGGGTGCCCGGCCCGATATGCGGCGGCACCATGACGCGCAGCCCGTTCGAGGTCATCGCGGGCTTGTAGCTGGACGATGCGGTCTGGCCCTTCACCACAGGCTCGGTCTCGGCGATCTCGACGGTGATCTTCTGCGGCACTTCGATGGCGATCGGCACGCCCTCATAGGTCTTCAGGAAGACGCGCATGCCTTCCTGGATATAGGGCTTGTTGCCGCCCATCACGTCCTCGGTCACCACGACCTGTTCGTAGCTTTCGGGCTGCATGAAGTGGAAGCCCTCGCTGTCCTCATACAGAAAATCGTAGTCGCGCTCGTCCACCGTCGCCTTTTCCACCTGATCGGTGGTCTTCCAGCGTTCGGACACCTTCACCCCGTCTGCGATCCGGCGCATGTCGACGCTGGTGGTCGGCGTGCCCTTGCCGGGGCGATAGGTCTCGGCCAGAAGGACGACGTAAAGCTTGCCGTCCATCTCGACGACATTGCCTTTGCGCAGGGACGAGGCGATGACTTTCACGAGGCGTGATCCTTTGATATGGGCGCGCTCTCGGGCGCGGATGCCCGGCCCCTTAGCGCAACCTTGCCCGAATTTCCAGCCGGAACCGCGATGACCCCTGATTCCCCCCCTAGAGGCCCGCAAAGCACCCAATGGTGGCACCCCGACCGCCACGCTGACCGCCGCCCGCTCTTGCTGGCGCGCAACCGCATCCAGTCTGCGATCCGGGGCTGGCTGGCGAACGAAGGCTTCATCGAGGTCGATCCCGCCGCCTTGCAGGTCTCGCCGGGCAACGAGGCGCATCTGCACGCCTTCCGCACCCTTGCCATCGGCAATGACGGGGCGGGGCAGGAGATGTATCTGCACACCTCGCCCGAGTTTGCCATGAAGCGGCTGCTGGCGGCGGGCGAGACCCGTATCCACAGCTTCACCCATGTCTGGCGCAACCGCGAACGCGGGCCGCTGCATGCCCCCGAATTCACCATGCTGGAATGGTATCGGGTGGCCGCGCCCTACACCCGGCTGATGGACGACATCGCCGCCTGGGTCGCCTTGGCCGCCGACGGGCCGCTGCGCTTCCGCGACCGGACCTGCGATCCGGCAGCCCCCTACGAGCGGGTCTCGGTGGCCGAGGCCTTTGCCGTCCATGCCGGGATCGACC
Source organism: uncultured Paracoccaceae bacterium (assembly GCA_934500835.1). Taxonomy (GTDB): domain Bacteria; phylum Pseudomonadota; class Alphaproteobacteria; order Rhodobacterales; family Rhodobacteraceae; genus Pseudogemmobacter. The sequence goes on along the minus strand of CAKSTR010000004.1, from coordinate 103,779 downwards.
TGCTGGCGACGATGGATGCCTCGGGCGGCACCGATGCCGCGGCCCTTGCCGCCCAGATGGACCGGGCCGGCCTGCGCCATATGGCGGGCGAAAGCTGGTCGGACCTCTTCAGCCGGGTGCTGTCCGAGAAGGTGGAACCGCACTTGGGGCAGGGCCGCCTGACCGTGCTGGACCGCTATCCGGCGGCCGAGGCGGCGCTTGCGCGCCGGGTGCCGGATGACGCCCGCGTTGCCGAACGCTTCGAGGTCTATGCCTGCGGGGTGGAACTGGCCAACGGCTTTGGCGAGCTGACCGACCCCGCCGAGCAACGACTGCGCTTTCAGGAGGAGATGGCGATCAAGTCCGCCACCTATGGCGAGACCTATCCGATCGACGAAGATTTCCTGGCCGCGCTTGCGCTGATGCCCGATGCCGCCGGTTGCGCCCTGGGCTTCGACCGGCTGGTGATGCTGGCGACGGCGGCCCCTTCTGTGGAATCGGTGATGTGGGTGCCCGCCGGCCGCAGCCCGCTGTGACCCGCTGACGCGCCCCACTCGACAGAGCGGCCTTGCGGCCCTATCTGGGGATTGACCGAGGTCAAGGCAGCCCGTCCCCCCTTGCCCTATGGGGAGGCCAGCCAAACCGGGAGAGAACCGATGCAAGCCACCGCGAAGCCCCCGATCCGCGGGTTGAAAGGGCTGAAGAAGCAGCGCCGCATTCAGGTGGTGGCGCTGGCTTTCGCCGCGCTGGCGGCGGCTTTTCTGGTGATCGTGCTGTTCGTGCCGAAATCGGCGGTGAACTATTCGCGCACGCCGACCGAGGTGGCCGAGGCGCCGCCCGCGGCGGACGAGGTGTTCCGCATCGGCGGGCTGGTGGAGGAGGGCAGCCTTGTCCGCGGTCAGGGCACGACCGTCACCTTTCGGGTAACGGACACCAACGCGACCGTCCCGGTCAGCTATACCGGCGTGCTGCCCGACCTTTTCGCCGAAGGGCAGGGCATGGTCGCCCTTGGCCAGCTGCAGGACGGCACCTTCGTCGCCTCCGAGGTGTTGGCCAAGCATGACGAGACCTACATGCCCAAGGAAGCGGTCGATGCGCTGAAGGCGCAGGGCGTGTGGAACCCCGAGGGCTGAACACCGCCGCCCGGACCAAGCTCCGGGGCTCCCTGCGCCCGGCTTGACCCGGATGATCCTCTCTGGCAATGCGAAGGGCATCATACGGGATTTGATCAGATGAACCTCTTCGCGGATATCCGCAACGCGGTGGTGGACGCTCTTGGCCGGATGCAGGCCGAGGGCCTTCTGCCCTCCGGCCTTGACCTCTCCGCCGTGGCGGTGGAGCCGCCGCGCGATGCGGCGCATGGCGATATGGCGACCAATGCGGCCATGGTGCTGGCCAAACCCGCAGGCAAGCCGCCGCGCGAAATTGCCGATACGCTGGCGGTGAAGCTGCTGGAAGATCCCCGGATCGAGGGCGCCGATGTGGCAGGCCCCGGCTTCCTGAACCTGCGCCTTGCGCCTGCCGTCTGGCAGGGGGTCGCGCGGCAGGTTCTGGCCGCGGGCACCGACTACGGCCGTTCCGCCATCGGGCAGGGCGAGAAGGTCAACGTCGAATTCGTCTCGGCCAACCCGACCGGCCCGATGCATGTCGGCCATACCCGTGGCGCGGTCGTGGGCGATGCGCTGTCGAACCTTCTGGCCTTCGCCGGCTGGAACGTGACGCGCGAATATTACATCAACGATGGCGGCGCGCAGGTGGATGTGCTGGCGCGTTCGGCCTATGAGCGCTACCGCGAGGCCAACGGGCTGGAGCCGGAAATCCGCGAAGGGCTGTATCCCGGTGACTACCTGATCCCGGTGGGCGAGGCGCTGAAGGCGAAATACGGCAGCGGCCTTCTGGACCAGCCGGAATCCGTCTGGCTGGCCGATGTGCGCGACTTCGCCACCGCCGAGATGATGAAGATGATCCGCTCGGACCTTGCCCTTCTGGGCGTGACGATGGATGTCTATTCCAGCGAAAAGGCGCTTTACGGCACCGGCGAGATCGAGGCCGCGATCGAGGAACTCCGCGAGGCGGGCCTGATCTATGACGGCGTGCTGGACCCCCCGAAGGGCAAGACGCCCGAGGATTGGGAGCCGCGTGAACAGACCCTGTTCCGCAGCACCGCGCATGGCGATGACGTGGACCGGCCGGTGAAGAAATCGGACGGCAGCTGGACCTATTTCGCCCCCGACATCGCCTATCACTACAACAAGGTGAAGCGCGGTTTCGACCAACTGATCGACATTTTCGGCGCCGACCATGGCGGCTATGTCAAGCGGATGAAGGCGGCGGTCTCGGCGCTGTCTGGCGGCAAGGTGCCGCTGGACATCAAGCTGATCCAGCTGGTGAAGCTGTTCAAGGGCGGCGAGCCTTTCAAGATGTCGAAGCGTGCCGGCACCTTCGTCACCCTGCGCGACGTGGTGGAGCAGGCGGGCGCCGACGTGACCCGCTTCATCATGCTGACCCGCAAGAACGACGTGGCGCTGGATTTCGATTTCGACAAGGTGCTGGAGCAGTCGAAGGACAATCCGGTCTTCTATGTGCAATATGCCAATGCCCGGGTGAATTCGGTCCTGCGCCGCGCGCGTGAGGCTGGCGTTGCCGTGGATGACGCGGTGCTTCTGGCCGCCGATCACACCAGCCTGTCACATGTCGCAGAGCTTGCGATGCTGAAGAAGGTCGGCGAATGGCCGCGCCTGGTGGAAATCGCCGCCCGCAACAACGAACCCCACCGGGTGGCCTTCTACCTTTACGAGCTGGCCTCCGACTTCCATGCGCTGTGGAACCGGGGCAATGACGAGACGTCTTTGCGCTTCGTGCAGGACGATTCCGCCACCACGCAGGCGAAAATCGCCCTTGCCAAAGCGGTAAGCGTTGTCATTTGCAGCGGTCTTGCTATCTTGGGGGTCACTCCGGTCGAAGAAATGCGCTGAAAAGGCGCCTCGGCCGGCAAGGGCAGCGGAACAGGCGGGACCAACCCGCCGGGCAGAGGCGATGATGGCGGATAGGGACTTTGCCGAATATGGCGTGCCCGGGGGCTATGGCCCCGGCAAGGCACAACGTCTGGTGCAGATCGCCGGGGCGGTCAGTTCGGTCGCGCTGGTGATCGGGCTGGCGGTCTGGGGCTACAAGCTGGCGGTGCGCGACATCGCCGGCGTGCCGGTGATCCGCGCGCTTGAGGGGCCGGCGCGTGTCGCCCCCGAAGAACCGGGCGGAGAGATCGCCGACCATCAGGGTCTTGCCGTCAATGACGTGGTGGCCGAAGGCAGCGCCGCCCCGCCCGCCGAACGGCTGGTGCTGGCGCCGAAGCCGGTCGAGCTGACGCTGGAAGACGGCCCCGGCCTCGCCGGTGATATGCCTGCCGAAGAGGCCCAGTTGCAGCCCGCCAGCATGGCCGATCCCGCCGCCATGGTGCCGGTCGCCCCGGTCGAGTCCGATGATGCGGTTGCCGCCGCCCTTGCCGAAGCTTTGGGCATCGAGCCGCAGGACATCGACACCGGGGTCGAGACGGCGGCGCTGGACGCCAATGGCCAGCCCGCGCCCGAAGGGGCGATCACCCGCTCGCCCCGCCCGGTAGCGCGCCCGGCCCGCAGCGCCTCGGCCGAAGTGGCGGCGGTGGTCGCACCCCCGACCGAGGTGGACCCGGCGACACTGGCCGTCGGCACGCGGCTGGTGCAGTTCGGCACCTTCGACAGCGACAAGGAGGCCCGCGCCGAATGGACCCGGCTTGCGGGGCGCTTCGGCGCGCTGATGGCCGGCAAGTCGATGGTGATCCAGTCCGCCGTCAGCGGTGGCAGCACCTTCTACCGGCTGCGTGCCCTTGGCTTCGAGAACGAGGACGACGCCCGCCGCTTCTGCTCGGCCCTGTTGATCGAGAACGCAAGCTGCATCCCCGTGGCCCAGAAATGAGCGGGATCGGAACCGGGGCGGCGATCTTCGGCTGCGCCGGACCCCGGCTTCTGTCCGAGGAGCGGGCCTTCTTCCGCGCCTTCGATCCCTTCGGCTTCATCCTTTTCGCCCGCAACGTCGAAACCCCGGACCAGTTGCGCCGCCTGACCGGCGATCTGCGCGAGGCGGTGGGACGCGAGGCGCCCGTTCTGGTCGATCAGGAGGGCGGCCGCGTGCAGCGGATGCGCGCACCATACTGGCGCGAATGGCAGCCCCCTCTGGAGACGGTCGCGGCAGCCCCCGATCTTGAGACCGCCGCTCGGAGCATGCGCCTGCGGATGCGGCTGATCGCGGCGGAACTGCGCGCAGCCGGGATCGATGCCAATTGCGCCCCTGTGGCCGATGTGGCGCGCGACACCACGCATCCTTTTCTGAAGAACCGCTGCTATGGCACTGACCCCGCTGTCGTTTCCGTGATTGCCCGCGCCGTTGCGGACGGGCTGCAGGACGGGGGCGTATGGCCGGTGGTGAAGCATATGCCAGGCCACGGTCTCAGCCGGATGGACACCCATCACGACCTGCCGACCGTGACCGCGACGGCCGCGGAGCTGGACCGCATCGATTTCGCCCCCTTCCGGGCGCTGGCCGATCTGCCGATGGCGATGACGGCCCATATCATCTACGCCGCCCATGACAGCCTGCCCGCGACGCAAAGCCCCGCGATGATCCGGCTGATCCGCGAAGACATCGGCTTCGGCGGCCTGCTGATGACCGACGATCTGAACATGGAGGCGCTGAAGGGCACGCTTTCCAGCCGCACCTCGGCCTCGCTGGCGGCCGGCTGCGACATTGCCCTGCATTGCAAGGGCGACTTCGCCCAGATGCAGGAGGTGGCCGCTGCCGCCGGCGACATGCGCGCCGATACCCGCGCCCGTGCGGCCGCCGCGCTTGCCGCCCGCCGCGACCCGCTGCCCCTCGACATCGCGGAGGCAGAGGCCGAACTTGCGGCCCTGACCGCCGCGGCAGCGCATGTCTGACGTCATCGCCGACGACTGGGCCGAACCCGAACGCCTGTCGCCTGCCGACCGGCTTGCGGCCGAGGCGCTGATCGTCGATGTGGACGGCTTCGAAGGCCCGCTGGACCTTCTTCTCACCCTGTCGCGAACGCAGAAGGTGGACCTGCGCCGCGTCTCGGTCCTGCAACTGGCCGAGCAGTATCTGACCTTCATCCACCGCGCCACCAGCCTGCGGATCGAACTTGCCGCCGACTATCTGGTGATGGCGGCCTGGCTGGCCTTCCTGAAATCCCGCCTTCTGCTGCCGCCCGAACCCGGCGAGGAAGGCCCAAGCGCCGAGGATCTGGCCGCCCATCTGGCCTTCCAGCTGGAACGCCTGCAAGCGATGCGCGAAGCGGCCGCAAGGCTGATGGCGCGCGACCAGCTTGGCCGCGACTTCTTCGCCCGCGGCCTGCCCGAAGGCATCAGCCTCAACCGCAAGATCACCTATGACGCGACACTTCTTGACCTGATGCGCGCCTATGCCCGCATCCGAACCAAGGACGAATTCCGCCCCTTCGTGATGGACCGCGAACATGTCTTCACCATGGAACAGGCGCTGGAGCGGATGCGCGGCATGATCGGATACGCCGGCGAATGGTCCGACCTGACCTCCTTCCTGCCCGAAGGCTGGGACGTGACCCCGATGGCCCGCCGCTCGGCCACCGCCGCGCATTTCGCCGCCGTGCTCGAGATGGCGAAACGCGGCCAGCTGGCGATCCGGCAGGGCGAGACCTTCGCGCCGATCCAGATCCGGCGGAGGGGGGAATGAGCGAAGAGCAAAGCCTTTTCGCCGCCCCGCCAATGGCCGAGCAGGAGCGGATGGTCGAGGCGATCCTGTTCGCCAGCGCCGAACCCGTGACCGTGGCCGAACTGACCGCCCGGATGCCGCATGGCTGCGATCCGGCCGAGGCGCTGGTCTACCTGCGCAAACGCTATGAAGGGCGCGGCGTGGCGCTGGTGCGGCTGGGAGACGCCTTCGCCTTCCGCACCGCCCCCGACCTTGGCTTCCTGATGTCGCGCGAGACGGTCGAGACCCGCAAACTCTCGCGCGCGGCCATCGAGACCCTTGCCATCGTCGCCTATCACCAGCCCGTCACCCGCGCCGAGATCGAAGAGATCCGCGGCGTTGCGGTGTCGCGCGGCACCATCGACCAGCTGATGGAACTGGAATGGATCCGCCTCGGCCGCCGCCGGATGACTCCGGGCCGGCCCGTGACCTTCGTCGTCACCGAAGGCTTCCTCGACCATTTCGGCCTGGAGTCCGCGCGCGATCTGCCGGGGATCAAGGAACTGCGTGCGGCGGGCCTGCTGGAAAGCCGGCCCTCGCCGATGGTGCCGGCCCCGGACGACAAGGACGAAGACGAGGCCCAGACCGGCCAGAGCGAACTTTTCGAGGATTAGGCCCATGGACCGCGTTCTTACCCAGATCCTGAACATGATCCTGCGCAAGCTGATGAACCGCGGCATCAATGCCGGGATCAACCAGCTGTCCCGACGCGGCAAAGGCCCGCAGGACATGACAGCGGCCGAACGCGAACAGGCCGCAAAGGCGCGGGATCTGGCAGACAAGGCCAGAAAAATGGCCCGGCTGAGCCGCCGTCTCTGATCCCTTCACTTTGGCGCAAATATCCCGCGGGGAGGTCTGGAGGGGCGCGAAGCCCCTCCAGCCGCCGGCCAGATGGCCTCAGCCCCTGAACTGCTTGGCCAGTTTCAACCCCTGACCCTGATAGTTCGACGCAATCCCCGCGCCATAAAGCCGGTCGGGTCGGGCCTGCATCCGCTCATAGACCAGCCGGCCCACGATCTGGCCATGTTCCAGCACGAACGGCGCCTCGTGGCAGCGCACTTCCAGCACCCCCCGGCTGCCCTTGCCGCCCGCCGCAGCATGGCCGAATCCGGGATCGAAGAAGCCCGCGTAATGCACCCGGAATTCGCCCACCATGGCCAGGAACGGCGCCATCTCGGCGGCATAGTCGGGGGGGATGGTCACCGCCTCGCGGCTGACAAGGATGTAGAATGCGCCCGGATCAAGGATGATGCGACCCTTGTCGCTGTGGACCTCTTCCCAGAATTCGCGCGCGGGGTAATGGCCGATCAGGTCCAGATCGACCACGCCGGTATGCGGCTTGGCGCGGTAGCCGACCAGCGTGCCCTCTTGCGGCTGCAGATCGACCGAAAAGCCAAGCCCTTCCGAGATCAGCGGCAAGCCGTCCACCAGCGGATCGCGGTTGTGCAGCGCCGTCAGGTCGGCATCCGACAGCGCAGCCTGCCCGGCACGAAAGCGGATCTGGTTCAGCCGTTGCCCCGCGCGAACAAGCACCGAGAATGAGCGCGGGCAGACCTCGGCGTAAAGCGGCCCGTGGTAGCCCTCAGGGATGCGGTCGAATTCGGTGCCGCCATCGGTGATGGTGCGGGTCAGAAGGTCCAGCCGCCCGGTCGAGGATTTCGCATTGGCAACCGCCGTCACGCCGGCGGGCAGGGCAAGGCTTTCGGCCAGCGGGATCAGATAGACGCAGCCCTTTTCCAGCACGGCCCCATGAGAGAGATCGACCTGATGCATCTCGAATTCGGGGATACGCTCGGCGACCGTGCGGCCCCGGCCGGCCAGGAAAGAGGCGCGGACGCGGTAGGCGCGGGTGCCAAGCCGCAGGTCAAGGCTGGCGGGCTGCACCTGCTCATCGATCACTGCGGGGCTGGCGCTGATCTGGCCCGCGGCCAGCATCGCGCGCAGGGCGCTGTCGGGGAGGACTCCGGTCATGGCTGGCAACCCCTTTGGCTGAAATGAAAAACCGCCCGACCTGCAGGGCAGGCGGGCGGCTTTGCAGTGGTCGGGCCGGAGAGATTCGAACTCTCGACCTCCCGCCCCCCAGACGGACGCGCTAACCAGGCTGCGCTACGGCCCGACACGGGGGACTTCTTAGCGGTTTTCCGGGCAGGGGCAAGCAGGAAAAACATGCGCCGGGCGAGGTTGCGGTCAGGCGCGGGGCGGCAGCCCGCCCATCCGGTCGCGCAAGGCCGCAATGCGGGCGGCAAGCCCGGCCAGAGGCTCGGCCTGGCCGGCAAGGCTGCCGCAGGGCAGGGCGCGCAGACGCGCGGCAAGGGTGGCGGTCTCGGCTTCTTTGGCTGCGGGTGCCGGTACGGGCGGCGGCGATTCGACCGGCCGGGGCGCAGGGGGCGCCGTGAAGAGGTCGGGCTGCGGATCGGGGGCTGCCTCCACGAAGGGGGCAGGTTCGGCTTCCGGCTCGGCGGGCGTTTCGATGGCGGCGTCAGGCTCTGCCGCCTTCGCCGTTTCGTCCTCGGGTGCGGGGAAGGGCAGCACCACGCCGCGTTCCTCTGCCAGTGCGGCGGCAAGGGCGGCGGCGGTCTCGTCCTCGGCCGCGCCGGGGGGAAGTGCCGCCTCCTGATCAAGCCGCCCGGCCATGGCGGCCTCAAGCGCCTCTTCCTCGGGGCTGATGTCATCGGAGAGGCCCGAGACATGGCGGATCCCCTGTTCGCGCAGAATCTTCTGCACGCCGCGGATCGTCATGCCTTCGTCATGCAGCAGCCGCTTGATCCCGGTCAGCAGGGCCACATCGGACGGACGGTAATAGCGCCGTCCGCCGGCCCGCTTGACCGGCTTGATCTGGGGGAAGCGGCTTTCCCAGAACCGCAGCACATGCGCAGGGGTCTCAAGCGCGTCGGCCACTTCCGAGATCGTCCGAAAGGCCTCGGGCGATTTGTCCATCGGTCTGCCTTACTTCTTCTTCCCGGCCGCGACCCGATCCTTCATCAGGTGCGAGGGGCGGAACGACAGCACCCGGCGCGGCGAGATCGGCACTTCGTCGCCGGTTTTCGGGTTCCGGCCGACCCGTGCGGATTTCGACCGCACCGCGAACGTGCCGAAAGAGGAAATCTTCACCGTCTCGCCTGCAGCCAGCGCATCGGACATATGTTGCAGCACCGCCTCGACCAGATTGGCGGATTCGTTGCGGCTGAGACCGACTTCACGGAACACGGCTTCCGAGAGGTCCATCCGCGTCAGGGTCTTTTCGCTCATCTCTCATCCCCCCCGGGTGATTACAGGGCGCAGGATGCGGCGGAAGGAATGCCCTGTCAATATCAATGACTTGTGGCGCGGTTTTGAAGCGGCGCGGCAGCGATTACCAGCGCAATACGACCGATCCCCAGGCCAGACCGCCGCCGATCGCCTCGGTCACCACCAGATCGCCGGGCTTGATCTGGCCGCGCGCCTTGCCCACCGACAGCGCCAGTGGAATCGAGGCGGCCGAGGTATTGCCGTGGTCCTGCACCGTCACCACCACACGATCCATCGGCACCTGCATGCGTTTCGCGGTGCCCTCGATGATGCGGATATTGGCCTGATGCGGCACGATCCAGTCCACATCCTCGCCGCTCAGCCCAATCTTCTCAAGCGCGGTATGTGCGGTTTGCGCAAGTTTTTCAATGGCATGGCGGAAGACTTCCTTGCCTTCCATCCGCAGATGCCCCGTGGTCCCGGTCGAGGTGCCGCCATCGACGTAAAGAATGCCCTTGTGGCGGCCGTCCGAATTGAGGTCGGTCGACAGGATGCCGCGGTCGGTGTTGTCGCCCTTGCCGCCGGCCTGACCCTCAAGCACCAGCGCGCCGGCGCCGTCGCCGAACAGGACACAGGTGCCGCGGTCGGTCCAGTCCATCAGCCGGCTGAAGGTCTCGGCCCCGATCACCAGCACGCGCGCAGCCTGACCCGACAGGATCAGCGCATTGGCATTGGCCAGCGCAAAGACGAAGCCCGCGCAGACGGCCTGCACGTCGAAGGCAAAGCCCTTCGTCATGCCAAGGGCGGCCTGGACCATGGTCGCGGCGGAAGGAAAGGTCAGATCGGCGGTGGAGGTGGCGACGATGATCGCATCTATGTCACCGGCCACAAGCCCGGCATCGGCCAGTGCGGCCTGCGCCGCCCTTGTGGCGATGTCGGCGGTCGTCTGGCCTTCGGCCACGAAATGCCGCCGCTCGATCCCCGAGCGCGAACGGATCCATTCATCCGAAGTCTCGATGGTCTTTTCGAATTCGGCGTTTGGAACGATACGGTCTGGCAGATAGTGCCCGACGCCCCTTACCACGGCGCGTGTCGTCATTGGGTTGGATCGCTCCCCTGTCCGGTCTGCTCGCCCGGCTGGGTGTCAGTCGGGCCGCCGGTTTCCACAGCCCGGTCATCCTGCCCCGTGCCGCCGGCGGATGCAACCCGCGCCGCAAGGCGTTCGTGAAAGCGCGCCTCGGCCAGTTGCGCCGCCAGCCGGATCGCGGCCGAGATCCCGGTGGCATCGGCAGAGCCATGCGATTTCACCACGGTGCCGTTCAGGCCGAGGAACACCCCGCCATTGACCCGGCGCGGGTCGATCCGGCGGCTGAGCCGCTTCAGCGCGCCGCCCGCGATCACCGCGCCGATCTTGGCCGCCAATGAACTGGTCAGCGACTGGCGCAGCAGATCGGCGACCAGGCGGGCCGTGCCCTCGATCGCCTTCAGCGCGACATTGCCGGTGAACCCGTCCGAGACGATCACGTCGACCCGGTCCGAAAGGATGTCGGTGCCTTCGACGAAGCCGACATAGTCGAACCGGCCGGCATCGGCGCGCTCGTTCAGAAGAAGATGCGCCTCGTGCAATTCGGGCCGGCCCTTGTGATCCTCGGTGCCGACGTTCAGCAGACCGACGCGCGGCCGCGAGAGGCCAAGCCCGTTGCGGGCATAAGACGCCCCCATGAAGGCGAATTGCAAAAGGTCGCCGGGGTCGGCCTTCACATCGGCGCCCATGTCCAGCATCACATTCATCTTGCCGGGCGAGGGGGTGGGGAACAGGCTGGCGATTGCGGGGCGGTTCACCCCGGGCATCTTGCGCAGCCGCAGCATGGACACCGCCATCAACGCGCCGGTGTTGCCGCAGGAGACCGCGGCCCCCGCCTCGCCCTCGCGCAGGGAATCGATGGTGGACCACATCGAGGTGCCCTGACCGTGCCGCATGATCTGGCTGGGCTTGTCCTCCATCGACACCACCCGCTCGGCGTGACGCAGGGTTACGCGCGGGGCGATTTCGGGGTGCCTGGCCAGAAGCGGCGTAAGAACCAGCTCATCCCCATGCAGCAGGAAACGCATGCGGGGCAGGGCGCGGGCGGAATCGACAAGACCGGCAACCACGGCTGCCGGCCCACGGTCCCCGCCCATGGCATCGACCGAAATGACGATGGAAGCGTCGTCTGAGGTGCCCGGAATCTGCAATCCGTCAGACATGACGAGACGTGGGGCGGCGGCTTACGCCGCGTCCTCGTCAAGATCGACTGCCTTGGCGGCCGCAACCACTTCGCGGGCGTCGTAATGGCCGCAGGCGCCGCAAACGTGGTGCGGGCGCTTCTGCTCGCCGCAGTTCGGGCAATCGGCCGGGTTGCCGGCGACAAGCGCGTCATGCGCACGGCGCATGTTGCGGCGGGATTTGGTGGTGCGATTCTGCGGGACTGCCATGTCACGACCTCGGGTAGTGGGGACAGGCCCCGGATTTCCTTGGTGATTCTGCCAGGTCCGGGCATGTCTGGCCGGCGGCTGAACCACAGCTTGAATGAGGCGCGGACCATAGCCGGATTCCGGCCGGGCGCAAGCCCTTAAATGCGCGCCGCGGCGGGGGTCAGCCCTCTGCCTGCGGGTCCTTCCTTACCAGTGCGGCAAGCCCTGCGAAAGGCCGCAGATCCTGATCGCGCAAGGGTTCGGTGCCGTCGGCGGCAAAGACCGCCTCGCCCAGTTCGGCCCCTGCGGCGCGGGGGTACAGCGGCAGGGCCAGCGCCATCGCCTCGCGCAGGATTTCGGCCAGGTCGATCACCTCGGGCAGCGGCTCGGCGCTGTCATCCTCGGGCATCTCGACCTCTTCGCCTTCGGGCACCTCGTATTCCGCCAGAAAGCGGCGGGTGATGCGTTCGTCCAGCACGGCCGGAACCGGCTCCAGGGTGACGATGCAGGCCTGCACGACCCGCGCCCTCAGATGCGCGGTCAGGGTGAAATCGGCGCGGCCGGCGGGGGCGATCTCGCCCTCGAACACCAGTTCGGGCAGGTCGATCAGATCCAGCGAGGCGGCAATCGCGGCCCGGCCCGCCGCATCCGGCGCCAGGCGGAAGCGCGTCACCTTGCGATGCGACAGCGCGGCAGTGCGGTAGGTTGTGGCCTGGGTCTCGGTCATGTCGCGTCTCTTGCATCTGCGTCGACGGGCCGGGCGGGTCTGCATTCCCTGCCATTGGCTTTGTCGTCCTTGAACATAGGGCGTGGCATCTGTTATCCCAAGGCGCAAGAGACAATCTCGGGCCCGGGGGCACAGCCCATCGCGGTCTGGCGGCGCAAGGCCGGGCATAGGGGCGGGGATGGCAGTCATTACCACGAAGTCGCGGGCAGGGGCGCGGTCGCTGCGTCTGGCGCTGGCGGGGCTGTGCTGCCTTGCGCTGGCCGCCTGCGCCACGGTCGTGCGCAACCACGGCTATGTCCCTGACGAGACCGAGCTTGCGCAGGTCGTCGTCGGCAAGGACACCCGCGAGTCGGTGGCCGAGAAGATCGGACGCCCCTCGGCCCAGGGGCTTCTGAACGATGTCGGCTGGTTCTACGTGCAGAGCCGGTTCGAACATGTCGGCCCGCGCGAGCCGAAAGAGGTGGAGCGTCAGGTGGTTGCCGTGACCTTCAACGCCAACGGCGTGGTCGACAATGTCGGCCGTTACGGGCTTCAGGATGGCCGGGTGGTCACCATCTCGCGCCGGGTGACGGAATCGAACGTCAAGGGCATCGGCTTCATCAGCCAGCTTCTGGCGAACTTCGGCCGGATCCAGGCCAGCGACCTGTTCAAGGACTGACGGGCTTCGGGCCGGGGCATGCCCGGCCCATGCCGCTGTCGGGGGTCAGCCCCTGTCCTTTGGCTGGAACTGCAGGGCGACCCCGTTGATGCAGTATCGCAGCCCGGTCGGGGCCGGGCCGTCGGGGAAGACATGGCCAAGATGGGCGGCACAGCGCGGGCAATGCACCTCGGTCCGCACCATGAAGTGACTGCGGTCGACCTCTTCCTCCACCGCCTCGGGGGCGATGGGGGCGGTGAAACTGGGCCAGCCGCAGCCCGACTCGAACTTGTCGGACTGGTCGAACAGGGGGGCGCCGCAGCCGACGCAGGTGAAGGTGCCCGCGCCTTTGGGAAAACCGGGGTGCGAAAAGGCCCGCTCGGTGCCATGCTGGCGGGTGACCCGGTAGGCGGCTTCGCCCAACTGGGCCAGCCATTCGGCATCGGATTTGTCGATCTTGTCCATGCTGCACCTCTGTCGCGGATATGCGATAGATAGGGCAGCGGGGCGCGGGGGAAAAGGGCGTGCAGCCATTGCAGAAGGCCGGAATGGTGGCGCGGCTGGCCGAGGGGCCGGCCGATATGGCGCGTGTGATGGCCTTCCGCCGCGCCGCCTTTCCGCGGACGGACGACAGCGCCGAGGAAGACGCGCAGGACGCGCTGTCAGCCCATGTGATGGTCGAAGCCGAGGGCGCGTTGCGGGCCTATTTCCGCGTCATGCTGTTTGGCTGGGGCGCCGGTCTGGGGCAGGGCTATGCCGCGCGCTTTTACGAGGTGTCGCCTTTGGCCGGCTATGCCCTGCCCATTGCCGAGATGGGCCGGTTCTGCCTTGCCCCCGGCGGCGTGCATCCCGATGTGCTGCGGCTGGCCTGGGGGGCAATGACGCGGCTGGTGGACGACGGACAGGCGGGGCTGATGGTCGGCTGTTCGTCTTTCCGGGGGGCGGACTGGCGGGCGCATCGGGCGGGGCTCGCGTTGCTGGCTGCGGCGCATATCGGTCCTGCGGACCATCTGCCGGGCCGCAAGGCAGCGCAGGTGGTGGACTATCCGGCCCTGGCCGGCCCGCCGGGGGATCGGCGCGAGGCGCTGGCCGCGCTGCCGCCGCTGCTGCGGACCTATCTGGCGATGGGGGGCTGGGTCAGCGACCATGCGGTGGTGGACCGGCAGCTGGACACGTTGCACGTCTTCACCTGTGTCGAGGTGGCCAAAGTGCCGCCCGCCCGCGCGGCAAGCCTGCGGGCGGTGGCGAAGTAAGCCAGTTTTCGACGAAATTCGGGTCCGGTCTAGCTGCGGCCGCGGCGCCCGCCGCGACGGCCACCGGAGGCGGCCGAAGCTGCGGCCGAGGCTTCGGCGAAACCAAGCCCACCCTCTTCCATCGATTCCAGCACCTTGGCGAAGCGGATCCATTCGCCGCCATTGGCATCGTGGTTCATCAGGAAGTTGGCGGCGCGGATCGCCTCCATCTCCTGCTGGCGCACCGGGTTCATGATGGCGCTGGTCATGCCCGCGCCAATGGCCATCGGCAGGAAGGCCCCGTTGATGCCATGGCGGTGCGGCAGCCCGAACGAGATGTTCGAGGCCCCGCAAGTGGTGTTCACGCCCAACTCGTCGCGCAGGCGGCGCACCAGCGCAAAGACCTGCTGGCCCGCCGATGCCATGGCGCCGACCGGCATCACCAGCGGATCGACCACGATGTCATGCGCCGGAATGCCGAAATCGGCGGCCCGCTCGACGATCTTCTTGGCCACGGCAAAGCGGACGTCGGGGTCCGGCGAAATGCCGGTGTCGTCGTTCGAGATCGCCACCACCGGCACGTTGTATTTCTTGACCAGCGGCAGAACCAGTTCCAGCCGTTCCTCCTCGCCCGTCACCGAGTTCAGCAGCGGCCGGCCCTCGCAGGCCATCAGACCCGCCTCCAGCGCGCCGGGAACCGAGGAATCGATGCACAGGGGCACGTCCACCGTCTGCTGGACGATCTCGATCAGCGCCTTCATCAGCGGCGGCTCGACAAAGTTGTTGTCGGCGTAACGCGGGTCTTTCGCCATCATGTTGGTGAAGACGGCGCCCGAGTTGATGTCCAGCACGGTTGCCCCGCAGGCGACCTGCTCCAGCGCGTCCTTGATGACGGTGTCGTAATTGCCAGCCTCCAGTTCGGCCGCAAGCTTCTTGCGGCCGGTGGGGTTGATACGCTCGCCGATCACGCAGAACGGCTCGTCAAAGCCGATGACCACGGTTTTCGTTTTGGATTCAAGGACGGTGCGGGTCATCGGTGTTCCTATGTGAAGGTCAGGCGGACGTCAGGCGGCTTTCGCCGGTTTGCCCGAGGCGCCGCCATTGGCGGTCACCCATTCGGCATTGGTCTTGATGCCACCAAGCGGGAAGAAATGCACCTGCTCGATGCCGAAGCCGGGGTTTGCGGCCTTGTGAGCGGCCAGTTCCGCGACAATCTCGGTCGGCTCATAGGGCAAAAGCAGCTTGGTCACGTCCAGTGCGCGCTTTTGCAGCACCTTGAGCGAAGGGCCGACGCCGCAGGCAATGGCGAACTTGATCAGGGTCTGCAGCTTGGCCGGGCCTGCCACGCCGATATGAACCGGCAGCTTGATGCCTTCGGCCTGCAGCCGGTTGACCCAGTCGATCACCGGCGCGGCGTCAAAGCAGAATTGCGTCGCCATCGCCATTTTCGCATCGGTCCGCTCGCTGAACATCGACTTCCAGCGCGCGGCCTCCATCACCATGCGGTCCGAGCCATCGGGATCGATGTCCTTGTTGCCCTCGGGGTGGCCGGCGACATGAAGGCGGTCAAACCCGTCGAATGCGCCCGATTCCAGAAGCTGCATCGAGGTCGAGAATTCGCCCACAGGCTGCGCGACACCCCCGGCCAACATCAGACCCTGACGCACGCCGACATCCTTGTAGCGCGCGACCCAGTCCGTCAGCGTGGCCTTGTCCTTGATGATGCGCGCGGGGAAGTGCGGCATCACGGCGAAGCCTTCGTCACCGATGCGCTTTGCCGTCGCAACCATGTCCTCGATCGGGGTGCCGTCGATATGGGCGATATAGACGCGGGTGCCGGTGGGCAGCAGGGCGCGGAAATCCTCGACCTTCTCGGCGGTGCGGGGCATCACCTCGATCGAATAGCCCTTCAGGAAGGCCTCGACCTGTGCCGCATTGCCTTGCGAAGAAGCTGCGGGGGCGGGTTTGCGGAACTGGAACAGGGCCATCAGACGCTCCTTCAAGGTTGGGGTGGGCAAGGTCGGGGTGGGCAGGGTCGGGGGCATAGCGGTCAGGCTTTCGCCCAACCTTCGTTCTCGATCAGCGCCTTGATGCGCGTCAGATCGTATTCCGCATCGATCTTCGCGGCAATCTCGCGGACCAGCTGGTCCTGATCGCCCTCGACCGTGCCCGAGGGCACCTTGCGCCATTCGGCCAGATAGGCGTCGGCATCCTTGGCGCCGATCTTCATGGCGCAACGGTCGATCGCCTGCTCGAACCGTTCGGGCAACTGGACCTTGGCGCCGCGCCGGCCGGTGCCGACGATCACCTGCGCAGGGATGTCTCTCCAGTAGACGATGGTGACTTCCGGCATGTCGCTGATTCCTGACCCTTGTGATCCCCGTAGATAATAGCCCCTCCCCGACATCCGATGGCGGATTTCGACATGGAAAGGGCGGGATGCGACCATGCCTGCCGCGCCCCGCTTCTCAGGGTGTATCCGCGATCTGCCTTCATTCTGGTGAAAATATCCGGCGGGGAGGTCCGGAGGGGTGCCACACCCCTCCGGCGCCCGGCCTGAAGCACGCCGCCTTGCGCTGGAGCCGCAACGGCATTACCTTGGCTGCAACCAGAGTTGGAGGGCGGTTATGACGCCCGAGCGTCCCCAAAGGGCGGACGCGACAGCAGCGGCGGTCGAGCAGGAGGCTTCACCGGAAGCCGACGGCGGCTCCCCCGAGGCTGAAACGTCGGCCCCTGTTGCAGAGGGCGCGGTGCTTTATGCCGCGCTCGACCTTGGCACGAACAGTTGCCGCATGCTGATTGCCCAGCCACAGGGCAGCCAGTTCGTCGTGATCGACAGTTTCTCGAAGAACGTCCAGCTTGGGGCGGGGCTTGAAGCCTCGGGCCGGCTGTCGCGCGCCTCGATGGAGCGGACGGTGCAGGCGCTGCGGATCTGCCACAAGAAGCTGGCAAAGCACGAGGTCGGCCGGATGCGGCTGGTCGCAACCGAAGCCTGCCGCCGCGCCCGCAACGCGCGCGACTTCATCCGGCAGGTCCGGCGCGAGACCAGCCTGGCGCTGGAAGTCATCACGCCCGAGGAAGAGGCCCGGCTGGCGGTGATCTCCTGCGCGCCGCTGGTCAGCCCGCGCACCGAACAATTGCTGATCGTCGACATCGGCGGCGGGTCGACCGAACTGGTCTGGATCGACCTGTCTGCCGTGCCGCCCGAAGAGCGGTCGCGCGCCATCATGCGGCTGCATATGGGCTTCGACGCCCAGGGCGAAGGTCCGGTGGCGCGGGTGGTGGACTGGATCTCGGTCAAGCTGGGGGTGGCGACGCTGAAGGACCAGTTCGCCGATGTCGAGGACGACGCCGCGCGCTTTGCCCTGATGAGCTGGTTCTTCGAGGAGAACCTGGCCTCTTTCAGCCCCTATCACGCCCAGGCCCCGCGCGAGGGGTTCCAGATCATCGGCACCTCGGGCACCGTCACGACGGTTGCCGCCAGCTTCCTGGGGCTGAGGCGCTATGACCGCACCAAGGTCGACGGGCTGCAGATGTCCTCGGCGCAGATCGACCATGTGATCCGCGACTATCTGGCGCTTGGGCCGGAAGGGCGGCGCACCGATCCGCGCATCGGCCGCGACCGCCACACGCTGATCATGTCGGGCGCGGCAATCCTGCAGGCCTTGATGCGGATCTGGCCGACCGACCGCCTTTCCGTGGCCGACCGCGGCCTGCGCGAGGGGCTACTTTATGCACAGATGAGCGCGGATGGCGTTCTTGGGGACGGGCCTTACAGATGACCGAGAAGAAGACCAACACCTCCGGCCGGGGCCAGCGCGAATTGCGGGTGCGGGTGAAGACGGCGAAGGGGCGCAAGCTGTCCTCGACGCTCTGGCTGGAGCGGCAGCTGAACGATCCTTACGTTCAGGCGGCCCGGCGCGAGGGCTATCGCGGCCGCGCCGCCTACAAGATCCTTGAGCTGGACGACAAGTACGGCTTCCTGAAACCCGGCGCCCGCGTGGTGGACCTTGGCTGCGCGCCGGGGGGCTGGTGCCAGGTCGCGGTGGTGCGGGTAAACGCGCTGGCGCAGAACCCGAAGAAACCGCAGGGCACCGTGCTTGGCATTGACCTGCAGGAGGTGGAGCCGATCCCCGGGGCAGAGCTGCATGTGCTGGACTTCCTGTCCGACGATGCCGACGCCAAGGTCAAGGGATGGCTTGGCGGGCGGGCCGATGTGGTGATGTCGGACATGGCCGCCGCCGCCAGCGGCCACAAGGGCACCGACCATCTGCGCATCATCGCGCTGGTCGAGGCGGCGCTGGCCTTCGCCTTCGACGTGCTGGAGGAAGGCGGCACGTTCGTCGCCAAGGTTCTGGCCGGCGGCGCCGAGAACGAGATGCAAGCCCTTCTGAAACGCAGCTTCACCAAGGTGGCAAATGTGAAGCCCCCGGCCAGCCGCTCCGACAGTTCCGAGAAATTCGTGGTGGCGATGGGGTTCCGGGGGCGACAGCGGGTTGAGGGGCCGATCTGATCCCTTGCGCTGCCTGCTGCCGGCATTGCATGTTCAAGGGAGGTTCGCCGGAAATCTATTCCGCTAATCTTCCTGGTTGCACTGTGAGCGAGGCGAATATGTCGGAAGCGTTCGATGTTATTGTCAAAGAGGTCAATGCCAGCCCGCCGGAACGCAAGCTGATTGCCGCCATTGAGCGCACCAATCTGTCGGCCGATGTGAAAGCCATCCTTTGCGATCTGGCTCGCATTACCATCAGGGTCGGTGGAAAGGTTGTCGCCATCGGCCGCAGGATCCTGAGTTTTGCGCTTGATCTGATGCGTGCGTTCCCTTCCATGGCCTTGGGTGTCATCGTTGCCATGATACTCACTGGCGTGGTTGCGGACATCCCTGCTGTTGGCAAGTGGGTTGCGGCTGTTCTCAGCCCGCTTTTGTTGGCATTGGGTATCGGTCTGGGCGCCCTCAATGATATGTCGCGGCCAGATTTCGCCGCGCGGATCGATGCGCTGGTTTCCTCATTCAAGGCGCTGGTGGAGGTCTGACGTTGGAGACGAACACCGAAGAGCTGATTCAGCGACTCGACGGAGCTGAACTGGTCGTTGCAGACAGCAACAAATTCAAGATCAAATTGGGCATCGGCGAAGACGCGTACGCGAGCCTGAAGCTGAAGGGTGTGTTGCAGACCATATGGGATGTGAAGGAAGCGGGGGCCGCTGGGGCGACCGCGGCGGCCTCTCCCCTTGTTGCAACGACCTTCTTTGGCGGCGGCGGACTGCTGTCGAGCCTTGGTCTCGGCGCGGCAGCGGTGACACCTGTCGGATGGATCATCGCGGCGGCCGTCGCCTCTGGTGGAGCTTATTATGGAGCTACCCGTCTGCTGTCAGGCTATGCATCGTCCCGGGTCGAGACGATCCCCAAGTTCATCAACACTCCCATTGATCTTCTGGGAGCCACGATCTTCGACATGATGGCCGGCTTGGCGTTGAAGGTTTCCGAATTTTCTGGGTCCGTAGACGACACAGAAAGGGATGCCATCGTCGAATACTTCAACGATGTTTGGGGCATCTCTCCCGACTACGCCTGGCGTGCCTTACCACTGATCGAGCTTCAACTGCCGACGACAACCTTGAAGGAGATGGTGCGCAAGCTTGGCGAACAGCAACTAGACAATCCCGACTGCAATCCCGCCGCAATGCAGAAATCCATCCGGCAGTTTCTTGAGGAAATTGCCCACGCGGACGGGAGCTTCGATGAAAGAGAGGAACTGGCGATCGATACCGTCGAGCGGGAGTTGGGGGCCATCCTCTCGACCACGTCTCAGTTGAGTCGCAGCGCCTCGCAGTATGCCGTTCTTGCCTCCAACGCGGCGCAGGCCGGCGGATCTGCGCTGGCAAGTGGTGCGAAGTCTGCTTTTGGCGCCTTGCGTTCGCAACTGGGCGGACTTCTGGGTAAACAGAAGGAATAGTTGTTTCCGATAGCGCAACGACGCAAACGAAAAAGCGCCCAGCATGGGCGCTTTTTTCACTATCGCCCTCAGGCTTTCCTTGGAAACTTCAGCCGCCCCAGCTGCGGACCGGGCCGCAATCCATGTGGACGAAGTTCGACCGCGAGTAGCGGCCCACGCCGCCTGCCGCACAGGCCGAGGCCGCCTTGGCCATCTGCCCGACCGAGCGCGATTTCAGCCGCAGGTCTGCGGCCTGGCCCTTCATGTGCAGCGAGTTCTTCGCCACACCCGAGGATTGCGAGCGCAGCATGTTGTTGGTCTTCGGGCTGCGGTAACCCGAGAGCAGCATGTAGGGTTCGGTCACGTCCATCAGCCGGTGCGAGGCGGCCATGATGTCGACGGTGCGGGCATCCATCCTCACCGCGTCGCCGGTGCGCCAGTCGCGCATGAAGCTGTTGATTTCCTTCAGGACTTCCGGGATGTAATCGCCTTCGATCCAGTAGATCGTGTCGATGCTCTCGCCCGTGCGGCCCGAATACATTCGGATGCGGCGGATGTCCCCTGCGCCGCGGGCGAAGGCCGGGGCATTGCTGAAGAAGGGGGCTGCGGTGACTGCTGTTGCTGCGAATGCGCCAAGAAGGCCGCGCCGAGTCAACCCGAAGGATGCTTTGGTCGTCATGTGAACGCCTGTCCCGTGTCAGTGCTTGACTGCCTGTGCGGCAGCTTCTGTGCAACTTCTTCCCCAAGGTGCCCGCCGGTTATGGCACAGGAGGAATCGAAGCCCAAGCGCAGAATGCGGCCCGTCGAGGCACCTGACAGTGCATAGGCAAAGATTTGCTGAATCGGCGGCGACGCCCGGCCGAGGGCGGTCTGTTTCCAAAAGTCGGAAAAACCTTACCTGGTGTGGCAAAGCCCGCACGGCGGCGGGAATGTGAATGGACACTGCCGCGATTTTGCTGAATCCTTGGGCCAAAGGGGTTGCAAAGCCCTGAAGGGACGCAGGTTTCGAGGATTGTCCATGGCGGATTTCAAAGTGCGGGGCCGGGGGTTTGGCCTGGTGGCGGGCTCGGCCCTGATCCTTGGGTTGATAGGCGGATTTTCGCCTATGGCTGTGGCGCAAGGCCTGACCGATCCTGCACCGGCACTGGCGCCGTCGCCTTTTGCGCAGTCGCTTGCGGTGGCTGCGGCCGAAGAGCCGGCCGTGGCCGAATGGTATCGCCTGCATGGCTATCAACCCGTATGGACCGGCGAGTCGGATGCCCCGCGCCGCGCCGCCCTGCTTGCCGCCCTTGCGACGGCGCGCGATCATGGCCTGCCGCCCGGCCGCTATGATGCCGCAGGCCTGCGGGCCGCGCTGGCATCGGCCCGCACCGAAGGCGACCGGGGCCGCGCCGAGGTGGCGCTGATGCGGGCCTATCTGGCCTGGGCGGATGATCTGACCTCGGGCGTGCTGGAGCCGAAGAAGATCGATTCCACCATCGTCCGCAAGATCGACAAGGAAGACCCGGCCTGGCTGATGACCCGGATCGCCGGGGACGATCCGCAGGGCGTGCTGCGCAGCCTGATCCCGCACTCGGACACCTATGTGCAGTTGATGAAGGCCAAGATCGAGCTTGAGGCCCAGATCGAGGACGGCGGCTGGGGCCCAAAGGTCGAAGCCAAGGCGCTTCTTCCGGGCGACAGCGGGGCGGCGGTGGTGCAGCTGCGCGACCGGCTGATTGCCATGGGATATATGAGCCACAGTGCCGCCGGCAGCTATGACAAGCCGATGCAGTCCGCCGTGCTGGCCTTCCAGCTGGCGCATGGCCTGCCGGCCGATGGCGTTGCCGGCCCCGCGACCATCGCCGAGGTCAACATCCCGCCCGAGGCGCGGCTGAAATCGGTGATCGTGGCGATGGAGCGCGAACGCTGGATGCACATCGACCGCGACGGCCGGATCATCTGGGTCAACCTGCCCGATTTCACCGCGAAGATCGTCGATGACGGCCAGACGGTGTTCATGACCCGCTCGGTCATCGGGCGGCAGGAGATGGACCGCCGCACGCCGGAATTCTCGGACGAGATGGCGCATATGGTGGTGAACCCCAGCTGGGGTGTGCCGCGTTCGATCATCGTGGGCGAGTATCTGCCGCTGATGAAGCGCAACCCCAATGCCGCCGGCCATATCCAGATCGTCGACGGGCGGGGGCGTGTCGTCTCGCGCGGGGCGATCAACTTTGCCGCCTACAATGCCCGCAACTTCCCCTATTCGATGCGCCAGCCGCCCGGCGATGCCAATGCGCTTGGCAAGGTGAAGTTCATGTTCCCGAACCAGTACAACATATACCTGCACGACACGCCGTCGAAGTCCCTGTTCAAAGAGGACGTGCGCGCCTACAGCCACGGCTGCATCCGTCTGGCCGACCCGTTCGACTTTGCCCATGCGCTGTTTTCGACCCAGTCCGAAGCGGTCGAGGACGAGTTCAATGCGGTTCTGAAGACCGGCAACGAGACCACGGTGAAGCTGGACAAGAAGGTGCCGATCCATCTGGTCTATTTCACCGCCTATCCCGAAGGGAAGGGGCGCATGGGCTATCGCCGCGACGTCTACGGCCGCGATGCGAAGCTCTGGGACGCGCTCTCGGCCGCCGGGGTGGCCTTGACGGACGAACAGGGGTAAGACTTCCGCCCGAACCACCGCAGAAGGCCGGCCGCATGCGCCATAGCATCAAGGACATCGCCAGCGCCCTTGGCGCCGAGGCTGCGGGCGATCTTGACCTGCAGGTGGCGGGCGCGGCCGAACCCCAGGCCGCCGGGCCCGACCAACTGGCCCTTGCGATGGACCCGCGCTATGCCGACGGCATCGCAAAGGGCAAGGCACGGGCGGCGGTGCTTTGGCCCGGTGCGGACTGGCAGGCGATGGGGCTGCAGGCGGCGATCTTCGCGCCGCGCGGGCGGCTGGCCATGGCGGGGCTGACCGCGATGATGGACCCGGGGCCGGATGTGGCCCCCGGCATCCACCCGATGGCCGTCATCGACCCGTCGGCCCAGATCGGCGAGGGTGCCGCGATCGGACCATTCGTCACCGTAGGGCGGGACGTACGGATCGGTATGGGCGCGCGGATCGCCTCGCATGTCTCGATCGCCGAGGGCGTGCGGATCGGTGCGCAGGCGCTGATCCTGCAGGGCGCCCGTATCGGGGCCCGCGTCACCATCGGGGACCGCTTCATCTGCCAGCCGGGCGCGGTGATCGGCTCGGACGGGTTCTCTTTCGTCACGCCCGAGAAATCGGGGGTCGAAGAGATCCGCGAGACGCTTGGAACCCGGGCCGAGATTCACCAGCAAAGCTGGACGCGGATACATTCACTGGGCGCTGTAACCATCGGGGATGATGTTGAAATCGGCGCCAATGCCTGTATCGACCGCGGCACGATCCGCGACACGCTGATCGGCTCGGGCACCAAGCTGGACAACCTTGTCCACATTGGCCACAACGTGCAGGTCGGGCGCGATTGCCTGTTGTGCGGGCAGGTCGGAATCGCCGGCTCGTCCCGGATCGGGGATCGGGTGGTGCTGGCCGGGCAGGTCGGCGTCAATGACAACATCTTCGTGGGCGATGACGTGATCGCCGGCGGCGGCACGAAGATCTTCACCAATGCGCCCGCCGGCCGGGTCCTTCTTGGCTATCCGGCGGTGAAGATGGAAACCCATGTCGAGATCCAGAAGGCGCTGCGCCGCCTGCCGCGCCTTGCCGCCCGCGTCGCGGCACTGGATCGCGGGGCCGGGGACTGATCATGGACGATCTTGAGGCCCGCGTTATCGAAATTCTCGCCGCGCAGGCGCTGATCGATCCGGCTTCGATCCGGGCCGAGGACGATCCCGCCGCCATCGGGCTGGATTCGCTGGGGATGGTCGAGGCGATCTTTGCCATCGAAGAGGCATTCGGCATCTCGGTCCCGTTCAACGCCAATGAGCCGGAGGCATCCGGGTTCGACATATCGACGGTGGGCGCGGTGGTGGCGGGGGTGCGGCGGCTGGTGGCGGCAAAGGCGTGACCCGGCGGGTCGTTGTCACCGGGGCGGGCACGGTCAATGCGCTGGCCCATGATGTGCCGGGCACCATTGCGGCGCTGCTGGCCGGCAAGACCGGCATCGGCCCGCTGGACTTCCGCGATGTCGACCGGCTGACCATCCGCATCGGCGCGCAGATCCGCGACTGGCCGGGGATCGCGATGACCGCGCGCGAAGCCTCGCTTTGGGACCCTTTCACCCGCTACGCGATCGCCGCAGCCGATGAAGCCGTGGCAATGGCGGGCCTGACGGCGGCCGAGCTTGCCGCCGCCGGGGTGATCCTTGGCACCGCAGCAGGCGGCATCGCGACATGGGAAGACAACTACCGCGCCGTGTTTCAGGACGGCCGCGACAGGGTGCCGCCCCTTGTGGTGCCGCGGCTGATGCACAACGCGGCGCCGTCCCACGTCTCGATGCGCCACGGGTTGCGCGGGCCGGCCTTCTCGGTCTCATCGGCCTGTGCCAGCGCCAACCACGCCATCGGACTGGCCCTGCGTGAGGTGCAGTCGGGCCGCACGCCGCTGATGCTGGCGGGCGGGGCCGAGGCGATGCTGCTGTTCGGCGGGGTCAAGGCCTGGGAGGGGCTGCGCGTGCTGTCGCCCGACGGCTGCCGGCCCTTCGACATCGCGCGCAACGGCATGGTGATGGGCGAGGGGGCTGCCGTCTTTGTGCTGGAGGAGGCGGGCCACGCTGCCGCACGGGGGGCGAAGCCCCTGGCGGAAATCGCGGGCTTTGCGATGACGGCCGATGCCGGTGACATCGTGGCGCCCTCGGCCGAAGGGGCTGCGGCGGCGATGCAGGCGGCGCTGGCGGATGCCGGCATGGCGGCGGATGAGGTCGGCTATGTCAACGCCCACGGCACCGGGACGCTGGCCAACGACCGGGCCGAGGCGGCGGCCGTGGCGCAGGTGCTGGGCCGGGCCGTTGCCGTCAGTTCGACCAAGGGCGCGCATGGCCATGCCATCGGGGCGACCGGCGCGCTGGAGCTTCTGGCCGGTATCGCCGCGCTGCGCTACGGGATGATCGCGCCGACCACCGGCTGCCGCACGGTCGATCCGGCCTGCGGGCTGGACATCGTGACCGGCCCGGCGCGCCGGGCGCAGGTCGGCGCGGTCCTGAGCAATTCCTTCGCCTTTGGCGGACTGAACGCGGTTCTGGCGCTGCGCGCGACCCCCTGACATGCAAACGGCCCCCGCAAAGGGGGGCCGTCCGGTTTCAGTCGATCCCTGATCAGGGGGCGGCGGGCGCTTCGGCCGGGGCCTCTGCCGGGGCTTCCGCCGGAGCGGGGGCCGGAGCTGCCGCCGCTGCGGCGTCGGCTGCCTTGTTGGCGGCGGAAACCGCGTCCAGACCGGCGGTGAACCCCTTCAGCGAGGCCGACAGCGCGACCTTCTGGTCAGGCGCCACCACCGGGATGATGGTCAGGACGGCGTTGCCGCCCTTCTTGAACATCGCCACCTCTTCGGCGGTGAAGCCCAGGCGGGCCACGCAGCCGATCGAGGCGCAGAAGGTGAACGGATAGGCGCGCGGTTTCTGCTGGTCGACCTGGATGGTCACGCCGGCCCCCAGAAGGGTTTCCAGCGGGGCGATGAAGGTCGCGCCGGCAACGGCCGGGCCTTCGGCGCCTTCGGGCAGGTTGAAGACCGAGAACTCGGCGACGGGCTGGCCGTTCTCATCCTTCATCAGCATGTAAAGCTGGCAGGGGTCGACGCCGCTCTGCGTCTTGACGCAGCGCTGTTCCCAGGATTCGAAGGTGGCCTTGGTGTAGCTGTCGCCCACACCGGCCGGGGTGCCGATCTCCTGGCCCATCGACAGGCCGTCCGCGGTGGCGCCATCTGCGGCCGGGGCAGGGGTCGCGGTGCCTTCGGCCGGGGCGGTCTCGGGCGCGGTCTCCTGCGCCAGTGCCGGCAGCGAAAGGCCCAGCGCAAGCGCAAGCGCCAGAGTGGAGAGGGTGGTTTTGGTCCTGGTCATGCTTGATCCTTTGAGCGGACGAAAGACTGCCTGGGCGGCCCCCATCAGGGCCGCGCGCCGGGTTGCGCGCTAGGTAGCATGGGGAAAACCCGCTGTCAGGTCATAAAAGCGCGACGGCGGAGCGGCGCCTGTGGCAGTATCGCGGGGGGGCAAAAAAGACGAAGGGCCGGCAAGCCGGCCCTTGATCATGTCATTCTTTGCTCCCTGTCGGACTGGCCGACTTCATGGCAAGACGCTATTGTTCTTTTCCCGGGGCGTCAACGGGTTTCTTCTTCGTGTTACACTTCGGGGAAGGCGAGAAAAGACCGGGCGCTTCCCGGAAAAGGTGCGGTCGGTCGACGGGGAGGACGTCATCGGACGGGCTAGGCGGAACCGCCCCGGCAAGATCAAGACTGGCACGCCCGGGTTAAAAATGTATGGTTGCGCGCAAGCGGGGCAGGCCCCGCAGGGACCGGACAAAGACGGTGGTGAAGGGGACTGAAGTGACGGAAGAGGCAGGCATCTTCGTGGGCGGCGGCGGCGAGGGCTATGGCACGCCGCAGACCCTTCTCCTGAAATACGGCAACCGCCACGGGCTGATCGCGGGGGCCACCGGCACCGGCAAGACGGTGACGCTGCAGATCCTGGCCGAGGGCTTCTCGGCCGCCGGCGTGCCGGTCTTCCTGTCGGATGTGAAGGGCGATCTTTCCGGCCTGTGCCAGGCCGGCGATCCGGCGGGCAAGCTGCACGAGGCCTTCACCAAACGCGCGGCCACCATCGGGCTGGACCTGCAATACCGCGCCTTCCCGGTGACGTTCTGGGACCTTTTCGGCGAGAAGGGCCACCCGATCCGGGCGACCGTGGCCGAGATGGGGCCGCTGCTTCTGAGCCGGCTGCTGGAACTGTCCGAGGCGCAGGAAGGGGTGTTGAACGTCGCCTTCCGCCTGTCGGATGACGAGAAGCTGCCGCTGCTGGACCTGAAGGATCTGCAGGCGCTTCTGACCTTCATCGCCGAGAATGGCGAAGCGGTGACGGCGCGCTATGGGCTTGTGGGCAGGGAATCCGTGGGCGCGATCCAGCGCCGGCTTCTGGTGCTGGAAAACGAAGGCGGGACCCGGCTTTTCGGCGAACCGGCGCTGGCGCTGTCCGACCTGATGCTGACCGATGCCACGGGGGCGGGACGGATCAACATCCTTGCTGCCGACAGGTTGATGAATTCGCCCCGGCTCTACGCCACGTTCCTTCTTTGGCTGCTGTCCGAGTTGTTCGAGACGCTGCCCGAGGTGGGCGATCCAGACAAGCCGAAGCTGGTGTTCTTCTTCGACGAGGCGCACCTTCTCTTTGACGATGCGCCCAAGGTGCTGGTGTCGAAGGTGGAACAGGTGGCGCGGCTGATCCGCTCCAAGGGGGTGGGGGTCTATTTCATCACCCAGAACCCGGCCGACGTGCCGGAGAACATCCTTGGCCAATTGTCCAACCGCGTGCAGCACGCGTTGCGCGCCTTCACTGCCAAGGACCAGAAGGATCTGCGCATGGCGGCGCAGAACTACCGGCCCAACCCGCGCTTTGCCATCGAGGACGCGATCCGCGAAGTCGGCACCGGCGAGGCGGTGACGTCGTTCCTTGAGATGAAGGGCATCCCTTCCATGGCCGAGCGCACGCTGGTCCGCCCGCCGTCCAGCCGGATCGGGCCTTGCGACGATGCGGTACGGGCGGCAGCGATCGCGGGGTCGCCGGTTGCGGGAAAGTATGACACGGCCATCGACCGCGAATCCGCCTGGGAGATTCTGCGCCGCCGCGCCGAAGAGGCGGCCGCCAAGGCCGATGAACCGCCGCCCCCGCCGCCGGGGGGCGGGCTGCACCTGGACCTCAACGAGTTCAAGCAGGGCCGGCGCTATGACGGCAAGGGCTATGCCCCGCGCGAGGCGGAAGCGCCGAAGAGGAAGGCTGCCGGACGGCAGTCGGATTCGATCACCGAGACCTTCGCCAAATCCTTCGCCCGCCAGCTGGGCACCAAGGGCGGGCAGGCGCTGGTGCGCGGCGTGCTGGGAACGATCTTCGGCAAGCGGTGATCCCGATCCTTCCGCCAAGGACCGGGACACGACGCCCGGGCAGGGGCGGCGATTTTTCGTCGAAAAATCGTGCCTGTGGCTAAAGTTGCCGCATCTTCAGCCGGGTGAGGCGGTTCTCGCGCCGCGCCTGCACCTCAAAGCGGAAGCCGTGGAAGCTGAAGACCTGGCCCTCGGCCGGGATCATCTGCGCCTCGTGGATGACCAGGCCGGCGACGGTGTTGGCCTCGTCATCCGGCAGCGACCAGTCCATCGCGCGGTTGAGGTCGCGGATGGTCATGGTGCCATCGACCAGATAGGTGCCGTCCTCCTCGCGCTTCAGGCTGCCGTCGCGCGACACCACGTCGAATTCATCGGTGATGTCGCCGACGATCTCTTCAAGGATGTCCTCCAGCGTGATCAGCCCCTGCAGGGTGCCGTATTCATCCACGACCAGCGCGAAATGCGTGCGGCGTTTCAGGAACTCGCGCATCTGTTCGTCAAGGCTGGTGGTTTCGGGGATGAAATAGGGCTTCATCGCCACCTTGACGATATCCAGCGCGGCCAGCCCTTCGGGGGCGGCTTCGGGGCCGCGCAGCAGCCGGTCAACCTCGCGCAAGAGATCCTTGGCATGGATCACGCCAAGGATGGTGTCATCGGAATTGCGGAATACCGGCAGGCGGGTATAGGGGCTGGCCAGCACCTGGGTCAGGATGCGGTCGGGGGTCTGGTCGGCATCCACCATCTCGATCTGGCGGCGGTGGCGCATGATCTCTTCCACCGTGCGGTGGCCGAGGTCGAGCGCCCCCAGAAGCCGGTCACGGTCCTCCTTTTCCACCGCGCCGCCGGAATGGCCAAGCGCGATGGCGCCGGCGATGTCCTGCCGCAACTCCTGCTCTCCACGATCCTGCCGGATCAGACGGTGGCGGTTGGTCCAGGCCAGCGCCGCAACAGCGGCACCAAGCAGAAGCGAGAGGATCGGCAGGGCAGGGTCTGGCATCGGGTCCGGTCTGGCAGGCTCAGCCCTTGCGGGCCAGCGGATGACGGGTCAGGACAAGCTCTTTCAGATGCTCGTCCAGCACATGGGTGTAGATTTCGGTCGTGGCCACATCGGCATGGCCCAGGAGGGTCTGGATCACCATCAGATCGGCACCATGGGCCAGAAGATGGGTGGCAAAGGCGTGGCGCAGCCGGTGCGGCGTGACCAGCGCGGGATCGACGCCGGCCTTCAGCGCGATGGATTTCAGCGTGGTGAAGACCTGCTGGCGGGTCCAGTGCCCCTCTTTCCCGCGCGCCGGGAACAGATGCTTCGGTACCGGCTTGCCGGCCGCGCGCAGCCGGACGGCCTCGTCATCCAGATGGGCAAGCCAGTCGTTGACGGCGGCGCGGGCGGGGGCCGAGATCGGCACCATCCGTTCCTTGCCGCCCTTGCCCCTGACCAGCATCATGCGTGGATCGCCGCGCAGCGCGGCCTGCGGCAGGGTGCAAAGCTCGCTGACGCGCAGGCCGGTGGCGTAGAGGAGTTCCACCATCGCGGCCGCGCGCAGCCGTTCCGCCGCATTGCGCCCATGCGCGCGCGCGGCGGTCAGAAGGGCGTTGACCTGATCCTCGGACAGGGTACCGGGCAGGGTCTGCGCCCGCCCCGGCCCGCTGATGCGCAGGGCGGGATTGTCGGGGCGCCACCCTTCGTCGAAGGCAAAGCGGAAAAGCTGACGAACCGAGGACAGCCGCCGTGCCCGCGTTGCCTTCGACAGGCCCTGCGCGTCGCAGAAGATCAGATAATCCTCCACCGCGGCGCGGCCAAGGCTGGCGAGGTCAAGCCCGCGGCCCGTCGCCCAGCCGGCGAAGTCCATCAGGTCGCGGCCATAGGCCAATTGGGTGTTGCGGGCCGCGCCGGTCTCTGCGGCGATGGCTTCGAGGAAGGTCGATATCCAGCGGTCGGGGGAAGCGGGGGCCTGGGTCATGCAGACGGACCATGCAGGCGGACCGGGGCGGCCGGCATCTCAGCCCCGCCGTTCCAGCAACATCAGCTCCAGCGCGGTGCGGCGGGCCATGCCGTCCAGCCGCACCGCCCGCAACAGCGACAAGCCCTGCGTGACGCCGGTGAGATTGCCCTGCACGCCGCCGGCAACCTCGTCGATGGCGGTCAGGATCGCCTCGCCCAGACGGTTGTCGTCCACCAGCGCCTGCGCGGTGTCCGAGGGTTCCGGCGTCAGGAAGGCGGGGGCAATGGCACGGCCCATGCGGTCGGGGGGCAGCACGCCCTGCACCCTGCCGGTGGCCAGCGCGACAAGAAAGGCCTCGGTCTGATCGGCGGGGGGGTGGGCGCGGGCGACAGCCTCGAATTCAGGAGAGAGCAGGCCGATGCGGAAGGCGATGGCGCCCGCCTCGCCCTGAAGGCCAAGCCGGGCAAGATCGGCGCCGAAGAGCATGGCGAACGGCACTTCCAGCTCCACCTCCTGCATCCGGGCCCAGACGACCGGCAGGGTCTGGGCGATGCGGTCGTTGTCGCGGGCGGTGAAGGCGGCGTCGAAATCCTGGAACGCCTCGACCCGGTCCCAGACCCCGCCCGAGGCGGACGGGTCCCGCTCGGTGTAAAGGCCGAGGATGACATTGGGCGCGATGGTGCCGGCGGCGGTCAGTCGTTCGGCCGCCTCGATCTGTGCCTTCCAGCCGAAGTTCGGGCTGATCTCGGCATAGGAGAAGGCGACGGGCAGGGTGACGGTCGAGAGCGGCTCGCCGATCCCCTCGAACATCTTCCAGTCCAGCGGCGTCACCGGCACCGGCGGGCGCGGGGCCGGCTCGCCCTCGAAGACGTCGGGGTCCAGAAAGCGGCCCATCAGACCGGCCTGATCATGGCTGACCTGACCAAGCGCCTCGGCCGTCTGCAGGGTGACGACGGCCGCGTCCCATTCGCCGCCCCTGGCAAGGCAGAACACCCGGGCCTGCAGCGTGGGGGCAAGGGCGGGGTTGGCCGTCATCCGCTCGCAGGCGCGGTCCTCGTGGCCGGTCAGAAGGGCGACGTCGAAGGCGCGGCGGAAGAGTTCGGCAGAATCGCCCTGATCGGCCAGTTCGATCAGCGCCGCCGCCTGTTCCAGCGCGCCAAGCTGCAACAGCTTGTCGATGCGGGCCTGCAGAAGAATACCCTTGCCTTCGCTGTCGATGGGCGCGTCGGATTCGGCCAGAAGCAGGGTCAGGAACAGCTGGCGCAAGGCGGGCAGGCTGTCCATCCGGTCGCGCGTCACCGCCTGCGCCACTTCGACAGTCAGGCCAACGCCCCAGAGATTGCGCGGAAAACCCGAGACGGCGGGCGGGATCAGCCCCACCGCATCGGGCGAAGGCCCGTCAAGCGGCGTGGTCGCCACCACCTGGGGCAGCGCGCCGTCGGAACTGACGGGGGGTTCGTTCGGATTCGCGGCCGGGGCGGCGGCGGCACCGGATTCCACCGGCGGCGCGGTCAGCCGGCCCTCTGGCGTGGTGGCGACGGCGCCGGTCGCCGGCGCGGTCACCGACTGCGACAGCCAGTCGATCGCCGACAGGGGATCGCCCCGCTGCGCCCAAGCCGGACCACAGGCTGCCGCAAGGGCCAGCCCGCCACCAATCCAGAACCCAGGCTCAATCCGCATCCAGCACCACGGGTTTGCGTATCTCGACCTGCGCCGGCCGCAGGTCCCCCAGATAGGCATAGCCCGTAAGTGCCAGAAACCCAAGCACGGCGAGAACGAAAACCGCCTTTATGATGCGTCCCATATGCCTGGTTTCCTATTCATTTCATCTTGTTTTCGCTGCTGCCTCGCCCTGCCTGCACCAGCCGGGCTGCGAATGCAACCACAGGGCAGCGCCGAATATATATGGCTTTTCGAACGAGTTCACGCCATTCAGGGCAAAATTTCCCGCGAGCAGGAGCCCCTGACATCGCAGCGACACGCAGGGGAGAGGGGATGCGGCTCAGGAAAACCGTGGTGATGGTTGGCATGATGGGGGCGGGCAAGACCGCCGTCGGCACCGCGCTGGCGCGTATCCTGAAGGTGCCCTTCCTCGACTCGGACGAAGAAATCGTGCGTGCCGCCGACCGCTCCATCGCCGAGATCTTCGAACGGGATGGCGAGGCCTTCTTCCGCGACCGCGAATATGAGGTGATCGGCCGTCTCCTGCGCGGCGCGCCCTCGGTGCTGTCGACCGGCGGCGGCGCCTTTCTGGCCGAACGCAACCGCGCCCAGATCGCCGAGGCCGGCATATCGGTCTGGCTGCGCGCCGATCTGGACCTGTTGTGGAACCGGGTGCGCCACAAGGCGACCCGGCCGCTTTTGCGCACGGCCAATCCGCGCGCGACGCTGGCCGAGCTGTATCGGGTCCGGCTGCCGTCCTATCAGCTGGCCGATCTTGCGGTGGATGCCGCGCCGGAATACTCGGTCGAGCAGATGGCCGCCCGCGTGGTCGAGGCGCTGAAGGCGCGGCCCGATGCTCTGGATGAGGCCTGAGATGACCAATATCGTCCCCGTCGATCTGGGCGCGCGTTCCTATCAGGTGCGGATCGGCCCCGGCCTGATCGATCGCGCCGGCGCGGAAATCGCGCCCTTCCTGCGCCGCAAGCGGGTGGCCGTGGTGACGGATGAAACGGTGGCCGGGCTGCATCTTGCGCGTCTGACGGCGGCGCTGGAGGGCGAGGGCATCGCGGTAACCGCCCTTGCCCTGCCACCGGGCGAAGGCACCAAGGGATGGAAGCAGTTCTCGTCCTGCGTCGAATGGCTGCTGGACCAGAAGGTCGAGCGGCGCGATGTCGTCGTGGCCTTCGGGGGCGGGGTGATCGGCGATCTGGTCGGCTTTGCCGCGGCCGTCCTGCGCCGCGGCGTGCGGTTCGTGCAGATCCCCACCACGCTTCTGGCGCAGGTCGACAGTTCCGTCGGCGGCAAGACCGGCATCAACACCGCGCAGGGCAAGAACCTTGTCGGTGCCTTCCACCAGCCCAGCCTCGTGCTGGCCGACATCGACGTTCTGGGCACCTTGCCCCCGCGCGATTTCCTTGCCGGCTATGGCGAGGTGGTGAAATACGGCCTGCTTGGCGACGCCGGTTTCTTCGACTGGCTTGAGGCTGCGGCCCCCGGCATGGCGGCGGGCGACTCTGCCGCCCGCTTGCGCGCCGTCACCCGGTCTGTCGAGATGAAGGCGGGGATCGTGTCGCGCGACGAAACCGAAGAGGGCGAACGCGCGCTGCTGAACCTGGGCCATACCTTCTGTCACGCGCTGGAAAAGGCCACGGGCTATTCCGACCGGCTCTTGCATGGCGAAGGCGTTGCCATCGGCTGCGCGCTGGCCTTCGAGCTGTCGGCCCGGCTTGGGCTGTGCGCGCAGGAAGACCCAAGCCGGGTCCGCGCCCATCTGCGGGCGATGGGGATGAAGGTGGATCTGGCCGACATCCCGGGCGAGTTGCCGGGACCCGAGGCGCTGCTGGCGCTGATGGGGCAGGACAAGAAGGTGATCGACGGCCGCCTGCGCTTCGTCCTTGCGCGCGGAATCGGGCAGGCCTTCGTGGCCGGGGACGTGCCGGGCGA
This sequence comes from uncultured Paracoccaceae bacterium, assembly GCA_934500835.1. Lineage (GTDB taxonomy): Bacteria > Pseudomonadota > Alphaproteobacteria > Rhodobacterales > Rhodobacteraceae > Pseudogemmobacter. The sequence continues at coordinate 70,215 of CAKSTR010000004.1, read as the reverse complement.
TCAGGTATTGCGGCTGTTGACGGACGCGCTGCGCTGACGCCGGGGGAATCGGCGCCTTGTTGCGCGGCGGGGCCTCCGGGCGGCGTCGGCGTATGCGCGGCGGGGGACTGGCGGGGTCTGGCGGGGTCTGGGTCGGGCGAGTCTGGGCCGGGCAGGCATGATCTGGGCCGCGCTGTCGGGTTGCGCTCTTCGGGCGCGGCGGCGGCTCGGCTTGCGCCGCCCGGCTGTGATTGCCGCGCTTTCGGCCTATGCCTCTTCATGGACGATCATCACCAATTCGCCCGAGGCTTCCAATTCGCGGATGGCGCCGATGATCAGGTTCATCGCCTCTTCGCCGTCCTTCTCCTTGACCTTTCCGCGTGCCTCCACCTCTTCACGCAGAGCCTGCGCCATGCGTTGCGACATGTTGGCCAGCAGGAATTCGGTGGCGACCTCCTGTTCGGGCTTGTCCGCGCCAAAGGCCATGGCGTTGACCAGTTGAAGCTGGTCCACCATGCGGATGATTTTCGGAACGTCCCGAGTCTCGATGCGGTCGGGGATATGGACATAGGTGAAAATGGCGCGGCGGACCTGATCGGCGAAACCGGCATCCTCCACCTCCAGCCCCTGCAGCACGTCTTCGCGGGTCACCGCGGCCGAGACGTTGAGGATTGCGCCCACCCGCTCGACCGGGCCGGTATGGAAAGCGCGCGGCGGGCGGCTGTCGATCTGGGTTAGCATGGCGAAACCGATCCGGCGCACGGTTTCGGGGTCGATATTGTCGGTCAGCGAGACCGCAAAGGCGATGCGACGGGCCTTTTCGCCCGGCAATCGGCCCAGAATGTCGGCCGCCCGGGCGACCGGCAGCTTCGACAGCACCACAGCGGCAACTTCGACGGCCTCGTCCTCGATCACCGGCAGCAGCACCGGCACCGGCATGGTGACCAGCCGCTCCCACGGGTCGGTCTTGGAGTTCATCCCGGCCTTGCGGCGCAGCCGGCTGGCTGCAGAATGCGAGATATGGCCGTCCATCACGTTCAGTGCGCCTTCAAGCCCGCCCGAAAAGGCCAGACCGACCGAGTCGAGTTCCCCCAGAAATTCGGCCACGACTGACTCCAGCGTCTGCCGGTCGATCAGGCGCATCGCACCCATCTGTTCGGCCAGCGCCTGCTGCATGTGGTCGGGCAATTGTGCCAGCGGGATCTTTGCGCCTTCCGCGATCATGTAGCGCACGACCACCGCCGCCTTCTGACGCGCCGACAGCATCCGCTGCGCCGGCACGCCGCCCGCCAGCGTCATCACCCGCTGCGCCGGTACGATCCGCGCCAGCGCCTGGCTTTCATGGGACATCGACCCCTCCGACTCTGCCTGATGCAGTCTCGCAGGGCGGGCTTAACAAGCCCTTGCCGGGATCAGATTTTCAGAGCCTTTGCGGGGACGGATCAGCCGAAGACGCGGGCGAAGATCGTGTCGACATGCTTGGTGTGATAGCCAAGGTCGAACTTCTCCTCGATCTCGGCCGGGGTCAGGGCGGCGGTGACGTCCGGGTCTGCCAGAAGCTCGGTCTTGAAATCGGCGCCCTTCTCCCAGACCTTCATCGCGTTGCGCTGGACAAGACGATAGGACTCCTCGCGGCTGACGCCGGCTTGCGTCAGGGCCAGAAGGACGCGCTGGCTCATCACCAGCCCTTTGAACTTGTTGAGGTTCTTCAGCATGGTCTCGGGGTAGATCACCAGCTTTTCGACCACCCCGGCCAGCCGGTGCAGCGCGAAATCCAGCGTGATCGTGGCGTCGGGCCCGATCATCCGCTCAACGCTGGAATGGCTGATGTCGCGTTCGTGCCAAAGCGCCACGTTTTCCATCGCCGGCACCACCGCCATGCGGACAAGGCGGGCAAGGCCGGTCAGGTTCTCGGTCAGCACCGGGTTCCGTTTGTGCGGCATCGCCGAGGAACCCTTCTGGCCGGGCGAGAAGAACTCTTCCGCCTCAAGCACTTCGGTCCGCTGCATGTGGCGGATCTCGATGGCGATGTTCTCGATGCTGGAGGCGATCACGCCAAGCGTGGCGAAGAACATCGCGTGGCGGTCGCGCGGGATCACCTGCGTGCTGATCGGCTCGGGGGTCAGGCCAAGCGCCTTGCAGACATGTTCCTCGACACGCGGGTCGATGTTGGCGAAGGTGCCGACCGCGCCCGAGATGGCGCCGGTGGCCACTTCTTTCCTTGCATTTTCAAGCCGCTCGCGGCCGCGCTTCATCTCGGCGTAGAAGCGGGCGAAGGTCAGGCCCATGGTGATCGGCTCGGCATGGATGCCGTGGCTGCGGCCGATGCGGACGGTGTCCTTGTGCTCATAGGCGCGGGTCTTCAGCGCGGCCAGCACCCGGTCGATCCCGGCCAGCAGGATGTCGCAGGCGCGCACCAGCTGGATGTTCAGCGTGGTGTCCAGCACGTCCGAGGAGGTCATGCCCTGATGGACGAAGCGTGCCTCGTCATTGCCGATGATTTCGGCCAGATGGGTCAGGAAGGCGATCACGTCATGTTTTGTGACGGCCTCGATCTCGTCGATGCGGGCGACGTCGAATTCGACGTCTTTCGCACGCCAGACCGCCTCGGCATTGGCTTTCGGGATCACGCCAAGGGCGGCCTGGGCGTCGCAGGCATGGGCCTCGATCTCGAACCAGATGCGAAAGCGGGTCTCGGGGGACCAGTTCTTCACCATTTCGGGGCGGGAATAGCGCGGGATCATCGGGGCCTCCGGCATCTTCAAGGGGTCGCCGCCCCCTTACGGCGCGGGGGGGCGGGGTGCAAGTGGGCCAGCGTTGGCATCTGGTTAACCACTTGCCGGCTAGGCTGCGGGTCGAGGGGCAAAACCCCGCGCAGATCGGAGGGGATGATGACCAGAAGGCATCTTGCGGCGGTTGTGGCAGGGGGGCCTTGCGCCTATGGTGGCGGCCGATGAACGCCATTGCCCCGATTTCCCGACAACCTGATCTGCCGGCCGTGACGCCGGTCGCCGCAAGGGCGAAGCGGACGCCGACCGACTGGATTCTGGCCGGGTTTCAGGCGCTGCTTGCCGGCGGCCCCGATGCCATCCGGGTTGAGGCTCTGGCCCGCGGGCTGGGCGCGACGAAGGGCAGCTTCTATTGGCATTTCAAGGACCTGCGCAGCCTGCATGCTGCAATGCTTGAAGCCTTCGAGCACTTGGCAAGCGTTGGCATCACCGCCGGCCTGCGCAGGCGCGGCGGCAGTCCGCGGGCGCAGCTCACCGCGCTGGTCGAAGCGGTTTCGGCTCTGCCCGAAGGCGAATCCGGCGGGGCCGCGTTGGAGCCTGCCATGCGCGACTGGGCGCGGACCGACCCGCTGGCACGGGCGGCGCTGCAAAGGGTGGATGCGCGGCGGCTGGCGGATCTCTGCGCCTTTCTGGCGCAGGCCGGACTGGAGGCACCGCGCGCGGCCGAAGGGGCTGCACGATTCTATGCCGCCCTCCTTGGCCTTGAATCCCTGCGCATCACCTGCGGGATCGAGATGCGCGGCCCCCTGATGGCGGTGGCCGAGGCGATCCTGCGGCCGGAGGGCGGCCCGGGGTGAGAAAGGCGCTGTCCCTGCTGGCCATTCTTGCCGCGCTGCCTGTTCTTGGCGGCTATCTTGGCATGCTGCACCCCTTGGGCGATTCGCTGGCGGTGTTCCGGCTGCAGGGGGCCGGGGCGCTGGCCCTGCTGTCTGCCTTCGCCTGGAGGACGGGTGCCCTGCGTCTGGGGCGGGTCGGCATGCTGATCGCCTTCGTTGCCGGTGCACCCCTCGTCTGGTCCTACGGCAGCGCCATGGGGCCGGAGCCGGGGCAGGGCCTGCGCATCTACCAAAAGAACATGCTGTTCCGGAACGATGATCTGGCCGGTCTCGCACAGGACATCCGCAACACCTCTCCCGATGCGGTGATGCTGCAAGAGGTGTCGACGGCGAACCTGGACCTGATGGCGGATCTGAAGACCGAATATCCCCACCAGTTGCGCTGCGACTTTGCCAGTGTCGGCGGCACCGCGCTGGTCACTAGGTTGCAGCCGGTGCAAGGTCAGCAGGTCTGCACCCCCGGTCTTGCCGCCCTTCAGGTGCAGGGGCCGCAAGGGCCGCTGTGGCTGGTCTCGATCCATCTGCACTGGCCCTGGCCCTATGGCCAACCTCCGCATGTGCAAAAACTCCTCCCGATGTTGCAGGGGCTGGAGGGGCCGGTGGTCATGGCCGGCGATTTCAACATGGTGCGCTGGTCCTGGGCGCTGTCGGCCATGGCCGGTGCGGCGCGCGTGACCCCGGCCGGGCCGGTGCAGGGCACCTATACCGGCTTTGCCCCCTGGCTTACGCTGCCCATAGACCATGTGTTCGCGCCCGCGGGCGGAAAGGTCGAAACCCGCCCCGGCCTTGGGTCGGATCACCTCGGCCTTCTGGCCGAGGTCGGGCTTTAGGCAGGCACTGCTGCGGGGGGCAGGCCGTCAACCTGTCGGGTCCGCGGCCGCGATCGGCCCCGCGGGCCAGCCGGCTACCCCACCAGCCGCGGGTCGAAGGGGTACCTCGTCAGGTTCTCGCAGCCGGTTTCTGTGATCAGCACCTGATCCTCCAGCTTGATCGAGAAGTCGCCGCCTTCGGGCGAAACCAGCGCCTCGACGCACAGCACCATCCCCGGCTCAAGGGCCACCTCGAAGGCGCCGTCCACCCAGGCGTCAGGATAGGGCACGAAGGGCCATTCGTCGCACAACCCCACCCCGTGCATCTTGCAGCTGTATTTCTGCTTCCAGTACTGGTCTTCCAGCTGGTGCCCGCCAAAGCACAGCTCCTTGATCGTCACCCCGGGCTTCAGCCGCGCCTGATGGTCGCGGATGTGGTCAAGCCCATGGTTCATGGCGGAAATCATCGCATTCGACGGCCGGCTTTCCCCCACCCACCAGCTGCGCGAAATGTCGATGCAGATGCCATAGGCGCCAATCAGGTCGGTGTCGAACGCCACGATCTCATCGGGCTGCACGATCCGTGGCCCGCATTCCTGGAACCACGGATTGGTCCGCGGGCCCGAGGCCAGCAGCCGCGTCTCGATCCATTCTCCGCCACGACGGATATTGCCCTTGTGCAGCTCCGCCCAGATGTCGTCCTCGCTGACGCCGCCCTTCGGCACGTTCTCGCGGGTGAACGCCTCCATCTCGGCAATCGCCGCCTCGCAGGCATGATGGGCGCAGCGCATCGCCAGAATTTCGTCCGGGCCCTTCACGGCGCGGGTGCGCTCGGTGACTTCCTCACCCTCCAGCACCTCGAATCCCGCCCGCTCCAGCGCCCGCAGACCCGCCACCATGATCTTGTCCACCGCCAGCCGCCGGTTGGAGCCGGCATGGGCCCGCATCACCTCATCGACCTGACCGGCAAAGGACGATGCCGCATCCTCGCCCCGGTCGCCGGTGACCGCATAGAAGAACGACGCGCCCGAACGCAACTCGGCCACCAAAGGGTTGAAGGTGACAAGGAAGGGCGCCTGCTTGTACTCCCAGATCACCATATGGCCATCGGCGCACAGAAGGACGGCACGGAACGGGTTGTGGCTGTTCCACAGCTGCATGTTGGTGGTGTCGGTGGCATAGCGGATGTTCAGCGGATCGAACATCAAGAGCCCGCCAAGATCGCGGTCAACCAGCGCCTTGGTCAGCCGCCGCCAGCGGAATTCCCGCATCCTCTCAAGGTTCGGCGCCACCAGCCCGGCCGTCTGCCACTCGCCAAAGGCCAGCTGGGTCGGGCCGATTTCCACCCGGTCGTTGTCGTTGGGGGTGCCGTCGGCAAGGCGATCTTCCCGCGAGGGGTCGATCTTGCGGCGGCTCTGTGCGTAGGGCTGGCTCATGACTTGCTCCTTTGCAGTCAGGCTGACCGCAAAGACGCCGCAGGGATTGCCAAAGCGCGACACGGCATGTCGTCTTCCGCGCTTCGCCCGCTGCCGCCTTCATCTTGGCGAAAATATCCTGCGGGGAGGTCTGGAGGGGTGCAAAACCCCTCCAGCCGCCGGCCAGAAGCGGTCGGCTAGCCTTTCAGCGCCGCCGCCCGCGCCGCGATCGCCTGTTCCGCCTCGCGCCCGGTCACCTGCTCAAGGTGGTGCTCGTCGGCGGTATAGAAACCGACGCCAAGGGTCTGGCTGCGCAATTCGGTGATCAGCCCCTGCATCTCGGCCGCCGGGATCAGGGTCGAGACCTCGTCCCAGCCCTTCCATCCCGCCTTCGCATCGAAGCCAAGGATCTGGCCCCGGCGCGAGGTGGCAAGGCGCTGCGCCTTTGGCGTGAATTCGGACGGCACCGACAGCGCCACCTCCAGCACCGGCTCCAGCAGCAGCGGGCCGCAGTCGGGCAGGGCTTCGGCCATGGCCTTGGCGCCGGCCTTCTGGAAGGCAAAGTCGGAACTGTCGACGTTGTGATAGCTGCCATCGGTCAGCACCACGCCCAGATCGACCACCGGAAAGCCCAAGGGGCCGCGGGCCAGCGCGGTCTCGACGCCCTTCTGCACCGCCGGGATGTATTGCTTGGGCACCACCCCGCCGGTGATCCGGTCCGAGAAGGCGAAACCGTCCCCCCGGCCGCGCGGCGCGATCTCCAGCTGGATGTCGGCAAATTCGCCATGACCGCCGGACTGTTTCTTGTGCCGCGTATGTATGGCGGCAGGCTTCGAGATCGTCTCGCAATAGGAAACACTCGGTGTGGCGGTCTTTACCGACAACCCGGCCTCCGACTTCAGCTGCGACAGGGCGATGGCCAGATGGATGTCGCCCTGGCCGGTCAGCAGGGTCTCGCCGGTCTGCGGCCTGGTATGGACGCGCAGCGAGGGGTCTTCGTCGCAGAGCCGGCCAAGCGCGGCCGAGAGCTTGGCCTCGTCGGCGGGATGTTCGGCCCGGATCGACAGGGCGGCCACGGGCGCGGGCGCTGACGGCCAGTCGCCACGATCCTGCCGGCCCTCGCCGATCAGGTCGCCCGCCTTTACCGCGGCCATGCGGCCCAGAACCACCACCTCTCCTTCGCCGGCCGCTCCCTTGGCGGTGAACTTGCGCCCCATGGCCGAAGAGACCGATCCCACCCGGTCCGGGCCAAGGGTCATGCCGTCCTTCACCTCGCCGCGCCAGATCCGCACCAGCGCCGCCCGCCCGGCCTGACCCGACTGGAAGGTCTTGACGACCTGCGCCAGCGCGCCCGTCCCCGTCCCCGTCAGCCCCAGCCGGGCCGCGGTTTCCGCGGGCGGGGGGCATTCGTGGCGCAACGCCTTCCACAGCCGGCGGACGCCGTTTTCCTGTTCGGCCGCGCCGAAGAACACCGGCACCAGCAGATCCTGCGCCAGATCGCGGGTCAGCGAGGCATAGATCTGGCCCGTCGGCGGCTTGATGTCGGACAGCACCTGCTCAAGGATCGTATCGTCGAAATCGGCCAGGGCCTCGATCATTGCGGCACGGGCGGCCCCTTCGTCGCCCTTTTCGGCATCGGGCAGCGGGATCAGATCCGAGGGTTTCTGCGGATTCCAGCGCCAGGCGCGTTCGGACACAAGGTCGATCATCCCGGTCACCTGTCCGCCATCATCGCGGATCGGAATGCCGCGCAGGGCAAGCGGGCGTTCCGACACGCCTTGCAGGGCATGGAAGGTGGCGCGGACATGTGCTTCGGGCGCGTCCATGCGGTTCACGAAGATCAGATGCGGGATGCGCCGGTCATCGAGGAATTTCAGAATGGGCGCCACGGCCAGCGCCCGTTCCGGGAAAGGGTCGCAGACCACCACGGCCAGATCGGCCACCATCAGGGCGGCATGGGTGTCCGACAGAAGCTCGACCGAGCCGGGGCAGTCGATCAGCGCCCAATCCTCGTCCATGAAACGGCAGGAGGCGACCGAGAGTTCGGTCGAGATGCCGCGCGCGCGCGCTTCGGGGGCGGCATCGCCCACCGTGTTGCGTTCCTTGGCGGTGCCGCGTCGGTCGGTTGCGCCGGCGCTGTGCAGAAGCGCTTCGAAAAGCGTGGTCTTGCCACTGCCATGCGCGCCAACCAGCGCGGCGCATCGGGTGCCCCGTCTTGCCTCGGTCGTTGTCGGGCTCATGTCTTCCCTCCCTTTCGGCCTTGGGGCGGCCGTCAGGGCGGGGCGCGGGGGCCAGCGGGGCTGGCGGCCCGCTTCTCGCCCGGCCGCCGGTTCGGGGGCGCCGTGATCGCGCCCCATGCGATCAGTCTAGCCGCTTTGACCGGCCTGTCGCGGAAAATCGACGGGCGTCGCCGATCCCGACATGGGCCTTTCCCCGCCTTTGGCGCTGCGCTAGCGTGCGGCCATGAAAGACCTGATCCCCCAGCCCGCGCCGATCCTGCAAACGCGTCTGCCCTTCCTGCCCTGGATGGACCCGCGCACCGCCCGCCTGCCCGGCATCCTGCCGGTCGAGGGCGAAAGCTGGCTTGAGGTCGATGACGCCTTTGCCGGCCAGATGGCCGAGCGCGAGCGGCTGATCGACGAGGTGCCCGAGGTGGTCCACGCCCTGCTGCCCGAGGGGCGGGCGGCGGCGGAAGAGTTGTATTCCGTGGTGCTGGACCGGCTGACCCGGATGGAGGGGTTCCGGGTCGGTGCCGCTTCGGTCCTGCGGCCCGATGGGGTCGAGGTCGCGCTGGACCCGGCGCAGCCGCTGATCACATTGGGGCGGCTGGTGCAGGAGGACCTGTGCCTGATGGAGCAGGAAGGCGACGAGCATCGCCTGACCGGCGGCATCCTGTGCTTTCCGGCCAGTTGGTCGCTGACCCAGAAGGTCGGCCGGGCGCTGGTCTCGATCCATGATCCGGTGGCGCCCTATGACGACAGCGTGGCAAAGCGGGTGCAGCGCCTCTTCGATGCGATCCGGCCCGGGCAGCCGCTGTGGCGGATGAATTTCCTGACCTATGACGACCATGTCCTGCATCAGCCCCGGTCGGAAGGTCAGCGCCGGCCGCGACCGACCGGGCATTTCTTCGTGCGCTGCGAACGCCAGTGCCTGCTGCGGCTGCCGGTGACGCGGGCGGTGGTCTTCACCATTCACACCTATGTCGTGCTGGCCGAGACCCTGACCGAAGCCGAGCAGGCGGCGCTGATGGCGGCGCAGCACTGACACGGGTGCCGGCCGTTCTGGCCCGTCGCTTGCCACAGGGCCGGTGCCGCCACCGTGCCGCCCTGTCGCGGTATGCGTAGTCAGTCCTCGGACACCATCTTGCGCAGATCCTGACCGTTCGCATAGGCCCGCACGGCCAAGACGAACCCGACCGGAACCGAGACGATCAGCAAGCCGTAGCCAAGCACGACTGCCAGCTTCTCGGCCAGCCAGTCCCGACGCCAGGCATAGCTGACGCGCGGTCCGGCAGGGGCGGCGGGCGGGGGCGCGGGTTCGGCCGCCACACGATGCGTGGCGGGGGGATTGGCGCTGATCATCGCGCGGATCGCGGCCAGATCCATGTCGGCCGCCGGTGCCGCCTGCGCGCCGCGGGCGCTGCCCTCGACCCGTTTCGGGGCGCGCCAGGCCGACATGTCCTGCGCAGGGGGCAACGCCGCCTGCACGTCCTGTTCTTCGGCTGCGGCAAGCACCACGCGCGAGGCGCGCGACAGCAATTCGGAACCGCCACGGATCGCCGTGGCGGTCGCGCCGAGGGACGGGAGGAAGCGGCCGCTGTGTCCCAGCCGCTCGGGCGGAAGCCGCCAGCGCCCGTTGCCCACCACGGCGCCGAAATCGCGCGCCGAGTCCGAACAGCGGGCCAGAAGGCCCGACAGGCTGTCACGCGCAAGCCGCACGGAAGCCAGCGCAAGGCTGCGCAGCTCGAACGGCGGGTTCTGGCTGCCGTCTGCCCAGATGTCGGGCCGGGTCTTCTTCGAGTCTCTTGCCATGATCAGCCACACATTCACACATGGCCAAGCTGCGGTGGAACTTCGGCATGACGTGGGCGATATCGTGGCACTCTCAAGGCCTTGCGGGCCGCGTTGGAAACAATGAACAGGAAAGGCCGCCCGAAGGCGGCCTTTTTGGAAACCTGCCGACGGGATCAGCAGGAGTAATACATCTGATACTCGATCGGGTGGGGGGTATGCTCGAAGGCATAGACCTCTTCCCATTTCAGCGCGACGTAGCTTTCAAGCTGGTCGCGGGTGAAGACATCGCCCTGAAGCAGGAAGTCCATGTCCCTTTCCAGCTCTTCCAGCGCCTCGCGCAGGCTGCCGCAGACCGTGGGGATCTGCGCCAGTTCTTCGGGCGGCAGGTCGTAGAGGTCCTTGTCCGAAGCGGGGCCGGGGTCGATCTTGTTCTTGATCCCGTCCAGACCGGCCATCATCAGTGCGGCAAAGGCCAGATAGGGGTTGGCCGCCGGATCGGGGAAGCGGGCTTCCACGCGCTTGGCTTTCGGCGATTCGGTCCACGGGATCCGCACGCAGCCCGAGCGGTTGCGGGCCGAGAAGGCGCGCAGCACGGGTGCCTCGAAGCCGGGGATCAGGCGCTTGTAGCTGTTGGTCGAAGGGTTGGTCAGCGCGTTCAGCGCCTTGGCGTGCTTCAGGATGCCGCCGATGAAATACAGCGCCTCCTGGCTGAGATCCGCGTATTTGTCGCCGGCGAACAAGGGCTTGCCGCCCTTCCAGATCGACATGTTGACATGCATCCCGGAGCCGTTGTCGCCCTTCATCGGCTTGGGCATGAAGGTCACGGTCTTGCCATAGGCCGCCGCGACGTTGTGGATGACGTATTTGTATTTCTGGATGTTGTCGGCCTGTTCGACCAGGCCGCCGAAGATCATCCCCAGCTCGTGCTGGCATGTGGCGACCTCGTGGTGGTGCTTGTCGACCTTGATGCCCATGCGCTTCATGGTCGAGAGCATTTCCGACCGCAGGTCCTGCGCGGTGTCGATCGGGTTCACCGGGAAATAGCCGCCCTTGTAATTGGCGCGGTGGGCGAGGTTGCCGCCTTCAAAAGAGGCATCGGTGTTCCAGGCCGCGTCTTCGGCGTCCAGCTGGTAGGACACCTTGTTCGGGGTCACCGAATAGCGCACGTCGTCGAAGATGAAGAATTCGGCTTCCGGGCCGAAATAGGCGGTGTCGCCGATGCCCGAGGATTTCAGATAGGCTTCGGCCTTCAGCGCGGTTTGACGCGGACACCGATCATAGGCCTCGCCGGTGTCAGGCTCGGCGACGTTGCAATGGATGCAGAGGGTTTTTTCGGCGTAGAAGGGGTCGATATAGACCGAGGCCGCATCAGGCATCAGTTTCATGTCGGACTGATCGATCGACTTCCAGCCGGCGATCGACGAACCGTCGAACATCAGGCCTTCTTCGAAGAAATCCTCATCGACCAGATCCGACACCAGCGTCACATGCTGGAGTTTGCCTTTGGGGTCGGTGAAGCGGACGTCGACATATTCGATCTCTTCGTCCTTGATCAGTTTCAGAGCTTTTGCGACTGCGCTCATCATGCTGCCTTTTCGGTTGTCGGGTTTCGGGTTGTTCGGGGGCACTGCTTTTCGACGAAAATCAGGCCTGTGTCAGACGGCGTCGTCGCCGGTCTCGCCGGTGCGGATGCGGATGGCCTGTTCGACGGGGGTGACGAAGATCTTGCCATCGCCGATCTTGTCGGTGCGGGCGGCCGAGACGATGGCCTCGACGGCGGCATCGACCATGTCATCGGTCAGCACCACCTCGACCTTCACCTTGGGCAGGAAGTCGACGACATATTCGGCACCGCGATACAGCTCGGTATGGCCCTTCTGGCGGCCGAAGCCCTTGATCTCGGTCACGGTCAGGCCCTGGATGCCGGCCTCTTGCAGGGCCTCTTTCACCTCATCCAGCTTGAAGGGCTTGATGATCGCCTCGATCTTCTTCATGGGCCGACTCCTTCCGCCGCGTCTGCGACCACTCAGCACTTCCCCGGCGGGGGAACAATGTGACAGGGTTTTCCGGGCGGGTTCCGCCGATGAAATCCCGCGCGTGTGCCTAAAATTTGTGCAATGCGCCCTGTGGTTGGGCGGTTTTGGAACGGGATGCCCGGAAAATGACCGAACTGCTGACCGCAGCGCAGATGCGGGCCATTGAGGCGGCGGCGATTGCCAGCGGCCAGGTGACCGGGCTGGAGCTGATGGAGCGCGCCGGGCAGGGCGTGGTTCAGGCGATTTTCGAGGAATGGCCGGAACTGGCCCCACCCCCCGGGGCGCTGCCCCGGACCCCGGGATATTTGGACCAAGATGAAGGGCGCAGGCGGGCGGTGATTCTGTGCGGGCCGGGGAACAATGGCGGTGACGGGTTCGTCGTCGCGCGGCTGCTGAAGGAGCGCGGCTGGTCGGTAGAGGTGTTCCTTTACGGCGACGCCGGGCGAATGCCGGCCGATGCGCGGGTGAACCATGAGCGGTGGTGCGGGATGGGGGAAGTTCATCCCGCACGGCACTTGAACCGGTCACATCTTGACGGTGCGGCCCTTGCCGTTGATGCGGTGTTCGGAACCGGCCTGTCGCGCTCTGTCCCGGCAGGCGTTTGGGGATCGCTTGCAATGGTGCAGGAAAGCCGCGTGCGTTTGGTGGCGGTTGATATTCTCAGCGGGATTTGTGCCGATAGCGGGCGCGTGATCAGTGCCGGCGGATACATCGACTGCCCCGCCGATCTGACCGTGACCTTCGAGCGGGCGAAATGCGGTCATGGCCTGGACATGGGGGCAAGGCTGTCGGGCCGGGTGCATGTGGTGCCCATCGGGCTGGACAGCGCGATGGACGCCCTGCTGCGCACAGAAGGGGCGGACGCGATTGTTGACCAGATCGCGGCTTCCGGCGGTCGGCTGGGCAAGAGGGAGGGCCACAAGTTTTCCTATGGCCATGCCATGATCCTCTCCGGCCCCTCCGGTCGTGGTGGCGCGGCGCGGCTTTCGGCGCGGGGGGCGCTCAGGATCGGGGCGGGGGTGGTGACTCTGGGCTGTCCGCCGGATGCGATCCCCGAGAACGCCGCGCGGATGGATGCGGTGATGCTGCGTCCTGTGGCGGATGCCGGGGAACTGGCCCGGACGCTGGAGGATCCCCGCATCAATGCGCTTTGCCTTGGACCGGGGATGGGGACCGCGGCGCGGCAGGCCGCCTTGGTCGAGGTGGCGCTGCGGGGGCACCGGGCGGCGGTGCTGGATGCCGATGCGCTGACGGTCCTGTCGCAGTGGCAGGATCTCTTTGCCGCGCTGCATGATCGCTGCGTCCTGACCCCGCATGCCGGCGAGTTTGCACGGCTGTTCCCTGGCATCGCGGCGAGGCGGACCGCTCCTGCGGTCAAAGGCCCGGCCTACTCCAAGGTTGACGCGACGCGCGAGGCCGCAAAGCGGGCGGGCTGTGTGGTGCTGTTCAAGGGGCCGGATACGGTGATTGCCACGCCAGACGGGCAGTGCGCCATCAACTCGGCCGCCTATGAGCGCGCGGCGCCCTGGCTGGCGACGGCGGGCAGCGGCGATGTGCTGGCGGGGTTCATCACCGGGTTGCTGGCGCGGGGATTCAGCCCGTTTGATGCGGCCTGCAAAGGGGCCTGGCTGCATGTCGAATGCGCGCGGTCGTTCGGGCCGGGGCTGATTGCCGAGGATTTGCCCGAGGAACTGCCGAAGGTGTTCCGCGCGCTTGGGCTGTAGTTGTATGCGCCTTGGTCCAAAGAGTAAGGGGCCGCCCCGAAGAGCGACCCCTTGATCCATCAGGTTCTGCCAGGAGCCTTGAAGGAAACCCTTATACCGTGACCATCGCCGGGGCGCAGGCCAGTTCCAGCCCGCCGGCGAAAACGACCTCCTCACGATCGAAGGTCAGCGTGAAGAGGCGGACTTCGGCGACGGTCTCTTTGCGGATATATTCGCCATCGGCCAGACGCTGCGCCTCGACCATGGCCGCGTCGCTGCCGTAAAGCGCCTTGGCGCGCCAGTCGCGGACCAGAATCTGCTGATTGGGGGCGACGAAAAGATCGGCGTCGGGACGGTCATGGCCAAGCGCCGAGGCCGAGATGCGCACCATGGTGGCATCGCGCAGCACCGAGACGGTGACATCCTTCAGCACCCGGGCGCCCGAGCGGGTGACGACGCGGTCGCCGGGGGCAAGGAACTGGACCGGCAGCCCGCCGTCCAGAGTCAGCACCATGGTTCCTGCGGTGATCCCTGCAACCGGGGCAACTTCCAGAGCGCCTTCAAGGGTCTTGGGGGTCAGGGTCAGATCGCCCATGGTGTCCTCGCTGCATGTTCTGTCGTCTGCCTCAATGTTTTTCGTCAAACTGTGGCAGGATTTGGTCACTGGTGGACAAAGATTTGGACAAAGGGGGCGTGGCGCCGCGATTCTGTGGCGGAAATGTGGCAAGATTTTCCGCTCGCATCCGCCTTTCGCCTTTGTTAGAAGGGCGCGGAATTTCCGGCACGGACGGGGACCATCTCTCGGGCAGAGGGCAGGTCCCTGTTTTCTTGACGGAGTGAGGTTGACGAACAGGCACATGCGGGTGTGGCGGAATTGGCAGACGCACCGGATTTAGGTTCCGGCGCCTTACGGCGTGGGGGTTCAAGTCCCTTCACCCGCACCAGATTGGGAAGAAGGACGGAAACATGCAGGTCACCGAGACCCTGAACGAAGGCCTCAAACGCGGCTATACCATCACCGTTTCGGCGGCTGAACTGGAAGCCAAGGTGCAGGAAAAGCTGCTTGAGGCGCAGCCCGAGGTCGAGATCAAGGGCTTCCGTAAAGGGAAGGTGCCGCTGGCGATCCTGAAAAAGCAGTTCGGTCAGCGTATCCTTGGCGATGCCATGCAGGACGCCATCGACGGCGCCATGAAGGACCATTTCGAGAAGACCGGCGACCGTCCGGCGCTGCAGCCCGACGTCAAGATGGTGAACGGCGAAGAGTGGAAAGAGGGCACGGATGTCGTGGTCGAGATGACCTACGAGAACCTGCCGCCGATTCCGGCCTTCGATGCCGGCAAGATCAAGCTGGAGAAGCTGGTCGTGAAGGCCGATGACAAGGCCGTCGACGAGGCGCTGAAGAACCTGGCCGAAGGTGCCAAGAACTTCGACGACCGCAAGAAGGGGTCGAAGGCCAAGGACGGCGATCAGGTCGTGATCGACTTCAAGGGCTCGGTCGATGGTGAGCTGTTCGAAGGCGGCTCGGCCGAGGACTATCCGCTGGTTCTGGGCTCCAACAGCTTCATCCCGGGTTTCGAGGCGCAGCTGGTCGGCGCCAAGGTCGGTGACGAGGTTTCGGTCAATGTCTCGTTCCCGGAGAATTACGGCGCCGCCCATCTGGCCGGCAAGGCCGCGGTGTTCGCCTGCACCATCAAGGCGGTGAAGGAACCCAAAGCCGCCGAGATCGACGACGAACTGGCCAAGAAATACGGCGCCGAGGATCTGGCCGGGCTGAAGGCGCAAGTGTCGTCGCGGCTTGAGGCGGAATACGCCGGTGCCAGCCGTGCGGTGCTGAAGCGCGCGCTGCTGGACCAGCTTGACGATCTGGTGAAGTTCGATCTGCCGTCGAAACTGGTCGAGGCCGAGGCCGGTCAGATCGCCCACCAGCTGTACCACGAAGAGCATCCCGATGATCATGGCCACAACCATGGTGCCATCGAGCCGACCGACGAGCACAAGAAACTGGCCGAGCGCCGGGTGCGTCTGGGTCTGGTGCTGGCCGAAGTCGGCAAGACCGCCGAAGTCACCGTCAGCGATTCCGAGATGACCCAGGCCGTGCTGACCGCCGCGCGCCAGTATCCGGGGCAGGAGCGTCAGTTCTTCGAATTCGTGCAGAAGAACCCGCAGATGCAGCAGCAACTGCGCGCCCCGATCTTCGAGGACAAGGTGATCGACCATATCGTCGGTCAGGCCAAGGTGACCGAGAAGGAAGTGTCGAAGGACAAGCTGGAAAAGGCCGTCGAGGCGCTGGACGAGCTTTGAGGATCTGATTTCCGCCGAAAATCAGGGGCCGCTTCCGCAAGGGGGCGGCCCTTTTTCCATGCCGATGCGGATCAGCGGAAGGCTTCGACCTCTTCCTCCAGCACGGGTCGTTCGGGCTGGCGGATCACGACGATGCCGGCGATGACAATCACGGCAATGCCCATCCAGCCCTTGGCATCGGGCAGTTCCGCCCAGAACAGCCAGCCCCAGAGAATGCCCCAGAACATGAAGCTGTATTCAAACGGGGCGACGGCCGAGGAAGGCGCGATCCGGTAGGCGTGGGTCAGCAGGGTCAGCCCCAAGGCCGCGACAATGCCGCATGCCGCCATGAGCGCGAGGTCTGCGACCGGGGGCCAGACCCAGCCGCGGGTCAGAAAGCCAAGCGCGGGATGGGTGCCTTCGGCTTCGCTTCCGCTGCCATAGATTGCCGTCAGCACCAGCGCGCAGAGCAGAAAGCAGATGTTGCCCCAGAAGGCCATCGCGGCCGCCGTCTCGGTCCGGCCCAGCGGGCGGGCAAGGACCATGGACATCGCATAGCCGAAGGCGCCCAGAACCGGTAGCAGGGCGGCGAGCTGGAAGCTGACCCCGCCGGGCCGGACGATCAGAAGGACGCCGGAAAAGCCGATGCAGACCGCGATCGCAGAGGTTGCCGTCACCTTCTCGCGCAGGACAAGGGCGGCGGAGAGGGTGATGAACAACGGCGCCATGAAGAACAAGGCCACCGTCTCGGCCATCGGCATTGCGGCAAGGCCAAGGTAATAGGCGGTATAGGCCAGAAAGTTCAGCCCCCCGCGCGCCATCATCTTCCACCAGCCCCGGGTGACGATGGTGGAAAGCCGTCCGTCCATCCACCAGACGATCGCCAGAAGGCATGGCGTGGCGACAAGGCTGCGGATGACCATGGCCTGATGCAGCGGATAGTCCGCTGACAGAAGCTTCAGGATCAGATCCTGCACCGAGAAAATGGCAATGCCCACAACGAGGCAGAGGATTCCGGTGGTGGTGGGGCCAAGGCTGCGCATGGCGCGATGCTTCTTCAGCTGTGCGGGGAAAGCGCGGCTGAAAGCGACTGCCGGCGTCGCGGATGCACAAGGTTTCGGCAGGCAACAAAAAAGCCGCGGCAGGTTGCCCTGCCGCGGCTCTGGGGCCAATCGGCCTTGATCACTCGTCCGCGGTTGCGGCGCCGATTTCGTCGAAGAGTTCGCTGATCTCGAACTCGGCCGCGGCTTCGGCTTCGGCCGCCAGTTCCTGGATCGACTTGCCCGAAGCCTGCAGTTCGGCCTCTTCGGTCGACCGGGCGACGTTCATGCGGATCGTGGCCGAAACCTCGGGGTGCAGCACGACCGAAACGTCATGGATGCCGAGATCCTTGATCGGGTTCAGCAGCACGACCTGGCCGCGGCCGACGGTGAAGCCGGCTTCGGTGGCCGCTTCGGCGGCGTCCCGCGCGGTGACCGAACCGTAAAGCGCGCCGGCATCCGAGGCGGAGCGAATCACGATGAAGGTCTGGCCGTCGAGTTTCTCGGCAACGGCTTCGGCCTCTTTCTTCGTCTCCAGGTTCTGGGCGACGAGCTGAGCCTTGCGGGTTTCGAACGATTTGATGTTCGCGTCATTGGCCCGCAGCGCCTTGCCTTGCGGCAGAAGGAAGTTGCGCGCGTAGCCGTCCTTGACGTTCACGACTTCGCCCATCTGGCCAAGCTTGGCCACACGTTCCAGAAGGATGACTTGCATGTCTGTCGCTCCTTATTTCACGGCGTAGGGCAGCAGGGCGAGGAAGCGGGCGCGCTTGATGGCGGTCGCCAGTTCACGCTGCTTCTTGGCCGAGACTGCGGTGATGCGGCTGGGGACGATCTTGCCGCGCTCGGAGATGTAGCGCTGCAGCAGACGGGTGTCCTTGTAGTCGATGCTCGGCGCGTTGTCGCCCGAGAAGGGGCAAACCTTGCGACGGCGGAAAAACGGTTTGTTCGCCATGGTTTATGAACCTTTCCTGACGTTGATCAACGACGCTCGCGACGGTCGAAACCGCCACGGTCACCGCGGTCGCCACGATCCCCGCGATCTTCGCGGTCGCCACGGCCTTCACGCTCGTCGCGCTTCTGCATCTGGATCGAGGGGCCATCGCTGTGCTTGTCGACCTTGATGGTCAGCACGCGCATGACATCGTCATGCAGGCGCATCAGGCGCTCCATCTCCTGCACGGCCGCCGCGGGGGCGTCGGATTTCAGCAAGGAGTAGTGGCCCTTGCGGTTCTTGTTGATCTTGTAGGCCATGGTCTTCACGCCCCAGTATTCGGATTCGACGACCTTGCCGCCGTTGTCCGAAAGGACCGTGGAGAAATGTTCGACAAGGCCTTCGGCCTGCGCGTTGGACAGATCCTGACGCGAAATGAAGACATGCTCGTAAAGCGGCATGCTGTATCCTTCGTCTCGGGGCGGCTTCAACGGACGGGCAAGTCTTTCCGCGGCCCGTCCACGAGAGGCATCGCCGGTTCATGGTGATGCGGAAAGATGCGGCCTTATACGGGATTTCGCTGCGCGCGCAAGGCAGAAGCGCAGGCCGCTAGCGGGCCGAGGCGGGCAGGCCGAAGATCCGGTCGAAGGCCCAGGTGAAGCCAAGGGTGTAGATGGCGAAAAAGACCAGAAGCCCGGCATCGTAGAGAAGGGCCTCGATCAGCCCAACGCCCATCCACCAGGCCAGGAAGGGCACCATCAGCACCACCAGCCCGCCTTCGAACAGGGCGCCATGGGCCAGCCGGCGCCGGAAACTGCGGCCGCGGACCGGCTGGCGCCGCTCCCACCCCTCGAAACCCCAGTTGAAGAGGTAATTCCACGCCAGCGCGATCCCCATCGACCCGATGGCGGCCCCGGTGGCCGTGCCGGCATCGCTGGAGGAAAAGGCCATCAGGCCAAGGGTGCTGATGACCAGCCCGATGCTTTCGAACAGCACCGCAAAAAGGATGCGGCGGCGGACAGGGCTGAGGGCAGGGCGCAGATCGCTTTCCATCGGGGCAAGCTAGGGCCGGCAAGCAGGGAAGGAAAGACCCGGTCTGTCGGGCGTCGGCGCCGTTTGCCCGCATGCGATAGTGCAGATGCCGCCTCCGACGTCGGCTGCGGGCGCGCATCCCTTGCAACGGCACATCCTCCATGCGCCAGCAAGCCCCCGGCTTTCACTTTGGCCGAAATATCCCCGCCGGAGGCATCCGCCGCCGAGCGGGGGCTCAAGGCCCCCCCGAGGCGGCACCCCCTTGCCGCGATTGCCCTTTCGCCGCCGCTTCGCTATGCCGGAAGCCAGACAAGCTAGAACCGCAAGGGAGGACGGCGGATGAGCCGCGCATTCGTGTTTCCGGGGCAGGGCGCCCAGACCATCGGCATGGGCCGCGCGCTGGCCGAGACCTGGCCGCAGGCGAAGGCGGTCTTCGACGAGGTCGACGCGGCCTTGGGCGAAAAGCTCTCGGCCCTGATCTGGGACGGCGATATCGCGGAACTGACCCTGACCCGCAATGCGCAGCCCGCGCTGATGGCGACGTCGCTTGCCACGATCGCGGCACTGAAGGCCGAGGGCATCACGGTGGAGAACCATGCGACCTTCGTTGCCGGTCACAGCCTTGGCGAGTATTCCGCGCTTTGTGCCGCAGGCGCGCTGACGCTCTCGGACACCGCGCGCCTGTTGCGGCTGCGCGGCGAGGCGATGCAGGAGGCCGTTCCGGTCGGAGTCGGTGCCATGGCCGCCCTTCTGGGACTGGATTTCGAAGCCACGAAAGCCGTGGCGGAAGAGGCCGCGCAGGGCGAGGTCTGTCAGGCCGCCAATGACAATGATCCGGTTCAGGTCGTGGTCTCGGGCCATAAGGCAGCGGTCGAGCGAGCGGTCGAAATCGCCAAGTCGCGCGGGGCGAAGCGCGCCCTGATGCTGCCGGTTTCCGCCCCCTTCCATTGCGTATTGATGCAGCCCGCCGCAGCGCGGATGGCCGAGGCGCTCTCGGCGGTGGTGATCTCGAAGCCCGTCGTTCCGGTGGTGGTGAACGTGCGGGCCGAGGCCGTGACCGAGCCTGACCGCATCCACGATCTGCTGGTTGCGCAGATCACCGGATCGGTGCGCTGGCGCGAGAGCGTCCTCTGGATGGCCGGCGCCGGCGTGACCGAGTTCTGGGAAATCGGCGCGGGCAAGGCGCTCTCGGGCATGATCAAGCGGATCGTCCCCGACGGGGCCACTTTGCGCGCCATCGGCACGCCCGAGGACATCGCCGCCCTCAAGGCATGAGCGGGCACGATTTTTCGACGAAAAATCGGATCGCCCACAATGGATAACGACATTTCGGAAGGTTCAGGCGCATGTTCGATCTGACAGGAAAAACCGCGCTGGTCACCGGCGCATCGGGCGGCATCGGGGCCGGGATCGCCCGGGCGCTGCATGGTGCCGGTGCGACGGTCGGCCTTTCGGGCACGCGGGTGGAGCCTTTGGAGACGCTTGCGGCAGAGTTGGGCGAGCGCGCGCATGTCCTGCCCTGCAACCTGTCCGACCCGGCCGAGGTCGAGGGGCTGGTCAAGCGCGCCGTCGAGGCGATGGGATCGCTGGACGTGCTGGTCAACAATGCCGGCATCACCAGGGACGGCCTTGTGATGCGGATGTCGGACGAGGACTGGCAGGCGGTGATCGACGTCAACCTGACCGCCAGCTTCCGGCTCTGCCGTGCCGCCATCCGCGGCATGATGAAGGCCCGCTGGGGCCGGATCGTCAACATCTCCTCGGTCGTCGGCCAGACCGGCAACGGCGGCCAGGTGAACTATGCCGCATCGAAAGCCGGCATGGTCGGCATGTCGAAATCGCTGGCGGCCGAAGTGGCCAGCCGGGGCATCACGGTGAACTGCGTCGCCCCGGGCTTCATCGAGACCGCGATGACCGACAAACTGAACGAGGCGCAGCGCGCCGGCATTCTTGGCGCAGTGCCCGCCGGCCGGATGGGCACCCCGGCGGAAATCGCGGCGGCCGTGCTCTATCTTGCTTCGCCCGAGGCGGGCTATGTGACGGGCGCCACGCTGCATGTGAACGGCGGCATGGCGATGGTCTAGGCAGGCTGCAGGGGATGCCCTATGGTATCCCTGCCGCCGCCGGGAAAGGGTTTGCGTAAACCTGCGCCGGTTGCTATAGGCGCGCACAATTCGCCGGGGGTGACTCGGGTCGAGTGGCCGCGACAGCGGTCGAAAAGCGCCGAGCGGCGCGCCAGACTTCAGAACGGGGCGTTCCCCCGCAAGGATAGAGGAAGAAACATGAGCGACATCGCCGATCGCGTGAAGAAGATCGTCGTCGAGCATCTGGGCGTCGAAGCAGACAAGGTGACCGAGAATGCCTCGTTCATCGACGATCTGGGCGCGGACTCGCTGGACACCGTGGAACTGGTCATGGCTTTCGAGGAAGAATTCGGCATCGAGATCCCCGATGACGCCGCCGAAACCATCCAGACCTTCGGCGATGCGGTGAAGTTCATCTCCTCGGCCGCCTGAGGTTTTCTTTCCCGTTCCGGGAATGCAGGGGCACCCTTCGGGGTGCCTTTTGCTTTTTGTGCCCTGGCTCACTGGCCCCCATGATCCTGTGGCGCTAGAAGGGGGCATGACCGAGACCTTGCCGCAATGCCCCGAATGTCGCTCTGCCTATACCTATGAGGTGGAGGGCCTGCTGACCTGTCCCGAATGCGGCCACGAATGGCGCGCCGGGGACGCAGAGGAGCCGGCGCTGGAGGTGCGCGACAGCCTGGGCAACCTTCTGCGCGACGGTGACAACGTGACGGTGATCAAGGATCTGAAGGTCAAGGGGTCATCCTCGGTGGTCAAGGTCGGCACCAAGGTGCGCGGCATCAGGCTGGTGGCGGGCGACCATGACATCGACTGCAAGATCCCCGGCATCGGCCAGATGGGCCTGAAGTCGCAATTCGTGAAGAAGGCCGCCGACTAAGCCTTTGTCCTGGTGCCAGGGACTGCCTTCGCCGGCCCTGCGCAATCCATGAGAGCGGCTGCCGCCGCATTGCTTTTGGGGGGCGGCTGACGGCATCCCTTCTGGCTGCTGTGAGCCCGCGGGGGCATTCTGCCCCCGAATGGGATTGGTTCATGAACCAATCCCATGCCCCCTGAGGATATTTTCGTTCTGAAAGAAGCTGCTTTCTTTCAGAACAGGAAATATCCCCGCCGGAGGCCTTCCGAGCCGGTTGGCGCGGAACGCGCCAGAGGCGAGACAACAGGCTTGCGCCGCAAGGCGCGCAATATGCTGCATCGGATTGGTCTGTGACGGCGGTGTGAAGGCCCCGGCAGCGGCCCGCCGTTTGCCCCTGGCGCGGTTGCGCCTTGGGACTCTGCCGTGTATCACCCGCTGAATGCCATTGATCAGCCTTGGGGAGAGCCATATGCGCCGAGTTGTCGTCACGGGTCTGGGGATGGTCACGCCGCTTGCCTGCGGGGTGGAAGAGACCTGGAGCCGCCTTCTGGACGGGCAATCCGGCGCGGGGCCGATCACCCGCTTTGACACCTCGAACGTGGTTACCACCTATGCCTGCGAGATCCCCTTCGGCGATGGGTCGGACGGCACCTTCAACCCCGATGACTGGATGGAGCCGAAGGACCGCCGCAAGGTGGACGACTTCATCCTGTACGGCATCGCCGCCGCGACGCAGGCGGTGAAGGATGCCGGCTGGGAGCCGGAGTCCGAAGAGGAAAAGGAACGCACCGGGGTGATGATCGGTTCGGGCATCGGCGGGTTGACGACGATCGCCGAGACGGCGGTGCTGATCAAGGAGAAGGGGCCGAAGCGGGTCTCGCCCTTCTTCATTCCGGGCAGTCTGATCAACCTGATCTCGGGTCAGGTTTCCATCAAGTTCGGCTTCAAGGGGCCGAACCATGCCGTTGTCACCGCCTGCTCGACCGGCGCACATGCCATTGGCGACGCCGCACGGCTGATCATGATCGGCGATGCCGATGTGATGGTGGCGGGCGGGGCGGAAAGCCCGATCTCGGAAATCGGAATCGCCGGCTTCAACGCCTGCAAGGCGCTGTCCACCAAGCGTGCGGACGAGCCGCAGAAGGCGAGCCGGCCCTATGACGGCGACCGCGACGGCTTTGTCATGGGCGAGGGCGCGGGCGTGGTGGTGCTTGAGGAATACGAGCATGCCAAGGCCCGCGGCGCGAAGATCTATGCCGAGGTTCTGGGCTATGGTCTGTCGGGCGACGCCTATCATATCACCGCCCCGTCCGAGGATGGCGATGGCGGGTTCCGCAGCATGTCGGCCGCGCTGAAGCGGGCGGGGCTGACGCCGGCCGATGTGGATTACATCAATGCCCATGGCACCAGCACCATGGCCGATACCATCGAACTGGGCGCGGTGGAGCGGCTTCTGGGCGATGCGGCGCCGAAGGCGACCATGTCCTCGACCAAATCGAGTATCGGGCACCTTCTGGGGGCCGCAGGGGCGGTGGAGGCGATCTTCTGCATCCTGGCAATCCGGGATCAGGTGGCGCCGCCGACGATCAACCTTGATAATCCCGCGGTGACGCCCAAGCTGGACCTTGCACCGTGCAAGGCGGTGAAGCGCAAGATCGATGTGGCGCTGTCGAACAGTTTCGGCTTTGGCGGCACCAATGCCAGCCTTGTGCTGGGACGGGTGAAGTAACGCATGTGGAAGAGTATCGCCTCCAACGCGCTGACGCTGTTCATCGTGATCCTGATCGCGGCGGCGGGTGTGGTGGCCTGGGGTCGCAACGAGTTCACCAAGCCCGGTCCGCTTGACGCATCGATCTGTGTGCGGGTGGAGCGGGGGGCCTCGCTCAGCGGGGTCAGCCGTAATCTGGAGGAGCGCGGGGCGGTCAGCGACGCGCGGATCTTCCGCATCGGGGCGGACTATTCCGACCGGTCGGGCAGCCTGAAGTTCGGCTCATACCTGATCAAGCCGGGTGCCTCGATGCAGGAGGTGCTGGAGATGCTCACGGCCGGCGGGGCGTCCACCTGCGGCAAGGAGGTGAACTTCCGCATCGGGGTGGCGTCGCTTGAGGTGGTGCTGCGCGAGCTGGACCCCGAGACGCAGCGCTTCGTCGAAGTGGTGAAATTCGATCCTGCCGCAGAGGCGCCGGCAGAATATACCGAAGCCATCGAGGAGCCGGACCTGCGCTACAACGTCATCGTGGTGGAAGGGGCGACCAGTTGGCAGGTGGTGGACGGCTTGCGCAAGGTGCCGTTCCTTGAGGGCGAGATTGCGGCGGTGCCGGCAGAGGGCACGCTGGCGCCCAAGGCCTATGACGTCAACAAGGGCGCGATCCGGGCCGAGCTGGTCGCCAAGATGGAGGCCGATCAGGCCGCGATCCTGGCCGAGCTGTGGCCGAACCGGGCGGCCGACCTGCCCTATGACACGCCGGAAGAGGCGATGACCATGGCCTCGATCGTCGAGAAGGAAACCGGGATCGCGGAGGAGCGGCCGCTTGTCGCCTCGGTCTTCGTGAACCGGCTGAATCAGGGGATGCGCCTGCAGACCGACCCGACGGTGATCTACGGCATCACCAAGGGCGAGGGTGTGCTGGGGCGGGGCCTGCGGCAAAGCGAGTTGCGGCGCGAGACGCCCTACAACACCTATGTCATCGCCGGGCTGCCGCCGGGACCGATTGCCAACCCGGGCCGCGACGCGATTGCGGCGGCGCTGAACCCGGCCCAGACGGACTACCTCTTCTTCGTGGCGAAGACGCTGAACCCTGCCGACGGCCATGTCTTTGCCGAGACTCTTGAGGAGCATAACCGCAATGTCGAAGCCTTCCGTGCCCTGGAGGCGGCGGCGGCGGAGGGCGGGGCGAACTGAGGCGGGGTCCTGCAGATTAACGGAAGGTTAAGGCTACGTCCCGCTAACCATCTGTGATCATTGAATTTTATTCTTGACCTGGCGCCCGGTTCGATGTAGGACTTTGGGCATGCTAGAAGAAATGTCGAGAGCGGCCGGGGGGCAACCCTTCGTGCCGCTTTTTGCGTTTCGCTCGTGCGGAAGAAGGCATGAGAGGCGGGCGGGCAGAATGACCATCAGGTTTACTGACGGTGACGGAATCCCAGACGACGTCATGGGGTTCACGGAGAAATTGTTCAGGTTGGCGGTTGCGGATGTCGAGACCGCGATGGAGGCGATCCTTGCCGGCGAAGGCATGCTGCCCCGGAGCGGAGAGCGCATCCGCGACCTGGCCAAGGTCGGCCTGATGCTGGTCGAGGAAAGGGCGAAAGTTGAAAAACTCCGCAAACAGGTTGCCGGGGATGTCGGAACCGGGTCAGAGCTTGACCTTGACGCCGCGCGCGATGAAATCGGGCGCCGTCTGGCTTGCCTCCGCGCTGCCCGAGGAGATTGACGCGTTTCTGGGTGGGTTGTCGCAGGCGGCGCTGCTGGCGCTGCCCTGGGTGTTCGAGTTCTGGGCGCTGCCGCATCAACTGCCGCCGGAAGGGGCCTGGACGACATGGGTCGTGATGGGCGGGCGCGGGGCCGGCAAGACGCGGGCCGGGTCGGAATGGGTGCGCGCGCAGGTCGAGGGCGCCCGCCCGCTGGATGCGGGCCGTGCCCGCCGGGTGGCGTTGGTGGCCGAGACGCTGGAACAGGCGCGCGAGGTCATGGTGATGGGGGAGAGCGGAATCCTTGCCTGCTCTCCGCCGGACCGGCGGCCGAAATGGGTCGCGTCGCGCAATTTGCTGGAATGGCCGAACGGGGCGGAGGCGCGGCTGTTCTCGGCGCATGATCCCGAGCGTCTGCGGGGGCCGCAGTTCGATGCGGCCTGGGCGGATGAGCTGGCGAAATGGCCGCGCGCGCAGGAGACCTGGGACCAGCTGCAGTTCGGGCTGCGGCTGGGGCAGAACCCGCAGCAGATGGTGACCACGACGCCGCGCAATGTGGACGTGCTGAAGGCGATCCTGAAGAACCCCTCGACGGTGATCACCCATGCGCCGACCGAGGCGAACCGGGCCTATCTGGCCGCGAGCTACCTTGCCGAGGTGGAGGCGCGGTTCAAGGGCACGCTGTTCGGCCGGCAGGAGTTGCAGGGTGAATTGGTCGAGGATCTGCCGGATGGGCTGTGGTCGCCACCGATGATCGCGGCGGCGCAAGGTGCGGCGGCGGTGATGCCGCAGCGGATCGTGGTGGCGGTGGACCCGCCGGTGACGGCGACCAAGGCGTCGGACGAATGCGGCATCGTGGTGGCGGGGCCGATCTGACCGGCCCGCCGTCGCAGTGGCGAGCGGTGGTGCTGGCGGATCGGTCGGTCCGGGGGGCCTCGCCCGATGGCTGGGCGCGGGCGGCCCTGGCGGCGATGGAGGAATTCGGCGCCGAGCGGCTGGTGGCCGAGGTCAACCAGGGCGGCGATCTGGTGCAGGGAGTGATCCGGCAGATCGACCCGATGGTTCCCTTTCGCGCGGTTCGGGCGACACGGGCCAAGATGGTGCGGGCCGAGCCGGTGGCGGCCCTGTACGAGCAGGGCCGGGCCACCCATGCCAAGGGGCTGGGCGATCTGGAGGGGCAGATGCTGCAGATGGCGCGGACAGGCTGGAAGGGGCAGCGCAGCCCCGACCGCCTGGACGCCCTGGTCTGGGCGCTGACGGATCTGATCGTGGATGGCGCTGGCCGTGCGGCGCGGCCGGGGCTGCGGACCCTGTAAGCCCATGGACAGGATGGTTTTCCCCTGCGGTGCCTTGGCCGCGGGGCGAGGGGGGTTTGCCTGCGGGCAGAAAGAAAGGGAGCGCCAATCGTGTTCGATTTCCTGAAACGGGCCGAGCGGACGGGGCCGGCGGGGCCGGTCGAAAAGAAGGCAAGCGCCACCGGGCGGGTGGTGGCCTGGGGGGCTTCGGGCCGGGTGGCCTGGAGCCCCCGGGACGCGGTTTCGCTGGCGAAAAGCGGCTTTCAGGGCAATCCCATCGGCTTTCGCGCGGTTCGGCTGGTGGCCGAGGCGGCGGCGGCCTTGCCTGTGGTCTGTCAGGATGCCGAGCGGCGCCATGACACCCATCCCCTGCTGGCGCTGCTGGCGCGGCCGAATGCCGGGCAGGGCAGGGCGGAATTGCTGGAGGCGGTCTACGGCTTCCTTCTTCTGTCCGGCAATGCCTATGTCGAGGCGGTGGCAGGGGCGCAGGCGCTGCCCGGAGAGTTGCATGTCCTGCGGTCGGACAGGATGGCGCTGGTGCCGGGGCTGGACGGCTGGCCGGTTGCCTATGACTATGCGGTCGGCGGACGGGTGCATCGCTTCGCCGTGGCCGAGGGGCAAAGCCCGGTCTGCCACATCCGGGCCTTCCATCCGACCGATGATCATTACGGATTGTCGCCTTTGCAGGCGGCGGCGGTGGCGATCGATGTCCACAACAGCGCCAGCGCCTGGTCAAAGGCGCTTCTGGACAATGCGGCCCGGCCCTCCGGGGCGATCGTCTACAAGGGGGCGGACGGGCAGTCGAACCTGTCACCCGATCAGTACGACCGGCTGGTCGGCGAGATCGAGACCCATCATCAGGGCGCGCGCAATGCGGGGCGTCCGATGTTGCTGGAAGGGGGCCTGGACTGGAAGCCGATGGGCTTCAGCCCCAGTGACATGGAGTTCCATGAAACCAAGGTCTCGGCCGCGCGCGAGATCGCCATCGCCTTCGGGGTGCCGCCGATGCTGATGGGCATTCCGGGCGATGCCACCTACGCCAACTATCAGGAGGCCAACCGGGCCTTTTACCGGCTGACCGTGCTTCCCCTGGCGACGCGGGTGCTGGCGGCGCTGTCGCATTGGCTGCAGCAGTTCACCCATGAGGCGGTGGAGTTGAGACCGGATCTGGATCAGATCCCGGCGCTGTCGGCTGAACGCGACCAGCAATGGGCGCGGGTGGGTGCGGCGGATTTCCTGACCATGGCGGAAAAGCGCGTCCTTCTGGGCCTGCCGCGGCTGCAGGAAGAGGCATGACGACGCCGCGCAAGGATGGCGGCTCTCGCTTCCTGTTCGACAGTTTCGACGCCGCACATGCCTGGATCGAGGCGAATGAGCGGGTGATGGATGAACGCTGGGCGGCGCTGGAGTTTCGCCTGGCGCAGATCGACGCGGGGCTTGAGCGGCTGGAGCGGCGGATCTGGCTGGGGGTCTACGGGGTTGCGGCCTTTCTGCTGGCGCAGGGGGCCGAGGCGGTGATTGCGGCTGCAACGAGGTGAGGATGATGGACGGATTTGGCGCACCCGAGCGGAAGTATCTCCGCGCGGAGGCTGGGTTGACGGTGACCGAAGGGCGGATGATCTCGGGTTACGCTTCGTTGTTCGGGGTCAAGGATCAGGGCGGCGATGTGGTGGCGAAGGGGGCCTATGCGGCCTCGCTCGCCCGACTGGGGCGCAAGGGCGAACGGATCAAGATGCTGTGGCAGCATGACCCCGCGCAGCCCATCGGCATCTGGGACGAGGTGCGGGAGGACGGCCTTGGGCTGTGGGTCAAGGGTCGCCTTCTGACCGAGGTGGAAAAGGGGCGGGAGGCGGCGGCTCTTCTGGCGGCGGGCGCCATTGACGGGCTGTCGATCGGCTATCGCACCGTCAGGTCGGAACGTGACGGCAAGGGGCGGCGCCTCTTGCAGGAGCTGGAACTGTGGGAAGTGTCGCTGGTGACCTTTCCCATGCTTTCCGATGCGCGGGTGGCGGCGAAATCCGAAGCGGTTTGCGACGTTCTGCGCGATCTGGCCGCGGCTTTCGACGACGCGCGCCGGAGCCTGGCCGCGCGCTGACGCGCACGGGCCATTCTATTGCGACGAAAGGGACTGCGAGATGACCGAGAGAGAGGCTCGGGCCGGGGAGGATTTGTCCCCGGCCGTGTCGCCGGCAGCGGAAGTGAAATCCGCGATGGCCGGTTTCCTGAAAGAATTCAACATCTTTCATGGTGAAGTCAAACAATCGCTGCAACATCAGGAAAAGCGACTGACCATGCTGGATCGGAAAACCATGACCTACGGCCGCCCGGCCCTTTCGGCTGCGATGGAGCCGGATGCCCCGCACAAGAAGGCGTTCAATGCCTATCTGCGTTCGGGCGATGATGACGGCCTGCGCGGCCTTGTGCTGGAGGGCAAGGCCATGTCCACTGCGGTGGCGGCGGATGGCGGCTATCTTGTCGATCCGCAGACTGCGGATTCGATCCGCTCGATGCTGGTGTCGACAGCGTCGCTGCGCGGTGTCGCCAATGTGGTGCAGGTCGATGCGGCGAGCTTCGACGTGCTGGTCGACCGCAGCGAGGTGGGGTCCGGCTGGGCCACCGAGGTGGCGGCGCAGACCGAGACCGCCGCGCCGACCATCGAGCGGATCTCGATCAAGCTGCATGAGCTGTCGGCCATGCCGAAGGCCAGCCAGCGACTGCTGGACGACACCGCCTTTGATGTCGAGGGATGGCTGGCCGGCAAGATTGCCACCCGCTTCATCCGCGCGGAATCCGCGGCCTTCATCAACGGCGATGGGGTGGACAAGCCCAGGGGCATCCTGCTGCCGGCCAAGGTGGCCAATGCCGGCTGGACCTGGGGCTCGCTTGGCTATGTGGCCACGGGGGCAGCGGCCGATTTCGCCGCCGCCAATGCCAGCGACTGCATCGTGAACCTGGTCTATGCGCTTGGCGCCGATTATCGCGCCAACGGGACTTTCGTCATGAATTCGAAAACCGCGGGCGCGGTGCGCAAGATGAAGGATGCCGATGGCCGGTTCATGTGGGGCGACAGCCTGCAATCGGGCCAGCCGCCGCAGCTGATGGGCTACCCCGTGCTGGTCTGCGAGGACATGCCGGATGTGGGTGCCAATGCCTATCCGATCGCCTTTGGCGATTTCTCGGCCGGCTACACCGTTGCCGAGCGGCCCGACCTGCGCATCCTGCGCGATCCCTTCTCGGCCAAGCCGCATGTGCTGTTCTATGCCTCGAAGCGCGTGGGCGGCGACATCACCGATTTCGCGGCCATCAAGCTTCTGAAGGTTGCCGTCTCGTAAGGCGGTCAGCTGTTCCCGGCCCCGCAGGCGGCCGGGACAGGGCGCGCGCCGGACCTTCCGTTCCGTCTAGCTGCTCCCCCTTCCGTCCGAGCGGAGCGGGAGAGGCGCGCGTCCACCATTGGTTCAGGCATGGCATCGGAGACGAAGATGATGTTGACCGAGTTGACAGTGGTGCCGGGGGCGGTCTTGCCCGTGGCGGCGCTGAGGGACCATCTTCGGATGGGCGCGGGCTTTGCGCTGCCCGAGGGGCAGGACACCTTGCTGGAAAGCCAGCTTCGGGCGGCGATTGCGGCCGTCGAGGGGCGGATCGCCAAGGCGCTGCTTCGGCGCCGGTTCCGCTGGGTGGCAAGCCATTGGCGCGACCCGGCCGAAGTGGCGCTGCCGCTGGCCCCGGTGTCCGAGATCGTCAGCGTAGCACTGGTGGATGCTGCGGGCGGAATCACGGTGCTGGCCGCAGGGTCCTGGCGGCTGATCGTCGATGCCCATCGTCCCCGGCTGGCCGGCAGGGGCGGGGCCTTGCCGACAGTGCCGACGGATGGCCAGGCGGTGGTGGAATTCGACGCCGGGTTCGGCCCGGCCTGGACGGATGTGCCGGCCGATCTGCGGCAGGCGGTGCTGCTGCTGGCGGCCGAGTTCTACGAGCATCGGCATGACGATGGCAGTTCCGGCACGGGCTTTCCGCCAGGGGTCGGCGCGCTGATCGAACGGTGGCGGCAGGTGCGCGTCCTTGGCGGCGGGGGCCGGAAATGAAGGCGCCGCATCTGAACCGCGCGTTGGAGTTGCTGGAAGGCAGCCGCAGCCCGGACGGGGCAGGCGGGTTCACGCAAGCCTGGGTGACACTTGGCACGCTTTGGGCCGAGATCATCCCGGGGGCGGGGCGTGATCCGGCGGGCGAGGAGGTGGTCCTGACCTCGGTTCCCTATCGCATCACGGTTCGGGCGGCGCCAGCGGGCGCGCCGAGCCGGCCGAAGCCCGACCAGCGCCTGCGTGAGGCGGGCCGGGTCTTCACGATCCTGGCGGTGACGGAGCGTGACCCGGCCGGCCGCTATCTGACCTGCTTCTGCCGTGAGGAGGCGCCGGTATGAGTTATGGTGCCGCCGCCGCCTTGCAGGCGGCCATCTACCAGCGGCTGACGACGCTGCCGGCTCTGGCCGGGGTGGCAGTCTATGACGCGGTTCCTCCGGGGCCGCCGGGAACCTTCGTGCTGCTGGGGCCCGAGCAGGCGCGCGACGCCTCGGACAAAAGCGGCGCGGGGGCGGAGCATCGGCTGGTGATCAGCGTCATCTCGGATGGCGCAGGGTTTCAGACCGCGAAGACCATCGCATCTGCGGTTTCCGATGCGTTGAGCGGGACGGCGATGACCCTGGGCCGGGGGCGGCTGACCAGCCTGCTGTTCCTGCGCGCCAGCGCCCGGCGGATCGACGAGGGCGAGGTGCGCAGGATCGATCTGACCTTCCGCGCCCGTATCGAACTTTAGCGGCCTTCGGGTCACAACCACGACTTTCCAGGGAGATGAGCCATGGCTGTCCAGGCCGGCAAGGACCTTTTGATCAAGATCGACCAGACCGGGGACGGTCAGTTCGAAACCATCGCGGGCCTGCGTGCGACCCGCATCAGCTTCAACGCAGAGACGGTGGATGTCACCAGTCTGGAAAGCCAGGGCGGCTGGCGCGAATTGCTGGCGGGCGCGGGGGTGAAATCCGCGACGATTTCCGGCTCGGGCGTGTTCCGCGATGCGAACACCGATGAGAGGGCGCGGCAGATCTTCTTTGACGGCGAAATCCCGAAATTCCAGGTCGTGATCCCCGATTTCGGTGTTGTCGAAGGGGCTTTCCAGATGACGGCGCTGGAATATGCCGGCAGCCACAATGGCGAAGCGAGCTATGAGCTGACCCTGGCTTCGGCAGGCGTTCTGACCTTCACCGCACTGTGACGGGGTCCTGCAGATGGCGAATCCATGGGCGGGAGAGGTCGCCCTGATGCTGGATGGGCAGCGGCGGGTGGCCAGGCTGACCCTTGGCGCCCTGGCGGAGCTGGAAGCCGCGCTGGAGGCCGGGTCGCTGCTGGATCTGGTCGAACGTTTCGAGGCGGGACGCTTCTCGACCCGTGACGTTCTGGCACTGATCGTCGCGGGCCTGCGGGGCGGCGGCTGGCAGGGCACGGCGGCCGACCTTCTGCGGGTGGAAATCCACGGCGGGCCGGTGGAGGCGGCCCGGGCGGCGGCGGAGCTTCTGGCCCGTGCCTTCGCCCTGCCGGGCGAAGCGTGAGCGCCGCGATCGACTGGGCCGGCCTGATGCGGGCCGGGCTTCGGGAACTGGGGCTTGAGCCTTCCGCCTTCTGGCGCCTGAGCCCGGTGGAATTGCGGATCATGCTGGGGGCGGGGCAGATGGCTCCGCCCCTGACGCGGGCGCGGCTGGCGGAACTGGCCGCAGCGTTCCCGGATGTATCGGAACAGGGGAAACACGATGGACAAGGCAGAGGTCCTGTTGGACCAGCTGACGGCGCTTGAGGAGAGCCTTGGCGCTTCGGCGGCGATGGTGGCGGCATTCGACGCCGAGATGTCGCGGATGCGGGACACGATGATCTTTACCGGGCGCGAGATGAACACCCTGTCGCGGGGCCTTGGCGGCGGTTTGCGCCGCGCCTTCGACGGGTTGGTCTTCGACGGGATGAAGCTGTCTGACGCGCTGCGGGGCATCGGCAGGACGATCAGCGACACGATCTACAACATCGCCATGCGGCCGGTGACGAATTCCATGGGCGGGGCATTGGCCGAAGGGATTGCGGGACTGTTGGGCGGGTTGATGCCCTTCGCGGCGGGAGGGGCCTTTCTTCAGGGCAAGGTGATGCCCTTTGCCAATGGCGGGGTGGTCTCCTCTCCGACGGCATTCCCGATGCGTGGCGGCCGCGGACTGATGGGCGAGGCGGGGCCAGAGGCGATCATGCCGCTGGCGCGCGGCGCCGATGGCAGGCTGGGCGTCCAGGCGGCGGGCGGGGGCCGGCCGGTGAATGTGGTGATGAACATCCAGACCCCCGATGTGCAGGGCTTCCAGCGCAGCCAGAGCCAGATCGCCGCGCAGGTGGGCCGGGCGCTGGCCCGCGGTCAGCGCAACAGGTGAGGACGCAAGATGGCCTTTCACGAGATCAGATTTCCCGCGAACCTGAGCTTCGGCTCGGTTGGCGGGCCGGAGCGGCGCACCGAAGTGGTGGCGCTGCAGAACGGCCATGAAGAGCGCAACACCCCTTGGGCCCATTCGCGCCGCCGTTATGACGCAGGGCTGGGGTTGCGGTCTCTGGATGATGTCGAAACGCTGATCGCCTTTTTCGAGGCGCGGCGCGGTCGGTTGCACGGATTTCGCTGGAAGGACTGGTCGGATCACAGATCCTGCGCGGCGTCGCGAACGCCGGCGGCTTTGGACCAGATCATCGGCACCGGGGACGGCGTGCAGAGGGTGTTCCAGTTGCAGAAGACCTACCGGTCAGGCCAGGAAATCTATGTACGACCGGTGGTGAAGCCGGTTGCGGGCACGGTCCTTGTGGCCGTGGCGCAGGACCCGAAGGTGGCCGGGCTGGAGTTCGAGGTGGACGCGGCGACGGGCCTTTTGACCTTCGACACGCCGCCGGCCCTTGGGACCGAGATCAGCGCGGGGTTCGAGTTCGATGTGCCGGTGCGCTTTGACACCGACCACATCCAGACCTCGGTGGCCTCATTCCAGGCCGGCGATGTTCCGGCGGTTCCTGTCGTGGAGATCCGGGTATGATCCGTGACGGGCTGAAGGGGCATCTGATGGGCGGGGCCACCACGACCTGCCGCGTCTGGTCTGTCACAAGGCGGGACGGTCAGATCCTGGGGTTTACCGACCACGACTGCGATCTGGTGATGGACGGGCTGCTGCATCGGGCCGGCTCCGGCTTGACGGCGCGCGCCTTGCAGCAATGCACCGGCCTTGCCGTGGACAATACCGAGGCTGTGGGCGCGCTGAACGATGACGCGATCACGGAGCGGGATCTGGCGGCCGGGCGCTATGATGCGGCCGAGGTGCGGATCTGGCTCGTCAACTGGGCCGACGTATCGCAGCGGGCGGAGCTTTTCCGCGGCAGTCTGGGCGAGGTCAGCCGGTCCGGTGCCGCGTTCCGGGCCGAGTTGCGCGGGTTGTCCGAGATGCTGAACCAGCCCGTCGGGCTGGCTTATACGCGGGACTGCTCGGCCGTTCTGGGGGATGGGCGCTGCCGGTTCGATATGACCCGCCCCGGCTACGTCACCGAACGCGAAATCGAGGAGATCGACCCGGAGCGCCGCCTGCTTTGCTTTTCCGAGTTTGGCGGTTTCGATGACCGCTGGTTCGACCTGGGCCGCATCGACATCCTGAGCGGAGAGGCGGTCGGGTTGATCGGAATGGTCAAGGCGGATCGCATTTCCGGCCCCGGCCGGGTGATCGAGCTATGGCACGGACTGCGTGCAGAGATTCGGCCGGGCGATCGGATTCGCATTGCTGCCGGTTGTGACAAGCGGCCTGAGACCTGCCGGTTGAAGTTCGCCAACATGCTCAATTTCCGGGGGTTTCCGCATATTCCCGGCGAGGACTGGCTGACCGCCTATCCACGGGCAGGACAGAACACCGGCGGCGGTTCGGTTTTTGCGGGGGCGAGATCGGGATGAAGATCGGCGAACGGGCAGTCGCCGAGGCGCGGCTTTGGCTTGGGACGCCCTATGTACATCAGGCCAGTTGCCGGGGCGGTGGCGCGGATTGTCTTGGTCTGCTGCGAGGCATCTGGCGGGCGCTTTACGGACAGGAACCAGAGGTGGTGCCGGCGTATACTGCGGATTGGGCGGAACCGACGGGTGACGAGGTCCTGTATCGCGCGGGTTGCCGGCTGCTTTGCCCAAGGTCCGGTGACGCGGATTTTGTCGGCGATGTGATCCTTTTCCGCATGCGGGCAGGCCATGTTGCCAAGCATCTTGGCGTGCAGACCGAGACCGGCGTGAACGCGCGCTTCATCCATGCCTACAGCGGCCATTGCGTCACAGAGAGCCCTTTGACCGCGCCCTGGCGCCGCCGCATCGCGGCGCGTTTTGCATTTCCTGACGGAGCCCCCTGATCATGGCGACCCTTCTTCTATCGGCGGCCGGCGCGGCGGTTGGAGCCGGCTTCGGCGGCACTGTCCTTGGGCTTTCGGGGGCGGTCATCGGCCGTGCCATCGGCGCCACCATCGGACGCGGCATCGACCAGCGGATCATCGGAGGCGGGTCCGAAGCCGTGGAGGTTGGCCGGATCGACCGGCTGCGGCTGACCGGCGCTTCGGAAGGCGCGCCGGTGGGGCAGGTCTGGGGGCGGATGCGGGTTGCCGGACAGCTGATCTGGACGACACGCTTTCAGGAGAATGTCACCAGACGGGGCGGTGGCAAGGGCCTGCCTCGGCCGAAGGTGGCCGAGTACAGCTATTCCATCAGCCTTGCGATCGCCCTGTGCGAAGGCAAGATCCTGAAGGTCGGGCGGATTTGGGCCGATGGCAACGAGATGTCGCCCGATGACTTGAATCTGCGGATCTATAGCGGCAGCGAGACGCAACTTCCCGATCCCCGGATCGAGGCGGTGGAAGGGGGCGGAAATGCCCCGGCTTATCGCGGCATTGCCTATGTGGTCATCGAGGATCTGGATCTGACGCCCTACGGCAACAGGGTGCCGCAATTCTCGTTCGAGGTGGTGCGGCCGGCCATAACGCGGCCCGGCGCCGAACCTTCGCTGCATGAGGCGGTGCGGGCAGTGGCGATGATTCCGGGAACCGGTGAATACGCGCTGGCGACCACGCCGGTCCATATGAACCACGGCTTGGGCAGAAATGTCTCGACCAACGTTCATACCGCCTCGGGCCGGACGGATTTCGCGACCTCGCTTGAGCATCTGGTGACCGAATTGCCGAATTGCGGTTCGGTCTCGCTGGTGGTGTCGTGGTTCGGGAATGATCTGCGCTGCGGCGCGTGTCAGGTGCGGCCGAAAGTCGAGCAGGCGCAACTGGACGGGATTGGAATGCCCTGGCGCGCCGGCGGAATCACGCGGGCATCGGCGCAAGTGGTGCCGCAGGTCGAGGGGCAGTCGATCTATGGCGGCACGCCGGCGGATGCCTCGGTCATCGAGGCGATCCGGGCGATCCGGGCCGAGGGGATGGAGGTGATGTTCTATCCCTTCATCCTGATGGAGCAACTTGACGGGAACGTCCTGCCCGATCCCTGGCGCGGGGCAGTCGGGCAGCCGGCGCTGCCCCGGCGGGGCAGGATCACGACTGCGATAGCCCCCGGACGTCAGGGCACCAGCGACCGGACACCGGGGGCTGCGGCCGAGGTTGCGGCCTTCTTCGGCGCGGCCTCGCCCGGCGATTTCGGGTGCACGGGCACCGAGGTCAGCTATGCAGGGCCGGAAGAATGGGGGTTTCGCCGGTTCATCCTGCACTATGCCCATCTTTGTGCCGCGGCGGGCGGGGTAGATGCGTTCTGCATTGGGTCCGAGATGCGATCGCTGGTGCAGATCCGCGGGGGCGGGGACAGTTTCCCCGCCGTGACCCAGCTTGTGCAGCTTGCGGCTGAGGTGAAGGCGATCCTCGGGCCTGACTGCAAGATCAGCTACGCAGCGGACTGGTCCGAGTATGCCGGATACCAAGCGAGCGGGAATCTCTACTTTCCGCTGGATCCGCTCTGGTCCAGCCCGGACGTCGATTTCGTCGGCATCGACAATTACATGCCGCTGTCGGACTGGCGGGACGAGGAAGGGCACGCGGACGAGGCCTGGGGCAGCCTCTACAAGCTTGACTATCTGCGGGCGAACATTGCCGGTGGCGAGCATCATGACTGGTTCTATGACTCGCCCGAGGCCGAGACGTTTCAGCGCCGTGAGCCGATAACCGACGGGGAACATCAGGAGCCCTGGGTCTTTCGGGCAAAGGACCTGGCGGGCTGGTGGTCGCACAGCCATCACCAGCGGATCGGCGGCATCCGCAATCCGGCGCCAACCGCCTGGGTGCCGCAGTCGAAGCCGATCCGTTTCACCGAATACGGATGTGCGGCAATCGACAAGGGCACCAATCAGCCAAACCGGTTCCTTGATGCGCGGTCTTCTGAATCGGGCCTGCCGCGCGGATCGACTGGTCGGCGTGATGATCTGATCCAGATGCAGTACCTGCGGGCGATGGCCGGACATTTCGCGGACCCGGCAATGAACCCGGTCTCGGCGATCTATGGCGGGCCGATGGTGGATATGGAGCATTCGCATGCCTGGGCCTGGGATGCGCGGCCCTTCCCAGCCTTTCCCGCCCAGTCCGATCTCTGGGCCGATGGCGGATCATATGCGCGCGGGCATTGGCTGAACGGAAGGGCGACGAACCAGCCGCTTGATGCCGTCGTGCGCGAAATCTGTGCCCAGAGCGGGGTCTTGGCACTGGACACCGGGGGGCTGCACGGTGTCGTTCGCGGCTATGCCATTGATCAGGTGCAGTCGGGAAGGGCGGGGCTGCAACCTCTTTTGCTGGGATACGCGGCCGAGGCGGCGGAACGCGACGGGCATTTGCAGCTTTTCCTGCGGGACGGGCGGGTTGATCATGTTCTGGATGCGAATGAACTGGCGGTTGGTGAGGACACAGACGGCTTCGCCGAACTGATCCGGCTTGGCGCTGCGGAATGCAGCGGCACCCTGCGATTGAGCTATGTCGATGTTCAGGGGGATTTCGTGACCCGTGCCGCAGAGGCGCGCCATCCCGATGAGGACCTGCGGGCGGTGGCTGCAACCGAGCTTGCGCTTGGCCTCACTGCGGCCGAGGCGCGCGCTGTGACATACCGTTGGCTGGCAGAGGATCGCATCGGTCGCGACAGTATTCGGTTTTCTCTGCCCCCGTCACGGCTGGACATCGGGGCTGGCGATACCGTCGCGTTGCAGGGGGGGCGGTGGCGGATCGACCGGGTCGAGTCGGGCGATGTCCGTGCGGTAGAAGCCGTGCGCGTCGAGACCGGCACCTATCAGCCCGCCGATATGCCCGAGGAGGTCTTTTCGACGCGCAGTTTCGAGGCGCCGGTTCCCACCTTTCCGGTCTTCCTGGACCTGCCGCTGATGACCGGCGATGAAGTGCCCCATGCGCCCCATCTTGCCGTCACCGCAGAGCCGTGGCCGGGGGCGGTTGGCCTCTGGTCCTCGGCCGATGCCGGATCGGGGTTCGAGTTGAACCGCGTCATTGCCGCCCCCGCGATCATCGGCCTGACCGAAAGCCCGATGGCCGCTGCCCGGCCCGGCCTGTGGGACAGGGGAGCGCCGCTCCGTGTCAGGATTGCGGGGGGGCATCTCAGTTCGGCCGCGCCGGGATCGGTTCTGAACGGGGCGAATTCAATGGCGATCGGCGACGGCACCAGCGGCAATTGGGAGGTTTTCCAGTTCGCCAGCGCCGAACTGGTTGCCCCCGATACCTATGAGCTGTCGTTGCGGCTGCGGGGACAGGCGGGCACGGACGGCGTCATGCCGCCGGAATGGCCGGCCGGCAGCACGGTGGTTCTGCTTGACCGCGCGCTGCAGCAGATTGACCTCGCCCCCGGCGCCCGTGGCCTGCTGAGGCACTACCGGATTGGCGCGACCGCGCGCGGCTATGATGATCCTGCCGTCGTTGCCCGGGCCGAGGCATTCGACGGCATCGGGCTGCGGCCCTACCCGGTCAGCCATCTGATCGCTTCGGGCATCGCAGGCCAGACGGTTGCCGCGAGATGGGTCCGTCGCACCCGCATCGAGGGCGACACCTGGCAGCAGGGCGAAGTGCCATTGGGCGAGGAGACGGAGAGCTACCTCGTGCGCATCATGTCGGGTCAGACCGTCCTTGCCGAATATCAGGAACCGATGCCCTCTTTCAGCTATCCGCCATCGGCCCAGACGTCAGACGGCGTGACGGGGCCTTTCGATATCGCCGTGGCGCAACTGTCGTCCAGGTTCGGTCCGGGGCCGTTCCGCAGGGTTGCCATCGGGGCGTGACCGGCCTGTGGTGGGCGGACATGCCATATCTGCCCGCCGCAATCCGCATTGCCGCCCGGGCCGTCTTGAATCATACTGCGTCCTGATAAATATCTAGCTTTCCGGCGCAGGGCCGGACAGGCAGCAACAGGACATCAGCCATGGCCGATCCGCGCCAGAAGATCACCACCGTCGATCCGCTCTGGCGCCGGCTGTGCGACGAGGCCGAAGAGGCCGTCCGGGCAGAACCGCTGCTTGGCGCGCTGATCCATTCGGGGCTTCTGCATCACCCCTCGCTTGAGCGCGCGCTGGCCTATCGATTCTCGATGAAGCTGGCCTCCGCCGAGATGAGCGAGCAGATTCTGCGCGAGATCGCCGATGAGGCCTATTTCAACGACGCAGACCTTGGCGCGGCCGCGCGCGCGGATCTGATGGCCGTCTATGAGCGCGACCCCGCCTGCCACCGCTTCATCCAGCCGATCCTGTTCTTCAAGGGCTATCAGGCGGTGCAGGCCTATCGGGTCGGCAATTGGCTTTGGCGCATGGGGCGCAAGGATCTGGCCTATTTCGTGCAGATGCGGGTCAGCGAGGTGTTTGGCGTCGACATCCACCCGGCCGCCCGCGTCGGCCGCGGCATCATGATCGACCATGCCCATTCCATCGTCATTGGCGAGACCGCCGTGGTTGGCGACAATGTCTCCATGCTGCATTCGGTGACTCTTGGCGGTACCGGCAAGGAAGATGGCGACCGTCATCCGAAGATCGGTGATGGCGTGCTGATCGGGGCAGGGGCCAAGGTTCTGGGCAATATCCACGTCGGCCATTGTTCGCGCATCGCAGCGGGTTCCGTGGTGCTTGAGGATGTGCCCCACAACACCACTGTCGCCGGGGTTCCCGCCCGCGTGGTCGGAAAGGCGGGCTGTGCCCAGCCGGCGCTGTCCATGGATCAGATCCTGAAGCTGGAATGAGATGGAGGGGGTGAAGGCCGCGCTCCGCTCTGCCGCAGCGCTTGCCACCGGCAAGGCCATCACCCTTTTCGCCCGTTTCGTTACCGCGCCCCGCGCGCTCTGGCAGGGAATCGATCCCAGCTACGCCCAGCGGATCTACTATGCGAACCACAGTTCGAACGGCGATTTCGTCCTGATCTGGACCGTCCTTCCCGTGGCCCTGCGCGCGCGCACCCGTCCGGTCGCGGCGCTGGACTACTGGCTGAAATCCCCGCTGCGCAGCTTCATCGGGCGCGAGGTCTTCAACGCCGTCCTCATCGACCGCCGCCCCGAGGCCCGGACCGAGGATCCCGTTACCCAGATGGCACAGGCGCTGGATGAGGGGGCTTCGCTGATCCTTTTCCCGGAGGGCGGCCGCAACTCGGGCGAGACGGCGCTCCTGCCCTTCAAATCCGGCCTCTACCATCTGGCAAAGCGCCGCCCGAACGTGGATATGGTTCCGGTCTGGATCAACAACCTCAACCACGTCATGCCCAAGGGCAAGATCATCCCGGTGCCGCTGATCTGCACGCTGACTTTTGGCGCCCCGCTGCGTCTTGACCCGGACGAGGGCAAAGAGGCCTTCTTGTCCCGCGCCTCTGCCAGCCTGCTGGCCCTGTCGGGAGAGCCGGCATGACCGACGCCCCGCATCTGGTCCTGCTGCTTGGCGGCGTCGCGTCCATCCTGATCCTTGCCACGGTGATCGGCCAGATCCTGCGGGCGCGCCTCGATCCCGCCGGCACCAATCCGGTGATCGAGAACCTCAACGCCCGCATCGCCGCCTGGTGGGGGATGGTGGCAATGCTGTCGGTGGCCTTTCTTGCCGGCCGGACCGGGGTGATCCTGCTCTTTGCCCTGCTCTCCTTTGCCGCCCTGCGCGAGTTTCTCTCGCTGACATCGAAACACGCCGCCGACCACTGGTCGCTGGCGGCCAGCTTCCTTGTCATCCTGCCGGTGCAATATGCGCTGATCTGGGCGGACTGGTATGGCTTCTATTCCATCTTCGTGCCGGTCTACGCCTTCCTTCTTCTGCCGGTCGTCTCGGCCCTGCACGGCAACACCAAACACTTCCTTGTCCGCATCGCCGAGACGCAATGGGCGCTGATGATCTGCGTCTTCTGCATCAGCCATGTGCCCGCCCTCCTGACCCTGCAGATCCCGGGGTTCGAGGGGCGCAACGTCATGCTGATCGCCTGGCTGATCTTCGTCGTGCAGCTGTCCGACGTGCTGCAATATGTCTGGGGCAAGCTTCTTGGCCGCCACAAGGTCGCGCCCAGCCTCTCGCCCTCGAAAACCTGGGAGGGGTTCATCGGCGGTGTCCTCTCCGCCACGCTGGTCGGCGCCTCGCTCTGGTGGATGACGCCGTTTTCGCTGACCGCCGCCGCCGGCATGTGCCTTGTCATCACCCTGATGGGCTTCTTTGGCGGTCTCGTGATGTCGGCGATCAAACGGGACAAGGGGGTCAAGGACTGGGGCCACCTGATCGCGGGTCATGGCGGCTTCATCGACCGGCTCGATTCGGTGATCTTCGCCGCCCCGATCTTCTTCCACCTTACCCGCTATTGGTATTCCACGGTATGAGTGACGCAAACCGCCGGCCGCTGAACTCCCGCGATGCCCTCTGGGCCAAGCGCCTTGCCGGCAGACTGGTCGAGAGCCGGATCACCCCGAACCAGATCTCGCAAGCCTCCGTCGGCTTCGCGGCGCTTGGCTTCCTGCTGTTCTGGGCCGCCTCCTGCACCGGGGGCGTTCTGCAATTCCTCAGCCTTCTCCTTGCCGCGGCCTCCATCCAGGCCCGGCTCGTCTGCAACCTCCTCGATGGCATGGTGGCGATCGAGGGCGGCAAATCCGCGCCCACCGGCCCCTTCTGGAACGAGGCCCCGGATCGCGCCGCCGATGTCCTCTTTCTCGCCGGCGCCGGCCTTGCAGCGCACAACCCCGCGCTTGGTCTTGCCGCCGCCGCCCTTGCCATTGCCACCGCCTACCTCCGCGAGCTTGGCCGGGCCGAAGGCTTTCCCCCCGATTTCTCCGGCCCGATGGCCAAACCCCACCGCATGGCCGCGCTGACACTGGGCACGGTGATTGCCGCCTTCTACGCGCCGCATTGGGTGCTGACCGTCACCCTCTGGATCATCCTCATCGGCACTGCCGCCACGATCCTGCGCCGCAGTCTGCGCCTCATCAAGGCCCTGAGCGCAAGGTAAAATGGGGCCGAAGCCCCCCTCATTTTCTGTCCACAAATATCCCACGGGGGGCGGGGGTGTGAAACCCCCGCTCCGACGCAGGCCACCGCCAGCTCAGGCCAGCATGGAGATCGGATTCTCCAGCGCCTCGACCACCACCTTCAGGAAGGCGGCCCCCAAAGCCCCGTCGATCACCCGGTGATCGACCGAAAGCGTCATCGACATCACCGTCGCCACGCCCACCG
Organism: uncultured Paracoccaceae bacterium; assembly: GCA_934500835.1. Lineage (GTDB taxonomy): Bacteria > Pseudomonadota > Alphaproteobacteria > Rhodobacterales > Rhodobacteraceae > Pseudogemmobacter. The sequence goes on along the minus strand of CAKSTR010000004.1, from coordinate 27,982 downwards.
AGCCATCGGCCAGCACCACCGGCTTCTTCACCCCCGCGCCCACCGCCAGAATGGCGCCATGCGGCGGATTGATGACGGCGTCGAAGTTCTCGATCCCCATCATGCCAAGGTTGGAAATCGCGAACGACCCGCCCTGATACTCATGCGGGGCCAGCTTCTTGGTCTTGGCGCGGCTGGCCAGATCCTTCATCTCGGCCGACAGCACCGACAGCGTCTTCTTGTCGGCATCGCGCAGCACCGGGGTGAAAAGACCACCCTCCACCGCGACAGCCACCGCCACATCCGAAGGTTTCAGCTTCAGGATGCGGTCGCCGGCCCAGACGGCATTGGCATCGGGCACCGCCTGCAGCGCCAGCGCACAGGCCTTGATGATGAAGTCGTTGACCGACAGCTTCACGCCGCGCGCTTCCAGCCCCTTGTTCAACTGCTCGCGGAACGCCATCAGCGCATCCAGCCGCACATCGCGGCGCAGATAGAAATGCGGGATGGTCTGCTTGGCCTCGGTCAGCCGGGCCGCGATGGTGCGGCGCATGCCGTCCAGCGCCACTTCGGTGAACTCGCGGTCGGCATAGATCTTCAGCACCGTCTCGGCCGACATTCCCGAAGCCACAGCCGCCGGCTTCGCGCCCGCCGCCGGGGCAGGGGCCGCCGCCGCCGCGACCGGAGCCGCAGCGCCGGGTCTGGCCGCCTCGACATCGCTGCGCACGATCCGGCCATGCGGACCAGAGCCTTTCACCGCCGTCAGATCAAGCCCCTTCTCGCGGGCGATCCGCCGCGCCAGAGGCGAGGCGAAGACCCGCGTTCCCGCGACAATCGCCGCCGCGACCGGAGTTGCAGCCACAGCCGGAACCGCAGCCGCAGCCGCAGCCGCATCGGGTTTGGCAGCCGGTGCCGCAGGAACGGGCGCAGCCGCCGCTGGCGCCGCAACGGCGGCCGAGGCGTCCTCGCCCTCTTCCAGCAGCACCGCGATGGGCGTGTTGACCTTCACCCCCGCGCTGCCTTCGGCGATCAGGATCTTGCCGACGGTCCCTTCATCGACCGCCTCGAATTCCATCGTCGCCTTGTCGGTCTCGATCTCGGCGATGATCTGGCCCGACTTGACCGCATCGCCTTCCTTCACCAGCCATTTCGCCAGCGTGCCTTCCTCCATCGTCGGAGACAGTGCCGGCATCAGGATTTCGGTAGCCATTGTCCTGCCCCCTTACCGATAGGTCACGGATTTCACCGCCGAGACGATCTCGGCCGGGGTGATCAGCGCCAGTTTCTCAAGATTGGCCGCATAGGGCATCGGCACGTCCTTGCCCGTGCAGGTGATGACCGGCGCATCCAGATAGTCGAACGCCTTCTGCATGATCGTGCTGGCAAGGTGATCGCCGATGGAGCCCACCGGGAAGCCCTCTTCCACGGTCACGCAACGGTTGGTCTTCTGCACCGAAGCAATCACCGTGTCATAGTCGATCGGCCGCAGCGTGCGCAGGTTGATCACGTCGGCGCCGATGCCCTCTTTCGCCAGTTCTTCCGCTGCCGCCAAGGCATGCGAGACCCCGATGCCGAAGGACACCAGCGTCACGTCATCGCCTTCGCGCATGATCGACGCCTTGCCGAAGGGGATGGTGAAATCGCCCTCGGCAGGAACCTCGAAGGACCGCCCGTAGAGGATCTCGTTCTCAAGGAACACCACCGGGTTGGGGTCGCGGATCGCCGATTTCAGCAGGCCCTTCGCATCCGCCGCCGAATAGGGCATGCAGACCCTCAGCCCCGGAATGGCGGCATACCAGGCGGCGAAATCCTGGCTGTGCTGTGCCCCCACCCGCGCCGCCGCGCCGTTCGGGCCGCGGAACACCATGGGCGAGCCCATCTGCCCGCCCGACATGTACAGCGTCTTCGCGGCCGAGTTGATGATGTGGTCGATCGCCTGCATGGCGAAGTTGAAGGTCATGAACTCGACGATCGGCTTCAGCCCGCCCCAGCTTGCGCCGGTGGCGATGCCGGCAAAGCCCATCTCGGTGATCGGGGTATCGACGACGCGCTTGGCGCCGAACTCGTCCAGCAACCCCTGGCTGATCTTGTAGGCGCCCTGATATTCGCCGACTTCCTCGCCCATCAGGAAGACATTGGGATCGGCCCGCATCTCTTCGGCCATGGCCTCGCGCAGGGCTTCGCGCACGGTCATGGTTTTGGTCGGCACGCCTTCGGGCAGGTCCGAATGCGGCCAGCCTTTCGAGGCCTGAACCGGGGCAGGGGCAGGGGCCGCAGCAACCGCCGCAACCGGCGCCGGCGCCGCAGACGCAGCAGCCGGGGCAGGGGCCGCCGCAGCCGGGGCCGCCGCCACGTCGGGAACGCTTTCGCCATCCTCGACCAGCACCGCAATGGGGGTGTTCACCTTCACGCCGGCCGATCCTTCGGCCACCAGCAGCTTGCCGACAACCCCCTCATCGACTGCCTCGAATTCCATCGTGGCCTTGTCGGTCTCGATCTCGGCGATGATCTGGCCCGATTTGACCGTGTCGCCTTCCTTCACCAGCCATTTCGCCAGCGTGCCTTCCTCCATCGTCGGAGAAAGCGCGGGCATCAATACTTGTACTGCCATTGTCCGTTCCCCCTCAGACGGTAATGTCGGTCCAAAGCTCGCTCAGCGGCGGCTCCGGGCTTTCCTTCGAGAACTCGGCGGCCTCGTTGACCAGCGCCTTGATCTCCTTGTCGATGGCCTTCAGTTCCTCGTCCGAGGCCAATCCCCCCTGGGTCAGCAGGTCGCGGACATGCTCGATGCAGTCCTTCTCGGTCTTGATCTTCTCGACCTCTTCCCGCGTGCGGTATTTCGCCGGGTCGGACATCGAATGCCCGCGATAGCGGTAGGTCATCATCTCAAGGATATAGGGGCCCTTGCCGGCCCGGCAGTGTGCCACGGCCTTCTCGCCCGCGGCCTTCACCGCCAGCACATCCATGCCGTCGACCTGCTCGCCGGGGATGCCATAGGCCACGCCGCGCCCGAACAGGGTTTCCGACTTGGTGGCCCGCTTCATGCTGGTGCCCATGGCATACTGGTTGTTCTCGATCACGAAGACGCAGGGCAGGTCCCACAGCTCGGCCATGTTGTAGGTCTCATAGACCTGGCCCTGGTTCGCGGCCCCGTCGCCGAAATAGGTGAAGGTCACATTGTCATTGCCCAGATACTTGTCGGCAAAGGCCAGCCCCGCCCCCAGCGGCACCTGCGCGCCCACGATGCCATGGCCGCCGTAGAAATGGCGCTCTTTCGAGAACATGTGCATCGAGCCGCCCTTGCCCTTGGAGTAGCCGCCGATGCGCCCGGTCAGCTCGGCCATCACCCCCTTGGGGTCCATGCCGCAGGCCAGCATATGGCCATGGTCGCGGTAGCTGGTGATCCGCTTGTCGCCTTCCTTCGAGGCCGCCTCCAGCCCGACGACGACCGCCTCCTGCCCGATGTAGAGGTGGCAGAACCCGCCGATCAGACCCATGCCGTAAAGCTGGCCGGCCTTCTCCTCGAAGCGCCGGATCAGCAGCATGTCGCGGTAATATTTCAGCAGGTCGTCCTTCGAGACATTGGGTCTCGCGTCCGGCTTCCTGGCCATAGGCTTCTCCTCCCGGGAAAAGAAATGGTTCAACGTTAAACTATCCATAGGATAACGGAGTTTGTTGAGTCAAAGCAAGACAGAGCTTCACTCCCGCGCGCGGCGCAGCGGAATTGGCGCCGGTGTCAGGACCGGGCGTGTCGCGCGGCGCCGCGGCATCGCGACGTCGGCACGCGGATCATACGCGCGTCATACGTGGATCATACGCTGGTCATACCGTGATTCCAGCGTCTTTTCAGGGGGATGGCGTCAGCGGATCACGATCTCGTCGGTGCGCATGTACCCCAGCACCTCGCGCGCCTGCTGGTCCAGCAGGTCAAGGTCCAGATAGGCGTCCGACAGCCGGTGCGTCAGGTTCTGCACCTCGGCCAGTTCGGCCTGCAGCTTGTCGCGCTCGGCCCGCAGCGTATCGGCCTCGGCGGCAATCTCGACCCGGCGGAACACGCCGTAGTCGCCCTGAACGGCGGCAAAGGTGAAATAGGCGCCAAGCGCGAAGGCCAGGATGAAAAAGGTCAACCCGCCAAGGGTCTGCCGTGCCGTCTTGTGAGTCATTCCTGCCGCCTCAAGCCGCCCCTCTTGTTCGGGGGCATGACGGCAGAATGACACAAGATATGGGGGATGGGAATCCCCGATCTGTGGATAAATCGGAAATTCCGGCCATATTCAGCGGGTTGGGGTCAGGGCGCCACCACCAGGTCGCTGGCCATCTGCATATCGGTGTCAAAGCGCAGCGACAGGTCCTGACAGGCCTGCCCGGGCCAGTCGACCGGGCAGAGCCGCGCCTTGACCGTTCCGGTCACGCGGCGGCTGTAGCTTTGCTCGACCTTGGGACCGATGCTGTCGATCACCAAGCTGGCCTTCTGCCCGTCCGAGGACAGCCGCGGCCCGTCAAAGTCCTTGTCCTTCAGGACCGAGACCACGACCGCCGTCGCCGTCCCGGTCCGCAACGCCTTGCCGAAGGTGCCCTCGACGAACACGCGTCCGGTCATTTCCTTTGGCTTTCCAGGGGGATAGCCCATCAGATGCGCCATGACGACCTTGGTTTCCCAGTCGGCATCCGCCCAGGCCGAGGCATCATAGGCCCCGACCGAGAAGTCGAACGTCTCCCATGCCACGGGCGCGCCGCCCATGGTCCCGGTCATGTCGCCCATCTTCGGCGGGTAGCCTGCGGGCATGTCCTCGGCCCCGCCGACGCAGGCCGCCAACGCCACCGCTGTCGCCAGCGCAATCCCCCGCCGCATGGTCAGCCCGCGACCGAAGCCGCGTGGATCGAGTCGACGGCGCCTTTCAGAACCGCATCGAACTCGGCATCCGACTGCTGCGCCGACAACCCCTCGCTCAGTGCCCGGCTGAAGCTGGCGATGACCCCGCGGTTGCGCGCCAGAATCGCGTTCGCCGCCTCGCGCGAATGGCCCCCCGACAGGGCCACGACCTTCAGCACCGCCGGGTGATCGACCAGCGGCGCATAGAAGTTGTCCACCGTCGGCAGCGAGAGTTTCAGCATCACCTGCCGGCCCTTCGGCAGCGCATCCAGCCCGCGCAGCAGCGCGTCACGCAGCAGCGCCTCCGCCTCGGCCTTGTCGGTGATCGAGATCGTCACCTCCGGCTCAAGGATCGGCATCATGCCATGGGCCGCCACCTGGGCGCCAACCGCGAATTGCTGGTCCACAACCGCCTGGATTCCCTTGGCATTCGCCGCCGAGATGACCGAGCGTTCCTTGGTGCCATAGACCCCGGCCTTGGCCGCGCGTGCCAGCAGCGCATCCAGCCCGGGCATCGGCTTCATCAGCTGACAGCCGTCAACTTCGGCTTCCAACCCCTTGTCGATCTTGAGGAAAGGCACGACATGGCGCTTGTCCCAAAGGTAGGTGGCGGTCGGGATGCCGTCGACCTCGCGGTCCATGGTCTGCTCGAACAGGATGGCGCCCACGACTTTTTCGCCAAGAAAAGCGGGGGATTTGATGATGCGCACCCGCATGGCGTGGATCAGGTCGAACATGCCGGCCTCGTCGGACCATGCGCTTTCGCTGACGCCATATTGCTTCAGCGCCTTCGGGGTGGAGCCGCCCGACTGGTCCAGCGCGGCGATGAAGCCGTGTCCTTCGGCGATCTGTCTGGTCATCTCGGCATTGGCCATGGCACACCTGTTGGCAAAGGGATTTCGTCCCGGCATAGCGGGCAAGCCGGCTCCGGGCAATCCGGCTTGCGCTAACGGGCCGTGAAAGCCGCTACAGCATCAGCGCCTTCACGCCGGGCAGGTCCTTGCCCTCCATCCATTCAAGGAAGGCCCCGCCGGCGGTGGAGATGAAGGTGAAATCCGCCGCCGCCCCGGCCCCGTTCAGCGCCGCCACCGTATCGCCGCCCCCCGCGACCGAGACCAGCTGCCCGGCCCTGGTCAGCCGCGCGGCCTCGGCCGCGGCCGCATTGGTCGCCATGTCGAAGGGGGGGATTTCAAAGGCGCCCAGGGGGCCGTTCCAGATCAGCGTCGCGCATTGTGCCATGGTGGCGGTCAGGCGGGCCACCGTCTCGGGGCCGGCGTCCAGAATCATCGCATCCGGCGGGCAGGCGCTGGCGACGACGATCTCGAATGCAGCCCCCGCCTTGAATTCCCGCGCCACGACGACATCGACCGGCAGGTGGATCTTGCAACCCGAAGCCTTTGCCTTTTCAAGAATTTCCGCCGCCGTGCCGGCCATGTCCCGCTCTGCCAGCGACCTGCCGACCTCGGTCCCCTGGGCCACAAGGAAGGTGTTCGCCATGCCGCCCCCGATGGCCAGATGGTTGACCTTGGTGACAAGGTTTCCCAAAAGCTCCAGCTTGGTCGAGACCTTGGCCCCGCCAACCACCGCAATCACCGGACGTTTCGGCGTGCCAAGCGCGGCCTCAAGTGCCTTCAGCTCCGCCTCCATCAGCCGGCCGGCGGCCTTCGGCAACAGCCGCGCCAGCCCCTCGGTCGAGGCATGTGCCCGGTGCGCGGCGGAAAACGCATCGTTGACGAAGACATCGCCAAGCGCGGCCATGGCCTGCGCCAGGGCAGGATCGTTCTTCTCTTCGCCGGGATGGAATCGGGTGTTCTCCAGCAGAACGACGTCCGCCGGCCCGGCCGAGGCGATCGCCGCTGCCGCCAGATCGCCGATGCAATCGGCCGCGAAGATCACCTTGCGGCCAAGACTGGCCGCAACCGCCGGAACGACGCGCGCAAGGCTCATCTCCGGCACGACCTTGCCCTTCGGCCGGTCGAAATGCGCCAGAAGCACGACCTTGCCGCCGCGGGCGATGATATCCTCGACCGTCGGCTTTATCTTGTCGATCCGGGTGGTGTCGCTGACCTGATCCCCCTCCATCGGTACGTTGATGTCGACGCGTACCAGCACGGTCTTGCCGGCCATCGCGATATCATCCAGCGTGTTCCAGCCCATCGTCGCATCTCCTGTTCGGTTCGGGCGCAAGGTTTGGCGAAGCCGCAGCCGCGCGTCAACCGATCACGGGCTTTTGCCCTTCCCCTCGCGGCATCGCGCCGCTACTTTCGCCGCCGACCTGTAACAGGAGGACGGCATATGGCCGAGATCAAGGACCCCGATAACACCATCATCCTGACGCTGAAGGATGGCGAGGTGGTGATCCAGCTTCTGCCCGACGTGGCACCGAAGCATGTCGAGCGGATGAAGCAACTGGCCCGCGACAAGGCCTATGACGGCGTTGCCTTCCACCGGGTGATCGACGGTTTCATGGCCCAGACCGGCGATGTCGAGAACGCCAACATGGACAGCCCGAACTACAACCCGCGCCGCGCGGGCACGGGCGGGTCGAAATACCCGGATCTGCCGGCCGAATTCTCCAAGGTGCCGCATGCGCGTGGCTCGCTTGGCGCGGCGCGCTCGCAGAATCCGAACTCGGCCAACAGCCAGTTCTTCATCAACTTCGGCGAGAACAGCTTCCTGAACGGTCAGTATACCGTTTACGGGCAGGTGATCTCCGGCATGGAGCATGTCGACAAGATCGTGCGGGGCGAGCCGCCGGCCACCCCCGACAAGATGATCACTGTCCGGGTGGCCGCCGATGTTGCGTAAGGTCCTTCTCGCCACCGCCCTGATCGCCGGCCCGGCCTTTGCCGAAAGCGACATGGATGGCCCCGGCCCGAATCTGGTGATCGAGGTTGCGGGCGCCGCCAATGGCCAGATCGTCATTGACATGCTGCCGCAATATGCACCGAAACATGTGGCGCAGATGGTCGAGCTGGCCAAGGAAGGCGCCTATGACGGCGTGGTCTTCCACCGCGTGATCGACGGCTTCATGGCCCAGACCGGCGATGTGCAATATGGCAAATCCGGCGGCGATCTGTCGATGGCGGGCATGGGCGGATCCTCGAAGCCCGACCTGCCGGCCGAATTCTCGGGTGCGTCGTTCCAGCGCGGCGTTGTCGGCATGGCGCGGTCGCAGGACCCGAACTCGGCCAACAGCCAGTTCTTCATCATGTTCGCGCCGGGCACCTTCCTTGACGGCCAGTATACCGTGGTCGGTCATGTGGTGCAGGGCATGGATGTGGTCGATGCCATCGCCAAGGGTGAGCCGCCGGCCACGCCCGATGTGATGACCAAGGTCAGCGTTCAGGAATGATGTGAAAGGGCCCCTGCGGGGGCCCTTTTCATTCGGCGCAGCCCGACAGGTCCAGCTGGTCCCAAAGCGGGGCCTCGCCCCCCTCCATCACGGAATAGCGCAACTGCCGGCCCAGATCGGCCAGCACCAGCGCCGGCGGTGCCTTGGCCCCCGCATCGGGCATCGGGGCGATGCGGCCCTGATCCAGCGCATAGACCACGCCTTCCCAGGCCAGGCAGTCGGCCAGCACGTCCGCCTCCGGCTCTCCGTCCGGCGAGGGGGCGTCGCAGCCGAAGTATAGATGCCCCATGTCGCGCGACGTGCCCTGGTTGCTGGTGATCCGGCCCCACAGCACCCGCCCGTCGGACAGCCCCAGTTCCATCACATGCGTGACCGACCCGCTGCTTTCCCAGCTTTGCGCGGCGTGAAAGCGCAGCTCGACCGTGCTGTCGGGGTCGGCGTAAAGCGCCAGGGTCAGCGGGCAGGCCTGCGCCGCCGCCCCCGTTACCGCCCCGGTCAGCGCCAAAGCGGCGGCCAGCGGCGCGCGCATCAGCCCAGAACCACCAGCGCATGGCGCTTCTTGCCGGCGGTCAGCTTCACCGGCTCGGCCAGATCGCCGGCCCCGAAGCGCAGCGCGGCATCGGTGATGATCTCGTCGTTCACCTTCGCGCCGCCTTCGGTGATCAGGCGTTTGGCATCCTTGCCCGATCCGACAAGCCCGGCCCGCACCAGAAGCTGCACGATGCCCACGCCATCGGCCAGCTCTTCCGGGGCCAGCACCACGGTCGGCAGATCCTCCCCGATGCCGCCCTTCTCGAAGACCTCGCGCGCGGTGGCTTCAGCCGCTTGCGCTGCCTCCTCGCCGTGCAGAAGCGCGGTCGCCAGATTGGCCAGCAGCGCCTTGGCGCCGTTGATCTCGGACCCCTGAAGCGCGCCGAGGCGATCGCATTCCTCGACCGGCAATTCGGTGAAGATCTTCAGGAAGCGGCCCACATCTGCATCGGTGGTGTTGCGCCAGAACTGCCAGAACTCGTAGGGGCTCAGCATGTCGCCGTTCAGCCAGACCGCGCCAGAGGCCGACTTCCCCATCTTCCGCCCGTCCGAGGTGGTCAGCAGCGGCGTGGTCAGCCCGTAGATCTCATGGTCGATCACCCGGCGCGTCAGGTCGACGCCGTTGACGATATTGCCCCATTGGTCCGACCCGCCCATCTGCAACAGGCAGCCATAACGGCGGTTGATCTCAAGGAAATCATAGGCCTGCAGGATCATGTAGTTGAATTCAAGGAACGAAAGGCTCTGCTCGCGGTCCAGCCGCGACTTCACCGATTCAAAGCTCAGCATCCGGTTCACGCTGAAATGCCGCCCGATGTCGCGCAGGAAATCAAGGTAGTTCAGGCTGTCCAGCCATTCGGCATTGTTCAGCATGATGGCATCGGTCGGCCCGTCGCCATAGGTCAGGTATTTCGCGAACACCTTCTTCAGACCGGCGATGTTCTCGTCGATCTTCTCGGGCGTCAGCAGGGGGCGCTCTTCGGACCGGAACGAGGGGTCGCCCACCTTGGTCGTGCCGCCGCCCATCAGGGTGATCGGCTTGTGGCCGGTCTTTTGCAGCCAGCGCAGCACCATGATGTTCATCAGATGCCCGACATGCAGCGATGCCGCCGTGGCGTCATAACCGATATAGGCAGGCACCACCCCTTTGACCAAGGCTTCGTCCAGCGCCTGATAGTCCGTGCAATCGGCAACGAAGCCGCGCTGGAACATCACGCGCATGAAATCGGATTTCGGATGGTAGGTCATGGCTTGCCCGTGCTTTAAGGTGCTGGCGGTATAGCGGCGCACGGGGTGAAGGGGAAGATGGCGAAGGAGACAGGTCCGGTCTGGGCACTTGGCGCGATGTCGGGCACCTCGCTGGACGGGGTGGATGCGGCGATGGTGCTGACCGATGGCCATGTGGTGCAGGAGTTCGGCCCCCATGCCTATCGCCCCTATACGCCCGCCGAGCAGGCGGTCTTGCGCGCCGCCCTTGGCAAATGGCCGGGCGATCCCGGCGTGACCGAGGCCGCGACCGTGGTCGAGAACGCCCATGCCGAGGTGATGTCGCGCTTCTCGGGCGTGCAGGTGGCGGGCTTCCACGGCCAGACCCTTGCGCATGATCCGCGCGGACGGGGGACCCATCAGGCCGGCGATGGCAACCTGCTGGCCGGCGTGCTGTCGGTGCCGGTGGTCTGGGACTTCCGAACGTCCGACGTGACACTGGGCGGGCAGGGCGCGCCTTTGGCGCCGTTCTTCCACTTCGCCCTTGCCAGGAAGATCGGCGCGACCGAACCGCTGGCCTTCCTGAACCTTGGCGGGGTCGGCAATCTGACCTGGGTGGACCCAAGCCAGCCCGCGCCCGAGGTGCCGGGCGCCCTTCTGGCCTTTGACACCGGCCCCGCGAATGCGCCGATCAACGACCTGATGCGGGCAAGGACCGGCAAGAACCAGGACAGCGGCGGCGCATTGGCCGCGAAAGGCCGGGTGAAGCGTGAGGTGATCGAGGCCTTCCTGCAGAACCCCTACTTCTTCCGCATCCCGCCGAAATCTCTGGACCGCAACGATTTCAGCAGCCTGCTTGAGGCAGTGAAGGGCCTTACGACGCCGAACGCCCTTGCCACCCTGACTGCGGCCGCCGCCAGCGCGGTCGCGCGCGGTGCCGAACATTTCCCGAAACCGATCGGCCGGCTTCTGGTCACGGGGGGCGGGCGGCACAACGCCACGCTGATGCGCCATCTGCGCCGCAAGTTCGCCTGCCCGGTCCAGCCGGTCGAGGCGGCCGGTCTGAACGGCGACATGCTGGAGGCGCAGGCCTTCGCCTTCCTTGCGGTCAGGGTGATGCGCGGGTTGCCGACCTCTTGCGCCACGACGACGGGCGTGCCGGCGGCGGTCGGGGGCGGGCAGATCAGCCGCCCATAGGCGCCTCAGGCCCGGCTGCGGCGCAGGATCGACCAGGAATAAACCAGAAGAGCGGCCCAGATGAAGCCGAAGGCGATCAGACTGGTCTGGCTGAACGGTTCGCCGAACAGGAAGACGGCGGTCAGGAAGATCATCGTCGGCGCGATGTATTGCATGATCGCGATGGTCGACAGCCGCAGCCGCTTGGCCCCGTTGGCATAGATCATCAGCGGACCCGCCGTTACAATGCCGCAACCGACCAGAAGCCAGGTGTCCAGCGGCACGCCTTCGACGAAATGCCCCTTGCCGGTCCAAAGCAGCCACAGCGCATAGGCCAGCCCGAAGGGCAGCAGGATCAGCACCTCCAGCGCAAAGCCCTGATTGGGGCCGATCGGCAGGCGGCGCTTGAAATAGGCGTAGAAGCCCCAGCTCAGGAACAGACCCATGGCAACCACCGGCAGCTTGCCGGCCTCCCATGTCAGGATCCCGACCGCAATGCAGACCAGCACGATGGCCAGCCATTGAATGCCGCGCAGGCGCTCTCCCAGCAGGACGGCCCCGAGAAGGATGGAGAACAGCGGGTTGATGTAATAGCCAAGGGCCGCATCCAGCGCATGGCCCGCGCCGATGGCCCAGACATAGATCCCCCAGTTCACAGAGATCAGCGCCGCCGTCAGCGCGCCCATCCCCAGCATGCGCGGGCTGGTCAGCGCCGCCTTCAGATCGGCGGTGCGCCCCAGCCAGGCCAGCACCGCCACGGCGATCGGCACCGACCAGATTACCCGATGCGCAATGACCTCGACCGGCGGGATATGCGCCAGCGCCTTCATGTAAAGCGGCAGGAACCCCCAGAGGAGATAGGCCGCAAGGGCATAGAAAAAGCCCGAAAGGCTGTCGCCGCTGTCTGTGTTTTCGGTCATGTGCCGGGGATACAGCCTTGCCCGTGCCCGCGCCATGGACAAGTTGTGCCCCACACAATGCCCCGCCATACGCCCGTATGGACCATACGCGGGTAGGGGACATTCGGCGGTATGGACCCCATACCCTACAGGTCGTCTGCGGCAGAAGGGCTAAAGCCGCCGCTGCAGGTATTCCCTGGTAAAGGTGGCATAGCCATCCGCTGTCACCCGCAACTCCTTGCGCATAAGGGCATGGACCTCGGGCAGGCGGTGGAAAGGGACGGCGGGCCAGACGTGATGCTCGACGTGATAGGGCATGTTCCAGGCCAGAAACCGCAGCAGACGGTTGGTGAAGGTGGTGCGGGTGTTCTCGAACATGTTGGCGACCTGCGGGCAATCGCCATGCTCGGCCAGAAGGTAGAGCCGCAGCACCGGCTGGCCCAGGAGCACCGGCACCACCCAGACCCAAAGCACCAGCGGCGACCAGAACAGGCTGGCGGCGAGGCAGGCGTAGATCAGCGCCATCCAGCGCGCCTCGCGGATGATGCGTGGCCGCGCGCCCTCGGGCAGGTAGTCGCCCTCGGCCCGGCCAAGCACCAGCGCCGCCATCAGCCGCAACCCGGCCCCCCAATAGGGCAGGCCCGACACATGCCAGAGCCAGGCCGGCAGGCGCTCGGGTTTGGGGCTGGCAAGCTCGGGGTCCTTGCCGGGCAGGTTGGTCCAGCGGTGATGCGCCAGATGGAACCAGCGGAACCATTCGAAGGGCAGCACCAGTGCCAGCCCGCAGAACCGCCCGACCCAGTCGCTCAGCCGTTCATTGGCAAAGGGGGTGCGGTGGGTGCATTCGTGCTCCAGCGTGAAGAGGAAGACGATCATCACCCCCTGCACCGGCAAAAGCAGCCACCAGCCCGGCGGCTGCAGCGCGATCCCGACCCCGCAGAGCAGAATCGCACCAAGATGCAGCACCAGATGCCGCAGACCCGCCGCGTCCGAGCGGCTGGTCATCTGCTGACGCACCTCCGGTGGCAGCGATGAGAGAAATTCCTTGTGATCCATGACGCCCCGCCCCTGCCTTGCCAGCCCATCCTGACGCAAGGAAAGCACCGTGGCGAGGCCATCAGCGACGTCAAGGGCGACATCGCTTGCGAAATGGCGCAGCTTCCCGGCGCGGGGCAGCGTCCGGCCCGGCGGCACCGGTTTGAGGCCGGCGAAGTGCCCCCGGCAGGACGGTGCCGCTGACCAGCCCTCAGCCCCCGGTCGAGACCGCCGTCTGCCACCAGCCGCGCGGCGGCATGTTCTGCCGGCATTTTGGGGCACGTTCTGCGGGCCTGCGGTCACAGTTGGCGGGTTTCGCCGGGCGCAAGACCGTCAAGCGTCCAGTCGCCGACCCGCCAGCGGATCAGGCGCAGGCAGGGCAGGCCGACGGCGGCGCACATCCGGCGGACCTGACGGTTGCGGCCCTCGCGCAGGGTCAACTCGATCCAGCCGTCCGGCACGGTCTTGCGCATCCGCACCGGCGGCACGCGGGGCCACAGCCATACGGGCGTATCCACCATACGCGCGCCGGCAGGCAGGGTGGGGCCGTCCTTCAGCGTCACGCCGCCGCGCAGCGCGGCAAGGGCGCTGTCCGAAATGACCCCCTCGACCTGCGCGAGATAGGTCTTTTCCAGCTTGTGCCGGGGATCGGAGATCCGGGCCTGCAGGCGGCCATCATCGGTCAGCACCACCAGCCCCTCGGAATCCCGATCCAGCCGCCCGGCGGCATAGACATGCTTCTCGTTCACATAGTCCGCCAGAGTAGGGCGGCCCTCGGGGTCGGTGAACTGGCAGAGCACGTCGAAGGGTTTGTTGAGAAGGATCACCTTGGCCATGGCGCATGGCTAGCGCATCGCGGCCCGGCTTGCCAGCGGTGGCCAGCCTTGCCAGCGGCGGGCGGGGCTGGCAGGGTCGGCCCATGCAGATCATCGTCATCGGCGCCGGGGTGATCGGCGCATCCATCGCCTTCCAGCTTGGCCGCCGCGGTCATTCCGTCACGATCCTTGAGGGGCAGGGCATCGCCGCCGGTGCCTCCGGGCGCAGTTTCGGCTGGATCAACGCCTCGTTCCACCTGTCGCCGGCGCATTACCGGCTGCGGCTGGAGGGGATCGCCGCGCATCGCCGGCTGGACGGGCTGCTGCCCGACAGCCCGATCCGCTGGCCCGGCTGCCTGTGGTTCGAAGAGGAAGGGTCTGCACAGCTGGCGTTCGCCGATGGCCTGCGGGCGCTTGGCTATCCGGTCGAGACCTGGGACTGCGACCGCATCCGGCGCGACCTGCCGCAACTGGGGCTGATGCCTGAAAGCGCATTGTTCCTGCCCGGCGAAGGCGCTGTCGATCCGGGGGTGCTGGCGGCGCGGCTGATCGCGGCCTCGGGGGCGCGGCTGTGGCGCGGGGTGGCGGCGCTGCGGCTGACGGAAGGCGGCGGCCGGGTGACCGGGGTCGAGATGGCGCAAGGGGCGCTTGCCGCAGATGCCGTCGTGGTCGCGGCCGGCACCGGCGCGCCGGCCTTGACCGGGCCTTTGGGGATCGCGCTGCCGATGCTGTCGCGCCCCGGGCTGATCCTGAAGACCCCGCCCTTGCCCCCGTTGCTGCCGCTGGTGCTCTGGGGCCCGGGCGGCGAGTTGCGGCAGGATGAGGCTGGCCGTCTGGTGATGCCGACCGCGCCCAACCATCAGGGGGACACCGCCGAGACCATCGCCGGTCTGGCCGGCGCCCATGCCGATGCCGCGATGACCCGCCTGCGCCGGCTTCTGCCCGCGGTCCGCACCGATTGGGACGAGGTGGCGCTGGCGTTCCGCCCGGTTCCCGGCGATGGGCTGCCGGTGATCGGCGCGGCGCGGCCGGGCCTTTGGCTTGCGGTAATGCATTCGGGCGCCACATTGGCCGCGATCACCGGAGAGCTGGTGGCGGAAGAAATCGACGGCGGAGAGAGCGCGCTTCTGGCCGAGTTCAGGCCGGGGCGGTTCTGAATCCGGGCCGGTTCCCGCCTGACGCTCTTGCGGCGGGCGGGCGGGCAGGGTAGCACTGACTGACATATGTTATGAAATAACATATCGAATCACGAAGACCCCGCCGAAAGGATACCAGGATGCTTCATCTCTTTTCCCGAACGCTTGCCGCCGCTGTCGTGGCGGGCCTCTCGCTTGCCCTCCCTGCGATGGCCGAGACCGCGAAAGACGCCAGCCACGACCATTCCCAGTCCGCCGACGAGATCTACAAGGGCCATTTCGACGACGCCCAGATCGCCCCGCGAAGCCTCTCGGACTGGGAGGGGGACTGGCAATCGGTCTATCCGTTGCTGCTGGACGGCACCTTGGACCCGGTCATCGCGCACAAGGCCGAACACGGCGACAAAACTGCGGACGAATACCGCGCCTATTACGACACCGGCTACAAGACCGATGTCGACCGGATCGAGATTCATGGCGATCAGGTCAGCTTCCACAGCGCCTCGGGCAGCGTCAGCGGGCACTATGCCGATGACGGCCATGAGGTGCTGACCTATGAAAAGGGCAACCGCGGGGTGCGCTACATCTTCCGCAAGGTCGCGGGCGATGCGGCGGCCCCCGGCTTCATCCAGTTCAGCGACCATGCCATCGCGCCGGTGAAGGCCGGACACTATCACCTTTACTGGGGCGAAGACCGGACCGCGGTGCTGCAGGAACTGACCAACTGGCCGACCTACTACCCCGCCGCATTGACCGGGGACGAGATCCTGCACGAGATGCAGGCGCATTGATTGCAGCCGGCCCGAATGAAAGCGGGCGCCCTGACCGGGGCGCCCGCCGTTTCGTCTGCATGTCGGGCCGCCCCGACGTTTCGTCGAAAAGTCGTGCTTCGGTCAGCCCTTCAGGATCGAGTCACCGGCGTATTCCGCCGTCTCGCCCAGCATCTCTTCGATGCGGATCAGCTGGTTGTATTTCGCCATCCGGTCCGAACGCGACAGCGAGCCGGTCTTGATCTGGCCGCAGTTGGTGGCGACCGCCAGATCGGCAATCGTGCTGTCCTCGGTCTCGCCCGAGCGGTGCGACATCACATTGGTGTAGCCGGCGCGATGCGCCATATCCACCGCCTGCAGCGTCTCGGTCAGGGTGCCGATCTGGTTCACTTTCACCAGCATCGAGTTGGCAATACCCTGGCGTATGCCATCGGACAGGCGGCGCGGGTTGGTCACGAAAAGATCGTCGCCGACCAGCTGGATCTTGCCGCCCAGAACCTCGGTCAGGGCCTTCCAGCCTTCCCAGTCGTCCTCGGCCATGCCGTCTTCGATCGAGATGATCGGGTAGTCGCCGACCAGACCGGCCAGATATTCGACATTCTCGATGGAGGACAGGATTTTTCCTTCACCGGCAAGGTTATACTTGCCGTCCTTGAAGTATTCCGTCGAGGCGCAGTCCAGCGCCAGATAGATATCCTCTCCCGGGGCGTATCCGGCTTTCTCGATAGATTTCAGAATGAAATCAAGTGCTTCACGGGCAGAGCTAAGATTCGGCGCGAACCCGCCTTCGTCGCCGACATTGGTGTTGTGACCTGCGGCCGACAGTTCCTTCTTCAGCGTGTGGAAGACTTCCGACCCCATGCGCAGCGCGTCGCGGATGTCCTGTGCCCCCACTGGCATGATCATGAATTCCTGGATGTCGATCGGGTTGTCCGCATGGGCGCCGCCATTGATGATGTTCATCATCGGCACCGGCAATACGCGGGCGGATGTGCCGCCGACATAGCGGTAAAGCGGCTGGCTGGAAAACTCGGCCGCCGCCTTGGCCACCGCCAGCGACACGCCAAGGATGGCGTTGGCGCCCAGACGGCCCTTGTTCGGGGTGCCGTCCATCTCGATCATGGTGCGGTCGATGCCGACCTGTTCGGTCGCGTCGTAACCCACCAGTTCCTCGGCGATCTCGCCGTTGACTGCGGCCACGGCTTCAAGCACGCCCTTGCCCATGTAGCGGTTCTTGTCGCCGTCGCGGCGCTCCACCGCCTCATGCGCGCCGGTCGACGCGCCCGAGGGCACGGCGGCCCGGCCCATGGCGCCGCTTTCCAGCACCACATCCACCTCGACGGTGGGATTGCCGCGGCTGTCGAGAATTTCGCGCGCGTGAATGTCGATGATCGTGCTCATGGCGGTCTCCCGGGGGGATAGGGGGCTTACCCCGCCCGTTTAGCCGTCCTTGGTCTCAAGGAAAAGACGGCTTTCCGCCATCTGCGCCGCCTTGCGCCGCCGAATCCGCTCTCGCGCCAGAGCATAGAGGCCGGAGCCCACCACGATTGCGGCGCCGACATAGGTGGAAAGGCCGGGGCGTTCGGCAAAGAAGATCATCGCCAGCGCGACCGAGAAGACCAGCCGCGTATAGCGGAAGGGTGCGACGACCGAGACTTCGCCCAAGCGCATCGCCGCGACCACGGCGTAATAGCCGAAAAGCCCGGCCACAAGGGCACCGCCAAGGCCCGCCCATTGCATCGGGGTCGGCCAGGCAAAGCCCTGACCCATGATCCCCATCAGGAGAAGACCCGAAGGGACCAGCCCCAGATAGGCCCAGGCCGCGACCTGGAAGGTCCCGATCCGCTCGGGCATCACCCGCGTTGCAAGGTCGCGCACGGCCAGCACGAAGACGCAAGCCACCGTCAGAAGGCCGGTCGGGTCGAAATCGGCATCCCAGGGCGACAGGATCACCAGAACGCCGATGAACCCGGCCACAACCGAGGCCCACCGCCGCCAGCCCACCGTCTCGCCCAGGAACAGCGCGGCCCCGGCCACCACCACCAGCGGCGAGGCCTGCAGCAAGGCCGCCGTCAACGACAGCGGCGCCAGCGCCAGCGCCACGATGTAGAGCATCGCCGCCCCGGCCTCGGCAAGGCTGCGCACCAGCGCCGCCCCGCGCAGCGCATCCATGCTCAGGACGCGCTGGCGCTGCCGCGCCGCCAGCAGCCAGAACACCAGCGCGCCGACGCCGCCGGTCAGCGCCAGCACCTCGCCGGGCGGCAGGGCTTCGGCCGCGCGCTTCAGAAAGATGTCCTCGACGGCAAAGAATGCCATCGAGCCGGTCATCAGCGCAGCCGCGCGCGAATTCTCGGACGCGGGGGGCGTCATCATGGCAGTCTCCGGAAATCGGGATCGCCCCCGGCCCTACACCGGCATGACGGGAAGGGGAACCTTCCTTCCCGGCTGGATATGTCGACTTTCCGCGACTGGCCCGCTTTCAACGGCAGCCAACGGTCTGGCGCAGATCGCCCGCCCCTTCACTTTGGTCCAAATATCCTGCGGGGGCTGGGGGGCTTTGCGCCCCCCGGCCGGTCATCACAGATTCTAACGGTAGATCTTCGGCGCCCCGATCCGGTCGTGCAGCGCATTCACCTCATGCGGCTGCAACTCCAGTCCCTGCGCCAGCGCATGCAGGTATTGCGCCTCGGCCTGGTTGTCGAGGTTGATGGCGGACAGCGAGGCCAGATAGACCTGCGCCTCCATCCCGTTCGGGACCATCCGCACCAGCGCATCCACATCCACCGGCGCCGACAATTCGCCATTCACCGCCTGAACTTCGGCCTGGGTTGCATCGCCCATGGCCTCCATCAGCTTCTTCTTCTCGGCGGCATCCAGATCTCCGTCGCATTTCACCGCCTGGATGACCGCCTTCAGCATCAGTGCTGCCGAAACCTCGTCCTCTTCCTCGACCCGCAGGTTGTTGCCGGCCGGACGGGCCGCAGCCCCGCCAAGGATGGAGCCGAGAAGATCGCCGATCCCGCCGGACTGCCCCGCATTCGCCTGACCGCCGCGCCCCGAACGGGCACCGGTCATCTGCTCAAGCACGTCGCCAAGCCCGCCGGGCGCGTTCTTGCGGCTGCCGCCGCTGCGCGGGGTGCCCAGAACCTCTTCCAGAAGGTCGCCGCCGCGGCCCGTGCGCGCCGAGCGGGTGGTGCCGCTGCTGCCGGAGTTGCCGAGGATGTCGCCCATGATGTCGCCCAGGCCGCCGGTCTGGCCGGTATCGCGCGAGGTGCTGCGCCCAAGGCTACCGGAACTGCCAGAGGTGTTGCCGCCCAGCATCCCGCCCAGCAGATCGCCCAGGCCGCCGCCCGAACCGCTGCCCGAGGCAGAGCCGCTGCCCGCCTTCTTGGCCAGCGTCGAGACGCCCTTGGCCACGGCCACCCCGATCGCGACCTTCAGCAATGTTTTGGTCAGACTACTCACGGCATTCTCCTTCGCCGGCACAGGACAGGACCGCAGCCTTGCTTGCGTCGGGGGCGCGGTCAATGCAAAAGACCATCACAGGCAGGGGGAAATCCCGGAAGGATACGTCAGATCATGCGCAAGGACAGGCTGGACGGCGCGGGTCTGGCGATGCTTCTGGGGATACAGCTTCTGCTCGCGCTGAACCAGATCACCATCAAGGTGGTCAATGCGGGGCTGCAGCCGGTGTTCTTTGCCGGCCTGCGCTCGCTTCTGGCGATCCTGTTCGTCTGGGGCTGGCTGGTCTGGCGCGGCCGGCCGCCGCGGCTGAACCGGGCCTCCGTGCTGCCCGGTCTGGCCATCGGCATAGTCTTCGCGGCCGAATTCCTGTTCCTGTTCGTGGCGCTTGACCTGACCACGGTCGGCCGCGCCTCGGTGCTGATGTATTCCATGCCGTTGTGGTTCGCGCTTATGGCGCATTTCGGTCTGGGGGATCGCATCACGCCGATGAAGGCGCTTGGTCTTGTGCTGGCCTTTGCCGGCACCGCATGGGCCATCCTTGGCGGGGCCAAGGGCGGGCAGGGCAGCATCTGGGGCGACCTTTGCGCGCTTGGCGCAGCCCTTGGCTGGGCCGGCACCGCCTTCATCGCCCGTCGCCCGGTGATGCGTGCCGAAGGGCCCGAGATGCAGCTGTTCTGGATGGTGCTGGTCTCGGCCCCGATCCTGTTGCTGCTCTCGCCCCTGTTCGGCCCGCTGATCCGCGACTTTCAACCCGTGCACCTGTGGCTGGTGCTGTTCCAGGCCTCGATCGTGGTGGCGGGCGGTTTCATCGCCTGGCTCTGGCTGATGTCGGTCTATCCTTCGTCCACCGTTGCGGCCTTCTCCTTCCTGACGCCTGTGCTGGCGATCCTGCTTGGGGCCGCGATCTTCGACGAAAAGCTCTCGCCGGCGATTCTCGGGCCGGGGGTTCTGGTGGCCATCGGGATCGTGCTGATCAACCGCTCGGCCGGGCGGGTCGTGAAGGTCTGAGAATCGGTGCCGGCCCTGCGGGTCGTTTGTCCACCGGGTGATCCGGTTTCTGAGCCATCCACCGCAATCCGCCCGCTTGCCTAGCAAAAGGCGGCGAGTTGAGACATCACTCCAACTCTTGTCCACAGCCCGATCCACAAGACGCCCGGTCTTTCGATGACAGCGGTGTGAAGGGCGCGTGAAAGGATGCCCTCATCGTCAAGCGCAAAATTAGGATGAGGGTGCAAATAAAGAGGTTGATCCGCCCTGTTACATACTTCAGGTTGGCTGGGCGGTTCGGGTAGCCACAACATATAGTGGTATCGGACGGGAGCAGTGATCCAGACCAGAAGGCGGCCGGGGTAACGGCGCCTCCGCCCTGTCGGCAGTGCCGGACGGGGTCTGGGTTCTGTTTGCCGTCGCGACCGGTCGCGCGGGACAGTGATGCCGGAATACCCGGCCAAGCAAGGATCAGGGGCACATGAAGATCGAGCGCAAGTTTACCGCCGAGGCCACCGGGGCCTATGGCGCAATGGCCTTCTCCGTCACCACCTCGGAAATCCGCAACCCCGACGGCAAGATCGTCTTCCGCAACGAGGCGGTCGAGATCCCCGAAGGCTGGAGCCAGGTCGCCTCGGACGTGCTGGCGCAGAAGTATTTCCGCAAGGCGGGCGTTCCTGCGGTCCTGAAGCGCGTGAAGGAAAAGGGCGTGCCCGAGTTCCTGTGGCGCTCGGTCCCTGATGAGGATGCGCTGGCCAAGCTGCCCGCCGATCAACGCTATGTGGGCGAAACCAGCGCCAAGGAGGTTTTCGACCGTCTGGCCGGGGCCTGGGCCTATTGGGGCTGGAAGGGCGGCTATTTCACCACCGAAGCCGACGCCAGCGCCTATTTCGACGAGATGCGCTTCATGCTGGCCCGCCAGATGGCGGCGCCGAACAGCCCGCAGTGGTTCAACACCGGGCTGCATTGGGCCTACGGCATCGACGGTCCGGGGCAGGGGCATTTCTACGTTGACCACAAGACCGGCAAGCTGACCCAATCGACCAGCGCCTATGAACACCCGCAGCCGCATGCCTGCTTCATCCAGTCGGTTTCGGACGATCTGGTGAACGAAGGCGGCATCATGGACCTCTGGGTCCGCGAGGCACGGCTCTTCAAATACGGCTCGGGCACCGGCACCAACTTCTCCTCGCTGCGCGGCGAAGGCGAGCGGCTGTCGGGCGGCGGCAAATCCTCGGGGCTGATGGGGTTCCTGAAGATCGGCGACCGTGCGGCAGGGGCGATCAAGTCGGGCGGCACCACGCGGCGGGCGGCCAAGATGGTGATCTGCGACATGGATCACCCCGATATTGAATCCTTCATCAACTGGAAGGTCATCGAGGAACAGAAGGTGGCCTCCTTGGTGGCCGGTTCCAAGATGCATCAGGCGCGTCTGAACGACATCTTCTCGGCCATTCGCGCCTGGGACGGCTCGTCCGAGGATTCCGTCGATCCGGCGAAGAATCCCGCGCTGAAATCCGCGATCAGGGCCGCGAAAAAGGCCATGATCCCCGACACCTACACCAACCGCGTGCTGCAATACGCGCGTCAGGGCTTCGACAGCATCGAATTCCCCACCTACGACACCGATTGGGATTCCGAGGCCTATATCACCGTCTCGGGCCAGAATTCGAACAACTCGGTCCGCGTCACCGATGCTTTCCTGAAGGCGGTGCGCGATGACAAGCCGTGGGAACTGGTCCGCCGCACCGATGGCAAGATTGCCAAGACGGTTTCCGCGCGCGAGTTTTGGGACCAGATCGGCCACGCCGCCTGGGCCTGCGCCGATCCGGGCATCCAGTTCCACGATACCGTCAACGCCTGGCACACCTGCCCGGAAGACGGGCCGATCCGCGGCTCCAACCCGTGCTCGGAATACATGTTCCTGGACGACACCGCCTGCAATCTGGCGTCGATGAACCTGCTGACCTTCTACAAGGACGGTCGCTTCGATGCGGAGGCGTATGTTCACGCCACACGCCTCTGGACGGTGACGCTGGAAGTCTCGGTGATGATGGCGCAATTCCCGTCGAAAGAAATCGCGCAACTCAGCTATGACTTCCGCACCCTTGGCCTGGGCTATGCCAATATCGGCGGTCTGCTGATGAACATGGGCCTGGGCTACGACTCGGTGGAAGGCCGTGCGCTGTGCGGTGCGCTGACCGCGCTGATGACGGGCATCACCTATGCCACTTCGGCCGAGATGGCCAAGGAACTGGGGCCGTTCTCGGGCTATGCCCGCAACCGTGACCACATGCTTCGGGTGATCCGCAACCATCGGGCCGCCGCCTGGGGCAAGACCACCGGATATGAGGCGCTGAACGTCAATCCGGTCGCGCTGGATCAGGCGAACTGCCCCGACCAGGCCCTTGTCTCGCTTGCGAAATCCGCCTGGGACGAGGCGCTGTCCCTGGGCGAGGTCCACGGCTTCCGCAACGCCCAGACCACCGTGATCGCCCCCACCGGCACCATCGGTCTGGTGATGGATTGCGACACCACCGGGATCGAGCCGGACTTCGCGCTGGTGAAGTTCAAGAAACTGGCCGGCGGCGGCTATTTCAAGATCATCAACCAGTCGGTTCCTGCCGCCTTGGAAACCCTTGGCTATCCCAGCCACCAGATCGCCGAGATGGTTGCCCATGCGGTCGGTCACGGCTCTCTCGCGCAGGCGCCCTCGGTCAACCATACCGCGCTGATCGGCCATGGCTTCGGCCCGCGCGAGATCGAGAAGGTCGAGGCGGCCCTGCCGACCGCCTTCGACATTCGCTTTGTCTTCAACCAATGGACCCTTGGCGCCGATTTCTGCAAGGGCACCCTTGGCATCCCGGAAGAGAAGCTGAACGACCCGACCTTCGACCTTCTGCGCCACCTTGGGTTCACCAAGGCACAGATCGACGCTGCCAACGACCATGTCTGCGGCACCATGACCCTGGAAGGCGCCCCCTTCCTGAAGCCGCAGCATCTGGCAGTGTTCGACTGCGCCAACCCCTGCGGCAAGACCGGCAAGCGGTTCCTGTCCGTGGAAAGCCATATCCACATGATGGCGGCGGCGCAGTCGTTCATCTCGGGCGCGATTTCCAAGACGATCAACATGCCGAACTCGGCCACGATCGAGGAAACGCTTGCCGCATATGAGCTGTCGCATTCGCTGGGGATCAAGGCCAATGCGCTTTACCGCGACGGATCGAAACTCAGCCAGCCGCTGGCGGCCGCGCTGATCGAGGATGACGAGGAAGCCGAAGAGATCATGGCCTCCGGCACCGTGATGGAAAAGGCCCAGGTCATTGCCGAGAAGATCGTCGAGAAGGTGATCGTCAAGGAGATCGTCCGCTCGCACCGCGAGAAACTGCCCGAACGCCGCAAGGGCTATACCCAGAAGGCGATCATCGGCGGCCACAAGGTCTATCTCCGGACCGGGGAGTATGGTGACGGCTCGCTGGGCGAGATCTTCATCGACATGCACAAGGAAGGTGCGGGCTTCCGCGCGATGATGAACAATTTCGCCATCGCGGTGTCCGTGGGCCTGCAATACGGCGTCCCGCTGGAGGAATTCGTCGAGGCCTTCACCTTCACCCGGTTCGAGCCGGCAGGCATGGTGCAGGGCAACGACAGCATCAAGAACGCGACCTCGATCCTTGACTACATCTTCCGCGAACTGGCGATCAGCTATCTTGACCGCACCGATCTGGCGCATGTGGCCCCCAAAGGCACCAGCTTTGACGACCTTGGCCGCGGCGATGACGAGGGCAAGCGCAACATTGCCGAAGTGTCCGAGGCCACGGCGTCGAAATCGGTCGAGCTTCTGAAGTCGATCTCCTCCTCGGGCTACCTGCGCAAGCGGCTGCCGCAGGAACTGGTCGTGCTGCAGGGCGGGGCAGGGGCAACGGCCTTCGCCACCGGGACCGATCCGGTCGCCACGCTGAACATGCTGGTGCCGGAAATCCGGGCCGGTGGCCTGGCCGAAACCACCTCGGCCTTCGCCATGGGCTCTGCCAACGTGGACGCGCGCACCAAGGCCAAGATGCAAGGCTACACCGGCGACAGTTGCGGCGAATGCGGCAACTACACGCTGGTGCGCAACGGCACCTGCCTGAAGTGCAACACCTGCGGCGGCACGACGGGTTGCAGCTGATCTGGGGGCGGGGTGTGGCGGGGCGATGTCGCGCAAATCGCGTGAGCGGAGGCATGTCGTGATCCCAGGACGATAGCCGGGGCGCATGAGCTGATCGACGTCCCGGCCCGCAGCCCTGCAACGGACCAGCCAACAACCCGGCGCTCAGGGGGCCGTCCAACATCAGCATCCGACCGGAACAGAGCCGGTGCAGGTCCACACCGTCAAAGGGGTGCGGTAGTTGAGGGCGATCTTCGGTTGAACTTGGTAGGTCGCTGCCGGCAGGAGCATCGGTTAGACATGTCCACTACAATGCCGACCTGTCCCGGAATCAGGGGAAATGCTGTTCACCCAATCTGGATTGCCGCGATTGTCGCGCCTATGCGATGAGCCTCGCCACATATTTCACCCGTCGCCGTCAGATCGCAGGGTTCCTGCCTCTTGAGGGCGGACCTGACTCCTCAATTGCTCAACGCGGGACTGACCTTATGACGACCGACCTTGCAGCGCGGATCCGGGCACGGCTGGAGCAGGATGCCCCGAACGCGCTGGTCTTCTTCGATCGCGCTCTGAATCAACGCCGCTATTCCGGGCATCAGGTCCTGAACGCCGCTCAGGACACGCAGCAGCGCCTGGAAGCGGCGCTGGGGCCTGGTCCGCATGTCTTGTTGAGCGTCATCCGCTTCGGCGAGGAGTTCGTCTTTCCGTTTCTCGCGGGGATCCTCTCCGGCGCGACCATGATTGCTGTAGCGGCTCCGCGACGCGGAGACCGGGACGGGCGTCTTGCCCATATGATCGAGCTCTGCAGACCCAATGCGATCCTGTGTCTTCGGGCACAGATCCCCCTTCTGGAAGAGATCCTCGGGCCGGATCGCCAGGTTCCCCTGCTGGCTCTGGATGACGCCCGGCCGCAGCCCGACCGCACGGTGCCTGCGCGGGCACCGTTTCACAGCAGCAGCGTTCCGATCATCCAGTTCACCTCCGGCACCTCGCGCCTGCCGCGCGCCATTGCCCTGGACGTGGCACCGTTGCTCGACAACATGGAGATGGTCTCCAGGGCCTTTTCCCTTGCCCCGGGCAATGTCTCGCTGAATTGGGCACCGCATTATCATGACCTTGGGCTGATCGTCGGCCTTGTGGTGCCGTTGTGGAACGGCGCGCAGACCTGCCTGATGGATGCGTTCGAGATGATCCGCGATCCCGCTTCCTGGCTGCGGGCGATCTCGGCCTGTCGCGCTGAGGTTGCCGGCGGACCGCCCTTCGCCTTCAAGGAGTGTATCTCGCGCTCCGACCCGGCTGATCTACTGGGTGCTGATCTGTCCAGCTGGCGGGTGGCCTATTGCGGCGCTGAGCCGGTGCCCAGAGGGCTTTTCGCGGCCTTCCATGATCGTTTCGCTGCATACGGCCTGTCCCGCGATGCCTTCTTCCATGGCTACGGCATGGCCGAATGCACGGTCTTCGCCGCAGGAAGCGTGCCCCTGGACGTGGACCTGCCGCCCGAGGCCATGCCGCCCGAGGCCCGGATGTTTGAACCGATCGCTCTTGCCCCGCACGAGTTGGATTGCCTGCGCATCACCGATCCGGAAAGCCTTGAAAAGATGCCCGAGGGCCATCAGGGAGAGATCTGGATCTCCGGCGCCTTCGTGCAAAACGGCTATCTGGCCGATCCCGAAGGTTCCGCGGAAAGTTTCGGCCATCCGGCCGAGGGGCGGGTCTGGCTTCGCAGTGGCGATCTGGGCGCGATCTCCGCGCAGAGGCTTTATGTGACTGGGCGGCTGAAGGACATGATCATCGGCAATGGAAGCAATTTTTCCGCGGCCGAGATCGAGTGGCACGCGGCAGAGACAGACCCGAGACTGAACCCTCTGGCCGCAGCCGTCTTCATCCCCGGTGGGGGCGCATTGGACCGGGTGGCACTGTGGATCGAACAGCGTGACCAGGACATTTCGGACGGTCCCGAGGTAATCGACCGGATCCGCCGCCGCATCCGCACCAAATTCGGGCTGGATTTGCAGGACGTCCGCGTCTTGCCGTGCCGCAGCCTGCCTCGAACCACCAGCGGCAAGATCCAGCGCCAGAAGCTCCGCGGATTGAGTGCCGAATTGGCGATGCCGGTGATGTGATGCCGCATACCCGTCATGTCCCTGTGCCGAACTCCGACCAGGTCCTGGCCTTCCTTTGCGATCGGATCGCCTTCTATACTTCGGATAGCGCCACGAGCATCTCGGCAGGGGATGATCCGCTGGACTTCGGGCTGTCCTCTATGGACACGGCGCGTGTCTGCAGCGAGATCGAGACGAGGTTCGGCGCGCCACTCGATCCCGCCACCTTCTTCGACAGCACCAGCGTGGGCGAAATCGTCCAGCATGTCCTGACACTCTCAAGCGGGGCTGACAGTGATCGCGGTTGAGGCGCCCGCCGCGCCGTCCCCGCGCTGGTTGAAACTGCTGGCGAACTACACCGCCGACTGGGGCGGCTCCGCGGCGGATCCTCTTGGCATCATTCGGGTGGAGAACCGGGATGGCGGGCGCGATCCGCTGATCTGGGTCTTCAACGGAAGCCACGAGTTCAAACTGCTTGCCGCGGCCCTGGGGCCCGATCAACCGCTCATTGGCCTGCGGTCGCTGAACGCCATCGTGCCGTTGGAGCAGTTGAACATGACGGCAAGCCTTCAGATCGCTGGCTACTACGCAGAGATGCTTCTGCCGCTTCTCCGGGGCAAAGCCCTGCGTGTCGGAGGAAATTGCCAAGGCGCCCTGATTGCCAACCTGCTGGCGGTCCGGTTGTTGCAGCTTGGGTTGGCCGTGCGCGGATTCATCGCCTTGGAATCAGACTGTCTGCTGCCATTGCCCATTCCCGCCACGTTGATCTTTGGCGATGACAGTCTCGAGTTCAATCCGTTCCTGCAAGGCAAGGACCCATGGCCGCGCTGGCGTCAGCAGTTCGCGCTGGCCCGGTTCCGCCTGGTGCCGGGGAAGCATGGCAGTTATTTCTCGCCCACCGCACTGCCGTTCCTCGCCGATCACCTCGCCGAGGCACTGTCGCTCGACCTGCCTCCCGCTGCGAGACATCTTTCAGGTGATTTTCAGGTCAGGCCGCTTCCCCGGAAGATGCCCTCAGACGCGGTGTTCTTTGCCGAGTTCAAAGGGATCTTTGCCCTGCCGCGGGATTGCAGCATTTTTCAGCATTGGAGTCACGATGAAGCGCCCTGTTTCCAACAGGCGATTGCACTGCCTGAACGAAGGTTTCTGCGCGGCTGTACGCAGGTTCGTTTGACGGCACCCACGCAGCCCGGGACATGGTATTTGCATCTTCTTGTGACGAAAATGAACCGCGGCCCGATCTCCTGGCAGCGCGACATCTCACGCTTCGATCGCATCGAGATTCTTCCCGTGAGCGCGGCCTCCCGCTTAGGGTCCAGACTCATTAACTTTAGGGTCAGGACCCATTGATTGTGGCCTTGTTCGGTGATTCAGGAGGTCACAGGAGGCCCTGCTGATGAGCAATCTATTCTGGCTGATGACCTGGGCCCCTGAACCTCGTCCAGATTTTGGTAGAGTCCGTCCATGCAAGGAGACGGACCATGAAGCAATCGCGGTTCACGG
>CAKSTR010000003.1 GCA_934500835.1 uncultured Paracoccaceae bacterium | reverse complement strand
GCCTTCACCTTCTCGCCCGACGGCAACCCGCTGGTCGGGCCGGTGCGGGGCCTGCGCAACTACTGGGTGGCCTGCGGCGTGATGGCGGGCTTCCTGCAGGGCGGCGGCGTCGGCAAGTCGCTGGCCGAATGGATGATCGGGGGCGAGCCGGAAGCCGACATCTTCGGCATGGACATCGCCCGCTACGGCGACTTCGCCTCGAACCGCGAATACATCCGGCAGACCACCGGCCAATTCTATTCGCGCCGTTTCGTGATGAGCTACCCGAATGAGCAACTGCCCGCCGGGCGTGTCCTTAAAACCCCCGGCGCCTATGAGGGCATGACGGCCGCCGGCTGCCGGTGGGGCGCGGGCTGGGGGCTGGAGCAGCCGCTTTACTTCGCGCCCGAAGGCTTTGTCGAAGAGCCTTCGCTGAAGCGGTCGAACGCCTTCGATCTGATCGGCGCCGAATGCCGGGCCGCGCGCGAAAGCGCCGGTCTGCTGGATATCACCGCCTTCTCGCGCTACGAGGTGACGGGGCCGCAAGCCGCCGCCTGGCTGGACCGCACCTTCGCCTGCCGCCTGCCGAAACCGGGCCGCGCCTGCCTTGCGCCGATGCTGGGCGAAAACGGCACGCTGAAGGGCGACCTCACACTCCTGAACTGGGGCGACGGCAGCTTCTGGATCATGGGCTCTTACTACCTGCGGCAATGGCACATGCGCTGGTTCGAAGGGTGCGCGATGGAAGGGGCCGCGGTCCGCGACATCTCGGATGCCGTGGGTGGCTTTGCCGTGGTCGGGCCGAAGGCGCGGCAGATTCTGCAGGGGCTGACCCATCAGGATCTGTCCGATACCGCCCTGCCCTTCCTGGGCTGCCAGACCATCGACCTTGGGCTGATCCGGGCAAAGGTCGCCCGCATGTCGGTGACGGGCGAATTGGGCTATGAGATCAACTGCGGCGCGCTGGAACACGCCAGCCTGCGGCGGATGCTGCTTGAGGCGGGCCGGGCGCACGGGATGCGCGAAATCGGCTTCAACGCCGTTCTGTCGCTGCGGCTTGAGAAAAGCTTCGGAATCTGGTCGCGCGAGTTCACCCAAGGCTATACGCCGGGCGAGACCGGGATGGACCGCTTCATCGCCTGGAACAAGGGCGATTTCATCGGCCGCACCGCCGCTTTGGCCGAACGCAAGGCGCCATCGGCCAAGGTCCTGGTCACGCTGGAGGTGGCCGCCACCGACGCCGATGCCTCGGGCTACGAGCCGGTCTGGCGGGACGGCAGCCTTGTGGGCTTTGTCACCTCGGGCGGCTATGGCCATACCATCGGCAAAAGCCTTGCCATGGCCATGGTGGACCGTGACGTTGCCGCGCCCGGCACGAAGCTGACCACGCATATCGTCGGGCAGGAAGTCGCGGCGACGGTCATCCCGGCCTCGCCCCACGATCCCAAAGGCGCTGCGTTCCGCGGCTGATCCGGCTGCAACTGGGCCAGGGAGGGCCTGACCATGGAAATCCAGGACGAGACGACCCGGACCCGCCGCCGCAACCGCGATGCGGCACCCAAGGTCGTGCGGGCACCGAACTACCGCCAGTTGCGCCATCCCTTCCCGGCGCAGGCGATGTTCTCCGACGATGAGGTGGCAGCGATCCACGACACCGCCCTGCGCGTACTGGAAGAGTTGGGGATGCGGGTGCTGCTGCCCGAGGCCCGCCAGCTTTTCGCGGCCGCCGGCGCGCGGGTTGACGATGACATGGTGTTCATCGGCCGCGACATCGTGACGGCAGCCCTTGCCAGCACGCCAAAGGCATGGCGGCTGCGCGGCCCCTCGCCGCTGCGCGATCAGGATTACGCGCAAGGCGCGATGATCTTCATGGCCGGCGTGGGCTGCCCCAACGTGAATGACCGCGAACGCGGCCGCCGCCCCGGATCGCAGGCCGATTTCATCGAAACGCTGAAGCTGTGCCAGCATTACGACGTGATCCACATGCTTGGCCCGCAGACCGAGCCGCAGGACGTGCCGGTGCATCTGCGCCACTACGCCACGATCAGGGCGCAGCTTGAATATTCGGACAAGCCGCTGTTCCTGTATTCGCGCGGCCCCGGACAGGTGGCCGAAGGGTTCGAGATGATCCAGACCGCGCTGGCGCTGTCGGACGAGGACTTCGCCCGCGATGTCTGGGTCAGCACGGTGATCAACACGAACTCGCCGCGCCTTCTGGACAATCCCATGGCCAAGGGGCTGATCGACTTCGCCCGCGCCGGGCAGATGTGCATCGTAACGCCCTTCTGCCTTGCCGGCGCGATGGCACCGATCACGCCGGCCGGCGCGCTGACGCTGCAACATGCCGAGGCGCTGGCCGGGATCACCCTGACCCAGATCGCCAAGGCGGGGGCGCCGGTCAGCTATGGCGGGTTCTCGTCCAACGTCTACATGAAAAGCGGCGCGCCGGCCTATGGCACGCCCGAACATCTGAAGATGCAGATCGGCGGCGGCCAGCTGGCGCGGCACATCGGCCTGCCATGGCGCACGGCCTCGGGCGCGGCCTCCAACACGCCCGACATGCAGGCGGCGCTGGAGACGACCATGGGGCTCTGGGGCGCCTCGCTGGCGCATGGCACACTGATCGTCCACACCGCCGGCTGGCTGGAGGGCGGGCTGACCTTCGGCTACGAGAAGTTCATCAACGACGTCGAAAGCCTGCAGATGTTCGCCGAGCTTTGCACCAAGCCGTCAGGATCGGCCGCCGAAATCGGCTATGACGCCATCGCCGAGGTGCAGCCGGGCGGGCATTTCTTCCAGACCCAGCATACGATGGAACGCTATCAGCAGGCCTTCTATGCCCCGATCGTGGCCGATCTGAACAATTTCGGCACCTGGACCGAAAGCGGTGCCAGGACATCGGACATGCGGGCCACCGATGTCTGGAAAGCGGTCCTGCGCGACTACCAGCCGCCCGAAGGCGCGGGCGACCGGATCGAGCGTCTGATCCCGGTGATCGAGGCGGGTACCGCGAAGGGCGGCGCGCCCGCGATGGACTGAGGGGGCGGTTCAGCCCCCTCCCAGCTTCTCCAGCAGGCGGACATAGGCGGACTGGCCCTTGCGATAGATCGCAAGACGGAAGAATTCGTCCGGCGCGTGCAGGTTCTCGTCATCATGGCTGAAGCCGAACATGACGGCATAGACGCCCAGGGTATCCAGCAGCGTCGTCAGCACCGGGATCGAGCCGCCAAGCCGGGTCTGAAGGGGCTGGCGGCCATAAACTTCGGCCAGAACCTCGCGCGCGACGCCGGCTGCATTGTGGCCGGCGGGCATCAGGAAGGGATCGGCCCGGCCGGGGTTGCGCTCCACCCGGGCGGTAACGCCGGGCGGGGTGTGGCGCTGGACATGGGCGGCGATAAGGTCGAACACCCGTTCGGGAACCTGCGGTGCAACCAGACGGCAGGTGATCTTGGCCCGCGCCTCGGCCGGAAGCACGGTCTTCGACCCCGCCCCCTGCCAGCCCGAGGTCAGCCCGTTCACATCCAGCGTCGGCCGCGCCCACAGCCGTTCGCGCGTGGAATAGCCCGGCTCTCCCCAAAGCGCGGGCGCCCCGGTCTCGGTCAGATAATCAGCCTCGTCATAGGGAATCCGGGCGATCTGGGCGCGCACCTCGTCGGTCAGCGGCAGAACATCGTCGTAAAATCCGTCGATGGTGACCAGCCCGTCCACCGCCCGCATCGAGGCAAGGATCTGGGCCAGCGCCAGCGCGGGGTTGGCGATGCCGCCGCCATGCAGGCCCGAATGCTGGTCTGACCGCGGTCCGTTCACCACCACCTCAAGCGAGACCAGGCCCTTCAGCCCGTCCACGATCTGCGGCTGGTCGGGCGCCCATTGCAGCCCGTCGGCGGAAAAGATCATGTCGGCCTTCAGCAGATCCGCCTGCGCCGCCACGAATTCCGGCAGGTCGGGCGAGCCGATCTCTTCCTGGCCTTCGAAGAAGAACTTCACATTGACCGGCAGCCTGCCCTTGGTGCGCATCAGCGCCTCGACCGCAAGGATCGGCGTCATCATGCCGCCCTTGTCGTCCGAGGCACCGCGCCCCCAGATGCAGCCGTCGCGGATCTCCGGCTCGAACGGGGCCGAGGTCCACAGATCGAAAGGTTCGGCCGGCTGGACATCGAAATGACCGTAGATCATCACCGTGGGCTTGTCGGCCCCGGCATGCAGCCAGTCGGCATAGACGACCGGATGCCCGGCAGTCGGCATCACGCGGGCGTTCTCCATCCCCGCCGCCGTCACCCGCGCCGCCACCCATTCGGCAGCGCGCAGGACATCGGGAATGTTCTCGGGCTTGGCCGAGACCGAAGGGATGCGGATCAGATCCAGCAACTCCTGCACATAGCGGGGCTGTTCCTGGTCAAGCCAGCTTTCGGGGGGCATCCTTGCAACCTTTCAGTTCAGATCGCGCGGGAAGTCGCGGCTGCGGCTTTCCTGCTTGACCACCTCATCGCCGTCTCTTGCGGTGATCTCGGTTTCCATCCGCCAGACATCGCGCAGGGCGCGCACCGTGCACTTGACCGCGATCGACACCTTCCAGCCGGTATCGCGGGCAAAGACCTTGTCCCAGGTGCAGACCGCCACGGCCGAGTTCGGATCATCGGGATGGACCGAGAAGGTCTCGGTCGATTTCTGGGTCTGGATCATGCCGGTATGCGGATGACGGAAGGTGCCGGCATCGGCAACCTGGGCATAGGTTGTGATGCCGGTGACGGCATCTGCCGTGACCGAACGGGCAAAAGGTGCGCCGGGAACAACCACCTCGACCTCAAGCGGCGTGGCGCTTTCGGCGCGGGGAAAGGCCGGAAGCGCGGAGTCCCCGGCCTGGGGTGCCCTTTGCGGCAGGATCAGGCGGCTTTCGCCGGTGAAGACGGTGAAGGTCACCTTCTCGGGCGAGGGGAAGACGATCGGGAAGTAGCCCGTCGCAATGCCCAGCCGCAGCCGGGCGCCTTTCGGCACCTTCTGCCCAAGACAGCGCAGCTTCAGGCGGATGGTCTCGGCCACACCCGGCTGCATCGGCGACAGGTCCAGATGGTCATGGCGATGCGTCAGGTTCAGCACGCCATAGCTGATGCGGGTCGCCGCCCCATCGGGCAGCACCAGCGACAGCGTGGCCACCAGCGTTGCCACCGGCTTGTCGGCGGACAGCTTCACCTCAAGCTCGGGGAAGCCGAGAAGATCGATCTCCTGATCCAGCGGGGCGCTGTCAAAGACCAGTTGCCCGCCCATCTCGCCGCGCTGGTCCAGCGGCATCGTCGGCACCACGCCATAGGGACACCACATCCCGGCCGACATGCCATGGGTCTGCGGCGAGGAGATGGTCAGCTCGGCGGCCTCGCCCTTGCCGAAGGACAACCGTCCCGGCGCCAGCGCCAGCGAGGTTTCCGAGACATTGGGCGTGGGCCATGCCGGTTCGGCCACCCATTGCCCCGGCATCTCGGCATATTCGGCGGCGGGCGGCAGCGGATCGGTAACCCAGGCACGCAGCTGCGGCTCATCGGCGATGCCGGTGTCGATGCCCTTCAGATACTGGTCCCACCAGCGCAGCGATTCCTGCAGGAAACCGATGCGCGGCCCCGGCAGCGCGAAATGCGGATACTTGTGCGCCCAGGGGCCGATCAGCCCCTTCTTCGGCCCCGGCAGCTTGTCCAGAAGGCGGAAGACGGTGTTGGTATAGCCATCGACCCAGCCGCCCACGGCATAGACCGCGGCCTCGATCTGCGAATAATCCTCGCAGACCGAGCCGTGCTTGAAGAAGTCGTCGCGGCGCTGATGGGTGAACCAGTCCTCCATCCAGATGCCGTTGCCGTTCAGCCGGCCCTCCCACATGCTGCGCCAGGCCTCGCCGACCAGTGCCGGGTCCGGCGGGGTCATGGCGATGGCCCAGGCGGTGGTGCCCCAATGCATGTTGTCGATCATCTGCGCACCGCCCAGATAGTGCACGTCATCGGCATAGCGGTCATCGGTGGAGCAAAGCGTGATCACCGCCTTCAACGCCGGCGGGCGTCGTGCCGCCACCTGCAAGCCGTTGAAGCCGCCCCAGCTGATCCCGATCATGCCCACCTTGCCCGAGCACCAGGATTGTTCGGCAAGCCAGGCGATCACGGCAACGGCATCGTCCTGTTCCTGCTGCAGATATTCACCTTCGCACAGCCCCTCGCTGTCGCCCGATCCGCGCATGTCCACCCGCACCCCGGCATAGCCGTGGCCGGCGAAATAGGGATGGGTCAGGGCGTCGCGCTCGACCGTTCCGTCGCGCTTGCGATAGGGCAGGAACTCCAGAATGGCGGGAACGGGATCGGTCTCGGCATCCTCGGGAAGCCAGATGCGCGCCGCCAGACGGGTACCGTCCGGCATCGGGATCCAGGTGTTCTCGATCTCGCGCACCTTGCGGGGGAAATCGGTGATGACGGTGATCTCGTTCATTTTCAGGTCTCCATTCCGGCCGGTGCCGGGACATTCAACGGATGGTGGCAGGTCAGCACGTCGCTGCCGATCTGCCGGGGTTCGGGGGGAAGCACCGCGCAATCGGGTTGCGCGAAGGGGCAGCGGGTATGGAATTCGCAGCCCTTCGGGCGGGCAAGCACCGAAGGCACCTCGGGCGGCAGCTTGATGCGGTCATGCACCCGGTCCGGGTCAGGCTCGGGGTTGGCCGAGAGAAGGGCCGCGGTATAGGGGTGGTGCGGCCGGGTGAAGATGTCCTCGGTCGGGCCATGTTCGACAAAGCGGCCCAGATACATCACCGCCGTCCGGTCGGCGATCTGGCGCACCACATGCAGGTTGTGGGTGATGATCAGCATCGACAGGCCCAGCCGGTCGCGCAGATCGTTCATCAGGTTCAGCACCTCGCCCTGAACCGAGACGTCAAGCCCGGCCGTCGGCTCATCCGCGATCACCAGTTCGGGGTCCAGCGCGATGGCGCGGGCGACACCCACCCGCCGCGCCTGCCCGCCTGACAGCTGATGCGGATAGCGGCTGGCGAAATCGGCAGGCAGGCCGACCAGCGCCAGAAGCCGGCGCACCTCGGCATCCAGATCGCGGTTCGACATGCCGTGGATGCGGAAGGGCTCGGCCAGCAGCGCGCGGATGTCGAGGCGCGGCGACAGCGACCCGACCGGATCCTGGAACATCATCGGCATCCGGCGGCGCACATCCTTCATCGCGGCACGGCCAAGGGTTGAAATCTCCTGCCCGTCGAAACGGATCGAGCCGGACGCCACCCTTTGCAGCCCGTTCAGCGTGCGCGCCAGCGTGGTCTTGCCGGACCCGGATTCGCCCACCAGCGCAAAGGTCTCGCCCCGGCCGATGTCGAAACTGACGCCGGCCACGCCTTCGATCCGGGTTGCCGCACCGCGCAGCCGGGCCATGACACCGCCCACGGGAAACTCGACCCGCAGGCCCGAGACGGAAAGAAGCGCGCTCATTCCCCGGTCTCCCTGGCGAACCAGCAGCGGGCAACGTGCCCGGGTGCCAGTTCCACATCCGGCGGGGGCGTGGCGCATTCCGGGCGCGCCCTGGGGCAGCGGTCGCGGAAGATGCAGCCGGCGGGGCGGTTCCTCAGATCGGGCAAAGTGCCGGGAATGGTGGGCAGATGCTTCACCCGTTCATGCAGCCGGGCCGGATCGCATTCCAGCAGCGCCTGCGTGTAGGGGTGCCGCGCGCCCTTGAAGATCTGCCGGACGGAGCCGCGCTCGACCACCTCGCCGGCATACATGACGATCATTTCGTCGCAAAGTTCGGCAATCACCCCAAGGTGATGCGAGATGAACAGCACCGCGCAACCGATTTCGCGCTGAAGATCCTTCATCAGTTCGATCGTCGCCACTTCCAGCGTGGCGTCCAGCGCGGTCGTCGGCTCATCCGCGATCAGCATCGCGGGGCGCATCATCAGCGCCATGGCGATGGCCACACGTTGCTTCATGCCGCCGGAAAATTCGTGCGGGTATTGCGTCAGCCGCTTTTCCGGGTCGGGGATGCGGACCTGCCGCAGCATTGCAACCGACCGCGCGTCCTTCTCCTTGCGGCTGAGGTTTGACCGATACTGGATGTCGCGCATCTGCCGACCGACCGACAGCACCGGGTTCAGCGCCCCCATCGGGTCCTGGAACACGGTCGAGATGCGCTGCCCGCGCAGCGCCCGCATCTCTCTGGCGCCAAGCCGGGTCAGATCCTCCTTGCCCTCCAGCCGGATCACGCCAGCCGTGACTGACCCGTTGTCGGCCAGAAGCCCAAGGATGGAGTTGATCAGCGTGGACTTGCCGCAGCCGGATTCACCGACGATGCCGGTGATCCGGCCCTGCGGGACGGTGAAGGATACGTCCTTAAGTGCCTGCAAGCTGCCGGCTTCGGTTGCGAAGCTGACGGAAAGTCCGTCGATCTGCAGTGTAGGTATCTCGTCCATCTCAGCGCCCCTTCAGCCGGGGGTCGAAGACATCGCGCAAGGTCTCGCCCAGGAAGGTGAAGCCAAGCGTGGTCAGGATGATCGGCGCACCGCCCGCGATGACGATCCATGAAGAGTCGCGGATATTGGCGAAACCGTCGTTCAGGATGGTGCCCCACGACGGCGTCGGCGGGCGCACGCCAAGGCCAAGGAAGGAAAGCCCGGCCTCGATCCCGACCACGACCGGCACGTCCATCGAGGCAAGGATCAGGATCGGCCCAATGATATTGGGCAGGATATGCACCCGCAGGATGCGCGCGGTGCTGGCCCCCATGGATTTCGCCGCCGTCACATGCTCGGCCGTTTTCATCGCAAGGGTCTGGGTGCGGATGATCCGGGCATAGCCGGGGACCGAGACCATGACGACCACCATCACCACCGACACCAGCGACGGGCCAAGCAGGGTCACGATGGTCAGTGCCAGCATGATGACGGGGAAGCTTTTCAGCGCGTCGAAGACCAGCAGCAACAGCCCGTCCAGCCACCGCGGACCATAGCCCGCCACAAGGCCAAGGATGATGCCAAGCACCAACGAGATCAGCGTGGACCCAAGCGCCACCATCAGCGCGATCCGCCCGCCGTAAAGCACGCGCGACAAGAGATCCCGGCCAAGATGGTCGGTGCCCAGAAGATGCGTCAGGCTCGGGCCCTGGAAACGGTCCTGCGGCATGATCTTGGTCGGGTCATGCGTGGCCAGCACAGCGGCAAAGATCGCCGCGAACAGGATCAGCAGCACCAGCGCCAGACCGAATACGCCCATCGGCTCGCGCAGGATGCGGCGCAGCGATTGTGCGCCGGGCCATTGGCCACGCCTTGGGCGGGCCGATTCAGGTGAAGCTTGCTCTGACACGGGGATCCAGAAGGCCGATGATCAGATCGGCCAGAACGTTGACAAGGACGAAGAAGGTGGTGGTCACAAGGACCGCCCCGGTGACGACGGGGTAGTTGCGGGTCGAGATCGCCTCGTAGACCAGCTTGCCGATGCCGGGGCGGGCAAAGACGATTTCGGCAAAGACCGAAGAGGACAGCATATGCCCGATCCCCACGCCCAGCAGGGTGACAGTGGGCAGGATGGCGATGCGCAGGGCGTAGGTGTAGACGATCCAGCGCTCTGGCAGGCCGAAGGCGCGGGCGGTGCGGATATGCCCGGCCTCAAGCGTTTCCAGCATCGAGGCGCGGACCATCCGGGCGATATAGCCGACCCAGCCCAGTCCGACCGCCAGCGAGGGCAGGATCAGGTGCTTCAGCTGGCTGGCAATGCTGCCCGGCTCTCCGGCGCCGATGGCGGGCAGCCATTGCAGCCGCACGGCAAAGATCAGCAGCGCATAGATCGCAATGACGAAAGACGGCACCGCGATGACGGCCACCGACAGGACGCCGATCACCCGGTCGACGAAGCCGCCGCGACGGACGGCGGCGATGCAGCCCAGCGGCACACCCAGCGCCACCGACCACAGGATGCCGCAGGCCACCAGGGCCAGAGTGAAGGGCAGTTGCTCCATCACAACGGTCAGGACGGGCCGGCCCGACAGCGCCTCTTCGCCCAGATCGCCGCTCAGGGTAGAGCCGACGAAATTGACGAACTGCCGCCAGACCGGCTGATCCAGCCCCATGCGTTCGCGCAGATGCGCAATCATCTCGGGCGTCGCCTTGGGGCCAAGGGCCACCGAGGCGGGATCACCCGGGATCAGGTAGATCATCGAGAAAAGGATCGCCATCGCCACAAGGATGATGGCAACCCCCAGCCCGAGCCTGCGCGCGGTATAGGTCAGCATGGAACTCCGTCCGGCTTGCCTTTGGCTTCAGACCGGCCCTCAGGCCGGTTTGAAGTCGTTCAAAAGCGGCATCGCATTCGGCTGCAGCGCGGGCACCACGGTGTTGCGGTATTCGACGCCAACGACCTCATGCGTCAGGAAGACGTATTGGCCGCTTTCCTCCATGATGTCCTGCATCCGCTTGTAGATCGTGTCGCGGGCCGCCACGTCCAGTTCCACCTGACCCTTGACGTTCAGCTCGTCGAACTCAGCATCCGAGAAGCGTTCCCAGTTCCAGACGCCGACCTGCTCGGTGGTGAACCAGGCGGTTGCCCAACTGGGATCAGGCTGCATCGAGAAGCGCTGGATCAGCATCTGCAGCTTGTTCCAGGTGTCGCCGTCCTTCGAGCCAAGCGTCCAGAAGGTGCCGGAATCGTGCTGTTTGATCTCGCAGGTGATGCCCACATCCGCGAGGTTGGCCTGAATGACCTGTGCAGCCGTCAGCCGTTCGGTCTTGTTCAGGATGTCCAGCGTGATGGTCAGCCCTTCGGCCCCTTCCTGCGCCAGCAACTCGCGCGCCTTGTCGGGATCGTAGTTGTAGATATTGGCATCGCGGTGGCCCGGCAGGCCCGGCGCGATGATGCCGGTCGAGGTGGCGGCAGCGCCGTAATAGGCCGCATCGACCACTGCCTTGGTGTCGATCGCATGTTGCACGGCGCGGCGGATGTTGGGGTTGTCGAAGGGTGCCACATCCTTGTTCAGCCCCAGCCAGACAAAGGCCAGCGAGGGCTTTTCGACGACGGTCGCTTCGGGCGGCGGGCTTTCCTTCAGCCGGCTGATCGAGGAAACCGAAGTCCAGGTGTAGTCCAGATCGCCGGCCTCGAAGCCCAGTTCGGCAGTCTTTTCGTCCTCGATGGGCGTGATGTGGATCTCATCATAGGCACCCTGCTCATACTTCCAGTCCGGGTTGCGGACCAGGATGGTCTTCTGCTTGGGCAGCCATTCCTTCAGGAGATAGGGGCCGGATTGCGCCACCGGCTTGGTGGTGATCTTGCCGCCCAACTCGGTCACCGCCTTGCGCGACACGATGATCCCCGAACTGCTGGGCAGGGTCGAGGTCCAGAGCGGCGCGAAGGGGGCGTTCAGGTGGATCAGGCCGGACAGCGTGTCCTTGACCTCGACCTCCTTCAGCGTCGCCCAGTCGCCTGCATAGGCGCTTTCCGAGGCCGGGTCGGCGATGCGCTCGATCGAGAATTTCACGTCATCGGCGGTCAGCTGGCCATAGCCATCGGTGAAGCCCAGTTGATCCTTCAGCTTGAAAGCCACGGTCAGAGGGTCAAGCTGCTCGATGCTTTCCACCGCCGACGGCTCCCAGCCCCACACATCGCCAGCCTTCGGCGCCACCAGCTTGGTGTAGATGCAGTTCATGATGTCCAGCTCGGGGGCGGCAAGCATGAAGGCGGGGTCAAGGATCTGCAGATCGCCGTAAGAGCGCACGCGCAGGATGCCACCAGCTGCGGCCGCGGCTCCGCGCGGGAAGACCAGCGCCGAAAGGCTCAGGGCCCCGGCACCGACGAAGAGCTGCCGGCGATTCACCGAAAAAGGATTGGTCTTTGATCTGGTCATTCGAGAGTTCCCCCTGTTTGGGATGGTCGTTCTTTGAATCTGGCTTCAGCTTGTAAGGAATGGACGCATGTGTCGAGTCAAATACATCCATTGACAGCCGGAATTCTGCCAGCGGTTCTTGCACAGGCCCCGCGCGGTCCTCATGCCGCCATCCCCGCCCGCGCGCCCTCCAGGATCGCCTCCTCGACCGTCCGGGCGCCAAGCGCATCGCCTGCCACCAGAACGGGGATGCCAAGTCCTTCCAGATCCTCTTCCAGCCGGGTATCGGACGCCCCGCCGTGGCTGAGGATCAAGCTGTCCACCCCGGCGAACTCCACAACCGACCCGTTGATCGCGTGCTCGAAGTAGGCGGTCCCGTCCTGAAACCCGCCCAACCGCATCAGCGGTTCGATCCGCACGCCCAGCCCGTGCAGCACGCCAAGGGCATGACCCCTGGTGGTTCCCGGCAGATTGTCGCCCGCGCTGAAGCCAAGGACGCAAAGCCGGACATCATGCCCCGACCGGGCCAGCATCTCGGCCAAGCCAAGCGCCACCCAGTCCAGCGTGCTGTCCGCGATCAGCACCCGTTTGCCCAAGGTGACGTCGCGTCCCAGCACCTCCCAGGCATGCAGGACCGACGGATCATCGTCACCGGGAAAGGCCGGGCGGGCCGGCAAGGCGCCGGTGGCAACGATCACCGCCGCGGCTTTTTCCTGCAGGGCAAGGGCGCGGGTGAGTCGGGTGTTCAGCCGAACCTCCACCCCCAGCCGTGCGATTTCGGCCATCAGGTTTGTGGTCACGCCGCCGAACTCGGCCCGGCCCGGCAGGCGTTCGGCCAGCCTGACGTTGCCACCCAGCCGAGGGCCGGCCTCGCACAGCACGACCTCATGCCCGCGGCGGGCCGCGATGGCCGCGGCCTTCATGCCGGCCGGTCCGCCGCCCGCGATCAGCACCCGTCGCGGCACGGTCTGCGTCAGCCGAAACTCGGCCAGACGGCCGGTTTCGGGCCGCTGGATGCAGGTGACGAAGCCGCCCTTCTTGCCATGGCCGATGCAAGCCTGATTGCAAGCAACGCAATAGCGTATCTCCTCGGTCAGGCCGGCCTCGGCCTTGCCTGGCATGTCGGGATCGCAGATCAGCGCCCGCGTCATCCCGACCAGATCGGCAGAGTTTCCAGCCACTAGTGTCTCGGACACTTGCGGGTCATTCATCCGTCCCGTCGCCAGCATCGGCTTGCCGATCACCTTGCGGAGCGAGGCGAATTGCGGACTGGCATAGCCGGCCGGAAACGCCATCGAAGGCGCGACATGAACCAGCCCGTCGAAAGTGGCACAGGAGCCGGGGGTGACATGGATGAAATCCACCTCGTCAAGGGCATCCACCGCCGCCGCCTCTTTCAGCGCATCGGCATGGGTCAGACCGGCCAGGCTCATCTCGTCCGTGGGCAGGCGGACCCCCAGCACCTTGCCCGGCCCGATGGCCGCGCGGACCGTTTCGATGATCTCACGCAGCAGGCGGAAGCGGTTTTCGAACGATCCGCCGTAGTGATCGGTCCGCAGGTTGGTGCGCGGGTCCAGAAACTGCGAGATGAGATGCCCGTGATGGGCCGATATCTCGATCCCGTCCGCGCCCGCCTGCATCAGCCGCCGCGCCGCCGCGCCATAGCTGGCGACAATCTCTTCGATCAGCGCCACCGGCATGGCGCGCGGCATCAGCTGGTTGGCCTCGCACCGCACTGCCGAGGCCGACCATGTCGGCGCGACCGTGCCGTCCGCGGTGCCGCCGGCAATGTCGTCGCGCCCCGGATGGTAGAGTTGCACCAGCACCGGCACGCCTTCGGCATGGATCGCGTCGATCACCGCACGATAGCCGGGGATGCAGTCATCGGTATGCGCCACGGCATAGCGCCCGGCACCGATCCCGGTGGGGTGGGTCGAGGTCGCCTCAAGGATGATCAGCCCGACGCCGCCCTTCGCCCTTTCGCGCTGATACTCCACGATCTGTTGGGTCTGCAGCCCGTTGACCGGCATATAGGTGCCATGCGCGGTCGAGACGATCCGGTTCTTCAGGCGCAAGGGGCCAAGCGCGAAGGGACTGAAAAGATGTGGAAACCTGGCGCTCATCGCACGGCCTTTGGCTAGCGTTGCGCCGACAGCCTAGTCCGCGGCCCTTGGCTTGCGACACTTCGCAACCTTGGCCCGCCCCGCGACGGGGTGACGCGATTTCAGCGTCAGGCTGCGAAGCCTAGCCGGGCGAAGCCTCAAGGATCGGCCTGTCGGATGGTGACAGCGCGCCCAGAAGTTCCCGGATGTCATAGGGGATCTGGTCGGCCGGATACTGGCCGCATTTCCGCAGGGTCCGCCGCAGGTCAGGCGCATCCTCGATCCGCTCCAGCACCACGCGCGATGCGGCAGGCGTGCGCCGGTGCATGTCGGTCAGGGACAGGTGCATCCCGTAAAGCCGCCGGACCGGGTTGTCATAGCCGGGGTAAAGGATGGTCTGGTTCACATCCTCGTGCCGCAGCTTTTCTTCCTGCATCACGGTCAGCCGGTCCCCGACCGCAGCCATGATCCCGATGTATTTCGAGATCCGCTGCACCCTGCCGCCGCGATCCCATCGGCGCAGGTATTCCACGTTCTTCCAGACCACCATTCCGTCCTGCCGGGTCATCCGCACGAAGGAAACGGTGAACAGTCCCGGAATTGCAAAGGACGGCGAATACAGCATGTAGTCGCCCAGATAACGGTCCTGCAGCCCGCGCGAGGCGGTCTGGAACCGCACCACCGCCGGGGGCAGCGCCCGTGCCGGCTCCGCCGGGCGCAGGGCGACGATGCGGCGAAAATCGTCGGGCGGCAGCAAGAGTTCGGATTCCGTGACGCCGAAAAAATCGCAGATCCGTCGCATGTTGCGGCGCGAGGGCATGACGCTGCCGGCAAGATACTTGTTGAACTGCTGGCGGTTGAAGCCCAGTTTGCGGCAGGTCTCGGCGATGGACCTTTGATAGCTGCACAGCAACCCGAGATTTCGGGTAAAGTCGGTTCCGCCGCCCATTGCCGCCCCATAGCCTTCGCATTCCGACACGGAAACTGCGCCACTCTGCGCAGGGTCGTCAAGCCGGTGCGAAATTCCCCACGCCCTGCCCCGCCGCCTAGCCTGACCTCGATTTCCCGGAGGGTCGAATGACACGCGATCAGCTTTTGCGCTGGCAGGATGGCTTTGTGCGGGCCTGGGAAGGGCAGGACACCGATCTGTTTCTGACCCTTTTCACCGAAGACGCCACCTATCAGGACACGCCCTATACCGTCCCTTTCAGGGCGCAGGACTTCCGCGCCTTCTGGGACGGTCTGGCGCGCGAGCAAAGCGGCAATTCCATGCGTTTCGTCGAAAGCCATGTGCTGGGCGAAGGCCGCGCGGTTGCCTTCTGGACCTGCGAGACCAATACCCTGCGCCGCGGCGGCCAGCGTTGCGAGGCCAGCGGAGTCATGCTCCTGACCTTCGCCCCGGACGGCCGCTGCCGGACCCTGCGCGAATGGCAGCACGGGCAAGTGCTCGGCACACCGCATGAAGTCCGCACCTTTCCCGCCGCCTGATCCCCGCCCTTCAGCCAATGAGGCAGCAATGACCACTCCCCGCCCCATCCGCGCGATCGAGAACATCTGGATCCCGATGCCCGACGGCACCCGCCTTGCCGCCCGGATCTGGCTGCCCGAGGATGCCGATACCGCGCCGGTCCCGGCGATCATCGAATACATCCCCTATCGCAAGCGCGACTTCACCCGCATGCGCGACGAAAGCATGCACCCCTGGTTCGCGGCGCAGGGCTATGCCGCGATCCGCATCGACATGCGCGGCGCGGGCGAATCCGACGGGGTGATGCCCGACGAATATCTGGCGCAGGAACAGCAGGACGGCGTGGACGCCATCGCCTGGATTGCCGCCCAGGGATGGTGCAGCGGCAAGGTCGGCATCATCGGAAAATCCTGGGGCGCCTTCACCGCCGTGCAGATCGCGGCCCTGCGCCCGCCGGCGCTGAAGGCAATCATCCCGGTGATGGGCACCGACAACCGCTATCTCGAGGATATCCATTATTCCGGCGGCACGATGATGATGGACAACCTGTGGTGGGGCAGCATCATGCATGCCTTCAACTCGCGTCCGCCGGACCCCGAGATTGTCGGCGACCGCTGGCGCGAGATGTGGCTGGAGCGGCTGGAGGCCAATGAATACTGGAGCGTGGAATGGACCCGGCACCCGCATTGGGACGCATTCTGGCGCCACGGCTCGGTTGCCGCCACACCGGAGGCGATGGAATGTGCAGTCTGGTTCTGGGGCGGCTGGGCGGACCTTTACCGCGACACGCCCTTCCGCATGGCCGCCATGCAGAAGGCGCCGCTGCGGCTGACCATCGGCCCCTGGGCGCATCTATACCCGCATGAGGGCGCACCCGGCCCGAAGGTGGATTTCTGTGGCGAGGCGCTGCGCTGGTGGGACTACTGGCTGAAAGACATCGACAACGGCGTGGCCAATGAACCGGCGTTGCAGATCTTCCAGACCGACGGCTCGCTGCCCGCGAAATACGTTCCGCGCCGCCCCGGCCATTGGTTCGCCGAAGCCAGATGGCCCTCGGAGAATGTCGCGCCGCAGGTGCTTCGTCTGGGTCCGGGCCGGCTTTCGGACAAGGCAGAGCCGGCCGAACTGGTTCTTGGCCCCCGGCAGAAGGTGGTCTGGTCCGAAGGCGACTGGGTCGGTTTCGGGGTCGAAGGCGATCTGCCCGGCGACCAGCGCGTCGATGACGGCGATTCCCTGACCTTCACCGGCGCGCCGCTGACCGCGGCACTGGACATCCTTGGCAACCCCGCCCTTGCGCTGGAACTTCAGGCCGACGGGCCGGCGGCCAATATCTCGGTCCGGCTGATCGACGTGGCGCCGGATGGCAGCGAATATTCGGTGTCGCGCGGGCTGGCCAATCTGGCGCAGAACGCCGACCGTTCGGCCACCGTGCCGCTGGTGCCGGGACGGAGCTTTGCCGCCACGGTAGAGCTGCATGGCATCTCACATCGCTTCCTGCCCGGCCACCGGATCAAGATCGCCGTTTCCAACGGCTATTGGCCGATCATCTGGCCCGCCGCAGGTGCGGTCTCGTTGCGGCTGTT
Source organism: uncultured Paracoccaceae bacterium (assembly GCA_934500835.1). Classification (GTDB taxonomy): domain Bacteria; phylum Pseudomonadota; class Alphaproteobacteria; order Rhodobacterales; family Rhodobacteraceae; genus Pseudogemmobacter. The sequence continues at coordinate 336,066 of CAKSTR010000003.1, read as the reverse complement.
CACCGAGGGCGCCGCGCTGACGCTGCCGGTCCGCACGGCCCCTGCGGGCGAGCAGACCTTCGATCTGCCCGCGCCGCCGCCCGCACCCGCGGCACCCGCCGGGCGCAGCACGCTGCAGCCCGGCCGGCAAGAGCGGAGCATCCATGTCGACCAGCTGACCGGCGAGATCACCCATCGTAGCTATTGCGACGGCGGGGTCTTCGGCCCGATCGGGCGCGTCCGTTTCGATGCCGCCGGGGTGGAGATGCACCACATCACCGACCGTATCTTCCGCATCCGCCCCGATGTCGCGGATTCGGCGCGCTACGAGATGGTGCAAAGCTACGAGATGGCGCGCGGCGACTGGTCCGTCCGCAGCGAGATCTTCGACGCCTGCCATTGCGATGCCACGCATTTCCACATCGTCACGAAGGTCGAGGCCTTCGAGAACGGCAAGCTGGTGCATTCCAAGACCTCCGAGGACAGCATTCCTCGGCCCTGAGGCTGTCAGCCCTCGACCAGCACCTGAAGGCTGGTCGGGGACTTGCCCTCGCCGTTGATCGGCGACAGGTCCATCGGACAGCAGGACAGCACAAGAATGGCGTCGGCGACCGCCCGCAACCGGACGAAATCGCCCGGACGCGACACCGGCGCCAGCCAATCGATGCCGCCATCGGCGCGGGGCGGTGTGTTCATCCACAGGTTCAGCGGGCAGGGCACCTCTGGCAGATCCACCCCGATCGCCGCCATCGCCATCCGCAGATTGTCGGTGCAATTGTCATGCGGGCCGTCATGGCCCAACTCTGCATAGCGGCGCAGATCGCACGAGGCGATCAGCGTGTCATGCACGCCCGGAGATTTGTCCTCGACCAACTCCAGCAACGGGCGGCGGCGGTTGGTCACCAGCGCATCCCCCGGGCGCGGGGTGAGCCGGCGCAGGTTGGGGCGCAGATGCTCCATCGACAGGAATTCCCGCGGGTCATCGGCCCGGAAGGCCCAGAAATCGCCGACCTGCTGCCCATGATGGTTGATGATCCGCGCCACCTGCCCCACAGCCAGCCGGAAGGCGCGGCCCTGCCGTGCCGGCACCTCATAGACGCGCCCCGGCTCAAGCCGCCCATCAGGTGCCAGCACCTCGGTGGCCGAGGCATTCGGGCAATCGGGCGGGATCGGGGTCAGGGGCATGGTCGGTTCCTTTTTCTTGTCGCAGGGATGATAGCGCGGCCGCGCAGCCGGACCAGCCCCGATCAGTCCAGCGGCAGCTCGGTCGTCGCCTTCATCTGGCGCAGCACGATGCTGGTGGACGAGGTCCGCACGATCCCGAGCGCCAGAAGATGCCGCATCAGGAACTCTTCCAGATCGGCGGCATCGGCGCAGACCACCTTCAGCATGTAATCGAACCCGCCGGCGATGCGGGCGCATTCCAGCACCCTTCCCTGATTGCGGACGAAAGCGTCGAATTTCGCCACCGTCGCCTCGACATGGTCGGTCAGGATGACCTGCACATAGGCCAGCGTCTCAAGGCCCAGCTTGCGCGGGTCCAGCAGTGCCACCTGCGCCCGGATCACCCCGGCCTCTTCCAGACGTTTCAGACGCCGCCAGGCCGGCGACGACGACAGCCCCGCCGCATCGGCCAGCTCTTGCGTCGAGGCACGGGCATCGCGCTGCAGAAGCTGCAGCAGGCGACGGTCCGCGGCGTCAAGTTCGATCCGGGGCATGCTGTTCCCTGTCCTGGCAAACGTGCGGCATGGAATTTCGGATATGCTGCAATTTCCTGCATTCAAGGCAACACTTTTCATCCGAACCGGGCAAGACTGATCCCGAACAGGGAGGATGCCATGCCGAAATCCACCACATATCAGGCCCGCCTGCCCGATGCCTCGGGCCATATCGCCTATGATGCCGAAGACGATGCCGTCTGGCATGACCTGATCGCCCGGCAGATCCCGGCCGTATCGGACCGCATGTCGCGCGTGTATCTGGCCGGGCTGGACCTGCTGGACCTGCCCCGCGACCGCGTTGCCCAATGCGCCGAGGTCTCTGCCACACTGCGCGCCCTGACCGGCTGGCGGGTAGAGCCGGTGCCCGCCCTGATCCCGTTTGGCCGCTTCTTCGCCCTTCTGGCCGAGCGCGCCTTTCCCGCCGCCTCCTTCATCCGGCGGCGCGAACACTTCGACTACATCGAAGAGCCGGACATCTTCCACGAGATCTTCGGCCATACCCCGCTGCTGACCGATCCGCGCTTTGCCTCCTTCTCCGAGGCCATCGGCAAGGCGGGGCTGGCGGCCGACAAGGCCGACTATGCCTGGCTGATCCGGCTTTACTGGTTCACCATCGAGTTCGGCCTGATCCGCGAGGGAGGCGCGGTCAAGGGCCTTGGCTCCGGCCTCGCCTCTTCGGTGGCCGAACTGGAATGGGCGACCTCGGGCAAGCCCGAGATCCGGCCCTTCGATGTGCTGGACATCCTGCGCACCCCCTACCGGATCGACATCCTTCAGCCGGTCTATTTCATCATCGACGATCTGGACCAGCTGTTCGCCGCCGCCGACCGCGACCTGCTGGCCGATGTGGCGCAGGCCCGCAGGCTGGGGTTGCATGATCCCAAATATCCGCCAAAGGCGGCATAGATGAGCGGGCATTCGGAAACTGCCCCCCTGCTGGATGCGCCATCGCTGCAGGCCCTGCATCCCGACTGGAGGCTGGATGACAACCGGCTGGTGCGCCGCTTTGCCGTCAAGGGCTTTGCCCGCGCGGTTCAGCTGGCCAATCTGGCCGCCTGGCTGGGCGAGACGATGGGCCACCATCCCGATGTCGGCTTCGGCTGGGGCTGGTGCGAGATCGCCTTCACCAGCCACGAGGCCGGGGGGTTGACCGCACAGGATCTGGCGGCGGCCGCCCGGCTGGATGCGATCCTGGTCTGACAATCGTCACGGCCCCCATGGCCTATCCCCGCCGACCGTGGCTATGGTGCGGCCACGGGCATGACCGGTGCCCGCGGGGAGGGTGACAATGTCTATCGAAACGAAGTTCCGCAAACTCGGCACCGACAATGCGCCGGGGCAGGAGGTGCGCCAGTCCGCCGACGGGCTTGCCGGCCTGATGCGTGGCGCCACGCTGGAAGGCCGGCCGGTCGATTTCTCGCATGGCGATGTCGATGCGCATGAACCCACGCCGGGCGCGTTCGACCTTTTCTCGGCCGGCGTCGCATCCGGCGGGGCGCAGGCCTATACCGAGTATCGCGGCGACGGCGGCATCCGCGGGCTGATCGCCCCCCGGCTGGCCGCTTTCACCGGCGCTCCGGTCGATGCCGGCGACGGGCTGATCATCACCCCCGGCACGCAGGGTGCGCTTTTCCTTGCGGTGGCGGCGACTGTGGCGCGAGGCGACAAGGTAGCCATCGTGCAGCCGGACTATTTCGCCAACCGCAAACTGGTGGAGTTCTTCGAGGGCGAGATCCTGCCGGTGCAGATGGACTACACCTCTGCCGATGACAGCCGCGCCGGGCTGGACCTTTCCGGGCTGGAAGCCGCATTCAAGGCCGGGGCGCGCGTCTTCCTTTTCTCCAACCCCAACAACCCGGCCGGGGTGGTCTATTCCGCCGAAGAGATCGCCCGTATCGCGGCCCTCGCCTCGGCCCATGGCGCGACGGTGATCGTCGACCAGCTCTATTCCAGGCTGCGCTACGCGGATGCCGGCTATACCCACCTGCGGGCGGCGCAGATCGACCCCGAGGCGGTCGTCACCATCATGGGCCCGTCGAAAACCGAATCGCTTTCGGGCTATCGGCTGGGCGTCGCCTTCGGCTCAAAGGCCGTCATCGCCCGGATGGAGAAGCTGCAGGCCATCGTCTCGCTGCGCGCACCGGGCTATTCGCAGGCGGTGCTGCGCGGCTGGTTCGATGAACCCGCAGGCTGGATGCAAGAGCGCATCGCCCGGCATCAGGCGATCCGCGACGATCTTCTGGCGGTGCTGCGCGCCTGCCCCGGCGTCTTTGCCCGCACACCGCAGGCCGGCAGCTATCTCTTCCCGCGTCTGCCCGCCCTGACGGTGACACCGGCCGATTTCGTCCGCCTGCTTCGCCTTCAGGCCGGCGTCACCGTCACTCCGGGAACCGAGTTCAGCCCCCGGACGCCCGACAGCATCCGGCTGAATTTCAGTCAGGACCACCGGGCCGCCGTGGACGCCGCCGCCCGCATCGTGGCGATGGTCGAAAGGTATCGCGCATGACCGGCCAGCCCGTGCCACAGGGAGACTATGTCCCGGCAAGGCGGCATCGCGACCTGATCTACACATCCGGCATGACCCCGCGCCGCGACGGGGTGCTGCTGTTCCATGGCCCGGTGCGCAAGGATCAGCCGCTGGACGACTGGCGCGCGGCGGTTCGGCTGGCCTGTGCCAACGCCCTGACTGCCGCGCGCGGCATGCTGGCCGAAGGCGAAACCATCACCGCGATCCTTGGCCTGACGGTCTTCATCTGTGCCGAAGCCGGTTTTGAACAGCATGCGAAACTGGCCGATTTCGCATCAGCCTATCTCCGCGAAGAACTGGGCGGGGCCGGCATCGGCACAAGGGCGGCCGTGGGCGTGGCCACGCTGCCCGGCAATGCACCGGTCGAGATCCAGCTGGTCGCCACCGTCTGATCGGGCCTGACGCCCGGCGATCCGGTCCTGATCCCTGAAGATCGCCCGGCTTGCCCCCGGCCGGGCGACGACTGTCTTTTCATCGGTTGCGCAGAAAGGGCCGAGGCCCGGTCGTCGTGAAACTTTCATGCCGCCGTGCGCTTTCTGAAACATCGCCCCCCTAAGACCCCCGCAAGGAATACAGTTGGGGGCAGACATGCTCGAAGTCCGCGACGTGACGCGCATATTCGGCCAGAAGGCCGCGGTCGACCGCATCAGCTTTGCTGTCGAGGGTCCCTCTTTCGTGGGCATCATCGGCCGCTCGGGTGCCGGCAAGTCAACCTTTCTGCGGATGATGAACCGGCTGACCGAGGCATCCTCGGGCGAAATCCGGGTCGAGGGGCGCAACATCCTTGCCCTGCGCGGCGGCCATATGCGCGCATGGCAAAGCCAATGCGCGATGATCTTCCAGCAGTTCAATCTGGTGCCGCGGATGGATGTGGCCTCGAACGTGCTGCACGGGCTTTTGAACCGCCGCTCCACCCTTGCCACGCTGTTCAGCCTGTGGCCCCGCGCCGACATTCTGAAGGCGCTTGAGATTCTTGACCGCCTTGGCATCGCCGAACAGGCCCCGAAGCGGGCCGAGGCGCTGTCGGGCGGCCAGCAGCAGCGGGTGGCGATTGCCCGCGCCCTGATGCAGGACCCCAAGATCATCCTTGCCGACGAACCCATCGCCAGTCTTGATCCGATGAATGCGCAGGTCGTGATGGACACGCTGAAGCGCATCAACACCGAAGATGGCCGCATGGTCATCGCCAACCTGCACACGCTGGACACCGCGCGGCGCTACTGCGACCGGGTGATCGGCATGCGCGACGGGCGCATCGTCTTCGACGGCACGCCCGACCAGCTTTCCACCGGCGTTGCACGCGAGATCTACGGCGCCGACGCCAGCTTCAACGAAGCCGCCACCTCGACCGCGATCCCGCAGGATGCCAGCGCCGATGCGGCCTACGCGGACAAGATGCTGGCCTGATCCCTTCCCACCGGCCCCCGTATCGCGGGGCCTTTTCACATGGAGAGACCATGAAGACGCTTGCACTGGCCCTTGCCACCACGACCATCCTTTCCGGTGCCGCCATGGCGCAGGAAATCACCCAGTTCAACATCGGCATCCTTGGCGGCGAGAACGCCCAGGACCGCATGAACTCGAACGAATGCTACCGTGCCGCGATCGAGAAAGAACTGGGCGTGCCGGTCAAGATCTTCACCCCCGCCGACTATGACGGCGTGATCCAGGGCCTCTTGGGCGGCACGCTGGACATGTCCTGGCTGGGCGCTTCGGGCTATGCCAAGATCTACCTGACCGACGAGAATGCCGTCGAAGCCGTGCTGACCAAACAGAACATGGACGGCTCGACCGGCTACTATTCCTTCGGCTTCGCCCGCAAGGATTCCGGCATCACCTCGATCGAGGATGCCAAGGGCAAGGTCTTTGCCTTCGCCGAGCCGAACTCCACCTCGGGATACCTGGTGCCGGCTGCGGAACTGAGCGAAACCTATGGCGACCTGAAGCAGTACTTCTCGGAAGTGAAATTCTCGGGCGGGCATGAGCAGACCATCGTCGGCGTGGCCAACGGCGACATCGCGGCCGGCGTCACCTGGGCCGATGGCCTGGGCAACTGGGAAGACGGCTACAACTCGGGCGCCTTCCGCAAGGCTGCCGATGCCGGTCTGGTCGACATGAACGACATCGTCGAGATCTGGAAGTCGAAGCTGATCCCCGAAGGCCCGATGGTCGTCCGCAAGGCGCTGCCGCAGGAGGTGAAGGACAAGGTCATCAAGCTGACCGCCGACCTGCACGAAACCGACAAGGACTGCGCCTACAGCGTGGCCGCCGGCGAGGCGATGGATTTCGTCCCGGTGACGCATGAGGCCTATCTCGGCGTTGTCGCCGCCCGCAAACTTCAGGAAGCCAGCCAGTAAGCGGCTGTGAAATCGAAGGCCGTGCCCCCGCAAGGGGCGCGGCCTTTCCGTATCCGCCCGGTCAGGAGCGAATGATGGTCGATGTTGCCTTCGGGCCAGAGCCGGGCAAGCGCCCGAACCCTCTGGACAGCCGCGATGCTTATCTTGAGATGACGCGCCGGCGCCGCATGTATGGCGGCATCCTTCTGGTCCTTTTCATCGTGCTCATGGCCTCCGGCTTCCGGCTGACCGAAAGCCGCAATGCCGGCGGCTTCCTGAACGGCCTGCCGAACGTGTTCTCTTTCCCCGTCGAGGTGCTTTCCGAAGCCTGGGAGAAGCGGGCGAACCTGCCCGCCCTGTTCTGGGATCACCTGCCCGCCCTGATCGAGACGCTGAACATCGCGGCAGTCTCGACACTGATCGGAGGTGGTCTGGCTGTGGTGCTGGCGCTGCTGGCAACGCGCGGCCTAGGCCGCTGGCCCCGGCTGACCCCGGTGTTCCGCCGCATGATGGATGCCGCGCGCTCGATCCCCGAGATCGTCATCGCGCTGGTGCTGATCTACATCCTTGGCCCTGGCCCGGTGCCGGCCGTCATCGCCATCGCGCTGCACACCGCGGGCGCGCTTGGCAAGCTTTTCTCCGAGGTTGCCGAGAATGCCGACCTGAAGCCGGTCGAAGGTCTGACTTCGGTCGGGGCCTCTTGGGGGCAGAAGATGTGGCTGGGGATCATCCCGCAGGTGGCGCCGAACTGGCTGTCCTACGGGCTGATGCGGTTCGAGATCAACGTCCGCGCCAGCGCCATTCTTGGCTTCGTCGGCTCGGGCGGGATCGGCTACGACCTGAAGCTGGCGATGCAATGGGGCATGGGCCGCTATGACGAGGTCGTGGCGATCTTCCTTCTTCTCTTCGTGGCCATCGTGGTGATCGACCGTCTCTCGGACCATGCCCGCAACCGCCTGGTGAAAGGCTGATCCGATGACCACGCACCCCATGTCCGCCCCGCTCGCCAATGCCGTGCTGGCCCGGTTCAACCGCCGCCGGACCCTGTCCTTCGCCCTGCCGGCGCTGATCCTCGGCTATCTTTTCTACGCCGCCCTGGCCTTCGACCTGCCGGGCCTGGCCAGCCGCGCCCGGATGGACAACGCCGCCGTGCTGCTGTCGGACTTCTGGCAGCACAAGACCCATGTGACGCGCGACAACCGATCGGGCGCCCTGACCGTGGCCATCGACGGCGAGGCGAAGGGCACCTATCCCGCCGGCACGCTGCCGGACTGGATCACCTCGTCGGGCGATGTCACCACCATCGATCTGGGCCAGGGCAACATCGTCACCTACGACGCGGCCGGCGCGCGGTATGAGGTTCCGGGTTACGGCCTGATCGACATCGCCCCGACCGCCGACGGAGTGGCCCTGACCGCGCCGCTGCCGCTGCCCGACTGGATCAACGCCTCGGATACGCGCGTCTCGGTCACCACCGATGCCGGGCGGTTCACCTACACCCGTTCGAAGGTCGAGGTGTTCAAATACGAAGCCGGCTGGGCGCTGTTCTTCTTCACTCTCGACAGCCCGTTCCACTACATGAGCTGGAGCCAGATCGCCGCCTCGGCCCTGTGGGGAGAGCGGGTCGACCCCGACATGACCAATCTTTCCGCCATGGCCCGCGACTTCTGGACAAACAAGATGTGGCGGCACAGCGATGTGGCCTGGGCCATGTTCGAGACCGTCCTCATGGCCTTCCTCGGCACCTTCGGGGCGGCGATCATCGCCCTGCCGCTTGGCTTCATGGCGGCCCGCAACATGAATCCGCTTGGCCCCGTCCGCTTTGGCCTGCGCCGGATCTTCGACTTCATCCGTGGCGTGGACGGGCTGATCTGGACCATCATCCTTGCCCGCGCCTTCGGGCCAGGCCCGATGACCGGATCGCTGGCCATCCTGCTGACCGACACCGGCAGCTTCGGCAAGATGTTCTCGGAGGCGCTGGAGAACATCGACGAGAAACAGGTCGAGGGCGTGCGTTCCACCGGCGCGGGCAGCCTGCAACGCGCCCGATTCGGCGTAATCCCGCAGGTGACTCCGGTGCTGCTGTCTCAGGTGCTGTATTTCCTTGAATCCAACACCCGCGGGGCGACCGTGATCGGCGCCATTGTCGGCGGCGGCATCGGACTTCTTCTGACACAGGCGATCCAGACCCAGAAGGACTGGGAGGATGTTGCCTATTACATGGTGCTGATCGTGCTGACCGTGATGGCGATGGACAGCTTCTCGGGCTGGCTGCGGCGCAAGCTGATCAAGGGGGAATGATGCCAAAGCTTTCGGCCGATGCGCCGCTGATCCATCCCGGCGCCGTCGTGGTGAACAGCACCTTTGGCGGCTGGTGCGAGGTGGGGGCGCAATCGAACGTGCTGAACAGCGACTTCGGCGCCTATGCCTATTGTGAACGGCTGTGCGATATTGCCAATACATCGGTCGGCCGCTTCGCCAATATCGCCGCCATGTGCCGGATCGGGTCGACGGATCATCCGATGCGGAACGCCAGCCTGCACCATTTCCTTTATCGTTCCAGCTATTACTGGGACGACGCACCCGACGACGCCGATTTCTTCGCCGCACGCGCCAGCCGCCGCACGGTGATCGGGCCGGACACCTGGCTGGGCCATGGCGTGATCGTTAAGCCCGATGTGACCATCGGCGCCGGAGCCGTCATCGCCTCGGGCGCAGTGGTCACAAAGGATGTGCCGCCCTACATGATCATGGCCGGAGTGCCCGCCACCCCGCTGCGCGCGCGCTTCGCACCAGACGTGGCCGAACGGCTGATGGCGCTGGCCTGGTGGGAGTGGGACCACGCGGCCCTGCGCGCGGCCCTGACCGATTTTCGCAGCCTGCCCGCCGAGGCGTTCCTTGAAAAATACGGCGGCTAGTCGCCCGGCGTGACCGTCAGCGTCACCCGGTCTCCGGCAAACCAGGTGGTGCCGTATTCCACCGGCACGCCCGTCGCATCGACGTTCAGCGCGATGGACCGCAGGACCGGCGTGCCCTCCTGCACATGCAGCGCCAGCGCCATGGTGGCGGGCGCCAGCTTGGCGGTCAGCCGCGTCTCGGCCCGGGTGTAGTCTGTCAGCCCGCAATCGGCCAATGCCGCCGTCACCGATTGCCGCCCTTCCATGTGCCGCAGCAGATCCGGGAACCGGGCGGCATCGAACACCGAACGGAACACCGCCAGCGGCTGGTTGTCGACCAGCGAGATGCCCTCGATCACATGAACCATGCAGCCGGCGGGAATGGCCAGCGCCTCGGCCTCTTTTGCATCTGCACCGCGCGTCTCCATCAGCGTCAGCCGGCGAGAGGGCGTGCGCCCCGAGGCGGCAACGTTCTGATGAAAGCGCACCCGTCTGCCCAGCCGGTATTCCGTGGGCCGCGCCGTCACGAAGACGCCCGCACCGCGGCGCGAACGGATCACCCCGTCCTCTATCAGCGCCGCAAGCGCGTGGCGCACGGTGTGGCGGTTGACGCCGAAGCGCGCGGAAAGCTCCGACTCGGAGGGCAGGCGGTCGCCGGGCTGATAGTGGCCCTCGGCGATTTCGGCCAGGAGCGCGTCGGCGATGGTCTTCCAGATCAGCGGGCGTTTCATCTGTCACCAAAAATTCACGAAACGGCGCTTTGCGGAATCGTGCGTTCGGGCTATCACATGTCTAGTTGTATAGTATACTAGACAAATCCGCAAGCTTGTCGAGGCCGTGATGTCAAATTCTGCCGATCCCACCCGCCGCGACTGGATGTCGCTTCTTGCCAAGGCCCCCCCCGCGCGGCTGGCCACCTTGCTGCCGGAGTTGCCCGCGCATGATCTTCTGCGCGCGCCCGAGATCGGCGCGGTCATGGTTCAGGGCCGCACCGGCGGAACCGGCGCCCCGTTCAATCTGGGCGAGATGACGGTGACGCGCTGTTCGCTTCGGCTGGCGGGCGGGGCTGTCGGACATGCCATGGTTCAGGGCCGCGACCGCGCCCATGCCACCCGCGCCGCCGCCGCCGATGCGCTGATGCAGACGGCCGAAGCCGCCCGGATCGAGGTTACGGTGCTGGCCCCCCTGCGCAATGAGGCGGCCGAACGCCGCAGGACTCGCGCCGCCAAGGCCGCCGCGACCCGCGTGGAGTTCTTCACCCTGATGCGCGGAGAGGACCAATGACTGCGATCCTGACCGGCGGCTTTGCCGATCCTTCGGAGCAATCCGCGCATGCCTTCCGCGCCTTGCTGGAAGCGATGGCCCGGCCCGCCCGCATCTTCGCGGTGACGGGCGCCCGGCCTCCTGCACCATTGTCGGCCGCGGCCGGTGTCGCCCTGCTGACCCTGACCGATGCCACCACGCCGCTTCATCTGGCTGGCGAGGCGGATTGCGAAGCCGTCCGCGGCTGGATCGCCTTTCACACCGGCGCGCCGCTGGTTCCTGCCGAAAAGGCGCAGTTCGCCCTTGGCACATGGGCGGCCCTGCAACCCGTGACCCGTTTCCGCATCGGCGAACCCAGCTACCCCGACCGTTCGGCCACGCTGATCGTCGAGATGGACCGGCTTGAGACCGGCGGCCCCCGTCTGACCGGCCCCGGCATTGAAACCGAGTTGCGGCTCTCGTTGCCCGAAACTGCCGCCTTCCAGACCAATGCCCGGCTGTTCCCTTTGGGCTTCGACACCATCCTGACCTGCGGCAACCGGCTTGCCGCCCTGCCGCGCAGCACCAAAGTGGAGGACATCTGATGTATGTCGCCGTCAAAGGGGGCGAGCGGGCCATCGACGCCGCCCATGCCTGGCTGGCCGAGGAACGGCGCGGTGATCCCGCCGTGCCGGAGCTGTCGGTCGCCCAGATCCGCGAGCAGATGGCCCTGGCGGTAAACCGGGTCATGGCGGAAGGCTCGCTCTATGATCCCGATCTGGCGGCGCTGGCCATCAAGCAGGCCCGCGGCGACCTGATCGAGGCGGTGTTCCTGATCCGCGCCTATCGCACCACGCTGCCGCGGCTTGGCGCCTCGCAGCCTTTGGAGACCGCCGCGATGACGGTGGACCGGCGCGTCAGCGCCACCTTCAAGGATCTGCCCGGCGGGCAGGTTCTGGGACCGACCTTCGACTACACCCATCGCCTGCTGGACTTCTCTCTTGCCGCCGAGGGCTGCCCTCCCCCTGCCCCGACGGCCGACGTTCGCGACGAACCCGTTCCCCATGTCACCAGCCTTCTGGATCGTGACGGGCTGATCGAGGCCGAACCCGCCACCGATGCGCCGCCGCGCGATCTGACGCGCGAGCCGCTGGAACTGCCGGCCTCGCGTGCGCTGCGCCTGCAGGCGCTGGCGCGGGCGGATGAGGGGTTTACCCTGTCGCTCGCCTATTCGACCCAGCGGGGCTATGGCCGCACCCATGCCTTCGTCGGCGAATTGCGGATCGGCTGCGTGGCGGTCGAGGCAGAGTTGCCCGAACTGGGTTTCGCCATCGAGATCGGCGAGATCGAGCTGACCGAATGCGAGACGGTCAACCAGTTCAAGGGGTCCAGAACCGAACCGCCGCAGTTCACCCGCGGCTATGGGCTGGTGATGGGCCAGTCCGAGCGCAAGGCGATTTCGATGAGTCTGGTCGACCGCGCCCTGCGGTGGCAGGAACTGGGCGAGGATTTCATCGGCGCGCCTGCACAGGACGAGGAATTCGTGCTGTCGCATTGCGACAACATCCAGGCGACCGGGTTCCTGGAGCATATCAAGCTGCCGCATTACGTCGATTTCCAGGCCGAGCTGGAACTGGTCCGCCGCCTGCGGGCCGAGGCAATGGCCGCCCGGGCCCCGATGCAGGAGGCCGCCGAATAATGCCTCTCTTTGCCGCTTCCGCGCTGCTCTTGTCGCAACTTGCCTCGTCGAGGAGGTCGAAATGACCGATCAGGCCTATAATTTCGCCTATCTGGACGAACAGACCAAACGGATGATCCGTCGCGCCTTGCTGAAGGCGCTGGCCGTGCCGGGCTATCAGGTCCCTTTTGCCAGCCGTGAAATGCCGATGCCCTATGGCTGGGGCACCGGCGGGGTGCAGGTGACCGCCGCTTGCCTGACGCCCGACGACCGGCTGAAGGTGATCGATCAGGGCGCCGACGACACCACCAACGCCGTCTCGATCCGCCGCTTCTTCCAGCGCACCGCAGGGGTGGCCGTGACGGAGGCGACGGTCGACGCCACCGTGATCCAGACCCGCCACCGCATCCCGGAAACCGCGCTGACCGAAGGCCAGATCCTTGTCTATCAGGTGCCGATCCCGGAACCCCTGCGCTTTCTTGAGCCGCGCGAGACCGAGACGCGCAAGATGCATGAGCTGGAGGAATACGGCCTCATGCATGTGAAGCTGTATGAGGACATCGCCCGGCATGGCGAGATTGCCACCGCCTATGCCTATCCGGTGAAGGTGGAGGGGCGCTATGTCATGGACCCCTCTCCCATCCCCAAGTTCGACAATCCGAAACTGTCGGGCAGTGCCGCGATCCAGTTGTTCGGGGCGGGGCGCGAATGCCGGATCTATGCCCTGCCGCCCCATACCCGGGTGGTCAGCCTGGATTTCGACGACCATCCCTTTGCCGCGACCAAGGCGGACCATGCCTGCGACCTGTGCGGCGCCGAGGCCAGCTATCTGGATGAGGTGATCACCGACGATCAGGGCAGCCGGATGTTCGTCTGCTCGGACACGGATTTCTGCGGCAGCCGGCAGGCCGCCGGGCATCGGGGAGCGCTCTCTCCGGCGGAGGGCCTGTGATGGGCGGGGCACAGATGGATATTTCCACCAAGATGAAAGACCAGCCGCTGCTTTCGGTCGGGGGCCTGGGCAAGGATTACGGCGCGCGCATCGGCTGCCGCGATGTCAGCTTTGACCTTTACCCCGGCGAGGTGTTGGGGATCGTCGGCGAAAGCGGCTCCGGCAAGTCGACGCTGCTGTCCTGTCTGGCCGGGCATCAGGTGCCGGACCGGGGGCGCATCCTGTATCAGGGCGCCGATGTGCTGGCGTTGTCCGAGGCTGACCGCCGGCGGCTGTTGCGGGGCGATTGGGCCTATGTCCACCAGAACCCCCGCGACGGGCTGCGGATGGGTGTCTCGGCCGGTGGCAACGTCGGCGAGCGGCTGATGGCCGTGGGTGCCCGGCACTACGGCAAGATCCGCGATAGCGCGACCGACTGGCTGGGCCGGGTCGAGATCGCGGCCGAACGGATCGACGACCGGCCCTCGGCCTTCTCGGGCGGCATGCAGCAGCGGCTGCAGATTGCCCGCAATCTGGTGACCGGCCCAAAGCTGGTGTTCATGGACGAGCCGACCGGAGGGCTGGACGTCTCGGTACAGGCGCGGCTTCTGGATCTTTTGCGCGGGCTGGTGCGCGATCTGGGCCTGTCGGTGGTGATCGTGACGCATGACCTTGCCGTGGTGCGGCTTCTGGCCGACCGGCTGATGGTGATGAAATCGGGGCATGTCGTGGAAACCGGCCTGACCGATCAGGTGCTGGACGATCCCCAGCACGCCTATACCCAGCTTCTTGTGTCCTCGGTCCTGCAGGGGTGATGTTATGATTGCGGTAAGAGATCTGTCGAAGTCCTTCACGCTGCACAATCAGGGCGGCGCCACGCTGTCGGTGATGGCAGGCGGGCATCTGGATGTGGTCCGCGGCGAATGTGTCGGGCTGGTCGGGCAGTCGGGATCGGGCAAGTCCACGCTGATGCGGATGATCTACGGCAACTATCTTGCCGCCGGCGGGTCGATCCATGTCGCGGGGCTGGATGTGGTCAGTGCAGCCCCCCGCCAGATCGTGGCGTTGCGGCGGGATACCCTGGGCTATGTCAGCCAGTTCCTGCGCGTGGTGCCACGGGTGCCGACACTTCAGGTCGTGGCCGAGCCGTTGCTGCAGCTTGGCATCCCCGCCGCCGCGGCCGAGGCCCGCGCGGCTGACCTGCTGTCACGCCTGAACATCCCCGAACGGCTGTGGTCGCTGTCGCCCACCACCTTTTCGGGCGGCGAGCAACAGCGGGTGAATATCGCGCGCGGGTTTGCCCATGCCTATCCGGTGCTGCTTCTCGACGAGCCGACCGCCAGCCTTGACGCCACCAACCGCGCCGTGGTGCTGGCACTGATCGAAGAGGCCAAGGCGCGCGGGGCGGCAATCCTTGGCATCTTCCATGACGAGCCCGCCCGGGCGCAGGTCTGCGACCGGCTGGTCGACGTGACCAGCTTTACGCCCGGACGGGCGGGCGGGGTGGCGGCATGACCCGGCTGGTCGCTGTCGTCGGCCCCTCGGGCGCGGGCAAGGACACGCTGATGGCGCTGGCCTGCGCCGCACGCCCCGGCATCCGCGCCGCCCGCAGGGTCATCACCCGCCCGGCCGAGGCGGGGGGAGAGGATTTCGAAGGCGTCACCCCCGCCTCCTTTGCGACCCGGCTTGCCGGCGGGGAGTTCGCGCTGCACTGGCAGGCGCATGGCCTGTCCTATGGCATCCCGAAGGCGCAGCTGACAGGGGGCGGCACGGTTCTTTTCAACGCCTCGCGCACGGTACTGACCGAGGCGCAGGCGCGCTTTCCCGGGCTGCGGGTGCTGTTGGTGACGGCCCCGCCGGCGGTTCTGGCCGAACGGCTGGCCATGCGCGGACGCGAAGACGGTGCGGATCAGGCCGCCCGGCTGGCACGCGCGGACTTTGTCCTGCCCAAGGGGTTGGCCGTGGTGGAGGTGGTCAATGACGGCACCCCCGAAGCCGGCCTTGCCCGCCTTCTGGCCGCCCTTCAGCCGGAAAGCGCGTAGCGATGCAACAGGTGGAACCGCCCGTCCTGCGCCTCGCCGAACAGGCACAGATCGCCGATCGCGAACGGGCGCGGCAGGACCGGCGCGAAATGCGCGGTCAGTACGCGGGACAGTTCGGCGGCTTCTGCCTCGGGCAGCCGGTCGGTCAGGGTCAGATGAAAGCGGAATTCTTCCATCACGAAGGGATAGCCGTAGCGGTCCAGCAGTTCGCGCTGTCGCGGGCTGAGCCTGTCGGGACAGCGCCTGGCGATCTCGGCTTCGGTCAGGGGCGCGCGGAAGGAGTCAAGTCCGCGGACAACCTCCCCGGCAAGCGCCTCCAGCCGGCGGGTGTCGCCTTCCGGGACCAGCGCCAGAAAGCCGCCCATGGATTTCAGCCGAAGGCCGTCCAGCATGACGGGCGACAGGCCACGGGCCATGGCGGCCAAGCCGGCCTCCAGCGCCTGCGGCGTGACCCCTTCGGCCAGCCGGAAGGGCGGCTTCAGGGTGGCGTGGAAGCCATATTTGCGCGGATCGCGGGTGATCGCTTCGGCATCGACCCCAAGATCGGGCGGAACCAGCGCCATGCCCGCTGCGGCATCCCAGCCCAGCCAGCGGCTGGCCCGGTCCCAGAACTTCCCCGCCGGCGGGGCATAGTAGACGGCGTAACGTTTCATCATTTCCATGGCCCCGGGTCTATCCCTTCGGCGTCACACGGTTGTGACACCACGGTGGCATTCAGCCGCCTCTGCCCCCCGGCCGCAAGTCAGGACTGATCCGATGACCGACACCATCCTTGCCAATGCCACGCTTGTGCTGCCCGATGAAGTGATCCGCGGGTCGATCCATCTGCGGGATGGCCGCATCGAAGGGATCGACCACGGTGCCGCGATCCCGCCGGGGGCCGAGGATTGCAATGGCGATCTGGTCGCGCCGGGCCTGATCGAGTTGCACACCGACAACCTTGAGCGGCACATGCAGCCGCGCCCCCGGGTGGACTGGCCGCATCAGGCGGCGATCATCGCCCATGATGCCGAGTTGTCCTCGGTCGGGATCACCACGGTCTTCGATGCCCTGCGGGTGGGATCGGTCTTCACCAGCAGCAATGCGGGCTATGGCGAATATGCCCGCGCCCTCGCGGATGAAATTCTGGATCTGCGCGCCCGCGGTGCCCTGCGTATCAGCCATTTCCTGCATCTTCGGGCCGAGATCTGTTCGGAAACTTTGGTCGAGGAGATGGCGAAGTTCGGTCCCGGCGACCGGATCGGCATCGTCAGCCTGATGGACCATACGCCGGGCCAGCGGCAGTTCCGCGACATCTCGAAACTGCGCGACTATGTGATGGGCAAGCGCGGCATGTCCGAGGATGAGTTCAACGACCATGTCGCCAGCCAGCAGGCCCTGCAGGAACAGCTTGGCACCCTGCACGAAGCGACGGCGGTGTCCGAAGCACTGCGCTATGGCGCGGTCCTGGCCAGCCATGATGACACCACCGCGCAGCAGGTGAATACCTCGGCCGCGCATGGCGTGCATTTTGCCGAATTCCCGACCACGGTCGAGGCTGCGGGTGCCTGCCAGGGCCAGGGCATCAAGGTGATGATGGGTGCTCCGAACCTGATCCGGGGCGGATCGCATTCCGGCAATGTCGCGGCGGCCCATCTGGCTGCGGCGGACCTTCTGGACATCCTGTCATCGGACTATGTGCCCTCGTCCCTGTTGTCGGGCGCGCTGATGCTGGGCGATCTCTGGGGCGATATGGCGCGCGGTCTGGCCACCGTCACCTCTGCCCCGGCGGCGGCGACCGGGCTGACCGATCGCGGACGGCTTGAGACCGGCGCACGGGCCGACCTGATCCGGGTCGCGCGGATCGGTCAGGCCGGTGCCGTGCGCGGGGTCTGGGTGCAGGGCCACCGGATCGGCTGAGACCTAGCCATCAAAACCGGGCGCGCGCCAGACCTCGGCCCCGCCGACAAGGGTCAGAAGAACCTCGGTCGCGCCGAAGGCATAGGGATCGCAGGCCAGCACATCGCGGTCGACCACGATCAGATCGGCCAGCCGCCCCGGCGTCAGCCGCCCGGTTTCCTGCCCGCGCCAGGCGGTATCGGCGGCGTGGGCGGTGTAACCCAGCAGGCATTCGGCGCGGGTCAGCGCCTCATGCGGCAGGAAGGGGTCCGGCCCGCCCCCCGGCGGCTGCCGGGTCATTGCCGTCTCCATGATGCGGAACGGGTTCAGCGTGGTCACGCCCCAGTCGCTGGACAGCGCATAGCCTGCCCCCGCATCAAGGAGGCTGCGAAAGGCATACATCAGCCGCCCCCGCTCAGGCCCGACCATGTCCAGCGTGAGCGCCGTCGAAGGGGCATGGCGCGCCCAATAGGGCTGGATATTGGCCACCGCCCCCAACGCGGCAAAGCGTGGGATGTCGGCCGGGTCGATGCATTGCACATGGGCCAACTGGTGCAGCGCCGGCCAGATACCATTGGCCCGCTGCGCCGCCTCCAGCCCGTCCAGCGCGGCACGGGTGGCCCCGTCGCCGATGACATGGACATGGATCTGGAACCGGGCGGCATCGAAGGCGGTGAGCAGCTCCGGTATCTGCTCGGCCGCGAAAAGCGTCGGCGCATTGCCCCCTTTGGCATCCGAATAGGGGGCAAGCATGGTGGCGGTGCGGTTTTCGAACACACCATCCACGAAGAACTTCGCCGAATGGACCTTGAACATCCCGTGCCCCGCCGCCTCGTGCCGCAGGGTCAGGACGCGGTCCAGCGCGTCAGCGGTTGCCTCGGCAGGATCAACCCGGGCGGTGGACGCAATCCGCAGGGTCAGCGCGCCGGCCTTCGCCATGGCGCGGTAGACCCGGACATGCCGCTCCTGCACCGAGGCGTCCAGGACACCGGTGATGCCGTGACGGTTGGCCAGCGCCTGCCCATAGCGCACTCCGTCGGCATAATCCGCATCGGTGGGCGCGGGCATCCGGTCGCGCACCCAGGACACCGCGGATTCGTGCAGCATGCCGGTCGGCTGTCCGTCCGCATCAAGGACGAAATGCCCGCCCGGCGGGTCCACCGTGCCGGCGACAAGGCCAAGGGCCGCGCAGGCCGCACTGTTGATGCAGGCATTGTGCCCGTCCGAGCCATAGACGAAGCAGGGCCGGTCCGGGACCGCCCGGTCCAGCACCTGCCGCGTCAGGTTGGCATCGTTGAAGACGCCGGTATACCAGCCGACCCCCGTCACCCAGGGCGCACGGCTGGACGCCGCAAACTGCGCCAACAGCGCAACCAGCGCGTCGACATCGCGCGCCGCATCCAGCGCCGCGCTGCCACCATAGTCGAAACCGCTGTCCTGCAGATGGATATGGGTGTCCTGCAGCCCCGGCAGCACCATGCGCCCGCCGGCGTCGATCACCCGCGCGCCGGGCCCGGCCAGCGCCCGCATCTCGGCGCTGCCGCCCAGGGCGACGATGCGCCCCGCCGCAATCGCCAGCGCCTGCGCCCGTGGCGCAAAGGAATCAAGTGTGACCACATCGGCGTTCACCAGAACCAGATCGACCGGAAACATGGCAGGCATCGTCGCCTCCTGCAGCAAGGGAAGCGGGCCGGGGATCGCCCCCGGCCCGCGCGGTTCACTCCATCATCAGCTGCTGCCAGCTTCCCATCGTGGCCTCGGTATAGGCCCAGCCTTCCTTTTCGTTCAGCAAGAGCATGTGCTGAAGGTTCTCGGGCGACATGACGAGGATCGCCGCATCCTCGGGCGACAGTCCTTCTGTCGCGGCGCTGATCACCGGGCCATAGGTCTTCAGCGGCAGAAGCTTTTTCTGGTTCTCGACATCCAGCGCGAAGTTGATCGCCTCATGCGCCAGATCGACATAGGGCGAGCCTTTGGGGATCACCCACCAGTTGCCCCAGGCCACGCCGTCGCGGAAGGTGAAGCCCACGGGCGCGCCTTCGGCCCTGGCGGCCAGCACCCGCCCGCTCCAGGCCGAGGACAGCGCAAGCTCTCCGGTCGACAGAAGCTGCGGCGGCTGCGCACCCGACGACCACCAGACCGTGACATGCGGTTTGATCTCGCGGATCTTGGCGAAGGCCTGCTCGATCTTCTCGGGCGTGACGGGATAGATTTCGTCGGCCTTCAGCCCGGCGGCCAGCAGGGCCGCTTCGTAGTTGTAGGTGAACTCGCTATAAAGCCCGCGCGGGCCGGGGAAGCGGGCGACATCCCAGAAGTCGGCCCAGCTTTGCGGTCCGCCATCCGGGAAGGCGCTTTCCGACCAGGCGATGATCGTCGCCCCGGTCGAGGTGACAAGACCGCAAGGCGCGCGCATTGCATCCGGCAGGGGCGCCGCATTGGGGATCTTGGACAGGTCCAGCGTCTCCAGAAAGCCCATCTGTTCACCCTGAAAGACCGTGGTGCCGCCTTCGCAGGTCAGATCCCATTCCACCTTCTTCGCCTCGACCATGGCGATGATCTTGGCGGTCTCGGTGGGCGAGGTGTTGATCGCCTCGATCCCCTTCATCGCCGCGAAGGGATCGATGAAGGCGTTGCGCTCGGCGTCAGACAGCGCACCCCCCCAGGAGGTAAAGGTGAAGGGCCGGTCCACCGCAAAGGCGGGGAACCCTTGGGCCGCAAGCATGGCGGTGGCCGAGGCGCCAATCAGAAAACTACGTCTGTCCATAACTTCCTCCGTGTTGCTGTTGTCTTTTCGTGGGTGGGTTCCTTGGGGTCGTTCGCGGAATGGCAGATGGGGATACGCCGGTCAGGGCCTTGCTTCGGGGACCAGAAGTGCTGTCTCAAGCGCCCATGACAGCCGGACCTGCTGCTTTGGAGACAGCGTCTCGGCCCCCATCAGCCGGGCGCAGAGGAAATCGCCTCCGGGCAGCGACAGCCCATATTGCGTCAGCTCTCCCAGATAGATCGCCTCGGTCACGGTCGCGGGGATGCCGTCGCCCTGACCGGCGGCCGGAGCCAGGCGCAGATGTTCGGGGCGGATCATCAGCCGCGCCGCAGCGCCGGCTGTGACCCCCTCGACCGCGGGGGCCGTCACGGTGCGCC
Source organism: uncultured Paracoccaceae bacterium (assembly GCA_934500835.1). GTDB lineage: Bacteria > Pseudomonadota > Alphaproteobacteria > Rhodobacterales > Rhodobacteraceae > Pseudogemmobacter. Next base: position 315,694 of record CAKSTR010000003.1, on the reverse strand, counting down.
CAAGCGCGGGCACATCCGCCTGCGCCACCCCGTCGCGGACCGACAGCACCCGCGCCTCAAGCAGGTTCGACTCGCCGATGAAGCCGGCGATGAAGCTGTTGGCGGGGCGGGCGTAAAGCTCGGCCGCGGTGCCAAGCTGCTGGATCCGCCCCTTGCCCATCACGGCGATGCGGTCCGAAAGGACCAGCGCCTCTTCCTGATCGTGGGTGACATAGATCGTGGTGCGGCCATGCTTCAGATGCAGGCGCCGCAACTCGACCTGGACCTGCCGCCGCAGCTGGCGGTCCAGCGCGCCAAGAGGTTCGTCCATCAAAAGCACATCCGGCTCGATCACCAGCGCCCGCGCCACGGCCACCCGCTGCTGCTGGCCGCCCGACATCTGCTGGATGCGCCGCCCGCCGAAGCCTTCCAGCTGCATCAGCGCCAGCACCGACTCGACCCGCGCCGCGACTTCGGCCCTGGGCAGCCGGCGCGCCTCAAGCCCGTAGGCAAGGTTTTCGGCCACGGTCATATGCGGGAAAAGCGCGTAGCTCTGGAACACCATCCCGATGTTGCGGTGCCGGGCAGAAACCCGGGTCACGTCCTTGGTCCCGATGCTGATCGTGCCGCCCGAAGGTTCGGTATAGCCCGCCACAAGGTTCAGAAGCGTGGTCTTGCCCGAGCCCGAGGGGCCGAGAAGCGTCAGGAACTCGCCCGCACCGATTTCCAGATCGGTCGGGTTCAGCGCCGTCACGGCACCGTAACGCTTGGTCACACCCGACAGGGCAAGCGGCAGTCCGATGGTTTCCGTCATGTCCTGTCTCCGTTCCTGCGGGCGGTAAGTTGCACCAGCACGAACAGCGCCACCGACAGTGCGATCATTACGGTTGCGGCCACGGCCAGAACCGGGGTGAACTCCAGCCGCACCGTTTCCCACAGCTTCACCGGCAGGGTCTTGGTCGAGTAGTCGGCAAGGAAGATGGTCAGAACGGCCTCGTCGAACGAGGTCATGAAGGAAAACACCGCCCCACCCGCCACGCCCGGCAGGATGTTGGGCAGGGTGACGGTGCGGAAGATCCGCCAGGGGCCTGCGCCAAGACCCGATGCCGCCAGAAGCCAGGACGGGTTCACCCCGCGCAACGAGATGCCGACGTTGATCACCACGAAGGGCAACGCCAGAACGGCATGCGACAGGGCAAGCGCCGTCAGCGTGCCGTTCATGCTGATGTCCAGGGCCGAGCGATACACAGCCACCGCGACCACCACCACCGGCACCACCATCGGCGCAAGGAACAGGCCCGAGGCGACCAGCCGAGACCGCGCCCCCGCCCGCGCCAGCCCCATCGCTGCCAGGGTTCCCACCGGCACCGCGATCAGCGTGGCAAGGGCGGCAATCTCAAGGCTGTTCAACAGCGCCCGCAACCACTCGCCATCGCCGAAGAACCGGCCATACCAGAGCGGCGACCAGTCTTGCGGTGGCAGGCGGATGAAGCTGGCCTTGTTGAATGAAGCCGGGATCACCGCCACGATCGGCGCCACCAGAAAGGCCAGGACCGCCATGGTCGCCATATTGGCGGCAACGCGCCATCCAAGGGGAAGCCCGTTCATCGCGCGAACATCCCCTTGTCCAGCCGCAGGAAGCGGGCAGCCACCAGCATCAGCACGGCCACCACCGCCAGAAGCGCAAGCGAACCCGCCGCCGCCATCGGCCAGTTCAGGTGCTCGTTGATGAAGGCGACGATCAGCGAGGACAGCATGGTGCTGCCCCGCCCGCCCAGAAGCGAGGGCGTGATGTAGAAGCCCAGCGACAGCAGAAAGACGAAGGTCGCCCCTCCGGCCAGGCCGGGCAGGGTCAGCGGCAGCCAGATGCGGCGGAAGCTTTGCCACAGGCCGGCGCCCAGCCCGTCGCTGGCCTGCATCAGCCGTGGATCGATCCGCGACATGGCGCTGTAAAGCGGCAGCACCATATAGGGCAGCAGCACATGCACCATGCCGATCAGAACGCCGGTGTTGTTGAACAGCAAGGGCAGCGGTGCGTCCGACAGGCCCATGGCCTGCACTGCCCGGTTGACCGGCCCGTTCCGCTCCAGGAGCAGCATCCAGGAATAGGTGCGCACAAGGATCGAGATCCACAGCGGGAAAAGAACGCCGTAGATCAGGATGGTGAACCAAAGCCCCCGCGCCCGCGACAAGAGATAGGCCAACGGCCAGGCCAGAACCGCCGTGATCAGCGTGACCACGGTGGCGGCGACAAAGGTGTTCAGCATGATACGGCGGTAGACCGCGCTGCCGCCCAGTTCCGCAAATGTGGCAAACGGCCCTTCGGGGGCCGCGAAGGCCAGCGACAGAAAGCGCAGAAGCGGCACCACGAACACGACCAGCACCAAAAGAAGCGCCGGCGCCAGCAGCGCCGCCGTTTCAAGCCGGTGCCAGCGGCCGGGGGCCGCTTCGCTGCTCATGCGCTGGCCCCGGCATCGGCCCCGACATCGGCCCCAACATCGGCAAAGACGCCAAAGCCTCGCTTCTTGATCTGGCCGGCGATGATGACGCGCTGAACCTCGGAGGTGCCCTCCCAGATCCGGTCGACTCGGATGTCGCGGTACAGCCGTTCGACCGGGTTCTCGCGCATGTAGCCGCGCCCGCCAAGGATCTGCAGCGCCTTGTCGATCACCCTGCCCGCCATTTCCGAACAATGCAGCTTCAGCGCCGAGGCATGGGCATGCACCAGCTTGCGGTCCAGCTTCTGGTCGATCTCCCATGCCACACGGTAAAGCATCGACTTCGCGGCGAAGATCTCGACCGCCATATCGGCCAGCATGAACTCGATGCCCTGAAAATCGCGGATCGGTTTGCCGAACTGCTGGCGTCTGGCGGCAAAGTCATTGGCCACATCCGCGGCCCGGCAGGCCGCCCCCACGGCATGCGAGGCGATCTGCAGCCGGGCCTCGACGAACCAGTCCTTGGTCAGCTCGAACCCCTGTCCGATCTGCCCCAGCATCGCCTCTTCAGGCACCGGGGTTTCGTTGAACTCCAACTCGGCATGGTCGAAGGCGAAGTTGTGCATGAACTTGGGCGAGCGCAGATGCGTCACCGTGGGCGGTGCCTCGGTGAAGGAAGGCTTGTCGACGATGAACAGCGTCGGCTTGTCGGGATCGTCATCGACATGGGCATGGACGATCACGAAATCCGAAGCGTTGTACGAGGTGACAAACCATTTCGTGCCGGTCAGCAGCCACTGATCGCCCTTCTTCACCGCCCGGGTTTTCACCTGACGGGGGTCCGACCCCGCGCCTTCCTCGGTGATGGCAAAGGCGCCCCGGCGCTGCCCGGCACAGGACGGGCGCAGCCAGCGGTCGCGCTGCGCATTGGTGCCGAACTTCAGGCTGACCGGCGGGCGCCAGACGCAACTCCAAAGGCCATTGGTGACGCGGCCCAGTTGTTCCTCGATCGCGGTCTGCTCCAGCATGGGAAGGCCCATGCCGCCATTCTCGGCCGTGTGGTTGATGCCGGCAAAGCCCCAGTCGCGCACCTGTCGGCGCACGCCCTCGCGCAGATCCATCGGCAATTCGCCGTGGGTGTCGGTGACTTCCTCCAAGGGCAGAAGCACCTCGTCCACAAAGGCGCGGGCCTTTTCCGACAGCGCCCGCTGGCGGGGGGTGAATGCAAAATCCATCAGCGTTTTCCGTTCTCCTGGGAAGCTTCTGCCCGGGTGACGATCAGGGCATCCACCGCCCTGATGCCGGTGTCCGAGACCAGAAGCGGGTTCACATCCAGTTCGGCGATCAGATCGCCCAGATCTTCCGCCAGCATGGAAAGGCGGGCAAAGGCGGCGGCCACGGCCCCGGCATCCACCGCCGGCAGGCCCCGCAGCGCCCCCATCAGCCGGTGCACCCGCAAACCCGCCAGCATCCGTGCCGCCTGTTCCTGCGACACGGGCGGCAGGGCGACGGCGCGGTCGGCCAGTGCTTCGATATAGACACCCCCTGCGGCCAGCATCAGCACCGGGCCGAACTGCGCATCCTGCACCAGCCCAAAAGCCATCTCGATCCGGCCCCGCACCATGGGCGAGACGGTGACCTGCGGCCCAAGGCCGGACATGCCGTCATAGGCGGCCCGCAGCGCATCCGCGTCCGGCAGGTTGAGGGCCACCCCATCCGCCTCGGTCTTGTGATGCAGACCCTCGGCTGCCGATTTCAACGCGACAGGCCAGCCAAGGCGGTTGGCTGCCGCCACGGCCGTCTCGGCGCTGTCGGCCGGAAGGGTCTCGGCCACCGGGATGCCGTAGTCACCCAGCAATGCCGCCGCTTCGGTTGCCGAAACTGGCGCGGGATGGGCCAGCCGCGCGCGCCAGTGCTCGCGTGTCGCCGCAGTCACCGGAGCGGGCATACTGCGCGGTGCCGCGCGGCGGTCACGGAAAGCCATCAGATGACGGACGGCGCGCAGCCCCTCGACCGTGCCATCGATCACCGGCACTCCGGCTTCTGTCACCCGCAAGGCAAGGGCGCGATGGCTGACGCTGGCATAGTTGCTGACCACGGCACAGGGTGTCGTCCGGCCCCGAGCCGCCGCCACCACCGCACGGGTAAACCCTTCGGCAACATATGATCCGTCTCGGACATCCTGGAACAGCACGCCGATGGCGGTGTCTGGGTCATCCAGCATCGCCTCCATGCAGCCCTGCACCTGCGCCTCGAAATCGCGGCCGGTGCCCCAGACATCCAGGGGATTGGCCGGCGGCAGCCCGGGATCGAGATGCAGCGCCAGCCGGTCCAGCGTGCGCTGGCTGACCGCCGCGAAAGGCACTTCGTGCCGTTCCGCCAGATCGGCCACCATCTCGCGCTCGCCCCCCGAGTCGTGCAGAGAGGCCATTCCGCCGGGCGGCAGAACGCCGGCATGCGCGGCCAGCAGCAGCGTCGCCGACAGATCGTCCAGCGTGTCCACGGCCATGACGCCATGGCGGGCGAACAGCGCGTCCCAGGCGGCACTGTCTCCGGCGATGGCACCCGAATGGCTGACGGCAAACTCCGCCGCGATGGGGCTTTTGCCGACCTTCAGCGCGACCACCGGAACGCCCAGCGCATCGGCCTTTTCCAGCGCCGCCACCAGCCGCCCGGGGCTGCGGGCGGTTTCCAGAAACAGCCCGACCGCCCGCGTCTGCGGCTGGTCCAGCGCCCAGTCCATATAGTCGGCGGCCTCGGTCGTCAGTTCGCGCCCGCTGGACACCGCCAGCAGATACTTCAGCCGCGCGTCGTTATAGGCCAGCGCGCTGAAGGCCGAGCCGGATTGCGTGATGAAGGCCACCGGCCCCGGCCGCATCGGCAGGGCCGCCGCAAAACCCGAGACGCGCAGGCCGATTGTGGGATTGCAGAACCCCATGCCATTGCCGCCGCAGATCGCGACCCCCGCCTCGCGCGCGATGGCCGCCAGCCGTCCGGCCAAGGGATCGCCCGGCTGCCCGGTCAGATCGCAACTGGCGAAGATCGTGACCGCCTTCGCCCCATGCGCGACGGCCTCGGTCAGCCCTGCCTCAAGCTGCGCGTTGCCAAGCCCCAGCACCACATGTTCCACCGGTGCCGGCAGTGCTGCAAGCGAGGGGAAGCAGGGCACGTCCCCGATGCGGTCATATCGCGGATTCACCGCATGAACGCGGCCCCGGTAGCCATCCAGCGTGGCCGCGTGCAGCATGGTGTTGCCGGGGGTATCGGGCTTCGGCGAGGCGCCCACAAAGGCCAGCGAGGCCGGCCGCAACAGCGGGTCAAGCGGATGGACCCCGCCCGTCCTTGCTGCGCTGATCGCCGTTCCGATGGTCATCTCGCCCCCCAGTGCCGCTAGGTAAGGCTAGCGGTGGTTTCAGGTGATCACCTAACTCCGAATACTCATATCGCCATAACCTGTGGTTGGGCCTGTCAGCACCGCGCCCTTAGAAATCCGCAGGAAACACTGACTTCAGATAGGCCAGACAGGCCTGCCGCCCGGCCTCACGCGATGCCGGGCCGGTCTGACCCGCCACCAGATTCGAGATCCAGAACCCGTCCACTATGGCGTTCAGCGTGGCCGAGACCTGATCGGCATCGACCGCCAGCCCGCGTGCGGCGGCCAGTGTCGCCACATCGGCAGCGGTGGTCTGGCGGTAACGCTTTTTCAGTTCGGCGCAGCGCAGGCGATAGGCGCGGTTGCGGGCGGTTTCGGCCCAGAAGGCCACCCAGACCGCAATCTGCCGCCCGCCCGAGACCGTTCCGTCGAAATCACTGTCCACCATGGCGCGAAGGCGGAAGGCAGCCGCCTCGGCCGGCCCGACTGCGCCAGACGCAAGCGGCTGGCGGATCTTCTCATATTCCTCGACCAGATGATCCAGCGCCGCCAGAAGCAGACCATCCTTCGACCGGAAGTGGAAAGCCGCCACGCCATAGCTGCAACCGGCGGCATCGGCGATGGTCTTCATGGTCAGCCCGGTCAGCCCGCTTTTGCCGATGACCGAGACCGTAGCCTCCAGCAGCTGCCGCCGCCGCCCCATGACCTGATCGTCGCGGGGAATGCACTTGCGGCGGCGGATCGGTGCGGGGTCAGCCAAATTGGCCATCGGCCAACTCCCTGGCGGTCCGGGTGATCGCCTGCCGCAAGATGGTGCCGATCTCGTCGATCTGTGCGGGGGTGATCACCAGCGGCGGCGAAATCACGCAAAGATTTGCGATCGGCCGCACGATCAGACCCAGTTCGTAGGCGATGGCATCGACGCGGGCGGCAAGCTTCTTGTCGAATTCATCGGCCTCGGCGTGGGGCGGGCCGGTCATGATCTCGACCGCGCCGATCAGGCCGGTATGGCGGGCATCCACCACCAGCGGCAGATCCCGCAACCCTTCCAGCATCCGGCCGAACTGCGGCTCCATCGCGCGGACATGCGGCAGAAGGCCGTCCTTCTCGATCACCTCGATATTGGCAAGCGCCGCCGCGCAGGCGACCGGGTGGCCGCTGTAGGTATAGCCGTTGTTGAACCAGCCGCCCTTGGCGTTCCCGCCAGAGACGCGGGCCAGGACCGACTCGGAAATCGCCAGCCCGCCCAGGGGCACATAGCCCGAGGTCACGCCCTTGGCGAAGGTGATGATGTCGGGGACCACGCCGAACACCTCTTCCGAGGCGAACCAGGCGCCGCAGCGGCCAAAGGCGGTGACCACCTCGTCCGAGATGTAAAGGATGTCGTGGCGGGCGCAGATTTCGCGGATGCGGGCGTGATAGCCCTTGGGCGGGATGATGACCCCGCCCGAGGCCTGCACAGGCTCGGCCAGGAAAGCCGCCACGGTTTCAGGGCCAAGGGCGGCCAGCCGCGCCTCGAACTCATCGACCAGCAGGGCAAGGAAATCATCCGGGCTGCGCCCTTCGGCCAACCGCGGGTTCGGCGCGGAAAGGAAGCTGATCCGATCCTGCGCGATGTCGAAGTTCGGCCACATCCCGGTGCGCCCCGAACAGGCCGCCGTCAGCGCCGTGCTGCCGTGGTAGCCATCGATCCGCACGATGATCTTCTTCTTCTGCGGCCGGCCCAGCACGTTGTTGTAATATTCGCTGAAGCGCAGCGCCGTATCGACGGCGGTCGATCCGCCGGTGGTGAAGAAGACCCGGTTCAGATCTCCCGGAGTTCGGGCCGCGATCTGCGCCGACAGGTCTGCTGCGGGGCTGTTCACGGTATACCAGGGCGAATTGTAGGACAGCGTCATTGCCTGTTTCGCGATGGCCTCGGCAATCTCGGGCCGGGCGTATCCTATCTGGGTGCACCACATCCCGGCCGGACCATCGATCAGCCGCTTGCCGGTTGCCGTGAAGACATGGATGCCCTCGCCATGGGTCAACAGCGGCCGGGAGCCCTGCCCCAGCTTGGCCATTTCCTCGGACGGCTGAAGCAGATGCCCGCGCGCTGCCGCCTCTGCCGCCGTTTCGTTCCGCAGGTCCATGTCAGCCTCCCGTTTCTGAAATGATTGATTGGTCAATCATATTTTGTCCACACAATTGTATATTATCATTATTTTTCATAACGATAGTTCTACATATTCCGATCATCGATTGCGCTGCGATTCGCAACGTCGCCCTCTTGCAGCCGCCCCAGCGCCTCCATCACCAGCACCATCCCCTCATAGACGGCCTCTTCCGCGGTCCGTCCGGTGGCGCAGTCCCCGACCGCGACATGGGGGATGCCGCGCGCGGTCAATCCCGCGCGCAGCCCGTCTTCGGGGCGCCGGCCGGCACAGAGAACCACGCTGTCCACCCCTGCGCAGGTGATCGGCAGGTCCGAGGCCGCATGGGTCAGCCAGGCCGTATCGGCATCGACGCCGAAGATCGTGGCGAAAGGGATCACGGCGACCCCCGCCTCATGCAGGCGGCCAACCCAGAGATCGCGGACATATTGCGGCAGGTTCTGGCCCGCGCAGGTGCCCTCGACCGCAAGGCGCACCGAATGGCCCTGACCGGCCAGCAGCACCGCCAGACCGGGGCCAACCCAGTCGCAGCGCCAGTCGGCGACCAGAACCCGCGCGCCGGGCCGCCGCGCTCCGGACAGCACCTCTTCGGCCAGCATGACATCGCCGGCCTCCTGCCCTTCGACCTGCGCCGGGGCGGGCGTGCCGCCGGTGGCCAGCACCACCAGATCGGGCGCCTCGGCCTTAATCATGGCGGCATCGACACGGCAGTTCAACCGGATCTGCACCTGATGCGCTGTCGCCTCGGCCAGAAGATTGGTGACAAGCCCGCCGAATTCGGCCCTTCCGGGCAGGCTTTGCGCCAGCAGCGCCTGCCCGCCGATTTGCGGCCCGGCTTCACAAAGCAGCACCCGATGCCCGGCGTGCGCCGCGGTGGCTGCCGCCTTCAGCCCGGCCGGGCCACCGCCGGCGACGAGAACCCGCAGGGGCCGTTCGGCCCGATCCGGCGCGGCAAGATGCGCCTCGCGCCCGGTCTCGGGCCGCTGGATGCACGAGATGGGCAGGCCACGATGAAAATGGCCGATGCAGCCCTGATTGCAGCCGATGCAGGCGCGCACCTCATCCAGCCGGCCCTGTCGCGCCTTGGCGGGCATGCCGGGGTCGGCGATCAGCGCCCGGGTCATGCCGCACATGTCGGCCTGTCCGGCGGCAAGGATCTGTTCGGCCAGATGCGGCTGGTTGATCCGCCCGGCGACGAACACCGGCACGCCAACCTGCGCCTTCAGCAATGCAGCCGCGCCGGCGGTATAGCCCGGCGTCATCTCCATCGGCGGCACAACATGGATGGAGCCGCCGAGGCCGGCCATGCTGCCCACCGTGACATTCAGATAGTCGACCAGACCTGCGTCAGCCAGCGCCCGGCACACGGCCAGAGCCTCTTGTTCTTCCAGCCCGTCCCGCTCGCGCTCTCCGACCGAGATGCGAAGGCCCACGACCATCGCGGGGCCGACCGCGCCCCGGACGGCTGCCAGCGCCTCGGACAAGGCGCGCATCCGGTTCGCGGGCGAGCCGCCATAGCGGTCCTGCCGCCGGTTCACCCGCGGGTTCAGAAACTGCGCGAAAAGAAGGCCATGACTGGCCATCAGCTCGACCCCGTCATAGCCCGCCGCGCGATACCGGGCCGCCCCCGCGGCGGCAGCGGCAACCAGTTCCTCGACCATCTCGGCCGGCATCTCGCGCGGGACGGTCTGGAAGCGGTGCTCGGCCACGGCGGAAGGGGCAAAGACCTCGCCGCGCAGCCCGCCGCGCATCCGCCGCGTCACCCGCCCGGCATGCGAGAGTTGGCCGAAGATCCGCGCGCCCTGCCCCTTCACGGCCGTGGCAAGCCGCGTGAAATGCGGGATCGCCGCATCGGAAAGGATGGTCAGATCCGGTGAATCAGAAACCGAACTGTCATGGAACCGCGCGGCCTCGGTCACGATCAACCCGACGCCGCCCCGCGCGCGGGCGGCGTGATAGGCAATCAGATCGTCGCCCGGAACTCCGCCCGCCGCCAGATAGGTCTGATGGCCGGTCGACAGGATGCGGTTTCGCACGTCGACCCTGCGCAGGGAAAGCGGGGCGAAGAGATGCGGGAATGTCGTCATGACACGGACTCCGGCGCTGGCTTGCCCTCAGCCTAGGGCATGTCGCACGCGGCGCGGCGGTTGAAATTCTGCTGCCGCCATGCTTTCAGGTAATGGTCCCCCGAAGGCAGGAGCCGCAAGCCATGTCCCTTCGCCTGAAGCTGCCATCCACCGGCGCGCTGTTCATGTTCGACGCCGCAGCCCAGCACCTGAACTTCACCCATGCCGCGCGCGAGTTCAACGTGACGCAACCGGCGATCAGCCGCACCATCGGCCGGCTTGAGGCGCATCTGGGCGTGCAGCTGTTCCGCCGGCTTCCGGGCCGGCTGGAACTGACCGAGACCGGACTTTTCCTGCACCGCGCCATCCGTGACGGCTTCGACCGGATCGAAAGCGCCCTGGCCGAGATCGTGGACAGCAACCTTGATGCCCAGACCGTCACGCTGTCAGTGTCCTCCGCCTTCGCCATCCATTGCATGATGCCCCGCTTCACCCGATTGCGCGAAAGCCTGCCCGAGATCGCGCTGCGGTTCGAACTGATCCACGGCGAGCCGGTGGGCCGCCTGGGCACAGGTGATCTTGGCATCCGCCACGGGCTGGACACGACGGAGGATCTGCAGCACTGGCCGCTGACGCCCGAGATCGTGCTGCCGGTCTGCAGCCCCGACTACCTTGCCCGGCACGGCCCGCTTGATCCCGACGCCGGGCTGGCGGGGCATTCGCTGGCCTGCCTGATGGGCAACATCCGGGTGCCGTGGGAGGTGTATTTCGCGCGCACGCGGCCCGGACTTCCCGCGCCGGTCATCGACCGCCGGGTCGAGCAGATGAGCTTTCCAGACTATGCGCTGGTCGTGCAATCGGCGCTGAAGGGCCAGACCGTCGCGCTTGGCTGGTGGCATGTCGTGGCCAACGAACTGGTGGCCGGCGGCCTTGTCCCCGCCTCGGACAGCGTGCTGCGCACTGGTGACACCTATTATCTTGTCGCCCATGGCGGCGGCACGTCCCGCCCCGCAGTGGCCCGCGTCCGCGACTGGCTGCTGGCCGAATTTGACGGCCTTCGCGCCGAGACGGCAGATGTGATCGCACCCGGCTGACCGAGGCGCGCCTCAGCCGGCAAGTGCCAGTCGTGCCGCGCGGCGGGTTGCCTGCACTTCGGGATCCGGGTCCAGACCGGCCGCAAGCAACCGCTGGGTATAGGGTTCGCGCGGGGCGTCGAACACCTGCGCGACGGGGCCTATTTCAACAACCCTGCCCTGCTGCATCACCATCACATGATCGGCGAAGTCACGCACCACCGGCAGATCGTGGGCGATGAAGATGAAGCTGATGCCCAGTCGTTTGCGCAGATCGTCCAGAAGCGCGATCACCTGCGCCTGCACCGAGACATCCAGTGCCGACACGGCCTCGTCGCAGATGATCAGTTGCGGCTCCAGCGCCAGCGCGCGGGCAATGGCGATGCGCTGGCGCTGCCCGCCCGAGAACTGGTGCGGATAGCGGCCGGCCATCTCGGGCTTCAGCCCGACCTGCGTCAGAAGCTCGGCCACGCGGGCCTTCCATTTGTCGCGCGGCAGGATACCGGGGTGGATCACCCAGGCCTCGGTGATCAGCTGCCAGACCGTCATCCGCGGGTTCAGGCTTTGCGTCGGGTCCTGGAACACCATCTGCAGATCGCGGCGCAGGGCATAAAGATCGGCCGGGGACATGGTGAATAGGTCGCGGCCCTTCCACAGCGCCTGCCCGGCGGTAGGCTCTTCAAGCCGCAACAGAAGCTTGGCCACAGTCGATTTGCCCGAACCGCTTTCGCCGACGATGGCCAGGGTCTCGCCCGGCATCAGATCAAACGACACATCCTCGACAGCGGTGAACTTGCCAAAGACCTTGCGGGCATTGCGCACCGAAAGCACCGGTTCCGTCCTGGGCGGGGGTGTGTGCATGGCCCCCTTGCCGGAGGCGGCACCGATCAGCTTGCGGGTATAGGGGTGCTGCGGGTTGCGGTAGACCTGCGCGGTCTCGCCGGTCTCGACCACCTCGCCCGCGTTCATCACCACCACGCGGTCGGCAATCTCGGCCACCACGCCAAGGTCATGGGTGATGATCAGGATGCCCATGCCGGTTTCCTGCTGCAACTCATCCAGAAGCGCCAGCACCTCGGCCTGCACCGTCACATCCAGCGCGGTCGTCGGCTCATCCGCGATCAGAAGATCCGGCTTCAGCGCCAGCGCCATGGCGATCATCAGCCGCTGGCGCTGCCCGCCCGAAAATTCATGCGGATACTTCTTCAGGCTGGCTGCCGGGTTCGGGATGCCGACCCTTGTGACCAGCCGCAAAGCCTCTGCATTGGCCTTGGCCTTGGTCGCGCCGTGGGCGGTCAGCGCCTCTTCGATCTGCCAGCCGACGGTATAGACCGGGTTCAGGTGGCTGAGCGGGTCCTGGAAGATCATCGCGATCTTGCGGCCGTTGATGTCACGCCGCGCCTGCGCGGGCAGCTTCAGCAGATCCTTGCCATCGAACAGGATCTGCCCGCTGGTGATCTTGCCCGGCGGCATGTCGATCAGATCCATGATGGCCGAAGAGGACACCGACTTGCCCGACCCCGACTCGCCCAGGATCGCCAGCGTCTCACCCCGGTCCAGATGGAAGCTGACCCGCTTCACCGCATGGACGGTGCCCACGGCGGTATGGAACTCGACCGAAAGGTCGCGGACTTCAAGCAGATGGGTCATGCTGCACCTTCCTTCCTGCTTTGCCGCATTTCCAGCCGCCAGCGCTGCACCGGGTCCAGCGCGATGCGCATCCAGTTGGACAGCAGGTTCAAGGACAGCGTGGTCAGGATGATGGCAAGGCCCGGCCAGAACGACAGCCACCATGCGGTCGTCAGGTATTGCTTGCCCTGGGCGATCATCAGGCCCCAGGTGATCTCGGGCGGCTGGATGCCGATGCCAAGGAACGACAGCGACGACTCCGCCAGCATGACGAAGGCGAAATCCAGCGTGGCGATGGTCATCAGGGTCGGCAGCACCACCGGCAGGATGTGGCGGAAGATGATCCGCCCCGATGAGGCCCCCATCACCTTGGCTGCCTGCACGAACATGCGTTCACGAACCTCAAGCACCTCGGCCCGCGTGGTGCGCAGATAGACCGGGATGCGGGTGATCGACAGCACCACGATAAGGTTCCCGACCGAGGGGCCAAGGATGTAAAGCACCACCACCGCCAGCAAAAGCGACGGGAAGGACATGATCACATCGGCCAGCCGCAGGATCACCTCGCCCACCCGTTTGTCGGCATAGCCCGCGATCAGGCCAAGCACGGTGCCCATCAGGGCCGAGCAGATCACCGCTCCGGCGGCGATCATCATGGTGTTCTGCGTGGCGACGATGATCCGCGCCAGAAGCGGGCGTCCAAGCGCATCGGCGCCCAGCACCCAAAGCCAGCCCCGCTCCCATTCAAAGGGCGGGGCATTGCGGCCGCGCAGGTTCTGCTTCTGTGCGGCGGCGTCCAGCCAGGCCGGCCCGACGATCGCCAGCACAAGGATCAGCAGCAGGAACAGCGCGGCGGCCAGGGCGAACTTGTCGGCCCAGAGCATGCGGGCAAAGCGGGTCAGCGGCTTCGGCTCGTCCGGGATGATGTCGATGGTGCTCATCTGATGCCCCCTTAGTGCCGGATGCGCGGATCAAGGGCCGAATAGGCCAGGTCGATCAGCAGGTTCATCAGGAAGATGGCGATGGCGGTAACCATGATCGCCGCCAGAACCACGTTGAAATCGCGCTGCAGGATGGAATCGATCATCAGCTTTCCCACGCCCGGAAAGCCGAAGATGGTCTCGATCACCACCGCGCCGTTCAGAAGCGCCGCTGCCTGATCGCCGATCACGGTGATCACCGGCAGCATGGCGTTGCGCAGCGCATGGACGAAGATGATCGGCCGCGACTTCACGCCCTTGGCGCGGGCCGTCTTCACATAGGCCGAGGACAGCGCGGTGATCATCGACCCGCGCACCACCTGCACGATCAGCCCGAAGGGGCGGATGAAGAGGACACCTATGGGCAGGATCCAGTGCAGAACGGTTCCCGTGCCCGAGGTCGGCACCCAGCCGAACCCAACGGCAAAGACCACGATGGCAACGATGGCCACCCAGAAATCCGGGGCCGACGCGCCAATTAGCGATGTGACAGACGCCACCCGGTCGAAGAATCCGCCCGCGCGGAAGGCCGCAAGCGAGCCGATGACGATGGCGGCGACGGTGACCAGCGTCATGGTGATCAGCGCCAGTTGCAGCGTCCACCAGAAGGCCTCGATCACCACGTCGAAGGCGGGGCGGGCCTTGCGGATCGACTCGCCCATATCAAGATGCAAGAGATCCCAGACATAGCGGCCGAACTGGGTCATGATCGGATCGTTCAGCCCATGCACCTCGCGGAATTGCTGGCGCATTTCCTCGCTGGCCTCCGAAGGCAGATACAGCGCCGCCGGATCACCCGTCAGACGCGACAGGAAGAAGACGGCAACGATCAGCAGGATCAATGAGATCAGGCTGGCGAAGGCGCGCTTTCGGATGAAGGGGAACATGGGCTGACGCTCCGGCAACGACGAGGGGCGAGGAGACGAAAATGGCAAAGGGCGGAGGGATGACCCTCCGCCCCGTGCAGCCTAGCTTACTTGAACTTGATCTCCGAGAGCGGAAGCGTCGAGTTGGTCGCCATGGTCGGCACCCAGTCCAGACGCTCGTTCACGCGGCTGAAGCTGACCATGTGGAACAAGAGGACATCGGCGACGACTTCGTCGTGCAGATAGGCCTGCAGCTCTTTCCACAGCGCCACCCGTTCATCCCCGGTTGCGGCCTGCGCGCGGTTGATCAGGTCATCAACCTTGGGATCGGCGATGCCCGACTGACGGCCGTCCGATGCGTATTTGAAATACATCGAGAAGGACGGGTCCCCCTTGGAGTTGTCATGCATCGCCGTCACCAGCGACGGGCCGCGGCCTTCCGGGTAGGGCTTGGAATACTGCGCCTCGAACTCGGCCACTTCGTAGAACTTGACCTCGACGGTCAGGCCCACTTCCTGCAGCATCTGCTGGATGGCTTCCAGGATTTCCACGTTGTTCGGGAAGTTGGCGGTGCGGCCTACGATGGTGATCGGCGTGTCGATGGCAACGCCGTCGGCCTTGGCCTCTTCCAGAAGCGCCTTGGCACCTTCGGGATCATAGGCCCAGACTTTCACATCCGGGTTCCAGCCCAGCGTCGGCGGCGGGTAGACCGCGGTGGCAAGCAGCGTGCCTTCGGGAACCAGCGTGCCGATGAAGGCCTGCCGGTCGATGGCCATGTTCACCGCCTTGCGGACGCGCACGTCGTCAAAGGGTCTGATGGTGGTATCGGGCCGCATGTAGACGGTTTCCGAGTCGAGATACGAGAAGTCCGTCGCCGGGTTGGTCGCATCCAGCGACGAGATCGAGGGCGCGATATCCGCCTCGCCCGTCGCCACCATGGCGGCACGGACCGCCGGGTCCTGACGGAAAAGATAGGTTGCCGTGGTCACGGCGGGCTTTTCGCCCCAGTAATCGTCGCGCGCGGTCAGCACGATCTGCTGGCCCGGGGTCCATTCAGTCAGCTTGAACGGGCCGGTGCCTACGGGTTCGCGGATGAACTCGATCGGGGTCTCTTCCGGAACGATGGTCAGCAAGGTCATCAGCAAGGGCAGGATCGGCTGCACCGGATCGGCCTTGAAGTCGATCGTGTGGTCATCGACGACTTCGGCGCTGATGGTCATGCCGCCGAAATAGCGCGGCACCTCGCAGGTGATCGCGGGGTTCATCGCCCGGTCGAACGAGGCTTTGACATCCTTGGCGTCGAAGGTGGTGCCGTCCGAGAAGGTCACGCCCTGACGCAGCACGAACCGCCACGAGCCGTCCTCATTCTGGGTCCAGCTTTCGGCCAGCTTCGGCTGCAGGCCGGTGCCGCCCTTGATGTCCAGCCAGGTCAACGTCTCGCTGATGTTCTGCATGGTGATCCGCCCCACGTTCGAGCGGGTGGCCATGCAGGGTTCAAGCACGTCGGCCTCTTCATTGAGGACGATCTTCACCTCTTGCGCAAATGCAGGAGAGATCGCGGTCACAGTCGCGAGAGCCCCCCAGAGCAAAGCCTTCTTCATGTCTTCCTCCCAGACTGGTTTTTCGAAACGGATGTGGTCATTGGGGCCGCGCGCGGCGTGAGGCGCGCGAGGCGATCAGGGCCGCGGCGCAGATCATCCCGCCACCGATCCAGGTGCTGAGGCGCGCCGTCTCGGCGAACAGCAGCCAGCCCAACAGGGCGATCAGCGGCAGGCGCAGGAAATCGACGGGCGCCACGATAGAGGCGTCGGCAAGGCTGAAAGCATGGGTCATCAGCGCCATGCAGGCAGCACCCAGAACGCCCTGCAGCGCAAGAAGGCTGATCTGTTGCATATCCGGCGTCACCCAGACCGGTGCCGCCACCAGTGCCGCCATGGGCACGGTCAGGAACAGGTTCAGCGTGACCAGCGTCGCCGTGCTGTCGCCCGAGGACATGGATTTCAGCATCAGCTGGATCACCGCCTGCATCACCGCACCGCAAAGCGCAAAGCCCATGGCCCAGGTCAGCCCGGTTCCCGCCGGCCCGACAATCACCAAGGCCCCCGCGAACCCAACGGCGATGGTGGCAATCTTCAGCGCCCCCAGCCGCTCGCCCAGCATCAGGGCCGCACCAAGCACCACGAAGACCGGAGAGGTGAAGGCGATGGCGGTCACGTCAGTCAGCGGGCCGATGGCGAAGGCGGCGAAGAAGGCGATCAGCGTCACCAGCTTCAGCCCCGCACGCAGGGCGTGCTGGCGCAGCGAATAGACGCTTTTCAGCACCGAGGGCCGCCACAGCAGCAAGGGCGCCACGGCAAGCGCACCGAAGAAGGCGCGGAAGAAGGCGATGACGAAAGGATGCACGCCCCCGTTCAGGCTGCGCACAATGGCCGCGTCCACGGCCGACAGGCAGGCGCCCATCGTCGCCAGCCCGACCGCAAGGATCGCGGATTGTGCCTTGCCGCCCTGACGGGTCATGCGCTCCTCCGATTCCGGGACCCCTCATCCCGTATGCAGACCATGCACGTCAGGCAGCGTATTTGTCAACAAGTGTCTGGATGTAATGAGGCATCCGGCAGAGTCATTCATTCAATCAGTTGATTATAGGTACATTTTTTTCTTCGCTGCCATCAATGAAGCCAAACATTACATTCTTCAACTTGACAACTATATGGTTTTGCGGCCATCTGCCCCGGTGTTTTCCTGGGAGGAGAGCCATGACCCCGGCCGAAATTGCCGACGCCATGACAGGCATCCTGCAACCCGCTGGCGCAGACCGGATTTCCGCGCTGCTGCCCTCGCCCAAGGTGCAGAATCACGCCGCATTCCTGTCCTTGCAGCCCGATGGCGCCCTGATCTGCGCCTGGTTCGGCGGCACGCTTGAGGGCAAGTCCGACATCTCGGTCCATGCCTCGGTCCTGCTGCCGGGCGCGGATCGCTGGGGACCGGTGCAAGTCCTGTCCCGCGACCCCGACCATTCCGAACAGAACCCGGTGATCTTTGCCGCGCCGGACGGCGGGCTGTGGCTGTTCCACACCTCGCAACCCTCGGGCAATCAGGACCAGTGCCGGATCCGCATGGCCCCGCTGACGCGCGACGGCGCCACCCTGACCGCCGGCGCGGGCCGCTTCATCGACCTGCCTCTTGGTTGCTTCGTCCGCGCCCCCCTGACCGTGCGCGACGATGGCGCCTGGCTTCTGCCGATCTTCCGCTGCGTCCAGCGACCCGGCCAGAAGTGGAACGGCAGCCATGACACCGCCAATGTCGGCGTCTCGACCGACCATGGCGCCAGCTGGCGACTGGAGGAGGTTCCGGCCTCCATCGGATCTGTCCATATGAGCCCGGTCGATCTGGGGGACGGCCGCATGGCCGCCTTCTACCGCCGCCGCCAGGCCGATTTCGTCCACCGCTCGGACAGCACCGACGGCGGGCGCACATGGTCGGCCCCGGTTCCCACCGATGTGCCCAACAACAACTCCTCCATCGCCGCGATCACGCTGGCCGATGGCCGCATCGCGATGATCTGCAACCCGGTCAACGCCGCAATGTCGCCCGACCGCCGCGCCTCGCTTTACGACGAACTGGGCGAGGACGACGCCCGCCCCGACGCCGACCCGACAGGCGGCTGCGTGCCGGTCTGGGGCGTGCCGCGCGCGCCGGTCTCGGTCTGCGTGTCGTCGGACGGCGGCCGGACCTTTCCCTTGCGGCTGGTTGTCGAAGACGGCCCCGGCACCTGCACCTCGAACGACAGTCTGGACGGGCGCAACAAGGAACTGTCCTACCCCTGGCTGCTGGAAGGCCCCGACGGCGCACTGCATGTCGCCTACACCTGCCACCGCCGCGCCATCCGCTACACCCGTCTGGCCCCCGGCTGGACCGCCGATCTGAAGGAACAGGCATGAGCGACATCATCGGCATCACCATGGGCGATCCCGCCGGCGTCGGCCCCGAGATCAGCGTCAAGGCGCTGGCCGGGATGACGCCCCCCGACAAGGCCCGCACCCGGATCTACGGCAACCGCACCACGCTTGAGGCCGCCAAGGCCGCGGTGGGCGCAGAGGTGGACCTTGACGGCCATGTCATCGACCTGCCGGTCGAAGGCGCGCCCCTGCCCTGGGGCAAGCTGTCGCCCGTCGCCGGCGACGCCGCCTTCCGCTTCATCGAAAAGGCCGTGCGCGATGCCGAGGCCGGCATCATCGGTTGCATCGTGACCGCGCCGATCAACAAAGAGGCGCTGAACCTTGCCGGCCACCATTACGACGGCCACACCGGCATGCTGCGCAGCCTGACCGGAGCGCAGGCGGCCTATATGCTGCTGGCTTCGGACCGGCTGAAGGTCATCCACGTCTCGACCCATGTGTCCCTGCAGGACGCCATCCGCCGGGCAACGACCGAGCGGGTCCTGGCCACCATCCGCGCCGGCAACGCGCATCTGAAACGCATCGGCATCGCAAACCCGCGCATCGCCGTCGCCGGCATCAACCCGCATTGTGGCGAGAACGGCCTTTTCGGCACCGAAGATGACGACCAGATCGCCCCGGCGGTGGGGCTGGCGCAAGCCGAAGGGATCGACGCCAAGGGCCCGATTTCCGCCGATACCGTGTTCCACCGCGCCTATAACGGCGCCTTCGACCTTGTCGTCGCGCAATACCATGACCAGGGCCATATCCCGATCAAGCTGGTGGCTTTCGACGATGCGGTGAACGTCTCGGTCGAACTGCCGATCGACCGCACCTCGGTCGATCACGGCACCGCTTTCGACATCGCCGGCAAGGGCATCGCCAACCACGGCAACATGCTGTCCGCCATCGCCTATGCCCGCAAACTCGTTTCCGGAGGAAAAGCATGAGCTTCGCAATCGAAGGCGTCTATTGCGCCGCCGCCACCCCGCTGAAGTCCGACGGCACCCCGGATCTGGATCTGTTCGGCAAGCACACCAAGGCCCTGATCGAAGAGGGTTGCCACGGCATCGCCATGCTGGGGTCAACGGGCGAGGCCAACAGCTTCGGCGTGCGCGAACGGATGGATCTGGTCGATGCCGCGCTGAAGGGCGGCACCCTGCCCGACCAGCTTTTGCCCGGCACCTCCTCCAACGCCGTCACCGACGCAGTCGAGATGACGCGCCATGCCGTGCAGGCCGGGGTCAAGGGCGTGGTCATGCTGCCGCCGTTCTACTACACCGCCTTTTCCGACGAGAGCCTGTTCCGCTTCTATGCCTCGATCATCGAGAAGGTGAATGACAGCCGTCTGAAGATCGTCCTTTACCACATCCCGATGCTGACCGGCGTGCCGATCAGCCATTCGCTGATCCAGATGCTGATCGACGCCTTCCCCGACACCGTGGTCGGCATCAAGGACAGCGACGGCAAGATCGAGAACATGCACGCGATCTCGACGCGTTTTCCCGGTTTCGGCGTGCTGGCCGGGGCCGACCCCCTTTTGCTGCCCGTCCTGCAAGGCGGCGGAGCGGGCTGCATCACCGCCTCCTCGAACCTTGTCGCGCGCGAGCTGCGCATCGTCTACGACCATTGGAACGACCCCACGAAGGCCGATGAGGTCAAGGCCGCGCAGGAGGTGATCGTCGCCTGGCGCAACCTGACCAACAGCTACACCCAGTTGCCCACGGTCAAGACCATGCTGGCCAGACGCCGCGGCGATCTGGGCTGGCTGAACGTGCACCCGCCCTTCTCGCCGCTGTCGCGGGAAGAGGCGGACAAGGTCTGGGCCACCATGGACCAGCTGGAAGGGGTGCCGGCATGACCCTGTCGCGTATCATCACCCTGCACCAGCCGAAGCGGCTTGAGATCGGCGCAGGCGCCATTGCCCGCGTCGGAGACTGGGCTGCCGATGCCGCCCGCATCTTCGTGCTGGCCACGCCGCACACCGCCGGTTTCGCCGACCGCCTTGGCCTGAAGGGCAAGATCACCACCTTCGACGCCATCCCCGGAGAGCCTGACATCGCCACCTTCGAGGCCGCATTGGCGGCCGCCCGCAGCGCCAGGCCGGATCTGGTGATCGGGCTGGGCGGCGGCTCGGCCATGGATGTGGCGAAACTTGTCGCCGCGCTGTGGAGCGGCACGCAATCCCTTGCCGATGTGGCCGGGCCAAACAAGGTCGCCGGGCGAAGCACGCCGCTGGTGCAGATCGCCACCACCGCCGGCACCGGGTCCGAGGCCGGGATCCGCGCCCTGATCACCGATCCCGGCAAGGGCAACAAGATCGCCGTGGAAAGCCCGCATCTGATCGCAGATCTGGCGGTTCTGGATCCCACCCTGACCTTCTCGGTCCCGCCTGCGGTCACTGCCGCCACCGGCATCGACGCCATGGCCCATTGCGTCGAAGCCTTCACCAACCGTAACGCCCATCCGGTGATCGACGGCTATGCCCGCATGGGGATCGACCTTGTCGGCAGATACCTTGCCCGCGCCGTGCGCGACGGTCAGGACACCGAGGCCCGCGAAGGCATGATGCTGGCCAGCTTTTACGGCGGCATCTGCCTTGGGCCGGTCAACACCGCCGCCGGGCACGCGCTGGCCTACCCGCTGGGCACGCTCCTGCACCTGCCGCATGGCCTTGCCAATGCAATCATCTTTCCGCATGTGCTGGCCTTCAACGAAAGCGTCGCACCCGGAAAAACCGCCGAGGTGGCAACGGCGCTTGGCCTTGCCGGGCGACCCGACCTCCTGGCCGCCGCCCATGGCTTCTGCGCCGATCTGGGGGTGGAAATGCGCCTGTCGCAGCATGGCGCGACCAAGGACCAACTGCCGCGCTTTGCCGCCGATGCCCATGCCATCCGCCGGCTGATGGACAACAACCCCCGCGACATGTCGGTCGATCAGGTCGAGGCGATCTACCGCGCCGCGTTGTAAGCGATGCGGCGCGCGAAATGCGCGCCGCAGCCTCCGGCGGGGATATTTTCATTCTGAAAGAAGCCCTCTTTCAGAACACAAATATCCCGGGGGAGTTTCCGCGCAGGCGGAAACGGGGGCAGCGCCCCTTCCCGGCCCAGGTCAGGAGACCTCTTCCGTTACGGCCCCCTCGGGGCGCCGCCGTTCGAACAGACGTTCGCGCGAGCCGATCAGATGTTCGCGCATCAAGCGCCGCGCCATCGCCCCATCCCGGTCGCGGATTGCCTCGAAGATCGCCGAATGCTCGCCGAAGACCCGGGTCAGCCCGGTGGCCTCGCGTTTGACCGAGGCGCCGTGGAACCGCATGCCCACCGCGATATGGTCCTTCAACGCCTCCATCGCGGTCGAGAAATAGCTGTTCTCGGCTGCCAGCGCGATCGAGAGATGGAACAGGAAATCGGCGTCCTCGCGGTGGCTCAGCCGGTTGGTGGCGTCCCGCATCATCTCCAGCGCGCCCGAGATGGCGGCAAGGCTGGCCGCATCGTGCCGCTCGGCCGCAAGCGCCGCGGCTTCGGGTTCCAGCGTGACGCGAAACTCATAGCAGTTCAGCAGGTCGGAGACATTCTCAAGCTGCCCGAACCCCAGGGGCTGCTTCAGCCCGATGGAGCGGACAAAGCTGCCCGCCCCGCGCCGCGAATAGATCAGCCCCTGTTCGCGCAGGCGGCGCAGCGCCTCGCGCACGATGGGGCGCGAGACCTCGAACTCGGCCGCAAGATCGTGTTCGGTCGGCAGCCGTTCATCGGGCCGGTAGGCGCCGGATTTGATCGCGCGCTGCAGCCGGTCGAAGACCACGTCTGCCAGCGACCGCCGCCCGCCGCTGCTTGCCAAGCCCTGCATCACGCCCCTCCAAGGATGGCGGACAGGCGGGTCAGCGTATCCTTGCCCCCGAAGCCGCCGGATTTCACGATCACCATCTGCCCGTCCGCCGCAAGCCCCAGCGGCACGCCCGGCAACACCTCACCGACAAGGCGAAGGGTGTTCAGACCCATGGCCTGCATCACCGCCTCGGCCGTGGCGCCGCCGGTCAGGAACACCGCCCCCGCCCCGGCCGTCAGCGCAGGGTGGACCGCCGCCGAAAGCGCCTGCGCAACGTCGGCCCCGGTCGCCCGGTCCACGCCCGGCGTGGCCTGCACCAGCGTCAGCCGTTCAACCGGCCGCAGATCGGCAAGCCTGCCGTTCGGTGCGGCCCGCCAATCGGCCCCCCCGGCCCGCAGGGCGGCCACTTGCGCCAGCGTGATCGGATCGCGCGAACCGACAACCATCAGCACCCGGTCCGCCTTTGGGCGCGGCGCTTCGGCCGGACTCCGGCCCGAAAGGCGCTGCGCCAGGGCCTCGGCCAGCCCACGGGCCCCGACCAGCAGGGCATCGTCGGGCGCCGCGGCAAGCGCGGCCTCCATCGCCTTTGCGGTTTCGGTGTCGGGAACGATGGCCCGCGCCGCAAGATCGCCAAGCGCATCGCGCACGGGGATCGGCACCTCGACGCCGAAGCCGGTGACGGCCCCATCGCGGACCACCCGACCGAAATCCGGGATTGCCGGCGCCACCAGCATCGACGCCGGAGACAGCGCGGCCAGTTCGGCCGCGACGTGCCCTTTCAGTCGCGAGTCGACCTTCTTGAAGACCCGCACCCCGGCAGGCAGGGCCGATGCAACCGCCGCCACCCGCGCCGCCGCCGCATCCGCCGCGATCTCGCGTGACTGGGTCGTCACGGCGACAACCTGCGCGCCCGTCGCCAGCGCCTCGGTCAGCGCAGCAGGGTGCAGGGCGACCACTGTCGGCATGCCGCGCGCGGCAAAGGGCGCGGCGGAGTCGAACGCCCCGGTCAGATCGTCAGCGATAAGGATCAGCAAGGGTAGGCATGTCCTGAATTGTAAACAAGATGGCAAGGTTTTGCAGCTTGTGATGTCGCTATATATGCTATGTTTTTCCGTCATCTGACAAGCGATTACTGGCAAATTCCAATCAGCTGTCAGATCACCCCGGACAGGCCCCCCCCTTGCGGATCCCCCTCGCTTCCGACGGGGTTCGGAAGAAAAAACCCCGCCATGCTTGGGCATGGCGGGGCAGGTGCGCCCCAGGCGGACCAGGGCGCAGGCGTAAACTGTCGATGTCCCGGAAGGATCAGTTCGGGCGGCTGCCGTCGGCCTCCATCTCGGACCGGATCTGCTGGCGCAGAAGGTCGATGGGCACCATCTTGCCGTCGCGCTTGAAGTGCCAGTAGGTCCAGCCGTTGCAGGAAGGTGCCCCCTCCAGCGCGGCGCCGACCTGATGGATCGAGCCCTTCACATCATTGCCGATCAGCGTGCCATCGGCGCGGACCTTGGCCTTGAAACGGTTGCCGATCGAGAACAGCTCTTCCCCAGGGCGCAGCATGCCGCGTTCGACCACCTGGCCGAAGGGCACGCGCGGCTCGGCCCGCTTCGATCCGGTGATCTCCAGCGCCGAGGCATCGAACTTGCGCACCCTGGCCAGACGCGCGGTCGCCGCCTTGCGATAGGCCTCCTCGCGCTCGATCCCGATGAAATCGCGGCCCAGCATCTTGGCCACGGCCCCCGTGGTGCCGGTGCCGAAGAACGGGTCCAGCACAACATCGCCGGGGTTCGTCGTCGCCAGCAGCACCCGGTGCAGCAGGCTTTCGGGCTTCTGGGTCGGGTGAGCCTTGTCGCCGGCCTCATCCTTCAGGCGTTCATGGCCGGTGCAGATCGGCAGCACCCAGTCCGACCGCATCTGCACGCCATCGTTCAGCGATTTCAGGGCTTCGTAATTGAAGGTGTATTTCGCGGATTCGTCGCGGCTGGCCCAGATCAGGGTCTCATGCGCATTGGTCAGACGGCGGCCCTTGAAGTTCGGCATCGGGTTCGACTTGCGCCAGACCACATCGTTCAGAAGCCAGAACCCCTGGTTCTGCAACTCGGCCCCCAGCCGGAACACGTTGTGGTAGGAGCCGATCACCCAGATCGCCCCGTTCGGCTTCAGAAGCCGCTTCGCCGCCCGCAGCCAGTCCCGGGTGAAGGAGTCATAGCTGGCGAACGAGGAAAACTGGTCCCAGTGGTCATCCACCGCATCGACCCTGGAATTGTCCGGCCGGTGCAGTTCGCCCTTCAGCTGAAGATTGTAGGGGGGGTCGGCGAAGATCAGGTCGACAGTGCCCGCCGGAAGCGCGTTCATCACCTCGATGCAGTCACCCGCAAGGATCTGGTTCAGCGGAAGGGAAACCTCCGCCGCAATCGTTTTCGTCGCCATTCTCTGCCTCTGTCCCCGGCATCTTTGGTGTGCCGATCTTGGGTTGAATCATGAGTCAGAGGCGATTCGCCGTCAAATTCTTTTTTGAATCAGTCACTTACAGAAATAGCTTGGCACAAGATATTGTGGACGGGGCCGAAGGAACGTCTATGAAACGGGGTTGCCCCAAAATCTAGAAGCGCCTGCAGATGCACCTTGGTCGGGTAACCGGCATTGCGATCCCAGCCGTAGGGGGGGTGCTGTTGCGCCAAATCCACCATGATCCGATCGCGCGTCACCTTGGCAATGACCGACGCCGCCGCGATGGACAGGCATTTCGCGTCCCCCTTCACGATGGCGCGTGACGGGCAGGTCAGACCCTTGGGAATCAGATTGCCATCGACCAGCGCGTGGTCGGCGGGCAAGGCCGAAACCGCACGCTCCATCGCCAGATGACTGGCGCGCAGGATGTTCAGACTGTCGATCTCCTCGACCGAGGCATGGGCAACCGAGACCTGCGCATGTTCCATCAGCCAGTCGAACAGCCGCTCGCGCGCAAGTGCGGTCATCGCCTTGGAATCGCGCAGGCCGGTGGGGAGGTGGCCGGGGTCCAGCCGCACCGCCGCCGCAGTGACCGGGCCGGCAAGGGGGCCGCGCCCAACCTCATCGACACCAACGACGAAGGTGGCGCCTGCCAGCAGTGCCTCTTCCTCGAACTGAAAATCCGGGATTGCCGCCATCTGTCGATCCTTCCGTGCTGTCCGCCGCTTGTCTTTGCCGGCGCAAGGGCCATTTCTTCCTCTGGCCCTGCCGCGCTGCAAGCGGTATCGACCGCAGGACATCGCTGCTCAGGAAGGCTGCCCCATGACCTTTTCCCGCAAGATCAAGATCGCCCCTTCGATCCTTTCCGCCGATTTCGCCGATTTCGGGCGCGAGATCCAGGCGATCGAGGCCGAGGGCGCCGATTGGGTGCATGTCGATGTGATGGACGGGCATTTCGTGCCGAACCTGACCTTCGGGCCGCCGGCTGTCGCCGCCTTCCGCAAGCATGTGAAGACGGTGATGGATGTCCATCTGATGATCGCCCCGGTCGATCCCTATATCGACGCCTTCGCCAAGGCGGGGGCAGACATCCTGACCGCGCATGTCGAGGCGGGGCCGCACATCCATCGCACCTTGCAGGCGATCCGCGCCGCCGGGATGAAGGCCGGGGTGGCGCTGAACCCCGGCACCTCGGCCGACGCGGTCGAGGATCTGCTGGATCTGGCCGATCTGGTCTGCGTCATGACGGTAAACCCGGGCTTCGGCGGGCAGAAGTTTCTCGACATGTCGGCCAAGGTGCGCCGGCTGCGCGCGATGATCGGCGACCGCCCGGTGCATATCGAGATCGACGGCGGCATGGACCCGACAACCGCGCCCCTGATGGTGGCGGCGGGGGCGGATGTGCTGGTGGCGGGATCTGCCGTGTTCAAGGGCGGATCGGTGATGACCCCCGGCATCTATGGCGACAACATCCGGGCGATCCGGGCGGCGGCGGAAAGCGCGCTGTGATCCTGATCTTTGATCTGGACGGCACGCTGATCGATTCCGCGCCCGACATTCAGGCGGCCGTCAACCGGATGCTGGCGCAAGAGGGGCTGGCCCCTCTGGACCTGCGCACCGTCACCAGCTTTGTCGGCAACGGCCTGCCGAAGCTGGTGGAGCGGGTGATGGCGCGCTGCGGTCTTGACCCCGCCCGCCACAAGCACCTGACGCAGGTCACGCTGAGCTTCTACAACGCCGATCCCGCGACGCTGACCCGGCCCTATCCCGGTGTGCCGCAGGCGCTGACGGCGCTGGAGACCGCAGGGCACCGGCTGGCGCTGTGCACCAACAAGCCCGAAGCCCCGGCCCGCGCCATCCTTGACGATCTGGGCCTTGCCCGGCATTTCCCGGTGGTCGTCGGCGGCGATACCCTTGCTGTCAACAAGCCCGATCCGGCCCCTGCGCTGGAATGTGTCCGGCTGATGGGCGGCGGCGCGGCCGCCTTCATCGGCGACAGCGAGGTGGATGCGGCCACGGCCGAGGCCGCCGGCCTGCCCTTCTACCTTTTCACCGAAGGCTACCGGAAATCCCCGGTCGAGGCGCTGCCGCATCACGCCGCGTTCCGGGATTTCGCCGATCTCCCAAGCCTGATCGACTGACCCGATTTCTTGGAAGAAATCGGCCCGGAGCCTTCAAAGGCTCCGGTGCGGAGTTTTTGAAAACTCCGCCTAGAGCCCGTTCACCGGCACTTTCAGCATCGGTCGGCCCGAGGTGTCCGTGGGCACTTCGCCCGCCCGCATGTTCACCTGCAGCGACGGGATGATCAGCTTCGGCATCGACAGGGTGGCATCGCGTGCCTCGCGCATCGCCACGAACTCGGCGCGCGAACGCCCCCCGCCGACATGGATGTTGTGAAGCCGCTCGTCGGCCACCGTAGTTTCCCAGGCGATGTCGCGGCCATTGGGGCCGTAGTCATGGCACATGAACAGCCGCATCTTTCCGGGCAGGGCCAGCACCTTCTGAATGCTGTCATAAAGCTCTCCGGCATCGCCGCCCGGAAAATCCGCCCGGGCCGATCCGCCATCGGGCATGAAGAGCGTATCTCCGACAAAGGCGGCATCCCCCATCACATGCACCATGCAGGCCGGGGTGTGTCCGGGCGTGTGCAGCGCGAAACACGCCATTCCGCCAACCTGATAGGTGTCGCCATCGCGGAAAAGGGCGTCGAACTGGCTGCCGTCGCGCTGGAACTCGGTCCCTTCGTTGAAGATCTTGCCGAACGTGTCCTGCACCATGGTGATCTTCTCGCCGATGCCGATCTTTCCACCCAGCGCATCCTGGATATAGGGCGCGGCCGAAAGGTGGTCGGCATGGACATGGGTCTCGATGATCCACTCCAGCCGCAAACCCTGGTCCCGGATGAATCCGATGATCCTGTCGGCACTGTCATGGGTGATCCGCCCGGCCGCATAGTCGATATCCATGACGGAATCGACCACGGCGCAGGCTGTCGAGCCGGGGTCCATGACCACATAGCTGATCGTATTGGTGGCCGGGTCGAAGAACGCCTCGACCATCGGGCGCAAGTGCAGGTTCAGGGGAAGATCGGTCATCGCAGACTCCTATTTCCGGCGCGCGCGAAGCCGATGATACACCCGTTCCCGCGGGGATTTAAGGGCGGTGCGAATGGAAACCGGGGGCGGAGGCTGCCCGCCCCCCGCCCCCGTCGATGCGGCCCCGCCGATACGCCACTTGCCGGACCGCATCCCGCTTTGCCCACCGGAAAGGGCTGCGGCTGTCTGGTTCAGTAGCTGCGATCGTCGCGCCAATAGCCGCCGCCGATGCGGAAGCCGGCCTCGGTCAGGCAGCGCGCAGAGTAGACCCGGTCGCGCTTGCCCCAGATCCGCGCCACCTTGGCGCATTGGACGGGCAGGCGGGCCTCGACGCCTTCGCGGCGCAGGCAGCGTTCGGGAAAGACCGTCACGACACGGCGGCCGTTGTCGAACTCCATCGCGCAGACGGCGGGGATGCGCGGCTTGCGGTCGCGCTGCCAGCCCGGCTCTACCCAGTCCTGCGAATGCGGCTTCGGCCGCTTGTCCCAGACCTGGACCACCCCCGCCGCCCCCTGATCGCTGCCCGCCGCGCGGGCCGGCAGCCCGACCCCCAGCAAAAGCGCCACGGCAAGGGCGCCGGCCGTCGCCAGCCAAGCCGTGCGGCGCGGGTCGGGGCGCCGGTCGGCCACGGGTTTGCGGGAAATGCGGATCGTCTCTGTCGGGATCGCCTTGGTCATTCCTGCCTCCATCTGCTCGGCACATCGGGCCATGGCGGGCCGTTCAGTGCGGTGATGGGGGAAGGCTGGCCGCCCTGCCGTCAGACAGGCAATATCGGCGCCCTGTCAGGCCATAGCGACCGCAGACAGCGCCGATGTTATGCGATAGCAAGGGCCACAAGCCCTGCGATATTGTATATCGGTGCCGGGATCGCCACTCTGCCGGGGACATCGGGCAGAACTCCTTGAAGGGAGCAAAGACATGAAGACCGCAGTGCTTGGCATGGTGTTCGCGCTGGCCCTTTCCGGGGCCGCGAACGCCGATTGCTATGCCGACTACAAGGCCAAGAAGGAGCCCCCCCTGCAACTGCACTACGGTGTGGCGCAGGTCTCGGACGCCAACTGCTCGCGCGCAGGGGCCGAGGGTGAACTGGCGCCCCGGCTGGCGGGCGACGGCTGGACCCTGCTGAACGTTCTCTCTACCTTCGGCCCCGAAGGTCTTGCCGAAAGGAAAGCGAGTGCCGGAGCCTATTACCTCCGTTACTGACAGCCTGAAGACGGGCAACCGCGTCGTCGCCCTTGGCATCGGGGCAATCGTGCTGATCCTGTTCGGCGCGGCGTTGTTCCTGTTTCTGAACCTGCCCGACGCCAACGCCTTCAACGCGCGGGTGGAACGGCTGTTTGTCGAGAACGACAACCTGACCTCGGGCGCCGAGATCAAGCTTTTGGAGATCCTTGCCCAGTCCGGTACCTCTTTCTCCGAGGTGTTGACCAGCTACCGCTCGGTCATCTTCGTGCTGCTGGTGTTTTCCACCGCTTTGCTGGTGGCGGCGCTGGTGTTTCTGGTGACGATCATCGCCCTGAACCGCCGGATTTCGGCGATCCAGCGATCAGGCATCCAGGTCGCCAGCCTGATGATCAGCCGCGAGAGCCGGGCCGTTTATATCAACGACCTTGAATTCGCCCTGACCGAGGCCGCGCTGGAAACCCTGTCCGTTCTGGCCGAGGCCCGGATGGACGATGAGGTCCTGTCCGGCGCCCAGATCGAGGCGGTGATTTCCGGCCGCAACGAGGCCGACTGCGACGAGGCCGCCGGCGCCACCCGTGTCAAACGCCTGCGCGACGCCTTGGGCAACCAGCTGGTCAGCGAGCTTCTGGTCAAGACCATCGCGCGGCGCGGCTATATGCTGGCGGTGGGCAAGGACACGATACGGATGATCTGAGGGGGCGGCTGGGAGACCTGTTCGTCGCTCACCAGCCACAATCTTGTCGCCGGTCCTGGCGGCTTTCTCGAACCGGACCGGCGAAGAAGGCAGTGAAGGACAGGCCGGCAGCCCCTTCTTTGCGATCAATCTCGTCCTGGCAGATGGCCATGGCCTTTTGCCTGGGACCGGGCCGCCTGAACCGCATTGCCCGGAAGGCGCCGCGAGTCAGTATTCGGTTGCACCCTTGCCGGAAAAAATCTTTGGCCGCAGCTTCTCGATCCGGGCAGATCGGGTCGCCGCCGCCTTGGCGCCAGCGATCATCAGCACATGGCTTTTCTGCCGGCCCGGCGTCAAACGGTGGAAGGCCTCGGCCAGTTCGGGGTCGGCATCCAGTGCCTCGACCAGTTCCTCGGGCCATTCGATCTCGGTTGCGGTCTTGACCGGCTTCAGCCCAGCCTCGGCATAGGACATCGCCTCGGCCAGATAGCGCAGGATGACCGGTGCCATCTCCGCAGGCCGGGTATTGTCGGTAAAGCGGATCGCGTCGGGGTGTCGGGTATTCGCACCCTGCTTTTCCAGCACGCCATCGGGGTCCGTCATCAGCGCGGCGTTGAAGAAGGTCAGCCGGAAATCGCCGCGGAAGGCGCCCATGATCGCGATATTGCGCCCGGCGTGCATGTAGCAGGGGTGGCCCCATTTCACCACTTCCTGCAGCCCGGCCTGCAGGCACAGCCTTCGCAACATCGCCAGACCTTCTGCCCAGAACCGGGTGGAACAATCCGGCGTTGCAAAGCGGTCGCAACGGCCGCAGCCCTTGGCGAAGAAGTCTTCGATATCGGTGATCATGGCCGGGCCTTGGGCTGGGGTGCCGGCAGGTTACACCGGGCCAGCGGCTCAGGCAAAGGCGACTGCCCGGTTCAGCGGCAGGCTGCGGTGGCGTTGCCCGGTCAGGGCAAAGATCGCATTGGCCAGCGCAGGTGCTGCGGGGGGTGTGCCCGGCTCGCCCACCCCGCGAATCGGGCCGCCGCTTTCCAGCACCTTCACGGTGATCGGCGGACATTGCCGCAACCGCATCGGATCGAAATCCCAGAAGGTGGTCTGGTTGGCCCGGCCATCGATGAAGGTCACCTCGCCCGTCATCGCGGCAGACAGGCCGAAGACCATGGCCCCCGAAAGCTGCGCCTCGATGATCCGAGGGTCCAGCGCGATGCCGACATCGGCGGCGACCCATGCCCCGGTCAGGCGGATGCCCTGCGCGGTTTCCTCCACCTCGACCACTTCGGCCACCGGGACACCGAAGGAATAGGAGAAGCCCACCCCTTTCGCCCGCCCCGGTGCGGCGCTGCCCCAGCCCGAAATCTCGGCCACGGCTTCCAGCACATTGATCGACGGCAGGTGATCCATCTGCCGCATCCTGAACAGCAAGGGGTCCACCCCGGCCAGATGGGCCAGCTCATCCATCGCAGAGTCGTGGAAAAAGCCGTTCTGCGACGCCCCGACCGAGCGCCAGAAGCCGATCGGCACCCGTCCGCGCGCGCGGTGACCGGTCACACGGTAGTTCGGAAAGGCATAGGGCTGCTCGCCCGCGCCCTGGGTGATTGAACTGTCTGCGCCAGCGGCGGGAAAGCCAAAGCGGCCGGCCATGGATTCGATGACAGATGCCGAAGCCGTCGCCAGATGGAAATGGCTGACCGCGCCCTCTGCGACCGAAGCCCTGACCCGCGCCATGGCGGCGGGGCGATACATGTCCTGCGCGGTATCCTCTTCCCGGCTCCAGGTCAGCAGGACCGGCACGGGGGACAGCAGTTTCGCCAGTGTGGCAGCCTGGCGGATGAAATCCACCTCGGCGCGGCGACCGAAGCCGCCCCCCATGAATTCGGTATGAACCTCCACCGAATCCTGCGGCAACCCCGCTGCGATGGCCGCGACACGCACGGCCATGGTGGGGAATTGCGTCCCGGCCCAAAGCTGCAACCGGCCATCCTGCAACCAGGCGGCGGCGCCCATCGGCTCCATCGTGGCATGGGCGAGATGGGGGACAATGTAGTCGGCGGTGAAGTCTGCCCCGGTCGCATCGCCGGTCTCTCTGGGCGTCGAGTCGGGGGCATCGTCCAGCGCGGCAGCCAGGTCGGCAGCAATCAGGTCATCGGTGACAGGAACTTCGGGGCTGGCCCAGTCGATCTGCACCAGATCAAGCGCCTGCATCGCGGCCCATGTCGTGCGGCCGATCGCAGCGATCCCACCATCCAGTTCCACGACCTGCTGCACGCCGGGGAAGGCAAGCGCCCCGGCCGCATCGAACGCCCGCAGGCCGGCCCCCGGGAATGGATTGCGTCTCATGCTGGCAAAGACCATGCCGGGCAGGCGAATATCGCAGGCATAGCGCGCGGCCCCGGTGGACTTGGCCGGCACATCGGTGCGCGGCAGCGGCTTGCCCAGCAACCGCCAGTCGCTGCGGGGGCGCAGAGCGGGTGGATCGGGCAGATCGACACCCGCCGCCTCGGCCGCCAGATCGGCATAGGGCAGACGGCTGCCATCCGGCAGGATCACCGCGCCCGACTCCGTCCGCAACCGGGCCACCGGCAGGTTCAGGCGCCGCGCGGCCGCGCCCAGAAGCGCCAGCCTGGCCACCGCCCCGGCCTGCCGCATCTTCTCGAAACCGTCGGGAACAGAGGTCGACCCGCCCGTGACCTGCAGCCCAAGGAACCGCGCCGGGATGTCCATCGCATCGCGCGCGGTCTCGGCCAGCCAGCTTTCGTCGGTGGGGGCAAAGGGCACGCCTTCGCGCAGCACGGCACCGTTGTAATAGGCCTGCGCAGGCGGGCCATGCAGGACGCGGACCTGTTGCCAGTCAAGGTCCAGCTCTTCGGCGACCAGGGCTGCCAGCGTGGTATGGGTGCCCTGGCCCATCTCGGCCCGCGGGGCGATCACGGTCACGCCTTGCGCGTCGATCAACACATAGGGTGTCAGCGCGCCAAGCCCCCGCCCTGCCAGCGGATTCGGCAAATCCTTGCGATAGCTGTACCAGCCAAAGGCCACCCCGCCGACCAGCGCGGCCGAGCCGATGAGAAAGGTCCGCCGGGCGATGCTGCGCAGCCGTCCCATCTAGCCCGCCATCGCGGCAGACGCCGTCCGAATCGCGGCCAGGATGCGCGGATAGGTGCCGCAGCGGCAAAGATTGCCGTCCATCGCGTCAAGGATCTCTGCATCCGACGGGGCGGGATTGCTGGCCAGAAGTGCCGCGGCCTGCATGATCTGGCCCGACTGGCAATAGCCGCATTGCGCGACCTGATGGTCGATCCAGGCCTGCTGCAGCGGGTGCAACGTGGGTGCGGCGAGTCCCTCGATCGTGGTGACCGGCCCCGAGACATCCGCCAGCGCAACCTGGCAGGCGCGTATCGCCTCGCCCGCAATCAGAACGGTGCAGGCCCCGCAGGCCGCTACGCCGCAACCGAACTTGGTCCCGGTCAGACCCAGCCCGTCGCGCAGAACCCACAACAGCGGGGTCTCGGGCGGCAGGTCGGTGGCGTGGTCGATCCCGTTGACGGTAAGGGTGATCATGGCAGCCTCCTGAACCAATCAGTCTACTTATCGACATCCAAAGAGCAAGCCGGGCAGGATTTGTCTAAGATGCCGGGCTTTAAGCCGCCATTCACCGCAGCCTGCTATCGCTGATCCCGGGTGTGAACATGGGTGGTGGAATGGCCAGGCAACCGAATGCCGCGCCAGTCATCATCAAGCGGAAAAAGATCGTCGCCGGTGGGGTCCACCATGGCGGCGCGTGGAAGGTCGCCTACGCCGATTTCGTAACGGCGATGATGGCCTTTTTCCTCTTGATGTGGCTGCTGAACGCAACGACGGAAAAGCAACGCAAGGGCCTGTCAGACTATTTCAGCCCGACAATCGCGCTGAACCGCGTCTCGGGCGGTGGCGACGGAACGCTGGGCGGTGAATCGATGTTCAGCGAGCAGACCAGCGCCCGCATGGGCACAGGCGGAACCTCGGACGAGCGGGGCGCCTCGTCAGGTGTCAAGGAGGACACTCTGGCGGATGACGGCACCGCTGACCTGCGCGCGATCGAGAAGGAATTGCTGGATCGCGGCGGCGAAAGCCGAACCATGAAGCAGGTGTTGCGCCATGTCATCACGCGGGTCACCGATGAGGGGCTGGTGATCGAGATCTACGATATCGAAAACGCCTCGCTTTTCACCAATGACACGGCCGAGCCAACTGCGGTGACGCTTGCGCTTGTGAAACTGCTGGCCGATGTGTTGGCGCTGACGACGAACGAGATCGCGGTCAATTCCCATATCCGCAGCTATCCGGTCACTCTGCGCGCAAGCCCGGTGTGGGAGCTTTCAGCCGCACGCGGCCAGAAACTGCGCCTTCTGCTTGAAGCCGCCGGTCTTGACGCGTCCCGGATGCAGCGCGTCTCAGGCTACGCGGACCGCAAGCCGATCACCGCAGACAGCGCCGCCATCCGCAACAACCGGCTGGAGATCGTCCTGTTGCGGAAGGATCGTTGAGGTGGCGCGGGCCGGATGTGCCTTGTCCGGCGATTGCGGCCCTTGCCCCGGCTGGGAATCGTCTGGCTCTTCCCGGCCTGACAGACGGCTCGTGCCACAACCCTGCCAGCCGCTCCGCCTTCATCGGATCATTCTTAGTCGGCCGCAGGCGTGAAGACCTGCTGATCAACCCCCGGCTGGGTTCATTCGCGACTCCCGGCCGCAGGCTATCCAGTGGCCCCCTGCACCGACCGGAATTAAGGATCAGACCGGAGGCAAGAAGCAGACCGCCGTTCAGCGTCGCAGCGGTGCCAGAGCCGGACCTAGCACAGGGATCGCGGCTATTGCACCACGAACTCGGCATGCAGCGCGCCTGCGGCATTGATGCTTTTCAGGATGTCGATCATGTCATGCGGCGGTACCCCCAGCGCGTTCAGCCCTGCGACTACCTCGGACAGCGAAGTCCCCCCCGCCACTTCGGCCAGGCCCGTGCCATCTTCCGAGATCGAGGCGGAGCTGCGCGGCACCACCACGGTTTCCCCCGGTGAGAACGGATTGGGTTGCACGACAATCGGTGCCTCTTCCACCCGCAGAGTCAGATTGCCCTGCGCCACCGCAACCCGGCTGATCCGCACATCTGCCCCCATGACGATGGTGCCGGACCGCTGGTCGACAACAACGCGGGCACGGGTCTCCGGCTCGACAAGGATACTCTCGATGCGGCTGATTGCGTGGGCGGGGGATCGCATGCCCGCGCGCTCAAGGTCCAGTGCCACCGTGCCGGCATCCAGCATGGTGGCCACCCGGCCGCCAAATGCCTGATTGATTGCCGCCTCGATCCGCGCCGCCGTGGTGAAATCGGCTGATTTCAGGGCCAGACGCAGGACGGTAACCGTCGAGAACTCAAAGGCAACTTCGCGTTCCACCCGTGCGCCGGATGGCAGTGTGCCTGCCGTCGGCACCCCCTGGACCACGCGTGCGGCATCGCCTTCCGCCGAAGCGCCGCCCGCAATGATCGTGCCCTGCGCCACCGCATAGATCTCGCCATCGGCACCATTGAGGGGGGTCATGACCAAGGTGCCGCCCAACAGGCTTTTCGCATCCCCTATGGCCGAAACCGTCACGTCAATCCGGCTGCCGGCCCGCGCAAAGGGCGGCAGCGTGGCCGTAACAAAGACGGCTGCAACATTCTTGGGACGATACTGCTCTCCGGTGACGTTGACGCCCAGCCGTTCCAGCAGATTCGACATGATTTCTTCGGTGAAGGGCGCGTTCCGGATGCCATCCCCCGTGCCGTTCAGCCCGACGACCAGCCCGTAGCCAACCAGATCATTGCCGCGCACGCCGTCAATCTCGACCAGATCCTTGATGCGGACGGCTTCGGCCGTCGCCATTGACGGCAGCAGCAGGAACAGGACCCAGAGCAGCTGCCGCATCAGATGTAATCCGCCAACGAAAGGCGCGAGACACGCGCGGTGACAAGATAGAGTGATTCCAGCCGGGCCTGCAGATCTTCAAGGATCGTCGCGGTGTCATAGGGATCGGGCGAGACCATGCCCGCGCGCGCAATCTCCAGCGCGGATTTTTCGGCCCCGTTGCGACTTTGGGCCGCCGCAATCTGCGCCTGCACCGAGCCCACCCGCGCCCGCAGCTGCACGCGAGCCTCGCCCCCGGTCAGAAGGGCCTCGCCAGCCGACCTCATCAGTTGCAACCTTGCTTTGGGCTGGCCGGCCAGAAGGCCTCGGTCCAGCATCGCGGCCGTGGCCAGCGCCTGGAGAGTATCCCTGATCGCGGGGTCGACTGCGGTGACGTCAAGCTGCGCCACATCACCTGCGGCCACCGGCAGACCTGGGCGAGCTACCCCGCCCGCGTAAAGTGCGTCATATCCGGCCGGGTTGCCGAACCAACCTGCAATCGCGGTCCGTATGTCATCGACGGTCGTCGCACCGGCCACCACAGCATCCAGCGCCGTCAGGATCGCCTCGGCGCTTGGCAGGGGCGATGCGTCGGAATTGACCCCCGAGAATACGGCGCGTTCCGAAAACCGCGTGTTCAACGCCGCGACGGCGGTTGTAAAGGTGCGACCAGCCAAGATGACAACCGACTCAAGGCTGATCTCGCTGGTCGGCCCAACGGCCCGCAGAATATCGGCGCCCAAATCGGCCGCACCCTCCGCGATCACACCAAGCGCGCTTTGCATCGCATCGGTGTAAAGCGCAGCCTCGGCCGTTGTAGCAGCGTAACCCTTCAGCCGCGCAAGCGACTGTTCGACAGCCGACAGGGCCGAATAGTCACCCCTGACCGCGGCACCCATGTCGCGATGCAGGCCAGAAACCAATTCGGTCGAGCGATTTTCGATCTCGGCCCGCAGGGTTGCCGATTGGCGAGAGAGGATTGCGGTCAGCGAAGCATCGCCATGTCCAACACGGGAAACCATGTCACAACCCCAGAAGAGTTTCGAGCATGTCATCCACCGCCTGGATGACCTTTGCGTTGGCGGCGTAGTTCTTTTCGATCACCAGCAAGGCCTGCAGTTCCTGATCCGTATCGACGCCCCCGGCCTTCTCCATCTCATCCAGCGCCGCAAAGCGGGCCGTGGCGAAGGCTTGTTCGGCATCTGCGGCCAGCCGGTCGGTCGAAATCAGCGACAGAAGATCGGAGGTCAATCTCGCAAGGCTGCGGCTGGCGGCCGGGACGGCGGCAGAGGCGGTCGGGCGCACCGTGTTCAGTGCCTCCGACAGCGCGATCAGCAGGCTGGTATTCCCTGTTGCACCCTGCACGGCGGCGCCAAGCCCGTCGCGCAGGCGCCACGCCTCGCCCCCCGCCTGCGGATCGACAGAGGTATTCAGGGCGATGCGTCCGGCAAGGCCGATCTCGTCCGTCGGATCGAAAGCGCCGCCGTGATCGGTGAACAGGCCCGCAGCCCCGGGGGCCAAGGTGGGATCAAGGCCGGCGGCGGTGAATCTTTCAACCATATCGCGGGCCAGCGCATCCAGTTTGGCCTGCCCCTGCACCGCAAGATCGTCCCGCACGGCGAACAGTCCGGCAAGCGAGCCGCCCAGCACAAGGCTGGTCTCTCCTGCCGTTGGCATCGGCCTGCCGTTCAGGGTCAGCCCGGACAGACCGCCTGCAGCCTGGGTCATCTCCGGCACCACTGAGTGGACCGGCGTGAATTCGAAGACCGCCTCCTTGCCGTCAAGCAACACCGCGCCACCGGCAGTCATCAGGGCGATCTGGCCATGTTCGCGGGCAATCTCGCGCACAGGCACGATGGTGGAGATGCGGTCCACCACCTGCTGGCGCTGATCCATCAGGGCCGCGACATCCCGGCCGGCTCCGACAAGCGCGGTGATCTCGTTGTTCAGCACGCGCACCTGTTTCAGCGCCGAGTTGAGATCCTCGACCGCCGCTGCGATCTGGCCATCGGCGCGCAGCCGCTGGACCTGGACGGCATCGCTGGACTGATTCAGCGCCTTGGCAATCAGTCGGGCCGCATCGACAGTGGCCGACAGGCGCGCCTCGGACTCAGGTCGGCTGGCGGCTTCAAGCAAGGTCACGTCGAAGGCGGCCACCCGCGCCGAAAGGGAGCCGGGATCCGTCGGGCTGCCGAAGATCGTCTCCATCTGCCTGAGGAATGCCGCCTGAACGTCTTGGTCGCCGGCCGAGGCCTGGGCGAAGCGCCGGTCGGCAACCAGAAAGCTGTCGACATCGCGGGTGGTGCCCAGGACCGCCACGCCCTGCCCCCAACCGCCAAGGGTCAGAGCCGAGAGCGAAACGGAGCGCCTTGCATAGCCGGGCGTCGTCGCATTGGCGACGTTGGATGACACCGCCTCGGCCTGCCGCGAGGTCGCCGAAAGCCCGGTCAGCGCAGAGTTCAGGGCCGAGGTGATGCTCATCTGTCGTTACCGTTTGATGTTGGTGGTTTCCTGCAGCATCTCGTCCACCGTCTGGATCACCTTGGCGTTGGAGGAATAGGCGCGCTGGGTCTGGATCAGGGATGTCAGTTCGGCCGCCACGTCGGTGGTCGAGCCTTCGCGGGCATAACCCTCGATCGACCCGGTCGGCCCGCTGCCCGCATCCCAGAGGAAGAATGACCCCGAGTCGGGCGACACCTGATAGGTCTGGTTGCTGCGCGACAGCAGGCCGTTGGGGTTCGGCACGTCGACCAGCGGTATCTGGTAGAGCCGCCGGGTGAAGCCGGTGTCATAGGTCGCGGTGATATAGCCGTTCTGATCCACCTCGACCGAAGTCAGGTTGCCGACCGGCGATCCGTCCTTGGAGATCGAGACCGGCGCGAAGCCATCGGACAGCTGGGTCAGGCCGTTGGGATCCCCCAACCGGCCGATGCTGACATTCAGCGGGCCGCCCGTCACGGGGAGGGCCAGTTGGCCTGTCGCCGGATCATAGGCCCCGCCCGAGACCACGGTGACAGAGGCAAGGGTGCCCCCCGCCGCGCGGCTGTCATCGAAGGTCAGGGTGTATTCGCCGATGATGTTTCCCCCGCCGGCGCTGTCGCGCACGACCATCGTCCATTCATTGGACGCGCCGGTCGCCGGCACAGTCGGCGTGAACGTGACGTCCAGCGATTCGGACGTGCCGAGGTTGCCGAAATACTCGACCGACAGCGGCAGGGAGGTGCCGGCAGCCCCCGCTTCGGTTCCGGTGGCGGGCAGGTTGACGCCAAGGTTCATCTTGGTCGTGGGGTCGCCCGCGGTCTGGTTGGAGTTGATCACGATCGGTTCAAGCCCGCCCATCGTATCGCGCGGGAAGACCGGGATCGTATCATCCGAGTTTGCCGGCCAGCCCAGCAGAACCAGCCCGGAATCGGTCTTCAGCACCCCGCTCGAATCGGTCCGGAAGGCACCCGTCGTGGTCATCATCAGCGGGATGTCGCCCGATGCGCTGCCCATCGACACCTCGGGGATGACTGGCAGGAAGCCCCGCCCGGAAACCGCGATGTCCAGAGAGTTTGCGGTGCCGACGAGCGACCCCCGCTCCTCGATCAGGCGGAAGGAGGAAGCGCGCACACCGCCCGCGGAGTAGGCGCCCGACCCGCGGGAATTGGTGATCACCATGTTGGAAAAATCCGCCGCGGCACGCTTGTATCCATAGGTGCCCGAGTTGGCGATGTTGTCGGCGATGGTGGCCAGGCGCGTGGCATTGGCGTTCAGGCCTGCCACCCCTGCGGCAAGGGACGACGAAATGGTCATCGGGGCACCTTTCTGCTGCTGCAATCCCGTATCGTCGCCACGCTGCACCACGGGGGTTGCGAAACCCCTAATGATTCAAGTTTTCTGGATTCACCCCTGCACAGAAGGGGCGGGCAGGCGCCGCCGCTGGCCTGCCGCTTCGCCAGACCGCCGCCTGGGCCAAGGCCCCGGCGTGGCGCAGTCATCGGACAGACGGCCCTGCGGCCTGCCCTCCACATGACGCCCTTCGGACAGATGCAGAACCCGGTCGGTGCAGGCGGTGGCCAAAGTCGGATCGTCCAGCGACAGAACCAGGGTCAGACCCAACCCGCGCAGAAACCGCAGCAGATCCTGCCGATCGGCGCGATCAAGCGGGCTGCCGGGATTGTCCAGCACCAGGATCTTCGGATCGTCGGTCAGGGCGCGGGCGATCAGGACCCTTTGGCGCACCGGGCCGGGCAATTGGGCAAAAGGCTGATCGGCCAGGTCCGGCAGATCAACCCGGGCGAGAGCGGCATCCGCACGCCGGACGACCTCGGCGGCAGGGACAGGACCGCCGCGAAACGGCGTGCGGGTCGAAGAGACCACCTGACGAACGGTCAGAGCGAAGTCAGAGGCGGCCTCTTGCGGGACCACGGCCAGGACCTCAGCGGTCTCGGCCGGACTCATCAACCAGATGTCGCGGCCCATCAGGCGCACGGTTCCCCGGCGCGGCGGCAACTCGCGCGCGATCAGCCGCAGCAGCGTCGTCTTTCCAACCCGCCTCGCGCCGCAAATTGCAACGGATTCGCCCTGTTTCACCGAGAAGGACACCCCGGAGAAAACATCCTCCCGATTGCCCGGCCGCCAGGAGACAGAGACCAGCTCGACAGCGTAGGGTTCCGCGGGCGTCATTGGATGACCCCTTCGCGCGTCACGATCATCGCCGCGGGAATCCGGGCCAGGGCCGGGGCGGAAGGGCGGTCCGCCGCCTGACCCCGGATGCCCTCGGACTCCTGCGAATAGGCGATCAGGTCATCTATGG
Source organism: uncultured Paracoccaceae bacterium (assembly GCA_934500835.1). GTDB lineage: Bacteria > Pseudomonadota > Alphaproteobacteria > Rhodobacterales > Rhodobacteraceae > Pseudogemmobacter. Next base: position 275,252 of record CAKSTR010000003.1, on the reverse strand, counting down.
GCTGGTCCGCGTCCACATCGCCAAAGAACCAGCTGGCCTTGCCTGTCGCCCGCCAGGCCACGGTGCAAGGCCGGTCGCATCCGGCAAGGCTGGCGGTGCCGGAAATCTCGAACCCGTCATCCACACCGGCCAGCGCCACCGCAGCGCGCAGCTTCTGCAGCAGCGCAAGGCCCGGACCACAATGTGCATCATGATACCTGCAGGCCATGCAGAGCAGAATCTGGTGCGGCGCGGATTGCGCCACGGAACAGGCAGGGGAGACCGCGGGGCGGCCGTGCGTTTCATCCATCGAATGCTCCTTCCCGGACGCCCCGCCCGGTGGTTGATTGTTTCGATGGCAGGTCTCCTGACTTCGCGGGTCGCCGCTTTCCCCACCTTCCCACACCCTTGGTCCGGGCGCAGTGGCATCGGGGATCGCTCGCCGCTTACAGTTGCGGGGGCAGTCGCGGATTTGGCGCAAGCGCGCCGCACCGTGTTCCCTTTTCACCCGACCGGGCCTGAAGGCCGGCCGGGAACCATCGCGGAAATTTTGCCGCAGCTGCGAAATGCTGTCAAATCCAAAAGCGTCGTAGTCGGAAGGGGCCGCGCGTCCAGCCCCGGCCAATACATGAGCCGGATTCATGATCTTCTGGAGAAACATGAATTTCAAATGCGGTTCCATCGCCGCTATGACCTGTCTGACCCCTTTCCAGACACAGTCATGACCCTGCATCCCCCCCTTTCAGACTTCATCCCGGACGCCCTGAATACCGCAGCGCAGCGCAGGATCCTGATCCTTGACGGCGCGATGGGCACGCAGATCCAGGCGCTTGGCCTGTCGGAAGAGGATTATCGCGGTCATGGCGGCCATGCCTGCCGGCATCATTCGGATCACCCGCAGAAGGGCAACAACGACCTTCTGATCCTGACCCAGCCGGCGGCGATCGAGGAGATCCACTTCCGCTATGCCATGGCCGGCGCGGATATCGCCGAGACCAATACCTTCAGCGCCACCACCATCGCGCAGGCCGATTACGGGATGGAACAGGCCGTTCACGACCTGAACGCCGAAGGGGCGCGGATCGTGCGGCGGGCGCTGGACCGCGCAACCGCCATTGACGGCAAGCCCCGCTTTGTTGCCGGGGCAGTCGGGCCGACCAACCGGACTGCCAGCCTTAGCCCGGACGTCAACGACCCGGGCTATCGCGCGGTGACCTTCGACGATCTGGCGCGGGCCTATGGCGCGCAGGTGCGCGGGCTGATGGAAGGCGGGGCCGATCTGATCCTGATCGAGACGATCTTCGACACCCTGAACGCCAAGGCCGCGATTTTCGCGTGTTTCGAGACGTTTTCAACTGTCGGGCGCAGGCTGCCGCTGATGATTTCGGGCACGATCACAGATGCTTCGGGGCGCACGCTTTCGGGCCAGACGCCAACGGCGTTCTGGCATTCGGTCGCCCATGCGCGCCCATTCACCGTGGGCCTGAACTGTGCCCTTGGCGCCAGCGCCATGCGGCCGCATCTGGCGGAACTGGCGGGCGCGGCTCCGGCACGGATCTGCGCCTATCCCAATGCCGGCCTGCCGAACGCCTTCGGGCAATATGACGAAGGCCCCGAAGATACCGCCCGGCAGATCGCCGATTTCGCGCGCGAGGGGCTGGTGAATGTGGTCGGCGGCTGCTGCGGCACCACCCCCGACCACATCGCAGCCATTGCCGAGGCCGTCGCCGCCTTCCCGCCAAGGTCCATGCCATGATCCCCTACCTGCGCCTTTCGGGGCTGGAACCCTTCGTCCTGACCCCGGACATCCCCTTCGTCAACGTGGGCGAGCGGACGAACGTCACCGGCAGCGCGAAGTTCCGCAAGCTGATCGTCAACCGCGACTACTCCGCCGCGCTGGAGGTGGCGCGCGATCAGGTGGAAAACGGCGCGCAGATCATCGACATCAACATGGACGAGGGCCTGATCGACAGCAAACAGGCGATGGTGGACTACCTGAACCTGCTGGCGGCCGAGCCGGACATCGCCCGCGTGCCGGTGATGATCGACTCCTCGAAATGGGAGGTGATCGAGGCCGGGCTGAAATGCGTGCAGGGCAAGCCCATCGTCAATTCGATCAGCATGAAAGAGGGCGAAGAGGCCTTTCGCCACCATGCGGGCCTTTGCCTGGCCTATGGCGCGGCCGTGGTGGTCATGGCCTTTGACGAACGGGGTCAGGCCGATACCTATCAACGCAAGACCGAAATCTGCGCCCGCGCCTATCGCATCCTGACCGAAGAGGTCGGCTTCCCGCCCGAGGACATCATCTTCGATCCCAATATCTTCGCCGTGGCGACGGGGATCGAGGAGCACAACAACTACGGCGTCGATTTCATCGAAGCCACCCGCTGGATCCGGCAGAACCTGCCGCACGCCCATATCTCAGGCGGGGTTTCCAACCTCTCGTTCAGCTTCCGCGGCAATGAACCCGTGCGCGAGGCGATGCACGCGGTGTTCCTTTACCATGCCATTGCGGCGGGCATGGACATGGGGATCGTCAACGCGGGCCAGCTGGCAGTCTATGACCAGATCGACCCCGACTTGCGCGAACGCTGCGAGGATGTCGTCCTCAACCGTCGCCCCGACGCCACCGACCGGATGCTGGAGATTGCCGACCGCTTCAAGGGCGGCGCGAAAGAGGAAAAGACCCGGGATCTGGCGTGGCGCGACTGGACGGTGGAGAAGCGGCTTGAACATGCGCTGGTCAACGGCATCACCGAGTTCATCGAAGAGGACACCGAGGTCGCGCGCCAGATGGCGGCCCGTCCGCTGGAGGTGATCGAAGGCCCGCTGATGGCGGGGATGAACGTGGTCGGCGATCTGTTCGGCGCGGGCAAGATGTTCCTGCCGCAAGTGGTGAAATCGGCCCGCGTGATGAAGCAGGCGGTTGCGGTGCTGCTGCCCTACATGGATGCCGAAAAGGCCGCGGGCGGCGGGCAAGGGCGGCAGTCGGCCGGCAAGATCCTGATGGCGACGGTGAAGGGCGATGTGCATGACATCGGCAAGAACATCGTCGGTGTCGTGCTGGCCTGCAACAATTATGAGATCGTCGATCTGGGCGTGATGGTCCCGCCGCAGAAGATCCTTGAGGTGGCAAGGGCCGAGAAGGTGGATGCCATCGGCCTGTCGGGCCTGATCACGCCATCGCTGGATGAAATGGTCCATATGGCGGCCGAGATGCAGCGCGAAGGCTTCTCCATCCCCCTGCTGATCGGCGGGGCAACCACCTCGAAGGTACATACGGCGGTGAAGATCGCGCCGCGCTACCAGGGGCCGGCGGTCTATGTGCTGGACGCCAGCCGGGCCGTCGGGGTGGTCGGAAGTCTGCTCTCGGACGGCCAGAAGGCCGATTTCACCGCAGGCATTCGTCAGGAATATGCCGAAGTCGCCGAGCGGCACGAACGGGCCGAACGGGCCAAGGTCCGCGTCGGCCTGCCCGCCGCCCGTGCCAATGCGATGCGGATCGACTGGACGGATTACACGGTGCCCGCGCCGCAGTTCCTTGGTGCGCGAACGGTGGATGACTGGGATCTGGCCGACATCGCCCGTTTCATCGACTGGACGCCGTTCTTCCAGACCTGGGAGTTGAAGGGCGTCTACCCCAGGATCCTTGACGACCCCAAACAGGGCGAAGCGGCGCGGGCGCTGTTCGCCGATGCCCAGGCCATGCTGCAACGGATCATTTCCGAACGCTGGTTCGCGCCGCGCGCGGTGGTGGGCTTCTGGCCTGCCAACACCTTTGGCGACGACATCCGGCTTTTCACCGATGACAGCCGCCAGGACCCCCTGGACACCCTTCACACCCTGCGCCAGCAACATGCCAAGCGCGAGGGTCGCCCGAACGTGGCGCTGGCTGATTTCGTCGCACCGGCGGGCGGGGCGGATTACGTCGGCGGCTTCGTGGTGACGGCCGGGCCGGAAGAGGCCGCGATCGCCGACCGCTTTGACCGCGCGAACGACAACTACTCGTCGATCCTGGTGAAAGCCCTGGCCGACCGCTATGCCGAGGCCATGGCCGAGATGCTGCACCAGCGCGTGCGGCGCGAGTTTTGGGGCTATGCGCCCGACGAATCCTTTCGGCCGGAGGAGTTGGTCGCAGAGCCCTATCGCGGCATCCGCCCGGCCCCCGGCTATCCCGCCCAGCCTGACCATACCGAGAAGATCACCCTCTTCCGGCTGCTGGATGCCGAGGCCGCGACAGGCGTCCGGCTGACCGAAAGCATGGCGATGTGGCCGGGCTCTTCGGTCTCGGGCCTCTATATCGGCCATCCGCAGGCCTATTACTTCGGCGTCGCCAAGGTCGAACGGGATCAGGTAGCGGATTACGCGCAGCGCAAGGGCATGACCCTTGAGGAAGCCGAACGCTGGTTGCAGCCGGTGCTGAACTACACCCCCGCCCCGGCACGGGTGCTGGCAGCCGAATAGGCCGCCACCCAGCCGGACGCGCCCGTCACCTCGCTTTCAGTCATCCCTGCTCCGGGATTGCCCGGTCAAGATGGGTGTAGCCGCCATCGGGGAACAGCCATTGCCCCGTGGTGTGGCTGGCGCGGTCTGACAGCAGGAAGGCGCAGGTGTCGGCAATCTCGCGCGCAGTCGTCATCCGCCGACCAAGCGGAATCTTTGCGGTGATCTCGCGCAGGCGGGTGTCCGGGTCGGGCAGGGTGTCCAGCCAGCGGCGGTAAAGCGGGGTCATCACCTCGGCCACGACGATGGCATTGACGCGCACCCCGTCAGGCAGGAAGTCAACCGCCCATTCGCGGGTCAGCCCCAGTTCGGCCGCCTTGGCCGCGACATAGGCCGAGGTTCCGCCCTGCCCGGTCAGCGCGGTCTTGGAACTGATGTTGACCACGGCCCCCTTTGTCGCCCGCAGATCGGCGGCCAGAAGGTGAACCATCGTGTAGTAATGCACAAGGTTCTGGTTCAGGCTGGCACGAAAGGCCGCGGGGCCCTTGTCCAGCCCCACCCCGTCATTCGCGCCGGCATTGTTGACCAGCCCGTAGACCGGCCCAAGATCGGCCCTCACGGCCAGCACCGCCGCCTCGCAGGCCGCGTCGTCCGAAAGCTCTGCCTGATAGAACCGCGCGCCGGTCTGCGCCAGCCAGCCGGGATCGGGCGCGCGCCGGGCGATCACCGCCACCCGCGCGCCCTCTTCGAACAGGACCTCGGTGATGCCCTGCCCGATCCCCGACCCGCCGCCGGTGACCACGACCACCCGTCCCTTCAGGTTCAGATCCATCCCTCAGCCCCTGAACCGGTAAGTCTCAAGGCTTTCCGGCTTCATCTGGATCGAAAAGCCCGGCATCTCGGGCGGCATATAGGCCGCGTTGCGGATCACGCAGGGGTCAAGGAAATGCTCATGCAGGTGGTCGACGAATTCGATCACCCGGCCATCGCGGGTACCCGCGATGCAGAGATAGTCAATCATCGACATGTGCTGGACGTATTCGCAGAGGCCGACGCCCCCGGCATGCGGGCAGACCTTCAGTCCGTATTTCGCTGCCATCAGCATGACCGCCAGCACCTCGTTCAGCCCGCCCAGCCGGCAGGAGTCGATCTGGACGACGTCGATCGCGCCTTCCATGATGAACTGCTTGAACATGATACGGTTCTGGCACATCTCGCCCGTTGCGACCTGAACGGGGGCGACACCGTCACGGATCTTGCGGTGGCCCGCGATGTCATCCGGGCTGGTCGGCTCTTCGATGAACCATGGGTTCACGAAAGACAGCTTTCCTACCCAGTCGATGGCCTGATCGACCTCCCAGACCTGATTGGCGTCGATCATCAGGTTGACCTCGGGGCCAACCTCGTCGCGGGCGATGGTCAGGCGGCGGATGTCGTCCGCCAGATCGCGGCCGACCTTCATCTTGATGTAGCGGAAGCCCGCATCCACCGCCTCGCGGCACAGGCGGCGCAGCTTGGCGTCATCATAGCCCAGCCAGCCCGCGCTGGTGGTATAGCAGGGGTAGCCCTCGCGCTTCAGGATCTCGACACGGGCAGTCTTGCCGGCGGCCTGCTTCTTCAGGAAATCCAGCGCCCAGTCCGGCGTGATGCAATCGGTCAGGTAGCGGAAGTCGATGCAGCGCACCAGATCCTCGGGCGACATGTCGGCCACCAGTTGCCAGACCGGCTTGCCCTCAAGCTTGGCCCACAGATCCCAGGCCGCGTTGACCACGGCGCCGGTGGCCAGATGGATCGCCCCCTTGTCCGGCCCGATCCAGCGCAGTTGGCTGTCGCCGGTGACATGGCGCCAGAACCGCCCCATGTCCGCCGCCACCCAGCCCATGTCCAGCCCGACGACCAGCGGCTTCAGCGCCTCGATCGCCGCGACGCAGATCTCGTTCCCGCGGCCGATGGTGAAGGTCAGGCCGTGGCCCTGGTGCGGGCCGTCGGTCTCCAGCACCACATAGGCCGCCGAATAATCCGGATCGGGGTTCATCGCGTCCGATCCGTCCAGATGCCGGCTCGTCGGGAAACGGACATCCACAGTGCGCAGGCCCGTGATCTTCGTCATGTCTTCCCCATGTTCTGATGGTGTCCGCCAAGCCCCTTTACGCCAGGCCGCATCACCTTGCCCTCTTCAGGCCGCCCGGCATCGCCCGCGCCGGACCGGCGGCAACTAACATGCCAGTTCAGATGTTATCGCCCTTTCGGCGCAGGACGCAAGCGCCGCCTGACATGTTAGCGCCAAGTCCCTTCATCCGCGCTTCGGCCCGCCCGCCACCACCATGGCAGTTGCCAGACCCCGGCATAGCGGCTAGGTAATCCAGGTCGGTTTCCGCAAGGAATTGAAAGGGAATCCGTCGCCGGACCTGTCCGGTGAACCGGAACTGCCCCCGCAACTGTAGGCGGTGAGGGATTTCGCGACAAAGCCACTGTGGCGCAAGCCATGGGAAGGCCGCGAGACCCCGATGACCCGCCAGTCAGGAGACCTGCCGACGTTGAACGCAACACGGCCCGGGCGGGGTGTCCGGAGAGGTGCCATATGACTTTTGCCCAAGGATGCCCCCGGGTATCTGACCATGCCAGCCCGCGCCTTCCGGTGCGTGCCCGCGACCGGGCGGCCTTCTCCAACCCGTTTCCGGCCGACCTTTCAGCCGGAGACGCTTCATGTTCCACAGATCCCTGACCGCCGCCCTTCTGGGCGCGGGCTTCCTTGCGCTGCCCGCCGTGGCGCAGACCCCCTATCCGTTGACGCTGCAGAACTGCGGGGTCGAGCTGACCTTTGACAAGGCGCCCGAAAGCGCCGTCACCGTCGGGCAGGCCGCGACCGAAGTGCTGTATTCCCTGGACCTTGGCGACAAAGTCCTTGGCACCTCGGTCTGGTTCACCGAAGTGCTGCCCGCATATGCCGAACTCAACGCCGGGATCGAGCGGCTGGCCGACAACGATCCCAGCTTTGAATCCATCGTGGCCAGAAAGCCGGGGCTGGTTGCCGCGCAATACGAATGGCACATCGGCCCGCAGGGCATCGTCGCCACGCGCGAACAATTCGCCGATGTCGGCATTCCGACCTACATCCTGCCCGCCGACTGCTGGAAGAAGGACAATTCCACCGGATCGGACGGCACCCGCACGGCAATGTTCGAAATGGAGAGCATCTACGCCGGCGTGACCGAGCTTGCGCAGATCTTCGGCGTCTCCGACAAGGGTGTCGCGCTGGTCGCCGACCTGAGGGCGCGCGAGGCCGCCGCCATCGAAAAGGCAAGGGCGCTGGACCTGAAGGATGCCTCGGCGGTGTTCTGGTTCTCTTCGGCGGAAATGGACGTGGACCCCTATGTCGCCGGCCGCAAGGGCCCTCCGGGCTACATGATGGAGAAGCTGGGCCTGCGCAACGTCGTCGAAAGCGACGAGGAATGGCCGACCGTCAGCTGGGAATCCATCGCGCGCGCCAACCCGTCGGTGATCGTGATCGCCCGGATGGACCGCCGCCGCTTTGCGGCCGACGATGTCGAGAAGAAGCTGGAGTTCCTGAAGACCGACCCGGTCGCGAAGGAAATGGATGCCGTCAAGACCAACCGCATCGTCATTCTGGACGCGCATGCCATGGACCCATCGATCCGCAACGTCACCGCACTTGAGACGCTGGCCGAGGCGCTGCCGGCCTTCGCTCTGCAATGACCGTGACGGCAGCCCCCGTCGCCCTTGCCGGCGCGCTGATCTGGCGCGGGCTTTTCGGGGCTGCCGTTCTGGCGCTGGCCGTGCTGGCCGGCGTCGTCATCGGAGAGGTGCCGCTGCCGCTTGAGACGGTGGCGGCGGTTCTTGCCAACAAGCTGTGGAACGTCGGCCATGCGGTTGATCCGGTCGAGGCCGGGATCATCTGGAACTACCGTCTGCCAAGGGTGCTGGTCGCCGCGGCCTGCGGGGCGGGGCTGGCGCTGTCGGGCGTGGTGTTGCAGGCGCTGATCCGCAATGCGCTGGCCGATCCCTATCTTCTGGGCGTCTCGGCCGGGGCGTCCACCGGGGCGGTGGCGGTGACCATCCTTGGCGTCGGCGGCGGGGCTTTCGGGCTGTCGGCCGGCGCCTTTGCGGGCGCCATCCTGGCTTTTGCGCTGGTTGCGGCGCTGGCGCGGGCGGCAGGCGGCGGTCCTGCGCAGCTGGTGCTGGCCGGGATCGCCGGGTCGCAGCTGTTCAACGCGATGACCAGCTTCTTCATGGCCAAATCCGCCAATGCCGAACAGGCTCGGGGCATCATGTTCTGGCTTCTGGGCAACCTTTCCGGCGTCCGCTGGCCCGATGTCTCTCTGGCCCTGCCGGCCGCCGTGCTGGGTCTTGTCGTCTGCCTTGCCCATATCCGGCCGATGGACGCCTTTTCCTTCGGCAGCCGGTCGGCCGCGGCACTTGGCGTCCCTGTCCCCCGGGTGCAGGTGGTGCTGATCGGCGTGACCACGCTGATGACCGCCACCATGGTCAGCCTTGTCGGCTCCATCGGCTTCGTCGGCCTCGTGGTGCCGCATGCGGTGCGCTTCGCCGTCGGGCCGCGTCATGGCGGGCTGGTGCCGTGGTCGGCGCTGGCGGGTGCGGTGTTCCTGATCGCAGCCGACATCGTCTCGCGCATGCTGATCCCCGGACAGGTGGTGTCGATCGGCGTCGTCACGGCGCTTGTCGGTGCCCCCGGCTTCGCCCTGATCCTGATCCACAACCGGAGGCGGGGATGAGAGTCAGCGTCACCGATGCCGGCTGGCGCGCCGGTCCGCGGACGATCCTGCAAGGCGTCTCGCTTGAGGTGACCCCGGGCGAAACCTTTGGCCTGATCGGCCCGAACGGGTCGGGGAAATCCACCCTGCTGCGCCTTGTCGCCGGTCTTTGCCCCCGCGCCAGCGGAGAGGTGCACCTGGACGGCATCCCGCTGGCCCACCTGCCCCGGCGCGAGATCGCCCGCCGCATGGCCTTTGTCGAACAACAGGCCGACACGGATGAGGCGCTGACGGCGCGCGATGCAGTGGAGCTGGGCCGCACCCCGTGGCTGTCGGCCTTGCATCCCTTCGGCCCGGCCGATGCCGCCATCGTGACCGATGCCCTGCAGGCCGTGGGCATGGCACATCTGCAATCGGCGCTGTGGTCCACCCTTTCGGGCGGAGAGCGTCAGCGCATCCACATCGCCCGCGCGCTGGCGCAGCGCCCGCAGCTTCTGCTTCTGGACGAGCCGACCAACCATCTGGACATCCACCACCAGCTGTCGCTGTTGCGGCTGGTCCATCGCCTGCCCGTGACCGTGATCGTGGCGTTGCATGACCTCAATCAGGCGATGGGCTGCGACCGTCTGGCGGTGATGGACGGGGGGCGGCTGGTCGCCTGCGGCCCGCCGGCGCAGGTGCTGACGCCCGACCGGCTGGCCGCAATCTTCCGCGTGGGCGCGCGGCGGCTGCCCGATCCCGCCGACCCGGTCCCACAGTTCCGTTTCCACTGTCTTGAGGACTGACCGAGGACACGCATCGCCACGGGCATGCCGATCACCCCCGGAGGGGCCGCAGCGTCCGTCGCCGTTTCATCGGTGTCGCCCGCAGGACCGGGCCGGGGGAAAGGGCGTTCAGCGGCCTGACCGCCGGATCAGCCAGGCCGTGCCCAGAAGGTCCGGGATGCCGACAAGCCCGCGCGCCAGATTCGAATATTTCGACCGGCCGCTGGCCCGCGGGCGATGAGTGACTCCGACGGTGCCGACCTGCCAGCCCTCGCGCAGCATCATGGCGGGCATGAAGCGGTGGATATGGTCGAAGAACGGCAGGTCCAGATAGGCCTCGCGCCGGAAAGCCTTCAGCCCGCAACCTGAATCGCGCACCCCGTCGCGCAGCAGCGCCCCGCGCAAGGCATTGGCAAAGCGCGAGGCAAGTCGCTTGGCAAGGCTGTCCTGCCGGACCTTGCGCTGCCCCTGCACCAGACCGAGGCGGCCCGCCATGTCGGCCTCAAGCGCAGCCAGCAAGAGCGGGATCTGGTCGGGCGGGTTCTGCCCGTCGCCGTCCAGGGTCACGATCACCGGGGACCGCGCCGCCCGCACCCCGGTGCGGATCGCCGAGGACTGTCCGCGCGACCGCTCATGCGCAAGGTGGTGCAGCCAGGGATAGCGCGCATCCATCGCCTGCAGGATCGACAGGGTTCCGTCACGGGACCCGTCATCCACCACGATCACCTCGAAGGTGCGGGCCGCCATGACCGCTGCGATCTCTTCAAGCAGCGGGGTGATGGCGGCGGCCTCGTCGCGCACCGGAATGACGATGGAAACCGAAGGTCTGTCGCCGTTCATCTTGCTCTCCTGTGGGGTCATGGCGCATCGGCGACGGACCAGAGCCCGTAGTCCCGCGCGCGGAATCGAAACGTCTTGAAAGGGGACCAGGACGGGGCATCCGGCCCCTGCCCGGCAAGGATCACCCCCTGCGGGTGGCTCCTGCTCCAGTCGGCCAGCGCGCCGGCATCGGCCGGTGTTGCCACTGGCCGGGTCAGGCGCGCCGGCAGGTTGAACTCGGCATGGTAGGCCGCGCCGGTATAGGCGATCCCCTGTTTGTCATAGGGCGCCAGCGCCTCGGCGATGGGATGCGTGCTGAAGTTCGGGCCGACCTCGGTGATGCCGATCAGCAGGTTGGTGGCGCAAAGCCCGCCCAGAGAGATCAGCATCGCGCCGGCAAATCCGCCTTCGCGCACCGCCAGCCAGCAGATCGCCAGCACCAGAAGCGCCCAGGCGATCAACGCGCTGCGCGGCTCCAGCATCTCGCCCGCCTTGCCCAGCGGCACCAGTCCGGCACCGGCAAGGATCGCGCCCAGCGCAAGCAGGCCCAGCACAAGACCGGCGGGAAGCAGGCTGAACCCCGACAGCCCCCGCGAAAGCCGCGCAGCGATCAGGGCGGCGGCGGCCAGTTCCGGCACCAGGTAGTGCAGTTGCTTGCCGCTTGTCAGGCTGAACAGCACCAGGGCTGCCCCCAGCCAGATCAGGCACAGGCGCAACCCCGGCTCGGCCAGCCAGCGGGTGGCGCGTGCCGCACGCCAAAGCGCCGGGCTGAGGATCAGCGGAAACCCGACGACCGGCAACAGCGCCAGATAGAACCACATGGGGCGGGCATGGGCGAAGGACTCGCTCAGGCGGCCGGCGCTCTGATGCCACAGGACGGCATCGCGGTAGGCAGGCCCGCCGCCCATCACGGCAGGCACCAGCCAAAGCGCAACCAGCGCGAGGGCAACCAGAAGCCCAAGGCAAAGGCGCGGCAGAAGGTGGCTCCAGCGCAGCGGCGCACCGCCCCACCACGGCAAGAGAATGGCCGCCGGCAGCAGATGGAACAGGATGACCGGCCCCTTGGCCAGAACGCCCATCGCCAGCGCCGCACCGAACCCCGCCCAGGGCCAAAGCGAAGCGGGCCTGTCCCGCGCATCGACAAGGCACAGAAGGCCCGTCAGGGTCGCCACCGCCAGCGGCACATCGAACATCGTCAGCCCGGCCGACAGGTCGAAGACGAGTAGACCGGCCAGGGCCAGCGCCGCCCTTCCGCCGATCCCGGCCTCATCGGGCCACAGCCTGCCCGCCAGCCGCGCGGAAAGCCAGATCGCCAGCGCGGCGAAGACGGGAACCACCAGACGGCCGGTAAACTCGCTGACGCCGGTGAACAGCCAGACCAGATTGACCGCCCAGAACAGCAGCGGCGGCTTGTCACTGTAAGGCGCGAAATTCTTCGAGGGCACCAGCCAGTTGCCGGTCTGATGCATCTCCCAGGCCACGGACAGATAGCGCGTCTCGTCGATCGGAGTCAGCGGCCGCAGCAGGATGCCGAAGACAGCCGCCGCCAGCACCGCCAGAATCGCCACGGCCACGGGGTGGCGCAGGGTCATGACCGCGCCTCGCGCCGGTTGCTGCGCGCGATCAGCATCAGATTGCGGACATAGATCACAAGGCCGCTGGCCTGCCCCACGGCAAAGACCGGGTCCTGCCGCCACAGCGCATAGGCCAGAAGCGTGACGCCACCCGCCAGGCTGAACCACCAGAAGGCCAGCGGCACGACACTGCGGCCGGACCGCTCGCTGGCGATCCACTGGACAAGGAATCGTGAGGTGAAAAGCAGCTGGCCCGCAAAGCCGATGGTCAGCCAGATGGTATCTGCAGTAAACATGAACGGCCTCTAGCGCCATCCGATGGGTTCGCGGATCGGTGGCTTCGGCCCGCCGGATCGGCCGTCTACATTACGGTTCCCTTACGGGCGGCAAGGAAAGAACGGGCGGAACCAGAGGATTTCGGATGCGACTGCTGGCTGTCGAAGATGAAAAGGATCTGTCCGAGGTGATCGGCGCCTGCCTGCGCGGGGCGGGACATGCCGTCGATCTGGCACTGACCCTGGCCGATGCCGAGGCCGCGGCGGCGGGCACCGACTATGACCTGATCCTGCTGGACCTGCATCTGCCGGACGGCGATGGGCTGACCCTTTTGCGCCGGCTCCGGGCGGCCGGACGGCAGACGCCCGTCCTGATTGTCACCGCGCGCGACCGCATCACCGAACGGATCGCAGGGCTTGAGGCAGGGGCGGACGACTATCTGGTCAAACCCTATGATCTTGACGAGATGCAGGCCCGCATCCAGGCCATTCACCGCCGCTCGGTCGGGTCGGTGCAGGCCGAGAGGCGGTTCGGCCGGCTGCGCATTCTGCCCGAACTGCGCCAGGCCCTGCTGGACGATGCGATCGTGAAGCTGACCCTACGCGAATGGGCGCTGCTTGAGCGGCTGAGCCAGCGGCCCGACATCACCGTCAGCCGCGCCCAGATGGAGGATACGCTCTACGGCTTCGGCGATGAGGTCGAAAGCAACGCAATCGAGGCCCATGTCAGCCGGCTGCGCGGCAAGCTTGGCAAGGGTGCGATCATAACAGAACGTGGCTTTGGCTACAGAATGGGCAAGGCATGATGCGGTCCCTGACCCTTGCGCAGCGTGTCACCCTTTTCACGACACTGGGTTTTGCGCTGGTCTGGAGCGTGGCGATCGCCCTGATGGCGGCTGTCCTGTGGTCCGAACAGGAAGAACTGTTCGATCAGCAACTGGCGGAATCGGCCCAGGTGCTGCTGCCGTTGCTGTCGCAGGCAGAGACGGCGGCCGTCCTTGACACCTCCACCCCGCGGCCTGCACCCAATTTCGATGAGGCGCTGATCTATCGCCTGTTCGACAGCGATGGCCAGATCCTGAAGCAGCGCGACGGGGCCGGCGCTGTCGATCTGCCCGCACCCGAAGGTGCCGATGCCGGCGGCTATCGCACGGCCGGCGTCTACCGGATCTACACCACGCCGTTCAACCCCGATGGCCATGCCGTTCAACTTGGCGCGCCGCTGGCCGAACGGCGAGAGGCGTTCCGCGAAGGCATGATCGGCTTTCTCTTGCCGATGATTGCGCTTCTGCCGCTGACATGGCTGTTCATCGGCTGGATCTCGCGCCGGGCGCTGGCCCCGATGCGAGAGTTGAGCACCGAGATTGCAGCACGGGACGGCACCCGGCTTTCGGCGATCGACGCCAGCGACTGGCCGCTGGATCTGGTGCAGATTGCCGGCAGCTTCAATGGCTTCATGGCCCGCCTGACCCAGGCGATCGAGGCCGAGCGCACCTTTGCCACCAATGCCGCGCATGAGTTGCGCACCCCCGTCGCAATTGCGCTGGCCCAGACCCAGCAGATGCGCAGCACCGCCAAGGACCCGCAGGCCCTGGCGCAGCTTGAGACGGTGGAACGCGGCCTGCAGCGGATGCGGCGGCTGGTTGCGCGGCTTTTGCAACTGGCCCGCGCCGATGCCGGGATCGGTCTTTCGGCCGAGGCGCAGGATGTGGGCCGGCTGGCCCGGATGGTGCTGGACGATGTCGTCCCGCGCGCCGCCGAGGCGCGGGTGCATTTTGCGCCGCCGGTCCCCCCCGTTCTGGCCCGCATGGACCCGGATGCCTTCGCAATCATCCTTGGCAATCTGGTCGACAACGCACTGCAACACGGCCCGCCCGATGGCACCGTGCAGGTCTCGATCCGGCCCGGCGATGCCGCCGGGGCCGTGCTTGACGTCTCGAACCAGGGGCCGGCCATAGCCGATCTGTCCGAACTGCCCCGCCGCTTCACCCGGCGCGGCAAGGACGGCTTCGGGCTTGGCCTGCACATCACGCGCCAGATCGCCGAGCAGGCCGGAGGCACGCTGACCCTTGTCTCGCCGCTGCCGGGGCGCGGCGATGGTTTCATGGCCCGGGTGAACCTGCCCGGGGCCTGACCCCGGACGCCGGCGCCCCAGCCGGCGCTGCTGAGAAAACACCGTCCCGTCACTGAGCGGTCAGCTAACCGTAAGAATGACGCCCTAATCCCGCCACCGGAAGGACCGCAGACGCCCCTCGCAGCGCCGCCCGCAAGGGTATGCTCTGCAAACGTCTCCCGTCCGGTGCTGCGGAAGGGAATGCGATGTTCGACGGGTTGCTGACGCTGACAGAGCAGGCGGGCTATCCCGGCATTTTTCTTGCGATGTTCGCCGAGAACGTCTTTCCGCCGATCCCCTCGGAAGTGATCATGCCGCTTGGCGGCTTTCAGGTGGCGCGGGGACAGCTTTCTCTGGCCGGGGTCATTCTGGCCGGAACCGCCGGAGCCACGCTTGGCGCGCTGTTCTGGTACTGGGTTGGCTTGCGGCTGCGTCCCGGACGGCTGATGCTGCTGATCCGGCGGCACGGCCGGCTGATGATGCTGACCCCGGCCGAGTTCCGCCACGCCAACGCGTGGTTCAGGCGGCATGGCCACAAGGCGGTGTTCTGGGGCCGTCTGGTGCCGGGGCTGCGCAGCCTGATCTCGGTTCCGGCGGGCGTTACCCGGATGCGGGTGCTGCCGTTCCTGTTCTGGACCGGGCTGGGAAGCCTGATCTGGACCACGTTGCTGACCTTTGGCGGCATCCTGCTTGAATCGCAATACCGGCGCATTGCCGGCTGGATCGACCCGGTCGCCACCGCGATCCTGCTGGGCTGCGCGGCCTTCTACCTGTACCGGGTCATCACGTGGCGGGCCTCCTGATGCGCCAGCCGGGCCTGACCCTGACGCCCCGCCTGGTGCTGTCCGGCATCGCGCTGCTGACGCTGTGGCGGGTGGCGATGCTGTGGGCCAACCGGACCGACCTCTGGGTGGACGAGTCGCAGTACTGGCTCTGGGGGCAGTCCTTTTCCTTCGGTGCCTTTTCGAAACCGCCACTGATCGGCTGGCTGATCGGGCTTGTCACCTCGGCGGCCGGCGACAGCACGTTCGGGGTCCGCCTTGCCGCACCCCTGCTGCATGGCGCGACGGCGGGCGTCATTCTGGTGCTGGCGCGGCGTCTGGCCGATGACCGGGTGGCCGGTCTTGCCGCGCTTGTCTACCTGACCATGCCCGCGGCAACACTCGGGTCGCTGCTGATCTCGACCGACACGCCGATGCTGTTGGCGATCGTGGTGGCGCTTTTGCTGCAACACCGGCTTGCGACTGCCCCGCACCCCGGAGTGGCCGCCCTGCTGGGTCTGACGCTGGGTCTGGGGTTCCTGTCAAAGCACGCGATGCTGTTCGCGATGGCCGGTATGGCAGGCGCGGCGCTGGCATCGGCCGACTGGCGGATCGCGCGGCGGGATCTGGGCGTGGCGGCTGCCGTGGCGCTTGCCGTCATCGCGCCGAACCTGTGGTGGATCGCCAGTTCGGGCTTTGTCACCCTTCGTCATCTGGCCGAGTCCGGCGCCGCCCGGGACCCCGGCCTGCATCCGGCCGGGTCCCTGCGCTTCGTGGCCGAGCAATTTGCCGTCATGGGTCCCGTCGCCTTCGCAGCCTTTCTGGCAGCGGCACCGCGCGCCAAAGGGGCGATGCGGGGCCTTGCGGTCGCAGCCGGGGTGATCCTGGCGATTGTCGTCGTTCAGGCGCTGGCAGCGCGCGCGCTGGCCAACTGGGCGGTGGGCTTCACCGTTGCCGGCAGCATCCTTGCCGCAACCTGGCTGGCCCCGCGCCCGCGCTGGACTGCGGCGTCGTTGGCCATCGGGCTTGCCATTGCGATCCTGCTTCCGGTGCTGACCGTCTTCGGCACCTCATGGCGGGTGCCTGCCAGCCTTGATCCCGAGCGGCCGCTGATCCTTGCGCGCGATCTCGGGCGGGCCGAGGTCAGCGACCGCGCCATGCGCTTTGCGCTGGAGCATGGCGCCACCAGCATTCTTGCCGCCGACCGCGACCTGCTGGCCGATCTCAGCTGGCAGGCGCGCGACACATCCTTGCGGATCGTCGCCACGCCCCACGATGGCCCCGCCCGGCACCATTGGGATCTGGCCTTTCCTTACGACGCCTCCCGCGATTCGCAGCCTGTCCTGCTGCGCCGGGGGCCGCCCACCGGATGCGAGAGCGGGGCGGCCGACAGCTGGACCGCCGGCCCCGGTTTCGCCGAGGGCGAGACCTTCTCCATCACCACGGTTTCCCCTTCATGCCTTGGGGTATTGGCACATGACTGACCCGCTTTCGTCCCGGCTCCTGACGCTGACACTTGCAGTCAGCCTGGCCTTCACCTGCATTTTCGTCAGCTTCCCGGGGCTGGACCTTGCCGTTTCGCGGCTGTTCACCGATGCCAACGGCCATTTCCCGATGGCAGACAGCACCCTCGCCACCCTGCTGAACAACGGGCTGAAACTGCTGCTGGCCATCTTCTTCGCGCTGGCCCTTCTTCTGGCCTGCATCAGCCCCCTCCTGCGCGGCAAGGCCCAGGCCATTGCCCGCAACTGCTGGTTTCTGGTCGCGGTCTATGCCGTGGGGCCGGGGCTGATCGTGAACGCCATCCTGAAATCCTGGGTCGGCAGGGCCCGCCCGATAACGGTGACCGAGTTCGGCGGCGACCGTCTTTTCACGCCGATGCTGCAGATTTCGGACCAATGCGTCAGGAACTGCTCGTTTTCCTCGGGCGAGGTGGCGACGACGTCAACCTTCGTCTTTGCCCTTCTGGCGCTGTCCTGGGCGCATCTGACCACAAGGGGGCGGTATCTCGCGGCATCGGCCGGTGCCATGCTGATCTGCCTGAGCATGACCCTGCGCATCGGTCTCGGGCGGCACTTTCTGTCCGACACGTTGACCTCGGTCGCGATAGCGGCCCTTGTCACATTGGCCTGCTGGAGCCTGCTTGGCGTGTCCGAGACCAGACAGGGCCTTCCGTTCAACCCGCTCCGCGGCAGGTCGCGCTGAATCCCGGCCCGATACCCTGGTTCGCCACGCCGGTTCGCAAACCTCTGAAAATGAACTGAAACGGGCTGCGCGGGCAAACGCGCAGCCCGAATTCCGGGGATACTTGCCCTATTGTATCGCCAGATCTTCCCGACCGTGAGTTCCGCCGTGGGCGCGGGCCTCGGCTCGTGCGGCGACCAGAAATTCGCTGCGGTCCGATGCGCAGGCCAGACAGATCGGCTCATGCTGCGACGAGGGGTCTCGGTCCATTTCATGGGCGATGTAGGCCTGGTTGCAGTGGTGGCAGCGGATGCGGGCCGACCAGGGATCGTCAACCTCCTTGCGGGGGTCGTGAGGCCGGTCCTCGACGAACCAGCTGCGGCGCGCAACCATCAGCGAGGCGGCGTAGATGACCACGGCAATGGCAAGCGTGATCGGAGGCGCCCAGATCCCGCCGAAGCTTCCCCCGAAGACCATCATCAGACAGCCGACGGCCGAGGCGACAACCCAGGCGCCCAGACCGCCCGGATTGATCAAGGGCACCCGGCCCGGCCGGAACTCCAGCGCGTCGGCCCTGATGCCGCGCATGTAGCACCAGGCGATATGCGTCAGGGCGACACCGACCCAGGCCACGATGATGACCCCCTGAAATTGCAGGGTAAGCAGCAGGTATCCGAAGACATCGGTCAGCATGACAAGGAAGATCACCACCGTCATGATGACCACCCAGACCGTGCGCGGCCACGAGATCTTGAACGCGCGCGCAAAGAAGTTCTGCATGTTCGTGGACGACAGATAGAAGTTGATGGTGTTGATCCGGGTCTGGCTGGCCCACACCAGCAGAACACCGAACGGCCCCATCAGCGCCACGATGCCGATGATCGCCGATGTTTCCGACAGCTGCCCCTCGATCGGGATCGTGAAGGTGATGAACATGCCGACAGCGCCATTGATCAGCAAAGTCACCACATAGAAGGGAATGCCGAAGGTGACGTTGCCGTTGAAGGGAGAATCCTCCTTGCGGCCGAAGCGGGCCACGTCCCACGTCATCATCACGACGACCCAGACACCCATGTAGACCGTGAAGGCGAACCACCAGCCCGGAACGCCCAGATCGACATCGCCCGCCGGAAGCTGGGTCAGCCAGGCCCCCGAATATCCGTGCTTGGCAATGGCCCAGATGACACAGGCCAGCAGGCCGAAGACGTAAAGCGGCAGGAGGATACCGTTGATCCGGTCCAGCCAGGTCCGCACGCCGCGCATCACCAAAGGCGCGCTGTAGAGGCAGACGATGAAATACCAAAGGCTCATCGGTCCGCCGAAATAGTCCTGCAGCGCGATGGCAACGATCGACCCTTCGGCGATCGCATAATAGGTGATCGTCACCCCGAAAAGGAGGGCCGCGAAGGTGGCTCCGATCTGTCCGAAGACGGCACGGGAGAACAATGCGACGCTGGTGCCGCTCCGGGCGGCGAAGCGCGCCGCGACATTGCACATGATCCCGTAGACGATCGTGGAAAGCGCAATGCCGATCAGGGTGTTGACCGTGCCGACGGTCAGGGCGACGGTGCTGCCGACGACAACCCAGAACATCGCGCTCATCAGGCCGAACCAGGCCATCGAAAGCGAGAAGCGGGTGCTTCGCCAGCTGGGGGGAACGATATGCAGGGAAAAGTCCTCGGCCGCGGCCTGGCGAAGGACTTCCGGCTCGTCGTGATATATGATCTCGGGACGCGGTATGGCTTTGGACGAGGTCATGGCTTCCAACTCCTAATATTTTGAAATTCTTGCGAAATCTGGAGACCCGGAGAGAGGCGCGGACGGAATGGAGGTTGCAATTCGCTTGATTGCAGCGCCTTGCGGAAAGCTGCTGCGCGTGACCTGCCTTGAACTGCTTCAAGCCAGATCGTCACATCCTGAAAGGCTGGTTTCGGAAAGACGTCAAAGCTGGCAGTCGCAGCGTCCGCAGTCCGGCATCCGTCTGAATTCCGTGGGTCCTGACCGGGCGGGTCAGAGAAAGGGCGGCGGGTCGCCTCGCCGCCCCTGTTGTCAGGGATCCTGCCCTCAGGCGGCGACCCGCACCCTTTCCGCGGCTTCCTGGCTAAGCACGGCAAGAGTTTTGCCCCAGTAGGGGACGACCCGGCGTTTCATCATCTCGCGGAACTGCCCGGTCGTGTTGGCAAGCAGCTCTCCGTTGCCCCAGTCAAGGATCACCCCATACTGGCGGACGCAGTCCATCACGTTCAGCTCGCCCGAGCGGTATCGGGCCGCGATGTTCTCGGCGTCATGGTCGAGCCAGCCCTGCCGGGCAGCGGCGATGCGCTTGCGCTCGGCCTCGGTGGCTGCCTCGTCGACCTCGTATTGGGCAAGATCGCGGTCCACCACCCGAATGACGACGCCATAGTCGATGCGTGCACGTTCGACGCTGACATATTCGTCGGCAACGTCCTCGCAGACCAGTTTCGGGTCACGCAGCAAGGGATCGCCGACCCCGCCGCCACCGGCAGACGGGCGGCTGAACACATCGTCCAGTTCGATCGGCAGGTTCGAGAAGATCGAACCGAGGTAACGCTCCCTCTCGGTCCCCTTGTTGAGCCAGACGCCATGCGGGATCGAGGGCAGGCCGCCCCACATCCCCCAGGTGACGGAACGCTCGCGGTCGCAGCAATAAGAGATCACGATCCGCTCGCCCTCGAAAACTGAGCCGCCCTTCTCGGCGCCAAGCCCGCCGCGGGCCTCGCCGGGGCCGGCGGAGTCCTGCACGAAGTCGTGGCATTTGGTCAGCACCGGCGCCAGCCGTTCCTGCCCCTCAAGCGGCTGGATGCCGTATTGCGCGCCGAAGACCGGAGCGGTGGCGTTGAAGCCGTCGCGTCCGTTGCGCCCCCCCCAGCCGCCGGCCATCCAGTCATACCACATGAAGTAGGGGCGTCCCTGCAGCCGGGTGTCCCGGCCGCCCACCAGAAGATATTCAAGGTTGAAGGCACAGCCCATCGTCCGTTCGGGCAGGATGTCCGCCCAAAGGCCGAAGACCGAGTTCATCAACTTCTCGAACGGTCCCGAACAGAAGCCGGCGCAGGGGCTTGGCCATTCCGCGTTGACCACTGTGCCGGGTTCGCCGACATTCACCGTCACCGCCCGGTAGAGGCCCGAGTTCAGCGGCAGGTCCGGGAACTGATACTTGGTTCCCGCGACGATTCCGGCGAAGGACCCGCCATAGGCCGCGTTGAGGAAGGTCGAGATCTGGGGATGCGATCCCGACAGGTCGTAATGGGCATGGTTGCCGTCGATGGTGAACTTGATCTTGATCGGGATCAGGCCCTCTTCCAGCTTCGGGTCCTGGTCGATGTAGTCTTCTGCATACCAGGTGCCGTCCGGCAGTTCGGCCAGGCGGTTGCGCATCAGCACCTCGACCCAGTCCTGCACCTCGCGGAACGCGGTCTTGATGGTCTCGACGCCGTATTTCTCGCACAGCCGCTGAATCTCGCGCTCGGCCACGGCGGTCGCCTCGGCCTGGGCCTGCATGTCGCCGATCACGTCGCCGGGGTTGCGGGTGTTCGACGCGATCATCTTGGCCACGTCTTCCAGCCAGACGCCCTTGCTCCAGACGCGGGTGGGGGTGATGCGCAGCCCTTCGCCCATGTGATCAAGCGCGGTGATGTTGAACGAGCCGGGCGTCGCGCCGCCCATGTCCGCCCAGTGGCCGTTGGCCTGCGAGTAGCCGATCAACTCGCCCTTGTAGAACATCGGCCGCAGGATGCGGGTGTCGTTGAAGTGGCTGCCGCCCCGGAACGGATCGTTGATGATGAAGACATCGCCGGGATTGATGTCGTCGCCGAATTCCTCGATCACCGCCTTGCAGGTGTAGTGCAGCGTGCCGACATGCGCCGCGATGTCGCCGGTGCCCTGCATCACGAGGTTGCCCTGCGGATCGCTGAGACCGGACGAGAAGTCGCGGCAGTAGATCACGAAGGAATAGCAGGTTCGCAGCAATTGCTCGGCCATCTGGTCGACAATGTTGACGAATGCGTTGCGCAGGACCTCGAAGGTGATCGGGTCAAGCTCGGACTTGAACACCGTCAGCCGTTCGGCGGGACGCGGGGGGAACTGGATGCCTTTGTCGGACAGTGCCACGATTTTGGTCTTGCCGGTCATACCGGTCGTCCTCCTTGTTGCTGGTGAAGCGCTGGTCATGCCGCGCCAAGCTTGATCTGGATATTCAGCCACTCGTCGATGTAGGCCACGTCCCCGGGCGGGATGACGGTGGTGGAGTCGAGCTGGTCGATGACTGCGGGACCTTTGATCGTGACGCCCGCAGGAAGGGTTTCGCGGTCATAGAGGTTGGTGGTCATGGCCTTGGGATGGCCATGGAACCACGCTTCGCGGGTTCCCTTGGGAACCGCCTTGGCGGTCTTGTCGATCACGATCTTCGGGAACGAGGGCTTGGGCGTGGCGCCGATCGCGCGCACCGTCAGCCGGTAGATTTCGACCGGAAAGTCTTCGCGGCGGAAGTTGTGGGCCTTTTCATATTCGTTGTGGAAGATGGCAAGCGCCTCCTCCATCGACGTGACCTGCCCCGGTACTGGAACCCCCAGCGAACGCCACTGACCGCGATAGCGCATGTCGACGAACCGCTGGAACGTCATGTCCTTTGCGGCCACGCCATCGCGCTCCAGCCGGTCGCGGCCCTCGACCTCCAGCTTCCTGAACGCGGCTTCGATGTCGGCCGGATTGGCCGAAGCGGCATCCTGGAAGAACATCTGGGTCACGTCGTGCTGAACGTCGACCAGCATGCAGCCGACGGCCGAGGTCACGCCGGGGTTTGGCGGAACGATGACGACGGGGATGTTCAGCTCACGCGCGATGTCGACCCCATGAAGCGGCCCGGCCCCGCCAAAGGCCACCAGCGCGAAATCGCGCGGATCGTGACCGCGGGCGATCGAGATCAGGCGAACCGCATCGGCCATGTTGGCATTGGCGACCCGCAGCGTGGCCATCGATGCCTCGACCAGATCAAGGTTCAGCGGTTTGGCGATCTTCTCCATCGCGACAAGGGCGGCATCGCGGTCCAGCGACTTCTTCCCGCCGGCCAGGGTGGTGCCGACGCGCCCCAGAATGATGTTGGCATCGGTGTTGGTCGGCTCCGTCCCGCCCGCCTTGTAGCAGGCCGGTCCCGGCACCGAGCCGGCCGACTGCGGCCCGTTGCGCAGTGATCCCGCCTTGTCCAGCCAAGAGATCGAACCGCCGCCCGCGCCAATGGTCAGCACCTCGATCGAGGGGAAACAGATCGGGTGGCCCCAATCCACTTCCCATTTGTCGGTCGTCCGCAAATGGCCGTTCTCGGCCAGCGAAATGTCCGCCGAGGTTCCGCCCATATCAAGGCCGATGGAGTTCTGATAGCCGCAGAGTTCGGCGAAATACTTGCTGGCAATGGCGCCGGCCGCAATGCCCGATGCCGCAAGGCGTGCCGCGTATTTCTCGGCCGTCGCGGGTGTCATGACGCCACCGCCGGAATGAAGAAGCAGAACGTCCGCCTCATATCCGGCCTCGGTCGTCCGGCGGTCGATATCGCGGGCATAGGGGCGAATGATCGGCGCCAGGATGGTATTTGCGACCGTGGTCGAGAAACGGTCGTCCTCGAAGATTTCAGGATGTGTTTCGTGCGAGGTGGAAATGGCAATATCCGGCCCCAATACTTCGGCCAGGATTTCCGCAGTGCGCTGTTCATGCACGCCATTCACATAGGCGTTGATGAAACACACCGCCACCGCATGCACCTGACGCTTCTTCAGGATACGCGCGATCTCGCGCACCCGGTCTTCATCCAGCGGCTCGATGATCTCTCCGCGGTAATTGATGCGCTCGCGGACGGCGAAACGGTCGCGCCGGCGGACATAGGGCGGCGTTCCCTCCTTATAGGCATCCCAAGGGTCTTCGCGGGTGCCGCGCCCGATTTCCAGAACATCGCGGAAACCTTCGGTTGTCACCATCGCGACGGGCTTGAAATTGCGCGTAATCAGCGCATTGGTTGCAACGGTCGTCCCATGGGTGAACAGATCGACATCATGCCAGTCAATATCGGCCGCTTCGGCGCCGTTCATGATCGCATCAATCGGGTTCGACGTGCTGGGAACTTTCGCAACGGTCTGATTCCCATTGGAATCCAGAACGAATACGTCGGTGAATGTTCCGCCAACATCAATTGCCAATCGCGTGCGCGCCCGCTTCGGCGCCGGGCTGACGCCCGCTCCGTTCATGCCCATAGTATAATTCCTTTCGAGCTGCGTTGAGCAAAGTAATCCACAGAGTGCAAAACACGCACCGTGAACGACTGCATCTGCATTTCACTTTGAGGGGGGATTCATCACCGATGCTGGACGCATCCGGTGATGTTTTTGCATTCTTTGTTGAATGCGCAATGTGACATTACGCGATGATCATCGGCATCGCCAAATGTTTTTTTCAGATGCCGTGATGAACGCTGCAATCGCAATGCCCATCCCGCAAGTATTGGAAAATCAAGGAACTGCGGCAAGGTTTGCCATGCTGCAATGCAGAAAACCGGCCTGTGGCGGATCGCGTTCCACCCGCAGCGCCAGCTGGCACGCAATCCTGGGTCAGCGATTCTTTCCTGTGCGAAAGCCCGATGCGAATCAGGCCGAATCCGCTTCTCGCGCCGGGACGCCGGCATCCTCTCGCCAGCCCAGCCCCGACAGGATCTCGCCGGAAACGACATCGACGGTGGTCCGCCGTTGCATCGCCAGCTGCCGCAGGACGCCGTAGGCGTCCTTTTCTGACTGGCTGTCGCTCAGCATGACAGCGATCTTGGCACGCTCGACCATGCGGCACGACTCAAGCTTGGACTGCAGCCGGTCGAGATTCAGGCGCAGCCGCTGTTCCCGCCGGTGATTGTTGACGGCCGCCAGCAGGTTGGTGAGAATCCCGAACGGCCGGATCGGCAGGCCGATCACCGCGTTCACCCGCATATGCAGCAGACGGTCCACCGACAGCGGGTTTTCGTAGTCGATGACAGCGATCAAAACGGCAGAGGGGGCCTCCGCCTGCCAATGGAAGGTCAGCTTGCTTTCGATCACACGGTCGACCATCACAAAAATGATGTCGATATCCTCGGCATAGGACGGCGGCGGGGGCCAGGACTCCTGAACCTGACAGCCGATCCGCTCCAGATGAGTGCGCAGCGCCAGCCCTTCGTTGTCCTGGGGCTGGACAAGCAGGAACTTCAGGGTCCGCAGATCCTTGATCAGAAAGGGCTGCTCTTTCTCGCTGGCAAAGGGCTCGCTTCGTCCCGGTCGCATTTCAGATCCTCTAGCCCAGGAATATTCACTGAATACAATTGAACCAGGCAGGCTATTGCTCCCAGAGTCCGAGCGCCCCGGACAATTGCGGGTCGTGCGGATCGGTGTCTGGAGAGACCTCACCCTCGCGGGCAAGCGAATAGGTCGTTCGATACGGGTCCGGCCGGATGGCCTGACTGGTTTCGGCGACAATCCTGAATTGACCGTCGCTGCGCGCCATTCCGATCTTTGGCCAGACGTAACAGTGCGAATTCAATCCGTCGATCCTGATCCTGCCCTGGGGCGCGTCGAACGAGGCCCCCAGAATATCCGATCGTATCGAACTGATGCTGTCGGGATCGCCGTTTCTCATTGCCTGGGCAACAACATGCGCCTGCGTATAGGCCGCATCCCAGCACATGTTCGCATGCGGCTCTTCGCCCCGCGCCGCCCTGTAGCGCGCCAGACAGGATCTGTTGGCCGGATTGGCTTGCGATGCGAAATATGTCGCGGCAGTTATATGCCCCACAGCGGCGGAGGCACCGATCTCCTGAAGGTCGGCCTCACTTGTTGTCAGGCTTGCCACCATCATCCGATCTGCATCCAGGCCATTTCTGGCATAGGCGTTGTAGAAATCCACATTCGACCGCCCGACAAAATTGTTGAATATGATATCCGGGCCGCGCCGTTTGATGTCCAGGATCAGATCGTCGAAATCTTCTTCCGTCGCGCAATCCCCGAGATAGCGTTGCCCAAGCATTTCGCCGCCACCCGACCTGATCAAGTCGCCCATGATCCTTCCCGATTCCCGGGGCCAGACATAGTCCGATCCGACAACATAGATGCGCGGTGAGTAATTCTCGAGAAGGTGAACCGCCAGAAACAGGCTGTTCTGGTTCGGAACGGCACCAAAATAAATGACGTTGTCCGAATACTCGAACCCTTCATATTGTGCGGGATAGCACAGAAGTCCGGATTCTCTGTCAAGGACACTCAGAACTGCCTTGCGCTGGCTTGAGGTGTAACACCCAAGAAAGACTTTGACCTTGCTTTCCGTCAGCAGGCTTGAGGCCATTTGCTGGTAGGCTGCGGGGTCCCCCATCGGGTCCCGATAAACCGCAATCAGCTCGCGCCCGTTGATTCCGCCGGATTCGTTGATTTCATCAATGGCGAACTCGGTCGCCGCCAGCATGCTCCGTTCGGTAATGGCGGTTTTCCCCGTCTTCGAAAACAGGACGCCTATATGAACCGGCTGGTCGCTTTTCATCTCGCGCAAACCTTCGTGGGGAACCGGCCGGTCGAGGGTAACGAGGAAACCCCAAAAACACGGAAGCTTTCAGCCGGCCCGAGCCAGAGTAGGCGAGCCTGAAAGACCGGTCAACACGTTCGGACCGGACGCTTTGCTGCACCTGCCCGCCTTCGGCGGCGGACCGGCGCAGCCTGCCCCAAACAGCGGAGCGGATGTCAACCCGCCCCCGATGACGGCGATCTTGCCTGCGTTGCGCCTATTGCGCCCGCGCCGCCAGCCATTGCCGCCACGCGCCTTCCGAACCTTGGAAGACATTGATGTCCACCTTGCCCGGAATGCCCGGCACCAGCCCGGTGGAGGTGTATTGCCAGAAGCTCCAGGGATGGCCGTCATAAAGATGTTCAGGGTGCTTGGCGACGGCGCGCAGCCAGAAGTCGGCGCCTTCGACCTTCCACATCTGGTTGTCCTCGAAGAAGTCGATCGAGGTGTAAAGGATCGGCCGCTGCCCGTAATGCTGCGTCAGCGCCCGGATGAAGATGGCGGCGTCCTTGCGGATTTCCTCGGGCGTTCGGCGGATGGTGCAGGTGGGCGAGAAGGGCGTCCACTCCATGTCGAGGACCGGCGGCAGCATCCCCGGCGTCCTGGGAACATGAGAGATGAACCAGCGCGCCTGCTCGATGGCCGGGCGGCAGTGGTAGAAGAAGTGGTAGGCACCACGGCGCACACCGGCGCGGCCAGCCTCGCGCCAATGATCCTTGAACATCTCGTCCACGCGGTCGCCGCCTTCGGTCGCCTTGATGAAGGCGAAGTTGACGCCATTGGCCCGCGCCTCACGCCAGTCGATCCCGGTCTGGTACTTCGCCACGTCGATGCCATGCACCGGATAGGCGCGCGGCGGCTTGCCGCCATGGTCGGCAGGCTTGGCATCGCCGAAGTTGGCGCTGACCACCTGATCGGCGGGCACGGCGGCCGCAGGCCGCGCATCGGGCCGGTCTGAGGAGCGGTGGCCGCCACAGGCAGCAAGGGCAAGGCACAGGACAAGGAACAAGGCATTTTTCATGCCCGCACCATGGCGGCAGAAGCGCGCCCTGTCATCCCCCCGAATGCGGCGCGCGCCAATGTCATGGACGGAAGGCCAGCAGCATCAGGTTGTTGGCGGGCATCGGTACGACTTCGACGCCAAGACCGGCTGCGCCCATCCTCTCCATGACCCAGCCCAGATCCTTGTAGCCGATCCGCGCGTCCTGCGCCCGAAGGTCGGCATCGAAGGCCGCATCTCCGGACGAGGTGGCGCGGCCGTCCCGCAGAAACGGCCCGTAAATGGCCAGCCGCCCGCCGGGCGCAAGGGCAAGTGCCGCCTCGGCGATCAGGGTGGCGGCGCTGTCCCGGGGCACGAGGTGCAGCAGGTTCACCGCAAGGACGGCATCCCATGCCTGCCCGGTCGACCAGCCCGCGTGGCAGGCGTCCAGCAGGATCGGCGCCCGGGTCAGCCCGCCGGTCCAGGCGGCGATGGAGACAAGGTTGCCTTCGGCCACATCCGTCGGCTGCCAGTCAGCGGCCAGAGCGGGCGCGAATTCGGCCGCGTGCTGACCGGTGCCCGAGGCCAGTTCCAGCACCCGCGCGCCCGGACCGATGACCCGGCGCAGGGCCGACAGGATCGGTGCTGCGTTGCGCGCGGCCGAAGGCGCGTTCCGCCGGCCGTCAGGGCCGGTCGCCGCACCGCTGTCGGGCAGTCGCAGCGTCATCCGAAGCGCACCGGATCAAGGGCCGCCACCAGTTCGGCCCGCAATTCCGGCGGTCTGCCAAGGATCAGGTCGGCCGCAAGCTGGCTGGCCCCGCCGCTGGTCTGGAAGCCGTAGCCACCCTGCCCGGCCTGCCAGAAGAAGGCCGGATCGCGCGCATCGCGGCCGATCACCAGCACGCGGTCCGGCGCGAAAGTCCGCAAGCCCGCCCAGTTCGAGATCACCCGCGTCACCGGCTCGGTCACGAATTCCTCATATCGGGCCAGTCCCTCGGCCAGAACCATGTCATCGGCCCAGGCGTCATGCGGCTCCATCGGATGTTCCTCGGCCGGCGAGACGATCAGCGCCCCCGCATCGGGCTTGGCATACCAGGTCTCGCCGGGGCCGAAGATCATCGGCCAGCCCGAGACATCCAGCCCCCCCGGTGCCGGAATCCGCGCCATGGAGCGGCGATTGGGCTGGAAGCCAAGAGGCTGCACCCCCGCCATGCGGGCGACGACATCGACCCAGGCGCCGGCGGCATTGACCAGCAGCGGGGCTTCGGCCTCGCCTCCGGGCCAGGTCAGCCGCCAGCCGGTAGCGGTGCGGGTGATGCTGTCGACGCGGGCCTTCGTCACGATACGGCCGCCAGCACTGCGGATGGTTCTGGCAAAACCCTGCAGCAGAAGGTCGGTGTCGATATCCTCGGCATGGGTGGCGAACCCCGCCATGGTCACCACATCGGGGTTCAGGATCGGGACAAGGGCGCGGGCCTCATCGACCGACATCGAGGTGAAATGCATCGACTTCAGATCGCTCTCGAAAGCGTCGCGCTCATGGCCGCGCCCCAACAGAAGCAGACCGCGCGGCGAAAGAAGTCCGGGGATGGAGCGGAAATGATCCCCCGAGGCGATGGTCAGCTCCACCACCGCCGGCGCACCATAGCGCGGCTCGTAAAGCGCGGCCGACCGGCCCGAGGCGTGATGGCCAAGCGCCTCTTCGGCCTCAAGCACCAGAACACGGGCATGGGGGGCCAGCCGGGCACCGGCCGATATGCCGGCAATGCCGCCGCCGATGATGATGATATCCGCAGTCTCGGCAGTCATGGGGTCACTTCCGTCCGGTCGGTTGCTGTAGGGGGTGCGGCATAACGCGCGCCGATCGCTGCATATAACGCCGGCTCCATCGGGAAATGAAGCGCGGCGTGCGCGGACGCCGGTTGATCCGCCTTGCGGGCCGGGATGATCGGAACCGGGCAGGCGGGATGGGCCAGGGCATCGGCCGTGGTGCCGAAGGCAAGATGAGGGTCGAGGCGCAACATGCGCCGACCCTGCCACGGCGCGCAGCGTTGCGACAGCCCTTCTCGCAAAAGCAAAAGACCCGCCGGAGCGGGTCTTTCACAGTCATCCGTGGTGCCTCACTTCGGCAGTTCGGCGGTGATGCCTTCAACGAAGAAGTTCATCCCCAAAAGATCGCCGTCCGGCGCGTTCTGGCCTTCGGCCAGCCAGTCAGAGCCGTCCTGCTTCTTGATCGGGCCGGTAAAGGCGTGCAGCGTGCCTGCCGCGATATCATCACGCACCTTCTCGGCCGCTGCCTTCACTTCGGCCGGAACGGCATCGGTGATCTCGCCGATTTCCACTTCGCCATCGGCGATGCCGGCCCAGGTGTCGGACTGGGCATAGGTGCCGTCCATCAGCTCACCCACGCGCTTGACATAGTAGGGCGCCCAGTTGTCGACGATCGAGGACACCCGCGGCGCCGGCTTGTAGGCCGTCATGTCCGATGCCTGACCGAAGCCGATCACCGCGCCATTGGTCTTGGCGGCCTCGGCCAGAGGAGCGGTCGAGTCGGTATGCGCCGCGATCACATCGACGCCCTGGTCGATCAACGCCTTGGCCGCATCGGCTTCTTTCGCCGGGTCGAACCAGGTGAAGGCCCAGACGACCGACAGCTGCACCTCCGGGTTCACCTTCTTGGCGGCCAGGTAATAGGCGTTGATGCCGTTCATCACCTCGGGGATCGGGAAGGAGCCGATGTAGCCGATCTTGTTCGACTTGGTCATCATGCCCGCAATGGTGCCCTGCACCGCGCGGCCTTCGTAGAAGCGCGCGTTGTAGGTCGACACGTTCTCATGTTCGCGCTTGAAGCCGGTGGCATGCTCGAACTTCACGTTCGGGAACTTGGCGGCGACGGCGTTGGTCGCATCCATATAGCCGAAAGACGTGGTGAAGATGATATTGCAGCCGCCAAGCGCCATCTGGGTCAGCACGCGCTCGGCGTCGGCACCCTCGGGGACCGATTCCTGATACTGGATCTCGACCTTGTCGCCATAGGCCTCTTGCACGGCCTTGGCCCCCTCATGGTGCTGGAAGGTCCAGCCGCCGTCGCCGATCGGACCGACATAGACGAAGCAGGCCTTCACCTTGTCCAGTCCCTGCGCGAAGGCGCTGCCGCCAAAGGCCAGACCAAGGGCCAGCGAGGCGCTTGCAAGCAGGTGTCTGCGTTTCATTCGGTAGTCTCCCCGTTGTGGCGGCGCCTTGCTGGCCCCGCGTCTTGATGCCTCAGCGAGAGGCGTGAAAGTTCCGTCCCAGACTGGCAGGTGCCCCCCTAGAAGCCTTGCCACGTCCCGAGGACATGATGACCAGCACCACGATGGTTAGCAGATAAGGGGCTGCGGACAAGTACTCGACCGGAATGGCGCTGCCCGCGGCCTGCAGGTTCAGCTGCAGGACCGAGATGCCGCCGAAAAGCCAGGCCCCCGCCAGCACGCGCCAGGGCTTCCAGCTGGCGAAGACCACGATGGCAAGCGCGATCCAGCCCGCCCCCGCCGTGATCCCGTCCACCCATTGCGGCACGCGGACAAGGCTGACATAGGCGCCGCCGATCCCGGCCATTGCGCCGCCGAACATGATGCACAGCAGCCGGATGCGGTTGACCTTGTAGCCAAGCGCGTGGGCGGCCTCATGGCTTTCGCCGACGGCGCGGATGATCAGCCCGATCCGGGTGAACTTCATCACATACCAGACGGCTGCCGTCATCAGGATCGAGAAATAGACCACCCAGTCATGGCCGAACACGATCGGACCGACGACCGGAATCTTCGCCATCGCCTCGGGAAGCAGCCCCGGCGTGTGCGGCGGCTTGATGCCGTTGTAGCCCTGCCCGCCAAGCGAGCTGACGCCAAGTCCGAACAGCGTCAGCGCAAGGCCGGTTGCCACCTGGTTGGCCAGGAAGACCTGGGTCAGCGCCGCGAAGATCAGGCTGAGCAGCGCACCCGCCAGCGCCCCTCCGACGAAGCCAAGCGCCGGGCTGCCGGTATGGACGGCCACGACAAAGCCCCCCAGCGCGCCGATGACCATCATCCCCTCGACGCCAAGGTTCAGCACGCCCGAACGTTCGACCACCGACTCGCCCAGGGCGGCCAGCAGGATGGGAACCGATGTCGCCATCAGCCCCGCGATCAGGATGACCGGATTGATGCCGCCGAAATCCATCACTTCACCCCCGGGATTGCGGCCGCGCCCGACAGGCGGAAGCGGTAGTTGGTCAGCACATCGACACCGAGAAGGAAGAACAGAAGCATGCCCTGGAACACCTGGATCGCCGCCGCCGGCAGGCCAAGGTTGGTCGCCGCCATCTCGCCTCCGACATAGGTCAGCGCCATCAGAAAGCCCGCCAGCACGATGCCAAGCGGATTCAACCGGCCAAGGAAGGCCACGATGATCGCGGTAAAGCCATAGCCGGTATTGAAGTCGATCGAGATCTGGCCCGCAGGCCCCGCCACCTCGAACAGCCCCGCCAGCCCGGCCAGGCCGCCGGAGATGCCCATGCACATCACCACCAGCCGCGCCGGGCTGACACCGTGGAAGCGCGCCGCGCGGGGGGCCTGCCCGGCCAGCCGGATCTGGAACCCGGCGATATGGCGGGTCAGCATGATGTAGATCAGCACCGCCGTCACCAGCGCCGCCACGCCGCCCCAATGCAGCCCAAGGCTTTCCACCAGAAACCCGTTCTTCGCCGCAGGATAGCTGCCGAAGTTGCGGCTGCCGGGAAAGCCCATGCCCTCGGGGTTCTTCAGGAACGAGGTCGAGGCTTTTGCCAGCACCGTCTGCGCCACATAGACCAGCATCAAGCTGACAAGGATCTCATTGGTGTTGAAGCGGGTCTTCAGGATCGCCGGGATCATCGCCCAGAACCAGCCGCCGAAGGCGCCCGCCACCACCATCGCCGGAAAGATCCAGCGGCTTTCGGTCGGAAAGGCCGCAAGCCCCACCGAGGCGCCGAAAATGGCACCCATGATATATTGCCCCTCGGCCCCGATGTTCCAGATCCCGGCCCGGAAGCCCAGCGCAAGGCCGATGGCGATCAGGATCAGCGGACCGGCCTTCACCAGCAACTGCCCGCGCAGGTAAAAGGCGAACTCGCCGAAGATCGGGTCCCAGAAGATGGTGCGGATCACCTCGAACGGGTTCTTGCCCATCAGGGCGAACAGGATCCCGCCCACGATCATCGTCAGCACCACCGCCACCGGGGGCGTGGCATAAAGCCAGAACCGGCTCGGGCTTGGCCTCTTCTCAAGCCTGAACATGACTTGCCCCCTTCATCTTGGCGAAAATATCCCGGGGGGTGCGGGGGGCTGGCCCCCCGCTGCGGCGGAACGACCCGCGATCACTCTGCATGGTGCGCAACCTCCATCCCGTGGGCGCCGCCCATCATCAGACCGATCTGGTCCATGGTCAGGCCCTGAACCGGCACCGGCCTGGTCAGCCGTCCCTCGTTCAGCACCGCGAATGTATCGGACACCTCCAGCAACTCGTCCAGATCCTGGCTGATCACCACCACGGCGGCCCCTCCGGCCGCGCGGTCAAGGATCGCCTGCCGGATTGCCGCAGCAGCTGCGGCGTCCACGCCCCAGGTCGGCTGGTTGATCACGATGACCCCCGGGGTCTGGTTCAGCTCTCGCCCGACAAGGAACTTCTGCAGGTTGCCGCCGGACAGGGCCCTTGCCGCCACCTCCGGCCCGGGGGTGCGCACGTCATACTGCGCGATCACCTCTTCGGCGAAGGCCCTGGTCTTGCCCCAGTCTATGAACCCCCTGTTCACCAGCCCGCGCCGCAGGAACCCGGTAAGGAAGGCGTTTTCGATCAGGCTCATGTCCGGGGCCGCCGCATGGCCATAGCGGTCCTCGGGCGCCGAGACGAGACCGGCCTTGCGCCGCTCCACCGGGCCCAGATCGCCGGCGGGCCGGCTGTCGATGCGCACCCGGTCAGGAGCCACTTTCAACTCGCCCGACAGCGCCAGCAGCAGTTCGTCCTGCCCGTTGCCGGCCACCCCCGCGATGCCCAGGACTTCGCCCTTGGCCACGGTAAAGGAGACATCCTTCAGGCCGGTTCCGAAGGGGATGGGTGAGGCCACCGACAGATCGCTGACACCAAGCGCCACGTCGCCCTTTTCGCCGGGATGCCGCTCCGGCGGGGTCAGCGTCGCGCCGACCATCATCTCGGCCATTTCGCGGGCGGTGCGCTCTCGCGGGACGCAACTGCCCACCACCTTGCCGCGCCGCAGGATCGTCGCCCGGTCGCACAACGCGCGAATCTCTTCCAGCTTGTGGCTGATATACAGGATCGCCGTGCCTTCCGCCGACAACTGGCGCAGGGTGCGGAACAGGATCTCCACCTCCTGCGGAGTCAGGACGCTGGTCGGCTCGTCCATGATCAGCAGCTTGGGGTCCTGCAACAGACAGCGGATGATCTCGACCCGCTGGCGTTCTCCGGCCGAAAGGTCGCCAACCATGCGGTCGGGGTCCAGCGGCAGGCCGTATTCCTCGGAGACCGCGCGGATCCGGCTGGCCAGCTCCCGCATCGGCGGCGGGTTTTCCATGCCAAGCGCCACGTTCTCGGCCACGTTCAGCGCCTCGAACAGGCTGAAGTGCTGGAACACCATCGCCACGCCCAGCCGCCGCGCCTCGGCCGGTTTTGCCGGCTGATAGGGCTTGCCCCGGAAGGTCATCGTCCCTGCATCGGGACGGACCAGCCCGTAGATCATCTTGACCAGCGTGGATTTCCCCGCGCCGTTCTCGCCCAGAAGAGCATGGACCTCGCCCTCTCCGACAGTGAAGCCGACGTCGCTGTTGGCGATCACCCCCGGATAGGCCTTGGTCACTCCGCTGATGTTCAGAAGCTCAGGCCGTTCGGCCGCGCTGCCCCCTGTTGTCCCCGTTTCCGAGGTCTTCCCCGTTTCCGTCATCCGTGATCTCCGTCTCGGATCTTCTTTTCATTTTCAGGAGCTGGACCGCCACACCCAATGCGATCGCTTGCGGATGCTTGCCCAAGGACCGGTCCCCGATGGGACAGGTGATGCCGTCGATGGCCCGGGGTTGGTGCCCCAGTGCCCGAAGGCGCGACTTGAAGCGCGCCCATTTTGTGGCCGAGCCGATCAGGCCCAGCCAGGTGAACCCGCGCGACAGAAGCCGGTGGCAAAGCTCCAGGTCCAGCGCGTGGGAATAGGTCACGATCAGGTGTTCGGCATCGGTCGGCGCATGGGCCGCCAAAGCCTCGGGCGTGGGGGACCAGACCGGGGTGACACCCTCGGCGATCACATCGGGAAATCGCGCGCGCCCGGTGTCGATCCAGGTGATCTGCAGTTCCGGCAGGTCGGCCATCACATTGACCATGGCGCGTCCGACATGGCCCGCCCCCCAGATCCACAGCTGGCGCTTCGGCACCGCGACAGGTTCGACCAGCCAGCCTTCGACCAGACGTGCGACCGGAACCTGCCCTTGCCCACGTGCATCGGTCAGCAGGCGGCGCACCGCCAGCGGCATCTCGCCCGCGCCTGTGGCCACCGCCGCCCGACCGGCCCGCGCCGCAAGAAAGGCCTCATCGACAAGGGCGGTCGCCAGCGTCACCGCCCCGCCGCAGCACTGGCCCAGCGCCGGACCAAGCGGGATACGCTCCAGCACCGGGGCCGCGCCGCGCGCCAGCAGGGCGCGCGCGCGGGCGGCGGCCTCGAACTCCAGCGTGCCACCGCCGATCGTGCCCGATTGACCACCGGCCCAGACCAGCATCTCGGCCCCCGCCTCTCGCGGGGACGAGCCGTCATGCCCGGCAACCACGACGCGCGCGACAGGTCCATGCGCCGCCACCGCGGCGCGCAGGGCGACCGGATCAAACATCGGCCCCGCTCCGATTTTTCGTCGAAAAATCGTGCCCTTGCCGCACCCGATCGATTGCCGCCAGCACGGATTCTGCCGTGGCCGGCGCCCGCAGGTCCGGGTAGACCGTGCCATCGCCGCAGGATTCCACGGCATGGGACAGCGCAAGGAAGGCCGAGATGCCAAGGTTGAACGGCGGCTCGCCCACGGCCTTGGATTTCCCCACCGAATCCTCGGGGTTGGGCCTTTCCCACAGCCGCACGTTGAAGATGCGCGGCCGGTCGGAACAGGCCGGGATCTTGTAAGTGCTCGGCGCATGGGTCGCCAGCCGCCCCTTGGGATCCCAGACCAGCTCTTCGGTCGTCAGCCAGCCCGCGCCCTGCACATAGGCGCCTTCGACCTGCCCGATGTCCAGAGCGGGGTTCAGCGATGACCCGGTGTCGTGCAGGATATCCACCCGCAGGATGCGGTTCTCGCCGGTCAGCGTGTCTATCACGACTTCCGACACCCCCACGCCATAGGCGAAGTAGAAGAACGGCCGTCCCTGCCCCTTTACCCGGTCCCAGGTGATCTTCGGCGTCGCGTAATAGCCGGTCGAGGACAGCGAGACCCGCGCCTGATAGGCCGAGGCGGCGACCGCCTCGAACGGGTATTCCTCACCCTCGACCTTCACCATGCCGTCCTCGAACCGCACCTTGTCGACCGCGACCTGATGCTTCTCGGCCAGATGCGCGGCCATGCGGTCGCGGATCACCTCGGCCGCCTGCCGCGAAGCCATGCCGTTCAGGTCCGACCCGGACGAGGCCGCCGTGGCGCTGGTATTGGGCACCTTGCCGGTATCGGTCGGGGTGATCCGCACCTTTTCGGCATCCAGCCCGAAGACATGCGCCACGACCTGCGCCACCTTCTGGTTCAGGCCCTGCCCCATCTCGGTGCCGCCATGGTTCAGGTGGACAGAGCCGTCCTGATAGACATGGACCAGCGCGCCCGCCTGGTTCAGCCAGGTCAGCGTGAAGGAAATCCCGAACTTGACCGGAGTGAAGCCGATCCCGCGCTTCAGCACCGGGCTTTTGGCATTCCACTCGGCAATCTCGGCCTTGCGCGCCCAATAGTCGCACTGCGCCAGCAGATCGTCGGTCATCGCCCGGCCGATGAAATCCTCGACCGGCATGGCATAGGGGGTGGTCTGCACCTCCGGCCCGTCCGCCTGCCGCGAATGCGGGCCAGAGAAGCGTTTGCCAGTGCCGGGGCCGGATTTCACCTCGCCCATCTCGCGATAGTAGTTGTTCCGCCGCACCTCCACCGGGTCCAGCTTCAGCGCAAAGGCGATGTGATCCATCACCCGCTCGGCCCCGACAATGCCCTGCGGGCCACCAAAGCCGCGATAGGCCGTGCCCGAGGCGGTGTTGGTCTTCAGCCGGTGGCTTTCGATGCGGATGTTCGGCATCCAGTAGCAGTTTTCGGCATGCAGCATCGCCCGGTCGGCCACCGCCAGCGACAGGTCCTGCGACCAACCGCAGCGGATCAGATGGACGTATTCGATGCCAAGGACGCGGCCTTCGTCATCATGGCCGACCCTGTAGCGCACCTTGATGTCATGGCGCTTGCCGGTGACCACCATGTCGTCATCGCGGTCATAGCGCATCTTGCAGGCCCGGCCGGTCATCCGCGCCGCCAGCGCGCAGGAGATCGCCAGCCAGTTGCCCTGAGATTCCTTGCCGCCGAAGCCGCCGCCCATCCGGCGGGTTTCAACCCGCACCGCACTCATCGGCAGGTGCAGCGCATGGGCGACCTTGTGCTGCACCTCGGTCGGGTGCTGGGTCGAGGAATAGACATGCATCCCGCCGTCATCGCCGGGAACGGCGGCGGCGATCTGGCCTTCAAGGTAGAAATGCTCCTGCCCGCCGACTTCCAGTTCGCCCTCGATCACATGCGGGGCTGCGGCAATCGCCGCCGCCGCATCGCCGCGGGCCCAGACCGAAGGCCCGGCCTCGAAGCGCGAATTGGCCGCAAGCGCCTCTTCCGGCGTCAGAAGGGCGGGGCTTTCGGTGTATTCGATCTTGGCTTTGCGCACCGCCTTGCGGGCGGCCAGATGGGTCTCGGCCACCACGATGAACATCGGACGGGCGTGGAATTCGATCTGCTTCGACGTCAGAAGCGGCTCATCCCCCAGGGAGGGCGAGCAGTCGGGGATGCCGTGAAACTCACGCTCAAGATCCTCGGCGGTGATCACGGCAACCACGCCGGGGGCCGACCGCACCGCCGACAGGTCCATCGCGGTGATTTCGCCGCAGGTGATGGTCGACAGGCCGAAGGCCAGATGCAGCGTGCCCTGCGGCAGCGGAATGTCGTCCAGATAGCGCGCCTGCCCGGTCACATGCAGGGGGGCAGAATCGTGGGGAAGCGGTTTGCCGACACTCATGCCTCCACCTCCAGCACCGAGACGGGCAGGCCCGCAAGATCATGGAAATAGCGCAGAAGCAGGTTCTGCGACGCCTTCATCCGATAGGCCGCGCTTGCCCGCATATCGGTCATCGGCGCGTAGTCCTGCGCCATGGCCTGCATCGCAGCGGCGATGGTGGCCGCGGTCCAGTCCTTGCCCATCAAAGCGGCCTCGGTCTGCGCGGCGCGTTTCGGCGTGCCCGCCATGCCGCCAAAGGCGATGCGCGCCTCCGTCACCCGGCCATCCGCCACCGTGACATTGAAGCAGCCACAGGCGGCCGAAATGTCCTGGTCGAAGCGTTTGGACAGTTTGTAGCAGCGCAGCGCCGGGGCGTTCACGGGGATGCTGACCGCCTCGACGAATTCGCCCGGCAGGCGGTCCTGCTTGCGGTATTCGATGAAGAAATCTTCCAGCGGCATGTCGCGCCGGTCTGGCCCGCGCCGCAGATGCAGCGTGGCGCCAAGCGCGATCAGCGCGGGCGGGCCGTCGCCAATCGGGCTGCCATTGGCGATGTTGCCGCCGATGGTGGCCGCGTTGCGCACCTGCGTGCTGGAATACCGTCGCAGCATCTCGGCCAGCGAGGGGTGCATCTCCTGCACGGCCTCGCGCAGATCGGTGATGGTGACGCCCGCGCCGATCCGCAGGGTATCGCCCTGCCGGTCGATCCGCTTCAGATCGTCGATACCATTGAGGAAGGCCACCGGCGACAGATCCCGCAACTGCTTTGTCACCCAAAGGCCCACGTCCGTGGCCCCGGCGACCAGCACCGCCTGCGGATTGTCCGCATACCATTCCGCCAGCTGGTCCGAGGTGGTCGGCCGGAAGGCGCCCGGCACCTCGGCCCCCGCGACCTGCGGCAATGCCGCGCGATCCGCGGTCATCCAGTCCGGCACCGGCTCCACCGCGGCAGCCTCGGCGGCGCGGATGATCGGCGCATAGCCGGTGCAGCGGCACAGGTTGCCGGCCAGCTGGACATCATGGTCGCGTGCGCCATTGGCATGGGCGACTGCCATCGACACGATGAAGCCCGGGGTGCAGAAGCCGCATTGGCTGCCGTGATGGTGGACCATCGCCTCTTGCACCGGATGGGGCTGGCCATCGGGGCCAGAGATCCCCTCGACCGTTCGCACCGCCTTGCCCTGAAGTTGCGGCAGGAACAGGATGCAGGCGTTCAGCGCCTTCGATCCCTGATCGTCGGTCACCATGACGGTGCAGGCGCCGCAATCGCCTTCGTTGCAGCCCTCTTTGGTGCCGCAAAGTCCCTTCGACTCGCGCAGCCAGTCCAACAGCGTCCGCGTCGGGCTTTCGCCGCGCAGACGGACCGGCATCCCATTCAGAAGGAACGCGATCCCAGACTCTGGCCCATTCGCTGGTCCGGTCATATGTCAGTCCGCCGCCTTCTCCCCGGTTGGAGCATCCTGCATGGCCGCCCGATGCGGCGTAAAACGACCATGCGCTCCTTTGTTCTTGTCATATGATCAAGAGGCCGCGAGCGATTCAAGGCAAGCAGAATTTTCTGCCGCCTCCGCGAAGCACTTTTGGGTTTTGCCTGAAAGTGACCGGGGTCGCGCCGGTGTCGGGGCGGCGCGGCCCTTGCCGCGCTGCGCCCCCTTGCCTACCTTGGCCGCATGTCCGGCGCACCCCGATTCATCCATCTCCGCACCCATACCGAGCACAGCCTTCTGGAAGGCGCCGTGCCGGTGAAAAAGCTGGTCAAGCTGGCGGCGGGGGCGAACATGCCGGCCATCGCGGTGACCGACACCAACAACATGTTCTGCGCGCTGGAGTTTTCCAGCCACGCCAAGGACGCGGGCCTTCAGCCCATCGTCGGCTGCCAGCTGTCGCTGGCGCATGACCCGGCCCAGCCGGGCGAAAAGCCCCGCGCCCCCGCGCCCGTCGTCCTGCTGGCGCAGGACGAAGCCGGCTACATGAACCTGATGAAGCTGAACTCCTGTCTTTATCTGCGCACGGACGGCCAGCTTCCCCATGTCACGCCCGAAGAGCTGGAAACCCATGCCGAGGGGCTGATCTGCCTGACCGGCGGCCCCGAAGGCGCCATTGGCCGGCTCTTGCAGGCGGGGCAGATGCCCAAGGCCCGCGCGCTGATGGAACGGCTGGCCGCCGCCTTCCCCGGTCGCCTTTATGTCGAACTCCAGCGTCACCCGATGGAGACCGGCCGCCTGCCCCCGGCCGAGGCCGCCACCGAACGCGGCCATATCGAGATGGCCTATGAGATGGCGCTGCCGCTGGTCGCCACCAATGACGTGTATTTCCCCAAGGCCGAGATGTTCGAGGCCCACGATGCCCTGCTGTGCATCGCCGAGGGTACCTATGTCGACCAGAACGAGCCCCGCCGCCGGCTGACCCCGCAGCACTATTTCAAATCCGAAGCCGAGATGTGCGCCCTCTTCGCCGATCTGCCCGAGGCGCTTGAAAACACGATCGAGATTGCCCGCCGCTGCGCCTTCATGGCCTTCAAGCGCAAGCCCATCCTGCCGGTCTTCGCCGAGGACGAGGTCGAGGAACTGCGCCGTCAGGCCTGGGCCGGGCTGGAAAGGCGTCTTGCGGTGATCGAACTCGCCGCCCCGCGCGAGGAATACGAGGAACGGCTGCGGTTCGAACTGGGCATCATCGAGAAGATGGGCTTCCCCGGCTATTTCCTGATCGTGTCCGATTTCATCAAATGGGCCAAGGAGCGCGGGATTCCGGTCGGTCCCGGCCGGGGCTCGGGCGCGGGATCGCTGGTCGCCTATGTCCTTCTGATCACCGATCTTGATCCCTTGCGCTATGCGCTGCTGTTCGAACGCTTCCTGAACCCCGAACGGGTCTCGATGCCGGACTTCGACATCGACTTCTGCATGGATCGCCGGGAAGAGGTGATCAAATACGTTCAGGACAAATACGGCAGCGACAAGGTCGCCCAGATCATCACCTTCGGCGCGCTGCTGTCCAAGGCCGCGGTGCGCGATGTGGGCCGGGTGCTGCAGCTCTCTTACGGGCAGGTCGACCGACTGTCGAAGATGATCCCCGTCGAAGGGGTGAAGCCGGTCTCGATCACCAAGGCGCTGGCCGACGAGCCGCGGCTGCGCGAGGCCGCGAAGGAAGAAGTGGTCAA
Source organism: uncultured Paracoccaceae bacterium (assembly GCA_934500835.1). Taxonomy (GTDB): domain Bacteria; phylum Pseudomonadota; class Alphaproteobacteria; order Rhodobacterales; family Rhodobacteraceae; genus Pseudogemmobacter. The sequence goes on along the minus strand of CAKSTR010000003.1, from coordinate 234,634 downwards.
GCGGCTGCTTGACTATGCCGAACAGATCGAGGGGCTGTATCGGTCTGCCGGCACCCATGCCGCCGGGGTGGTGATCGGCGACCGGCCGCTGGATGAGCTGGTTCCGCTGTACCGCGACCCGCGATCCGACATGCCGGCCACCCAGTTCAACATGAAATGGGTCGAGGCCGCCGGTCTGGTGAAGTTCGACTTTCTGGGGCTGAAGACCCTGACGGTCATTCAAGAGGCGATCCGGCTGATCCAGAAATCCGGCCGCCCGCTGCATGTCGCGCTGGACGGCCGGACATTGTACGCACCCAAGCCCGGAGCCGAGAATGACATCGGGCATATCCCGTTGGACGACAAGGCCAGCTACGACCTCTACTCTGCCGCCAAGACGGTTGCGGTGTTCCAGGTCGAAAGTTCGGGCATGATGGATGCGCTGCGGCGGATGAAGCCCACCTGCATCGAGGACATCGTGGCGCTGGTGGCGCTTTACCGCCCCGGCCCGATGGAAAACATCCCCACCTATTGCGAGGTGAAGAACGGGTTGCGCCCGATCGAGCCCTTGCACCCGACCATCGACCACATCCTGAAAGAGACCCAAGGCATCATCGTCTATCAGGAACAGGTGATGCAGATCGCACAGGTCATGGCGGGCTATTCGCTTGGCGGGGCCGACCTTCTGCGCCGCGCCATGGGCAAGAAGATCGCCGAGGAGATGGCGAAGGAGCGCCCGAAGTTCATCGAGGGTTGCAGCACGACCCACCAGATCGACCCGAAGAAATCGGGCGAGGTCTTCGACCTGCTGGAGAAATTCGCCAACTACGGCTTCAACAAAAGCCACGCCGCCGCCTATGCCGTCGTCAGCTATCAGACCGCCTGGCTGAAGGCCAACCATCCGGTCGAATTCATGGCCGGCGTGATGAACTGCGACCTTCACCTGACCGACAAGCTGGCGATCTACAAGCGCGAGCTGGACAAGCTGGGGATCGAGACCGTCCCCCCTTGCGTCAACCGCAGCCTTGCCACCTTCGACACCGATGGCGGCAAGGTGGTCTACGGCCTTGGCGCCCTGAAGAATGTCGGCGTCGACGCCATGCGCCTGATCACCGAGGCGCGGGTTGTCGAAGGCCGCGAGAAGCCCTTCGCCACCCTCTTCGACTTTGCCCGCCGGGTGGACCTGAAGCGGATCGGCAAGCGCCCGCTGGAAATGCTGGCCCGCGCCGGCGCCTTTGACCAGCTCGACCCGAACCGCGCCCGGGTGTTCGAGGCGCTGGACCCGCTGGTCGCCTATTCCGCCGCGATCCACGAGGCGAAATCCAGCAACCAGGTCTCGCTTTTCGGCGAGTCGGGCACCGACATCCCCGAACCCCGCCTGCCCTGGCGCGACGACTGGCTGCCGGTCGAACGTCTGGGCAACGAACACCTCGCCGTCGGCTTCTATCTCTCGGGGCACCCTTTGGACGACTACATGTCCGCGTTGAAGCGCAAGGGGGTGAAGACGCTGGCCGAGGTCACGCAAGAGGTGCTGGCCAAGGGGTCGCCCATGGTGGTGAAGCTGGCCGGTTCCGTCTCGGCCCGGCAGGAACGCAAATCCGCCAAGGGCAACCGTTTCGCCTTCGTCTCGCTGTCCGACCCGACCGGGCTTTATGAGGTGACAGTGTTCTCGGATGTGCTGGAAGCCTCGCGCGATCATCTGGAGCCGGGCAGGAATGTGGTGCTGACCGTCCGCGCCGACCCCGATGGCGAGGGCGTGAAACTTCTGGCCAATTCGGCCGCCCCCATCGATGCCGTGGCCGATCAGGCCGGCGCTCAGGACATCCGCGTCCACCTGAACCGGCCCGAGGCGATCCCCTCTCTGGCCGCGCTGCTGTCTTCGGTCGAGGGCCGCAACCGCGCCCAGATCATCCTGTGCATCCCCGATGACCAGGGCCGCGAAATCGACCTGACGCTGCCCGGCTCCTACCCCGTCACGCCACAGATCCGCGGCGCGATCAAGGCGATGCAGGGGGTAGTGATGGTGGAAGAGGTCTGACGCGCAGACCCTACCAATGCGGCGGTTTTACGTTCGCCTCGGGGGCCGTGCCATCGGCCTCCTGCTCGGCCGCGCGCTCCATCAGCAGGCGCACGCGGCGTTCCAGCACCTCGATCTCGCGCGCCTGACGGGCGGCCACATCCGAGAGATCCTCGACCGACCGCGTCAGGTGGGCGATCTGCTCTTCCAGCCTGTCGACCCGATCCATCGCTGACCCTTTGCCTTGCGCAGCCGAGTTGCTTGCCCGGACTGGTCCCATCCGCTACAGGAACCCCCGACCGATGCAAGGCTTCTTCCCATGTCGACTGGAAAAATCCGCCGCCCCCGCGCCGAAACTCCGAAAGGCTTCCGCGATTACTTCGGCCCCGAAGTGACCGAGCGGAAGGCGATGCTGGACCGCATCGCCGAGGTCTATCACCGCTATGGCTTCGATCCGCTGGAGACCAGCGCGGTGGAAACGGTCGAGGCCCTGGGCAAGTTCCTTCCCGACGTGGACCGCCCGAACGAGGGCGTCTTCGCCTGGCAGGACGAGGATCAGGACTGGCTTGCGCTGCGCTATGACCTGACGGCCCCCTTGGCCCGCGTCGCCGCGCAATACCGCAACGACCTGCCATCGCCCTATCGCCGCTATGCGATGGGGCCGGTCTGGCGCAACGAAAAACCCGGGCCGGGCCGGTTCCGCCAGTTCTATCAATGCGATGCGGACACCGTGGGTTCGGGCAGCGTGGCCGCGGATGCCGAGATTTGCGCCATGCTGGCCGATGCGCTGGAAACCGTCGGCATCCCCCGCGGCGACTACATCATCAAGGTGAACAACCGAAAAGTCCTGAACGGGGTGATGGAGATCATTGGGCGGTCAAAAACGCTGCCGAGCAACCCGAGCAATGCTGACATAGGTTTGGCAATCTCCAATGCGATGGATCAGCGACAGATCATCGAAGCCATCAATGAAGGCGTTGTTCTACGCACCATCGATAAATTTGATAAGTTTGGCGAGGAGGGGGTTAGGCTTCTTCTTGGAGAAGGCCGCCGGGACGAGTCGGGTGACTTTACTGCTGGCGCTGGTCTCACCAACGATCAGATTGATGTCGTCCTCGCATTTGTTGGTGCGAAACGTCAAGATAATGCCGCTACACTCGCGGTCCTCCGCGAGATCGTCAAAGGCTCTGCAACTGGCGAGGAAGGTGTGGCAGAACTGGAAACCATCGCCGCCCTGCTGGACGCCCAGGGCTACGGTGCTGACCGGATCGTGCTGGACCCCGGCGTCGTGCGCGGCCTAGGCTATTACACCGGCCCGGTCTTCGAGGCCGAACTGACGTTCGAAATCCTTGACGAGAAGGGCCGCAAGCGGCAGTTCGGCTCGGTCGCCGGGGGCGGGCGCTATGACGGGCTGGTCAAGCGGTTCACCGGGCGGGAGGACGTGCCGGCGACGGGGATTTCCATCGGCGTGGACCGGCTTCTGGCCGCGCTGCGGGCCAAGGGGCGCGTTGGTGGCGACGCGGCCGGTCCGGTCGTCGTGACGGTGATGGACCGCGACCGCATGGCCGATTACATGGCCATGGTGGGCGATTTGCGGCAGGCCGGCATCCGGGCCGAGGTCTATCTGGGCAACCCGAAGAACTTTGGCAACCAGTTGAAATATGCCGACAAACGGCAATCCCCCGTGGCGGTGATCCAGGGCGGGGACGAGGCGGCAAGGGGCACGGTCGTCCTGAAAGACCTGATCCTTGGCGCCAAAATCGCCGAAAACGCCACGCTTGAGGAATGGAAGGACCGCCCCGCACAGGTCGAAGTGCCGCGCGCCGATCTTGTCGCCGCCGTCCGCAAGATGCTGGGGCAATGACGACGAAGGCAATCATCCGGGCCGAGGCCGAGGCCTTGCATGCCGCCCTGCTGGCCGCCGGCGCCACTGCCATCGAGGCCGACATCCTCTTGCCCGCCGGCACGCTGCTGGATCTTTATGGCGAGGACATCCGCGCGCGGGCCTATGTCACGGCCGACCCGCTGAACGGCGAGATGATGCTGCGTCCCGACTTCACGGTGCCGGTGGTGCAGGCCCATATGGCCGGCGGCGCCGATCCCGCGCGCTATGCCTATATGGGAGAGGTGTTCCGGCGGCAGGAACATCTGGACGGGCGCGCCCGCGAATACATGCAGGTGGGCTACGAGGTCTTCGACCGCGACGCCACCGCCGCCGATGCCGAGGTTTTCGCGCTGTTCAGCCGGCTGCTTGCAGGGCTGGACCTGCGCCCGGCAACCGGCGACATCGGCATCCTGATGGCGGCCGTTCGCGGCCTTTCGACGACGGACCGGCGCAAGGCCGCGCTCTTGCGCCACGTCTGGCGGCCGCACCGCTTCCGTGCCCTGCTGGACCGTTTCGCGGGCCGCGCGCCCGTCCCGCCCGCCCGCGCGGCACTGTTGCAGCGCCTGACCTCGGGCAGTCCGGCGGCGCTGATCGAAGCCGCCGGCCCGCTGGTCGGGCTGCGCAGCCCCGAGGACATTGCAGCGCGGGCCGAAGCGTTGATCGAGGATGCCGGGGCCCCGGCGCTTGCCGCGCCAGAAGCCGCCCTTCTGTACGATCTTCTGTCGCTGGAGGCTCCGGCCGAAGCTGCGCTTGCCCACTTGCGCGGCATCACGCCCTTGCTGCCCGCCATTGGCCCCGCCGTGGACGCCTTTGCCGCGCGGTTGCAGGCGCTGGCGGCGCGCGGCATCGACACCGCCACCCTGCCCTTCGAGGCCAGCCACGGCCGCACCACGCTGGAATACTACGACGGCTTCGTCTTTTCCTTCCACGGACCCGCCACGATGCCCGCCATCGCCTCGGGCGGGCGCTATGACGCGCTGACGGCGGTGCTTGGCGCCGGCCGGTCGATACCGGCGGTGGGGGGCATCATCCGGCCCGGCCTCGTGGCCCGTCTGCGGGGAGGGGTTTGATGCTGAAGATCGGTGTGCCGTCCAAGGGCCGGCTGATGGAAAAGACCTTCGACTGGTTCGGTTCCCGCGGCGTGACCATGGCCCGGACCGGCAACGAGCGCGAGTATTCCGGCGCCGTTGACGGCATCGACGGGGTGGAGCTGGTGCTGCTGTCGGCAGGGGAAATCCCGCGCGAACTGGCGGCGGGGCGCATCCATCTGGGCGTGACCGGGTCCGATCTGGTGCGCGACAAGCTTGCCGACTGGTCCTCGCAGGTGCTGGACTGGGCGGCGATGGGCTTTGGCCACGCCGACCTGATCATCGCGGTGCCCTCGGCCTGGATCGATGTGGATACGCTGGATGATCTGGATGCGGCGGCGGCGGCCTTTCGGGCGGCACATGGCCACCGGCTGCGGATCGCGACCAAGTATCACCGGCTGGTGCGGGACTTCCTGACCGCGCAGGGCGTGGCCGATTACGCGCTGGTCGACAGCCAGGGCGCGACCGAGGGCACGGTGAAGAACCTGACCGCCGAAGCCATTGCCGACATCACCTCGACCGGCGAGACGCTGCGGGCGAACCACCTCAAGATCCTGTCCGACGGGCTGATCCACCAAAGCCAGGCGACATTGTTCCTGTCGCGGGCGGCAGAGTGGGGCAAGGCCGAAAGGACGGCGCTGGCCGGGCTGGCCGGCATGCTGGGGCTGGCGGCGCCGGCGGTCTGATCCTTCCGGCGCGGGCTACCAGCGTTTCAGGGCATCCTCGTCGCTGTCCTTCGCCGCCACCCATTGCCCGCCATCAGGACCGATCTCCTTCTTCCAGAACGGGGCGCGGGATTTCAGGTAATCCATCAGGAACTCGGCCGCGGCAAAGGCATCCGCCCGGTGCGGCGCGGCGGTTGCGACCATCATGATCGCCTCGCCCACCGTCAGCCTGCCATGGCGGTGGATCACCAGCGCATCCACCAGCGACCAGCGGGCCATGGCCTCGGCCACGATGGCGGTGATCGCCTTTTCGGTCATCACCGGATAGTGCTCGATCTCCATCGCGGCCAGCCCGCCATCGCCGCGCACAAGGCCGGTGAAGGTGACGACCGCCCCCGCGCCTGCCGATGAGGCGGCGAAGCCCGCGGTCTGCGCGCCCAGGTCGAAGGGCGCGGATTGCACCTCGACGCGCATCTCAGCCCCCCGTCATTGGCGGGAAAAAGGCGACCTCGCGCACGCCGGCCAGCGGGGCATCGAAGCTGGCCAGTTCCTGATCCAGCGCCACGCGAAGCGAGGCGAGATCGGCAAAGGCCAGGGCATACCGCTCTTCCCTTGCGGCCAGTTCGGCCACAAGGGCGGCGACCGTGGGGGCGGAGGTCTGAATCCTTTCGCGCGGCAGGCCGATGCGTTCACGGACCCAGGCAAAGTAAAGGACGTCGATCATCGGTCCTCCCGCAGATGCGGCATCGCCTTTCGGAAATATTCCCAACCCGTCAGCGCGGTCAGACCGGCGGCGATCCAGATCAGGACCAGCCCGACCAGATTGGCGGTCGAGGCACAATCGCTTTTGCCGCAGGCGCGGATCGGGTCGGCAAGACCCTGGGTGACGGCCTCGGCATATTGCTCGGGCGTCATGCCCTGCACCGCGATGCCGTTCAGATACTCAAGCCCGGTGCCAAGGAACAGGACCGCGATGGCCACCATCTGCGCAGTGGTCTTCCATTTCGCCAGCCGCGTCACCTTCAGCTGCGCCTTGGGGCCAAGGTATTCGCGCAGGCCCGAGACAAAGACCTCACGAAAAAGGATGACCGTCGCGGGCAGGATCAGCCAGGGGTTCATGCCGTTGTAGCCGGTGATGACCATGATCGCGATCACCACCATGGCCTTGTCGGCAATCGGGTCCAGCATGGCCCCGAATTTCGACTCCTGCTTCCACAGCCGCGCAAGATAGCCGTCGAACCAGTCGGTGATGGCGGCGCCGACGAAAAGCGCAAGCGCGAACCAGTCGGCCCAGGGACGGTGGAAATAGAGAAACATGATGGCGACGCCCGGGGCGGCCAGCAACCTCAGGACCGTCAGCGTGTTCGGGATCGTCCAGGTCATACCTCCATTGGTAGCCGACCCCCGGGGGCGGGGGAAGGGCCAAAGCGGCCAAAGCAGGCCCCGGGGCGACAAGGGGCGGGATGACATCACGGTGATGCGGCCCGGGCGCGGGTCGTGAAGACCCCGCCGCACCCGTTGGAAAGCGCAGAACCCGGTGGAACCTGCCGGTCGGGCCATGGTTCTTCGCATGACCGACAGCGGGCAGCGCCGCCTTCGGAAAGCAAGGATATCCGGCCTACTCCCGGTGGAAGAAATTATAGACCGTCTCGGCCATCGCTTCCGAGATGCCATCGACCGCCATCAGATCGGGCAGCGCCGCCCGGCTGACCGCCTTGGCCGAGCCGAAATGCGCCAGCAGCGCCCGTTTCCGCGTGGCACCGACACCGGGAATTTCATCCAGCGGCGTTGCCCCCACCGCCTTGGCGCGCTTCGCCCGGTGGAACCCGTTGGCCCAGCGGTGCGCCTCGTCGCGCAGGCGCTGGATGAAGTACAGCACCGGATCGTTCCGCTGCAGCGCCATCGGGCGTTCGCCGGGCCGGTGGAACTCTTCCTTGCCGGCGTCGCGGTCGATGCCCTTGGCGACGCCGATGATCGGCATATCCTCGACCCCCATCTCGGCCAGGATGCCTGCCACGGCCGAGACCTGGCCGGCGCCGCCGTCGATCAGCAGAAGGTCGGGCCAGCTGTCGGACCTTCGATCGGGGTCTTCTTTCAGGAGCCGGTCGAACCGCCGCTCCAGCACCTCTTTCATCATGCCGAAATCGTCGGAATTCGCGCCGGCCGAACTGCGGATGTTGAACTTGCGGTATTGCGACTTGATGAACCCCTCCGGCCCCGCGACGACCATGCCGCCAACCGGGTCCGAGCCCTGGATATGGGCGTTGTCGTAGATCTCGATCCGTTGCGGCGGGCCGTCCAGATCGAAGGCCTCCGCAAGCCCTTCCAGCAGCCGGATCTGGGTGGCACTTTCCGACATGCGGCGGGCCAGGCTTTCGCGGGCGTTGCGGGCCGCGTTCTCGACCAGTTCGGCCTTCTCGCCGCGCTGCGGGACCGAAAGTTCCACCTTGCGGCCAGCGCGGTCGGACAGCGCCTGAGCGACCAGATCGGCGTTCTCGACCGGATGCGATAAGAGGATCAGCCGGGGCGGCTCCTTGTCGTCATAGAACTGGGTCAGGAAGGCCTCAAGAATCTCGGGCTCTTCCGCGCCCGATCCGGTGCGGGGATAGAAGTCGCGGTTGCCCCAGCTCTGGTTCGCGCGGATGAAGAAGACTTGGACGCAGGCCTGCCCGTGGTCCAGATGCAGCGCGATCACATCGGCCTCGGCCACGCCGCGCGGGTTGATGCCTTGCGAGGTCTGCACTGCCGTCAGCGCCCGGATGCGGTCGCGCAGCGCGGCGGCGCGCTCGAACTCCATCGCCTCGCTGGCCTCGGTCATCGCCTTGGCCAGATCGGCCTGCACCGTGGTCGTCTTGCCCGACAGGAACCGTTCGGCATCGCGGACCAGCGCGTCATAGTCCACCTCGGAAATCCGCCCGACACAGGGCGCCGAGCACCGCTTGATCTGGAACTGCAGGCAGGGCCGGGTGCGCGATTCAAACATCGGGTCGCTGCAATTGCGCAGAAGGAACACCTTCTGCAACTGGTTCAGCGTGCGGTTGACCGCGCCTGCCGATGCGAAGGGACCGAAGTAGCTGCCCTTCTCCTTCTTCGCACCGCGATGCTTCTTCAGCTGCGGAAAGGCATGGGTCTTGCCGATCAGGATGTTCGGAAAGGACTTGTCGTCCCGCATCAGCACGTTGTAGCGCGGCTTCAACTGCTTGATCAGGTTCTGCTCCAGCAGCAGCGCCTCCACCTCGGTCCGGGTCGAGAGGAACATCATGCTGGTGGTCTCGGCGATCATCCGGGCGATCCGCGCCGAATGGCCCGAGGGCCGGGCATAGTTCGACACCCGTGCCTTCAGGTTGCGCGCCTTGCCGACATACAGCACCTCGGATTGCGCATTCAGCATGCGGTAGACGCCGGGCGAACTGTCCAGCGTGCGCAGGTGATCGGCGATCACCTCATGTCCGGTGCGGGGCGGCGTTTCGGTCATACGAAAAACTGTATTCCAGGTGTCGCGATTCTGACGACTGGCTGCAATGAACCACGGGCAGGGGCAAGAGCAAAGCTGTCCACCGTTTCTGTGGATAACCTTGCGGAGAAGATTTGACGACCGCGGATTTCTTGTTGTTTTCGGCGGGATTCCGTGATCTGCCTAAAAAATAGGCAATTCCATAACCCGATGATATTAAACAAAAGATTCTTTACTCATTGGCAAACACTTGAGAAGTCAGGCCTTTTTGTAACGCCATCGTGAAAGGAAATGCCAAGGTGGACAACTTTGACGCACCCCTTGCTGCACGGGCTTTGGTGCCAGTTGCGGGGCTATTCGGGGCCAAGCACATCCGGCGTCTTCCAGCCCAGATGCTGCCCCCCGTCGACGGCGATCATCTGGCCGGTCACGGCAGGGCTGTCCAGGAAGAACCCAAGTGCGGCCACCACATCCGACGGGTTCGCGCCGCGGGTCAGGATGGTGTTGGCACGCTGGCGGGAAAAGTGGCTTTCGGACTGCCGCGCGCCCTGCATGGTGGGGCCCGGGCCGATGCCATTGACCCGGATATCCGGCGCCAGCCCCTGCGCCGCGGTCCGGGTCAGCGCCCAGAGGCCCATCTTGGCGATGCTGTAGGTCGAAAACTCGGGCGTCAGCTTCCAGACCCTCTGGTCCAGCATGTTCACGACAAGGCCCCTGGCCCGCGGCTCTCCGGTCTCGTCCGGCTCGGCCTTGGGGCACTGCCGGGCGAAGTGCTGGATCAGCACATAGGGCGCGCGCAGGTTCGACTCGATATGTCGGTCCCAGCTGCGGCGGGTCGAGGTCTCGATCCGGTCGTATTCGAAGATCGAGGCGTTGTTGACCAGCACGGTCAGCGGGCCAAGATCGTCCGTCGCGCGAGGCACCAGCGTCTCGACCTGCGCTTCGTCCAGAAGGTCGGCCTTCAGGGTGACGGCCCGGCGGCCCATCGCGCGGATGTCGCGGGCGACCTCCTCCGCCTCGTCCTGCGAGGTGGCGAAGTGAATGGCGACGTCATGGCCGCGTCCGGCCAGATACAGCGCCATGGCGCGGCCAAGACGACGGCCGGCCCCGGTCACAAGGGCTGTCATGCCTTGCCTCCGCCGCTCTTGCCGTTGCAGCCGCAAGACTTTCCGATCATCGGGCGGCCGCAATCCGGGCAATACTTGCCCGACCGACGGGTCATGCGCGGGGTCTGCGAGGGGAACAGCACCTTGCCGACCATGCCGATCAGCACCATGACAAGCAGGAAGATGGTGACGATCTTGATGAACATCCGCTACAGCCCGTATTGCGCCCAGAGAGCGCGATCTTCCACCGCACCAAGGGTGCTGTCCACCACCGAAAGCCCGAAGCGCTGCAGGAAGCCCCGCTTCTGCCCATAGGGCACCAGCCGGACCTTGGGGCCATAAAGCTCGGCCAGCTTGGGTTTCATATGCGCGATACCGTCGATCAGGCCAAGAAAGGCGGCTTCGTCCCCCAGCCAGATGTCGGCATTGAAGAAATCCTTGCCCGGCGCCAGTTTCGCCGCCCGGCGCGATTGCACCTGGTCGATGAAGATCTGATGCATCGGCGTCAGCAGGGCGCGGATGCGCGCAACGTCCTCTTCGGTCTGCGGGCGGAAGGGATCGGCAAAGCTCTTGGACGTCCCCGCGGTTTCCACCCGCCGCTCGATCCCGTGGCGGGCCATCAGCTCGGGAAAACCGAAGCCCGCGAAGATCACCCCGATCGACCCGATGATCGAGGCGCGGTCGGCCCAGATGTCATCGGCCGTGGTGGCCAGCCAGTATCCGCCCGAGGCCGCAACATCCTCGACAAAGGCATGGACCGGGATCTTCTTCTCCTCCGACAGCCGCCGGATGCGGGCGGCGATCAGGCTGGACTGCGCCGGAGAGCCGCCGGGCGAGTTGATCGCCAGCGCCACGGCCGCAGGTCTGGAGCGGAAGGCCTTCTCGATCACCGGCGCCAGCGCGGCGTCGTTCAGGTTGCGCGCGCCGGTGCCGATGGTGCCGGCAAGGCGGATCACCGCCACGGTTGCGGGCTTCGGCAGAAAGGGGATGAGGTTTCTCATGCACCAGAATTAGGCGCTGTCCCCGGGCCGGGCAAGCCCGCGCACCGCTTCCTTCTGCCCGCGTTCCTGCCCGCCTTCATTCTGGCCGAAATATCCTGCGGGGGTGCGGGGGTGCAAAACCCCCGCCTCTCGGCGCTTGCCCGCCGCGCGACGCCGGGGCATCGTGCCGGGATGATCGACAAGCTGGAAATGTTCATCGCACTGGCGCGCGAACGCCACTTCGGACGCGCGGCCGAAGCCTGCGGGGTGACGCAGCCCTCGCTGTCCGGCGCGATCCGCCAGCTGGAGGACCAGCTTGGCGTGCAGCTTGTCTATCGCGGCAGCCGCTTTCAGGGGCTGACGCCCGAAGGCCAGCTTGTGCTGGACCGGGCCGCCTCGATCACCGCCGATGTGCGTGCGCTGCGCGACGAGATGCGGACGGCGAAGAAGGGCCTGTCGGGCCATCTGCGGCTTGGCGTGGTGCCCACCGCGCTGCCGATGGTGGCCGAACTGACCCAGCCCTTCCTGACCAAGCATCCCAATGTCTCGGTCACCATCCTGTCGCGCACCTCGGTCGAGATCCTTGCCGGGCTGGAGCGGCTGGAGCTGGACGCCGGCATCACCTATCTGGACAACGAACCCTTGGGCCGTGTGGGCCAGGTGCCGCTTTATACCGAATATTACCGCTTCCTCTGCGCCCCCGGATCACCGCTGGCAGACCGCGACCGGGTGACCTGGGCCGAGGCGGCCGAGATGCCGCTTTGTCTGCTGACCGGGGACATGCAGAACCGCCGCATCGTCAACCAGCATCTGGCAGAGGCAGGGGCAAGGACAGGCGCCTCGGTGGAATCGAACTCGACCATCGCGCTGGTGTCGCATGTGCAGTCGGGGGGGTGGACTTCCATCGTGCCGAAGCGGCTGGCCGACATGTTCACCGGCGGCGGCAGGCTGGTCTCGGTCCCGCTGGTCGAGCCGGAAGCCGAGCATGTGGTCGGCGTCATCACCGTGAAGCGCGACCCGCAGACCCCGGTCCTCAGCGCGCTTCTGGATGAGGCCGAACGTCTGGGTCGGCAACCGCTTTGATAGCCAATGCCTATCGCGCAACGGCAATTCTATATTGATTCCCCTATCAATCGCCCCCATCCTTGGGCAAGCTAGCTGAAGGCCGCCCGCATGCTCGATTCCATCGACCTTGAGACCCGTCTCCGCGAAATTCTTGATGCCCACCGGGGCCAGGAAGGACCGCTGCTTCCCATTCTTCATGATGTGCAACACGCCTTCGGCTATGTGCCGGAAGAGGCGCTGCCGATCATCGCGGCGGATCTTCAGATCTCGAAGGCCGAAGCGCATGGCGTGATGACCTTCTACCATGATTTCCGCGAAAAGCCGGCCGGACGCCATGTGCTGAAGCTTTGCCGGGCCGAAGCCTGCCAGACCTTGGGTGCCGATGCGGTGGCCGCGCATGCCAGCGCCAAGCTGGGCCTTGACTGGCATGAGACCAGCAAGGACGGAAGCGTCACGCTGGAGCCGATCTTCTGCCTTGGCCTTTGCGCCTGCGGACCGGCTGCGATGGTCGACGGAAAGCTGGTCGGCCGGCTGGATGAGGCCAAGCTGGACAAAATCATCGGAGGGCTGCGCTGATGCGGATCTACGTTCCCCTTGATGCCGCCGCCAAGGCCCTGGGTTCCGATGAGGTGGCCGAAGCCATCACCCAGGAAGCGAAGACGCGCGGGATCGACGTCACCGTCGTGCGCAACGGCAGCCGCGGCATGGTCTGGCTGGAGCCGCTGGTCGAGGTGGCCACCGATCTTGGCCGCATGGCCTTTGGCCCGATGGATGTGGGCGACGTTCCGGCGCTTTTCGGCGATCTGGCCGCGCACCCCAAGGCGCTTGGCCTGACCGAAGAACTGCCCTGGATGAAGCGCCAGACCCGGCTGACCTTTGCCCGCGTCGGCGTGATCGACCCGCTTTCGCTGGCAGAGTATGAGCTGCACCACGGGCTGAAGGGCCTGCGCAATGCGCTGGCGATGGAGCCTGCCGCGATCGTGAAAGAGGTCACCGACTCGGGCCTGCGCGGCCGGGGCGGTGCGGGCTTCCCGACCGGCATCAAGTGGAAGACCGTCCACGACGCGCAGGCGCCGCAGAAATACATCGTCTGCAACGCCGACGAGGGCGACTCGGCCACCTTTGCCGACCGGATGCTGATGGAGGGCGACCCCTTCACCCTGATCGAAGGCATGGCGATTGCCGGCCTCGCCGTCGGCGCGACGCAAGGCTATGTCTACACCCGTTCGGAATATCCCGATGCGGTCAGCCAGATGCAGAAGGCGATCGAGATCGCCCGGGCGGCGGGCGTGCTGGGGGCCTCCGTCCTTGGCTCTGGCCGCAGCTTCGACATGGAGGTCCGCGTCGGCGCCGGCGCCTATGTCTGCGGCGAGGAAACCAGCCTCTTGAACAGCCTTGAGGGCAAGCGCGGCATCGTGCGGGCCAAGCCGCCGCTGCCCGCGCTTCAGGGCTTCATGGGCCGTCCGACGGTGGTGAACAACGTGATCTCGCTGGCCTCGGTGCCGGTGATCATGGATCGGGGTGCCACTTTCTACAAGAATTTCGGCATGGGTCGTTCGCTTGGCACCATGGCGCTGCAGCTGGCCGGCAACGTGAAGTACGGCGGGTTGTTCGAGACCGCCTTCGGCCTGACTCTGGGCGAGATTGTCGATGACATCGGCGGCGGCACGGCGTCGGGCCGGCCGGTCAAGGCGGTGCAGGTCGGCGGTCCGCTGGGTGCCTGGTTCCCGCGCGGGCTTTTCGACACGCCCTTCACCTATGAGGATTTCGCCGCGAAGGACGGGCTGATCGGCCACGCCGGGCTGACCATTGCCGATGACACGGTGGACATGCTGCAAATGGCGCGCTTCGCCATGGAGTTCTGCGCCATCGAAAGCTGCGGCAAGTGCACCCCCTGCCGGATCGGATCGATCCGCGGCGTGGAAACGCTGGACCGGGTGTTGAACGGCGATCCTTCGGCGCTGCCGATCCTGACCGACCTGTGCAACACGATGAAGCTGGGTTCGCTCTGCGCCCTTGGCGGCTTCACGCCCTATCCGGTGATGTCCGCCGTGACGCATTTCCCCGACGACTTCCAGCGCGCGAAGGCGGCGGCGGAATGAACGCGGTCGCCGAAAAAGCCAAAGGGCCGGCCTCGTACTTTCCGTCGATTGAGAAAACCTACGGCAAACCGATGCAATTCTGGTTCGATCAGATTGCCGGACTGCCGGACCAACCCCACATGAAGATCGTGGGGTTCCTGAAAGAGACCCATGCCATGGGCCATGGCCATGCGAATGCCATCGTCGCCCACCAGCTTGCCGTGAAGAAAGGTGCCTGAGATGAAAGACTTCATCATCCCCGACCGCGATTTCGGCACCCCCGCCGCGAAATCGAAGGCCATGATCACCCTGACCATCGACGGCTTTGACGTGACGGTGCCCGAAGGCACCAGCATCATGCGCGCCGCGGCCGAAATCGGCATCTCGGTCCCCAAGCTGTGCGCCACCGACAGCATCGACGCCTTCGGGTCGTGCCGTCTGTGCCTGGTCGAGATCGAGGGGCGCAACGGCACCCCCGCCTCCTGCACCACGCCCGTCGCGCCCGGGATCAAGGTCAAGACCCAGACCGGCAAGCTGAAGACCCTGCGCAAGGGGGTGATGGAGCTTTACATCAGCGACCACCCGCTGGACTGCCTGACCTGCGGCGCCAATGGCGATTGCGAGTTGCAGGACATGGCCGGTGCCGTGGGATTGCGCGACGTGCGCTATGAGGCGCCCAAGGGCGGCAAGCTGGCCAACCACTTCGAGGTCCGCGACACCAGCGGCGAGGCCAACCCCGACTGGCTGCCGAAAGACCTGTCGAACCCCTATTTCACCTACGAGCCGTCGAAATGCATCGTCTGCAGCCGCTGCGTCCGCGCCTGCGAAGAGGTGCAGGGCACTTTCGCGCTGACCATCTCGGGCCGGGGCTTTGACAGCCGGGTCCATGCGGGCGGCAAGAACGACAGCTTCCTGACCTCGGATTGCGTCAGCTGCGGGGCCTGCGTGCAGGCCTGCCCGACCGGCACCCTGAACGAAAATTCGGTGATCGACATCGGCACGCCCGACCGTTCGATCATCACGACCTGCGCCTATTGCGGCGTCGGCTGTTCCTTCAAGGCCGAGATGCGCGGCGACGAACTGGTCCGCATGGTCCCCTACAAGCATGGCAAGGCCAACCGCGGCCACAGCTGCGTCAAGGGCCGCTTCGCCTATGGCTACGCCAGCCACAAGGACCGCATCCTGAAGCCGATGATCCGCGACAGCATCAACGACCCCTGGCAAGAGGTGTCCTGGTCCGAAGCGATGGAATTCGCCGCCAACCGGATGAAGGCCATCCAGCAGAAATACGGCCGCCAGTCGGTCGGCGTGATCACCTCGTCGCGCTGCACCAATGAAGAGACCTATCTGGTCCAGAAGCTGACCCGTGCCGTCTTCATGAACAACAACACCGACACCTGCGCCCGGGTCTGCCATTCGCCCACCGGCTATGGCCTTGGCCAGACCTTCGGCACCTCGGCCGGCACGCAGGATTTCGACTCGGTCGAAGAGTCCGACGTCATCATGGTGATCGGCGCCAACCCGCATTCGGCCCACCCGGTCTTTGCCAGCCGGATGAAGAAACGGCTGCGGCAGGGCGCAAAGCTGATCGTCGTCGACCCGCGCCGGACCGAAATGGTCGAAGGCCCGCATTACAGCGCCGACCATCACCTTGCGCTGACCCCCGGCACCAACGTCGCCGTGGTCTCGGCTCTGGCGCATGTGATCGTCACCGAGAAGCTGTATGATGAGGAATTCATCCGCACCCGCTGCGACTGGGATGAATTCCTGGACTATGCCGAGTTCATCTCGGACCCCAA
This sequence comes from uncultured Paracoccaceae bacterium, assembly GCA_934500835.1. GTDB lineage: Bacteria > Pseudomonadota > Alphaproteobacteria > Rhodobacterales > Rhodobacteraceae > Pseudogemmobacter. Next base: position 218,515 of record CAKSTR010000003.1, on the reverse strand, counting down.
ACACTCGCCCGAGAACATGATGCTGGTGACCGGCGTCATGCCCGAGGAAATCCGCGGGGCGGCCCGGCTTTACGCCAAGGGCGGCAATGCGGCGATCTATTACGGGCTGGGCGTGACCGAACATAGCCAGGGGTCGACCACCGTCATCGGCATCGCCAACCTTGCCATGCTGACCGGCAACATCGGCCGTCGCGGCGTGGGCGTGAACCCGCTGCGCGGGCAGAACAACGTGCAGGGCTCGTGCGACATGGGGTCCTTCCCGCATGAACTGCCGGGCTATCGCCATGTGAAGCACCCGGAAGTCCGCGCGATCTACGAACAGGCCTGGGGCGTGACGATCGACCCCGAGCCCGGCCTGCGCATCCCGAACATGCTGGACGCGGCGGTCGAGGGCACCTTCATGGGCCTTTACTGCCAGGGCGAAGACATCCTGCAATCCGACCCCGACACCAAACACGTCGCGGCCGGTCTTGCGGCGATGGAATGCGTCATCGTTCATGACCTCTTCCTGAACGAGACGGCGAACTACGCCCATGTGTTCTTCCCCGGCTCGTCCTTCCTGGAAAAGGACGGCACTTTCACCAACGCCGAGCGCCGCATCAACATGGTGCGCAAGGTGATGGCGCCGAAACAGGGCTATGCCGACTGGGAAGTGACCCAGATGTTCGCCAATGCCCTTGGCGCGAACTGGGCATACACCCACCCCAGCCAGATCATGGAAGAGATCGCCATGACCACGCCGTCCTTCGCCGGCGTCAGCTATGACCGGATCGAGGAACTGGGTTCGATTCAGTGGCCGTGCAACGACAAGGCGCCGGAAGGCACGCCGCTGATGCACATCGACGGCTTCGTGCGCGGCAAGGGCAAGCTGATCCGCACCGAATACATCGCGACGGACGAAAAGACCGGCCCGCGGTTCCCGCTGCTGCTGACGACCGGCCGGATCCTGTCGCAATACAACGTCGGCGCCCAGACCCGGCGCACCGACAACGTGGTATGGCATGATCAGGACGTGCTGGAGATCAACCCGCATGACGCCGAGAATCGCGGCATCCGCGAAGGTGACTGGGTCCGGCTGGCCTCGCGTTCCGGCGAGACCACGCTGCGGGCCGAGATCACCGACAGGGTCTCGCCCGGTGTGGTCTATACCACCTTCCACCACCCCGACACGCAGGCCAACGTCATCACCACCGATTTCAGCGATTGGGCAACCAATTGCCCGGAATACAAGGTGACGGCGGTGCAGGTTGCGCCCTCGAACGGGCCGTCGGAATGGCAGGAAGAGTACAACGCCCAAGCGGCGAACTCGCGCCGGATTCTGGCGGCGGAGTGACGGGCGTCAGGGCATGAAGGGCGCAAGGGTCATCCCAAGGCTGGCCTTCGGCCCCGCCCCCGTGGCGGGTGAGCGGGTGCTGTCCGAAGAAGTGGCGGTTGCGCTGTCCTTCAACGGCTCTGCACAGGCGGTGATGATGGCGACGCCCTCTGACCTTGAGGATTTCGCCTATGGGTTCGCCTTGACCGAAGGCATCGCCACCCCGGCCGAGATCCTTGAGATCGAAGTGGTCAGGGCCGGGTCCGGCATCGATGTGCAATGCTGGCTGGAACCGGGGGCCGAGGCGCGCCTGGCTTCGCGTCGGCGCACCATGGCCGGGCCGGTGGGCTGCGGCCTTTGCGGCATCGATTCCATTGATCAGGCGCTGCGAGAGCCTGCGACAGTGCCGCATGGCGGGCTGCGGATGACGCCGGCGCAGGTGATGGCGGCGATCGCCGCCCTGCCCGCGCAACAGCCCCTGCACGACCTGACCCGGTCCGCCCATTGCGCGGGCTTCTGGACGGCAGGCGCGCTGGTCACCACGCGTGAGGATGTCGGGCGCCACAACGCCCTGGACAAGCTGGCCGGCTGGACCTTGCGTTCGGGCGCCGATGCGGGTCAGGGCGCGGTTGTGCTGACCAGCCGCGTTTCCATCGACCTTGTGCAGAAGGTCGCGGCCCTGCGCTGCGGCATCCTGATCGCCGTCTCGGCCCCCACAGCCGATGCGGTGGCCCTGGCCGAACGCGCCGGCATCACCCTTATCGCCCTTGCCCGGCCCGACCGGTTCGAGGCCTTCACCCACACCGACCGAATCGTGACGGAGTCTGCCCATGTCGGCCACCCCCGCTGAAAAGATCATCCGCATGGCGAATCAGATCGCCCAGTTCATGGAATCGAAGCCCCATGAAGAGGGGCTGACCCTGCTGGCCAGCCATATCAATGACTTCTGGGAGCCGCGGATGCGTATCCAGTTGTTCTCGGTGCTGGATCACGGCGGCGAGGGCCTGCGCCCCCTGGTCATCGAGGCCGCTGACCGGATCAGACGCCCTCAGGCGGCTTGACGCGGTTCCAGCGGCCGGGGTCGCTGCTGCGGGCAAGTCGCAGATAGGTGAAAAGTCCGGTGAAAAGACCAAGCGCGGCCAGGATCAGGGCCACGCTCATCTGCCCGTTGTCGACAGACTCGGCGGACAGCGCCAGATAGCCGAAGGCCCAGAAGCCCGACCAGCTGATGACGCAGAGAATGGCGACGAACTTCCTCATATCCTACCCGTAGCTGCCCGCCGGATGACCCGGCCCGGGGGCTGAGAATAGCGGTATCAGGGGCGATGTCGCGACAAATCGACGCTGTATGGGCGTTGTGGCGTCAGATTGCGACCGTGGTCAGGACATGCCCGGCCGCCCGGCCCCATCGGCCGTGCAGCTGATGCCCTGCGCGGAAGGGGCCGGTCGCGGCGCGGAAGGTTGCGGTAAACGTCTCGGCGGTCAGGGACACCATCAGCCGGTCAAACCCGAAAAGCACCCTGCTGGCCGGATATTGCGCCTTGTAGGCCGCCTCTTTGGCGGAAAACACCACCGTCGCAGCCAGCCCGGACTGCGGCTGCGCATCTACCCAGTGGCGCTCTTCCGGCAAGAGGACGATCTTCCACAGATCTTCGGGCAGCGCGTCTTCCTCTTCAAGGTCGATCCCGATCCCTTCGCCCCGCCGCACGGCGGCCAGACAGGCCGTGCGGTCGTGGCTGATCGTGCCGGCAATGCCCTCGGGCCAGAGAGGAGAGCGGTCGTCGCCCATCGGAATGGCTGTCAGGGGCAGACCAAGCGTGCGCAGGGCAGATCTGGCGGCATGGCGACCGGCCGAGAATTCGGCCAGCCGGCGCGGTGTGGCACCGGGCAGCGCCTCGCCAGACAGAAGCGGCCAGTGCCGGGTCGGGTCGGCGCTGGACACGGCGCAGCCAGCCGGCAGAAGCCGCCGGGCCAAGGCCATAAGGGCCGCGGCCTCAGGCATCGATCCCCCGTCGGGCCAGCCGCATGGCCCGCCGACGGTCCATCGCGTCGGCAAGGCTTTCGCCCTGGGCCTGGGGGGCGGCCGCCACGGGTTGCGGGGCGACGGGCCGGATCGCTGCGCCTGGCCCTTCGATATGGGCGACCAGTTGCTCCAGCACCGGGAAGCGGAAGATATCGGTGATCGAGACCTTCGCCGCCCCCATCCGGTCGCGGATTTCCCGATGCGCCTGCACCGCCAGAAGAGAGTGGCCGCCAAGGGCGAAGAAGTTGTCCTTCGCGCCGACCTTCGCCACCCCCAGCACCCGCGCCCAGATCGCCGCCAGATCCGCCGCGACCGAGGATGCGGGCGGCTCTGCACCCGCAAGGACCGGAGCGACGGGTTCCAACGCGGGGGCCGGGCCGGGCTTGGGCAGCGCCTTGCGGTCTACCTTCCGGTTCGGGGTCAGCGGCATGGCCGGCAGGGTCACGAAATGCTGCGGCACCATGTGGTCAGGCAGTTCCGCCACCAGCGCCGCCCGCAGCGCCGGTTCCTTCGCGGCGCCGGTGACATAGGCCACCAGCCGCAGATCGCCGGGATTGTCCTCGCGCGCAAGGACCACGGCCTGAGTGACGCCGGGCTGGCGTTCCATCACCGCTTCGATCTCGCCCAGTTCGATCCGGTAGCCGCGCAGCTTGACCTGATGATCCGCCCGGCCAAGGAAATCCAGCTTGCCATCTTCGCGCCGCCGCACCAGATCGCCGGTGCGATACATCCGGCCGGGATGGAACGGGTTGGGCAGGAAATGCGCGTCGGTCAGGTCTGGGCGCTGCCAGTAGCCGCGGGTCACGCCCTCGCCGCCGATCCACAGCTCGCCCTCGGCGCCGGTGGCGACCGGCTCCTGCGCCCCGTCAAGGACGTAAAGCTGCTGGTTCACCAAAGGCGAGCCGATATTGGCAATCGCCTCGGCACCGGCGACCTCTTCGACCGAAGACCAGATCGTGGTTTCGGTCGGGCCATACATGTTGAAAATCGTTTTCACGCCAGCGTGCCGCAGATCGGTAACCAGTGCGCCGGGCAAGGCCTCGCCGCCCACCAGCAGGGTGCCGACCTGCGCCAGCGCCATACGGCTGTCGTCGTTCATGGCGATCATCCGGGCCATGGACGGGGTGCATTGCAGATGCGTCACGCCATGGCGCAGGATCTGCGCGGCGATCGAGAAATCATCCGCCTCGATCCCGCCGCCCGAATTGGCCCGTTTCACCACCTCGGCCAAGGGGTAAAGGCCTTCCATCACCTTCTCGGGCGCGATGCCGTAGTCGATCAGGCAGGCGACTTCGCTGACGCCGATCCGCTTCAGCTGCTCCACCCGCGCGAGGGCATCCTCGACCGTGCCGAAAAGGCCCGAGTCCCCGAAATAGCGCTGGAAGGCGAAATCCAGGATGGCCTCGTTTTCTTCGGCGGACAGGGTCCGCAGGTCGATGTCCATCGGATTGGTCACGCCTTGCGGCTTCTTGAAGGCCGGGAAGGCCCAGGCGTATTGCTTCACCAGCCCGACTGCAGCGGCCAGATAGGATTTCATCGGCCCCTCGGCCACGCGCCGCACCTGTTCGCGGTCACGCCCGACGTAAGAGTGCAGCATCAGCGTCACCACGCCGGTGGCCGGATCATGGCCGGCCTTTTCCCGCGCCTGACGGTAAAGCACGATCTTGCCGGCCACCTCGTCGATACTCTGGCCCAGGAGGTGAGTCAGCACATTGGCCCCCATCTCGCCGGCTTCGCGCCATGTCTCGGGGTTGCCTGCGGTCGTGACCCACAGCGGCAGTTCGGCCGAGACCGGGCGCGGCTGCGTGACCACGGTGAACATCGTGCCGTCCGCCTTGGGGAAATCCACGCCCTCGCCGCGCCAGAGACGGCGGACCTGGTCGGCGGCCCGATACATCGCGGCCTTGTTCGCCGGCGGAGTGTTTTCGGGACGCAGCACGAAATCCTCGGGCTGCCAGCCCGAAGCGATGGCGATCCCCGCACGGCCATTCGTCAGGTTGTCGATCACCGCCCATTCCTCGGCGATCCGGGCCGGATGGTGCAACGGAACGACGCAAGAACCGGCGCGCACGGCCAGGTTCTTTGTCACCGCAGCGACTGCGGCCCCGGTGACGGAGGGGTTGGGATAGGGGCCGCCGAAGGCATGGAAGTGACGTTCGGGCGTCCAGAGCGCGCTGAAGCCATGGCTGTCGGCGAATTTCGCGCCTTCCAGCAGAAGTTCGTATTTCTTCGGTCCCTGACCGTCGTCATTGCCCCAGTAATACAGCGAGAAGTCCATGTGCCGCTTGCTTGCGATGCGGCCCGACGAGACCAGCGCGCGGTTCTCATCGCTGCTGATCACCACCTTGAAGCCACGGGCAAGGGTCCAGAACACCTCCAGCACCGAGATGTCGAAGGAAAGCGAAGTCACGGCCAGCCATGTGCCGGGCGTGGTGCCAAGGCGGTCATCCATGCCGGCGAAGAAGTTCACCACATTGCGGTGTTCAACCTGCACGCCTTTCGGGCGGCCGGTCGAGCCGGAGGTATAGATCATATAGGCCACGTCACCGGGGGTAACGCCGGTCTGCGGGTTGGTCTGCGGCGCCTGCGCCAGCCTGCCATCGGTATCAAGGCACAGGGTCTGCACCTTGCCCGGCAGGCGGGGGGCAAGGTCGCTTTGCGTCACGATCACCGGGCAGGCGGAATCCTCGGCAAAAAGCGCAAGCCTGTCGGCGGGATAGGCGGGGTCCATCGGTACATAGGCACCGCCGGCCTTCTGGATCGCCAGCGCGCCCACCACCAGATCAAGGCTGCGGCGCGTGGAAAGCCCGACAAGAGTGCCGGGGATGACACCCATGCCGACAAGGGTATGGGCAGCGCGATTGGCGCGGGCGTTCAACTGGGCATAGGTCAGGGTCTGGGCCTCGAAGGCCAGTGCGGGCGCGTCGGGGGTCCTGGCGGCCTGCGCCTCAAAGGCGGTGTGGACCATCAGGGACCGGTCATGGTCGCGGGCGGTGGCATTCCAGCGGTTGACCACCTCGTCGCGTTCGTCCGGCGTCAGGGCCGGAACCGCTTGCAGCCGGGTTTCCGGCGCCGCACCGGCGATCTGCGCCGCGATATGGGTCAGACGGTGCGCAACGGCCTGCGCCTCGGCGCGGTCAAGACGCGCGGCGTCAAAGTGCAGGGCACCCGGCGTCAGGGTGACGGCGGTGCCGGGGATCGGGCCGGTCCCGGCAAGGCCAAGCGGCGGGGGGGTCAGGCCTTGCAGGGCGTTGTCGCGGGTCATCAAATCCAGGGGCCAGCCTTGCACAGGCTGCGCCAGCGCGGCGGCGATGCCCGCAAGGGATTGCCCCAAGGGGCCTGAGGTCAGGCGCAAGGGCGCCCACCCGGAAAGGTAGCCTGACAGGCCTGTCGCTTCGCGGGCGATGTCGGCGGTCTCCGCCCCGAAGGCGCGCAGGGCAGCAAGAGCGAGGTGCGGCAATGTGCCGGCGAGGGGAAGGCTTTGCCACTCCGGTTCAGCCGCCGGCTTCGCCGCCAGTGAAAGCGGCTGCAAGGTTGCAAGCGCCTTGCGCAGGGCGGCATCGCGCGGGGCCTCCGCCTGCAGTGCGGCCGTCAGACGTGCCGCTTCATCGGCGGTCAGCAAGGGCAGCGACGTCGCGGTGATGCTTGCGGGGCTGACCGGGCCGCCCTTTGCCTGGCATGTCAGGCGGCTCAGCCGGACGGCACCAAACCCGCAGGCGACCGTCAGGCCTTCTTCGCTGGCAGCAAGAACCGTGCCGGGCGCACCCTGCCCTTCCGCCACTTCGGCGCTGCCGACATTCAGCACGGCAAGGCCGGTGTCGATCTTGGCCGTTGTCAGCGGGTTCCAGTAGCGGCCATGGTCCAGCGCGCGGACAAGGCGCGCGATCTCTTCGGCCGGGCGGGCGAAGTCGATCCGCCCAAAGGCGGCGGGGCGGTCGGCACGCTTGTGCAGCCGACCCGGACCGGCGGGCTGCGGACGCGGGGTCAGGCCCGTCTCCAGCTGCGCCAGCAGGTCGGGGAAACTGTCGAGACCAGCCTCGAAACAGCGGGTGTTGAGGGTCAGCGCGGTCTCATCGGCCGCAATCGGGAAACTGCGCGTCTCAAGGATACGGCCCTGATCCACGCCGCCTTCGATCATGTGCCAGGTGATGGCATGTTCGGCCTCGCCGGCCAGAATGGCCCAGACCGGGGCGTTCAGCCCGGCATGGGCAGGCAAGGGACCGTCGTGAAAGTTGACGGCCCCCTTTGCCGCAAGGGCCAGCACCGCAGCCGGCAGGACGGTCAGGTTGGCGATGGACAGAAGCCAGTCGGCCTGCGGCAAGCGGGAGGCGAGGTCGGGACCGAAGGCTTCCACCGTCAGGCCGCGGGCATTGGCCCAGGCCTGCACCTCGGGCGCATGGGTGACGACGGCCGCGATGCGGTGGCCGCGCGCCAGCAGCGCCGAGCCGCATTCGGTGGTCAGGGTTTCGTTTCCGATCAGCAGGGCCGAGAAGGTCATGTCATACGTCCTTACCCCGATGCTGCGGGGTGTTCCTTGGGCTGCGCGTTCCCTTGTCTTCTAAACAGGTGGCGCAAATGGTGCGCCGTCAGATCCCGCAGATAGCGCGGCGGATCGCCCCGCTCCTTGCGCTGGATCAGAAGCCGCAGCCGCCAGAGCGTGCCGCCGGCAAGTGTGGCGATGCTGGCAAGGGCGGCATAGGCACCGCCATGGTTCTTGGTGAAGTAATGCAGACGGGACTCCAGCCAGAATTCCGGGATCCGGGTCCAGTTCTTCATCCCGGTGGAGGCCGATCCGATATGCGAAACCCGGCTTTCGACCACATAGTCGGTGGGAAAACCGGCAAGGGCGGCGCGACGGCACAGGTCGGTTTCCTCAAAATAAAGAAAGAAGGTCTCGTCAAAAAGGCCGATCCGGTCCAGCACCGATTGCCGCATCATCAGGCTGGCCCCGGCCAGCCAGTCGACACGCGTGGTCTCATGCGGGATCGGCTGCGCAACGATGTGGCGCGAGAGCAGGCGCGAGACGGGACCGAAGCGGATCTGGCCCTCGAACTCGGACCAGACCGAGGGAAAGCGGAAGGCGGTGCGGTGTGGCTCGCCCTCGGGGCCGTGGATATAGCTGCCGGCGAAACCTGTCTGCGGGTGGGTTTCCAGATGCTCCAGCAGGGCGCGAACGGCATCGGGCGCGGGGAAGGCATCCGAATTCAGCAGGTAGACGTAGTCCGGCTGCGACCCATCCGGCAGCCGGGCAAGGATGCCGAAGTTGTTGCCGGCCCCGAAGCCGCCGTTGCGGCCAGATTGCAGCACGCGCACCTGCTGCGGGCCTGTCGTCCAGCCGCGTGCCGCAGCCTCGGCCGACAGTTTCTCGAACGAACCATCGCCGGAATCGTTGTCGACGATGACCAAGGCGCCGTCGATGCCCTGCAGGGCCGCAAGTGCAGCCTCGGCCGAGCGCAGCGTCATGTCGGGCGAGCGCCAGTTCAGGATGACGGTCAGCAGGCGGGCGGTCATTCGGCGGCCTGCGCAAGCGGGTTCGACGCGGGCGCAGCGTCCTCGATCGCCTGTTTCATGCCGGCTGCAAGGACGCGGACATTCGGCTCAAGCACCATGGAATCATGGTCTCCGGGCACTTCGATCACCTGAAGCGCCGGGGCGAAGCGGGTCAGGTCATTGTCGGCAAAGACATATTCCTTGGCCGAGGACACCCATTGCCCGCCCGAGACCTGCCAGCGCCGGTCCAGCGGCGGGCGGAAAAGCACGGTCGCGCCATCGCGCTGCGGCATCACATAGCGCGGCAGGGCGGCGCGGAAGGCGGCCTCGATGCCGGCATTGTTGAACGCCGCCTCCCCTTGGGCGGCCTGCGGCTGCGCCTGAAGGCGCTGCCATTCCGCGCGGGCGCGGGCCCATTCCAGAAGATAGCCGGGGCCTTTGGCGCGCAGTTCCGCCAGCTTGATCAACGCCTTGTCGCGCCGGGTCAGCGTGGGGCGCAGCGGAACCGGGGTATCCAGAAGAACGACCAGCGGCACCTCTTCGCCGGCGGCTTCCAGCTGGCGGGCAATCTCCCAGGCGATCAGGCCGCCGCCGGAAAAGCCACCCAGAAGCCAGGGGCCATGCGGTTGCACCTGGCGCATCTCGGCGATGTAATCCGTCGCGGCGGCGGTGAAATCGTCATGCGGGGCGTCGTCGCCCATCAGCCCACGCGCCTGCAACCCGTAGAAGGGCCGGTCATGGCCCAGAAGCTGGGCCAGATGGCGCAGGTTCAGCACATTGCCGAACATGCCTGCGACAAGGAAGAACGGCGTCTTCGGCCCGCCCTCGCCCCGGTGCATCGGCACCAGATGGGTAAAGCGGCGCTGCGGGGCGCGGGGCCTTGCCGTCTCTTCGGGGCCTTGCGGCGCCGCTTCGGTGGGGCCAAGCTGATCGGCGATCAGGCTGGCGCAGGCGGCGATCGTCGGGGCTTCGAACAGGACCGAGATCGGGAACTCTACCCGGAAGGCCTTTTTCACCATGGCGAACAGCCGCACGGCGATCAGGGAATGTCCGCCCAGGTCGAAAAAGCTGTCCTCGGTCCCCACGCGCGAGACGCCAAGAAGTTCCTGCCAGAACGTGACCAGCCGCTTCTCGATGTCGTTCTTCGGCTCGACATAATCGGTATCAAGATCGGGACGGTCGAAGGATTGCCCCTCGGGGCGGGCCGCTTCCGTTGCGGCGGTCTGGCGGACCAGGGCCGGCAGATCCAGCGACGAGACGATGACCTGCGGGGCATCAAGGCCAAGCGCGCGGGCAAAGGCGCGGGCGCCTTCTTCGGGGCGGATGCCTTGGGTGAAGGTGTGGATCAGGCGCTCTTCGGCGGGGGACATCGGTCTGGTGGCGCTGTCCTGCTCCAGCATCCGGGCTTCCGGCGCGGGGAAGGTCAGGGCCCCGTCCAGCCTGCGGATGGTGAAACCCTCGATCTCGACGCAGACCTCGCCCTCGGGTGTGGCAAGGGTGATGTCGAAGCTGGCGGTCGGACGGGCCGCCGCATTGGGGGCGGCGTTGCGGACATGGCTGACGATCCGCGCCGGCAGCGGGCGGAAGGCGCGCAGGCGGGCGTAGGAGACCGGCACCCAGAGGTGATCGGGCTTGTACCCCTCGATCAGGTCCATGGCCCAGCCGGTGGCAAGGTCCATCAGCGCCGGGTGCATCAGCCAGCCCTGAGCGGGTTCCGCGGCAAAGCTTGCGGGCAGGTGCAGCTGCGCCAGTCCCTCGCCCGCGCCGATGCTGCGCGACGCCAGCACCCGCCAGCGCGGACCAAAGGCCAGATGCGCCTCTTGCGGGCTTGGCAGGCCTTCGCCGGTTTCGGGCGCGGGCAGGCGGGCGGCAATGGCTGCCGGGTCGATCCCCGGTGCCGTTTCGGCCAGCGGCAACAGCCGGGCCGAGGCGTGTTGCAGCCAGCCCTTGCGGCCCTGCACGGTCACGGCGGAATGAAGGTCCAGCGCATAGCCCTCATCGCTGCGGGTCAGCCGGGCGCGGATCTCGCGCGACTCATCCTCCGCGATGTTCAGGGCGCGGAAGAAGGTCAGGTCGCGCAACTCAAACGCCCCGGTCTCGCCTTGTGCGGCCCAGGCTTCGGCGGCGATTTCCAGATAGCCGGTGCCGGGGATCAGCGCGGTGCCATCCTTTGTGCGGTGGCCATCCAGCACCCAGCGATCCAGCCCATAGGTCGCGATGAAGATGCGGTTGCCCTGGGCATCAAAGCCGGCCTCGTCCAGCATCGGACGGTGGATCGGCAGGCGCGGCGTCTCTGGCCGGCCGATGCGGTCGGCCAGCGATTCGGCCGCCATGCCGACGCCCTGCCAGATGCCCCAGTTCAGCGCGACGACACGGGTCTTGCCACCCGCGCGCGACTTGGCAAAGGCGTTCAGGTATTCGTTCGCCGCGACATAGTCGATCTGACCGGCAGGGCCGGTGACGGTTGAGGTCGAGGCGAAAAGCACCATCAGCGCCAGCGACCCATCGGGGAAAAGCCGGTCCAGAACCTGCGTGCCATGCAGCTTCGGTGCGAAGACCTCTTCGACCTCGGCCGGGGTCTTCGTCAACAGGGGGCCGTCATCGACCACGCCGGCGGCATGGATCACCGCATGGACGGCGCCGAAGCGCCTGATCCCCGCGTCACGGGCGGCCTGCATCTCGACCACATTGGCGACATCGGCCTGCGCGACAAGGATTTCGCCGCCCAAAGCCTCAAGCCGTTGCAGCGACAGGATGCGGCGGGCGATGGGATCGCCGGGCGCCATTCCGGCCAGCAGGCGGGACCAGTCAGCGCGGGGCGGCAGGGCACGGCGGGCGATCAGGGTGATCTTCACGCCATGGCGGCGGATCAGATCTTCGGCCAGCGTCAGGCCGATGCCGCCGAAACCGCCGGTGATCAGGATATGCGCACCCTGCGGCAGTTCGGTCTGCACTTCGGGCAGGGCGGCGGGCTTCAGCCCAAGCTCATAGCGCCGCTCGCCGCGCAGGGCAGCAAGAGCGGGGTCGCAGATCAGCTCTTCCAGCACCCGGTCGGTCAGCGGGCCAAGGTCTTTCGGAAGCGCGCCAAGGTCCAGGCTGCCGGTCATCAGCGCCGGCACCTCACGCGGGACAACCCGGGTCGGCCCCAGGATCATCGCCTTTTCCGGGTAGGCCAGGGGTTCCGCCTTCACCTGCGCGGCCCCCGTGGTCAGGGTGGTCAGCCGGATCGGGCCGGGCAGGCCTTCCTCGGCGATGGCCTGGACCAGGAACATCAGGCTGTAAAAGCCTTGCTCGATATTGCGGTGCAGGAAGGATGAGCCGGGGCGAAAGCTCTCCTTCGCCGTGACCAGCCAGAAATGCGCGATGCGGTCAGGGGTCAGGCCCCGGCCGACCAGATCGCGGATAAGAAGGTCATACCCCTCGCGCCCGCGTTCGGGCGACAGGATATAGGTGTCGCCGTCACGGGCGAAAGTGTCGCCGGCGCGAACGGTGGTGATGCGGTGGCCATGCTGGGCCAGCCGGGCGGCGGTGGCGGCGGCAAGGCCGGTGTCATCCGCGAAGATCAGCCAGTTCTGCGGCGGCAGGTCGGCAAGGTCGTCGATCTCGGCCCCCGCAGGAGCGGGGCGCCAATGCGGCCGCCAGCCCCATTGCGCAATGTCGGGCAGGCGGGCGGGAAGGGCTTCGGGTTCCTCGGCTGCTGCGTTGCCCGGTTCGATGAAATAGGGCTTCTTCTGGAAGGCATAGGTCGGCAGCGGCACCCGGTTGCGACGTTTCTCGCCCCAGATCGGCGCCCAGTCCACCGGCACGCCGCAGGCCCAGAGGCGGGCGATGCTGGCGATATGCCAGGCATCATCGGCGATCTTCTGTTCGGGGTGGCGCAGGGCCGCGATGACCTGCCCCGAGGCGATGCCATTGGCCTGCGCCAGCGAGGAAAGCGCCCGGCCCGGCCCCATCTCGATATAGACACGGCCGGGGGTGGCGGTCAGGCTCTCGGCGCAGGCGCGGAAGTTGACCGTGTTGCGCAGGTGCTGGACCCAGTAATCGGGATCGGTGGCCTGCGCATCGGTCAGGGGCTGGCCGGTGCGGTTCGAGATGATCGGCAGGGCCGGCGGGTTCAGCCGGATGCGGCGCAGGTAGTCGCCAAAGGGCGCCAGGATCGGCTCCAGCATCCGCGAATGCGCGGCGATGTCGATGGCGATGCGTTGGGTCTCGATCCCTTCGGCGGCAAGGTTGCCCGAAAGGCGTTTCAGCGCAGCATCGGGGCCGGAGACCACGCAAAGCCCGGGCGCATTGACCGAGGCCATGTCGAGATCGTCCATGCCTTCCCCGGCCAGCCGGGAGCGCAGGTCGGCTTCGTCCATCGGGACTGACAGCATGCCCCCCGGCGCGATGGTGTCAAAGAGGCGTCCGCGCAGAAGGACAAGACCGATGCAGTCTTCAAAGCTCATCACGCCGGCAAGGGCGGCTGCGGTGTTCTCGCCCATCGAATGGCCGACAAGGGCGGCGGGGGTGACGCCCCAGCTTTCATATAGCTTGGCAAGCGCGTATTCGGTGATCATGATCAGCGGCAACTGGGCCGAGGGCTTTTTCAGCGCCCCATTCGCCGCCGCTTCTGCACGTGCCCCGGGCAGCCAGAGGGCGCGGATGTCGTAGTCCAGCTGCGGTTGCAGCACGGCAAGGCCGCGGTCCATCCAGTCGGCAAAGACGGGTTCGGTCTCATACAGGTCGCGGGCCATGCCGGCGAATTGCGCGCCGCCGCCGGGGAACATGAAGACGACCTCGGGCGCTGCACCCAGGTAATCATGGCTGAACACCCGGCGCGGATCGGCGCCTTCCAGAAGGCTGGCGGCCTCGTCATGGCTGGCGGCGACGATGACGCGGCGCTTGTCGAAGGCGCGACGGCCTTCCTTCAGCGTCCATGCCACATCGGCCAGCGGCTGGCCGGGGTTCGCGCGCAGATGGGTGGCAAGGCGGGCGGCCTGCCCGTCCAGCGCGGCCTTGCTGCGCGCCGACAGCACAAGCGGCTGAAACGGCCAGTCGCTGTCCTCGGACGCCACCCTTGCCGGCCCTTCTTGCAGCACGGCATGGGCATTGGTGCCGCCAACGCCAAGCGAATTGACGCCGGCGCGCAGGATCGGCGCGCTCCACTCCGTCAGCCGGTCATTGACGCGGAAGGGGCTGGTCTCAAAATCGATGCTCGGGTTCGGCGCCTCATAGCCAAGCGAGGGCGGCAGCTGGCGGTGATGCAGCGACAGAGCCACCTTGATCAGACTGGCAACTCCGGCGGCGGTGTCGAGATGGCCGATGTTGGTCTTTACCGAACCGATGCGGCAGGTGCCGACGGTCTCGGCGGTCTCGGCAAAGGCGGCGGTCAGGGCGGCAACCTCGATCGGGTCGCCCAGATAGGTGCCGGTGCCGTGGCATTCGACATAAGTCACCGTATCGGCGGTGACGCCGGCAATCATCTGCGCCTCGGCCACGCAGGCGGCCTGCCCGTCCACTGAGGGCGCGAGATAGCCCGCCTTGGCCGCACCATCGTTGTTTATGGCGCTGCCCTTCAGGATCGCCCAGATATGGTCGCCGTCGCGGATCGCATCCCTGGCGCGGCGCAAAACCACGCAGCCCGCGCCAGACCCGAAGACCGTGCCCTGCGCCCGGTGGTCGAAGGCGTGGCAATGGCCATCGGGCGACAGGATCTCGCCCTCGGTGTAAAGATAGCCCCGCGCGTGGGGCAGCTCGATGGTGACGCCCCCGGCAAGGGCCATGTCGCATTCGCCGGTCAGCAAGGCCTGTGCCGCGTAGTGCACCGCCACCAGGCTGGTGGAACAGGCCGTCTGGACGTTCACGCTCGGCCCTTTCAGGTCGAGGATGTGGCTGACGCGGGTCGAAAGGAAGTCCTTGTCATTGCCGGTATGGCGCAGCAGGAACATGCCGGTCTGGTCGACCAGATCGCGGTTCGAGCAGAGGTTGAAGTAGAAATACGACCCCATGCCGCAGCCGGCATAGACACCGATGGCGCCCTTGAACGCCTCGGGCGGGTGGCCGGCGTTTTCCAGCGCCTCCCATGCCACCTCAAGGAAATGGCGGTGCTGGGGATCAAGGATGGCGGCCTCTTTCGGGGAGAACCCGAAGAATTCAGCATCGAATTCCTTGAAACCGTCCAGCACGGCCGCCGAGGGAACGTAGTTCGGGCGGCGCAGTCGGGCGGGGGTTTCCCCGGCGGCCAACAGCTCCTCTTCGGAAAGTGCGCGGATCGATTCCACGCCTTGCGAGAGATTGCGCCAATAGGTCTCGATGTCCCCCGCGCCGGGCAGATGCGCGGCCATTCCGACAATGGCTATGTCGGTTTCGGCCACGCCGGGGAAATCGGTCTTCACGGTCATCTCTTCGGTCCTTGCGGCGGGTCCGGATATGGGATGTCTGGCCTTGCCTGCCAGCCCGCAATCCGGCCAGCGCCTTGAAACTATCGCAAAAACACCGGCGGCGATACCCGCCCCGCCCCTTGCCGGGGATCATGTCGCAGGGGGGGACAATGCCACATCTATGCCACAATACCGCCGCGAAGGCAGGGGGAAAGTGGCAGCGGCGGCTACCAGAAGCCCGCCCCCGTGCCGCGGATCATTCGGATTTGCGCCCTGACGTAGACAATGGCGTCAAAGCCGAACCCCATCAATACAACTGGCAGGCGAGAAAGCCGCGCCCGGGACAGGCGTTTGAAAAGGAAGTGAAACGGGATGTAGCCGAAGGGCCAGCGCGGCAGGCTTTCGCGCAGCACCTGCGGCAATGCGGCGGGGTCGCTTGCCAGCCGGGCCGTCTCGGCTGCCGGGTCGGCGGCGGTGCGCAGATGGGCAAATAGCGCGGCATTGATGGCCGAGCCGATGACGATCCTTTCCTGATGGCGGATCAGCGCGGCAAGTGTCGTCTCCGAGGCATAGACATGCCGCACGCCTTCGGCGCCGTCGATGCGGCCGAAATCCTCGGGCGCGGACAGGCTGTCGGTCAGCACCATGGCACGCAGATACCCATCCTCGACCGGCAGTCCGACGGGCAGGCGAAAGCGCCGCGCCCGGGTGGCGGGCATGGCGTAAAGCTGACCGCAGATCGCCGTCCTCCAGTCGTCAAGCCCGCCCGAGGCTTTCAGGGCCAGCCTCTCGACCAGCGTGCTGGGGCCGCGCAGGGCGGTGTCCTTCACCGGCTGGCTGTTCAGCACCCAAAGCCCCGGCCGCCGCTGCAAGCCGGTGATCAGCCGCGACAGCGCGTCCGGCTCCGGCAGGGAGATGTCGGCATCGGCAAAGATCAGCAGATCGGCATCGGGGCGCGACAGGTCGTGGACAAAGCGGTTCCAGGTCCGGCTTTTGCCGCCTTCGGGCAGGTCGGCGACCTCGGCCCCGGCCACGCGGGCGCGCGCGGCGGTGTCGTCATGGCAGCCGTTGGCCAGCACGAGGATGCGCAGATCGACACCTTCGGGCACCGTCTGCGCCAGCACGCCCCCGACCATCGCCACGATGCCTGCGGCTTCGTCATGGGCGAAGATGCCAAGGTCCACCCTCATCCCCGGATCACTGTCCGCAATGGCGCGAACCCGGGCTGCGCGGCCATGCGGGCCGCGCGCATGGCCTCTGCATGGCCCAGGAGCGCGCCGGCAATCAGCCAGCTGAGCGGAACCAGCGTGCCGTTCGGCAAAAGATCCAGCATGTTGAAGGCGAAGATCAGCGCAAGCCCGGCAACCTCGGGCGTGAAGGCCGCGGAGCGTTGCGCCAAGGCCTCGCGGCCCAGAAGCCAGAGCGGCAGGCACAGCAGACCGAATTCGGCCAGATAGCCTAGCCAGCCATAGGTGCCGATCTGGATGATCCATGCACCGTCGGCGATGTTCAGGATCTGGCCGTTGATGGGATTGTGGGTGAAGTTGCGGGCATAGCCGCCCCAGCCGAACAACGGGCGTTCCTCGGCCCGCGAAAGCAGGACCTCCTCGTTCTCGAAGCGGAACTGCAGCGACCAGGCACGGTCGGCCGACAGGCTGCGGGCATAGTCAAGGATGGCGTCCAGCGGCACCAGATGGGCACCGCGCAGAACCGGGTAGACCATGACGATCACCCCCACCAGCGCGGCGGCAAGGATCTGCCAGCGGCGCGGCGCCAACAGGATCAGCGGCAGCATGACAAGGCCGTAGACCAGGACGCCAGCCGATTTGCAGACCACCAGCATCAGCATCAGCCAGAGAAAGACCGCCAACTGCTTTGGCCGGGCCTCGGCCGGGCCAAGCCGCAGGAACACGGCCGAGGCCGCGACGCACATCAGCACGAACATCGCGACCCAAAGCCCGTGTGGCAGAAAGACCATCGGCCGGTAGCCGCCCTGCCGGAGGGTCTGGAAGAAGTCGTGCTGCATGAAGCCGTAGACCCAGTTGTTCATCTGGGGCGAGAACCGGCTTTCGATCAGCAAGGGCAGCGAGTAGGCGATGCCCCCCGCCACCAGCGCCGCAAGCAGGGCCCGTGCGGCATGCGGCGTGGCCAGATAGCGCCGGCCCAGAAACAGCGGCAGGGCATAAATCACATGGTTCGCCACGGCGGCCACGCTGTCATAGATGCGCATGCCGGGCAGGATCATGCCGTTGCGGGCCGGTATCGGATCGCCATTGGTCAGGACGGTGAAAAAGGGCGACAGGAAGAAGAACAGGATCAGCACCCTGCCGATCCGGCCATCGGGCAGAAGGCCGACGCGGTCTTTCAACATGAAAACGCTGAGGGCCAGCGCCGTCAGGGCGGGCAGCGTATCCTTGTCGAGATCCGGCACGACGGGAAAGTCGAACTTGGCGACGGGGGGCAGGATCAGATAGCCCGCAAGGATGGTCCAGATCAGCGCCCGGGCCGGGTCCAGCCGGCGATACAGCTGCCAGGCCACGAAAGGCCAGATGAGCAACATCGCATAGGCTATGATGTTCGGGTTCGCCAAATCCGGGTCCACAGGTGTTGCGTTGCGCCGCTGATAGCATGGAACGCGGGGCGGGGGGACGGAAACACTCTGTTGCCGCAGACGGGGGGACGGCTGCGGTCGCCCGGGCGGACAAAAGCTGCTATGCGGGCGGCAAGGAGACCCGGTTTGCAGTTCCGTTTCGGCACCACCGACATCAGCGTCACCCATCCCGATGCAACGGCCGTTCTGGCCGATGTCGGCACGCGCCTGCGGGCAGGGCAAGGCTTTGCCTTGGCGACGATCAATCTGGACCATCTGGTGAAGCTCGGGCGGGACCGCAGCTTCCTTGCGGCCTATGCGGCGCAGGACTTCGTGGTGGCGGATGGCAATCCGATCGTCTGGCTGTCGCAGTTGGCGCGGCGGCCGGTGCAGCTGGTGCCCGGTTCGGACCTTGTGCTGCCTCTGGTGCGGGCGGCAGCGGCGGCGGGGCGGCCGCTGTCGCTGCTGGGATCGACCGAAACCGCGCTGCAGGGCGCGATGGAGCAGTTTCAGACCCTGGTTCCCGGCCTGCAGGCCGGACTGCTGATCGCACCGCCGATGGGCTTCGATCCCGAAGGCCCGGCCGCGCAGGAGATGCTGGCGCAGCTGCAGGTCCTTGGCCCCGGCCTGTGCCTGATCGCCCTTGGCGCCCCGAAGCAGGAACGTCTGGCAGCCCTGGGCCGGAAAGTGGCGCCCTCGGTCGGATTTGCCTCGGTCGGTGCCGGGGTGGATTTCGTGGCCGGCACCCAGACCCGCGCGCCGGAATGGGTGCGTGCCATCGCGATGGAGTGGCTGTGGCGCGCGCTGTCCTCGCCCCGCCGGCTGGTGCCGCGCTACGCGGCCTGCGCGGCGATTCTGCCGGGGCAGGCGGTGCAGGCGCTGCGGTTGCGGTCGGGCGGCTGACGGCCAGCCCTTCGCCGGCGGGCCCTGACGACGACCGCTACTTGTATTCGATCAACCCGCGCCGGCGGCCCATCAGCCTGCCCCACCAATAGCCAAGCACGCCAAGCGCCTCGGGCAGTTTGCCGATTGTGGTGAAGACCGCAGCCTCGGCCCCGGCCCTGCCTTCGGCGCGCCAGCGCAGGGCCAGCCGCGCCGCCTGCAGCGGCCAGGCCAGCAGGATCAGCCAGCCCAGCGGGTGCAGCAAGCCTGCAATCGCCGCCGCAAGCGGCACGCCAAGACCCCAGACAAGCGCGCGTCTGGTCTCGGCCACCCAATGCCGTTCCCGCCCCTGACCATGCAGCGCAGCCCCTTCGGCGAAAGCGTGACCGGCCCGCATCGTGCGCCGCCACCATTGCGGGAACCGGGTCATCGCCGCGTCGTGCAACGTCATCTCGGCACCGATCCGCCAGACCTCGCCCCCCGCCCGGCGCAGGCGCAGGCAAAGCTCCGGCTCCTCGCCTGCGATCAGATCCTCGCGGTAGCCGCCGACGGCGCGCAGCGCCGGCAGCCGCATCAGAGCATCGCCGCCGCAGGCCGCCGCCTGCCCCACCGGCGTGTTCCATTCCCGGTCGCAAAGCCGGTTCCAGACCGAGGCTTCGGGATGGCGCTCTCGCCGGCGTCCGCAGACGACCACGGCACGCGGATGTTCGGCAAAGGCCCGCAGCGCGTCGCCGATCCAGCCGGGCTGCATCTGGCAATCGCCGTCCAGAAGCTGCACGAAGCCGTCGCCGTCCAGCCGCGCAAGCCCGGCGTTCCGGGCGCGGGCGGCCGTGAAGGGGCGGGTCATGTCCAGCGCCACCACCTCGGCCCCCGCCCCTTGCGCCGCCGCGACGGACCCGTCGGTCGATCCGCTGTCCACATAGACCACCCGCCGCACCTGCCCCTGCAAGGCCCCGAGACAGGCGACCAGACGCGCGCCCTCATTCCGCCCGATCACAACGGCATCAATCGGTGGCAAATGGGGCGAGGGGGGACTCATGGCGCGAACCATAGGAAAAGGGCACGCCGATTGCCACTGGGCACACCCTGGGCATCGTGGAGCCGGGGCCGGGGCAGGGCCAAGCCCCCGGCCGGGCTTCCTTTTCCTTCGCCGATCTGCTATCGCTGCCACATCTGGGCGGGGGCCCGGACAGGGATCGACCGGTGCTGCGAAGGCAGGGCCGGGCTTGGCCCAAGGGAAGGTCCGGCTTCGTTCCGCTGCAAGGCGGTCATGTGAAACCGAAGGCCCTCCCGATGGGATCGGCCCCTGCAGAAA
Organism: uncultured Paracoccaceae bacterium; assembly: GCA_934500835.1. Lineage (GTDB taxonomy): Bacteria > Pseudomonadota > Alphaproteobacteria > Rhodobacterales > Rhodobacteraceae > Pseudogemmobacter. Next base: position 198,541 of record CAKSTR010000003.1, on the reverse strand, counting down.
AGGCCCTCTGGCGCGATGGTCAGACACTATATCATGGGCCCGGAGCCGGGCCAAAGGGCCTATGAAGGGCACATCTTGATGTCCAAGGAAGACGCAGGCGGCGGGTCGAAGCCCGGCTCTGGCCCAAGGCCGGCGCAGGTCTCGGTCTTTCGCCCGGGCCGGTCCGTCGCGCCCGGCAATGTCACGCTGGACCAGCGCACCGGGCGCGAGATCTTTCTGGCCCCCACCGCACTCGTGCCTTTCAATCCCGCCCGGGTCTGGGAATCGATCACCGAAATATCGACCTCGCCGACGGATTGGGAAAGAAACGGTCTGTTCGCGGACTCGGGACATAACCCGGTGACGCGGACCTTCGACATGCTGCGCACCCGCGTGCTGCAGGCGCTGTCGAAGGAATGCTGGACCCGGATTGCCGTGACCTCGCCCACGCATGGTTGTGGCAAGTCCTTCGTTGCCGCCAATCTTGCGCTGTCGCTGGCGCGGCTTCCCTCGTGCCGGACCGTGCTGATGGACCTTGAGTTGCGCGATCCCCAGTTGGCCGGGCTGTTCGGCGTCGCCGATGCGCAGCCGCTGATCGAATTCCTGATGGGCGAACAGCCGCTGGAAGGCCAGTTCCGCCGGATCGGCCGCAATCTGGCGCTGGCATTGAACGGGGCCGCGGCACCCCATCCGTCGGAACTGCTGCAGGACCCCGAATTTCCCAATGCGCTGTCGACCGTGCGCGAACTGCTGCAGCCCGATGTCGTGCTGATCGACACCCCGCCGGCGCTTGGCGCCGATGACGTGCTGTCGCTTGCCTCGCAGGTGGATGCCGTGCTTCTGGTGGTGGACGGCACCCGGACCTCGCCCGAGGACGTGCGCGCCTGCGAGCGGCTGTTCGACGGCCGGTTGCCGATCCTTGGCACGGTGCTGAACCGCGCCCAGGACCGCACGACGGACCGCTATGCCTATGGCCGCCGGGGCTGAGCCATGGGTCAGATCCAGAACCTTGAGGATTTTCTTGATTTCCTGCGCCGGCGCCTTTGGCTGATCATCGCCATCGCCATCGCAGGCGCTGCCGTTTCCGCCGTAATCGCCAAATCGCGGCCCGACAGCTTCGAGGCTTTCGCCGTGATCGAAGTGCAGGGCGTGACAACCGATCAGACCAGCCCCGGATCAGCCCAACTGCTGCAATCGATCGAGCAGCGACTGACCACGCGCGAAAACCTGCTGGCGGTGATCAGCCGCCACGGGCTTTACGCCGATCTGCCGGCGCTTTCCGCGGATGAGCGGGCGGCGCTTCTGCGCAAGAACATCTCGTTCGAGGGGATCGCCGCCGTCGGCAACAACCCCTACGGCGGCGTGGCCCAGCTTTCGGCCATCATCATCAAGGCCAGCGATGGCAATGCCGATCTTGCCGCGCGGATCGCGAATGATTTCGCGCAGAGCGTGCTGGACATGTCCTCTTCCAACAAGCTGGACGAGGCCCGTGACACGCTTGCCTTCTACCGCGAGGAAGAGCGCCGCATCTCGGACCAGATATCGTCGGTCGAGGCCGAGGTCGCCGCGTACAAGAACACGCATGATGTCTCGTCCATGACCGAGGCCCGCCGGGACGAGTTGGTGGCCGTCGAGGATGACATGCGCCAACTGGACCAGAGCCTTGTCGCCCTGATGGAAGAGCAGCGCCAGCTGTCCACCAAGGGCAACCTGCGCGCCACCGAACAGCGGCGGCTGCAGGATCTGGATGGCCAGATCGCGGTTCTGACCGAGCAGAAGGCCGCACTTTCCTCGCGCAAGACAGAGCTGACCGCCGCGCTTGCGAGCCAGCCCGAGGTGGAGCGGGCGCTGGCCGGCTATCAGCGCCAGCTTGACCAGTTGCAGGACAGCCTGAGCGTGGTCACCGCCCGCCTGACCGAGGCCGAGACCGCATCGAAGCTGGCCGAGCGGCAACAGGGCCAGCGGTTCGCCCTTCTTGACCGGGCGCTGACGCCGGAACATGCGGTCGGGTCCGGCGGCAAGAAGCTGTTCGTCGCCGGGGCCGTCGCCAGCCTTCTGGCCGGCCTGGCGCTGGCCTTCCTGCTGGACCTGATGAAGCCGGTCATCCGCACCTCGACCCAGATGGAGCGGCAACTGGGCGTGCGCCCGATCGTGGCGATCCCCGAGCTGGACCTGCCGGACCGCAAGCGCCGCGGCGGGGGTGGTCCGCGCATGGGCGAGATGCGGCAGAAGGTCATGGCCCTGCCGCGCGTAGTCCTGATCTGCTCGGCCCTGACGCTGGTTCTGTTCGTGACTGCGGCGGTCAGCTAGGAACCCCGTCACCCGGAATGACAGAAGGCCCGCCATTGGCGGGCCTTTTGCATTGCCGCGCAGGCAATCAGTAGCCGGTGCCCTTCAGCACCACGCCGACCGTCCTTGCCAGGATGCGCAGATCGGCCATCAGGGTCAGGTCGGTCTCATAGGCCGCGTCGAAATCGGCGCGGGCCTCGAAGGTGGTCTTGTTGCGGCCTGCGGTCTGCCAATAGCCGGTGATGCCCGGCCGCAGGCGATAATAGGCCTCGCCGGGGTAAAGCGACTGCTGGTTCAGCATCATCGGGCGCGGACCCACAAGGCTCATGTCGCCCTTCAGCACGTTCCACAGCTGCGGAAGCTCGTCCAGGCTGGACTTGCGCAGGAACTGGCCCGTGGGCGTGATGCGCGGATCGTTCTTCAGCTTCTGGGTGCTGTCCCATTCGGCGCGGGCGGCGGGGTTTTCGGCCAGATAGGCCTCCATCCGGTCATCCGCGTCATTGACCATGCTGCGCAGCTTCCACATGCGGAACGGCTTGCCGCCCTTGCCGACGCGGACCTGGCTGTAGAAGGGACTTCCACCGTCCCGGGCCACCATGATGGCCATTGCGGCAACCATCGGCAACACCACGGGCGCCGCGGCAACGATGGCCGCAATGTCGAGCAGCCGTTTGACACCATCGCGGTAGATCTGCCGGCGGCGCGGGGCTGCGCGACCGCGGACGGGCGCCGAAACGGCATCCGGATCGGTCACGGCCATGGGCGTGACAGGGCGGGCGTGGAACTCGGGGAAACTCATCGTCATTGTCAGCAGCCTGCAGACAATGCGATCGTCCCCGCAGTCGACAGACCGCAGCGGCCGGCAAAACCGGGCCGGGATTTTTCAGACTTCTTGCGCTCTTGGCAGCACATGACATGCTCTCGGATAGAACGCCCCCAAGGCCAACTTTATCCGGTGCATCCGGGTCTTGACCATGGGTCAGGTCGCAAGATCACCACAATGTCGTCACGTTCTTCGGCATGAAATGCCCAAATTCGGTCGCAATGGTTAATCGATCGCGGCCAATTCTATTCAAGGTTGAAAATTGGGTTTCCGCTCGTCTTCCTGATTGTCAGACTGATTCGCGGCAGAGAACCGCCGCCTTCCAGGGCGGGTCAGTTCTGCGCCCGCGACTGCCATGGCACCAATTGTCGCCTATGGCGAAACAATCAGGAGCCGCCGGCCCGTTCCGCAGCGCCAAGCACCTGCAAAAGGAAGGCCAGCACGCCACAACAACCTGTGGCGCTGTAGATCAGCAGGGTAATCGCAGGAGGGTGCCCGGAAAGCACCGAAATGGCCGCGCCAAGCGACCCACACGCCACAGCAGACAAAACAACACCTGGCAGCACCAAGCTCGATCCTCCCGAAAAAAACGCCTCAGGGTTGATGCCGGTCAATATTGTGCGCGATCCGGCATCATTTCCAGCACGTTTTTCAGGATAGGCGGGCAAAAGTTGATTTTTCGGAAACAGCCAGAGCCATTCCGCCCATCAGAAGCGATCCTCTGCCCGATCACGCAGCAATCCGGCAAGATACCGCCCATAAGAGTTCTTCTGGAACAGCTTTGCCCGCGCCGCCAGCTGGTCGCGGTCGATCCAGCCCTGCTTGAAGGCGATCTCGTCCGGGCAGCCGACCTGCAGGCCCTGACGCTCTTCCAGTGTGCGGACGAAATTGCCGGCGTCCAGCAGGCTGCCATGGGTGCCGGTGTCCAGCCAGGCAAAGCCGCGGCCCATACGCTCGACCGACAGGCTGCCTTCGGCGCGGTAGGCCTCAAGCAGATCGACGATCTCCAGTTCGCCCCGCGGCGAGGGTTTGATCGAACGGGCCAGGCGGGGGGCGCGGCCGTCCAGATAGTAAAGCCCGGTAACGGCAAAGTTCGACGGCGGGTGTTTCGGCTTCTCGACAATGGCACGCACGGTGCCATCGGCGTCGAAATCGACCACGCCATAGCGTTCGGGATCGACGACATGATAGCCGAAGACGGTGCCGCCGGACTCCCGGCCATCGGCGCTGGCCAGCATCTCGGGCAGGCCGTGGCCAAAGAAGATGTTGTCGCCCAGCACCATGGCCGAGGGCGCGCCGTCAAGGAACTCTTCCGCCAGAAGATAGGCCTGCGCCAGCCCGTCGGGCCGCGGCTGAACGATCCAGGTCAGCGAGACGCCCCACTGGCTGCCGTCGCCCAGCAGGCGCTGGAACTGCAGCTGGTCCTCGGGTGTGGTGATCATGGCGATCTCGCGGATGCCGCCCAGCATCAGCACCGACAGGGGATAGTAGACCATCGGCTTGTCATAGACCGGCAGAAGCTGCTTCGAGACCCCCATGGTGATCGGATAAAGCCGGGTGCCGGAGCCGCCAGCCAGAATGATGCCCTTGCGCTGTGTCATGCGTTCAATTCCCTCAGAATATCATCGAGGCCCGCGCGCCAGTCGGGGCGGCGGATGCCGAAGGCTTGTTCCAGCGCGCTGCAATCCATCCGCGAATTGGCCGGGCGTTTGGCCGGGGTGGGATAGGCGCTGGTCGGAATGTCGGTGATGGCGCAGGCAAGGCCCGCGCGGGCCATGATCTCGCGCGCGAAATCGGCCCAGCTGGTGTCGGGCGCGCCTGCGAAATGGTGGGTTCCGCCGGGGGAGCCCTGCACCATGGCGCGCGCCGCGGTAAAAAGCGCATCGGCGATGGCGGCGGCCGGAGTCGGCCCGCCGATCTGGTCGGCCACCACGGTCAGCGAGGCGCGCTCGCGCCCCAGCCGCAGCATGGTCTTGACGAAATTCGCCCCATGCGCCGAGACGACCCAGCTGGTCCGCAGGATCAGTGCCCGCGCACCGCTGTCGCGCACCCCGATCTCTCCGGCCAGCTTTGATCTGCCATAGGCACCCAAGGGGCCGGTCGGGTCATCGGGCCGGAACGGCCGGTCGCCCGAGCCGTCGAACACATAATCGGTCGAGACATGCAGGAAAGGCAGCCCTTGCGCCGCGCAGGCGCGGGCGATGGCGGCGGGCGCGTCGCCATTCACCACCGTTGCGGCGGCTTCCTCACTCTCGGCCCTGTCCACGGCGGTCCAGGCGGCGGCGTTGATCACCGCATCGCAATCACCGACCCGGGCCGCACAGGCGGCGGGGTCCAGCAGATCCGCCGCGTCGCGGCCAAGAAAGCGTGCCGTCACGCCCTGCGGCAGCCGCCGCGCGAGTTCGGTCGCAACCTGTCCGCTCTGTCCGAAGACCAGAAGCCTCATACCCGTCTCTCCCGCAGCCAAAGCCAGATCGCCGCCGCCCAGATCACCAATTCCGCCGCGAAGGTCCAGTGGAAGATGAAGGACCAGACCCAGTGAGAGCGCGTGGCCGGCACTTCGACCAGCGAAAACAGCTGGTCCGAGAACGGCGCCGCCCAGAGGATGCCACCGCCGATGCTGTCCAGAAGAAGGTGGATCAGGATGGCCGTGAAGAACACCGCCGCCGTTACGAGCCGTCCGGCCCAGGCCGCCAACGGCAGCACGACCGCCGCAGCGGCCGCCCAGAAGGCCGGGATATGGACCCAATAGTGATGATGGTGAAAGGCCCGGTTATCGACCAGATGAAACCAGATCATGTCGAGATCGGGAAAGACCGCGCCCACCAACGCCACCGGCAGCAAGGCGGGGATCGTCCGCGGCAGAGATTTCGCCAGCACATAGCCCGAGGGCAGATGCGCGGTCAGCATCTATTTGCCCGCCACGCGATAGGCCAGAAGGCCCAGATGTTCCTTCAGCGCCACATTGACATCGGAGAGGTGGTCGTCCAGGCGCCATTCTAGGCGCAGCGTTCTGCTCCCCGCGCGGAAGTCGACCGGCCAGGCCGTGATCCCGGTCCAGCCGTTGCGCCGGAACGTCTCCATCGCGCGGGGCATGTGGAATGCCGAGGTGACCAGCAGCCAGACCTGCCCTTCCTGCGGCGCGACCAGCGCCAGGGTGAAGGCGGCATTTTCGGCCGTGTTGCGGGACTGGTCCTCAAGCAGGATCTGATCCGCCGGGATGCCCAGCGACAGCCACAGGTCGCGCGTCATCTGCGAGGGGTGACGCGTGGAATCGTCATGGATCAGGCTTTGCGCCCCGCCGGTAAAGACCAGTTTCGCCTGCGGGAAGCGGCGGGCCAGCTCGGCCCCGGCGATCACCCGCTCCGCGCCGTCGTTCAGCCCGATCATGCCCCAGCGGATATAGGGGCCGACATCCTCGGCCCCGCCAAGGACGATGATGCCGTCGATCCGGTCGGGTATCTGCGGATTGGCTGGATACTGTCCTTCAAGCGAGGCCAGAAGCGGCGTGGCCAGCGGGAAGGCCGCCAGACAGGCGGTCAGCGACAGCGCGATGCCGGTCAACCTCAGGGCCGCCCGATGCCGGTGCCGCGCCCCGGCCAGCACCGCCAGCGCCAGCAGGACGACCAGCCAGGTCTCGACCCGCACCGCCATGCCAAGCGTCTTCGAAGCGATGAAGAAAAGGCTGTCCATCAGGCCCCGGTCTTGCCGGTGCCAAGCCGCGTCCCCACGCCCGCGCGCTCCAGCAGCGGCCGCCACCAGGCTTCGTTGTCCAGATACCAGCGCACGGTGCGGCGCAGGCCTTCTTCCACCGTGACCGAGGGTCGCCAGCCCAGTTCCTCGCGGATCCGCGTCGGGTCGATGGCATAGCGGGCATCGTGTCCCGGACGGTCGGTGACAAAGGAGATCTGGTCCGCATACGATCCGGCCTTGGGCTTCATCTCGTCCAGAAGCGCGCAGATCGTGCGGACAAGGTCGATGTTGCGCCGCTCGTTCTCGCCGCCGATGTTGTAGCTGCGGCCAACGGCGCCCTTTTCCACCACCAGAAGCAGGGCATCGGCGTGATCCTCGACATAAAGCCAGTCGCGCACGTTCTCGCCCTTGCCATAGACCGGAATCGGTTTGCCGTGCAGCGCGTTCAGGATCACCACCGGAATCAGCTTTTCGGGGAAGTGATAGGGGCCGTAATTGTTGGAACAATTCGTCAGGACCACCGGCAGGCCATAGGTTTCGTGCCAGGCGCGCACCAGATGGTCGGATGCGGCCTTGGACGCCGAATAGGGGCTGCGCGGGTCATAGGGCGTGTCCTCGGTGAACTGCCCTGTTGCGCCGAGACTGCCGAACACCTCGTCCGTGCTGATGTGGTGGAAGCGGAAGGTCGCCGGCTTGCCGGCCTGCGTCCAGTAGGCGCGCGCCGCTTCCAGCATGTTGTAGGTGCCGTTGATGTTGGTCAGGATGAAATCGCCCGGCCCGTCGATGCTGCGGTCGACATGGCTTTCGGCCGCCAGATGCATCACCGCATCGGGGCGATGGGTGGCGAAGATCCGGTCCAGCGCCCCGCGGTCGCGGATGTCGGCCTCTTCGAAGCTGTAAAGATTCCCGCCCGAGACGGGGGCCACATTCGCCTCGCAGGCGGCATAGGTCATCGCATCAAGGTTCACCACCTCATGCCCGCGCGACACCGCCAGCCGCACCACGGCCGAGCCGATGAACCCTGCGCCGCCCGTTATCAGAAGCTTCAACGGCTGTTCTCCTGTGTGAATGGCCGCGGTGCATCCTTCAGCAGCGGCGCCTTTGCATCCTTGTCCGACAGAACCGGCGCCGTTACCCCCCAGTCGATACCGATCTGGGGGTCATCCCACCGCACCGCGCCATCGCAGTCCGGGGCATAGACGTCGCTGCACTTGTACTGAACCTCGGTGTCGTCGCTAAGCGTGACAAAGCCATGAAGAAAACCCCTGGGCACCAGAAGTTGCCGGCCATTCTCGGCCGTCAGTTCGACCGAAACCCATTTGCCGAAACTGGGCGAATCCGCCCTGAAGTCCACCGCCACATCCAGAATCCCGCCGCGAGAGCAGCGGATCAGCTTGTCCTGCGCCCGAGGTGGCGCCTGATAATGCAGCCCGCGCAGGGTGCCCTTCGCGGCGCTGAAGGACTGGTTGTCCTGCACCCAGTCAATGGCGACGCCGGCAGCCGCCATCCGTGGCGCGTTGAAGGTCTCCATGAACCAGCCCCTTGCATCGCCAAAGCGGTTCGGGGTCAGGATCAGCACTCCGGGCAGCGTGGTTTCTTCGACGCGCATGGCTCTCACGGGACAAGGGGAACAATCGGCCAAGGACATAGCGCAGGACCGGCCACGATCCTAGGGGGGTCCGATCAGGCGTGGAACAGACCTGCCAGCGCCGCGCCGTTGCAGCAGACGACCAGCGCCGCCAGCACCGCCGCGAAGGCCCACATCGCAAGGTCGTGCCTTGCGTCCCAGACGCCATGACGCCGCGCCAGGCTGGCGATCAGCGGCCAGGCAAGGATGCCGGCCAGCCCCTGCCCCAGAAGCGCCCCGCCCAGCCCCGCCCAATGCGCGCCCAGAAGGAAGAAGAGTGTCTGCATCGCCGCGCGGGCGGCGATCAGCGCGAAATAGCCGCGCCCATCCCCCGCCGCCAGCGCCGACTGGTCATAGGTCATCCCCACGATGCCCGGCATCTGCACCAGCGCCACGGCGGTGACGATCGCCCCCGCAGCCAGATAGCGGTCGTCATACAGCAGCCGCACAAGCGGTCCGCCGCCCAGCGCCAGCACCGCCAGCGCCAGCAGGATCGCCGCCGTAAGGCCCCAGCGCGCCCGGTTCAGCCGTGCCTCGCCACGGCCCTCGGCCCGCGCGCGGTAAAGGGGGATCATCACCCGCGCCACGACGGCCCCGGCCAGCAGCGCCGGGAAGGACGCAAGGAAGTAGCCGATGTTGTAGATGCCCAGCGCCTCAAGACTGAGATAGCCGCCAAGAATCGCCTTGTCGCCCTGCGCCAGCAGGAAACCGCAAAGGGTGGAAAGGAAGATCCATTTGCCGAAATGGATCAGCTCATGCGCTGCCGCCTGCTCCCATCGGAAGCGATTCGCCGGACCCGGCAGGCCGGCCCAGCACAGCGCCAGCTTGGCGGCGGACCCGATGATCGCCCCCACGACCAGCGCCCAGACTGAAGGCCAGACCAGCGCCAGCGCCACCATGGCCGCGATGCCGATCACCTGCGCCAGAAGGTCCAGCGCGGTCAGCCGGCCCAGCATCAGATGCCGGTTGGCCGTGTCGATCCGGGTCGGGTTGAAGCCGGCAATCAGCAGCGTCAGCGCCGCCACTGGCAGCAGCGGCCGCAGCTCAGGCGCCTCCCAGACCAGCGCCAGCGGCCAGGCCATGGCACAGGCCAGCAGCCACAGAAGCCCCCCGCGCGCGACGTTGACGGTCCATGCCGTGTCCAGAAAGGCCGGCTCGTCCCCGCGCGGGCTGCGGCTGATTGCCGGGCCGATGCCGGTGTCCGAGAACATCTGCAACCCGACCAGCACCACCGAAACCAGCGCCATCAGCCCGAAGGCCTCGGGGAAAAGCAGCCGCGTCAGGATCAGGTTCGAGGCCAGCCGCAGGGCTTGCGTGACGGCGTAGGAGCCGGCCGTCAACGCCGATCCCCGCAAAGCGCGCGCCATCAGGCCTGATCTCTGCCCGTTTTCCTGCATCCAAGCCGTCCTGCAACCGCGCCGGACCCTAAGCGCCAGCCGCCCGGGGGGTCAATGCCTGCCCGGCTGCCGCGTGACCGCCCCGACCATGACCCCGATGCATCACCCCACCCGCCGTCTTGCCCGTTCGCGGCACCGGCGCTTGCATCCGGGCCTTTGGCCTAGGATGCTGCAGGCCGCCCCCTGCCAGAGGCCCGACGTGAAGCTTGCCTATCTTGTGAACACCTATCCCCAGCCCTCGCACAGCTTCATCCGGCGCGAGGTGCAGGCGCTTGAACGGATGGATTGGCAGATCCACCGCTTTGCCCTGCGCTCGGCCCAAGCGCAGCTGGTCGATCCGGCCGACATCGCCGAGAATGCGCGCACCGAACATATTCTGGCCCAGGGCCTTTGGCCGATCCTGCGCCGGGCCATCCCCTTTGCCGCGCGGCGGCCGCTGGCGGCGCTGCGGGCGCTGCGGCTGGCCCTGGACTGCGGCGCGCGCGGGGCGGGGGGGCCGGGCGGCACCGGGGGCCGGCTGCGCCACCTGATCTACTGGCTGGAAGGGGCATGGCTGGCCGCCCGCTGCCATGAGCTGCGCCTGCCTCATATCCACGCCCATTTCGGCACAAACTCCACCACTGTCGCCATGCTGGCAGCCGAGATCGGCGGCCTTGGCTATTCCTTTACCGCCCACGGGCCCGACGAATTCGACGCGCCCCATGCGTTTTCCCTGGGCGAAAAGGTCGCACGCGCGGATTTCACCGTGGCAATCTCATCCTTCGGGCGCAGCCAGCTGTGCCGCTGGACGCCCTTGCCGCACTGGCAGAAGCTGCATGTCGTGCATTGCGGGATCGAACCCTGGCGCTTCTCCTCTCCGGCGGCGATGCCCGAAGGCCCGCCCCGGCTGGTCGCCATCGGCCGGCTGGCCGAACAGAAGGGCTTTCCCCTGCTCGTCGAGGCGATTGCGCTGGCCGTCCCGGACCTTCCCGACCTGCACCTGACGCTGATCGGCGAAGGCCCGTTCCGCCCGCAACTGGAGCGTCAGATCGCCAGTGCCGGCCTGCAGGACCACATCACCCTGACCGGCTGGCTGGATGAGGCCGGAGTACGCGATCACCTCGCCCGGGCGCATGCGCTTGTGCTGCCGTCCTTCGCTGAAGGCCTGCCGATGGTGGTGATGGAGGCGTTTGCCGCCGCCCGCCCGGTCATCGCCAGTGCCATCATGGGCGTGCCCGAACTGGTCGGCCCTGCGACCGGCTGGCTGGTCCCTGCCGGCGATCCGTCAGCCCTGGCCCAGGCCATTCGCGCCTTTGCCGCCACGCCGCGCGACAGGCTGGCGCAGATGGGTGCCGTTGCCCGCGAAACGGTGCTGGCCCGCCACGACATCACGCATGAGGCCGAAAAGCTGGCCGCCCTCTTTGCCTCGGGCGGCCGGCCATGACCCGCTTCGCCCTCGCCTGCGCCAGCCATTCCGAGGCGATCCTGCAGGCAAACCTTGCCCGGTCGCCCTGCCTTGCCGGCATTCCGCTGCATGTGGAACGGAACGCGCCCTCGGCGGCCGCGGCCTACAACCGCGCGCTGGACGCCACCGATGCCGAGGTGGTGATCTTCGCCCATCACGACGTCTATATGCCGAAGGGCTGGGACAAGTTGCTGGCCGCCCGCCTGGCCGAGGTGGAGGCGCTGGACCGGGACTGGGCGCTTTACGGCACCTTCGGCGTGGCCCTGGATGCGGCCCATATCGGGCCGGTCTGGTCCTCGTCGCTGGGCCAGATCGTCGGCCGGGTGCCACTGGCCCCGGTCGAGGTGCAAAGCTTCGACGAGTTGCTGATCGTCCTGCGCCGCTCCTCCGGCCTGCGCTTCGATGAAGATCTGGGCGGCTGGCACTTCTACGGCACCGACATCGTGGCCCAGGCCCGTGCGCGGGGCCTTCGTGCATGGGCCGGTGCCCTTCCCTGCATCCACAACGACCGCTTCCACGATGCGCTCGGCCCGGATTTCGCCGCTGCCTACAGGGCGATGCGGCGCAAATGGCGGGGGCAGTTGCCCCTGCGCAGCCCGATCACCAAGATCAGCCGATCGGGCCTGCATCTGATCCGCGACACCTGGCATGCCCGCGGCTCGAAAGACTTCCGCGAGACCATGGCGCTGGACACCGGCACCCCGGTCGAAACACTCGCCGCCCGCTGCGGCTGGTCCGACCTCAGCGCCAGCGCCTGAGACCGGATCCAACGGCGCGGCTGCCGCCGCATTCCTTTTGCATGGCCACCGCCGCCGGTCGGTGTCCAATGTCGGCCGATGGGGGTTCCACCCCCAAACCCCCGGGATATTTTTGCCAAGATGAAGACCCCTTCACTTTGGTCCAAATATCCTCTGGGGGTTTGGGGGGCGAAGCGCCCCCAATGACGGTGCCCCGAAGCGCGGTCACCGGCCGCGGGTGAAGGTGTCGGGGCCGGGGCGCAGACGGACGGCCAGCGAGACGGCGGCATAGATGGCGAAGCCCACGGGATCGCGCAGGGCCAGCCGGGTCAGGGCGGAACGGGAAAGATGCTCTTTGCCCTCGCGCTCCATTAGTGCGGGGTAAAGGGCGGCCAGTTCCTTCACGCCGCGATCCTGCCGGCGGCGGGTGCGGACAAGAGCGGCGAAGCCCTCGACCATCGGCCAGAGGTAGGTCGCGTCGACCTGCACCCGTTCCTGCGCGGTGAACTGCAGCCGTACGAAAGTGTCGTCCGAGAGGATGCGCGGGAAATCCTGCCACCGCGCCCGGCCCGCCGCGTTCATCGCATAAAGCCCATAGCCCGGAGCGACGGATTTCGCGAAAGGCAGGCGCTGCCAGAACCGCGCATAGGCGCGGGTGACGAAGGATCTGGGCCGGGGCACAACCGGGGTTGCGCCCGCGTAGGCGGCTTCGGGCCGGTCCAGCGCGGTGGCAAGAGCCGCCAGCACCCCGGGCGACAACACGCAATCGGCATCGAGATAGGCGCGCAGCGGGCCTGAGGCCGCACGGTCGCCTGCCGTCAGGGCAAGCGGTTTCGACCCTTCCGCAAGGTCCAGAACCTGCAGGCCGGGGATTCGGCCCGCGAAGCCTTGCGCCACCGCCACCGTGCCGTCGCGGCAGCCGTTGGCGACCACGATCACCTCCAGCCCGCCGGGGACGGGGTGTTGTTCCGCCACGGCCTGAAGGCAAGGTCCGATCCACCGCTCTTCGTTCGAGGCCGGGATGATCAGGCTCAGCATGCGCAGCCCCGGGCCAGGGCCGTCCAGCGCGGGTTTTCGTCGCCCAGATGCCGCAAGGCGCCCCAGCTGCCCCATTTGTTCGGCCGGTACAGATCGACGAAGGCATTGAACGGCTGGTCCGAGACCCTTGCCCAGCCGGCCAGCAGGTCGGCGTAAAGCCCGCCCATACCTTCGGAATAGTTCAGCACGGCGAAAAATTCCTCAAGCTCGGCATCGTCCACCGCCGGGCCATAGCCGACGACATGGGTGCCGCCTTCATACATCGCCAGCTTCAGCCCGTGTCTTGCGGCAACGGCGGCCTGGCGGGGCAGCGTGTCGGTCAGAAGCTGCTCCAGCGTGTCCTCGCCTGCCCCGGTCGAGGCACCATTGCGCAACTCGGCCACGGCGCGGTCAAGCGCCAGGTCATAGCGGTGGAGGGCGACAAAGGCCTTTGCCTCGGCCCCGGTCAGCCCGCCGGCCGCGGCCGCTTCTTCGGCCGCAGCGGCGCTTTCGGCGATCCAGCCCTTCACGGCCGGGATCTTGCCCTCGGAGCCGAGAAGCCCCGAGAAATACCCTGTCACCGCATAGGCATCGAAGCTGGAGGCCGGTGGCGGCAGGCCTTCCGCAACCGCGCGGGGCGCCAGCAGAATCTCCTTTTCCGCCCCTTTCACGCCGGTCTGGGTCGCCACCACGCGGACCATGCGGTCGGTGCCGCCCATCTCGGCGGCGAAGACGCCCATGATCTCGGCGGCGCGGGTGCCGTAGAATTGCAGCCAGGTGCCATCGGCGCCCCAGCGGGCGCGTCCCATCTCCTCGGCCCAGTGGGCCTGCCGGAACTGCCAGTTCCAGACCTCGTTCGAGTATTCGACCCAGACCCGCAGATCCGGGTCCAGCCCGTCGCGCACCGCCGCCGCATAGGCGCGCACAAGATCGTCCGAGGCCATATGCGGCAAGGTCAGCCAGGGTTCGGCCTGCAGCCGGTTGGCCAGCGCCACCATCACCTCAATCGGGACACCGTTGCGCGCCCAGGTGTAGTCGGAGACCTTGGGCCGGTCCGCCGGCAGGGCCAGCTCCGAATTGTTGGTGGCCATCCAGTCCATGAAGCGCAGGCCCTTCACGCCTTCGATGCGGGCCAGCCAGTCGGGGTTGAAGATCTCGCCCGCAGCAAGGGATTCGGCGCGGTCGGCGCGCACGACCGAGATGGCGCGGATCGGATCGGCGGGGTCGGTCGCTGCAAGCGTAAGGATCACCGCGCCGGGGCCGGGGGCGTAGTCGAAGATCACCTCGCCCGGCCGGTCGGACAGTCTCTGCGCACGGCCTTCGACCTTCAGCACCCCCTTGCCCTGATAGGTCAGGATGTAGCGGCCCGCGACTCCGCCCGCGTCCTCGGGCAGATCGGTCAGGATCAGGGTCGACAGCCCCGAGACGCCTTCGGGCAGAACGAGCGGCCAGCCGTCGGGGTCAAGGATGCCGGCCGCGCGCAGTTGCGGCTCTTCCATCCCGCCCCATTGGTCGCCGAGATGGCCGGTCCAGGGGCGGGCGGTCTTCATGATGTCAAGGAAGGGCTGCTGCACCGACCAGTCGTTCACCCCGGCAAGACCCAGCGCAAGGTCGGGGTTGGTGATGCGGTCATGGGCGGGTTCGGGCGGCGGCAGCCAGTCGGCCACCTCGGGCCCGGCATCCTCTGTCGGCCCGGTCGGGGCGGCCTCGGCGGGGGGGGCCGGATCGGGCGTCGGCGCCGTGCTTTCGCTGGCGCGATAGGCGGCCACGGCGGTCCAGGCGATGCGCTGGAAGGCTGCCGCCTGATCCTGGGTGATGACGGCGTCGCGGCTTGGCCAACTGCGCGTCAGTTTCGCGGGCAGGCCTTCGGGGCTTTCTCCGGTAATCGCCGCCAGATGCACCATGGCCAGGAAATAAAGACCCTTGCCGTTCGGGTGGATGTCGTCGGCAAAGACATCGCGGATGTCGGCGATCCCCGGCACCGCGCCGGCCGCGATCTCGTCCGCCAGAAGCCCCATCGCCTGCCCCGCCGGGATCAGCCGGGCGCGGTCCGCGGCGATGCCCTGCCACAGCGGCAGATCGTCGCGCAGCCTCTGGCGCCAGTCCACCGCGGCGCCGGGATCGTCGGATGCCGCTTCCCCGCTGCCCGAGGTCAGCGCGTGCCATGTCTCATAGACCCAGACCCGCACCTGCGGATTGCCGGCCTCTGCCGTATCCGCCCAGCGCGCGACCATGCCCTTGCTGTCATTCCACTGGATCTGGCCGGCCAGGGGGATCGCCTCGGTCAGCACCAGATCGGTGATACCGCCGGCGGCCAGGGTGGCGCGGCCGTCCACGCCTTCGGCTTTGTCGGAATGGTCCCAGGCATAGGCCAACGGTGCGCCGTTGATCACCTGCGCCTGAACCGTTGCCGGCTGCCCCATGTGATCCAGCCCTGCGGCCACCAGATCGGGCAGGGTGGGGCCGACAAGGCTGTGGCCCACGAAAAGGATCTTTGCCGCAAAAGCCGCGAGGCCGGCTGCCAGTCCCATCCCTTACCCCTTCACTCCGGTCAGGGCATAGCCCGTGACGACCTGCCAGACCAACCCCTGCATCGCCGCCACCGCCCCGGCCGGCGGCGGATCAGCCAGAGACCCGTCTGCCCGCCGCAGCCCGTGCGGCAGTCCCTGGGGCGACCGGCCGTAGATCACCGCAAAATGCGTCAGGGCCATGGCATAGGCGCCAAGATCGCTGAAATGAATGTCGTCGGTAAAGAAATCCTGCCGGCTGTTCAGCCCCGGCAGTTGCCCGGCCTCGGCCGCAGCGACAAGGGCCGCCATGACCTGCCCGCCGGGGATGACATGGATCGCACCGGCTTCCGCCACCGCCGGACGCAGCACCTTGTCCTCCCACAGGGCGGGCAGATCGGCGCTGATCCGCGTCTCCCAGCCCTGCGGATCATCCAGCCGGTGCCATGTCTCATAAAGATAGATGCGCACCGCCGGGTTGCCCGCCCGGGCCCGCGCCGCCCATTTCGCCAGATGTTCCGCGCTGTCGTGCCAGCGGATGGCGTCGCGCAACTCCACCATCTCGGTGACGACGACAACCGGATAGGCGCCGCTGTCCACAGCCTCGCCCGCCGCTCGATAGGCGTCCGAGGCATTTTCCTCGGCGTGGCCCGGCACCTTGTCCTCCCAATGGTTCATCAGGCTGGCACCCCAGCCAAGCTGGCTGTTCCAAGGGTGCCCTGCCAGTTGCGCCAGCATCGCCGGCATGTCGCGGCCGACCAGAGAGTGCCCAAGGTGATAGACGGCGGAGGGGGTTTCCAGCGGCGGCAGGGGGGTCGCGTAAAGTGCTGCGAAGGCGGCATCCGACAGGCCGCGCCGGGGGAAAAGCCGCCAACCGGCCAGTCCCGCCACCGCGGTTGCCGCCGCCAAAGCCAGAAGGCCGCGCCGTCGCACCCCTGTCACCTCGCTCTTTCCACTCCCGTCCTATCTGCTATCTAGCAAAGCCGAATGCCAGCCCGGCCTGCAGGAACACAGCGTTTCCGGCGCCAGCGCAGGCTGGCAAGCGATGCGAAAGGATGTCGGCATGACGGTTCACCTCTGGGTCCGGGCAGAGCAGCGCCCGCATGAAGAGCGGGTGGGCATCACCCCCGAGGGGGTTGCCGCGCTGGTCGCCGCGGGGATTCGCGTCTCGGTCGAGGAGTCGTCGGTCCGCGCCATTCCGATCGACGGCTACCGCGCCGTGGGGGCGGCTGTTGTGCCCGCGAACTCCTGGCCGCAGGCGCCCGCCGACGCAATCATCTTCGGGCTGAAGGAACTGCCCGAGGACGGCACGCCTTTGCCGCACCGCCACATCATGTTCGGCCACGCCTTCAAGGGCCAGCCCGCCGGGCAGGTGCTGTTGAAACGATTCAGGGCGGGTGGCGGCACGCTTTATGATCTGGAGTATCTGGTGGGCGAAGACGGCCGCCGGGTTGCCGCCTTTGGCTACTGGGCCGGCTATGCCGGTGCCGCCGTCAGCCTGAAATGCTGGGCGGCCCAGGCGCGCGGAGAAATCTGCGGCCCGGTCGCGGTCTATCCCGGCCGGGCCGCCCTTGTCGCCGATCTTGAGGCGGAACTCGCCGGCCTGTCGCGTCCGCGTGCGCTGATCATCGGCGCCCTCGGCCGGGTGGGCAGCGGCGCGGCGGACCTTTGCACCGCGATGGGAGTCGACGTCACCCGCTGGGACATGGCCGAGACCGCCAGCGGCGGGCCGTTCCCGCAGGTGCTGCACCACGAGATCTTCCTCAACTGCATCCTGGCCCGCCCCGGTTGCCCTGTCTTCGTGCCGGCATCGGCCAAGGCGGACCCCGCCCGCAAGCTGACGGTGATCGGCGACATCGCCTGCGATCCGACCTCGGACTTCTCGCCGATCAAGGTCTATGACCGCGCGACGGACTGGGATGCCCCGGCGCTGCGCGTGGCACAGAACCCGCCGCTGGATGTGACCGCCATCGACAACCTGCCCTCGCTGTTGCCGGTGGAATCGTCGCAGGATTACGCGGCACAGCTTCTGCCCTCGCTTCTGACCCTGACCGATCTGCACTCGGGCGTCTGGGGCCGGGCCAGGGCCGAGTTCGACAGGCACAGCGCCGCCCTGTAAGCAAACCCCGAATAAGCAAACCCCGAATTTTCGTCGAAAATTCGCGCCTCCATCCACCCCAAGCGGGAGAGAACACATGACGATCCACTGGTGCGGCACCGGTCTTTCCTCCGGCCCCGGCCTTCGCCGCCTGATCGAGGCCGGCCACCCTGTGGTGGTCTGGAACCGCACGGTCGCCAATGCGCAAGAGACCGTGGGTGACATCGCGCGCGACATCCGCGCCTACAGCCTCGAGGCGCTGACCGCCGCCCTGCAGCCCGGCGACATCGCCATTTCGATGCTGCCGGCGGACCAGCACGTCCCCATCGCAAAAGCCTGCCTTGCGAAAGGCGCCAATTTCGTCTCCTCCAGCTATATCGCGCCCGAGATGCGCGACCTTGATGCCGCCTTCCGCCAGGCCGGCCTTGTCAGCCAGAACGAGGTCGGCCTTGATCCCGGCATCGACCATCTGATGGCGCATGACCTTGTGGCGCGCTACCGGGCCTCGAAGGCCTATGACGCCGGGAACGTGCTTTCCTTCACGTCCTATTGCGGCGGGGTGCCGAAGAACCCGAACGCCTTCCGCTACAAGTTTTCATGGGCGCCGGCGGGCGTCTTGAAGGCGCTGCGCTCGCCCTCGCGCAGCCTGCGGCATTTCTCGGAACTGCGGGTCTCGCGGCCTTGGGATGCGATTACCCAATATGTCGCGCCCCTGCCGCAGCCCGAAAGCTTCGAGGTCTATCCCAACCGCGACAGCTACCCTTTCATCGAGGACTACCGTTTTGATCCTGCATGGAAATTGCGCGACTTCGTGCGCGGCACCATCCGGTTGAACGGCTGGGCGGACGCCTGGTCCCCGATCTTCCGCGAGATCGAGGGGCTGGAGGGCTCGACCCCCGCCGAGATCGACGCCGCGCTGACCGCGCGCGCCAATGCCTTGCTGGAGGACAACTCCTACGCGCCGGGCGAGCCCGACCGCGTGGTCCTGTTCGTGGCGCTGAAGGCCGAACGGGACGGCAAGCCGGTCTTCCACGAGACCTGGGCGATGGATGCCTGGGGGGACGAGCGCGGCTCGGCCATGGGGCGGCTGGTCTCGGTCCCGGTATCGCTGGCGGTCGAATCGGTGCTGAACCGCGAGATCCCGGCCGGCGTCCATTCCGCCCCGCATGACCCGCGCCAGCTGACCCGCTGGCTGGATCAGGTGCAGCGCCTGGCGCAATACATGGCCCGGATCGACCATCTGGCGTAGCGGCCCTTTGGCCGGTGGCTGGAGGGGTTTTGCACCCCTCCAGACCTCCCCGCAGGATATTTGGGCCATAGTGAAGACGATAAGAACAGAGCAGGGATGGTGCGGGATGCTGCGACGATCCCGGTCTGATCGCCGCCTTTTCGGGCTTCGGGAGGTTCGATGACGGTCCTGCCGTCGTGACAGCGCCGCTGTGCCGGGCTATGGTCCGCCGCGATCCGGGGCGCCAACCCGGGCACGCCCAGAGGAACCCCGAGCAGCCATGCGCCGCCGCGACAGCAATGCCCCCGGCCGTCCCCGCCTGCCCGACCGGCTTGCCGCCTGGTCGGCACAAAAGGCGCAGGCGGCCACCGGATTCGTCTCGCAGCCTGATCCGCGTTCGGTCGGGCTCTATGCCCGCGGCAAGCAGATCCTGGCCGGCAATATCCTTCTGGCGGGCTTTCTGGCCGAAGCGCCGGGCGTGGATCTTTGGGACATCCCGCCACCCGATCCCGCCTTCGGCGCCGAGGCGCAGGGGTTCGGCTGGCTGGACGATCTGGCGGCCCTTGGCACCGCGCAGGCGCGCGCGCTGGCGCAGGGCTGGACCTGGGGCTGGATCGCGCGCTGCGGCGGCGGGGCCGGGCCGGGCTGGACGCCCGACCTGACCGGCCGGCGGATCATCCGCTGGATCCACAACGCGATCTTTCTTCTGCAGGGCCGCGACAAGCGCGCGGCGGATGCCTATTACCTCTCGCTGTCGCATCAGGCGGCCTATCTGTCGCGCCGCTGGAAGGCCGCCCGCCCCGGCCTGCCCCGGTTCGAGGCGTTGACCGGCCTGCTGTATGCCGGCCTTTCGCTGATCGGGAAAGACGACCTTGTCGCCCCCGCGCTGGCCGCCCTGTCGCGCGAATGCAACGCCCAGATCGATCCGACCGGCGCCCTGCCCACCCGCAACCCCGAGGAACTGCTTGAGGTCCTGACCCTGCTGACCTGGGCGATCCGGGCGCTGGCCGAGGCCGACCAGCCGATACCGTCGGCCCTGTCGGGCGCCATCGAAAGGGTTGCGCCTTCGTTGCGCGTCCTGCGCCATGCCGATGGCGGCCTTGCCCGGTTTCAGGGCGGCGGCAAGGGGATCGAGGGACGGCTGGATCAGGCGCTGGCCACCGCCGGGCCAGGCGGACCCATCGGCCATGTCGCCGGTGCCATGGGTTTCATGCGGCTTTCGGGCGGGCGCACCAGCGTCATCCTGGACGCGGCAGACCCGCCGGGCGGAGCCGCACGCGCCACCGCCCATGCCTCGACAGGCGGATTCGAGCTGACCTCGGGCCGTCGCCCGCTGGTGGTGTCCTGCGGATCGGGCCTGTCGTTCGGGCGGGAGTGGCGGCTGGCCGGGCGGGCCACGCAATCGCATTCCGCGCTGAGCCTGACCGGGTTTTCGTCGTCGCGCTTCGGGGCGCGGGCGGAGGAGGCGCTGCTGGACGATGCCGCCCATGTCACCGCCCTGCGGATCGCGCCGGGAACGGCCGGTGTGGTCTCGGTCTCGCATGACGGCTGGGTCGCCACGCACGGCCTGACTGCCACGCGCGAGTTGCACCTCTCGGACGATGGCCGCCGGCTTGGCGGCACCGACACATTGGCCGCCATGGGCTTTGCCGACCGCAAGCGGTTCGGCGCACTTCTGGACCAGTCGAATCTGGAAGGCATCGGATTCGCGCTGCGCTTTCATCTGCACCCGGACGTCGATGCCACGCTGGACATGGGGGGCACGGCGGTTTCGATGCAGCTGCGTTCGGGCGAAATCTGGGTCTTCCGCCATGACAGCGGCGGCAAACTTTCGCTTGATCCATCCTTCTATCTGGAAAAGGGCCGCATAAATCCGCGTCCGACGCTGCAGATCGTGGTTTCCGGCCTGGCGCGCGAGATCGAGACCCGCATCGGCTGGACCTTGGCGAAGGCACAGGATACTCCGCTGGCCATCCGAGACCTTGACCGGGACGATCCCGTCCCCCTCTGAGGAGGCCGCAGATGTATCACCCGCCCACCGACCTGATCTACATCGGCCGCGCGCTGATTTCGGTCTCTGACAAGACCGGCCTGCTGGAACTGGCGCGCGCGCTGGCCGCGAAGGGGGTGGAGTTGATCTCGACCGGCGGCACCGCGGGGATGCTGCGGCAGGCGGGGCTGGCGGTGCAGGACGTGTCCGAGGTGACGGGCTTCCCCGAGATGATGGACGGGCGGGTGAAGACGCTGCACCCCAATATCCATGGCGGGCTGCTGGCGCTGCGCGATGATGACGAGCATCTGCTGGCGATGGCCGCGCATGGCATCCAGCCGATCGACCTTCTGATCGTGAACCTCTATCCGTTCGAGGATACCGTGGCCAAGGGGGCCGACCGCGCGACCTGCATCGAGAACATCGACATCGGCGGGCCGGCGATGATCCGGGCGGCGGCCAAGAACCACAAGTTCGTCACCGTGGTCACCGATCCCTCCGACTATACAGCTGTGCTGGACCAGATGCGCGCCCATGACGGGGCGACCACGCTGGTCTTCCGCGAAAAGCTGGCGCTGACCGCCTATGCCAAGACCGCGGCCTATGATGCCGCCGTTTCGGGCTGGCTGGCGGGAGAGATCAGGGAAGCCGCGCCCCGCTACCGCAGCTTTGCCGGCAAGCTGGCGCAACCCCTGCGCTATGGCGAGAATCCGCATCAATCCGCCGCCTTCTACACCGACGGCAGCCGCCGCCCCGGTGTTGCGACCGCCCGGCAATGGCAGGGCAAGGAGTTGTCCTACAACAACATCAACGACACCGATGCGGCCTTCGAGCTGGTGGCCGAGTTCGCCCCCGAGGACGGCCCCGCCTGCGCGATCATCAAGCACGCCAACCCCTGCGGCGTGTCGCGCGGCGCCTCGTTGCACGAGGCCTATCTGCGGGCCTACGCCTGCGACCAGACCTCGGCCTTCGGGGGGATCGTCGCGCTGAACCAGCCGCTGGATGCCGCCACGGCGGAAGAGATCGTGAAGATCTTCACCGAGGTGGTCATCGCCCCCGGTGCCAGCACCGAGGCGAAGGCGATCTTCGCCGCGAAGAAGAACCTGCGTCTTCTGACCACCGAAGGTCTGCCCGATGCCGCAGCACCCGGCCTTGCCTACAGGCAGGTGGCGGGCGGGCTTCTGGTGCAGGACCGGGATTCGCAACCGCTGTCCCCGGCGCAGTTGAAAGTGGTGACGAAACGCGCGCCGTCCGATACCGAAATGGCGGACCTGCTTTTCGCATGGAAAGTCGCCAAGCACGTCAAGTCGAACGCCATCGTCTATGTGAAGGATGGTGCCACCGTCGGCGTGGGCGCGGGCCAGATGAGTCGCGTCGATTCCACCCGCATCGCCGCGCGCAAGGCCGAGGACATGGCGCAGGCCCTGTCCCTGCCGCAAAGCCCCACCATCGGCTCGGTCGTGGCCTCGGACGCCTTCTTCCCCTTCCCGGACGGGTTGCTGACCGCAGCCGCGGCAGGGGCAACGGCCGTCATCCAGCCCGGCGGCAGCATGAACGACCAGCAGGTGATCGACGCCGCCGACAAGGCCGGGCTTGCCATGGTCTTCACCGGCCAGCGCCATTTCCGGCACTGACATGCGGCTGCTTGCACTTTCCGCGGCCATCACCTTCGCGCTGGATCAGGCGACCAAGCTGGGCGTCCTTTACGGCATGAACCTGCTTGAGCGGCACGAGATCGACCTTCTGCCGCCGTTCCTTGTCTTCCGCATGGCCTGGAACCAGGGCATCAACTTCGGCCTTCTCAGCGGCCAGACCGAATGGATGCGCTGGATCCTGATCATCGTCGCGCTGGCAATCTCGGTCTGGGTGGTGATGTGGGTGCGCAAGGAGCCGGCCAACCGGCCGGTGCAGCTGGCGGGCGGCATGCTGGTCGGCGGGGCCATCGGAAATGTGGTGGACCGGCTGGTCTATGGCGCAGTCGCGGATTTCCTGAACATGTCCTGCTGCGGGATCGAGAATCCCTATGCCTTCAACGTCGCCGACATCGCCATCTTCGCCGGGGCCTTCGGACTGGTCGTTTTCGCGGGCAAATCCCCGTCTGGAAAAGGTGGCACCGGAGGCAAGCGGCGGCAGGCAGGAAAACCTGCCCGAAAGACCCCGTGACGCGGGCCGCGCCTTGGGTTAAGACGGGGCCAAAGGACGTGGAGGCTTCGTTGATGCAGGCAAGGGCTGGCGTGACCGCCATCGCAATCGTGGCGATGCTGGGGCTTGCCGCCTGCGGCGACCGCAACAAGCCGCCCACCCTGATGAATCTGAAGGCCACGCAAGGCCCGGACGAATTCGCCATCCTGCCGCCCAAGCCGCTGGAAATGCCCGAATCCCTGTCCGCCCTGCCCGAACCGACGCCGGGCGGATCGAACCGCACCGACCCGCAGCCCTTCGATGACGCCTCGATCGCGCTTGGCGGCGAGCCGCAGGCGCGCACGGGTGGCGGTGTTCCGGCCACCGATGGCGCGCTTTACGCCCATGCCGCACGGTTCGGCGTGCAGGGCGACATCCGCAACCAGCTGGCCTCGGAAGACCTGCAATGGCGGCGCGACAACAATGGCCGCGTGCTTGAGCGGCTGTTCAACGTCAACGTCTACTTCAAGGCCTACAAGAAGTTCTGGCTGGACCAGCAGGCCGAACTTGCCTTCTGGCGCGCCCGCGGGGTGCGGACTCCGTCGGCACCGCCCGCCCAGAAAGGCGAATAGACCCAGAGACCCACGCGGAATCACTTCCGCGTTGCCCCGCTTGCCCCCGGCATCTGTGCCGGGCAAAGCTTTGCCGTCGCCCAACGGAGGCCCTGACTCATGTTTCTTCGCCGGACCCTGCTTGCAGCCCCCCTGGCACTTGCGGCGGCGCTCGGCCTGTCGCGCGCCGCGCAGGCCGAAACCGTCTCGACCTTCTCGCTTGAGAACGGGCTTGAAGTGGTGGTGATCGAGGATCACCGCGCGCCCGTCGTGGTGCAGATGATCTGGTATCGCGCCGGCGCCGCCGACGAGGCGCCGGGCAAGTCCGGCATCGCGCATTTCCTGGAACATCTGATGTTCAAGGGCACAGACAAGATTCCGCCAAATGCGTTTTCCGCGATGATCGAGGCCCAGGGCGGCGATGACAACGCCTTCACGTCGTGGGACTACACCGCCTATTTCCAGCGCATCGCCGCCGACCGGCTTGAGCTGGTGATGGAGATGGAGGCCGACCGCATGCGCAACCTGCGCATGACCGAGGACGACGTGACCACCGAACGGCAGGTGATTCTGGAGGAACGCGCCCAGCGCACCGATACCGACCCCGGCGCATTGATGAACGAACAGATGCGCGCGGCACAGTTCCTGAACCATCACTATGGCATCCCGGTGATCGGCTGGCGCCACGAGATGGAGGGCCTGACCCGCGAGGATGCGCTGGCCTGGTACACCAGGTTCTACGCGCCCAACAACGCCATTCTGATCATCGCCGGCGATGCCACGCCCGAGCAGGTGAAAGAGCTGGCCGAGAAGTACTATGGCCCGATCGCGCCCTCGGAAGGCATCGCGCCGCGCCAGCGCCCGCAGGAACCGCCGCAATTGTCGGAACGCCGCATCCAGCTGGCGGATGAACGGGTCTCTGACCCCTATCTCTACCGCACCTATCTGGCGCCCGAGCGTGACCCCGGCGACCAAAAAGAGGCCGCCGCCCTGACCATCCTGGCAGAATTGCTGGGCGGCGATGGCCAGACCTCGCACCTTGCCCGCGCGCTGCAGTTCGACACGCAGACGGCGGTCTATACCGCGGCCTTCTACGACGGCACCGCCATAGACGACACCACCTTCGGGCTGATCGTGATCCCGGCCCCCGGCGTGACGCTGGATCAGGCCGAAGCCGCACTGGATGCGTCTCTGGCCGATTTCATCGCCAAAGGCCCCGACCCTGCCGCCTTCGACCGCATCCGCATCCAGATCCGCGCGTCCGAGATCTATGCCCGCGACAACATCCGCGGCCTTGCGCAGGCCTATGGCGAGGAACTGACCGTGGGCCTGACGGTGAAGGATGTGCAGGACTGGGATGACGTCCTGGCCTCGGTCACCATTCAGGACGTGCAGGCCGCAGCCGCCAAGGTGCTGGACCGCAACAAGGCCGTCACCGCACGGCTCGTCCGCCCCGAAGACCCGACCGGAGAGCCGCCGGCCGATGCCGCCCCGGCCGAACCCGTGCCCGCCCCCGAGGCCGAGGAGATCCAGCAATGACCATCCTTCGCCCCTTCGCGCTGGCCTTTGCCGCCGCCCTCGCCCTTGCGCTGCCCGCCCGGGCCGAGCTGAACATCCAGCCGGTCACCTCGCCCGGCGGCGTCACCGCCTGGCTGGTCGAAGATCACGGCATCCCCTTCGTCTCGCTTGAGATCGTGTTCAAGGGCGGCACATCGCTGGATGCGCCCGACAAGCGCGGCGCCACCTATCTGATGACCGGCCTGATTGAGGAAGGCGCCGCCGAGATGGATTCGCGCGCCTTTGCCGAGGCCCGCGACAGCCTGGCCGCCAGCTTCTCCTTCGATGCCAATACCGATTCCGTCTCTGTCTCGGCGCGGATGCTGACCGAGAACCGCGATCAGGCCGTGGCCCTTCTGCACGAGGCGCTGGTCAGCCCGCGCTTCGACCAGACCGCGGTGGACCGGGTGCGCGAACAGGTACTGTCCGGCCTGCGTTCGGACGCAAAATCGCCCGAGGTGATTGCCCCACATGTCTTTGACAAGCTGGCCTTCGGCGACCACCCCTATGCCTCGCCCAGCGAGGGCACCATCGAAAGCGTGACCGCGCTGACCCGCGACGACATCGCCGCCGCCCACAAGGGCGCGCTGGCGCATGACCGGATCTATGTCGCCGCCGCGGGCGACATCACGCCGGCCGAGTTGGCAACCCTTCTCGACAGCCTCTTCGCCGACCTTCCCGCCACCGGCGCCCCGATGCCGCCGCGCGCGCCCTGGCTTCTGCAGCCCGGCGTGACGGTAGAGCAGTTCCCCTCGCCGCAATCGGTGGTCTTCTTCGGCCATCGCGGCATCCCCCGCGACGACCCCGATTTCTTCGCCGCCTATATCCTGAACGAGGCCATGGGCGGTGGACGCTTCTCGGCCCGGCTGATGAAGGAAGTGCGCGAAAAGCGCGGCCTGACCTATGGCATCGGCAGCTATCTGGTGCCGATGGACCATGCCGAAATGTATCTGGGCCAGTTCTCCGCCTCGAACGACAAGGTGGCCGAGGCGATCGCGGTCGTGCGCGACGAATGGGCGAAGATGGCAGACGGCGGCCTGACCGAAACCGAGCTGGAAGAGGTGAAGACCTATCTCACCGGCAGCTACCCGCTGCGCTTCGCCGGCAATGGCAACATCGCCAATGCGCTGGTGGGCATGCAGATGGAAGACCTGCCGATCGACTACGCCGTGACCCGCAACGAAAAGATCGAGGCGGTGACGATGGAAGACATCCGGCGCGTGGCCAAGCGCATCTTCCTGCCCGAAGAACTGCATTTCGTCGTGGTGGGCCAGCCAGCCGGCCTGTGATCCCGGCCCGGGAAGCGCGGCTGCAGTCACAAGCCTTTCGCGGCAGCAGACGGCCTCTCCGGCGGCCGTCGCCTGACGGGTATTTCATCGCCACGCCATTGGCTTTTCGGCCCAATGGAGTGACCTATGGCATATCCTTTGGATATTTGAGCCAACGTGAAGGCTGGAAGGGTTTCGAAGCTTTCACTTTGGCTTAAATATCCCCGCGCGGAGCGCAAGCCCGAGCCGGTTGGCGCTTGCGCCAGAGGCGAGAGCCAGTCTCGTGCCGCAGGCACTCCTTTCAGCGACACCTGCCCGGAGCGCCTTCGCCAACCCTTCCCCGACTCGGGCGCACCTGCTACATCTCGTCGTATGACGCTTCACACCCCCAAGATAACGGGCGCCTCGGGCCGCCCGGTCATCCGGCAACTGGATGAGGCCGCGATCAACCGCATCGCGGCCGGCGAGGTGGTGGAACGTCCCGCCTCGGCGGTGAAGGAACTGGTGGAGAACGCGCTGGATGCCGGCGCATCGCGGATCACGGTGGATTATGCCGATGGCGGCAAGACCTTGATCCGTGTCACCGATGACGGGTGCGGCATGACGCCGGACGACCTGCCGCTGGCGCTGTCCCGCCATGCGACCTCGAAGATCGACGGCTCCGACCTTCTGGACATCCGCTCCTTCGGTTTCCGGGGCGAGGCGCTGCCGTCGCTGGGTGCGGTTGGGCGGCTGACCATCACCTCGCGCACCGCCGGCCATGACGCCGCCCAGATCGCCTGCGACGGCGGTCGGCTTGCCGCGCCGAAACCCGCCGCCCTGACCCGTGGCACCGTGGTCGAGTTGCGGGACCTCTTCCACGCCACCCCGGCCCGGCTGAAGTTCCTGCGCAGCGACCGCGCCGAATCGCAGGCGATCCACGAAGTCGTCAAGCGCCTTGCCATGGCCGAACCCACCGTCGGCTTCACCCTGTCCGAAATCACCCCCGACGGCCCCCGCAGCATCCTGCGGCTGGACCCGGAGCCGGGCGATCTGTTCGACGCCCTCCACCGCCGGCTGACCCGCCTTCTGGGCAGCGATTTCACCGCCAATGCCATGGTGATCGACGCCGCCCGCGACGGGCTGCGCCTGGCAGGCTATGCGGCGCTGCCGACCTATTCGCGCGGCTCCTCGGCGCAGCAGTATCTATTCGTCAACGGCCGCCCGGTGACGGACCGGCTGCTTCTGGGCGCGCTGCGCGCCGCCTATTTCGACGTGCTCAGCCGCGACCGTCACCCCGCCGCGGTGCTGAATGTGATCGTCGACCCCGAGCGGGTGGATGTGAACGTCCACCCCGCGAAGGCAGAGGTCCGCTTTCGCGAACCCGACGCCGCCCGCAGCCTGATCATCACCGCGCTGCGCACCGCCCTGACCGGCGCCGGCCACCGGGCCTCCACCACCGTTGCCCATGAAACCCTGGCCGCCTTCCGGCCCGAACCGCCGCGTCAGGCGACGCTGGCGCAGGCTTTCGCCTTGCAGGCCCCCGCAGCGCCGCAAGGCTTTGCCGAGGCCCCGCTGGCCCGCATGGCCGAGACGCTGGCGCAGCCAGCCGTCGAGGCGACCCCCGACCAGGCCCATCCCCTTGGCGCGGCCCGGGCGCAGTTGCACGAGAACTGGATCATCGCGCAGACCGCCGACGGCTTCGTCATCGTCGACCAGCATGCCGCGCATGAGCGGCTGGTCTATGAGCGGCTCAAGGCGCAGATGGCCGCGACCGGCATCGCCCGTCAGGCCCTGCTGATCCCCGAGATCGTCACCCTTTCCCCCGCCGACGCCGCGCTGATCCTTGCCGCCGCCCCCGCGCTGGCCGAGGCCGGGCTGATCCTTGAACCATTTGGCGGCGCGGCCATCGCCATCACCGAAACCCCCGCCATCCTTGGCCCGGTCCATGGCGAGGCGCTTCTGCGCGACATTCTGGATGAGTTGGCGGACTCTGGCCACAGCCACCTGACTCGCGCCCGCATCGATGCCGTGCTGTCGCGCATGGCCTGCCATGGCTCGGTCCGCTCGGGCCGCCAGATGCGCCCCGAAGAGATGAACGCCCTGCTGCGCGAGATGGAGGCGACGCCGAACTCCGGCCAGTGCAACCACGGTCGCCCGACCTGGGTCGAGCTGAAGCTGCACGACATCGAACGGCTGTTCGGCCGGCGATGATCACTCTCTTCGGCCACAGCTACGCCTGGAACGCGCCCGAGATCCTGCTCCTTGCCGGGGCCGGACTGGTGGTGCTTCTGTTCCTCGGCCTGATCCTGCGCGCGGCCTCGCGCGCCTCCTCCGGTGCCGAGCCGCTGTTGCGCGAGGTGGCGTGGCTCTCGCAAAAGGTGCAAAGCATGGGCGACAGTCAGGAGCGCCTGTCGGGCGGTCTCAGCCATGTCGCCGAGGCGCAGGCGAAATCCCAGACCTCGATGCTGCATCTGATGGAGACGCGCCTCGCCGATGTGCAGCGTCAGATGACCGAGGCGCTGCACGGCACCTCGACCCGCACGGCGCGCTCTCTGGGCGAATTGCAGCAGCGGCTTGAAACCATCGACAAGGCGCAGGCCAATATCGAGAAACTGTCGGGCAATGTCCTCAGCCTGCAGGACATCCTGTCGAACAAGCAGACCCGTGGCGCCTTTGGCGAGATCCAGCTGCATGACATCGTGCAAAAGGCCCTGCCAGCGGATTCCTACACCATGCAGGCCACGCTTTCGAATGGCCGCCGCGCCGATTGCCTGATCCACCTGCCGAACCCGCCCGGCCCGATCGTGATCGACGCCAAATTCCCGCTGGAAGCCTATGAGGCGCTGCGCCGCGCCGACACGCCCCGCGCGGTGCAAGAGGCGCAATCCTTGCTGAAAGCCGCCGTCCGCACCCATCTGCGCGCCATTGCCGATCGCTATATCCTTGAGGGGGAAACCGCCGACGGCGCGCTGATGTTCCTGCCATCGGAAGCGATCTATGCCGAGCTGCACGCCAATTTCCCCGAAACCGTGCGCGAGGGTTTCGGGCTGAAGGTCTGGATCGTCTCGCCGACCACCTGCATGGCCACGCTGAACACCATGCGGGCGGTGCTGAAGGATGCAAGGATGCGCGAACAGGCCGGAGCGATCCGCAAGGAGTTGTCGCTGCTTTACGCCGATGTGGACCGGCTGGGCACGCGGGTCGAGAACCTTGACCGCCACTTCGGGCAGGCCGCGAAAGACATCGAGGAAATCAAGATTTCCTCGGACAAGGCCAGCAAACGCGCCCGTCGTCTGGACAATTTCGACTTCGAGGAACTGGCGCCCGAGGCCCCCACTCCGGTGCTCGGCCCCCGCGCCTGACACGCCCTACGGCCCCGCGCCTTGCGAACACCGCTGCAAAATCTGGACTTCGCGGCTGGATCGTTTCATTCTGTGAACGATCTGCCGGAGGCCGGGACTGAACTGCCGTATGCCAGCAGAAGAAAGCATCTTGCCGTCGGTTGAAAAAGGCCGACGGATCTTTGGTCTCAGCAAAACCGCTCCATCAAGACTGCCTCTTTCGCACCCCCGCGCGAAACGGGAACAGACGGGCACCGCCCGTCTGTCGCCCTCATGGACAAGACCCTTGATGGCAGGCCCGGCAGTACCCTGCCCTGCCCGCCCCTATTCGTGGAAGAAGGCGAACTTCGCCACGAACAGCAGCGCGATGATCCAGGTCGCAGCATGCACCTCTTTCGCCCGGCCCGTGGTCAGCTTCAGCACGGCATAGGCGATGAAGCCAAAGGCCAGACCATTGGCGATGGAATAGGTGAAGGGCATCGCAAGCGCGGTCAGCGCAGCGGGGGCCGCTTCGGTCGTGTCGGCCCAGTCCACCTCGACCAGCTCGCGCATCATCAGGGTGGCGACATACAGCAGGGCCGGCGCCGTGGCAGCCGCCGGCACCGCCCCGGCCAACGGCGAGAACAGGGTTGCCAGCAGGAACAGCGCCGCGATGGTCAGCGCGGTCAATCCCGTGCGCCCGCCCGCCTGCACGCCCGAGGCGCTCTCGACATAGGCCGTGGTCGAGGAAGTGCCCAGCACCGACCCCGCCAGGATCGCCGTGCTGTCCGCCATCAGCGCACGACCAAGGCCCTTGTTGGTATGCGTCGGCCCCTCGATCAGCAGACCGGCGCGCTTTGCCACACCGATCAGGGTGCCGGTGGCGTCGAACACCTCGACCAGCACCATCACGAGGATCACCTGAAGGATGCCATGGGTCAGCGCGCCCATGATATCAAGCTTCAGGAACGTCGGGGCGATGGAGGGCGGAACCGACACGATCCCGGTGAAATGCGCGTCGCCGGTCAGCATGGCAAGAAGCGTCACCACCAGAATGCCGATCAGAATGGCACCCTTCACCTTCAGCGTATCAAGCGTGGCGATCAGCAGGAAACCGAAGATGGCCAGCAGGGTCGCACTTTGGGTCACGTCACCCAGGGCGACATAGGTGTCCGAATTGGCCACGATGATACCCGCGCTTTTCAGCGCGATGATGGCCAGGAACATGCCGATACCCGCCGCAATCGCGCTGCGCATCGACGCCGGGATCCCCGAGACCAGCCAGCGCCGCACACCCGTCAGCGTCAGAAGAAGGAAGATCACGCCCGAGATGAAGACCGCGCCAAGCGCCTGTTCCCAGGTGAAGCCCATCGCGCCCACGACGGTGAAGGCGAAGAAGGCGTTCAGCCCCATCCCCGGCGCCATGCCGATCGGCCAGTTGGCCCAAAGCGCCATGATCGCCGACCCGATGGCCGCCGCCAGGCAGGTGGCGACAAAGACGGCGTCGCGGTCCATGCCTGTCTTGGACAGGATATCGGGGTTCACGAAGATGATATAGGCCATGGTCAGGAAGGTCGTCACCCCCGCGACCACCTCGGTCCGGACATTGGTCCCGGCCTCTTTCAGCCTGAAGAAACTTTCCAGCATTCACCCCTCCCTCAAGGTGCAGGACATGCCGTCCTGATTCGAATTCCGGCCCGGTCGCCGTCGGCTTGACGCTACCATCCGGGCGCCTTCGGCCGTTCAGAAGACTGCAGGGACCCCGTTCCTTGGTGGGTCATCCCTTCCTCCCTTGCCTGACGAAAGCGCGACGCGATGTCTGGCAGTCAGCTTCGCCAAGTGCGGGAATACGACGGCAGGGATGGTCTGGCAATTTTTTTGAAAAGATATTTCAATATGTGAAATCTGTCAAATTATGACGCCTGTCCAGCAGGTTGAAGTTTTTCATCCTTTGCCCTGAACCGGAAGGTGCCCCCGCGCAACAGGACCGCCATTGCGCTTGCACCAGCTCAGATCGCCTGAAAACGGGCGAAGACGCCTGCCACTGACGCGCGCCCAGGTCTTTCCGCCGGGGGCTGGGCGTCAGGGCCGGATCATCGATGGCCGCGCGGATGCAAGGTCGGACCAGCCGGGCAGGGCCGCGTCCGCAGCGGATATCACTTCGGGCAGGGCTGGCCATTGAATTCCCAGGTTGGGGTCGTCCCAGCGGATGCCGGCGGCGTGGCCGGCGACATGGGCAGGGGCCATCTGATAGAGCAGCGTCGTGTCCGACTCCAGCGTCAGGAAGCCGTGCGCAAAGCCTTCGGGGATGAAGATGGCGTTCTTCGCCTCAGCCGAGAGCTCGACACCATGCCACCGGCCGCAGGTCGGGCCGGGGCGCAGATCCACAGCCACGTCGAATGCGCGGCCGGAAACCGCGCGGACAAGCTTGGTTTCCGCGAAAGGGGCATTCTGGAAATGCAGGCCCCGCAGGGTAAAGGCTGCGGTATTGGTCGAAAGGTTGGTCTGGACCGGCTGGAACGGAATTCCGGCCGCGCGGAATTCATCGGCGCAGAAGGCGCGGGCAAAGCTGCCGCGCGCGTCGCAATGCGGGGTCGCCGCCACCTCGACAAGACCGGGCAACGGGGTTGGGTGGAAGATCATCGGATCTGCAGATCCGGTATGGCGGTGACGAACTGCCCGCCCCAGCCCCGGATCTGCGCCTGTTGCTCCATCACCTCGGGAGCGATGTTCCAGGGCAGGATCACCAGATAGTCCGGGCGTCGGCTGGCGATTTCATCCGGGTCAAGGACCGGGATATGGCTGCCGGGCAGCAGCGTGCCCTGTTTCGAGGGATTGCGGTCCACCACGAAATCGATGCCGCCCTGCGGGCCGATCGCCGCCACGTTCAGGAAGGTGTTGCCCTTGGCCGCCGCACCATAGCCCGCGACGGATTTGCCTTCCGCCTTGACCCGCGCAAGGAAGGCCCGGAAATCGGTCAGAATACGCCCGACCCGCGCCGCCATTCCTGTGTATCCCCCGGCCTGGTTCATCTGCAGGGCAATTTCCTCGGCCAGAACCCGCGCCACTGCGGGTGTGACGGGATGGGCACCGGGATGGCAGGCGAAGACACGAAGCGAGCCGCCGTGGGTGGGCAGCGTCTCCACGTCGAAGACCTGCAGCCCCACTTCCTGCATCAGGCGCTGCACGAAGATCAGCGACAGATAGGAGTAGTGCTCGTGATAGATCGTGTCGAACTGCACCTGCGTCAGCAGCCGGGCAAGATGGGGGAATTCGAAGGTTGCTACCCCTTGCGGCTTCAGCAGCGCCTTGAAGCCGGCGGCAAAGGCGCGGATGTCGGGCACATGGGCCAGCACGTTGTTGGCGGCCATCAGGTCGGCGCCGTGGCCTTCGTCACGCAGACGGGTCGCGCTGGCCTCATGGAAGAACTCTACCCGCGTCGGGACGCCTTTGGCTTCGGCAAGGCTGGCGGCATGGCCGGCAGGTTCTACACCCAGCACCGGGATGCCGGCCGCGGCGAAATGCTGCAACAGATAGCCGTCGTTCGAGGCCACCTCGACAACCTTCGACTGCGGGCCAAGTCCGAACCGGGCGGTCATCGCTTCGGCATAGCGACGGGCATGATCGACCCAGCCGGCGGACCAGGACGACAGATAGGCATAGTCATGCGAAAAGATCGCATCCGCCGGCGGCGTTTCCGAGGTCTGGGCCAGCCAGCAGCTTTCGCAGACCATCACATGCAGGGGATAGCGCCGCTCGGCGGCCAGCGCGGCGGGGTCGTTCGCCGGCAGATAGCTGTTGGCCAGCGGCGTCTCGCCCAGATCGACCAGCGAGAGCTTCAGCGGAGAGTGGCAGAAACGGCAGGAAACGGTCACGGGGTCAGGTCCTGATATTGGGCGATCTGGGCGTCGGTCACGGCGGCCATGTCACGGCCGGCAAGCGCATCTGCATACCAGTCGGCCGTCAGCCGCATCATCGCATCCGAGGTCAGCCGGGGCTGCCAGCCAAGGACGGCCCCGGCACGGCTTGGGTCGATCGAGAGTCTGGCCATCTCATGCGGGCCGGAAGCCGCATCCAGCCGGAACGCGGCGGGGCGGCCCATGGCCGTCAGCATGGCATTGGTCAACTCGGCCACAGTGAATGAGGGGGCGCCGGCCAGAGGGCCGAAGTTCAGCGCGGGCGGCAGGCTGCGGCCTGCCGCAAGGGCGCCGAGATAGGTAAAATAGCCATCAAGGCAATCCAGCACATGCTGCCACGGCCGGGTGGCACCGGGGTTGCGCAGGGTCACGGCCTCGTTCTGCGACAGGGCGCGCACGATGTCTGGAACCAGCCGGTCAGCGGAATAGTCGCCGCCGCCGATCACATTGCCGCCCCGTGCGGTGGCCAGCGGAATGCCCGCAGGCGCGAAATAGGCGTCGCGGAACGAGGCCGCCACGATCTCGGTCGCGGCTTTCGAGGCGGAATAGGGATCGTGACCGCCCAGCGCGTCGCCCTCGGCATAGGCGCGCCCCGAGCCGTCATTGGCATAGACCTTGTCCGAGGTGATGACCAGAACGGCCTCTGGCCGCGCCAGCCGGCGCAGCGCGTCCAGAAGATGCACGGTTCCCATGACGTTCGATCCGAACGTGCCCACCGGATCACTGTAGGACAGCCGCACAAGGGGTTGGGCCGCCATGTGCAGCACCAGATCGGGCCGGGCGTCCCCGACGACCGCATCCACCGCCGCCGGATCGCGCAGATCCACCAGATGGGATGCCGCCAGATGCCCCTGACCCAGCATCTGAAAAAGGTTCGGCCCCGGCAGCGGCGGCAGCGCCAGCCCAGTCACCTGCGCGCCAAGGCCGGCCAGCCAGCGCGCCGCCCATGCCCCCTTGAACCCGGTATGCCCGGTCAGCAGGATGCGTTTGCCGGTGAACAGGCTCACGCCCAGACCTTCCACGGCGCCCGCCCCGAGGCCCACAGATTCTCAAGATGGTTGCGGTCGCGCAAGGTGTCCATGGCATGCCAGAAACCGGGATGGCGAAAGGCCATCAGTTCCCCGCCGGCGGCCAGGGTCTCCAGCGGCTCTCCCTCGAAGGGCGTGGCATCCCCGGCGATCCGGTCAAGCACCGGAGGCTCCAGAACGAAGAAGCCGCCGTTGATCCGCCCCTCGTCGCCGGGGGGCTTTTCGATGAAGCGCCCGACCTGGCCCGCCTCGTCCATCTCCAGCGCGCCATAGCGGCCGGGGGGAGTGACAGCCGCCACTGTCGCCTGTCGGCCATGGGCACGGTGAAAGGCGATCTCGGCCCGGATGTCCAGATCGGCGACCCCGTCGCCATAGGTCATGCAGAACGTGCCCTTCAGATAGGACCCGACCCGCTTCAGCCTTCCCCCGGTCATCGAGCCTTCGCCGGTGTCAACCAGCGTGATCTTCCACGGCTCGGCGATCGAGTTGTGGTATTCGATCTGCCCGCTGCGCGCGTCGATGGTGACGTCGGACGAATGCAGGATGTAGTTGGCGAAGTATTCCTTGATCATGTAACCGCGATAGCCAAGGCAGATCACGAAATCGGTGATGCCATGGGCGGCATAGATCTTCATGATGTGCCAGAGGATCGGCTTGCCGCCGATCTCGATCATCGGCTTCGGCCGCAGATGGCTTTCCTCGGAAATCCGCGTGCCGTAGCCCCCGGCAAGGATCACTGCCTGCATGTCCGCTCCCCGTTTACGGTGGAAGAGGCTTAACGTATTCAGGGGCTGCAGCACAACCGCCCCGGGGGAAACATGCCTCGCATCACAATCGGCCTTCCCGTCTACAATGGGGCGGAGTTGATCGGCGAATGCCTGGAAAACCTTGCCGCGCAGACGCATCGTGATTTCGAGGTGATCATATCGGACAATGCCTCTACCGATGGCACAACGGAAATATGCGCTGCCTTTTGTGAAAGGGACAGCAGGTTCCGGCATGTGGTGCAGGCGGTGACCAGTTCTGCAAACCAGAACTTTCTCTACGTTCGTGACGCCGCTGACTGCGACTACTTTGCCTATCGGGCCTATGACGACCTCGCGACATCGGACTATCTGATGCGGCTGGCAGCGGTCCTTGATGACCGACCCGGCGCACGGCTGGCAGTCGGCAATATCCGGCAAGAGTTGGGGCGCGATGGCCGGGTTCGTGATTTTGGCTATCCAGTTGCCTCCATAGGGGAAGAAGGTCGCCCCAAGGCGCGCATCCTTCGGCAAATGTTTCGGGGGCATGCAAGTTGGTTTTATGGCCTTTGGCGTCACGATGGCCTGATCGAGAGCTATGATCGCGTGCTGCTCGATTATGACGACCCTTGGGGTTGCGACCATCTCATCTTGCTGCATGCCATGCTGGCCGATGGCATACGCGGCACAAGAGAGGGGGCGACGTTCATCCAGCGAGTCTTGCCCACGCCCCGGCACTATATACCAAAGGCGCGGCCCAATTATGCGCAGATGGTGGCACGCAACCGCCGTTTCAGTGAGGTGGCGCGACGATTGCTGGACGAAAGTACACTCGACGACGCAACCCGGCGATCAGTTTCCCGAATGCTGCCACTTTACACGCTTCGCCGCTGCCATGGGGTAAAGCGGCTGTTGCAAGCGAAGCTTAAGGCGCTGTCCAAACGGGGCGCCTAGATTTCGCCACGCCCCCGTCAGCCGGATAGACAACGCGTGCGCCGGCCGGCAACCAGGCGGCATCGGGGGGCAGAATTTCGCGGGCGCGGGCCGGGTTGAGTGCTGCGATGATCAAATCAACAGGCGGGCAATCCTCGGGAGGCAGGA
Organism: uncultured Paracoccaceae bacterium; assembly: GCA_934500835.1. Classification (GTDB taxonomy): domain Bacteria; phylum Pseudomonadota; class Alphaproteobacteria; order Rhodobacterales; family Rhodobacteraceae; genus Pseudogemmobacter. Next base: position 162,064 of record CAKSTR010000003.1, on the reverse strand, counting down.
TTGGGATACCCTCGAACATGCCGCCCTGAAGATGCGGGTTGCGGTCAAGAAAGGCGCAAAGGCCGGCGCCGGCGACCGGCGCGAACAATGCCCCGTACAAACCGGCACCATAGATCGCCAGCCGCGCGCCCGGCGCCCCGGCCAGCGCGCGGCCAAGTCCCGCGAGCATCCGCCGCCAATCGTCCAGAAGTGCCAGAACGGTTGCGGCGTCTGTCGATGGCGCCGGCCCGGCGGGCCCCACCTGTGCCAAGACGACATGCGCACCGCGAAACAGATCCTGCCGGACAGACAGCGGGGCAAGTCCGGCTGCGACCAGCGCGGCATGGATCGACGACGGCACGAAATGGTTCAGGTGATCGGCGACCAGCAGATCGCCGGGATTGCCGACCGGATCGGGAACCGTAAAGAACAGCCGTCCCTGCGGCGCAAGGCAACGTGCAAGATCCTTCAGGACCGAAACCGGATTGGCCACATGCTCAAGCACGAAATGCGCCGTGATCAGATCGAAACGCCCGGTCCAGTCTTCGGGAAGGCGATAGGTGGCCTGTGCCTCCGGCGGAACCCATCCGGCCCAATGCGGGCGGTAATCCTCTGACACATCGAAAACATGTGGGCAGAGGTCGGGCCGTGCCTCTGTCAGGCGACGAGTGGTGGTTGCCTTGGCGGCACCGAAGTCCAGAAGCCGCGCACCCTTGGGCAGGTCCAGCGACAGCAGCAGATCTGTCTGGTGTCCGGTCCGGAAAACCGGCCCGGAAGGCCCTGCCTCATAAAGCTGGTCGTGATCGTCCGATTGCAGCGAGATGCGGTAATCGTGGTCATAGAAGGCCTGCACATCGGGCAGGTCGGGCGATTGCACATGCCCGCAGGCCCTGCAGACAGACACCTCGGTTGCAACATCGATCCGGGTCGAAAGCGATGTCATCGACGGCGCGGGCGCGACATAATCCGGTGCGTCAAGAACGGTGCCGCAGACGCGGCATGCGGAAACGGTGTTCATTGCGGCGGGGCAACCAACTCTGGCAGGACCGTCTCAAAGCTTTGCCCTGCCGCGAACGAGCCGCGCCACGACAGCTTGACCCCGATCGGATCGGCATAGTTGAACATGCGCCACTGCATCGACCAACGTGGCCGGTCCGAGACGTTCTCGCCGGATTGATGCAGGGTCAGGAAGTCCATCACGATCAGATCGCCCGGCTCCGTCACCGGGGCGGCATGGGGATAACGTGCAAGCCGCTCGGCCTCGCGGTCGAGGCGCAGGGCATAGGCGCCGGACTTTCCGATCCCGCCGTCATCCTTCCAGACCGGAACCATGCCTTCGGCCTGCGAGCCGACGGCCAGTTCCACCGGGCCAAGATCGGGGGTGACAGAGACCAGGGGCGACCAGAAGACCACTCCGTCGCGGCTGCGCAACTGAGCCGGGAACTCCTGATGCCAGGGGGCACGGAACTTGTCCTCGCCGGGGTTGTCGATGCGGATTCCGTAGCCTCCGGCGGCGATACCGGGATCAGAACCCGGACGGAGTTGGCGGAAGAGATCGTCATTCGCGGCATCCGTCACCAGCCGCATGAAAGCCGGGATCTGCTTGACCGCGTCATAGACCTCGCCACCCCAGGCTCGGTTGGTGCCGATCAGCTTGCGGTAGCCCGGGCCCATCGCCTCATCCGCCGTGGCGGTGGGGGCATCAACGCCATATTTGGCGCAGAGCGCGGCCACAATGCGGCGGGCGGACTCGCGGATCGGGTCGATCTGGGTCTTGCGGTCGTAAAACCCGCGGATGATCGCATAGCCGTCCCGGGTGAACTGCGCTGCTTCAGCTGAGTATTTTTGGGTCATGTCCCCTGCTCCTTGCGGCGGCCGAAGGCGCGCCAGTCGATGCTTTGCGGCTGAAGATGGCTTCGTGCAGTTGCGCCAGCCGCCGCCAGAAGGTCAAGGCCCGTCACATAGGGGGTGAATTCGCCATGGGCCTGCGGCCAGGGCCGGGGCGCATAATCCATGTAGGAGACCGAGATGCCCGCCGTCTCGAACGCCTGATGGTCCAGATAACCCCAGGCGCCGTGGCCGGTAAGATAGTCACTGCCACCGACCTCTTGCACCAGGTCCAGCACACGGCCGGACGAAGCGCCCCCGACCGCCATGTCCGAACTGCGCAGGATGTGTTGGGGAAGAATACCCATGGCTTCGGCCTGGGCTTCGGCACTGGCAATCAGCCGGTCGCACAGGCTGCCCGGCTGTCGCATGACCGTATCGAAAAGCGCCAGCGCCGGCGCGGTCTGCGGGGCGCTGCGAAGCGATTGCTCCAGCATCTGCCGGTGGCTGCCGATCCAGTCGGTTCCCTTGGCCTCCAGGTTCTGGATCAACTGGAAACTGCCTGTCCCGGCAAGTGGCACGGACATCCATTTGCGCCCGGACGGCAACTTGACCTGCACCCTGTTGGTGAAAGACCCTTTCGAGAACTGGGCATCGTCAAGCCAGATATAGACATCCGCCATCGCCATCTGGGCCATGAAACCGGCCCATGGAAAATACATCGGCTGGGAGATCACCACACGGGTCATGCGGCAGTCACCGGCGTCAACGCCTTTTCAAGGATCAGCACATCATGCAACGTCGTACCATCGTCATACTGCGCGATGAGATGCCCGGCGCGGCGCCACCCGGCATGATCATAAAGCCGCAACGCCACCGCATTGTCGGCCCTGACCTGCAGCAGAAGCTTACGCAACCCAAGCTCTCCTGCCGCCGCGTCTTCAGCCTCGGCCAGTGCAACGGCACCAAGCCCACCCCCCCGCGCTTCGGGTAATAGGGCGATACCCAGCCATCCAAAGCGGTTCTTGTGATGAACATCCGTGACTTGCACGAAGCCCGATGCCCCCGGGCCGCTGTCGATCACCCGGAACCAGCCGGCCTTCTGCCGCCGGGCGATCCAATCGGCGGCGTCGGCCGCTGCATCGACAGGTGCGTCTGCAGGATTGGCCATCAAGAGATGCTGCAACGCCCTGTCTGCCCGCAACGCAGCCAGCGCTTCGGCATCGGCGGCTCTTGCCGGCCGCAACACCTGCCTATGCGGTTTTGCAGCGCACATAGCCGCCGGGAGAGGAGGACAGCACCAGCTTGCCGTTCAGAACCTCATCCACTTCGAAACGATCGGTCTCTGACATGTAGTCATTCAGCGCAGACAGGGGTTCATCGCCCTTGAACCACAGCTTCGACCGCTTTTTCGGGGCATTCTCTTCGGTCACATGACCCACCAGCGTATCGGCGACGACCATGTAGCAGCCCGGCGTCACCAATGGCCCATAGGCGCGACATTCGGCCAGCACATGATTGCGGCTGTGATCGCTGTCCAGAACGACCATTACTTTCGCCCCATCGGGAATTTCGGCCCGAACCTTGGCCAGCGTGTCCTCATCGACAGAACCGCCCTCGATCATCACGACCCGTTTCGACATCGGATGCTTTTCGACAGAGTCGCGGTTGTGGGCGCGGATGTCGATGTCGACCCCGATCACCTTGCCGTTGCCCATCATCTCAAGCAACGAGGCCATGAACAGGACCGAGCCGCCACGCGCCACCCCGGTCTCGATGATCACGTCGGGCTTCGTCGCCCAGATCACCTCTTGCGTCGCCATCACATCGGCCGGCATCTGGATGATCGGCACGCCCATCCAGCTCCACAGGTAGGAGTAGTCATAGGCGTCAAGCGCGGTCACCAGATCAAGCGACTGGCGAAACACCGCCGCGTCCTGCCCGAGGGCAGCCGACTGGCGGCGACCGGCGGCCTCGAACTCCTGGCGGTCATCCGGGTGTGTCACTTTGCCCTCGCCCTTGCAGTTTGGTGTGGGTTTCGTGTTTAAGTGAGAGCGGCAAAAGAGGAAAGCGGGAATGAACGGCAAAGGCGATGATCTGCCCTTCATCCCCGTCGCGGGCCCCTCCATCACCGAGCGCGAGGGCGATCTGGCGCGCGAGGCGGCAATGACCGCCTGGGGCCCGGACCATTACCGCTTCAACGCAAGATTCGAACGGATGATGGCCGATCATGTCGGGGTGGCCCATGCGGTCAGCCTGCCGCACGCCACATCCGGCCTGCATCTGGCGCTGGCCGCCGCCGGGATCGGCCCCGGCGATGAAGTGATCGGCCCGGATGTGACATGGATCGCCTCGATGGCGCCGGTCAGCTATGTCGGCGCGACCCCCGTCTTCGTCGACATCCTTGCCGACACCTGGTGCATCGATCCGGCCGCGGTCGAGGCCGCGATTACCCCCAGGACCAAGGCGATCATCGGCGTCGATCTTTACGGCTCGATGTGTGACTGGTCGCGCCTGCGCGAGATCGCCACCCGTCACGGGCTGTTGCTGATCGAGGATTCGGCCGAAGCTCTGGGATCAACCTATGCCGGGCAGCAGGCGGGCAGCCTTGGCGACATGGCGGTGTTCTCTTTCCACGGATCGAAGACCATCACCACCGGCGAAGGCGGCATGCTGGTCACCAACGACGATCATCTGCACGCCCGTGTGCAAAAGCTGCGCGACCATGGCCGCCCGCCGGGAGACCGCTTCTTCCTGAACGACGAGGTCGCGTTCAAATATAAGATGAGCGCGGTTCAGGCCGCACTCGGCATCGCGCAGATGGAGCGGATCGGCGATCTGATCGACTACAAACGGCGGCTTTTCGGCTGGTACCGCGACCGGCTTGCAATGGTGCCCGGCCTGCAGATCAACGCCGAGCCGCAGCAGGTGCGCAATTCCTACTGGATGGTCACGGTGATCCCGGACGCGGATTTCGGACATGACAAATTCAGCCTGCAGTCCGCGTTGCGAAGCCGTGGCATCGACAGTCGCCCGTTCTTCTCGCGGCTGAGCGGGCTGAAGGCCTATGAAGGCCGCAAGGACAGCGCCCGCTTCCTGCCTGCCGCCCCGGCCGGAGGCGCTGCGGCGACGCGCGGCATCAATCTGCCTTCGGGCTATGGCCTGGACGAAACGGTCGTGGACCGGGTCTGCAATGCCCTGCGCGACGCGCTGGCTAACGCCCCCTGAGCCGGGCCGACAGCTGCTCTCCGCGATGGTAGAGCCAAAGCGACAGCCGGTGCGGCCGGGCCAGCCGTGAGGCCAGCACAGCGCGTGCCCCCGCCCTGTCGCCGGCCTGCGCCAGCAGTTTCAACTGGCGCTGCAACAGATGCTTCGCGGCATCCGGCCGGGTCAGCAGCCAGTCTTCGTGGCGCGACAGGATCAACCCGAAACAGGCGGCCCGCTCGCCCGCCTTGGCCGAGGCGGTCAGATGGCCGCGCTCTTCGGCCCAGTCGCCATGCTGGCGCACCATGACCGCCTCTGCCGGCGCCCGCAGCCCGTGCAGACCGGCGCGCAGCAGGCGGATGGAAAACTCGGTATCCTCGTTCACCCGGATGTCTTCGGCCAGGCCCCCCAGTGACAGAAAGGCGTCGCGGTCGATCCAGAAGCCGCAGCCAAGCCCGGCGATCTGGCGCCGGAACGGGCGCACATCGGCGATGGCCTGGCCGGTGCCTCCGGGAAACGGAGCCGCAGCCGTGGCCGCAAGGCCCTGAAACCGCTGAATGGGTGCAAATCCGTAGTCGTGGCGCTGTTCAAGCAGCCAGGCCGGATAGCCGGGGATCAACAGATCGTCGTCATCAAGGAAAAGAATGCGCGTCCCGCGCGCCTGTGCAACCCCCCAATTCCGCGTGCCCGACGCCCCCGGAGCGGCCTCACTGGGGATGATCCGCAGCCGCGCGTCCGTGATCGACAGCAGCGCGCCGGTGACAGGCGTGCCGCTGCGGTCATCCACCACCAGAACCTCGGCGCCTTCGGGAATCGTTGCCAGAGCGGATGCGACCGCCGCCGCAAGAAGCTGTGGCCGGTCCTTGGTGGGAATGACGACCGTCAGGTCACGATCAGTCTTTTGGATCACGCCGGACCACTCCGCTGCATCTGGCTTGCAAATCCCTGCATTCCCACCCTGCTCTGAGACATCTCCCCACCTATTAGGTCACTCGCCCCCCACAAACCAGAGGCTCGCACGGGTCTGCGGGCCGCGCCCTTCGGCCGACGGGCCGGAACCTGACTGCTAAGACGCTTCCCACTCGGGGCGCAGCAGGGCATAGACGGCCTCGTCGCTCCATTCGCCATTGCTGAAGTCGTTCTGCACGAACAGGGCCTCGCGCCGCAGCCCCAGCCGTTCCATCACCCCGACCGAGCCCCTGTTCGCGGCATCCAGCCGCGCAAAGATCCGATGGGCGCCGACCTGGGCAAAGCCAAAGCCGATCAGCGCCCGTACCGCCTCGGTCGCATAGCCCTTGCCGCCGGCATCGGGGTGGAAGACATAGCCGATCTCGGCCTGACGGCTTTGCAGGCTGGCGATCTTCAGCATCACATCGCCAAGGATCGAGCCATCGGCCCGCAGAACAACATTCAGCCGCAGCGCGTCGCCATCGGCCATGAAGGGACCGGAGAGGGCCGCCTGAAACTTCTGGCGCAGCACCTCGGGCCCGGGCACCGGCTCCAGCAGATAGCGATAGACTTCGGCCCGCCCGCGCCGGTCGGCGTAGGCGGTGAAATCGCTTTCGGCAAAGCGCCGCAACTGCAGCCGTTCCGTCAGCAGCGGCAGGTCGAACCCGTCCAGCCTCATCGCGATCCCTTCCCCGGATGGCGCGCCCTGCGCCGACCGTGCTATTGCGGCCCCGACAAGACAGGGGCCAGCCATGCAGCATTTGACCGCCAGCGACTACACTGTCCAGCCCTGGAAGAACGGCAAGGGCACCACGACCGAGTTGTGGCGGCTGGAGCGGGACGGCACCCTTCTGGTGCGCCTGTCGCGGGCCGCGGTGGTCGAGGATGGTCCATTCTCGATCTTCCCGGGACTGGAGCGCAATCTGACGGTGCTGACCGGTCCGGGCTTTCGTCTGACCGGCGAAGGGATTGACCTGACCTGCACGCCCCTGGTGCCGGTGGCCTTTCCCGGCGATGTGGCGGTGACGGCCAGCGGCACAGGCGGCCAGAGGTCGGACGATTTCAACGTGATGACCGCGCGCGCCCTGCCGCGGCCAAAGGTGGCGGTCATGACCGACGCCACCCTGCCCGCCGGTGGGCCGCTGGCGCTTTACGCGCTTGGCCCGGCGGCGGTGAATGGCCGCCGTCTGGCGGACGGGGATCTGGTGCTGACCGAAGGTGCTGCACAGCTGACCGGCCGGCTTCTTGTGGTGCGGCTGCCCCGTTAGCGGCGCAACCGCGCCATGAAGAACCCGTCCATGCCGCCGCGCTCGGCCCAGAAGTCGGGTCTTGTGCGCAAACCGCCCGCTTCGGTCCACCAGCAGTCCTCGACCCCCGGCAGGGCGACCCTTTCAGCCACCAGCCCCGGATGCCGGGCCAGCGCGGCGGCAAGCTGCCCCTCGCCTTCCTCGGGCAGCAGCGAGCAGGTGGCAAAGACCAGCCGCCCGCCCGGTTTCAGCCAGCCAAGCGCCCGGTCGATCAGCCGGGCCTGCAGCGCCACCAGCCCGGCAAGCTGCGAGCCGTCCTTGACGAAGGGCAGTTCGGGGTGGCGGCGGATGGTTCCGCTGGCCGAACAGGGCGCATCCAGCAAGATCGCGTCGAAAAGGCCCTCCGGCTGCCAGTCCAGCGCATCGGCCGCGACAACCTGCGCCGACAGCCCGGTCCGCGCCAGATTCTCGCGCAGGCGGGTCAGCCGCGCCTCGGACAGATCCAGCGCGGTCACGTCCGCCCCGGCCGCTGCCAGTTGCAGCGTCTTGCCGCCCGGCGCGGCGCAAAGATCCAGCACCCGCTCTCCCGGCCGGGCGTCCAGAAGCCGCGCAGGCAAAGCGGCGGCGGCATCCTGCACCCACCAGCCCGCCGCCGCATAGCCAGGCAGGGCCGACACCTGCCCGCCCGCGATCAGCCGCAGGCTGCCGGTCGGCAGGGCCTCGCCCGTTGGCGCCTCGGCCCCCGGACGCAGGGTCAGGTCCAGCGGAGGTTCGGCGGCATGGGCCGATTCGATGCCGGCCACCGCCTCGCGCCCGAAGGCATGGACCAGCGGCTGCCGCAGCCAGCGCGGCAGCATCTGCACGCCCGGCAAGGGGCCTTCGGGCACCGCCCGCAGCACCGCATTGACCAGCCCCGACATATGCGTGGTCTTCTTGCCCGAGCGCGCAATCGCCACCGCCGCATTGACCACGCCATGCCCCGGCGCGCCGAGCGACCGCTCCACCACCGCCAGACGCAGGATGTTCAGCACCCGCAAGGGCGGCCGCTTGCGCAGATGCGCCGACAGCACCTTGTCCGCCGGCTCCAGCCGCCGCAGCACGGCGCCCGCCAGACGCAGGGCGCGGGCGCGATCCTCGGGCGCCAGACCTTCGGCCGCGGCCTCGTCCAGCATCCGGCCCTCGCCCAGAACGGCATCCAGCATCGCCACTGCCGCCGCCCGCGCCTTCACACCCTCGGCCATCACTTTCCCTTTCGCTTCCCCGCGCCTATATCATTCCCGAAGACGGAAGGAACCAATGGATGCCGCAAGACACCCCGACCGATCTGCCGCCCGCAGCACAGCGCGCCCTGGCCGAGGCCGAAGAGCGCCGCCGCGCGGCAAAGCCGCTGGACCTGCCCGCCGAACTCGGGGGCCGCAAACAGGGGCTTGAAGCCGTGCGCTACGGCGACTGGGAGAAAAAGGGGCTGGCGGTCGATTTCTGAGTCCGCCGCCGGCCAGAGGCATTCGATTTTTCGTCGAAAAATCGTGCCCCCTACAGGCCAAGCACATCCATCATGTCATAGTGGCCGGGCTTCTGGCCCTGTCCCCACAGCACCGCCCGCAACGCACCGCGCGCGAAGATGCCGCGATCCGTTGCCAGATGGCGCAGCACGACCCGTTCGCCGTCGGCGGCGAAGATCACGTCATGCTCGCCCACCACATCGCCGCCGCGAATGGCGCTGAAGCCGATGCTGCCGCGCTGCCGCGCCCCGGTGATGCCGTCCCGGCCCGAGACTTTGGCAGACTCCAGCGACACGCCGCGCCCGTCCGCCGCCGCCTGCCCCAGCATCAGCGCGGTGCCCGAGGGCGCATCCACCTTCATCCGGTGATGCGCTTCGACCACTTCGACATCCCAGTCCTCGTCAAGTGCTGCGGCAATCTTCTGCGTCATCCGCACCAGAAGGTTCACGCCCAGCGACATGTTGCCCGCCCGCACGATCACCGCATGGCGCGAGGCCGCCTCGATCCTCGCCAGATGCTCGGGCTCCAGCCCGGTCGTGCCGATCACATGGACCAGCCGCGCCTGCGCCGCCAGCGCCGCGAATTCCACCGTTGCCGCCGGTGCGGTGAAATCGACCACGCCCTGCGCCTTGGCAAATGCCTCCAGCGCGTCGTCGGTCACTGTCACCCCCAGGGCCGCCCCACCCATGCATTCGCCGATGTCGCGGCCCAGCCAGGGATGGCTCGGCCGCTCAAGACAGCCCACCAGCCGCGCCCGTTCGCTGGCCGCAAGGCTGCGCGCCAGCATCTGGCCCATCCGGCCCGAGGCCCCGGTGACGACGATGCCCGGCAGGTCGCTCATGTCATTTCCCCTCAGCTGCGCCCCCGCTTTAGCGCCCCCATGCCGCCCGCCGCAAGCCGCCGTTGCGGGACGGGCCGAAAGGTCCTATGTGGGGCGCATGTCCCAGAAGCGCTTTTCCTCGGCCGCAGGCCCCTCACAGCGTCAGCTGCGCGTCGGCGAATTGATCCGCCGCACGCTCTCGGACGTGCTGAACCGGGCCGAGATCCACGACCCCGTGCTGAACGCCATGCCGATCACCGTGGGCGAGGTCTCCTGCTCGCCCGATCTCAAGGTCTGCACGGTCTATGTCATGCCGCTGATGGGCTCTGGCCCGGTGGATGAGGCGATCAAGGCGCTGGCCCGCAACAAGGGTGAATTGCGCCACCGCATCGGGGCTGAACTGACGCTGAAATATGCGCCCGACCTGCGGTTCCGTGCCGATGAGACCTATGACCGGCTGGACGAGACGCGGCGCCTGTTCCAGGACCCCACCGTGCAGCACGACATTGCGCGGCGGGACGAGGAAGAAGACTGACGATGCGCGCGGTTCTGGCCCTTCTGATCCTGCTGATACCGCAGGTTGCAGGGGCTGCGGCCTGCCGCGACGATATGTTCGAGGGCACCTCCTTTACCCTGTGCGAAGTCGGCGCCGATGAGGATCTGCGGCTGTTCGGCCAAGGCAGCGACGGCACTTACGGCAGCTTTCGCGCGGTGGACGAGGCATTGGCCAGCGAAGGCATGCAGCTGGATTTCGCAATGAATGCCGGCATGTATCACCGCGACCTGTCGCCGGTGGGCCTATTCATCGGTGACGGGGTCGAGCAGGCGCCGCTGGTCACCCGCGCCGGGCCGGGCAATTTCGGCCTGTTGCCGAACGGAGTCTTCTGCTGGGGCGCGCCGGGCGACAAGCTCAAGGTGATCGAAAGCCGCAGCTTTGCCGCCAAACCGCCGGCCTGCCGCTATGCCACCCAGTCCGGTCCGATGCTGGTGATCAAGGGCAAGCTGCATCCGCGCTTTCTGAAGGACAGCGACAGCCTGAACATCCGCAATGGTGTCGGAGTCAGCGCGGATGGCCGCCGCGCCTTTTTCGTGGTCTCGAATGACGAGGTGAACTTCCACCTTTTCGGCCGCTATTTCCGCGACCATCTGGGGCTGAAGGACGCGCTTTACTTCGACGGCAGCATCTCGCGACTTTACGCGCCCGCGCTGCGGCGGCATGACGGCGGCTTCCCGATGGGGCCGATCGTCGGCACCGTGGTTCCGAGGGGCTGAAAGATGGCCAAGGTTAAAAAAGGCCGCCCTGTGCATGGCTGGGTGATTGTCGACAAGCCCGCAGGCATCGGGTCGACCGATGTGGTGGGCAAGGTCCGCTGGGCCTTCAACGCGCAGAAGGCCGGCCATGCCGGCACGCTGGACCCCGATGCGACCGGCGTTCTGGCGATTGCGCTGGGGGAGGCGACGAAGACCGTCCCGCTGATCATGGATGCCCGCAAGGGGTATCGCTTCGTCGTGGCCTTCGGGGCCGAGACCTCGACGGATGATGTCGCAGGCGCAGTTCTGCGGACATCGGCCCTGCGCCCGACGGATCAGGCGATCCGCGACGCCCTGTCGGCGTTCCGGGGCGACATCCTGCAAGTGCCGCCGCAAGTCTCGGCCGTGAAGGTCGAGGGCGAGCGGGCCTATGACCTTGCCCGCGAGGGGGTGGAGATGACTCTTGCCGCCCGCCCGCTGTTTGTCGAGCGGCTGGAGATGGTGGCCCGGCCCGACGCCGACCATGCCGCGTTCGACATGGTTTGCGGCAAGGGCGGCTATGTGCGTGCCATCGCGCGCGATCTTGGCCGTGCGCTTGGCTGCCTTGGCCATGTGGAATGGCTGCGGCGCGAATTCTCGGGGCCGTTCACGGCTGCGGCCGGCTGCACGCTGGACCAGATCAACGCGTTGGCCCGGACCGAAGCCATCGACGATCTGCTGCAACCGCTGGAGCTTGGTCTCGCCGATCTGCCCGAGCTGCGCCTGACGCCCGAAGGTGCCGCCCGGCTGCGCAACGGCAACCCGGGCCAGGTGCTGGGCCATCTGCCCTATGGCGAAGAGGCCTGGGCCAGCCTTGATGGCCAGGCCATCGCCGTCGGCCGCTACATGGGCGGTGAGCTGCACCCCCACCGGGTTTTCGTCCGGTGAGGACCTGCAGTCTCGGGCCCCGTCGAGGGGCCTCTCGGCGGCGTTGCCACGGACGGACGGGATCGGTCGCGGCCCGCTCAAGGCCCGTTCCATGATCCTGCGCAGCCATCAGGCGGGCGGCACGGTTTCAACCGCGCTCTATTCGCCCTGCGAAACCTATCGCTACCTGCTGACCCGCGTTTGGGACACCGATGCGCCACGTTTGCTGTTCGTCATGCTGAACCCCTCCACCGCCAGCGAGTTGCGCAACGATCCTACCGTGGCGCGGTGCGAGGCGCGGGCCCGGGCGATGGGTCAGGGTGCGGTCCGGGTGGCCAATCTGTTCGCCTTCCGCGCCACCGATCCGCGCGATCTGCGCGCCGCACCTGCGCCCGAAGGCCCCGAGAACGACCGTCTGCTGGTGAAAAGCGTGCAATGGGCCGATGGGGTGATCTGCGCCTGGGGCAACCACGGCACGCTTCTGGGCCGCGCCGCCTTGGCCGAGGCCCTGCTTCGCCAGACCGGCAAGCCGCTGCTGCATCTTGGGCTGACCGCCGCCGGCCAGCCGCGCCATCCGCTGTATGTCCGCAAGGATCGCGCGGCCGAGTGCTGGATCAGGCCGTGACCAGCGTGATGTCGTCCGCAGACATTCCGGCGCCGTCCGTCACCAGACCGATCACATTGCCGTCGAGCAGGATCTGCACATCGTGCGAGCCGTCGACCGGCGACAGCGTCACCTGCGGGTCGGCGTGGATCTCGGGGTCATAGACCACAACGATCTGGTCCTCGTCCGGGTCGTAATCGGTGATGGTCGCGAACTCCCCCTCATCCAGCCATTGACTAAGGGTAAAGACATCCGTCCCGGTGCCGCCGCTGCCATGGTCGCCCGCGCCAAGGAACAGCATGTCATCGCCATCGCCGCCGTTCAGGAAATCGACATCTCCGTCATCACCGTCCGGAAAGGCGCTGTGAACCGTGTCATCGCCGGTGCCCCCATCCAGCGTGTCGCCGCCGGTGCCACCCAGCAGAAGGTCGCCGCCCTCGCCCCCGGCAAGCCAGTCGGCATCGGCGCCACCCTCCAGCGTGTCAATGCCGGTGCCGCCGATCAGCGTGTCCTGGCCTTCGTCGCCTGCCAGGCTGTCATCGCCGTCATGGCCGCAAAGCGAATCATCTCCGGCACCGCCTGTCACGACATCATCGCCTTCCTGACCATGCAGGATGTCATCGCCCGCACCACCCGCCAGCGTGTCCGCCCCCATGCCGGCCCAGAGGATATCATCGCCCTCGTCGCCATCCAGACGGTCATCGCCGAGACCTGCATCGATCTGGTCGTTGCCACCGCCGCCGCCGATCCGGTCCGCCGCATCGCCGCCCTGAAGCAGGTCATCACCGACCCCACCAAGCAGCGTCAGCGGTTCGGCGGCAGGATCGGGATCATCATCGGACAGGATCAGGTCGCTGCCGGCATCCCCTTCGCTGCCATCGCCATCCAGCGGAATGGTGCCACCCTGCGTCTGGTCGTCAGGGGTATCGTCCTCGTCGTCAGACGCCGCGGGGTCGGTGACGGCAAGGACCGATTCCGCAATGATCCCGGCGAACATCGCGCCGAGCAGACCGAACAGAGTCAGCATGTCCCACTACCCCGATTGCCCGGGGCACACCCCTGCGGCGTTAACCAGTTTTTCGTTAACCATTTGATACTAGTGGATAAATACTGAACCATTCATAGCATGAAAATCGCCAGCATGAAAGGTTCATGCTGCGACCCACACCCGAGTGCGACACTCAGGAGGCGCTGGAGAGGCTGAACGGAACGGTTCCGGGCGAAGGTCGGGCAATCGTCTGGCACCTGAACGGACGCCTTGTGCGTTCGCAAGGGGTCATGGATCCAGGGGAATCCTTCCATTCGAAGGAAAGGATCGCCCCATCAAACTCCGGGATCAAACAGCCAAGACCCACGCATGACGCATATGCGCCGTCAAAGGCGAAACGGGGGCCGCAAAGGGCCCCCGCTCCTGCGTTTCATGCCTTCAGGGGTTATTCGGCGGCAAAGTCCCAGCCGGCGATACCCTTGGGTTCGAGGAACTCTTCCAGACCCCAGATCCCGCCCTCGCGCGCGCGGCCCGATTGCTTGACGCCACCGAAGAACGACCCCGCACCGCGCGGCTTGCCGTTCATCTCGATCATGCCGGCCTGCAGCTGGCGGGCCAGCCGGTTCGACCGCGCCGGGCTGCCGGACTGGACGTAGTTGGTCAGACCATAGGGCGTGTCATTGGCGATCTGCACCGCCTCTTCCTCGGTCTCGAAGGGAATGATCGCCAGCACCGGGCCGAAAATCTCTTCCTTCTCGATCGTCATGCCGGGTTTCACATCGGCGAAGATCGTCGGCTTGACATAGAAGCCGCGGTTGAACCCTTCGGGCAGGCCGGGGCCGCCGGTGGCCAGACGGGCACCTTCGTCGATGCCCTTCTGGATATAGCCCTGGATCTGGTCCCACTGGCGCTTGTTCACCACCGGGCCGATATGGTCGCCCTTTTCCGAGGCCGGGCCGACCTTGATCGATTCGGCAACGGCAACGGCCTTGGCGACGGTCTGGTCATAGACCGAGCGTTCGACCAGCAGGCGCGAGGGCGCATTGCAGCTTTGCCCCGTGTTCTCCATCATCCGGCGGACCGAGCGTTCGACGGCCTTCTCATCGGCATCGGCGAACAGAAGGTTCGCCCCCTTGCCGCCCAGTTCCAGCGTGACGCGCTTCAGCGACTCGGCCGCGGCCTTCGAGATCGCCCGGCCGGCGCGGGTGGAGCCGGTGAAAGAGATCATCTGAACGTCCGGGTGGCTGGAAAGCTGGGTGCCGACGCCCGGCCCGTCGCCGTTCACAAGGTTGAAGACCCCGGCGGGGATGCCGGCGTCATGGCAGAACTCGGCAAAGAGCATCGCGTTCAGCGGGCTTTCTTCGGACGGTTTCAGCACGCAGGTGCAGCCCGCCAGCATGGCCGGGATCGCCTTCAGCGCGATCTGGTTGACCGGCCAGTTCCACGGGGTGATCAGGCCGACAACGCCGATCGGCTCCATCGCCACGGCGGAATGCGGGGCCTGCGGACCAAGCGGGCGCACCCATTCGATATGCTCGAAGGCCTTGAGGAAGTTGTTGGTGTGCCAGGGCAGGCAAGAGGCCTGATCCGAGATCGCAAAGTCGATGGGGGCACCCATCTCCATGCTGATCGCCTCGCCGAATTCCTGCAGGCGCTTTTCATACTGGTCGAGGATGCCGCGGACAAGGCGGGCGCGTTCGGCCGGCGGGGTGGCGGCCCAGGCCGGGAATGCGGCCTTGGCGGCGGCCACGGCGGCATCGGTGTCGGCCTGATCGCCAAGGCTGATCACCGCGCAGGGCTCTTCGTTCGAGGGGTTGATGACTTGCCAGTCACGCGCCTTGGCGGGGGCAACCCACCGCCCGTTGATATAGAATTCACGTTTTTGCAGCATGAGACTCTCCGCTGTCCGGGGTGCGTGGGGATTTGATCAAAGATTGCAGGCCAGCGGCAGAGGCGCAAGTCACGTTCCGACGGAAGGATGTCGGGAAACGCTGCAATCTGGCAGGAGGATGGGCATTCTGCCCGGCGCGCCGGCGAAAGGTTTGTTCCATTGCCGCAGAAATCCTCGGACGGTTGTTCTAATTTGGCTAATCCGCAGGGCAGGGGGATGAAACTGCGTTCCAAATGGGCTATGTCAGGGCCGTCAATCAGGAGAAGCTGCCATGGCCGTCCGTATCAACGACATTGCCCCCGATTTCACCGCCGAGTCGACTGCCGGCACCATCCGTTTCCACGACTTCGTAGGCGATGGCTACGCGATCCTGTTCAGCCACCCACGGGATTTCACCCCGGTCTGCACGACCGAGTTCGGCGCCGTGGCGGCTCTGGCCCCGGAATGGGCCAAGCGCAAGACCAAGGTGATCGGCGTTTCGGTCGATTCGGTCTCGGACCACGAAAAATGGAAGCGCGACATCGAAACCGTCGGCGGCGCCCCGGCGGATTTCCCGATCATCGACGATGTGTCGCTGAACGTGTCGAAGGCCTATGACATGCTGCCGGCCGATTTCTACCTGCCGACCGAGGGACGCACGCCCGCCAACTCGGCCACGGTGCGGACGGTCTATATCGTCGGGCCGGACAAGAAGGTGCGGCTGACGATGACCTATCCGATGTCGGTGGGCCGCAACTTCGCCGAGATCCTGCGCGCGCTGGATGCGGTGCAGGCCACCGATGGCGTGCCCTTTGCCACTCCGGCCAACTGGGTGCCGGGGCAGGACGTGATCGTGGCACTGTCGGTGCCGACCGATCAGGCGGAAGAGAAGTATGGCAAGCTGGACATCAAGCTGCCCTATCTGCGCTATGCCAAACGTCCGGTCTGAGCCGGCCCCGTGAAATGAGAAACGCCCGCGACAGGATCGCGGGCGTTTTGCTTCATTCGGCCGGGATCGCCTGGGCCTGCGGCACCGGGCGCGCGGCCCCGCCCAGGTAGCGGGCATAGCCCAGATCGGTGGCGTCGATGTCGGTCTTTGTTCCCGAGACCATATCGGCGATGACGCGGGCCGAGCCGGTGGACATGGTCCAGCCAAGCGTGCCGTGCCCGGTGTTGAGGAAAAGGCCCTTCACCGCCGTCGCGCCGATCACCGGCGTGCCATCGGGCGTCATCGGACGCAGGCCCGACCAGAATGTCGCCTGCGACAGATCCCCGCCGGGGAAAAGGTCGCTGACCGAATGCTCCAGCGTGCGGCGCCGGGCAGGCTCCAGCCGGTTGTTGTAGCCCGAAATCTCGGCCATGCCGCCGACGCGGATGCGGTCGCCCAGCCGGGTGATGGCGATCTTGTAGCTTTCGTCCATCACGGTGGATTCGGGCGCCAGGTCCGGGTTGGTGATCGGCACGGTCAGCGAGTAGCCCTTCACCGGGTAGACCGGCAGCTTGATGCCATGCTCGCGCAGCATCATCGGGCTGTAGCTGCCAAGCGCCACCACAACCGCATCGGCCTTGATCGTACCCTTGTCGGTCAGGGCACCGGTGGCGCGGCCGCCTTCGGTCTGAATGCGCTGGACCGTCTCGCCCCAGCGGAAGGTTACGCCCCTGGCGGCCGCAAGATCCATCAGCGCATTGGTGAACTTGAAGCAGTCGCCGGTCTCATCCAGCGGCGTCAGAAGACCACCCACGATCTTGTCGCGCGCCTGCGCCAGTGCCGGCTCCTGCGCGATGCAGCCCGCCGGGTCCAGCACCTCGCAAGGGATGCCATCGGCCTTCAGGGCCTTCACATCCTTGGCCGAGGCGTCCAGCTGTGCCTGCGTGCGGAACAGCTGCAGCGTGCCCTTCATCCGCTCGTCATAGGCGATGCCGGTTTCCTCGCGCAGCGCCGCCAGCGAGACGCGGCTGTAATCGGCCAGCCGCAGCATCCGGCTCTTGTTGATCGCATAGCGCCCCGAGGTGCAGTTGCGCAGCATCTGCACCAGCCAGGAGATCATCGCACCATCGATCTTGGGACGAAGGATCAGCGGCGCATGCTCCATCATCAGCCATTTGATCGCCTTCTTCGGGATGCCGGGCGCGGCCCAGGGGCTGCAGTAGCCAAAGGAAACCTCGCCCGCATTGGCAAAAGAGGTCTCCAGCGCCGGGCCGGTCTGGCGGTCGATCACCGTGACCTCATGCCCCGCCTTCATCAGCTGCCAGGCCGTGGTGACACCGATGACACCCGCACCAAGGACGACAACGCGCATGGAAGACTCCTGTCCGAGAAACTTCCGGCGAAGATAGCGGATCTGTCAGAAAGGATTTGGTGAAGATTCCTGCGACCGCGCATGAATGGTGAAGAATTGACGTCATAAATTGTATTTCTTCGAATATTCTTCGGCAACTCAAGAAGCAGGCGAAATAAAAAGGCCCCGGAATTGCTTCCGGGGCCTGATATTTTCCAAGAGGGAACTCAGCCCTCGGCGTCTTCCTTCAGCTTCTCGGCCGAGATTTCGGCGCCGGTCTCCTGATCGACCATCTTCATGCCAAGGCGCACCTTGCCGCGATCGTCGAAGCCCAGAAGTTTCACCTTCACTTCCTGGCCTTCTTTCAGGATCTCGTTCGGGTGGTTCAGGCGCTTGTTGGCGATTTGCGACACATGGACCAGACCGTCACGCTTGCCGAAGAAGTTCACGAAGGCACCGAAATCGACCAGTTTCACCACCTTGCCGGTGTAGATCTGGCCCTCTTCCGGCTCTGCCACGATCGACCAGATCATGTCATGCGCCTTCTTGATGGCAGCGGCGTCCGAAGAGGCGATCTTGATCACGCCGTCATCGTTGATGTCGACCTTGGCACCCGAGACTTCGACGATCTCGCGGATGACCTTGCCGCCCGAGCCGATCACTTCACGGATCTTGTCGGTGGGGACGGTCATCGTCTCGATCTTCGGCGCATATTCCGAGAAGCCCTGCGGCGCCGACAGCGCCTTGTTCATCTCGGCCAGGATGTGGATGCGGCCGTCTTTCGCCTGCGCCAGCGCCTGTTTCATGATGTCGGGGGTGATACCGGCGATCTTGATGTCCATTTGCAGCGAGGTGATGCCGGCTTCGGTGCCCGCAACCTTGAAGTCCATGTCGCCGAGGTGATCCTCGTCGCCAAGGATGTCGGTCAGCACGGCATATTTGCCGTCATCTTCCAGGATCAGGCCCATGGCCACGCCCGCCACCGGCGATTTCAGCGGCACGCCCGCGTCCATCATCGACAAGGAGCCGCCGCAGACCGAAGCCATCGAGGAGGAGCCGTTCGATTCGGTGATCTCCGACACCACGCGGATGGTGTAGGGGAAGTCGGTCGGGGCCGGCAGCACCGCCTGCAGCGCGCGCCATGCCAGCTTGCCATGGCCGATCTCACGACGGCCGGGCGAACCCACGCGGCCAACTTCGCCAACCGAATAGGGCGGGAAGTTGTAGTGCAGCAGGAAGTTGGACCGGTAGTTGCCGTTCAGCGCGTCGATGATCTGCTCATCCTCGCCGGTGCCCAGCGTGGTAACGACCAGCCCTTGGGTTTCCCCGCGGGTGAACAGGGCCGAGCCATGCGCGCGTGGCAGGATGCCGTTTTCGCAGGTGATCGGGCGGACGGTCTTGGTGTCACGTCCGTCGATGCGCTTGCCGGTTTTCACCACGTCACCGCGCAGGATCGACGATTCCAGCTTCTTGATCGCCGGGCCAAGGTTGGCATCGGCTTTCTCTTCTTCCGAAACCGCCGCCTTGATCGCATCAACTGCCGCGTCGATGGCATTGGTGCGGTCCTGCTTGTCCTTGATGGCGAAAGCGGCGCGCATCTGCGCCTCACCGGCCTTCTTCACCGAGGCATAAAGCGCCGAGTAGTCGGGCGGGGTGAAGTCGAACGGCTCTTTCGCGCTGTCTTCGGCGAAGTCGATGATCAGGTCGATCACGGCCTGCATCTGCTCGTGACCGAACACGACGGCGCCAAGCATTTCCTCTTCGGTCAGCTCATAGGCCTCGGACTCGACCATCATCACGGCGTCCTTGGTGCCGGCGACAACCAGATCCAGACGCTGCTCGGGGTTCATCCGCAGGCGGGTCATGTCGTCCATCGACGGGTTCAGGACGTAGTTGCCGTCCACGAAACCGACGCGGGCGGCGCCGATCGGGCCCATGAAGGGCACGCCCGACACGGTCAGCGCGGCCGAGGCGGCGATCATCGCCACGATATCCGGGTCATTGACCAGATCGCAGGACAGCACGGTGGCCATGACGAGGACTTCGTTCTTGAAGCCTTCGACGAAAAGCGGACGGATCGGCCGGTCGATCAGGCGGGAAACCAGCGTTTCCTTTTCCGAAGGCCGCGCCTCGCGCTTGAAGAAGCCGCCGGGGATCTTGCCCGCGGCATAGTATTTTTCCTGATAGTGCACGGTCAGGGGGAAGAAGTCCTGGCCGGGCTTGGGCTGGCGCGCGAAGGTCACGTTCGCCATCACCTGCGTTTCGCCCAGCGTCGCGATGACCGAACCATCGGCCTGACGCGCAACCTTCCCCGTTTCCAGCGTGAGCGTCTCATTGCCCCACTGGATGGATTTTTTCGTCACATTGAACATATATCGGTTCCTCTGGGGTCATCCGGCCCCTGCCGGTTCCCCGTTTGCATGGCGGCCCCATTGCCGCCGCCCCCTATCCTTTGCATGCGGCCGGGGGCGGGCCTCACGTCACAGATGGCGGGGGCCATACAGGAAAACGGGCGTTTTGGGAAGGGGCGGATTGGCTTTCTGCGGAAGGGCCGGGCGGGCGGGCCGCCAAGGCTAAGTCACTGGTTGACCTGCGAGAATCAACGTGAGACAGGCCTCCGCGTTGGGAGAAGGAAGACCACGATGAAATTCAGCGTTCTTGCGGCAAGTGTCGCGTTGTTTGCGTCTTCGGCCATGGTGCAGGCCGATCAACTGCTTGAAGAAGCCGGCGGATGGGAGGTCTACCGCTCAGAGGATCTGGGCAATGGCTGCTATATGAGTTCGGCCTATGAAGATGGCTCGCTGATCCAAATCGGCTTCGACATCGAGAACGACACCGGCTTCATGACGGTCAGCAATTCCGCCTGGACCGATATCGAGGACGGCGCGACCTATCCGGTCAGCTTCAGCCTTGATGACCAGAGCTATACCGCCGATGCCCATGGCATGGCGTTGGAGGGTGCAGGCGGCATCTTCGTCGAGATCGAGAGCGAGGACTTCCTGATCGATCTTGCTCAGCGCGAAGTGCTCTCGTTGTCGAACGAACAGGACGAGGTCGCACGCATCGACCTGACCGGCACCCGCGACGCAATTGCTGCCATCGCCAATTGCATGGAAGGCGCCTGACCCGCGCACGCCACATCGGCAGGTGCGGCGGGACGACGACGCGGCATCCAGAAAAAGAAGCGCCCGCATCCTGTGATGCGGGCGTTCGCTTTCGCTGTTCTGCCGGGTTACCGCCTTAGCGGCGCAGGCCGAGACGCTGGATCAGCGTGTTGTAACGGCCTTCGTCCTTGCCCTTCAGATAGTCCAGAAGCTTGCGGCGCTGGGCCACCAGCATCAGAAGGCCACGACGCGAGTGGTTGTCCTTCTTGTGCGACTTGAAGTGCTCGGTCAGGGTGGCGATGCGCGAGCTGAGGATCGCAACCTGCACTTCGGGCGAGCCGGTGTCGCCGGCCTTGGTCGCGTATTCCTTGATCAGGCGGGTCTTTTCTTCGACGGTGATCGACATCGGGGTCTCCTGGGTTAAGGGTCATGGCGCAAGCCGGGATGTCGTCCAGCAGGGCCCTTGGAGGCTCCGTCCACGGGGGCGGATGCCGGCCTATAGGGCCTTGCGCGGCAAAAGGGAAGCCTCTTCGGCACGGCCGCCGGCCGCGATCCGCGGCATGCGCTGCAATCCCGCGCGTCCTGACGCCTTGGCCGGTTGCAGCCGGGGCGTGAGTCAGCCCGGACCTGCAAGACAAAACCCCGCCCGGAATGGGGCGGGGTTTCGAATTTTCGTCGAAAATTCGTGCCTCAGGCCAGGGCGGCGCGGGCCTTGTCGGCGATGGCGTTGAACGCCTCCGGCTCATGCACGGCCAGATCGGCCAGAACCTTGCGGTCGACTTCGATGCCGGCTTTCGCCAGACCGTTGATCAGGCGCGAATAGGTCAGCGCCGGGTCGAACAGGCGGACGGCCGCGTTGATGCGCTGGATCCACAGGGCGCGGAACTGGCCCTTCTTGGCCTTGCGGTCGCGGGTCGCATACTGCTGGGCCTTGTCGACGGCCTGCGTGGCGGTGCGGAAGTTGGTCGAGCGGGCGGCGTAATAGCCTTTCGCCTTCTTGATCACCTTGCGGTGGCGGGCGTGGGTGACGACGCCGGATTTGACGCGGGACATATCTGGCTCTCCTTAGCGGTTATACGGCATGTATTTCTTGACGATCTTCTCGTCGGCGTCGCACAGGATCATCGTCCCCGAGGCGTCGCGGATGAATTTCGTCGTGCGCTTGATCATGCCGTGGCGCTTGCCGGCCACACCTGCCTTCACATGGCCGTTGGCCGTGAAGGAGAACCGCTTTTTCGCAGCGGATTTGGTCTTCATCTTGGGCATTTCACTCTCCAGTGTTCAACGCGCGCCAAGGCATGCCACTTTCGCCGGGCGCGCGGGTCTTTCCGAAGCCGTTCCTATAGGAGCCGACCGGCAGAGGCGCAAGGGGATTCGTATGCCGTCAGTTGGTGTAGCGGCCCACGACACCCAGCATGGTCTTGGGAATGTCCCTGAAGGCATAGCCGCCCGGCTTCTGGGTCAGCGCGACGACGACCAATCCCAGCGCCGCGATCAGGACAATCGCGGCAAAACGCGGGGGGCGGCTCTCGGTCCAGGCGGACATCAGCGAAGGGATGGTAAGGATGGCCAGCACGATCCCGATCGTCAGAAACAGATCCGTATCCATGCTGCCTCACTGCCGCTGCCGTGAGCGCAAGCTTAGCCGGGGTCCATCTTCGAAATCAATCTTTCGTCGCAGGGCGCCACCCGCAGGATGTTGGTCGTGCCGACCACGTTGAAGGGCACCCCGGCGGTGACGACGATATGATCATCCTCACGCGCGAAACCGCCGGTCCGGGCGGCCCGGACCGCGCTGAGCACGGCGCCCTTGAACCGCTCCTGCTCGGGCACGATCACGCAATGGGCGCCCCAGTTCAGCGCCATGCGGCGCGCGGTTTCCACCAGCGGCGTCAGCGCGATGATCGGAACCGAGGGGCGTTCGCGGGCCACAAGGCTGACAGTGGTGCCGGACTGGCTGAAACAGGCGATGGCCTTGATGTTGGTCGCCTCGGCGATCTCACGCGCGGCGGCGACGATGCCATCGGCAACGGTCTCGCGCTTTACGCGGCGGCTGGCCTCGATGACAGAGCGATAGGTCGGGTCCTTCTCGACCGACTTCGCCACGTTGTCCATCGTGGTCACCGCCTCGACCGGGAATTTCCCGGCGGCGGATTCGGCCGACAGCATCACCGCATCGGCACCCTCGTAGATCGCGGTCGCAACGTCCGAGACCTCGGCCCGGGTCGGCATCGGGTTCTCGATCATCGATTCCAGCATCTGGGTGGCCACGATCACCGGCTTCGCCGCAGCGCGGGCGCCGCGGATCAGCCGCTTCTGGATCGGCGGCACCGCATAGACCGGCAGTTCCACGCCAAGATCACCCCGCGCCACCATGATCCCGTCCGAGACCTTCAGGATCTCGTCATAGGCTTTCACGGCGGCAGGCTTCTCGATCTTCGACAGGATGGCCGCGCGGCCCCTGGCCAGCGCACGCGCCTCGGCCACGTCCTCGGGGCGCTGCACGAACGAAAGGGCCAGCCAGTCCACGCCCAGTTCGCACACGAATTCCAGGTCGGCGCGGTCCTTCTTCGACAGCGCCGCAAGCGGCAGCACCACATCGGGCACGTTCACGCCCTTGCGGTTGGAAATCACGCCGCCTACCGTCACGATGCAATCGGCGAAATCGGTGCCGCAGCTTTCCACCTTCAGCCGGATCTTGCCGTCGTTCACCAGAAGCGACGAGCCAGGCTCCAGCGCGGCAAAGATCTCGGGGTGGGGCAGTTGCACACGGCGGGCATCGCCGGGGGCGGGGTCCAGGTCCAGCCGGAACCGCGCGCCTTGCTGCAGGTCATGGCCGCCATCAGCCGCAAAGGTGCCGACACGCAGCTTTGGCCCCTGCAGGTCGGCCAGAATGCCGATCGGGCGGCCGATGTCCTTCTCGACCTGACGGATATGGACGTGTCGCGCGCGGATGTCGTCATGCGTGCCGTGGCTCATGTTCAGGCGGAACACGTCGGCCCCTGCCTCGAACAGCGCGCGGATCATCTGATAGTCGCTGGAAGCCGGCCCAAGCGTGGCCACGATCTTCACGTTGCGGTGACGGCGCATCTGCCATCCTCCTCAGTTCTGCTACGTTTCGTGGTGGGCCGATCGCCTTATGGCCCAATCCTTTGCCCGCCGCAACGTCCGCATAAAGGAGATGTGTAACATCCTGCAGCCCGGCGGGCTGGACGGAACCCGGGCGATGGACTAACCCAAGGCGACAACGAGACAAGAGGCCGGCCATTGTCCTTCCAGATCGAGGGTGAAGACCGTCCGGGCCGCTGGCTCGTGACCTGCGACCATGCGTCGAACCGGGTGCCCGACTGGGTGGCCGGCGGCGATCTGGGCATCGCGGCCGAGGATATGGCCCGCCATATCGCCTGGGACGTGGGCGCGGCGGGGCTGACCCGCGCGCTGGCCGAAAGGCTGGACAGCCCGGCGATCCTGTCGGATTTCAGCCGACTGGTGATCGACCCGAACCGGGGCGAGTTCGATCCCACGCTGGTGATGCGGCTTTATGACGGCACCATCATCCCGGCGAACCGGCATCTGACGGCAGAAGGGATCGAGGAACGGCTGGACCGGCTTTACCGCCCCTACCATGCCGCCTACGCCCGGCTGGCGGACCGGCGGCCGGATACGGTGATCCTGGCCATTCACAGCTTCACGCCGGTCCTGAAGGG
The DNA here is from genome assembly GCA_934500835.1 of uncultured Paracoccaceae bacterium. Lineage (GTDB taxonomy): Bacteria > Pseudomonadota > Alphaproteobacteria > Rhodobacterales > Rhodobacteraceae > Pseudogemmobacter. The sequence goes on along the minus strand of CAKSTR010000003.1, from coordinate 137,828 downwards.
CCGCCCGCCCCGGCCCTGGCACGTCGGCGTGCTGCATTCGCATCTGGACAGCCGTCTGTCGCTGGCGCTGATCGCGCGGCTTCAGGGGCAGACCGACATCTGCACCGGCGACAACGAGCCCTATTCGGGCCATCTGCCGGGCGACGCCGTCGACCGCCACGCGCTGGCGCATGGCCGCCACAACACGCTGGTCGAGGTGCGCAACGACCTGATCTCTGCCCCGGCGGACCAGCGGCACTGGGCCGACCGGCTGGCCCCGATCCTGACCCTTGCCCTGAAGGATGCGACCCATGGATGACCAGACCCGGACCGAGCTTGAGGCCGCCGCCTTCCGCGCGCTGATGCACCACCTGCTGGTCAAGCGGCCCGAAGTGCAGAACATCGACCTGATGAACCTGGCCGGCTTTTGCCGCAACTGCCTGTCGCGCTGGTATCAGGAAGCCGCGGCCGAACGCGGGATCGAGATGACCAAAGAGCAGGCCCGCGAAGTGGTTTACGGCATGCCCTATGCCGACTGGGTCGCGCAGCACCAGACCCCGGCGGATGAGGCGAAGCTGGCCAATTTCGAACGGGCCTTCCGGGACAATGTCGGCCCGCGCGACTAGGCGGCGAACAGGCGACAAACACTTACCACATTTACAGGTTCAGGTTGCCCCCTGTCGGGAATGATCCCTCCTGATACGATCACTCGGGACGGAAACAATCGCGTCCTTTTCATGGAATTGCACCGCAATTCCGGGTCTTTTGGGCAGCAGGCCCGAAAGGCATTGACCTTGGCCGCAGTCCTGAAATTCTCTCGGATTAATGAGAGGTTAACACCTCCGATTCCCGCCCGTTGAATTTCCGCTGCTTTTGAGGTCATCATGGAACTTCTGTTTCTGCTGCCGTTGCTTGTCATCGGTCTGGTGATCGAGTCCGGGAACGATGACGACGACTCGGATAATGGGCAGGCCGCCCAGGACCGTACCGGGACCGAGGGCGACGATGTGATGCACGGCGGCCCCGGCGATGACACGCTGCGGGGTGGCGCCGGGAACGATCTGGTCGCGGGCCATGGCGGGGCTGACCTGCTCTATGGCGACGAGGGAGATGACACTCTTCAGGGCAATGGCGGTGCGGACTCGCTTTACGGCGGGGCTGGCGCGGACAACCTGCGCGGGCTTGCCGGGGACGATCTGGCTGAGGGCGGCACGGGCGACGACACGCTTGCCGGCGATGTCGGCAACGACAGCCTGTATGGCGATGCGGGCAACGATTTCCTTTATGGCGGTGCGGGCGACGACAGCCTGTGGGGCGGGGACGACCATGACACCCTGCTGGGCGGCGACGGCAATGATGCGCTTCTGGGCGGTGCGGGCGATGACCGGCTGCTGGGCGGCGATGGCGATGACACGATGTCCGGCGAGGACGGCAACGACTCTCTGCTGGGCGGCGTCGGGAATGACCTGCTCAGCGCCGGTGCCGGCAATGATTTCGTCTACGGCGGGGCGGGCAATGATCAGCTCCTTGGCGGCGAAGGCGATGACCGGCTGTTCGGCGAGGAGGGCGACGATGCCCTGATCGGCGGCGATGGCGATGACATCCTGCGGGGCGGCGACGGGAACGACATTCTGCGCGGTGGCGCCGGGGCCGACCTGATGAGCGGCGGCGCCGGCAACGACCATATCATCGGCGAAGAGGGTGACAGCCTTTCGGGCGGCCTTGGCGACGACCGCCTTGAGATCCATGACAACGCGGTCTTCTCGACCGGCGAAGGCGCGGATCATGTCGAGCTTTATGCAAGTGGCGACGGCGTGCCGACTGTAACCGACTACACCCCCGGCCAGGACGAGTACAACGTGCTGAGCGAGATCCCCGCGATCGGCAACGGCACGATGACTCTGGTCGAGGTGTCCAACGTCGAGGGTGGCGTGGACACGATGATCCGCGTCGGCAACTTCGACATTTTGCGTATCGAGGGCATGACCGCTGCCAATATCGACATGGCCGATTTCCAGCTCAGCTACACCGGCACCTGACTGATTGCGGCACTGATTGCGGCGGGGCGCTAAAGGCCCGCCGCGCGCAAGGCCGCCGCCACTGCCACACCGGCAATGGCGGCGCCTATGTCATTGCGGGTCAGGAACGAAACCGCCATGGCAGAGCCCAGCGCCAATGCCTCCACCATCCCGCCGGCCGCAATGGCCTGGGCCGAGATCGCAGCCATCACCGCCAGCGGCGTCGCCTTCAGCGCGGCATCCAGCCGGGCCGAGGGCGGCAGGTATTTCATCGCGGCATAGCCGGCAAAGCGGCAGATCAGTGCCGCGCCGGTCATCACCGCCAGCAAAGCGGGCAGCGAGGGGGTCATGCCACCGCTCCGGGCCGCGCGGTCAGCGCGGCGACGGCTGCACCCGCAAGGCCGGCCGCGACAATGCCCCAGCCGTTGCCCAGGACGGGCGTCACCAGAAGTGCGGCCCCCGCCCCCACGGCCACCGGCACCAGATGGCCGCGGGCCTTCACCATCACCGCCATCATCGCGGCGGCGAAGGCCGGCAGCATCAGATCGGCCCCGAAGGCATGCGGATCGGGCAGCACACGGCCAAAGACCACCCCGACCAGCGTGCCCGCCAGCCAGGCCCCCAGCCCCGGCACGCCAGTCCCCGCAAGATAGGCGCAGTCCTGCTCGCCCTTTTCGGCAGCGCGCATGGTGGCGATCCAGTTGGCATCGCCGATCAGCAAAAGGCTGCCATAGGCCCGCATCGTCCCCGCTGCGGAAAGCCAGGGCTGGATGGTGGCGCCGAACAGAAGGTAACGCGCGTTCATCACCAGCACGGTGGCGAACAGCGTCAGAAGCGTCGCCTCTCCGGCCTGCATGACCGACAGCACCGCCAGTTGGGCCGAGCCGGAGAACACCGTGACCGACATGGTCAGCGCCCAACCCCAGCTGAGGCCCGCCTGCGCCGCGACCAGCCCGAAAGCCAGGCCGTAAAGGAAGATCCCCGGCGACAGCGCAACGCCGATGCGCAAGCCGCGCCCGAAGCCCGGCCAGCCAAAAGACGCCTGCGGCTCCTCCACGCTCAGACGGCCGCCTTCCTCATTTCCTCGATGTAGATCTCGCGCAGACGGGCGGCGACGGGGCCGGGCTTGCCGGTGCCGATGGCAGCGCCGTCGATTTCCACCACCGGCATCACGAAGGCCGAGGCGCTGGTGACAAAGGCCTCATCGGCCGCCTTCGCCTCATCCACGGTGAAATTGCGTTCCTCGACTTCCATCTGCGCCTCGCGCGCAAAGCGCAGCACGGCGGCGCGGGTGATGCCATGCAGGATGTCATGGCTCAGCGCCCGGGTGATGATGCGGTTCCCCTTGACGATATAGGTGTTGTTCGAGGTGCCCTCGGTCACGAAACCGTCCTCGGTGAACCAGCTGTCATCGACCCCGGCCTTCTTGGCCATCATCTTGCCCATGGACGGGTAAAGAAGCTGCACCGTCTTGATGTCGCGCCGGCCCCAGCGGATATCGGGGACCGAGATCACCCGCCAGCCGGTCTTCGCGGCCGGACTGTCGGCCAGCCCGGGCTTGCTTTGGGTGAAAAGCACCACCGTCGGCGGCAGGTCGGCGGGCGGGAAGATGAAGTCGCGGTCGCCCGGATTGCCGCGTGTGACCTGCAGATAGATCATGCCTTCGTCGATGCCGTTGCGGGCCACCAGCTGGCGGTGGATCTCAAGCCAGTCAGCCTCGGCCAGCGGGTTGGTGATCTCCAGCTCGTCAAGGCTGCGTTGCAGGCGCCTTGCATGGCCGCCGAAGTCGACCAGCTTGCCGCCAAGGACCGAAGTTACCTCATACACCCCATCCGCCATCAGGAAGCCGCGGTCAAAGATCGACACTTGCGCTTCGGTCTCGGGCAGGTAGGTGCCGTTCACATAGACGGTGCGGGTCATGGGGGTCTCCGGATGCTGGACGGGGGATTACTTTGCCGTTCCGCTTCCGGGGTCAAGGCCAGACTTCACCGCGCCGTTGCAGAAATGCGCGCCCTTCAGGCGCAAGCCATTTCTCTCGTCTCTGGCGCGTTCTGCGGCAACCGGCCCCGGCGACCCGTCACAAGGGGAATTTTCAGCCAGACCCAGTCAGCCCCACAGCGCGGCCGGCGCCGGATGGATGCACCGGTCGTCATAGGTGACCGGAGGGTCGCGGTCGAAGGCCATATCGGCGGGGCCGTCCAGGTCCGACCAGTCCGCACCCTGGGCGACAAGGATCGCCGGGGCCATGGCAAGGCTGCTTGAGACCATGCAGCCCACCATGACGCGCAGGCCAAGACGGCGGGCTTCGGCCCGGGCGCGCAGGGCCTCGGTCAGCCCGCCGGTCTTGTCCAGCTTGAGGTTGACCACGTCATATTTGCCCAAAAGCCCCGCAAGGCTGGCGGTATCGTGGGCGGATTCATCCGCACAAACCGGCAGCGGGCGGGCGATTTCGGCCAGCATGTCATCGGCGCCCTGCGGCAGCGGTTGTTCCACCATCTCGACGCCAAGGCGGATCAGGTGCGGGGCAAGGTCGGTATAGACCTCGGGCGTCCAGCCCTCATTGGCATCGACGATCAGCCGCACCTCCGGCGCACCCTGCCGCACCGCCTCGATCCGCGGCATATCGGCGGGGGTGCCGAGTTTCACCTTCAGCACCGCGCGATGGGCGTTTCGGGCAGCCGCGTCGCGCATCTTTTCGGGGCTGTCCAGCGAGATGGTAAAAGCAATCTCGACCGGCCGCGGCGCGTCCAGCCCGGCCAGGTGCCAGACGGGAACGCCCCTGGCCTTGGCCTCCATATCCCACAAGGCGCAATCGACCGCGTTGCGGGCGGCACCGGGCTTCATCGCGTGTTGCAGGGCATCGCGGGTGATGGCTTCGGGAAGGCCGTGGATGGCGGCGATCGTGTCTTCGACCGTCTCGCCATAGCGCGGATAGGGCAGGCCTTCGCCCCGGCCGCGGTGGCCGCCGCGGGTGACGGTCGCAGTCACCACCCGCGCCTCGGTCTTCGAGCCGCGGCTGATGGTGAAAGGGTTCCTGAGCGGAAAGGTCTCGGACAATGCGCTGATCATGGTCAGACTCTATCGGGCCGGGCGGATTGCGGGAAGCCGTCACCGATGCTGCAGGCGCAAAACGAATGTTGCACTGCGGCGCGCAATAATCTAACCCGATTACCAAGAGTCTGCGTAATTTCCTTGCCCGAGAGAGTCATGAGCTTCCGCATCCAGCCCAGCCCCGCCGCCCGCCCCAACCGCTGCCAGCTGTTCGGCCCCGGCTCCCGACCCGCGCTTTTCGAGAAGATGGCGGCCTCGGCGGCGGATGTGATCAATCTGGATCTCGAGGATTCGGTGGCCCCGGCCGACAAACCGCAGGCACGGCTGAATATCATCGAAGCCATCAACACCATCGACTGGGGGAAAAAGACCCTGTCGGTGCGGATCAACGGGCTGGACACGCCCTATTGGTATCAGGACGTGGTGCAGGTGCTGGAACAGGCCGGACCGGGGATCGACCAGATCATGATCCCGAAGGTGGGCTGCGCCGCCGATGTCTATGCCGTCGATGCGCTGGTCACCGCCATCGAGCGCGCCAAGGGCCGGCAAAAACCGATCAGCCTTGAGGTCATCATCGAAACCGCCGCCGGCATCGCCCATGTCGAGGAGATCGCCGCCTCCAGCCCCCGCCTGCAGGCGATGAGCCTCGGTGCCGCGGATTTCGCCGCCTCGATGGGAATGCAGACCACCGGCATCGGGGGGACGCAGGAGAATTACTACATGCACCGCGAGGGGGCGAAATACTGGTCCGACCCCTGGCACTGGGCCCAGGCCGCCATCGTCGCCGCCTGCCGCACCCATGGCGTGCTGCCGGTGGACGGCCCGTTCGGCGATTTCGGCGATGACGAAGGCTTCCGCGCACAGGCCCGCCGGTCCGCCACGCTTGGCATGGTCGGCAAATGGGCGATCCACCCGAAACAGGTCGCGCTGGCCAACGAGGTCTTTACTCCCTCCGAAGCCGCAGTGACCGAGGCCCGCGAAATCCTCGCGGCGATGGAAGAGGCCAAAGCCGCCGGCCAGGGCGCCGCGGTCTACAAGGGGCGCCTCGTCGACATCGCCTCGATGCGTCAGGCCGAGGTGATCGTGCGCCAGGCCGAGATCATCGCGGGCGGCTGACGGCGGATCGCCCGTCAGACGCCAGCCGTTTCCCCCTGCCCAGGTTCAAGCCACATCCAGCAAGAACCCTCACTGCCCGCTGCCATTTGCGCAAAGCCAATGTCCCTTCACTTTGGTCGAAATATCCTCGGGGTTTGGGGGTGAAGCCCCCAGTTTAAACGCCAGCCAACGGCGCTTCGGGCATCCAGACCAAAAAGGCTCGCGGCGGCAGCCGCTCCTTTGCATCCGGCGTTTCAGGGGCGCCGCGCCGCGATCAGGGCGCCATGCAGCGCCGGGTTGGCCGCGATGATGCCGCTGGCTCGGGGATCGGCGGCGTTCAGGGGGATCGGCCGGCCCTCGGGATCGGACACCACGCAGCCGGCCCGCCCGGCGATCAGCGCCCCGGCGGCGATATCCCATTCCCACGTCGGGCGCAGGGTCAGCATGGCGTCGAAACGGCCCTCGGCGGCAAGGCACAGCCGATAGGCGATGGAGGCGCGGAACGTGCGCTTCACATCCGGGACGCCGCGCGGCCAGAGTTCGGGCGCAAGGGCGGCCCGGTTCGACAGAACCTCGGCCCCGGTCAGCTCCGTCCTCGGGCTGCACCTGATGGGCTGGCCATCGCGCAACGCCGGGCCGCTGGCGGTTGCCGCGTAAAGCCGGGGCTTGGCGGGCAGGTAGACCACGGCCGCGACCGGCCGCCCCGCCTGCACCACCGCCAAAGACAAGGCGAAGTTCTCTTCCCCGGCCAGATAGGCCCTTGTGCCGTCGATGGGGTCAAGGATGAAGACCCGCTCCGCCGCCAGCCGGTCGGGCCCGTCCGTGCTTTCCTCCGACAGCCAGCCATATCCGGGACGGGCGGCGCGCAAGCCCGCCTCAAGCGCCGCATTCACCGCCAGATCGGCCTCGGAGACCGGGCCGGCATCGCCGCCCTTGTCCCAGGATTTCGGAGCCTTGCGCCAGTAGCGCAGGGCGATCTCGCCGGCCGAGCGGACCGCCGCCTCCAGCAGGGCAAGATCGTCAGCTTCCTGCAATCGTCAGCCCTTCGACCAGAAGCGAGGGCACCCGGAACGACAGATGGTCGCGCGCGTCATTGGCCGGGACGATCCGGCGCAGCATGTCCTTCAGATTCCCGGCAATGGTGCATTCGTGCACCGGATACTTCAGCTGGCCACCCTCGACCCACCAGCCCGAGGCGCCGCGCGAATAGTCCCCCGTCGTGGCATTGATGGTCGACCCGATCATCGAGGTGACCAGCAGCCCCGTCCCCATCGCCGCCAGCAGGTCGTCCCGGCTTTGCCCGCCTTGCGTCAGGTCGATGCAGGTGGTCGAGGGCGAGGGCGGCGCGGCGGTTCCCCGCGCGGCATTGCCGGTCGAGGCCAGCCCCAGCTTGCGGGCGGTCGCAAGGTCCAGCACCCAGGATTTCAGCACACCGTCCTGAACCAGCGCCTTCGGCGCGGTCGCCAGCCCCTCGGCATCGAAGGGGCGCGAGGCGCCGATCCGCACCCGGTGCGGATCCTCGGTCAGCGCGATGCCGTCGGGCAGCACCGGCTGGTCCATCAGCCCGCCCGCCCAGCTGGCCCCGCGCGCGATCGCCGTGCCGTTGATCGCCGACAGAAGATGGCCGATCAGCGAGGCGGCGACCCTTTCGTCGTACAGCACCGGGAAATGCCCGGTCGGCGGCTTCACCGCACCCAGCCGGGCCAGCGCACGTTCCGCCGCCAGCTGGCCGATCCCCTCGTCCGAAGGCATGTCGGCGGCGTAGATGCGGCCCTCGCCGGCGATGTCGCGCTCCATCGCGGTGCCGCTGCCGCAGAAGGCAACGGCAGACAGCGAATGCGAGCTGCGGGCATAGCCCCCGGCAAAGCCGTTGCTGGCCGCCAGATGCATCTCGCGCCGCGACCATGTGGCCGAGGTTTCCACCTGGGTGATGCCCTTTGCCGCCAGCGCCCCTGCCTCGGCCGCCCGGGCGGCGGCCTCCAGCCGGGCTGCGGAAGGTTCGGGCGAGGGGTCGCAAAGGTCCAGCCCGCCGGCATCGCGGCGGTCGGTCAGTTGCGACGGGTCCGCCAGCCCGGCGGTGGGGTCTTCGGGGGCTTCGCGCGCCATGGCGACGGCGCGCTCGGCCAGGGCCGAGATGGTCGCGGCCGAGATGTCCGAGGCCGAAACGCAAGCCTGCCGCCGCCCGATCAGCACGCGCAGCCCGATCTCGGTGCCCTCGGCGCGTTCGGCCTGTTCAAGCGCGCCCTGCCGCAGATCCACGGTCAGGGACTGACCCGAAACCGCAAGCGCATCGGCAGAGTCGGCCCCCGCCTTGCGGGCGGCGGCCAGAAGGGCTTCGGTCAGGGCGGGAAGCGAGGCGGTCATCGGCGGGCTCCGGTCTTTGGGCCCATCCCTGGACCCGTCCTTGCAGGGGTCTGAGGTAATCCCGGCCCCGGCGCGGCGCAAGGCCGGGCCGGGGTCCTGGATCAGCGGATCTTCTGGCCGTTCAGGAAGAAGGCGCCGGCCTTGAACTCCAGATCGGTCGCCAGATGATCCTCCTGCCCCGGCACCGGCCGGCCCAGGAACATCAAGCCAAAGCGCAGACCGGAAAGCTCATCGGACCCGACAAGCCCCAGCGAGACAAGCCGTTCGATCAGCGTGTTGGCCCCGATGGTCAGGAAGGAAAGCTTGCCTTCGGGCACCGGGGTTTCGTCGATGTAGCGGCTGCGGTCACTGAAATCGAAGGCAAGATCGCCCGCCCCTTCCACCCGCAGCCCCGCCCCTTCGACCAACGCCTCGGTCAGGGTCACGGTTGCCTCTGTCACCGGCAGGTCCTTCGGTCCCGGCACCCAGCCCCCGGCAAGCAGGCGTGGATCGGGCCGGTAGGTTCCCCTGGCGTCCAGTATCAATGACATCGGATCACGCGGCAGGATGCGGCCGGGATCGGCCAGATCCAGAAGCTCGTCCGAGACGGTGATCCCGGCAAAACGGTACAGCAGCGACCACTCCGGCGCGGTCACCACATCGGTGGGAAGGCCAACCTGCACCCCGTAGCGCAATTCATCGGCCGACAGCGCGAATTCATCCAGCGGCAGTTCCGGCGTGTCGCCCCGGAAGGTCATCGCAACCCCCTTGGCACCGAAATCATAGGCCCCGCCGTTGCGGTCGAAGCGCGCCTGCGCATCGCCTGAAGCCAGCCGCATGTCCGTGGCGACCGGCCCATCCGGTGCCTTCGGCATATCGATCACGAAGGCCAGCGGCCCGTGCTCCAGCGCCGCCTGCAGCCGCATCCCCTGATCCAGCAGCGCCAGAAGCGGAACCAGTTGCGGACCATCGGCGGTCTCCATCCGCTCCAGCGCCTCGATCCCGCCGGCGGGCATGAAGCCGTCCAGATCGGCCTTCACCGCCGAAAGGTCGATGGCGAAACTGCCTTGTGTCTGTTCCTCGGGCAGATCGATCCGCATCTCCAGATGCAGTGTGCCAAGGCCCACAGCCGCCTTGGCGAAGGCCTCCTCGCGTTCGGGCAGGTTGCTTTTCCACTCCAGCGTCAGATCGGCGGCGGCCAGCGCAAGGAACAGGTCCCGCGGCGCTTTCACGCCCAGCGTAGGCGCCAGCGGATCAAGCGAAGCAGAGACCGAGCCTGCCCTGAGGCTGAAATCCACCGCCTCGGGCCCGATGTCACGAAGCAGGATCGACAGGTCCGGGGCGGCCACCTGCAGGGTCAGCTTGTCAGGGTCGCCGGGCTTCTGGGGCAGGTCCAGCACCAGCGGGAAGCGCGGTGGCAGTTCCAGCGCAACGGCACCGTCCGGCAGTTGGCGCAGGGTGAAATCGGGCAGCAACAGCACCGCGCCATCGTCCAGAGCGGCCTGCCCATGTGTCACCACCAGCGCATCGCCACGCCGGCTGGTCGTCGCGGTCAGCGCCGGCCCCGCCCCCTTCTGCAGCAACTGCCACACCGCCTCGGGCGTGGTGTCGGCCATCACGGGCGCGGCCAGAAGGGTCAGCGTCAGCACGGCGGGGCGGAGGAGGGTCATCCGTATGGTCCTGTTTGCAGCAGAAAAGGGCCGGACGTTCACCGCCCGGCCCCGCAGCGATCGCGTCACTTCATCTGGGTGCCGTTCACGAACAGGCTGCCGCCCGCCCGGAACTCGATCTCGGAAATCAGCTGATCCGGGCCGGCGCCGGGCTTGGCCATCATCGCCAGCCCCATCCGCGCGCCCATCAGATCGTCCTGCGACACCGCGCCGATTGCCACCAGCGCATCGAGAAGCGCGTTGATGCCGTCCAGCGTGACGGTGATCTTGCCTACGGGCGAGGGGAAGCCGCCATAGGACATCAGATCGTCATTGTCGAAGGTCAGCGCGCCGGTTGCGGCCACCTGCGCGCCGGCAGCCTTGGCCAGCACCTGCGTCAGATCCAGCGAGAAGACCTTGGCCGGCAGTTCGGGCCCGTCCAGCTGCACATTCGGATCAAGGATGTCCACCGCCCAGGCGCCCTTGCCGTCAAGATCAAGGATGACCGTGACCGGATCGCGCTTCAGCGCCGCACCCGGGTCGAACATCCCCCACAGATCCTCGGCCATGGTCAGGTCGACCAGCTTGAACAGGACCGAGAAGTCCTGCGGCTCGGTCGCCTTGCTGACCGGCATGGCGATGCCATAGGACAGTTCGCCGAAGGCGCCGCTGACCTCCGGGAAGGGGATGTCGAAGCCCGAAGCCTTGACCGAGGTGGCGCTCAGCCCGGCCCCGTAGTCCAGCCGGTCGGCATTCAGGACAATATGCGCCTGCGACCCGGCGATGCTGGCCTCGACCTGCCCCGGTTTGCCCGATTCCGTGCCATCCACCTTCAGCCCGATGGCGCCGGTGCTGTAGCTGCCGTCGACCATGAAGCCCGCGGCCAGCGCCGCCGACATATTGCCCGACTGCATCAGAACCGGGTCAACCATCGTCGACTTGCCGCTGAATTTCGGCTCGGCCACCGTCATATTGATGTCGAAGGCGGTGTTCTGCTCCGGCTCATTGGCCTTCAGCGTCAGCACCATGTTGCCGGCGGCAAAGCTGGACTCATAGCTTTGCCCGCCCGAGGCCGGGGTGGCGACATAGCTGCCCGTCAGATCCGACGCCGTCAGCCCCCCGGTCAGATCGACCGGCTTGCCGTCGGCATCGGTCACCTCCTTGGCCGTAACGGTCAGGGTCTTCGCGGTGAAGTCATATTTCGGCGCATCTGCCGTGCCGGAGCCGATCACCGACAGCCCCTCCTGTCCCACGACAAGCGTTGCGCCGCCGGTGCCGTCAGGGTCCGCCAGCTTCACGTCATAGGCCGCCGGGTATATGATCTCGACCGAGCCGTCGCCACGGTCGCGGAAGCGGACCTCGGGGATGGTGCTGCTGATCACCGGGCCATCCGGCACCGTCATGCCGACCGAAATCCCGCTGACCACCAGCGTATCGCCCTCGCGCGCGGTTCCGGTGGTGGTCATCGTCTGGCCTGCGGCCGTGGTCATGGATTGCCAGCCCGCCCAAGCCTCTTCGGGCGTCAGGGCAAGGCCGGTTTGGGCGGACAGGATCAGGGCAAGCGCAGTTGCGCCCGAAAGACGGTAATACATGGTCGAACCCCAGGTTTTTCAATGCCGCAGCCATGGTGTCCCCGGCACGGCCCGGGTGCAAGAGGAAAGGCTGCGCGAAAAGGGCGGGTATTCCTTGTGGTAAAGCGCCCCCGGCGGCCGCGTTGCGAAGGCCGGCGATCCGCCCTAAACCGGGCCTGCGGCGACAGAAGGACCGGGGCACATGATCGGCATCGAGGATGAAACCATCGGCGGCGGCCTTCTGCGGGTGATCCGCCTGCGCCGGCCGGAAAAGGCCAACGCGCTGACGGGCGAGATGCTGGAGGCCCTGGCCCTGGCGGTCGAAGGGGCGGCCGCGGCCCATGCCCTGATCCTGACCGGCGAGGGCAAGGTGTTCTCGGCCGGTGCGGACCTTGAGGCAGCGGCCGCCGGTCTTGCCACCTCGCCCTTGTGGGAACGGCTATCCGGGGCGATCGCCGCCTTTCCCGGCCTGTCCATCGCCGCGTTGAACGGCACGCTGGCCGGTGGCGCCTGCGGCATGGCGCTGGCCTGCGATCTGCGCATCGCGGTGCCTTCGGCGAAGGTCTTCTACCCGGTGATGAAGCTGGGCTACCTGCCACAGCCCTCGGACCCCGGCCGGCTGGCCGCTCTGGTCGGACCGGCCCGTGCCAAGCTGATCCTGATGGCCGGCGCAAGGATCGAGGCGGAAGAGGCGCTGGCCTTCGGCCTCATCGACCGCATCGCCCCGGCCGAGACCCTGATGGACACCGCCCGCGCCCTTTGCGCCGATGTGCTTGCCGCCCGTCCCGCCCATGTGGCGGCGATCCGGCGGATGATCTAGCCGGCGCAGAATCCTTCCAAGGATTGTTCCAGGTTTCTTCATGGAAATTTGCGGCGATCCGCCGCGCGGGGGCCGCCCTTGCGCGCCCAGGCAATCCTTGGCAAGGAAACCCCCATCGCACCGCCCACGGGGCAGGAGAACAGGATGCAGGGACAAGCCGCCTTTGCCGAAAAGCTGGTGGAATGGCTGAACTGGCTGTGGGACGAGGTGCTGGGCTGGCTGACCTCGCCAGCCGCCTGGTCGCAATTCGCCCTGCTGGCTGTGGCCTACCTTGCCGCAAGGCTGCTGGCCGCGCGGCTGATCCCCGTCATCGGGCCGAAACTGACCCCGAAACCGGGCGCCACCGGGCCGACCGCAACGGCGCGCCGCTTTGCCCTGCGCTTTCTGCCGCTCTTGCTGCCGTTGCTGGCCTATGGGCTGACCGCCATCGGCGAGGGGTTGACGCGGGCCACTTTCGGCTCGGGCGACGTGATCGCGTTCGGCAAGCGGGTCTTCCTGTTCCTCGCCGCGCGGCTGCTGGTGCAACAGGTGCTGACCGACGGTTTCCTGAAGACCCTTGGCCGCTATGTCCTTCTGCCCATCGCAGCACTTTACGCCATCGGACTCATGGACGAGGTGACGCTCTGGCTGGCCGAAGCGCAGGTCAATCTGGGCGACATCCGGTTTTCGGCCCTGTCGCTGATCCGCGGCGCCATCGCGGGGGCGCTGCTTTTCTGGCTGGGCGGCTGGTCGAACCGGCAGTCCGCCGATTACATCAGCGCACAGGACGACCTGCGCCCGGCGACACGCGAACTGGCCCGCAAGGCCGCCGAGGCTGTAATTTTCGGCGCGGCCTTCCTTCTTCTGATGTCGATCATGGGCATCGACCTGACCGCCGTCGCTGTCCTTGGCGGTGCGATCGGCGTCGGCGTCGGCCTTGGCCTGCAACAGATCGCGGCCAATTTCGTCTCGGGCATCATCCTGTTGCTGGAAGGTCAGACCACCGTCGGCGACTATGTCGAACTGGATGGCGGCGAGTCGGGCACCATCCTCAAGATGACCGCGCGCGCCTGCATTCTCGAGACGATCGACGGTCGCTGGATCGTGGTGCCGAACGACAATTTCATCGTCTCGCGGGTGGTCAACTATTCCGACGCCGGCAAGCTGCACCGCTACTCGGCCAATTTCAGCGTCAGCTATGACACCGACATCAACCTTGTCCCTGACCTGATCGAAACCGCGGTGGCCGGGCTTGCCTGCATCACCAGCGAACCGACGCCGCCCTCGTGCGAACTGGCCGGCTTCGGCGAAAGCGGCATCGCGTTCGAGGTCGAATACTGGGTGGCCGGGATCGAGGACCTCACCGACGACTACCGCTCCAAGGTGTTGTTCTGTGTCTGGAACACCCTGAAGGCGGCCGGAATCGCGATGCCATATCCGCAACGCGTGGTGCATCTGAAGACCGATGCCCCCGTCACGCTGCCGGCCCATGCGCCGCTGCCCGCCAAATGACCGGCACCCCGCAGGCGCTGGTCATCGGGGCCGGCCCTGCGGGCCTGATGGCGGCCGAGGCTCTGGCCACGGCGGGCCGCAAGGTGTTGGTGGCCGAGGCAAAGCCCAGTCCGGCCCGCAAGTTCCTGATGGCGGGAAAATCGGGGCTGAACCTGACCAAGGATGAACCGGCGGCCGCCTTCAGCGCCGCCTATGCCGCCCCCTGGCTGGAGCCGATCCTTGGCGCCTTCGGCCCCGATCAGGCAATGGCATGGGCGCGCGGCCTCGGGATCGACCTCTTCACCGGCTCCTCCGGCCGGGTCTTTCCGACCGGCATGAAAGGCTCCCCCCTCCTCCGCGCCTGGCTGCACCGGCTGGACGGGCTGGGGGTGGATCTGCGGACCCGCTGGCGCTGGACCGGCTTCGACGGCAAGGCGCTGCGCTTCGACACGCCCGATGGCCCGCAGCCTCTGCGCCCCGCCGTCACCGTCCTTGCCCTGGGCGGTGCCAGCTGGTCGCGCCTTGGATCTGACGGCGCCTGGGTGCCCTGGCTGACCGAACGCGGGGTCGAGGTCGCGCCCTGGCAGCCTGCCAATGTCGGCCTGCAAGTCGCCTGGTCCCCCCATATGACCCGGCACTTCGGCAGCCCGGTCAAAGGCGCCGCCCTGCACCTGGTTCCCGCCCCCTCCGGCCCTGTGCAGGACACCCCCGAACGGCAGTCCCATCGTGGCGAGTTCGTCGTGTCGGCGCGGGGCCTCGAGGGCGGCGGCCTCTACCCGCTCTCCCGCGCGCTACGGCAGGGGGCGGCTCTGGAACTCGACCTGATGCCCGATGTCGCACCCGCCGAACTCGCCCGCCGCCTCGCGCGTATGAAACCCGGCGAGAGCACCGCCAACCGGCTGCGCAAGCTCGGGCTTTCGCCCGTCGCCGCCGCGCTGGTGATGGAATGGGGCCTGGGCCAGCCCCTCACCGTGCTGAAACATCTGCCCGTCCGCCACGCCGGCCTCCGTCCGCTGGACGAGGCGATCTCGGTCGCAGGCGGCATCACCGCCGCTGCTATGACGCCCGGTCTGGAACTCCGTGCGCTTCCCGGCATTTTCGCCGCCGGCGAAATGCTTGACTGGGAGGCTCCGACCGGCGGCTACCTCCTCACCGGCTGCCTGGCCACCGGCCTGCACGCCGGCCGCGCCGCTGCGGGCTGACGCCCGATGCCCGGCTGATCCGCGCGTGCTCCGGTCATGACCACGGCCGCAAACCCACCGCCACAGTGCAGGCCCACGTCCCGGACCCCCCTTTTCTGCCCGTCTTCACTTTGGCAAAAATACCCTGCGGGGAGGTCTGGAGGGGTGCAAAACCCCTCCAGCTGCCGGCCAGAAGCACCACAATTGTCCGCAAGAGAAAAGGGCGGCAGGTCATCCCTGCCGCCCCTGATCCTTACTTTTTCTTCGGCGGGACGAACCGCTTCGAGGTGTCCCTGGCATCCGTCTTCGGGGCCGCGCGCTTTGGCGCGTCGCCCTTGCCGAAAGCCGGCTTGCCGGCCTTGGCAAAGGGCTTGCCGCCATCGCCATGCGATTTCGTCCCAAAGCTGCGACCCTCGGGCTTGCCCGCCGGCTTCGCCCCGTCCTTGCGGGCGAAGGGACGTGCTTCGTCGCCCTTGCCAGCCCAGGGTTTGCGGCCCTCGCCGGCCTCGGCATGGCTCTTGTAGCCGGCCGCGCGCGCGGGCCGCCCCTCGCCGCCGCCATGCGACTTGTACCCGGCCGCGCGCGGCGCCGGCTTCTCGCGGCTCGACGGCGCGGCCCCCCGGGCCTCACGGTCCTCGGGCGTCCAGCGCGGCTTTTTCACCGCCTCGCCTTCACCGCGCGGGGCATAGGGCTTACGGGCCCCTTCGCTGCGTGGCGCATAGGGTTTGCGTTCGGCATCCCCCCGCGGCGCGTAGGGTTTGCGCTCCGCGTCTTCCCGCGGGGCATAGGGCTTGCGGGCCCCCTCGGCGCGGGGCGCATAGGGCTTGTGCTCGGCCCCTTCACGCGGCGCATAGGGCTTGCGTTCGGCAGGGGCGCGCGCCGGGCGCGGGCGATCCTCGCCCTCGTCACGGCGGGCATAGGGGCGGCGCTCCTCGCCCTCTTCGCGCTTGGGCCAGGCCTTGCGGGCCGCCTCGCGCGGCTCGTCACCGTCTTCGACGATACGCGAAGGCTTCGGCTGATAGGCCGGCTTGTCGCGCCTGGGCGCCGGGCGGCCTTCGGGTTTGGTTCCGACGCGGGGCGCAAAGCGGCCCAGATCCGGTTCGCCCTCGATCCGCTCCATCACCAGATCCTTGTCGATCTCGAGGCTGGCGCCGAAACGTTCCGCCAAAGGTGCCGCGATCTGCACGAAGGTCTCTTCCTGCTGCACCCGGATCGCGCCGATGCCATCCTTGGCGATCCCGCCGGCATCGCAGATCTTCGGCAGCAACCAGCGCGCCTCGGCCCGGCCGGTATGCCCGACCGAGACCTTGAACCAGACCGCAGGCCCGAACTCGCCGCGTTCGCGCGGCGGCAGCGGCGCGGGCGGCGGCAGGGAATCCGACAGCACCTCGGGGGCCGACCGGCCTTCGCGCCACAGCCGCACAAATGCGGCGGCGGCGGCTTCGGGGCCCCAGCGGTCCAGAAGGGCGGCAACCATGTCACCCTCTTCGCCGACACCTTCGGCCAGAAGGGGATGCTCGACCAGACGCAGATCCTCACGCGCCTGAACATCCTCGGCCGAGGGCGCCTTGCCCCATTCGGCCACCAGCTTGGCGCCCTGCAGCACCCGCTGCGCCTTGCGCATCTCGGCCGGGGGCACGATCAGCACCGAGGTGCCCTTGCGCCCCGCCCGGCCCGTCCGGCCCGAGCGGTGCAGAAGCGTATCGGGGTTCGACGGCAGATCGGCATGGATCACCAGCTCCAGCCCCGGCAGGTCGATGCCGCGCGCGGCGACGTCGGTTGCAATGCAGACCCGGGCGCGGCCATCGCGCAGCGCCTGAAGCGCATGCATCCGCTCTTGCTGGCTGAGTTCGCCCGACAAGGCCACGGCCTGAAAGCCCCGGTTCACCATCCGCGCGAACAGATGGTTCACGTTCGCCCGCGTCTTGCAAAAGACGATCGCGGTCTGCGCCTCATGAAAGCGCAGCACGTTGAAGATCGCATGCTCCTTGTCGCGCGCCTGCACCGAAAGCGCCTGATAGGCGATGTCGGCGTGTTGCTTGGCCGCACTTTGCACGTTCAGCCGCAGCGCATCCTTCTGGAAGGTGCGGGCCAGCGTCTCGATCTCTTTCGGCACGGTGGCCGAGAACATCAGCGTGCGGCGGTCTTCGGGGGCAGAGCCAAGGATGAATTCCAGATCCTCGGCAAAGCCCAGATCCAGCATCTCGTCGGCCTCGTCCAGCACCACCGCGCGGGCCTCGGACAGATCCAGCGAGTGCCGCTCGATATGGTCGCGCAACCGGCCCGGGGTGCCGACGACGACATGCGCGCCGCGATCCAGCGCCCGGCGCTCGGTGCGATAGTCCATGCCGCCGACGCAGGTGGCAAGCTGCACGCCGGCGGGGCCGTAAAGCCACTGGAATTCCCGCGCCACCTGCTGCGCCAGTTCGCGCGTGGGGGCCACCACCAGCGCAATCGGCTTCTCGGCCGGCAGAAGGGCATCGACGCCGCCCAGCACTTCGGGCGCGATCGCCAGCCCGAAGGCCACCGTCTTGCCCGAGCCGGTCTGCGCGCTGACCAGAAGGTCGCGGCCCGCAACGCCTTCGGCCAGAACGGCCTCTTGTACGGGGGTCAGGCTTTCATAGCCCTTTTCCGCCAAAGCCGATTTCAGCGGCCCGGCAATAACCAGATCGTCCATAGTCTATCCTGACGCGGGAACCCTGCCCGCTATATGAAGCCACATTGCGGCCTCACCACCCTCGCCGCGCCCTCCCTGATGGCACGGCCGCGGAGTCCTCAGGCCTTGGGGGGCCATACACGGGAAAGGGCGCCGTGTATAGCCATGCACCGGGAGTTTGCCTCCGCGTCCTTCCCGCCTTATCCTGAACGCATCATGCCCGCCCTTTGCCGCGACTGCCTGACTGCCTTTGACAGCGGCGCCCGCTGCCCCTCCTGCCGCTCTCCGCGCGTGCTGGCGCACCCCGAACTGGGCCGGCTTTCCATCGCCCATATGGATTGCGATGCCTTCTATGCCTCGGTGGAGAAGCGCGACGATCCTTCCCTGCGCGACCACCCGCTGATCGTCGGGGGCGGGCAGCGCGGTGTGGTGTCGACCTGTTGCTATCTGGCCCGGATCAAGGGCGTGCGTTCGGCCATGCCGATGTTTCAGGCGCTGAAACTGTGCCCCGAGGCGAAAGTGGTGCCGCCCCGGATCGGCCATTATGCCGAAGTTTCGCGCCAGATCCGGGCGATGATGGAAGATCTGACCCCCGCGATCGAGCCGCTGAGTCTGGACGAGGCTTTCCTCGA
The DNA here is from genome assembly GCA_934500835.1 of uncultured Paracoccaceae bacterium. GTDB lineage: Bacteria > Pseudomonadota > Alphaproteobacteria > Rhodobacterales > Rhodobacteraceae > Pseudogemmobacter. Next base: position 119,363 of record CAKSTR010000003.1, on the reverse strand, counting down.
CCTGACCGGCACCGCCCGGCTGCATGGCGCGCCGCCCGCCCTGCTGCTGGCAAGGCTGACGAAACGGATGGAGGAGGAGCTTGGAGTCACAGGCTCCATTGGCCTGTCGCACAACAAGTTCCTGGCCAAGATCGCCAGCGATCTGGACAAGCCGCGCGGCTTCTCGGTGATCGGCAGGGAAGAGACCGCCGATTTCCTGAAGGGCAAGCCCGTCCGCATCATATGGGGGGTCGGCACCGCCACGCAGGCCGCGCTGGAGAAGGCCGGCATCCGGACCATCTCGGACCTTCTGCGATGGGACCGCGCCGATCTGACGGCCCGTTTCGGGCATATGGGAGAGCGGCTCTGGCACCTTGCACGGGGCGAGGATCATCGCCGCGTCAACCGGGACGAACGTCCGAAATCGATCAGCAAGGAGACCACCTTCTTTCAGGACACCGCCGATCCCGACCTGCTGGACGGCCATCTCTGGCGCCTGTCCGAGCAGGTGGCAGACCGGGCCAAGGCCAGGGATCTGGCCGGGCGCACCGTCACGCTGAAGCTGAAGAAGGGCGATTTCCAGCTGATCACCCGCCGCCAGTCCCTGACCGATCCGACGCAGCTGGCCGACCGCATCTACCGTGCCGCACGGGCGCTGTTCGATCAGGCGCCGGCGGGACCCTACCGGCTGATCGGCGTCGGGATCTCGGACTTGACCGACGACGCGCAGGCCGATGTCGCAGGCGATCTTCTGGACCCCGATGCCGCGAAACGGGCGGCGGTGGAGCGGGCCTCGGACGGCATCCGCGCACGGTTCGGCAAGGATGCCATCATCCGCGGCCGGGCATTGCGGTAGGACCTCGGCGTCAATGGCCGGCGGCTGGAGGGGCTTTGCGCCCCTCCAGACCTCCCCGCAGGATATTTTCGCCAAAGTGAAGACGGGCAGAAGGGCAGTCAGTCTGGTGTGCCGCGCTATTCCGCTGCCAGCGGCATGTCCTGACTGAAGCTTCCGCAAATCTCGGCCACGACCCCGGCGATCAGGGTGCAGAAGCCCGGAAAATCGGCCGACGGCTCGATCCGCGCCTCGTCCATGTAGAGCGCGCGGTCGATCTCGACCTGCACCACATGGGTGCGGCGCGAGGGGCGGCCGTAGGCCTGGGTGATATAGGCGCCGGCAAAGGGGGCATTGCGGGCCACGCGCAGGCCGGCGGTGGCAAAGGCGGCTTCGATCCGGTCCACCACATCGCGCCCGGCAGCGGCACCGAAACGGTCGCCCAGCACCACCTCGGGGCGGGGCTGGCCGGGGCGGGCGTGACTTTCGATCGCCTCATGCGGCATCGAATGGCAGTCGATCAGCACCGCCTCGCCGAAACTTTCGCGGGTCTGCTCCAGAAGGCGGCGCAGCCTGTCGTGATAGGGGTGCCAATAGCGCCGCAGCCGGGTCTCGGCCTCGGCCTGGGTCAGCTTGCCGGTGTAGATCGTCCGCCCGCCGGCCACGACGCGGGGAATCACCCCAAGGCCCGAGGAGATCCGCGGATTGTGCGCCGAACGGGCGATCCCGTCGATCACTGCGGGGTCCAGTTCATCCGCCGCGCGGTTCAGGTCCACAAAGGCGCGCGGCACGCGGGCTGCCAGCAGGGGTGCCCCGCAGTCGGGGGCCGAGGCATAGAGCCTGTCGACAAAGGCGTCCTCGGATGAGCGGATCGCCCTGCGGTCCAGCGCGGTTCCCGAAAGGAAGGCCGCCGGATAATCGGCGCCGGAATGGGGCGAGGCGAAGACCACCGGCACCCGCTGCACATCGGGCAGGTCAAGGGAATAGACCTCGGTCAGCGTCTGCGGCACGGAGCGCCCCGTCTGGATGCGGCGAAGCTGCCGCCTTTCCGGTATACCGGTTTCACGGCAAAGCCAAAACCCCTTGCGGGCACCCGCCAAGCTGGATATAGACCCAGCACCGACGCGGTTCGCCCCGCGTCCTTTTCGTTTCATCGAAAGGACATGTGGCGAATCGGACGGCAGCGTGGGCGGTTAGCTCAGCGGTAGAGCACTACGTTGACATCGTAGTGGCCACTGGTTCGATCCCAGTACCGCCCACCATTCGCCGCCCCCATCCCGGGGGCATGGGTTTTCATCTGGCGCGTGATGCGCCGCGACAGGAAGGAGACAGCCATGAAGGTTGCCAACTCGCTCCGCTCGCTGAAGACGCGTCACCGCGATTGCCAGGTCGTGCGCCGCAAAGGCCGCGTCTATGTGATCAACAAGACGCAAAAGCGCTACAAGGCACGTCAGGGCTGATTGCCCCTCGGGCCTTGCCGCCTTCGGCAAGCTGGAATTCAAGGGCCGCACCGGGAGACCGGGGCGGCCTTTTCCATTGGCCGGATTGCCCTTCGCGGGCGGAGGCCGGGGGTTTCACACCCCCGGACCCCCGTGGGATATTTGGGCCAAGATGAAAGCCCGCCGATCCGGGCAGGGGCGGCAGCCGGTCGTGCCGCAGATGCCGCGTGCCGGCGTGGAGACCGGCGGCGCGGTCTGGGGTGTCAGCGGAATTTCAGGCGCGCACGGTTCCCCGATACGCTTGCAGGGGCCGGTGTGCGCGGCCGTTCCGTGTCATCGGCGGGCGCGGTGCCGGTCGGGATTTCGTGCCAAGTCTGAGTTTGGCGGGTCATCCGGTATCTTCCTTGCGTTCAGCGGGGCCAATTCGAAGGGCATCGTCGGGGAGAAGCCCGGCGGGTTTGCGGTGGGCGACGACGATCATCGTCACCTCGGGCAATTCGCTGCGCAGCCAGGCCAGAAGGTCGGCCTCGGATGCAGGATCGAGGGCCGAGGTCGCCTCGTCCATCAAAAGCCAGTCCGGCCGGTTCAGGACGGCACGGGCAAGGCCAAGGCGCTGGCGCTCGCCCATCGACAGGCCGGCCAGCGCCGCCTCGGACGTATCGGCCAGCAGGCGGTGGCCGAGGCCAAGCCGCGACAACACGGCGGCAATGCGGGCGGGGTCCTGCGTTGCGGGATCGGCGGGGTGGCAGGCGACGCCCGCCAGCCCGTCGCCCATCACCGGCGCGCCGGCCGGCAGGAACAAGAACCGGCCGGCGGGCCGCTCCACCCGCCCCTCGCCCCAGGGCCAAAGGCCGGCGATGGCGGCAAGAAGCGTGGTCTTGCCCTGACCGGAGGCGCCTGTGATCAGCAGCGCCTGGCCGGGCCGGATCACCCGGTCCGGCACGATGTCCAGCCAGCGGCCGTCCGGCGTGGCCAGCCGCAGCCGGGTCAGCCGCAGGGCGCCGTCAGTCGAGACCGCCCGGCTGATGTCGCGCGGAGCACCCGGCAGCGGCGCAGGTGCCCGGGCGGCCTGCATCAGCCCGTCAAGCCGCTCGCAGACAGCTACGAATTCGGCAAGATCGCGGTAGTTGAACAGGAACCAGCTGAGCGTGGTGGTCACACTGGAAAAGGCCGATGCCAGCTGCATCAGCCCGCCAAGAGTGACCGTCCCCGCCAGATAGGCCGGCAGCGCCAGGAAGGTTGTAACGCGCAGCACCGTCTGGAAGTAGGGCCGGCTGAAGGCGCCCTGCTTCAGTTCGGCCCACATGATGCGGCGCCAGTTGCCTTCGATGGCAGCGAAGCGGGTGTCAAGGATGCGCCGCTCGGTCTGCTCGCCGCCGCCCTGGGCGACGGTATCGGCGCGGTCGCGCAGGCCGACGAGGGCGTGGCGGAAGTCGGCCTCTACCTTCTCGCGCTCAAAATACCGGGGCTTCAGCTGGCGACCAAGGCCATGGGTGATCAGAGTGGCGACGATCGCGTAGACCGGGGCCAGCCAGAACATGTAGCGCGGGATGGTGATGTCGAAGCCAAAGGCGGTGAAGGCAAGGGCGAAGGTCGAAAGCGACCAGAGGATTGCAACGAAGGAAACCAGCGAGACGATCTCGGACACCAGTTCCAGCGTGAATTCCAGGAAGCGCAGGATGAACAATCGGCAATCCTCGGCGACGCGCTGGTCGGGGTTGTCGACAGCGGTGGCGCCGAAGCCCGGGCGCAGCAGCCAGTAGGCCCGGTTGCCGATCCACAGGTCCAGCGCCGCGGCGGTGAGACGGGCGCGCCAAAGGATGTACAGCTTCTTGCGCAGCCAGTCGGCGGCAAGCCAGGCTGCGGCTGAGGTTCCGACAAGCATGAAGAAGACACCGACCTGCCGGATCGCCTCGGCCGCATCCAGGGCCTCAAGCGCGTCGTAGAAGGCCTTGCTCCAGGCGATCTGCCGGATCGACACCCAGACCCCCAGGAAATTCAGCGCCATGATCAGCGCATAAAGCCCGAGGCCGATCCAGAGACTCGGCCCTTTTCCAGCGGCGATCCGCGCCAGCCTTCCGGCGCGGATCAGTGTCAGACGCAAGCCTGAAGCCATGCTTTCTCTCTTAGAACTTGTAGTCGAGGTTCAGCGCGATGCTGCGCCCCGGGCCGGTGAACAGTTCGGGCGGGACCGTGTTCAGCGTGGGGTTCGGCACACCGCTGGGCGCCACCGAGCTTGCCGAGGCGAGGTCATAGTATTTCTTGTTGAAGACGTTGTTCACCCGCAGGTTCAGTACGGCGTTTTCGGCAAAGGTCCACGACGCCCCGACATCAACCACGCCATAGCCCGGCGGTGCGAAATTGGTGCTTTTCAGGGCAAGCACCGGACGCGCCAGCGTTGTCGTCGCATTCACCTTCAAACCCATTTCGGGCATGTCATAGTCCACGCCCAGAACCGCGGTCAGCGGCGGCACCAGATGCTGGGTGGGCGCAGCCCCCGGGGTGGCGATGGCCTTGCCGTTCATCCAGGCGATGGAGCCGGTCAGGCCCAGGCGGCCGTTGACCTGCCAGCCGCCTTCGAACTCCACCCCCCAGGTTTCGACCGACGCGATGTTGCGGTAGCTGATCTCCTGCGGCGTGGTGTTCGGAACGAACCAGAAGCTTTCGATGAAGTTGTCATATTTCGCGTTGAAGGCGTTCACCGCGAAAAAGCCGCGGTCATATTCGCCCCGAAAGCCGATCTCGACGCTTTTCACCTCTTCCGGCACCAGCCAGGGCGCGGGCACCAGTTCGAACGATCCGGACATGGATGAGGTGAAAAGCTGCTGGAACGTTGGCATCTTGAAGCCTTCGCCGTAGTGCGCCCAGACCGAATAGGTGTCGTTGAAGCGCCAGGTGGCGCCCATCGACATCAGAAGGTCTTCCTTCTCCTTCACCGTCGGCGTGTTGCCCGGCAACGGGACCACGGCCGAATTCAGCTTGGGGTCCATCCTGAAGGTGGCGTAGCGAAGGCCCGGCGTCAGTTCCAGCTTGCCGCCCAGAAGGGTGATCTGGTCCTGGATGTAGAGGTCGGCCCGTGTGGTGCTGCCGTCGGTAAAGTTCCAGCTGTTCGGCACGCTCCAGACATCGGTGCCGTCAGTGATGTTCACAACACGACGGATACGCGCATAGCTGGTTCGGGCCCGGTCCGAATCCAGGCCGAAGGTCAGCACATGTTCGCTGCCGCCCCAGGTGAAACGCTTGGTCGCCTGAACATCCAGTTCAAAGAAATCCTCGGAATAGCTGGTGTAGTCATGCGTATGGGTCAGCGCGCCGCCGGTGTTGGCGATGTTCAACGCGTGCTGGTCATAGCCCGACGGAGTCCAGGCCAGCGTCGCGCGCAATTCGTCGATCGGGCCGATGAGGGTCGCTTCGTAATCGACGGCATAGCGGCTGCGGAAGATGTCACGCTCGCGCGGGGTGGCCAGGATCGTGGCAGAGGTGCGGGCCGTGGTCACGTCGACCTCGCTCAGCCGGTCCAGCTTGTCGAAGGCGAATTTCAGCGTCTGGGTATCGCTGATGTCCCAGACCAGCTTGACCAGGGTCCGGTCGCTGGTGCGGTCCAGCGGATTGAAATGGCCGCAATCGACGGAGCCGAACCGGACAGGCCGGCTGCAGCCCCAGCGGCCGCCGTTCGGATCGGCGTTGGTCAGTCGCAACTCATGGTCGACGCCGCGCGACTGTCCGACGAGCAGCGACAGATTGGTGCCGAAACGCTGAGCGAAGGCGACGGCCAGATTGGTGCCCTTGGTGATTTCCTTATAGCCCAGCGTCACCTGACCGCCGCGGTCGCGCCCGTTCAGCAGGTCCTCGGGGTCGATGGTCTCAAGCGCCAGAACACCGCCCAGCGCATCGGCGCCCCAAAGGACCGAGGCCGGACCCCGGACCACATCGGCCTGTTTGGTGAAACCGAAGTCCAGATAGTCGCGCGACCCGTCGATGATCCGTTCGGGGATCCTGCCGCCATCGACGACCATCTGGATCCGGTTGCCCTCGACCCCGCGGATGCGGATGCCGGTCTGGCCGCCGAAGGGATCGGCGCCCGACACCTGGCGGACCGACGTGACGCCGGGGATATAGCGCAAAAGGTCTTCAAGCGACTGCACGTTGCGCTCGTGCAACTCTGCGCCGTCAACGACCGAGATATGGCCCTGGACATCGGTCAGGGCGCGGCCAAGCCGGTCCGCGAACAGTGTGATGGCGCCAAGGAAGATGGGCTTCTTCTGCCCGTCAGGGTCTTGAGCCTGCGATGGCGTTGCAAGCGCCAGCGTTGCCGCAAGCGCGGTCGAAGCCCAAAGGGCCGCTTTGAATATGGTTGTCCCGGACAATTGCTTCCCCTTTGCCGCATGTTTCTGGAACGCTGGCAGCAGGGGCTGGCGGGTCGATTCATCACCTCACGGGGCGTGTCATCTCAAAGGTAACTATTTTTGTCAACTTTAATTCCGGGATGGCTGAAAAGGAAGTCGGCCCTCTGGTGTCAGGCGGGTACAACCTGCCAGTTCAGCCCGGTGAAATTCTCACGATGGGCGAATGTGACCAGATGGCTGTCGATCACGAAGCGGGCCTGAATCATCGCCTTGGCGTCTTCAGACTCGATCCGGAAATTCAACGAGGTGGCATCGGCGGTCAGGTCCGCGGTGCCGGTCGGAAAGGCGGCGCGGCCTTTCGTTTCGTCGAACGTGACCTCGACCTTATGGGCGAAATGCTTGCACAGCTGTTGCAGATACCTGGACCCGTGCGCAGTCGCGTAAGAGGCGGTGGTGACCATCATCGAATAATTCCTTACTGTTTTTCCCGGAATATCCACTGGACCCTGACACGGCAAGCCGGTAATCACCCCAGCGCCCCCCGCGTGTCGCCAGTCTCCCCAGCCGCACGCAAGACGTATGGAGAGACTCATGCTGCACCATCTGCGCCCTGCCGCGATCGCCGCGGCGCTGGCCCTGACCGCTGTCCCGACTCTGGCCGAGGACGTGACCATCGTCACCGCCACCGGCGATGTGACCCTGCCGGCCCATCCCGCCACCATCGCCGTGCTGGATGTTGCCGCCATTGATTCGCTGACAGCACTGGGCGTCACGGTCGCCGGAGTGCCGGACAATCTTTATGTCGACTATCTGGGCGATGTCGCCGCCAGCGCGACCCCCGTGGGCACCCTGTTCGAGCCGAACCTTGAGGTTCTGGCCGGTCTTTCCCCCGATCTGATCATTGCCGGCGGGCGGTCTGCGACCCAGATCGAGGCGCTGTCTCCGGTCGCAACCACCATCGACATGACGATCTGGGAAGATGTGGTCGGCGAGGGCCGCGCCCGGATCGCGGCCTATGGCAAGCTTTTCGGCAAGGAAGACAAGGCGACCGATCTTCTGGCCGCCCTGGATGCCAGGACCGCCGCCGTGACCGAGGCCGCAAAGGGCAAGGGGAGGGCGCTGATTCTTCTGACCAACGGGCCGAAGGTCGCCGCCTATGGCAAAGGATCGCGCTTCGGCTGGATCCATACCTCCATCGGCCTGCCCGAAGCGCATGAGAAGCTGGACCCGCAGACTCATGGCGATGCCGTGTCCTTCGAGTTCATCGCCGAGGTGAACCCCGACTGGATCATCCTGATCGACCGCTCTGCCGCGGTAGGCGAGCCGGCTTCGGCCGAAACGCTGGACAATCCGCTGGTTGCCGGCACCACGGCCGGACAGACGGGCCAGATCGTCACCCTGTCCTCGGCCCCGGTCTATATCGCGGGTGGCGGCTATACCTCGCTGACCACCACGCTGGACGAGCTGCTGGCCGCCTTCTCCAAGTAGTGCCGTGCGGCTGACGCTGATCCTTGCTGCCGTGCTGGTCGCCCTTGCGGCGGTCAGCATGCTGGTTGGCGTGGCCAGCCTGTCGGGGGATGCCTCGTTGATCCTGTCGGTCTCGCGCCTGCCGCGCACGCTGGCGGTGATGCTGACCGGATCGGCGCTGGCGGTGGCGGGCGTGGTGATGCAGCAACTGGTGCGCAACCGTTTTGTCGAGCCGGGCACCACCGGCACCGGAGAGGCCGCGGCGCTTGGCCTGCTTCTGGTGACGCTGCTGGCGCCCGGCGCGCCGCTTTGGCTGAAGATGCTGGTGGCAAGCGCCTCGGGCATGGCCGGCACCGGCCTGTTCCTGCTGATGATCCGCCGCCTGCCCCCGCAGGAGGTTCTGATGGTGCCGCTGGCCGGGCTGGTCTGGTCCGGCGTTCTTGGGGCGGTCGTGCTGCACATCGGCTGGCAGACCGACCTGATCCAGCTGGTCTCGATCTGGCTGATGACGGGCGAGTTCTCGGGCGTGATCGCCGGCCGGTACGAGCTGTTGTGGATCGCGGGCGCCGCCGCCGCGCTGGCCCTGTTCGCGGCCGACCGCTTTGCCATTCTGGGGCTTGGCGATGGCGTGGCGCGCGGGCTGGGGCTGAATCCGGCTGCGGTGATGCGGCTGGGGCTGGTGGTGGTGGCGCTGGTGACGGCGCTGGTCATGGCAACGGTGGGCATGGTGCCCTTCGTCGGGCTTGTCGTGCCCAACATCACCTCGCGGCTGATGGGGGACAATCTGCGCGCCAGCCTGCCGGTGACGGCACTGGGCGGTGCGGCGCTTCTGCTGGCCTGCGACATCCTTGGCCGGCTGGTGATCTTTCCCTATGAGGTGCCGGTCGGGTCGATCCTTGGCGTGATCGGGGCTGCGCTGTTCCTGTGGCTGTTGTGGCGGGCGCCGCGCCATGGTTGAGCGGGCACCGGATGGGGGGAGGGTCCTGCGGCTGGCGGCGGTCGGGCTGGCTTTGGCGGTGGTCTCGGCGGTCTATCTGCTGCCGGGGCTGGGCCCGAAGTGGCAATTCGTGCTGTCGCTGCGCGCCACGCGGCTGGCAGGGCTGCTTCTGGTCGGGGTGTCGATCGCAGTGGCGACCGTGCTGTTCCAGACCGTCACCCGCAACCGCATCCTGACGCCGCAGATCATGGGGATCGACGCGCTGTTCCTGTTCCTGCAAACCCTGCAGGTGGCCGTTCTTGGCCCGGTTGGCTTTGCCGCCCTGCCCGGCTTTGCCAAATTCGGGGTCGAGGCGGGGGTGCTGGTCGCCGCCTCGCTTCTGCTGTTCGGCACTCTCTTGGGGCGAAGCGCGCAGGACATTCCGCGCATGGTGTTGACGGGGGTGATTCTGGGGGTCCTGTTCCGCTCGGCCTCGGGGTTTGTGGCGCGGGTGATGGACCCCAACGCCTATGCCCTTGTGCAGGCCGAGGCGCAGGCCAGTTTCTCCCGCGTCGATGCCGGGCTTCTGCCCTTTGCCGCCGTGGTGACGGCCGGGGCGGGCGCCGTCGCGCTGTGGCTGTCGCCGCGACTGGATGTGCTGGCGCTGGGACGGCCGGCGGCTGTGTCGCTGGGGCTGGCGCATGACCGGCTGGTGTTGCTGGTGTTGGCGCTGGTGGCGGTGCTGGTGGCGGTGGCCACGGCACTGGTTGGGCCGATGGCTTTTCTGGGCCTGATCGTGGCGGCGCTTGCCCGGCCGCTGGCGGGATCTGACCGGCACCGCGACGTCCTTTTTGCAGCGATGCTTCTGGCCGGGCTGATGCTGATCGGCGGCCAGACCCTGTTCGAGCGCGTGCTTGGCCAGCACTCCACCCTGCCTGCCGTGGTGGAGTTCGCGGGCGGGCTGGTCTTCCTTGGGCTTTTGTTGAAAGGACGGCTGAGATGATTTCGGTTGAGGGCGTCAGCCACCGGATCGGCGCGGCGCAGATCCTGTCGGACATCGCGCTGACGCTGCCAGCCGGCAAGATCACCGCGCTGATCGGGCCGAATGGTGCGGGGAAGTCCACGCTTCTGTCTCTGATCGCGCGGCTGTCTGCGGTGCAGGCCGGGCGGATCACCGTCGAGGGGCTGGACGTTGCCCTCGCCCCCACCGGGGATCTGGCAAAGGCGATGGCGATCCTGCCGCAGCATGCCGGCGTCGCCAGCCGCCTGCGGGTGCGTGAACTGGTGGCCTTCGGGCGCTGGCCGCACCATCGCGGCCGCCCGACACCGCAGGATCATGCGCTGGTCAAGGCGGCGATGGAGCAGATGGCGCTGGCCGGTTTGGCCGACCGTTTCCTGGATGAACTTTCGGGCGGCCAGCGCCAGCGCGCCCATCTGGCGATGGCCTTCGCACAGGGCACCGACTGGCTTTTGCTGGACGAGCCGCTGGCCGCGCTGGACATGGCCCATGCCCGCAGCCTGATGCAGGAATTGGCCCGGCTGCGCGACGCCGGGCGCAGCGTGGTGATGGTGCTGCATGAGGTGAACCACGCCGCCGCCTGGGCGGATCATGTGGTCGCCATGAAGGCAGGCCGCATCGTGGCGGAAGGCCCCCCTGACGCAGTGTTCACGCCCGAGGTTCTGGAACCCCTGTATGACATGGCCCTGCGGGTTGAACGCTTCGAGGGCCGGCCCCTGGTGCTGCATCACCTGTAGGCCGGCCCCGGTCAGCGGCACTCAGACCGCCACGGCATGCGGGTCGGGCTAAAAGCCGAACCGTCGCCGGCGAACCCCGTCACTTGTTGCCGTCGATCCATTTCGACATCAGCGTCTTGTCACGAAAACATTCATCCGGCACGGCGCGGCGCTTGATGCGGGCCAGCCGCTCGGCAAAAGCGACCTGCCTGGAACTGGGCAGTTGGTCCAGCGATGAAAGCGGCCGCAAGCGGGCCTGCGCGTCGATCCAGGCCGAGAGGCTGCGGCGGTCCTGCTGCACCTCCCACGGCAGAAGCGTCTGGTTGCGCAGCGCGAGCGAGCGGGCATAGGCCATCTGGCGCGGCGTCGGGGCCAGGGCAAAGGTGATGTCTTCCATTGCGGGACTCCCTTGCTGGGGTGGCTCCTGAATATGGAACATTTCAGGAACATTTGCAAGGTGCGAAGGGGCAAGGGGGCGATCACGACACGGTGTCCTGCCAACGCCGGTCCTGTGCTGCTTGACTTGCGTCAAGGCTTTCGTGTCGCCCTGCGGGCAAAGACGGGCGGTGCGCCGGCTGGCCACGCCGCCGGCCGGGCGGTATCAGACCGGGTGTATCAGACCGGGGTCGCCCGCCTCCCGCCATCGGGCCCGGGGATGCGATGCGCGACAGGAGGGGCGGAATGGCATGGATCGAACTGGCCCTGGCGATGGCGCTGTTCCTCGCCTCGCACCGCATTCCCGCAGCACTGGGGCTGAAGGGCCGGCTTCTGGCGCTGCTTGGCCCGCGGGGCTATGGGCTGGTGTTCTCGGTGGTCTCGCTCCTGCTGCTGGCCTGGCTGGTCTCGGCGGCGGGGCGGGCGCCCTTCATCGGCCTCTGGGACCAGCATCCCTGGCATCGCTGGGCCGTGAACATCGTGATGCCTGTCGCCGCCGCCCTGGCGGTCTTCGGCATCGCCGCGCCCAATCCCTTTGCGTTCGAGGGACGCAAGACCGGCTTTGACCCCGCGCACCCGGGCATTGCCGGGCTGACGCGCCAGCCGCTGCTGTGGTCGCTGGCGCTGTGGTCGGGGGCGCATCTTTTGCCGAATGGCGATCTGGCGCATGTGCTGCTGTTCGGGTCGTTCCTGATCATGGCCCTTGTCGGGATGCCGATGGTCGAGCGCCGGCGCCGGCGCGAGATCGGCCAGACGGAATGGCAGCGTCTTGCGGCCCATACCGGGCTCATTCCCTTTGCTGCGCTGTTGCAAGGCCGCTGGCGGCCGCACGGCCTGCCGTCCCTGCCCCGGCTGGTCCTGTTCGCGGTCCTCTGGCCCGCCGCATGGCATCTGCACGCGCCCGTCATCGGGGCCTGGCCCGGACTCTAGACCCCGTCGCGGAACAAGGTCGCCAGCGTTTCCGGCAGGTCGAATTCGGCCAGAGCCCGGGCGCGGCCGCTGGCCGACATCTTGCGCGCGGTCTTCTCGACGATGCCGGGGATTTCTTCGGGCGGACGGGTCGCCGCGAAGGGCGCGAAATACCAGCGCAGGAAGGTGAAGCAGATCACATCCTCAAGCGCCTGGACTTCGGCGTCGCGCTTGATCCCCTCCTTGCGCAACAGGATGCCGGCGCGGTCGCCGTCGGCCGGGGCATAGCCGGCCTCGGCCATGATCGCGGCCACGCGGGCGGCATGGCGGCTGCCCTGTTCGCGCCGCCATGCCAGATAGCCGGCCTTGCCCTCGGGGTAGTCCTTGCGCGGCAGCAGCCAGCGTTCGACATGCTGGCCCCGCGCGGCGATCCGCAGGATGTCCGAGGCTTCGGGGAACAGCCGCTCAAGCTCTTCGGTCATCCGCTGGCCATAGAGCAGGGCGGCCGGCCGGCCCTCTTCCAGCGTCGGGTCCGCAGCATTGGCGGCGTCGATCAGGGCAATGGCGCGGGCAAGATCGGGTTTCATCGGGGCTTCCTGTCGGGGCTGGCTCGGGCGAAGCCTAGGGCCGTGACCGGGGAAACGCCACTCCTGCCGCTATGCCTTCGGGCCTGACAGAAGATAGACCCGCGCCGCCCGGTCAAAGCCGACAATCCGCCGCCCTTCGGCAAAGCCTGCCTGCAAGGCCGCGCGCAAAGCCAGCCGCTGCGCCTGCGCCCGGTGGGGGTCCTGTGCCGCCAGCGTCTCGATGTCCTCGGGCAGCACCAGGTCCAGCGGGCACGCGTCCGCGCGCGGCGGCGGCTTGCCCTGGGAAAGTGCCGCCACCGGGGCCGCGGCAAGATCCCAGTCCACCAGAAGCCGGTCCGAGGCCAGACCGCTGTTTATCCCCGCCATCTCGCCGTAATAATCCTCAAGATAGGTGCCGGACTGCGCGCCCAAGCGGGCGATGTTCAGCGTGGCGTTCAGCGCGCGCAACGGATCGAAGGTCCAGCGGACATGGGTGATGCCGCGGGCAAGACACCAATCGCGCTGATACAGCTTCAGCCGCGCGCCCAGCCCAAGCCCGCGCGCCCGCGGAGCCACGGCCAGCCGGTGCGAATGTTGCACCTGCGGGTCACGGGTCGGGAAGCCGAAGATGTAGCCCAGCAGCCGGCCTTCCGCGAAGGCCCCGCCGACAAGGCCGCCCTCGGCCTGAATGACCATCATCAGGTCGGCCGGGTCCGGCAGGTCGCCCTCGCCCCAGACCTGCCGCTGCAGATCCTCGGCCATGCGCATCTCGGCCATGCCGGACAGGTCGCGGAAGACGGCTGCGGTCATGGGTTCACCTCCTGCACCGACAGGGTGGCGTGGGGCAGGTAGTCGTGGTCCAGATCCACGCCGGTCCCGGGGCCTTTCGGCACCGGCATCCGGCCCTCTGCCGTCTCCAGCTTTTGCTGGATGATGTCGCGGGTGAAGTAGCGGCTGGCCGAGGACGTATCCCCCGGCTTGGTAAAGTTCGGCAGGGTCGAGAGGTGGATGTTGTGCGCCCGGCCGATACCCGATTCCAGCATCCCGCCACACCAGACCGGCACCTGAAAGGCCTGTGAGAGGTCATGGATCTGCCGGGCGGCGGTATGCCCGCCCGAGCGGCCGACCTTGATGTTGATCACCCGCGCGGCGTCGCTTTGCAGCGCCTTGCGGGCATGCTCGACGGTGCGGATGCATTCGTCCAGACAAAGCGGGGTGCGGATGCGCTGTTGCAGGGTGGCGTGGTCGTGGATGTCGTCCCAGGCCAGGGGCTGCTCGATGTAATCCAGTGCGAAATCGTCCATCCGGCGGATCAGGTCGGTGTCGGCAAGCGTATAGCAGCAGTTGGCGTCCACGGTCAGATGGGCCTCGGGGAATTCATGCCGGACGGCCTTCAGCAGGCCGATGTCATGGCCCGGCTTCACCTTCAGCTTGATGCGCTTGTAGCCCTGTTGCAGATGCGAGGCCACGCGGTCGATGGTGCTGGCCACCGGGCCAATGCCCAGCGATACGCCAACGTCGATCGCATCGCCCTCGCCCCCCAGCACCGTCTGCAGCGGCAGGTCCAGCGACCGCGCCCAGAGATCCCAGAACGCCATCTCGACCGTGGCCCTGGCCATGTGATTGGCCCGCAAGGGCGCCATCAGGCGGGCCAGGGATTCGGGATTGGCAAAGCTTTTGCCCAGGACCTGCGGCAGCAGCACCTTCTCAAGAAGGTCCATCGCCCCCGCGACGGTTTCCTCAAGATAATCCGGCAGCGGGTCCATCACCCCTTCGGCATGCCCCTCAAGCCCGCCCGAGCGCAGGGTGAGCAAGGGAAAGACCTTTTCGGTCATCGTGCCCGTGGCGATGGTGAAGGGGGTCACCAAGGGCAGGCGGACCAGCCGCAGCACAGCACCGTCGATGCGCAGGGGGGCCCGGATGGGCACGGAATCGGGCATGGAGCCTCCTGTCGGGCAAGGTCCCGGCATGGTAGCCATTTTCAGTTTACTTGCAATGTTGACCGGATGAAAGATTCCTGACACGCTGATCCCACGACGGGGGATGCGCCAGTGGACGACCACCAGCAGAACATGCAGGACAATTCCACGCCCGCCTCTGGCGATCTGCGCGAGCGGCTGGCCCAGGCGGCCGAGACCGGCACCCCGGCGGAACGCGCGCTGTCGCATTACCTTCTGTCCAACCTGCCCTCTCTGCCCTTTGAGACGGCGGCCAGCATCGCGCAGAAGGTCGGCCTGTCCGAGGCGTCGGTGGGGCGGTTCTGCCGGTCCATCGGCTACCGGCACCTGAAGGACCTGAAGGCAGGGTTGCAGGCCGATCTGGGCGAGAAGGCCTGGCTGATCGGCGACCGGCTGAAGGATTTCCATCAGCGCAGCCAGGAGGGCAATGCCGAACTGTCCCGCGCGCTGGAGCGCGAGATCGCCGCCATCGTCACGGTCTATGAGATCGCCTCGGGCCCCGCCTTCGAAGCCGCCGTACAGCGGCTGGCGCATCGCCGGCAGGTCTTCGTCGCCGGCTTCCAGACCGAGCGGGGACATGCGGCCGAACTGGTCCACAACCTGCAATACCTGCGCGGCGGGGTGCATCTGGCGGATGTCGCAGGCGGCCATTTCGCCGAAGTGCTGCTGGCCGATCCCGACGAGACCACGCTGGTGCTGGTCGACGGCCGCCGCTATTCGCGCCTGACCTGCGACCTTGCCCTTGCGGCGCGGGACGAGGGCATCCCCGTCACCCTGATCACCGACCCCTATTGCGACTGGGCACCCGGCGTCGTGACCGAGCTTTTCGCCGTGCCGACAGACCTGAACCATTTCTGGGACACCACCGCCGCCATGTCCTCGCTGATCGGGCTAATGGTGAACGGCGTCTTCCGTGAACTGGGCGCCGGGGTCGAGGACCGCATGGCCCGCGTCTCGGCGCTTTACGGCGATTTCATCGGACATACCGCCCCGGGACGAAACCCGGGCAAAGCCTGACACCTGTCAACAGAGAGGACCGAAATGACCCTTCCCTTCCGCAAGACCCTGCTTTCCGCCACGGTCAGCCTTGCCGCACTTCTGGCGGCCCAGGGCGTATCCGCCCAGGAGGCCGTCTTCGTCGTGGCCGGCAACGAGGTGGGCGCCCCCACCTACAACCCGATCACCGCGACCATGCTGAACACCGCGACCGGCCTGCTTTTCGACCGGCTGGTCGCCCAGGCCGCTGACCTGAGCTATCACCCCTGGCTGGCCGAAAGCTGGGACGAAGCGCCGGACGGCATGTCCTGGACCTTCCACCTGAAGCAGGGCGTGACCTATCACAACGGCGAGCCCTTCAACGCCGAAGCCGTGAAGGGCTGGATCGAGCTGTTCCGCGCCACCGAGACCGACAACACCTATATGGTCGAGGCCATCGCCTCGGTCGAAGTGGTGGACGAGCATACCGTCAAATTCGTGATGTCACGGCCCGAACCGAACCTTCTGTACAACCTGTCCTCGACCTTCATGGGCGTGGTGGAGCCGAAGTCCTTCGTCGCCCTTGGCGAGAATTACGGCGTGACCGAAGTCTACGGCACCGGCCCCTTCAAGCTGGAAAGCTTCACCATCGGGCAGGAAACCGTTCTGGTGCGGAACGAGGACTACAAATGGGCCTCGCCGCTGGCGGCCAACGCGGGCCCGGCAAAGATCGAGCGCGCCACCTTCCGCGAAATCCCCGAGGATTCGACCGCATTCCTTGAGCTGAAGACCGGCGGCGTGGACATGCTGCTGTCGGTGCCGCCGGACCTGACCGCCGAGATCGAGAAAGAGCCCAACCTTGCCGTTGTCACCCTGCCGGGCGCCGATGTCTGGTACATGCCGATCAACGTGACCAAGGCCCCCTTCGACGACATCCGCGTCCGCGAGGCCGCCGCAAAGGCAATCAATCAGGACGAAATCCTCGCCTCGGTCTTTGGCGGGGTGGGGTCGATCGCCGACACGTTCCTGATCTCGGCCCTGCCGGAAAGCCATGTCCAGGACCGCGCGAAGATCAAGTATGACCCCGCGCGGTCGAACGCGTTGCTGGACGAGGCCGGCTGGGTGATGGGTGCCAATGGCATCCGCGAAAAGGACGGCCAGCCGCTGAAGGTGACCCTCTGGACCCAAAGCGACAGCATCTTCCGCCGCCTGACCGAAGTGGTGCAGGCCCAACTGAAAGCCGTGGGGATCGAGGCCGAGATCACCACTTTCGACAGCTCGACCATCCGCGACCAGTACAAGACGGGCGAGCAGCAACTGGCGGTGCGGTCCTACAACTGGGACAATGCCGACATCGTCGACTGGTTCTTCGGCGGCGACCGGCTGGGCTATCCCAACGTGTCGATGTTCAACGACCCGAAAGCGGAAGAGCTGCGCGCGGCGGCGATGACCGGGGCGAAGAACATGGAAGAGCGGGTCGCCAATTTCACCGCCTATCATGAATATGTGCTGACCCAGTTCCCGATGGCGCCGATCTACCAGCCGGTGCAGGCCATGGCCTACAACAAGGACCGCCTGACCGTGCCGGATGCGATCAACGCGCCTTCCTTCGGGTCGGCCATGTTCATGGACATTGCGGTGAAAGAGTAAACCCGCGCACGGCAGGAGCACCGGAATGCTGTCCTATCTGGTCCGCAGGGTCCTGATGCTGATCCCGGTGTTCCTTGCCGTGTCGGTGGTGATCTTCTCGATTCTCCACTTCATCCCCGGCGATCCGATCGACAACCTGCTGAAACCCGGATCGCCCCCCGATGCCCGCGCGCAGATGGAGGCGCGCTACGGTCTGGACCGGCCCCTGCCGGTGCAATACGGCATCTGGCTGTCGAAGGTGCTGCAGGGCGATCTTGGCACCGCCATCGTTGCCCGCCGCCCGGTCACCGACCTGATCGCCACCGCCCTGCCGCATTCGCTGTGGCTGGGCGGGCTGGCGCTGCTGTTTTCCACCGTGGTCGGGATCTCGCTTGGCATCGTGGCGGCCCTTTTCCGCGACCGATGGCCGGACAAGGCAATCATGGGCGGGGTTCTGTTGGGATCGACCATGCCCAGTTTCTGGCTGGGGCTTCTGCTGATCCTGGCCTTTTCCGTTGCGCTGCAATGGTTCCCGGTTTCGGGCGCGCGCGGCTGGAACGCGCTGGTGCTGCCGGTGCTGACCATCGGTCTTGGCGGCACCGCTCTGGTGGCGCGCATCACCCGCGTCTCGATGATCGAGGCCGCGGGGCGCGATTTCGTGACCCTGCTGCATGCCAAGGGCCTGTCTCCCCTGCGCATCCAGCTGCGCCATGTGCTGCGTCATGCGCTGATCCCGGTGGTGACCATCCTTGCCCTAAGGATCGGCTGGATTCTTGGCGGCGCGGTCACGGTCGAAGTGGTCTTCGCGCGGCCGGGCCTTGGCACCCTGCTGATCAAGTCGCTCAGCCAGCATGACTATCCCGTTGTGCAGGCCTGCCTGCTGATGCTGGCCATGGCAGTGATGCTTGGCACGCTTCTGGGCGACATCCTGCAAGCCGCGATGGACCCGCGTGTCCGGGCGGCGCTGGCATGAGCCTGCCCGCCCCCCTTCGCGCCCTGCGCCGCCCGACGGGCGCATTGTCCGCAGGCTGGCTGGCACTGGTCATCCTTGCCGCGATCTTCGCGCCGGTCCTGTCGCCCTATGCCTATGACGTGCAGAACCTGCCGCAGGCCTATCAGCCGGCCTCTCCGGCCCATTGGCTGGGCACGGATGAGTTCGGCCGCGACCTCCTGACCCGGCTGATGTATGGCGCGCGCACCTCGCTTTCGGTCAGCGCCACGGCGATCGGCATTTCCGTCTTCTGCGGCATGGTGCTTGGCGCAGCCGCGGCGTGGTTCGGTGGCTGGCTCGACCGTATCGTCACCATGGTCGTCGACCTGACCTGGTCCTTTCCCGAAATCCTGATCGCGCTGATCCTTGTCGCCATCATCGGCCCCGGCACCACCGGCACGATGGTGGCGATCTCGGTGGCCTATCTTGCCCAGTTCACCCGGCTGACCCGCGCCCAGATCATGACGCTGAGGGGCGAGACCTTCATCGAGGCCGCCCGCTCTCTAGGGGCCTCCAACGGGCATATCCTGTTTCGCCACCTCCTGCCCAATGCGCTTGCCCCCGTGCTGGTCAGCGCGATGCTGGCCACCGGCGATGCCATCATCCTTGAGGCGACGCTGGGCTTCTTCGGTCTTGGCGCGCAGCCGCCCACGCCCAGTTGGGGCGGGATGATGTCGGCGGGATCGGCCCTTGTCTTCAAGGCGCCCTGGATCATCATCTTCCCCGGCCTTGCCGTCGCGATCACCGTCGTCGCCATCAACCTCTACGGCGATGCGCTGATTGCCGCGCTGGACATCCGCGCCAAGCTGCGGAGGACCGCATGACCGCGTTGCTTGAGCTGACGGACGTTGGCGTCTCCATCGGCAATGTCGCCTTGCTGGACGGCATCAGCCTGCGGCTGGACCGTGGCCAGATCCTTGGGCTGGTGGGCGAAAGCGGTTCTGGCAAGTCGCTGACCGCCATGGCGGCCATGGGCCTTCTGCCGCTGATCGGCGGGCGGGTGACGGCGGGCAGCGTGCGTTTCGACGGGCAGGATCTGGCCGCCATGTCCGATCGCCAGCGCCGTGCGCTGCGCGGCCGCCGTATCGGCTTTGTCACCCAGAACCCGATGACCGCGCTGGACCCGGTGCAGCGGATCGGCCCGCAGGTCGATGTGGTCTCGCGCCTGCACCTCGGCCTGTCGAAGCAGGCCGCCCGCGCCCGCACCCTGGACCTGCTGACGCAGCTTCGCATCCCCGAGGCGGCAGCGGTGGCCGAGGCTTACCCGCATCAGCTTTCGGGCGGGATGAAGCAGCGCATCGTCATCGCCATGGCGCTGGCGGGCGAGCCTGATCTGATCATCGCCGATGAGCCCACGACCGCGCTGGACGTGACGGTGCAGGCGCAGATCATCCAGATCCTTGGCGCGCTGGTCCGCGACCGCAATCTGGCGCTTTTGCTGATCACCCATGACATGGGCGTGGTGGCGCAGATCTGCGACCGGGTCGCGGTGCTTTACGCCGGCCGGATGGCCGAGGAAGGCCCGGCCGGCCCGATCTTCGCCGCCCCTGCGCATCCCTATACCGAAGCCCTGATCGGTTGCATTCCGCAGGACGGCATGGCGAAGGGGGCGCTGAAAGGCATCCCCGGCGCCGTTCCCTCGGCCCTTGCCTACCCGCCGGGCTGCCGGTTCAATCCGCGCTGCGTCCGGGCCGACGCCCTTTGCGGGCAGGTGCCGGAACTGGTGCCGCGCGGTCAGGGTCTTGTCGCCTGTCATCATGCCGGGGGCACGCCATGACCCCGCTGATCCGCATCGAGGCGCTGTCGAAACGCTTCCAGTCCGGTGGCGGACTTTTGTCCCGCCCCCGTGCCATGATGGCCGTTCGAGACGTGTCGCTGACCATCGGCAAGGGCGAGGTTGTCGGCGTCGTCGGCGAAAGCGGCTGCGGCAAATCCACGCTTGCCCGCCTTGTCCTGCGGCTGATCGAGCCGACCTCGGGCACGGTCAGCTTTGACGGAACCGAGCTGACCGGCCTGTCCCCTGCCGCGTTGCGCCGTCTGCGCCGGCGGATGGCGATGGTGTTTCAGGACCCCTATTCCAGCCTTGATCCGCGTTACACCCTGGCGCAGGTGCTGGCCGAGCCGTTCCGCGTGCAGGGCCAGAAGCCCGATGCGCAGGTGATTCCGCAGATGCTTGCGGCGGTCGGCCTGCCGGAAAACCTTGCACAAAGCCACCCGCATCAGCTGTCGGGCGGGCAGCGCCAAAGGGTCGGCATCGCCCGCGCCCTGGCGATGAAGCCCGATTTCGTGGTGCTGGACGAACCGACCGCCTCGCTTGATGTCTCGATTCAGGCCCAGATCATCGCGCTTCTGGCCGATCTGCGCGACCGGATGGGGCTTACCTATCTGTTCATCAGCCATGACCTTGGGCTTGTGCGCTATTTCTGCGACCGGATCGTGGTGATGTATCTGGGCGCGGTGGTCGAGGTTCTGCCCGACACCAGCGCCGCCCCGCGGCACCCCTATACACAGGCCCTGATCCGGTCCGGCTTTGCCCCCGATCCCGCATTGCGCCGCGATCTGGCGCCCTTGCAGGGCGAGATCCCCAGCCCCTTCGCCCTGCCGCCGGGCTGCGCCTTTGCCAGCCGCTGCCCCTATGCCTCCCCCCTGTGTCGGACCGAAACCCCGCAGCTTTCGGCCGATCCCGGCCACCCTGTCGCCTGCCACCATCCGCTTTGAAAAGGCCCCTGAAATGTCCTTCCACGTCCTGACCGCCGCCTTCGTCCATGAAAGCAACACCTTCAAGAAGGGCGAAACCGGGCTGCAGGATTTCCGCGACGACGTGCTGGATCTTGGTCAGGCCGCCATCGACCGTTTCGGTGATGTGAATGACGAGCTGGCCGGTTTCCTTGACGCCGCGCGCGAGGGCGGCTGGAGGGTGAGCCATGCGGTTTCGGCCCATGCCACGCCCGGCGCAAGGGTCTCGCACGAGGCATTCGAGCACATCGCCGGCATCATTTGCGATGCGGCGCGGGAGCATGCCGCCACGCTGGACGGGGTGGCGCTGGCGCTGCACGGATCGATGGTGCCCAGCTTCTGCGAGGACGGCGAGGGAGAGCTGCTGCGTCGTCTGCGCCTGATCCTTGGGCCTGACCTGCCGATCGCAGTCACGCTGGACCTGCATGCCATGGTCACTCCGGCCATGGTGGAACAGGCGCAGATCTTCGTCAGCTACAAGACCTATCCCCATGTCGACATGCGGATCACCGGGGCGCATGCCGGACGGCTGCTGGATGCCGCGATGCGCGGCAATATCCGCCCGCGCACCATCCGCGCCCACCGCCCGATGCTGGACGAGGCCAATGCCGGGCGCACCGATGTGCCCGAGACTGCCGCGCTTTATACCCGTGCCGCCGCACATGAGGCCGAGCCGGGCATCCTTGCCGTGTCGGTCAACGCAGGGTTCTCGGAGGCCGACATCACCGAAATGGGGCCGACCGTGCTGGTGACGCATGACGATGCCGTACCTCGTGCCCATGAGATCGCCGAGGGGCTGGCGCATTCGATCTGGGAGGGCCGGGGAAAGGTTTCCAACACCTTCCTGACACCGGCACTGGCCGCGGCCGAGGCGGTGGCCTTCAACCCGGCCAAAGGGCCGCTGGTAATCGCGGACTATGCCGACAACCCCGGCGCCGGGGCTTACGGCGATGCCACCGCCCTTCTGGCCGCCCTTCTTGGGGCCGGTGCGGCGCCCGGCGCCTTCGCCCCGATGATCGACCCCGAGGCAGCGGCGGACCTGCACCGCCGCAAGGTTGGCGACATCGTCACCCTGGCCATCGGCGGCAAGCAGGACCCGGCCTTCGGCGGCGCCCCCCTGACCCTGAGCGGGGAGATCATCCACCTGTCGGACGGCAGCTATACCGGCGACGGGCCGATCCTTGGCGGCATCACCCACAGCTTCGGCCCCACCGCCGTCTTTCGGGTGCAGGGGATCGACATCCTGATCGTCACCCTGCCCGGCCAGATGCTGGATCTGCAGCAGGTCCGCACCTTCGGGATTGAACCCGCCGCGCAACGCTTTCTGGTGGTGAAGTCGATGCAGCACTTCCGGGCAGCGTTTGAACCCGTCGCCGGCAAGGTCATCGTCTGCGACACCGGCGCGCTGGCCACGCCGCAGGCGCATCTGCGCCCCTACGCCCGCGTCCGCCGGCCGGTCTGGCCGCTGGATCGCAACGGGTTTGCCGACGGGCTTTGATCGCGCTGCTTGACCGGAGGGCCGGACAGCCGCAAAATCGGCAGGCTGCGCTGCCTTCGCCGCCCGACCGGGGCCATCTCGACCGGCCGCGCCGCCCGTGCCGCTCATGTAGGGGAGGGGGAAACATGCCGTCGCAGACCGACCAGCACCTGTCCCGGATCGAGGCCGCCATTTCCGGCGGCAAGGCGGCGCGGTCCGCACTTGCGGCCTCATGGGCGCGGTCGGCCCGTCTGCACCGTCTGGACCCGGCAGAGCGGCGGATCGACAGCCGCATCACCGCGCAGGAACTGGCGCTGGCGCAAGATCGGCTTGGCGCGCTGCTGCCCACCGCCGCGCCGCATCTGGACCGCCTGTTCCAGGTGGTCGGCGGACTTGGCGCCTGCATCGTGCTGGCGGATGCGCAGGGGATTGCCGTCGACCGGCGCGGCAATCCCGGCGATGATCCCGATTTCGCCGCATCCGGCCTGTGGACCGGCACCGTCTGGTCCGAATCCGAGGCGGGCACCAATGGCATCGGCACCTGTCTGGCCGAGGGTCGGGCGGTGACCATCCACCGCGAGCAGCACTTTCTGGCCCGCAACATCGGGCTCAGCTGTTCCTCGGCGCCGGTGCATGGGCCGGAGGGGCAACTGATGGCAGTGATCGATGTCTCCACCGCCCGATCGGATCTGGCCGATGCGGTGGCGGGGCTGATCGGTCAGACCGTGGCCGAGGTCGCCCGCAAGGTCGAGGCGGACCTGTTCCACTTGCATTTCCCCAAGGCCCGGATGGTGCTGGTGCCGGGGCTGGACCGCGGTCTTGGCGCCCTGCTGGCGGTGGACGGTGACGATCTGGTGATCGGCGCCACCCGCGCCGCCCGCAGCCACCTGAACCTGTCGGGCGACCTTGCCGCCATGCCCCGTCCGGTGGCCGATCTTCTGGGGCTTGAGGCCGATGACAGCCTGCAAGGGGCCGAACGCGCGGTGCTGACCCGGGCGCTGGCGCGGTCTGGCGGCAATGTCTCGGCCGCGGCCAAGGCGCTTGGCCTGTCGCGGGCGACCATGCACCGCAAGCTTGACCGCAGTTAGCGGTTCGGACTGTCTCAGATCTGCGACAGGTTGCCGGTTCCAACCCCTTCGCCGGGGATGATCGACTCAGCCAAAAGTCCCAGCCTTCATCCATAGGCCGCGAGGAGGCGGCTTTCGGAGGAGGACCCCATGAACGACATGACCCAGAAGGCTGGTCTCAACGGCTCGCCCTTCAAGACCCGCTATGACAACTTCATCGGCGGCAAGTTCGTGCCCCCGGTGGCCGGGCGCTATATGGACAACATCACGCCGATCACCGGCGCCAAGGTCTGCGAAGTCGCCCGCTCGGACGCCGCCGACATCGATCTGGCGATGGACGCCGCCCATGCCGCGAAAGTGGCCTGGGGCAAGACCTCGGCCGCGCACCGCTCGAACATCCTTCTGAAGATCGCCGACCGGATCGAGGAAAACCTTGAGCTGATCGCCACCGCCGAGACCTGGGACAACGGCAAGCCGATCCGCGAGACGGTGAACGCCGACATCCCGCTGTCGGTTGACCATTTCCGCTATTTCGCCGGCGTCCTGCGCAGCCAGGAAGGCACGATGTCGCAGATCGATGACGACACCGTCGCCTACCACTTCCACGAACCCCTGGGCGTTGTCGGCCAGATCATCCCGTGGAACTTCTCGATCCTGATGGCGGCGTGGAAGCTGGCCCCGGCACTGGCCGCGGGCAACTGCATCGTGCTGAAACCGGCCGAACAGACCCCGGCCGCGATCCTTGTCCTGATGGAGCTGATCGCCGACCTGCTGCCGCCGGGCGTGCTGAACATCGTCAACGGTCTGGGTGCCGAAGCCGGCAATGCGCTGGCCCGGTCGAACCGGATCGCCAAGATCGCCTTCACCGGTTCCACCGCCACCGGCCGCAAGATCATGGAGGCCGCCACGGTCAACCTGATCCCGGTCACGCTGGAACTGGGCGGCAAGTCGCCGAACATCTTCTTCTCGGACGTGATGGCGCAGGACGACGCCTTCCTTGACAAGGCGGTGGAGGGTTTTGTCCTCTTTGCCTTCAACCAGGGCGAGGTCTGCACCTGCCCGTCGCGCGCGCTGATCCAGGAAGACATCTACGACAAGTTCATGGAACGCTGCATCGCCCGCGTGAAGGCGATCAAGCAGGGCGACCCGCGCGAAGCCGATACGATGGTCGGCGCGCAGGCCTCCAAGCAGCAGCATGACAAGATCATGTCCTACCTGCAGATCGGCCGCGACGAAGGCGCCGAGGTGCTGGTCGGCGGCGATGCGGCCCGCTTCAACGGCGATATCGCCGGGGGCTACTACATCCAGCCGACGATCCTGAAGGGCCACAACAAGATGCGGGTCTTCCAGGAAGAGATCTTCGGACCGGTGGTTTCGGTGACCACCTTCAAGGACGAAGCCGAAGCCCTGTCGATCGCCAATGACACGATGTACGGCCTTGGCGCCGGCGTCTGGACCCGCGACGGCACCCGCGCCTACCGCTTCGGCCGCAACATCGAAGCCGGCCGCGTCTGGGTGAACAACTACCACGCCTACCCGGCCCACGCGGCCTTTGGCGGCTACAAGCAGTCCGGCATCGGGCGCGAGACCCACAAGATGATGCTGGACCATTACCAGCAGACCAAGAACATGCTGGTCAGCTACAACCCGAACAAGCTCGGCTTCTTCTGATCCACCGCTTTGCAACAAAGGGGCGCAAGGGAAACCTTGCGCCCTTCTTCTGTCGCGTCTTCATTCCGGTGGAAATATCCTGCGGGGATGCGACCATGGTTTGCGCCATTGGTTCAAGCAACAAATGGTCGCGCGGAGGGGTGCAAAACCCCTCCGGCGGTCGGCCAGAAGCGCAAGGTCCGCTAAGCTGGAAACTCGTCCTGATGTTCGCCTAGCTTTGGCGACGCCCGGTCCAGTGCCAGGTCTGCACCCGAGAAGGTCATCGGGCTGCGCACGCCGGGCACGCCGTCCGGGGAAATCTGCATCCCCCGCGCCACCACCTGCGGATCGGCAAAGACGCCCTCCATGTCGTTGATCGGACCGGCGGGCACGCCTTCGGCCTCGCAGGCGGCCAGAAGGTCGGCCATGGTCCAGCCCTTGGTCGCCGCGGTGATCCGCGCAGTCATCTCGGCGCGGTTGGCGATGCGGTCGGCATTGGTCAGGAAGGCAGGTGCTGCGGCCATGTCATCCAGCCCGAGGATGCCGCAAAGCTTGCGATACTGGCTGTCGTTGCCGGTCGCCAGGATGATCCAGCCGTCCGAACAATCGAACACCGCATAGGGCGCAAGGTTCGGATGCGCATTGCCCATTTTCCGGGGCGAGGTGCCGGTGGCCAGATAGTTCATCGCCTGATTGGCCATGATGCTGGTCGCCACATCCATCAGCGCCATGTCGATATGCTGGCCCTGCCCGGAGCGACCGCGCTGCACCAGTGCTGCCAGAATGGCGGTCGCCGAATAGACGCCGGTGAAGACGTCGGTCACGGCCACGCCCACCTTCTGTGGCTGGCCATCGGGTTCGCCCGTCACCGACATCAGCCCGGCCATGCCCTGGATGATGAAATCGTAGCCTGCGCGATGCGCGTATGGCCCGGTCTGCCCGAAGCCGGTGATCGAGCAGTAGATCAGCCGCGGGTTCACCTTTTGCAGGCTGGCATAGTCCAGCCCGTATTTCTCAAGCCCGCCGACCTTGAAATTCTCGATCACCACATCGGCATCGGCCACCAGCCGGCGCACGGTTTCCTGCCCTTCCGCCGTGCGGAAATCGCAGGTGATGCCCTTCTTGCCCCGGTTGCAGCTGTGGAAATAGGCGGCAGAGCGGTCACCGTCCCGTTCGATGAACGGAGGGCCCCAGCGGCGGGTGTCGTCGCCTTCCGGGGCCTCAACCTTGATCACCTCGGCGCCCAGGTCGGCAAGGGTCTGACCGGCCCAGGGGCCTGCCAGAATCCGCGCCAGTTCGATGACGCGGATGCCTTCCAGCGGCGCGGCCATGGATTACTCCGCCAGCTTGGCGTCGATGATCGCCTTCAGATCGGCATAGGACATGTTGCCGTTCTTCTCGCCGTTGATGAACAGCGTCGGCGTGCCGTCGACCTGATCGGCCTTCATATTGGCCTCGAAGCGCTTGACCATCGCATCGGCCATCGCGGCATCGTTCATGCACTGGTCCAGCTGCTCGTTCGTCATGCCCGAGGTCAGGCCGATCTTGCGGATGTTCGCCACCGCCACCGTCGGATCATCGGTGCCGGCCCATTCATTCTGGGTGGCGAAAAGCGTCTCTGCCACGGGGAAATACTTCAGATCGCCGCCGCAGCGCGCCATCATCGCGGCCCAAAGGCCGTAACGGTCGAAGTAGACCTCGCGCAGGGTGAAGTGGACTTTGCCGGTGTCGATGTATTCGGCCTTGAGGGGCTTCAACACCGTCTCCGAGAAATGCGCGCAATGCGGGCAGGTGAAGCTGGCGTATTCGACGATCTGCACCTTGGCATCGGGATTGCCCAGGGTGAAATCCTTGACCTCGGGCACCGCCGGCGCCTCGGGCTCCGTCGTGGTCTCTTGCCCCAGAACGGGGCCTGCGGCCATGGCGGCAGCAAGGGCGATCAGCGCCCGGCGGTTCATCTTCATCATCTCTTGTCCTCTCCGGCCTTGCGCCGTGTTAGAATATTCTGCCCCAGACGTTCAAGCGCCGCCCGCAACCCTTCGTCCGCCACGCCTTCCGCCCGCGCCTTCGCCTCGGCCTGCCGGGCGGGGTCCGGCGGCGGCGGCGCCTTCGGGGCCAGCACGAACTGTGCCTGCCCTTCGGCAAAGCCGGTAGAGGCGGTCTGGGTCAGCAGGATGCGCGCGATGGCGTTATAGCCGTAGACGGCATTGACCCGCGCCCGCAGCGCCTCTTTCTGCATCTCGATCACGGGGGCGGCCGCACCCCGCACCAGAAGCGTCAGCGTGGCGCCAAAGCCTTCGCGACCGTAACCCACCTTCACCGGGCGGGTGACGGCGGCCAGATCCTTGCCGGCCACCTCTTCCCAATGCGTCAGCAGCTTCGCCACCGCAAAGCCGCGCGACTCCCCCGCGGCCCGAACCTCGCGCGTCATCAGCCCGAAGGCGGGCTCGAACCCCCGCATCCGGCGGTCTGGCGTCGATCTGGGTTTCGTCGGTCCCATCGGGGTCGCATCTGGCCTTTGTGATCCTGATGGCTATCTTAGCGCAGAAGCGCCCCCCCGCCAGTGGCGCAACTGTGACAAGGCATAAAGAATGCGTGACGCCATGCCCGGCATGGGCCAGGCCACAGGGCTGTTGCTGACGTGGTATGACCGGCACGCGCGGGTGATGCCGTGGCGGGTGTCGCCTGCGGACCGCCAGGCCGGGGTGCGCCCGTCGCCCTATCGCGTCTGGCTGTCCGAGGTGATGCTGCAGCAAACCACGGTGGCGGCGGTGCGCGACTATTTCCAGCGATTCACTGCCCGCTGGCCGACCGTGCAGGCGCTGGCCGCCGCGCGCGATGAGGATGTGATGGCCGAATGGGCGGGCCTTGGCTACTATGCCCGCGCCCGCAACCTGCTGAAATGCGCCCGCGCCGTGGCCGCTTTAGGTGCCTTCCCGACCAGCCGCGACGGGCTTCTGACCCTGCCCGGCATCGGCCCCTACACCGCCGCCGCCATCGCCTCGATCGCCTTTGACGAGGCCGCAACCGTGGTCGATGGCAACGTTGAGCGGGTGATCTCCCGGCTTTTCGCCGTCGAAACCCCCTTGCCGGCATCGAAACCAGAGCTGACCGCGCTGGCCGCTTCGCTGACGCCCGGCGACCGGCCCGGCGATTATGCCCAGGCGGTGATGGATCTGGGTGCCACGATCTGCACCCCGAAATCCCCCGCCTGCGGCATCTGCCCGGTGAGGGACCTCTGTCGCGCGCGGGCCGAGGGGATTCAGGCCCAACTGCCGCGCAAACTGGCAAAGGCAGCCAAGCCCACCCGGCAAGGGACGCTGTGGCTGGTGCGCAACGGTCCCCTCTGGCTGGTCGAGACCCGGCCCGAAAAGGGCCTGCTGGGCGGTATGACCGGCTTTCCGGGCGATGGCTGGGACGGCGCCGGCGGGGCCGAGCCTGTCATCACCGACTGGAGAGAGGCTGGCGAAATCCGCCATACCTTCACCCATTTCCATCTGGTCCTGCGGGTGCTGTCCGCCGAAACCTCGGCCAATCCCGAACGTGGCCGTTTTCTGGACCTTGACCCGGACAGCCTGCCCACGGTCATGCGCAAGGCCTTCGATCTGGCCGCCGGCCAAGCGGGGGCGTAATTTCGCCGCGTTGAGCTGGCATCCCGGCGCGGATAGAATTG
This sequence comes from uncultured Paracoccaceae bacterium, assembly GCA_934500835.1. Lineage (GTDB taxonomy): Bacteria > Pseudomonadota > Alphaproteobacteria > Rhodobacterales > Rhodobacteraceae > Pseudogemmobacter. The sequence continues at coordinate 90,584 of CAKSTR010000003.1, read as the reverse complement.
CCTGCAAACAAGCGCCGCGGTGATCCGGCCCGGTCCGGCGCATATCCCGAGAGAGACCCCTATGACCACCGCCCCGACCGAGGACATCTCCTCTCCAATGCGTGCGCTGCCCTTCTGGTTGTCGCTTGGCACCGTGCCGATGGCCTTTCTTGGCATGGGGCTGGGCGGTCTCTGGGTGCTTGCCCTGCCGCTTTACTGCTGGGCGCTTTTCTCGGTTCTGGATGCGCTGACCGGGCACAACGAAGAAAACCCCGACACCGACACGCCCGAGGACGATCTGCACCTTTACCGGCTGCTGACGATGATCTGGTTCCCCGTGCAGTTCTTCACCCTGTGTTTCATGCTGTGGTTCGTGCCGCAGGCGGGGCATCTGAACCTTTTCGAGAAGGTCTTCCTCTTCATCGGCATGGGGGTGATGTCCGGCACCATCGGCATCAATTACAGCCATGAACTGATGCACCAGAAGCCGAAGATCGAGCGTTGGCTGGGCGATCTGCTGCTGGCCTCGGTGCTCTACTCTCATTTCCGGACCGAGCATCTGAAGGTGCACCACCTTTACGTCGGCACCCCGCGCGATGCGGTAAGCGCCCGCTACAACGAGAATTTCCACCGCTTCTTCCCGCGGGTGCTGCGGGAAAGCTGGACCTCGGCCTTCCGCACCGAAAAGGCCTGGCTCAAACGCAAGGACCTGCCGTGGTTCCATCCGACAAACCCGTTCTGGCGCTATTGGGGGCTGCAGACGGTGATGGTGCTGATTGCACTGGCGCTTGGCGGCTGGATGGGGGTGCTGTTCTTCTTCATCCAGGCCTTCACCGCGATCTGGCAGCTGGAGCTGACGAACTACGTCGAACACTACGGCCTGACCCGCCGCCACCTGGGCGACGGCAAGTATGAACACGCCCTGCCCCGGCATTCATGGAACGCCTCGCACAAGGCGACCAACTGGCTGCTGATCAACCTGCAACGCCACTCGGACCACCATTACAAGCCGGACCGGCGTTTCCCGCTCTTGCAGACCTATGCCGAGGAAGACGCGCCGCAACTGCCGTTCGGCTATCCGATGATGAACTTCATGGCGCTGGTCCCGCCGCTGTGGCGGCGCCGGATGAATCCCCGCGTGCGCGCCTGGCGCAAGCAGTTCTACCCCGATATCACCGACTGGACGCCCTACAACAAGGGCACCAACCCGATGCCGGCCGGCGCACCGTAACGGGCGCCGGCGCGGGTCAGAAGTCCAGATTCTCGACCGACAGGGCGTTCTGCTGGATGAATTCCCGCCGGGGTTCGACCACATCGCCCATCAGCTTGGTGAAGATGTCGTCAGCCTCGGCCAGATCATCGACGCGGACCTGCAGGAAGGTGCGGGCTTCGGGATCCAGCGTGGTTTCCCACAGCTGTTCGGGGTTCATCTCGCCCAGACCCTTGTAACGCTGCAGGCTGAGACCCTTCTCGCCCTCGGCCAGAATGGATTTCAGAAGGTCGATGGGGCCGTGGACCAGCTGCTCGCGGTCCTTGCGGACCAGACGGGCCGGGTCGCGATAGATGTCGCGGTGCTGGCCGGCGATCTGCGCCAGCTTGCGCGCCTCGCCCGAGCGGAGGACGGCGCCGTCCAGCGTGCGCAACTCTTCCACGCCACGCAGGATGCGGCTTAGCCGGATACCGTGGTCCTGCGTGATGCGGCCCTGCCAGCCCTGTTCGAACTCGGGCGCGATCAGGTTCAGGCGACGGGCGACGACATCGGCCACCGCCTGAAGATCGGCATCGGCGCGACCGGGTTCGAATGCGCCGGCCAAAGCCGCCTGTTCAAGAATCGCCCGCGGATAGTGCGTCGGGAAAGCATCCAGCACGCGACGGAAGGCACGCGCGCCCTCGATCACCCGGGTCAGGTCCTGCCCGGCGATCTCCTCGCCGGTGCCAAGCCGCAGGACAGCGCCTTCGACCCCCTGTGCGATCAGGTAGTCGTCCATCGCGGCCTGGTCCTTCAGATAGACCTCGGACTTGCCGCGGCTGACTTTGTAAAGCGGCGGCTGTGCGATGTAGAGGTATCCACCCTCGATCAACTCGGGCATCTGGCGGAAGAAGAAGGTCAGAAGAAGCGTGCGGATATGCGCGCCGTCCACATCGGCATCGGTCATGATGACGACCTTGTGGTAGCGCAGCTTGGCGATGTTGAACTCATCCCGGCCGATGCCAGTGCCAAGCGCCATCACCAGATTTCCGATCTCCTGGCTGGAGAGCATCCGGTCAAAGCGCGCGCGTTCAACGTTCAGGATCTTGCCTTTCAGGGGCAGGATCGCCTGGTTCCTGCGGTCACGGCCGGTCTGGGCGGAGCCGCCGGCGGAATCGCCCTCGACCAGGAACAGTTCGGATTTTGCCGGATCTTTTTCCGAACAATCCTTCAGCTTGCCGGCAAGGAAGCTGACATCCATCGCGGTCTTGCGGCGGGTCAACTCTCGCGCCTTGCGGGCAGCCTCGCGCGCAAGGGCCGCTTCAACGATCTTGCCGACGATCACCTTGGCAACGGCGGGGTTCTCTTCGAACCACTCGGCCAGTTTCTCGTTCACAAGGTTCTCGACGGCGGGCCGCACCTCGGACGAGACCAGCTTGTCCTTGGTCTGGCTGGAAAATTTCGGATCCGGCACCTTGACCGACAGCACGCAGGTCAGACCTTCGCGCGCATCGTCGCCCGTGAAATCCACCTTCTCGCGCTTGGCAATACCCGAGGTCTGCGCATAGCCGGTGATCGTCCGGGTCAGCGCGCCGCGGAAACCCGCAAGGTGCGTGCCGCCGTCGCGCTGCGGAATGTTGTTCGTGAACGGCAGTACGTTTTCATGGTAACTGTCGTTCCACCACATCGCCACTTCGACACCGATCCCGTTGCGTTCGCCCACCATATAGATCGGCTCGGGAATGACCGAAGTCTTGGAGCGGTCCAGGAATTTCACGAATTCCCGCACCCCGCCTTCATAGAACAGCTCGACCCGCTGCGGTTCGGCAAGACGTTCGTCCTCAAGGACGATCCGCACACCCGAGTTCAGGAAAGCCAGCTCGCGCAGCCGGTTTTCCAGCGTCTTGAAGCTGTAATCCAGGTTCGAGAAGGTGCCGTCCGGCCGGTTCTCCTTGGAACTGGCCAGAAAGCGCACCTGGGTCCCACGCTGCCCCGGTGCGGGGCCGGTCTCATGGACATGGATGGTGCATTCGCCATCCTCAAACCGGCCGCGGTATTCGGTGTCGTTGCGCCAGACCGTCAGTTCCAGCCATTCCGACAGCGCGTTCACCACCGAGACGCCCACGCCGTGCAACCCGCCCGAAACCTTGTAGGCGTTGCCGCCGTCGTCGGTGTTGTTGAACTTCCCGCCGGCGTGCAACTGGGTCATGATGACCTCGGCCGCCGAAACGCCTTCTTCGGCGTGGATGTCGACCGGAATGCCACGGCCGTTGTCACGCACGGAAACCGAGTCGTCGGCGTGGATTTTCACCACAACTTCGGTGGCATGGCCGGCCAAAGCCTCGTCAATGCCGTTGTCGACGACCTCATAGACCATGTGATGCAGACCCGAGCCGTCATCGGTGTCGCCGATATACATGCCGGGCCGCTTGCGCACGGCTTCCAACCCCTTGAGAACCTTGATGGAATCGGCGCCGTATTCGGCGGGTTTCTTGGGCGCATCGGCCATGGGTGGGGAACCTTCGAAATTGCCCGCGATTTATAGCGGTTTCACCGCGCAATGTCACGCACGGGACACCAGATTTAGTGTCAGGTGAAGGGGATCACAAGGCCGACAAGGATCAGAAGCACCCCCGAGCCGATGTTCATCCGCCGCAGCGCCTGCGGACTGGACAAAAGCTTCCGCGCCCGGTCCAGAAACAGCGCCAGGCAAAGGTTGCCGATCATCGGAACGAAGGCCGATACGAAGAGAATGGCAAGGATATCCGGCACGGTGACGCGGGTCAGATCGAAGAAGCCGGGCAGGAATCCCATGTAGAACAGAATGGCCTTGGGGTTGCCGATCACCGCCGCCACGCCGACCGAAAACCCGGCCCAGGCCCCGGGCCGCGTCAGCCGGCTGTCGGCACCCTGAACGGCCGCCGGCTTGCGGATCAGAAGGATGCCCATGGTGATGAAGACCGCCGCTGCGATCCAGCGCAGAACGGCCAGGAAATCGCCATAGACCGACAGCACCCAGGCAAGGCCAAGGATGGCGCAGAGCGGCCAGATCAGATCCCCCAGCGTCACGCCGATGGCCAAAGGCCAGGCCCCGCGCATCCCGCCTGACAGGGCCCGCGCCGTCAGCGCCACCCAGACCGGACCGGGCACCGCCCAGAGACCCGCCATGCCCAGCGCATAAAGCAGCAACTGATGGGTGGTGACGGTCATCCGAAACGCAATCCGGACCGGGCCGCCAGCAGGGCGGCGGGGCATTCGTCGGCGGCGATCCGGTCCAGACCGGCCCGGATCAACCTCTGCATCCGCGTTGAAACCGCGGTCATCCCGGCAATCTCAGGCTGCCGTCTGCGGCAAGCGGCCAAAACGGGTTCATCGCGACTTCCCAGACATGTCCATCGGGGTCCGCCCAGTAGCCGGAATAGCCACCCCAGAACACCTTTTCCGGCGCCTTCAGGGCGCTGCCACCCGCAGCCAGGGCGGCGGCATAGGCCGCGTCCACCTCGGCCCCGGTTGCGAAATTCTGCGCCAGAGTGATCGCGCCGGTCCCGAGCGCCGCCTCAGGGCGGCCCTGGTCCGCCGCAAGATCTGCGGCGGCGAACAGCGCCAACGCGGCGCCCTGCAACTGGAAGAAGGCCACACCCGGCTGGCTTTCCTTGTGCTCCTGCCAGCCCAGCCGGGCATAGAAGGCGCGCGAGGCCGCAAGATCGGCAACGCCAAGCGTGATCAGGGTAACGCGCTGCGGGGTCATTCAAGCACCTGGCTCAGGCCGCTCTCCTCGGCGACGGTCAAGGTTTGCCCGCGATTTCCAAGGCTGTCAAACAGGGCCGGTTCGGTCCCTGTCATCAGCGCCTGTGCGCCAAGGGCGCAGATCTCGTCATAAAGGGCAGCGCGGCGGCTGGCGTCCAGATGCGCCGCCACCTCATCCAGCAGCAGAACCGGCGCATGGCCAAGATCGGCGGCCAACGCCCGCGCATTGGCAAGGATCAGGCTGATCAACAGCGCCTTCTGCTCTCCGGTCGAGCATTGATCCGCCCTCACCCCCTTTGCACTATAGACGGCCGCAAGATCGACGCGATGCGGGCCGACCAGCGTCCGCCCCGCGGCCATGTCGCGCCGGCGCCCCTCGGACAAAGCGCGCGCAAGATCCGCAGGCTCTCCTTCGGGGTATATGAGCGACAGTTCGGATTGCGGAAAGGCAGTCTCGGCGCCCTCCTGCGCAAGCGCGATCCGTGCCAGCACTCGCTCCCGGTTCGCCGTCACCTGCCGCCCGCTTTCTTCCATCCGTGCCTCAAGTGCGGTGTACCAATGCGCGTCCTGAACCTGATCCTTCAACAGCCGGTTGCGGTCGCGCATGGCCTTTTCATAGGAAAGAACCGCCTCGGCATGGTCCGGCACAAAGGACAGCACGATCCGGTCCAGAAAGCGCCGCCGCCCTTCCGCCGCCTCGATCCATATCCGGTCCATCGCGGGCACCAGCCAAAGCACGCGCAGGATCCGCCCCAGGGCGATCTGCGTCGCCGCCTTGCCATCGATCCGCGTCTGCCGTGCCTCGCCCCCCTCGGCCCAGGTCTCGATCTCATGCGCGCCGCCGATACCGAATACCTGTGCGGCTACCTTCCAGCCAAGCGCCTCGGGTCGCCGCACCAGCTCGTCGGCGCCCGCCCGGCGCAGCCCCCGCCCAGGGGACAACAGCGAAACCGCCTCAAGAATATTGGTCTTGCCCGCCCCGTTCGGCCCCACGATCGCCGCTGGCCGGCCATCGAAAGACAGCCGCGTCGCGCGATGGCTGCGGAAGTGGGAAAGGCTCAGCGATGAGATCGCCAGACCCTGCATCGCACCTGGCCCTTCACTTTGGCGAAAATATCCCCGGGGGTCCGGGGGCTGGCCCCCGGCGTCGATCAGACGCGCATCGGCATCACGACATAGACCGCGCTGGTATCATTGCCCTCGCGCATCAAGGTCGGGTCGCCGGAAGAGTTGAACAGGAACACTGCATTCTCACGATCCACCTGGGACGCGATCTCCAGCAGATACTTGGCGTTGAAGCCAATCTCCAACCGTTCGTCGGCATAGGCCACCGCCAGTTCTTCCTCGGCGGCCCCGGAATCCGGCGCGTTGACCGAAAGGACCAGCCGGTCCTCATCCAGAGCCAGCTTCACCGCGCGGGACCGCTCCGAGGACACCGTCGCCACCCGGTCCACGGCCTTGGCGAATTCGGTCGCGTCCACTTCCAGACGGCGGGTGTTGCCGGTGGGAATGACGCGGCTGTAATCCGGGAAGGTGCCATCGATCACCTTCGAGGTCAGGGTGATCGCCGGCGTCGCAAAGCGCACCTTGGTCTCCGAGACCGAAACCGCAATCTGCGCCTCGTCATCATCCAGCAGCTTGCGCAACTCGCCCACGGTCTTGCGCGGCACGATCACGCCGGGCATCGCCTCGGCGCCGCCGGGCAGGGGCGCGTCGATCCGGGCCAGACGGTGCCCATCGGTCGCCACGCAGCGCAGCACCGGACCATCCTCGCCGGTGGCCACATGCATGTAGACGCCATTCAGGTAATATCGCGTCTCCTCGGTCGAAATGGCGAATTTCGCCTTGTCGAACAGCCGCCGCAACTCGGGCGCCTTGGCCGAGAAATTGGTCGCGTATTCCGACGATGCCATCACCGGGAAGTCTTCTTTCGGCAGCGTCGCCAAGCTGAAGGTCGACCGGCCCGCCGTGATCGTCAGCCGGCCCGATGCGCCGTCTTCGGTCAGGTTCACCAGCGCGCCATCCGGCAGCTTGCGCACGATCTCATGCAGCATCACCGCCGAGACCGTCGTGGCGCCGGGGCGTTCCACCATGGCAGCGGCGCGGTCCACAACTTCGATATCCAGATCGGTGGCGCGAAGCGAAACCTGCGCCCCTTCCGCCTCGATCAGCACGTTGGCAAGGATCGGGATCGTGTTGCGCCGTTCAACCACGGATTGGGCCTGGGCCAGCGCCTTCAGAAGCGTGCCGCGTTCGATCGAGAGTTTCATCCATCATCCCCCTGCCGGACCCCGGATACGGGGACACCGACATTACCCGGCTTTGGCCGGTTCGCAATCATTTCCGCGCGACTTTGAGAGGCTTTGCCGGGGCCGTCAAGGCCGCGGCGGGTCAGCCTTGAAGCATCCGCTTCAGGAGTTGCAGATCATCCGCAAGCTGGCTGTCCATGGCCATCAGTTCCTCAATCTTGCGGACGCCGTGCATGATTGTCGTGTGATCGCGCCCGCCGAAACGTCTGCCGATTTCGGGCAGCGACCTCGGGGTCAGCTGCTTGGCCAGATACATCGCCACCTGCCGCGGCCGGGCGATGGTGCGCAGCCGCTTCGGGCCGATCATATCCGCCAGACGGATGTTGTAATGCTCGGCCACCTTGCGCTGGATCTCCTCGATCGTCAGCTTGCGGTCCGAGGCACGCAGAATATCGGCAAGGCAATCCTGCGCCAGATCCAGCGTGATCTCGCGGCCCACAAGGCTGGCAAAGGCGAAAAGCCGGGTCAGCGCGCCTTCCAGCACGCGGACGTTGGTGGTGATGCGATGCGCAAGGAACTCCAGCACACCGGACGCGATCTGCAGGCCCTTGTACTGGTTGCGATAGACCTCGACCTTCTGTTGCAGGATGCCAAGGCGCAATTCGTAATCGGTGGGATGCAGGTCCACCACCAGCCCGCATTGCAGGCGGCTTTTGATCCGGTCCTCCAGATCCTTGATCTCGCCCGGCGCACGGTCGGCCGAGATGACGATCTGCTTGTTCTGATCGACCAGGGCGTTGAACGTATGGAAGAACTCTTCCTGCGTGGAATCCTTGCCGGCGATGAACTGCACGTCATCGACCATCAGCACATCGACCGAGCGGAAGAGTTGCTTGAAATCCATCACCTGCTTGTCGCGCAGCGCCTGGATGAAGCGATACATGAACTGCTCGGCCGAAAGATACAGCACCCGAAGATCGGGGCGGCGGGCCTGCAATTCATGCGCAATGGCATGCATCAGGTGGGTCTTGCCAAGCCCGACCCCGCCATAAAGGAACAGCGGATTGAAGGTCACCGGACCGCCTTCGGCCACCCGGCGGGCGGCGGCATGGGCCAGTTCGTTCGGCTTGCCGACGACGAAAGTGTCGAAGGTGAAACGGGCGTCCAGCGGCGCGCCGGGCAGATCCTCGTCCTGCGCCGCCCGGGGGCGAGCCGCGCGCGCGGCCGCGGGTTTCAGCGGGGCCGGGCTGGCCGGGCCACTGGCCACGGCAAATTCGATCCGGTGCACCTCGGCTCCGGCGGTCACAAGCTGGCTGCGGATCTGGTCGGCATAGTTGCGTTGCACCCAGTCGCCAAAGAAGCTGGTCGGCACTTCGAAATGCGCGACGCCATTCTTCAGGTGTGCCAGCCGGAGGGGTTCGATCCAGGTGGTGTAGTTGTTCTTACCTACCCGCTGCATCAGCGCTTCGCGAACCTGTCCCCAAGTCTCGTTCGTCATGTCCTGTCCGACCTGCATAATTCTATCCGGGTGCTGAAGCGCACCCGAAACCCGCTCTTCACCACTACCTGCGATCCGCACACAAATACGCTCTCTCTCCGCCGCAGCGGCAGAGAGGGAGTGATCCGGGCCTTGGGGGCATGGCAAGCCGACATGCCGCACAGAGTTGCGGCAGAATGGCCGTTCTGGCCAGGACGCCAAAAGCGTCACGCAAAAACCATGTTCGCAAACAAAATCCGCTTATTACCGGAAACAAGTCCGGCATTCATTGGCAGCGCGGTTTCAGTCTGCGACCACGACCTGTCCCCCAAGACGAAGTGAATCGCAGGGTGACGCTAGCCCGGTCCCGACAGGCTCTGCAACCGAACAACGAGCTTGACAGAGATTCCGTCGCGGCGAATCCCGAAGGCTCTGGCAATTCGGCCACGGGGCTGAAAACGCCCCCCGGAATACCCCACAAACCAGAGGCCGAAATGCAGACGGGGATGCAAGCGCAAGGCTTTGCATCCCCGTCATTTTTCGTCCGAAAAGGCGGGTCAGGCCTTGGCCGACAGCGCCTTCACGCGCGACGAGAGGCGCGACAGCTTGCGCGACACGGTGTTCTTGTGCAGCACGCCCTTGGTGACGCCGCGGGCCAGTTCCGGCTGGGCGGCTTTCAGCGCATCGGCGGCAACCGACTGGTCGCCCGAGGCGATAGCCTCTTCGACCTTGCGCAGGAAGGTGCGGATGCGCGAACGGCGCGCCTTGTTCACGGCATAGCGCGCCTCGGACTGGCGGGCGCGTTTCTTGGACTGGTCGGTATTGGCCATGGCTGGCTCCTTGCGGTCTGTTCAATGTCTGTCGCACGAAAGACCGAAGGCCCGATCAGGGATCGGGAACGATTCTTGCCTAAGCGGGCCCACGCGCATGTGGGACGGGCCTATACGGCACCGCCACACCAAAGGCAAACGGGAATCAGCGGTCGCGGAACTGCGGTTGGCGCTTTTCAAGGAAGGCGGCCATGCCCTCCTTCTGATCCGCGGTGGCAAAGGCGGCATGGAACAGCCGGCGTTCGTGCAGAAGGCCCTCGGCCAGGGTCGTCTCTTCGGCCCGGTTCACCGCTTCCTTCACCAACATGGCGGTGATCATCGACTTCTCGGCGATCTTGGCCGCCACTTTCATCGCCTCTTCGATCAGCGACTTGGCCGGGAAGACGCGGCTGACCAGCCCGCACCGCTCGGCTTCGGCGGCGTCCATGAAGCGTCCAGTCAGGTGCATGTCCATCGATTTCGACTTCCCGACAAGCCGGGTCAGCCGCTGCGTCCCGCCCATTCCGGCCGGGATGCCCAGGTTGATTTCGGGTTGGCCGAACTTCGCCGTGTCGGCGGCAAGGATGAAATCGCACATCATCGCCAACTCGCAGCCGCCGCCAAGGCAATAGCCCGACACCGCCGCGATCATCGGCTTGCGGACACGCTGGATTGCTGCGGTTTCGGGGCCGAAAAGGTTGTCGAAGAAGACGTCCGAGAACCCTTTCGTCGCCATTTCCTTCACATCGGCCCCGGCGGCAAAGGTCTTTTCCGATCCGGTGATGACAATGCAACGCACCTTGTCATTGGCATCGGCCTGCGTCACGGCATCGGCCAGTTCCCGCATGATCGTGGTGTTCAGCGCATTCAGCGCATCCGGGCGGTTCAGCCGGATGAGGGTGATGTAATCCTCGATCTCGACGATCAGCGTTTCATAGGCCATGACTTTGTCCCCGGGCGGTCTTGGCGCGGACTCCTAGCAGAGGCGGCAAGATAGGCAAGTCACCGCTGACACTGCGGGCAGTAGAAGCTGGACCGCCCCGATTGCACAACCCTTCCGATAGTGCCCGTGCAGCCGGGCGTGGTGCAGGCCTGTCCTTCGCGGTCATAGACGCGGAAGGTGTGCTGGAAATACCCCAACTCGCCATTGGCCTGCCGGTGGTCCCGCAAAGAGGACCCGCCGGCCTCGATCGCCTCGGCCAGCACCTCGCGGATGATGGGCACCAGACCTGCGGCCTGCGGTTCCGTCAGATCCCCGGCCAGCCGTTGCGGGGCGATCCCGGCGCGGAACAGCACCTCGCAGACGTAGATATTGCCCAGACCCGCAACCAGATGCTGATCCAGCAGCGCCGATTTGATCGGCGTTCTCCGGCCCTGCAGGGCGCCGGTCAGATAGATGCCGTCGAAGGTGTTGCCCAAAGGCTCTGGCCCCAAAGTCGCCAGCAGCGGATGTGCTTCGGCACCGGCCGTTTCCAGCAGGTCCATCGCGCCGAACCGGCGGGCATCGTTGAAGGTGACGCGCGCGCCGCCCTCCATCTCAAGCACCACATGGTCATGTTTCTGCGGTGCCGGATGGTCGTGGTGAAAACCACCGATCGTCACGCCCGAAACCAGCATCCGTCCCGACATTCCCAGATGGATCAGCAGCGACTCGTCCGTCGACAAATCGGCCAGAATGTATTTCGACCGCCGCCGCAGGCCCTGCACCCGCGCGCCGGTCAGCCGTTCCGCCATCCGGTCGGGCAAGGGCCAGCGCAGATCCGGCCGGTTGACCTGCGCATGGATGATCCTGCGCCCCTCCATCGCCGGCAAGAGGCCACGGCGGACGGTTTCGACTTCAGGCAGTTCGGGCATCGCGCTCTCCTTTGCCGCCATCATCCCGCTTGTGCCTCCGGCCGCAACCGGGGACTGCGGCTATTTGCGGTTTCCCTTCGACCGCCCCGGACGCTATATCGCCCTGACAGCATCCCAAGGGCAAAGCCATGAGCGGCGACGAGAAAACCACGCATTTCGGCTATCGCGACGTGCCCGAGGCCGAAAAGGCCGGCATGGTGCACGGCGTCTTTTCCTCGGTCGCCTCGAAATACGATGTGATGAACGACCTGATGTCTGTCGGCATCCACCGCCTGTGGAAGGACGCCATGATGGATTGGCTGGCACCGCGCCCGGGCCAGCGCCTGCTGGATGTGGCCGGCGGCACCGGCGATGTGGCCTTCCGATTCCTTGGCCGCGCGCCGGGCGCCAGCGCCGTGGTCTGCGACATGACGGAGCCGATGCTGATCGCCGGCCGCAAACGGGCCGAGGCCGAGCAGCTGGCGTCCAGCCTTGATTGGGTCGTGGGTGATGCCATGGCGCTGCCCTTCGACTCGAACAGCTTCGACATCTACACCATCAGCTTCGGCATCAGGAACGTCACCCGCATCCCCGATGCACTGGCCGAGGCCTACCGCGTCCTGAAACCCGGCGGCCGGCTGATGGTGCTGGAATTCAGCCAGATCCCCAACGATCTGATGCAGAAGGCCTATGACCTTTACTCGTTCAACGTCATCCCGGTGATGGGCCAGATCGTGGCGGGCGACCGTGACAGCTATCAATATCTGGTGGAGTCGATCCGCAAGTTCCCCGATCAAGAGACTTTTGCCGGGCTGATCCGTCAGGCGGGCTTCGCGCAGGTGAAGTACCGCAACCTGTCCATGGGCATCGCCGCCCTGCATTCGGGCTGGAAGATCTAGGTGCGCGGCCCGCACAACATCTGGCGGCTGATCCGCACCCTTGCCACGATGGAGCGGACCGGCGCCATCGGTCAGGTGCTGGAGGCGGTCGAGGCCCCGCCGCGGCTGCGGGCGGTGGCGCGCATCCTTGGCTGGCCCTTCAAATGGATGGGCCTTCGCGGGGACCCTGCCCTGCCGCCGCTGACGCGCGCGCTTACTGCCCTTGGGCCGGCCTACATCAAGTTCGGCCAGATCCTTTCAACCCGCCCCGACATCGTGGGCGAGGAACTGTCGGACCAGCTGAAATACCTGCAGGACAAGCTGCCCCCCTTCCCCGTCGAAGTGGCCAAGGCGATGGTGGAGGCCGAACTGCAACTGAAGGTCGACGAGGCGTTTTCCGCCTTCTCAGAGCCTGTTGCCGCGGCCTCGATCGCTCAGGTCCACCGGGCGACGCTGGCCGACACCGGACAGGAGGTTGCCGTCAAGGTGCTGCGCCCGAACATCGAGCGCGCCTTCCGCAAGGATCTGGACGCCTTCCACCTTGCTGCGATCTGGATCGAACGGCTCGCCCCCTTCTCGCGCCGGCTGCGGCCCACCGATGTGGTGGCGCATTTCGAAGGCGTGGTGATGGGCGAATTGGACCTGCGGCTGGAATCCTCGGCCGCGTCCGAATTTGCCGACAATACCGCGGGAGATGCCGGGCTTGTCGTGCCAACGCCGGTCTGGGCGCTGTCGGGCCGCACGGTGATGACCATCGGCTGGGCCGAAGGCATCGGACTGAACGATCTGGCCGCGATGGACGCCGTCGGGATCGACCGGCCCGCCATCGGAGCGCGGGTGTTGCAGCTGTTCCTCAACCACGCGTTGCGCGACGGTTTCTTCCACGGCGACATGCATCAGGGCAACCTGAAGGTCACCGCGGCCGGCGACCTGATCGCCTATGACTTCGGCATCATGGGCCGGATCGACGAATACACCCGCCGGGTCTACGCCGAGATCCTGATGGGCTTCATCCGCAAGGACTATCGCCGCGTCGCCGAAGTGCATTTCGAGGCCGGCTACGTCCCCGCCGACCGCGACATAGATGAGTTCGCCCGCGCCCTGCGCGCCGTCGGAGAGCCGATTTTCGGGATGGAGGCCAGCCGTATCTCGATGGCGCGCCTGTTGTCCTACCTCTTCGAGGTGACCGAGCGGTTCGGCATGGAAACAAGGACAGAACTGATCCTGTTGCAGCGCACCATGGTGGTGGTCGAAGGTGTTGCCCGGTCGCTGGACCCGCATATCAACATCTGGCAGGTCGCACGTCCGGTCGTCGAAGGTTACATCCGCAAGAACCTTGGTCCGCAGGCCATGGTCCGCGATCTTCTGCGCACGGCGCGGGTGCTGGCGCGCTTTGGCCCCAAGCTGCCCGCCATGGTGGAAGCGCAGTTGATCCGCGCCGGCAACCCGGATGTGCCCCCCAAGCCACCGCGGCAGGATCTGCTGTGGCGCTGGTGGCCGCTGCCGGCGATCCTGCTGGCCCTGATGGCCGGCGCCGCGCTGGCCCGGCTCATCTGATCAGCCGGGCGGCGTTCGCAATGCCGTGATTTCCGTCGCCAGCACTTCGATCCCGCCTTCGAACACCAGCCGGATGCCGCCCGATCCGCCCCGTGCCTCCACCACTTTGCCGTAGTGCTCGATCCTGTCGGTCTGCAGGAGTTCGCCGTCGCTCCAGCTTTCCACCGACAGGCTGTATTTGCCCGTCGGCAGAGGGTCACCCCCGGCATCGCCGCCCAGCCACTGATAAAGATCCAAGGACATCGGCAATTCCTCACGCGAGACGGTGTTGCCCGCGGCGTCCTGCACCACCAGCACCACGCGATCAGCATTCGCCACAGGGTTTGGCGACAGGGTCACCGGGCTGCCGTCATACCAGACGGCCGAGGCCGCCCGCGCCTCTTGCCCGACCCAGCCGGCCAGTTGAGACATGCCCACCAGCGAGAATTGTGCAGCCAGAGATTCCAGCAACTGGTTCGACCTGACCTGCTGCTCCACCCCTGAAAAGGTGGCCAGTTGCATGGCGTAATCCGCCGAATCCATCGGATTCATCGGATCCTGATTCTGCATCTGGACGGTCAGCATCTTCAGAAAGGTGGTGAAATCGGACGTCAGTACGCTGGTCTTGCCGGCTTCGGTCTGGCTGCCGGTGCCACCATAGGTGGGAAAGCTGTTCGTTGCGGTGACTGTCATCTCTGGCCTCAGATTCGCAGGTAAAGCCCGGAGGCGGGTTGCATGGGGCGGATTTCAGCGGCCGCTGCGGGCAGCACCTCGGCCGACAGGGCCGCCCCGGCATCGGCCATCGGGGCGCGCGGCCTTCCGCTGTCGGGGCCGGGTCCCGACCAGCGCCCGAAACTGAGATCCAGCCCGGTATGTCCACCCGCCCGCAGATCGGCGACAAGGTCTCCGGCATGGCGGCGCAGCATATCCAGCGTCTCGGGCCGTTCGACCGAAACGGTCATCACCAGCCGGTCGCCTTCGTGCCGCATATCGATGCGGACATGACCAAGTTCATCCGGTGCAAGCCGCAGTTCGGTCACCGGAGAACCGCTTGCGGAGAGGGCCTGAACGATCTGCATGCGCACAGGCGGCGGCCCGTCCGGCAAAGGTGCAACCGGCGAGGGCCCATCCGAGAAGCGCGCGACCGACAAGGGCGCAACCGGCCGGTCCACGACGGCAACGGCAGCCTGATCCGGCATCGGGCCAAGTGCCGGCGGCGGCGCAAGCGAAAGCAGGGGTGGCGCAACCGGGGCGGGATCGGTTTTGCCAAGGTGCACAGCACGATCCGCCGGTTCTCCGGTGATCTGGTGCGCCTCCATTTCCGACGGCGGATGCGCCGGTGCCTTTGCCTCCGGTTCGGAAGGAATCGGCTCTGATTTGGCAGAAATCGAGGGATCAATGGTTTCCGAGACAGGTTGCCCTGGCCACCCGGGACTTAGCTGGGGTTCCGCCTCGGCTATCCAGAGGGCGCGACCGGCCCGCTCCTGCTGCGGCATGGCGAATGCGGCGGGAACGACAGGGTCCGGCGCAGGGGCAGGTTCGGGCAAGGGGATGGCCGGGGTATCGGGCAGAGTCGCCTGACCGGCAGGTTTTGTCTGCAAGGGGTGCGGCAGCGGCATGTCCTGCCGCTGTGGATTGGCTTGCGGTCTTGCGGGCAATGCCTGCCCCTGACGTGGCAGGAGCGGGGGCGGGGGCGGCGCAAGTCGCGGGTCAGGCCCGCCGCCACGTTTGACAAGATGCGGAACCTCGGTCGGCGCCGCTGGAACAACGGTGCTTGCAGCCTTGGCCGGCAGCCGAGGATCGATGGCGGCGATGATCGCCGCAGCCGGCGCTGCCCGGGGCGGCAGAGGCGGTACTTCTTCAGCGGCAGCCGGGTCGGCCTTCGGCACTGCTGCCGCAACGTCATTCTTTGCCGGAACCCAATCCTGCCCGGCATCCGTCACCACCACCGGGACTGGCAGGTTCGCCGCAGGCGGCAGGCCGGGCTTTTCCTCTGGCGGACCAGCGCCCGGCGGCATCACCGGCAAGACGATTGCCTCTGTCTTCGGCCAGGACGGCGGGGGTGGGTCGTCCCATCGCGGCGGCGCAAGGACGGGAACCTCCGGCGCGATGGTTTCCGTCATGAAGGACCGAAGCCCTTGCAACAGCCCTCGTTTCTGCTGCTGAGGCGTTTCATCGGCAGCCGATGCAGCCAACGGCGGCGTCGCAAATACCCCCAGATCGCCCGCGCCACCGAACTGTTCGGGCTGGCGCATCGCATTGTCCGTTGCTGCCGTGTCCGGCGCGGTGGTGTCCGTCATGAAGGGCCGAAGCCCCTGCAACAGCGGCCCCCCTTTCTGCGGCAATCGCGCGTCATCGACAGCCGCTTTAACCAACGGCGGCGTCGGAATTATCCCCTGATCGCCCGCTCCATCGAACGGTCCAGGCTGGCGCACCGCTTTGTCTGTTGCTGCCGTATCCGTTATAATGGTGGCGGGCGGAGCAGGGTCCGGTCGAACTGCATCCGCCGACCCGATATCCGGCAGTCCTGCAACAGGCAGGGCTGGAGCAACGTCACACCGCGCGATCTTCTCGCCAGCAAGCAGAGTCGGCTCCTCGACGGTAGGAGGCGTCTTGGTGCCGTCGAGAATGGGCGTGGCGGGCAGGTCGGCGATCACCCCCGCTTGCCAGCACACGACCGGGACCAGAGGTCCGGGGACCGGCGGGCAGACCTCTGGCGGAACGGCATCGGAACCCAGCGCCGGCTCCTCCTGATCGGGCGGAATCAGGTCAACGAACCCCGAAGTATCAGGCGGTCCGTCCGGTCCAGCCGCGCAGGGGCCGAGCGAGGGCATGAATAGGAAAGCAAGGGGCTGAATCAGTGTCATCTGCCTGCGACTTTTGTCGGAACCGACACATGTTCTGTCTGCAACCAATTACCAGTTCTTTACCGCTGTCACGAATAGTCGGGAAAACCTGAATGACCCGACGAGGCACCAATGGACATCACCAGACCCGCCCCCGCAGCAGGCCCGCCGGCTGCCGCACCCTCGGCCCGGGATGCCGTCCTGATGGCAAGGGCAAAGGAGCTTGAAGCCGCCTTCCTGGCCGAAATGCTGGGTCACGCGGGTCTGGAGGCCGGGCCGCCGGGCTCTTTCGCCGGCGGAATCGGCGAAGAGCAGTTCGCGTCGTTCCTGCGGCAGGAGCAGGCCCGGATGCTGGTGGATCGCGGCGGCATCGGCCTTGCCGAATCATTGTTCCGCGCCATGGGAGGACAGGGACATGGCTGATTTTGAACGGCTGCAGGCGTTGCTTGACCAGGGCCACGCAGCCTTGATGGCCGGGGATCTGTCGGTTCTGGCGGGTCTTGCGACCGAGGTCGAGGTGGCACTTGGGGCAGCGGGTTCGTGCGACCTTGGCCAGGCGCGCCAGCTTGCCGCGCTGGCTTCGCGCAACGAACGGCTGCTTGAGGCCGCACTTGGCGGTGTGCGCGCCGCGCGCCGCAGGGCGCGGGACCTGTCCGATCAGGGTCGATTCTCGACCTATGATGTCGGCGGGCAGCGCGGGCAGCCCGGTCTGACCGGTGCCGCGACGGCGCGACGGATCTAGCGAAACATCGCGTCAAATCCCTGATATTTGACGGGGTAGCGACGGGACCGGCTTCAGCCTTTGGTAACCGCGGCGCCCCATCCTTTTGCTTGCATCCCATGACGGGATGGCGCTGCCGGGTCGCCCTGCAGCAACGGCCAGAACGCTGGAACAGCCGCCTGGATGCGGCACCGAAAGCTCCGCGCAAAGCGCCGGAAGCCAATGAAGGAACGAAAACATGTCGTCCATTCTGACCAACACCAGCGCAATGGTCGCCCTGCAGACCATGAAGGGCGTCAATGCCAGCATGAGCAAGGTCCAGTCCGAGATCGCCACCGGCAAGACCGTCGGCTCGGCCAAGGACAATGCTGCGGTCTGGGCCATCTCAAAGGTGATGGAATCCGATGTGAAAGGGTTCAAGGGCATCGCCGACAGCCTGGCACTGGGCTCCTCGACCATCTCGGTCGCGCGCGAGGCCGCCGAAACGGTGACCGAACTGCTGACCGAGATGAAGGGCAAGATCGTTGCGGCGCAGGAAGACAACGTCGACCGTGGCAAGATCCAGGCGGATATCGACAAGTACGTCGGGCAGATCAACTCGGTGGTTGGCGCCGCACAGTTCAACGGGCTGAACCTGGTGGACGGCTCGCAATCCAGCGTGGGCATCCTGTCCTCACTGGACCGCAGCGGTACCGGCGTTTCGGCATCTTCGATCACCGTCACGGCGCAAAGCCTTGCGACCGGCGGCTATGTGACCAATGACGTGTTCTCGGCCTCGACCGCCGGAACGATCTCGACCGCAGCCGATACTTTCGTGCTGGCGCTGGATTCGGCGGGGGGCGCCGATGACATCACCATCGCCAACGGTGCAACGGCCTGGGTGGCGGGCGACAAGATCTCGATCCGCATCGGCAACAAGGAGGCGTCCTACACCCTCAGCCAGCATGACGTGGATACCGGCAATGCCTCGCTGGCGACGACGGTGCCCGACATGATTGCGGTGGGTTTGAAGAATGCCATTGATGCCCTTGGCATTTCCGGGCTGACGGTGAACTACGACAGCGCAAATCCGGGCCAGCTGGCCTTTGTCAACGACGGCACGGCCGACCTTTCGGTCAGCGGCCAGTACAAGAACGCGGGATCGGGCGGGCTTGGGGCGCTGTCGTCGATCGACGTGTCGAGCGCGGCCAATGCGACGGCGGCCCTTGGCCAGATCGAAAGCCTGCTGCAGACCTCGATCAATGCGGCGGCCGAGTTCGGCTCGGCGCAGAAGCGGATCGACATCCAGTCCGACTTCGTCGGCAAGCTGTCGGATGCGCTGACCTCGGGGATCGGCACGCTGGTCGATGCCGACATGGAAGAGGCCAGTGCACGGCTGCAGGCGCTGCAGGTGCAGCAGCAACTGGGCATCCAGGCGCTGTCGATCGCCAACCAGCAGCCGCAAAACCTCCTGTCGCTGTTCCGGTAAGGACGGGAGCCGGGGCCTGGGTGCCCCGGCCTTCTCTTTCCTCCGCCACCCCAGCATCGGAGCCCTGACACATGAATGCCTATTCCAGCCTTTCCTACGCCCAGCCCGCTGCGCCGACGCGCACGCTGCGCGCCGCCGAATACGAAGTGATCGCCCAGATCACGCGCCGCCTTTCCTCGGCCACCGCGCTGCGGAAAGGGAACTATCCCGCCTTCATCGCCGCCCTGGCCGACAATGAGCAGCTTTGGTCCACCCTTGCCGCCGATGTTGCAGGCGGCGGGAATGGCTTGCCACAGGCCCTGCGGGCCCGGCTGTTCTATCTTTATCGCTTCACCGCCGAACACAGCCGCAAGATCCGCGCCGGCACCGCTGGTGCCGAGGTTCTTGTCGAGATCAACACCGCAGTCCTGCGCGGATTGCGCGGCGAAGGGCTGGCGTGATGACCGGCCTCGTCCTCAAGCTTGGCCCGCATGAGCGGGTGCTGATCAACGGTGCGGTGATCGAGAATGGCGACAAGCGTTCGAAACTCGCAATCATGACACCGCATGCGAACATTCTGCGCCTGCGCGACGCCATTCATCCCGAAGAGGCAACCACGCTGGTCCGGCGGGTTTGCTATATCGCACAACTGGTTCTGTCGGGCGACGCAACCCCGGTCGCCACCCGGCATCAGCTGTTGCGTGGCATCGAACAGTTGAGCCAGGTTCTTGTCGATCCGGACAGCCGTGCCCTTCTGGCCCAGGCCAGCGCGGCCGTGCTGGAGGATCAGCACTATCAGGTGCTGCGCGCCCTGCGCGGCCTGCTTCCGCGGGAGGAGCGACTTCTGGCCGCGGGCCGGGCATGAGCTTTCAGCCGGTCATTCCCCTTCCGGGCTATGCCGGCTGGTCCTTCCTCAAACGGACCATGGCCACGCAGCAGGCGACCCAGCAATCCACCCCGATGGCCAGGCGGGAACAGGCCTATTTCCGCGCCAACATCGGCAAGATCGATACCGCCGGGCAACTGGTTGCGGACCGTCGTCTCCTGAATGTCGTGCTGACAGCCTTCGGGCTGGAGGGGGACATCAAGAACAAGGCGTTCATTCGCAAGGTGCTGGAGGAGGGCACGCTCGAAACCGGAAGTCTGGCCAACAGGCTGGCCAACAAACAGTATCAGAAGCTGTCTGCCGCCTTCGGTTTCGGCGACATGACGACTCCGCGCAACAAGATCTCGGACTTCGCCGACAAGATTCTGGCGCTATACAACACCCGCGCTTTCGAGACGGCCGTCGGCGCACAGAACAACGAATACCGGATCGCGCTGAATGCCGAGAGAGAGATTGCCGTCCTGGCAGCCAGGTCGGGGTCCGAGGATACCAAATGGTACACCGTTCTCGGCAGCGCCCCGCTGCGAGAGGCGTTCCAGACCGCGCTTGGCCTGCCATCAAGCTTTGCCTCCATCGATCTCGACACGCAGTTGTCGATGATCAAGGCCAAAGCCCGCAGCATGTTCGGCAGCGACACGGTAAGCCAGTTCGCCGAAGCCGCGAAAATGGACAAGCTGGTGCGCACCTATATCCTGCGCGCCGAAATCGGCGCGGTCACCAGCGGCTCCAGCCCGGGTTCTGTCGCCCTGCAGCTTTTGTCCAGCCTGACGCGGTAGCGGATAGGGATTGATCAGGCGCCAGCGGCTGTCCGGCGTCAGGACGACGTCGAAAAGGCGCCGCAAAATCGGTACCGGAAAGACCGATGGCAGGCTTCGTTCTGACGAGAGTGAGACTCTAGCCATCCGGCAGGCTGCATCGTTCTTCTGGCGCTTTTCGAACACGTTTACATAGATCGGTGGGATCAAGCGGAACTCGTTTCCCGCCTTCTCAAACTCGCGGCTCCGGTCTTGCGCCGTGGCGCAACCCTTCTTGGTCGCACCTTGGGCTGTGACAAACTCCGGCAACTGTTCCCGACTCAGCGTCTCGCAAAACACGGCCGCCCCCTTCTGGCGCGCCCCAGGCAACTGGAAAGCGCGCTTTGCCAGATTAGTCCCGATGGCTTCTGACAGGGATGATCTCTCCATCCTGTGAGGGCTTCCCACGCATCGCTTTGGCAGATTTCGATGCCGACACCGGCGGCAGCCAGGTCAGCAACCGGGCCGCCCCCAAGGCCCCAACCCATCGTCAGAGCCGCTCGGCGACAAATGTAACGGAACCGTTACGAATCATCTTTACAGATTCGATTCCTCGGCCCTAATCTGTAACGCATTCGTTACAAATTGTGGAAGAGGCTAGTCCATGAGCTCCCGGATCCGTGTCGCGTCTGACGTTGGGGGAACCTTCACCGACAGCATCGCCTATGATGAGGATTCGCGGGCCATCACCGTTTCGAAAGTGTCGACCACGCCCGAGAACCGGGCGCGGGGCACGGTCGAAGGGCTGCGCAAGGCGGTGGGGCTGCAGGGCGGCGACGGGCAGAACGTGGTCTATGTCGGGCACGGCATGACAACCGCGACCAATGCGGTGATCCAGCGCAAGGGCGCCCGCACCGCTTTCCTGACCAATGCCGGCTTCCGCGACCTCTTGCTGATCGGGCGCCAGAACCGGCCGACGCTGTTCGACCTTCAGGTTGTGCGACCCGAGCAGTTGGTGCCGCAGGAGTTGTGTTTCACCGCCGCCGGCCGGATCGGCGCCGACGGGACCGAGATCACGCCCCTGTCCGAAGAGGACGTGCGTGCCGCTGGTCGCGCAATGGCGGCGGCCGGGGTCGAGGCGGTGGCGATCCTGTTCCTGCACTCCTATGCCAATCCGGGCCACGAACGCCGTGCCCGCGACATCCTTGAGGAGATGCTGCCCGATACGGCCATCTGCGCCTCGACCGATATCAACGCCGAGTTCCGCGAATACGAACGCGCCAGCACCACGGTGCTGAATGCATATCTGCGGCCGGTGATGAACACTTACCTGCGGTCGCTGGCTGGTTTTCTTCAGGATGCGGAGAAGGGCCTGGGCCTGGGCGGCGACAAGCCGGTGATGGTGATGGATGCCGCGGGCGGGCTGATGAGCCTGGAAAGCGCGCGGGCAAAGCCGGTGCATACCGTGCTATCCGGCCCGGCCGGCGGCGTGGTGGCCAGCGCCCATGTCGCGGCGCTGGCCGGCGTGCCTGACATCATCACCATGGACATCGGCGGCACCTCGACCGACATCAGCCTGATCCGCAAGGGCCGCCCGGAAGTGACCCGCAGCGCCCGGCTGGCGACGGTGCCGATCCGGCTGCCGGTGATCGACATCAACGCCATCGGCGCTGGCGGCGGCTCCATCGCCTGGATCGACGAGGGCGGCGCGCTGCGCGTCGGCCCCATGAGCGCCGAGGCCGTGCCCGGCCCGGTCTGCTATGGCCGCGGCGGCACCGAACCGACGGTCACCGATGCCAATCTGGTCCTTGGCCGCTTCGACGGCAACTCGCGACTGGGCGGTGAGTTGCAGATGGACGTGGCGTCTGCCCGCGCGGCAATCAAGAAGAAGATCGCCGATCCGCTGGGGCTGAGCCTGGACGAGGCGGCGGCGGGCATCCTGCGGGTGGCGCATGCCAACATCGTGCGCGGCATCCGCGTGGTCTCGGTCGAGCGCGGCTACGACCCGCGAGACTTTGCCCTTGTCCCCTTCGGCGGCGCGGGGCCGATGCACGGCAGCCCGGTGGCGCGCGAACTGCGGATGACGCGGGTGCTGGTGCCCCCCACGCCCGGCATCCTTTGCGCGCTTGGGCAACTGATCTCGGACCTGCGGCACGATTTCGTCGAAACCCATATCCTGCCCTACGCCAACCTCAGCGCCGAGGGCGCGGCCGGGCTGATCGGGGCGATGGTGGCGCGGGCGGACGAGCATCTGGCGCACGACGGGGTGCCGAAAGACAAACGTTCGGTCGAGGTGCGGATCGACATGCGCTACATCGGCCAAAGCTATGAACTGGCGGTCCCGGTGGACCTGGCCGATCCCGACTACTGGGCAAAACTGCCCGAGGCCTTCCACCGGATGCACCAGGCCCGCTTCGGCCATGCCGACCGCAAGGCCCCGATCGAGGTGGTCGGCATCGGCGCCACCGGCATCGGCCGCATCGACACGCCGCATCTGCCGCAACTGCCCGCAGGCGACGGCACCCCCGCCCCCGAGGCGCGGGTAGGCGAGCGGGACATCTATTTCGAGCCGCTGGACCCGTCCGAACACGGCCGCCACCACAAGACCGCGGTCTACCGGCGCGAGGCGCTGCGCGCGGGTGACGTGATCCAGGGCCCGGCGGTGATCGAGGAAGTCTCGTCCACCACCATCCTTTACCCCGGCGACCGGCTGACCGCCCATGCCTCGGGCAATCTCATCGTGGAGGTCGCGCAATGAGCGGCGCAAGGAATTTCGACCCGATCCGCCTTGAAGTCCTGCGCAACGCGCTGGAGGCGACGGCGCAAGAGATGGGCGTGGTGCTGCAGTTCACCTCGTTCTCGCCCAACATCAAGGAACGGATGGACGCCTCCTGCGCGATCTTCGACGCCCAGGGCCAACTCGTGGCGCAGGCCGAACATGTGCCGGTGCACCTCGGATCGATGCTGCGGGCGGTGCGGCCGGTGCTGGACCGGATGACGCAGCTGGAAGAAGGCGATGTCGCCATCGTCAACGACCCCTTCGTCGCCGGTGCCCACCTGCCCGATATCCTGCTGATCGCCCCGGTCTACATCGGCGGGCGCTGCATCGCCTATGTCGCCAACCGCGCCCACCACTCTGACGTCGGCGGGATGGAGCCGGGGTCGATGCCCGGCCGATCGACCGAGATCTTCCAGGAGGGCATCATCATTCCGCCGCTTCGGCTTTACCGCCGCGGGGAGGAGCAGGAGGATATCCTGGCGCTGATCCTGGCCAATGTCCGCACCCCGGACGAACGCCGCGGCGACATCAACGCCCAGCTTGCCGCGCTGCGCATCGGCATCCGGCGGCTGGAGGAACTGGCCGAACGGTTCGGTGCCGAGGTGCTGGAGGACGGGCTGGCCGAGGTGCTGGACTATACCGAGCGGCGTATGCGCAAGCGGCTGTCCGAACTGCCGGTGGGCAGCTGGACCACCGAGGATTGCCTGGACGACGACGGCAGCAGCGACGATCCGGTGGTGATCAAGCTGCGGGTCGATGTCTCGCCCGACGAACTGGTTTTCGACTTCGAGGGATCGTCGCCGCAGCGCAAGGGCAACGTCAATGCCGTGGCGCCGATGACCTATTCCTCGATCTTCTATGCCATCAAGATCCTGACCGACGCCACCATGCCGCCGAACGCAGGCGTGCTGCGGCCGGTGAAGGTGAAGATCCCCAAGGGATCGTTCCTGGACGCCCAGCACCCCGCAGCGGTGTGTTCGGGCAATACCGAGACCACGCAGCGGGTTGCCGACACGGTGCTGCGGGCCTTCGCCCAGATCGCGCCGCACCGCATCGCCGCCGCCAGCCAGGGCACGATGAATCTGATCGGGGTGGGCGGCCGCGACCCGCGCTCGGGCAAGCCCTATACCTATATCGAGACCATCGGCGGCGGCCAGGGCGGCCGACCCTACGGCCCGGGGATGAGCGCGGTCCACGCCAACATGTCAAACACGCTGAACACCCCGATCGAGGCGCTGGAAATCACCTACCCGCTGCGGGTCGAGCGCTACGAGCTGCGTGACGGATCGTCCGGCGCCGGCAAGAATCCGGGGGGCGAGGGCGTGGTCCGCGCCATCCGCGTGGTCGGTCACGAGGCCCGGGTTTCGCTGCAATCCGACCGCCGCCGCTTCGCGCCCTACGGGCTGCATGGCGGCGAAAACGGGGCCAAGGGGCTGAACTGGATGCTGGATGCCGAAGGCACGCGGCGCGAGTTGCCCTCGAAAGGGTCGATCACGCTGAAGCATGACGAAGTCGTCGTGGTGGAAACGCCGGGCGGCGGAGGATGGGGAAAGGCGCAGGCCTGACCCGCCGATGAACGGAGAGAAGCCGAAAACGGCCCTCCGGCAAGACCAATCTCAACAGGAGGTAAGAATGAAAGACTTTTCGGGAAGCATCCGCGCGGCTCTCGCCGCCCTGGCGCTTGGCGTCCTGGCGGCGCCGGTCTCGGCCGAGACCTGGCGCTTCGCCACCAAGATGCCCGCCGACAGCCCCGAGGGGCTGGTGTTCCAGTATTTCGCCGACCGGGTGGAAGAGCTTTCGGGAGGCGATTTCGTCGTCCAGGTCTTTCCATCCGAGCAGCTGGGCACCGAGGCGGCGATCCTTGAGCAGCTGGAACTGGGCACGGTGAACCTTTACGCCGAGGATGCCTTCTTCCTGCAGAAATGGGTGCCGGACATCCGCTGGATCTCCATGCCCTTCATGTTCCCCGACCGCGAGAAGTGGCAGACCTTCATGCACAGCGACCTGGTGAAGGGCTGGTTCGCCGAAGTCGAGGCCACCGCCGGCATCCGCCCGCTGGGCGACCCGACCGCGGTGATCCGCGGGCCTTACCGGGTGCTGGTCTCATCCACCCCCGTCGCCGGGCTTGAGGACATCGGCAAGATTCGGCTGCGGATGTATCCCGACCAGCTGGCCATTGACGTCTGGACCTATCTCGGCGCGGACCTGCGGATGCTGGCCTGGACCGAGACATACGAGGGTCTCAAGAGCGGCATCGCCACCGCCACCACCAGCCCCGCCGCGCTGGTGGAGAGCATGCGGCACTACGAGGTCGCGCCCTATATCTCGCGCACCAACGAATACTGGCAGGGCATCGTCTTCGCCATGAACGCCGAGGCCTTCGACGGCTTGTCCGAGGAATACCAGCAAATCCTGCTGCAGGCCCATGCCGATGCCGGTGCCTACAGTGCGCAGATCATGACCGAGGTGACCGACAAGATGCAGGCCAATCTCGAAGGCCGGGGCGTGACCTTCGTCGACTTCGACATACAGGGCGTCGTTGACCACATGGCCGGCTGGTATGACCAGCAGCAAGCCGCCGGCGCACTGCCGGAGGGCCTGCTGGAGGCGGCCCGCGCCGCCTCGGCCCAGTAAGCGCACGAACAGCCAGGAAAAGCCCGATGGACAGAACCAATGATGTGCAGGGGAGGGGATCGCCCCCTCCCAAGCCCTACATCCTGCGCCTGCTGGACCGTGTGCTGGATGCCGCGGCCACGATCTTCCAGACCTGCGCCGAGGTTCTGGTCGGCGTCATGCTGCTGATCAACATCCTCAATGTCGGCAGCCGCAACCTTGGGGGGCCGTCGCTCCTCTGGGTCTGGCCCTGGACCGCCACGCTGATGGTCTGGGCCGTCTTCCTTGCCTTTTATGTGATGTATCGCCGCAACGTCGACATCAGCATGAGCTTTCTGGTCGAGCGGCTGGCGCCGGTCTGGCAGAAGGCGGCGACGATCCTGGCCCATCTCTGCGGGCTGGTCGTCGTCGGCCTGATCACGCTGGAAACCCCGCAGATCCTGGCCCGTCAGGTCGGCGTGATGGAACTGGTCGGCCTGCAACGCTATGCGCTTTCGGTTCCGCTGCTGGTGTCCTCGGCGCTTCTGGTCCTGCATTTTTTGTCCGAGATCGCCAGCATCCTCATGGGCCACGCCTCCATTGCGCCCCCCGAAGATGATGAGGCCCTGCTATGGTAGCCCTCACCATCTTCGGCATCTTCATCCTGCTGATGCTGCTCCGGGTGCCGGTCGTCGTCGCCATGGCGGTCGGCACGCTGGCGGGCATGGTGCAGCTGGGGTTCGCCACCAGCCTGTCCAAGCTTTACGTCTTTCCGCTGCAGATGCTGGAAGGCATCAACAGCCCTGCGCTGCTGGCGGTGCCGTTCTTCATCCTCGCCGGCCATTTCATGACCGCGATCGGGCTGACCGAGAGGATTTTCGCGCTGGCCAATGCCTTCGTCGGTCACATGCGGGCCGGTCTGGCGCAGGTGAACGTGGTCTGCTCGCTGTTCTTCGGCGGCATCACCGGATCGGCCGTGGCCGATGTCGCAGGGATCGGCAACCTCGTCATCGCCCAGATGAAGAAGCGCGGCTATCCCGCCTCCTTCGCCTCGGCGCTGACGGTGGCAAGCTCGGTGATCGGGCCGACCATGTGGCCGTCGGTGCCACTGTTGATCTACGCCTTCTCCGCCTCGGTCTCGGTCGAGCGGATGTTCCTGGCGGGGATCGGCCCGGGCATGCTGATCATCCTGTCGCTGATGGTCTACAACCGCTTCGTCGCCGTGCGCTACAACGTGCCGCAGACCCCGCGCCCCCCCGCGCGCGAGATCGGCGGCATGGTGATGCGTTCCGGCTGGGCGCTGCTGGCGCCGCTGATCATCATCGGCTCGATCATCACCGGACTGGCCACTCCGATGGAGGCCGGGGTCATCGCCTGTCTCTACACACTGGTCCTGGGCGTGGCCTACCGCAGCCTGTCCTTCGCGCGCATCCGTCATGCGGTCGGCGATACCGTCATCCTGTTCGGCTCGGTCCTGATGATCATCGGCGTCTCCACGGCGATGAGCTGGGTGCTGACCTATGACCGGGTGCCGCAGACCCTGGCCGCGGCGGTGCTGGACCTGACCGACAACAAGTACCTGTTCATGCTGATCGCCGTCGTGTTCTTCCTGGTGATCGGCACGGTGCTTGAGAACATCCCCGCGCAGGTCGTGCTGACGCCGATCATGCTGCCGCTGGTCGACCATTTCGGCATAGACCGGGTGCATTTCGGCATGGTGCTGGTCTACGGCCTTCTGATCGGCATCGTCTCGCCCCCTGTCGGGGTGGCGCTGTTCATCGTGACCAAGATTGCGCGCATCTCCTTCGAGGAGGTCTGCAAGTCGGTCATGCCCTTCATGATCCCCCTGATCGGGGTGCTGTTCGCCATCGCCTTCTTCCCGCAGGTGGTGCTGTGGCTCCCTGATCTCATCCTTGGCTCGGAGGCCGGACCATGACCGCACCAACCCTGCGGATCGCTGCCGATGTCGGCGGAACCTTCACCGATGTCGCCATGATCCGCGGCGACAAGAGCATCGCAACCCGCAAGGTCTCGTCCACGCCCGACGACTACAGCCGGGGCGTGGTGCGGGGCATCGTCGAGTTGCTGGAGGTCGAAGGGCTGTCGGCCGATGAGGTGGGGGAGGTCCTGCACGCCTCGACCGTGGCGACCAACACCATACTGGAGGGCAAGGGCGCCAAGACCGCGCTGCTGACCACCGCCGGCTTCCGCGACATCCTCGAGATGCGGCGCGTCCGGGTGCCGCGGCTTTATGACCCGCTGTACCGCAAGCCGCCTGCGCTGGTGCCCCGGCGCTGGCGCTTCGAGGTCGAGGAGCGGATGGATCATCGCGGCAACGTCCTGACGCCGCTGGACGAGACCACCGTCCACCGCGCGCTGGATGCCGTGGCCGCCGAAGGGGTCGAGGCCATCGCGGTCTGCCTGCTGCACTCATATGCCAACCCGGTGCACGAGCAGCGGATCGGCGAGATCATCCGGCAGCGGTTTCCAGGCATGTTCGTCTCGCTTTCGGTGGATATTTTGCCGGAAATCCGCGAATACGAGCGCACTTCGACCACCGCGATCAACTCCTACATCGGGCCGCCGGTGCGCGGCTACCTGAACGCGCTGGCGGAACGTCTGCACGCGGCCGGGCTGCCACGGCAATTTTTCATGATGCATTCGGCGGGCGGTATCCTTGATGCCCGCACGGTGATGGAACGCCCGGCGCAGATCGTCGAATGCGGTCCGGCGGCCGGCGCGCTTGGCGCCAGCAAGGTCATGGGGCGGGCGGGCGAAGGCGATGCGATCTCTTTCGACATGGGTGGCACCACGGCCAAGGCGGCGCTGATCGAGAACGGCCGGCTGGTCACGACCGACGACTACGAGGTCGGCGGCGGCATCTCGCTGTCGTCACGGCTGGCGAAGGGCGGCGGCTATGCGCTGAAGCTGCCGGTGATCGACATATCCGAGGTCGGTGCCGGTGGCGGCTCCATCGTCTGGATCGACCGGGCGGGCGGGCTGAAGGTCGGCCCGCAAAGCGCCGGCTCGGTGCCTGGCCCGGCCTGCTATGGCCAGGGCGGCGACCAGCCCACCGTCACCGATGCCAACGTGGTCCTGGGCTATCTGAACCCGCAGGCGCTGGCCGGGGGGTCGGTGCCGATCGACGCCGGACTCAGCCGCGCAGTGCTGACGCGGGACGTGGCCGGGCCGCTTGGCCTCGACCTCGACGCCGCAGCCTTCGGGGTGCACGAGCTGATCACCAACGTGATGACCCGCGGGGTGAAGTCTGTCACCACGTACCGGGGCCGCGACCCGCGCGAGTTCACCATGATCGCCTTCGGGGGCAACGGCGGGGTGCATTCCGTCTCCTTGGCCCGCGCGCTTGGGGTGCGGCGGGTGGTGGTGCCGCCGGGATCGGGCGTGTTCTCGGCCCTCGGCCTGCTTTACGCCGATGTGGAGACCAGCGCCTCGGCCGCCTTCCTTCAGCCGCTGGAGACGCTGACAACCGGTCTTCTGGCCCCCCGCTTCGCCGAACTGGTAGCGCGGGCCAGTCACGAGATTGGCCGCAGCACCGACGAGTTGCAGATCGAGCGCCGCGCCGATTTCCGCTATGCCGGGCAGGCCTTCGAGCTGACCCTGCCCTTCGAGGAAAGCACCGCCCTTTCGGCCGGGGACCTGACCGCCGTTCGCGACCGCTTCGAGGACGAGCATGAACGGCTTTACGGCTACCGGCTGGCGCGCAACGCGGTGGAGCTTGTCACCCTGCGCGTCACCGCCCGGCTGGCCGGGGCGGGGCAAGTGGTGTCGGACTACCGCCCCGCGCAAGGCGGCGAGACCCGGCCCGACCGCATGGTCTATTTCGGCCCGGCCTTCGGCGGCCGCGTCGCCACCCGCGTGGTGGACCGCGCCGCGCTGGCGGGAGGGCCACAGCCGGGCCCGCTGATCGTCGAGGAATACGACGGCACCACAGTGGTGCCGCCGGACTGCCGCGCCGCGCTGGACGCGCTTGGCAACATCGTCATCGACCTTCCCGATCCCACGCAGGAGGCCCGTCCATGAAGAAGATCGATCCGGTTCGGCTGGAAGTCCTGAAGAACGCCTTCGACGCCATTGCCGACGAGATGGCGCTGATGCTGATGCGCGCCGCCTATTCGCCCATCGTGCGGGATTCGATGGATTATTCCACAGCCCTTTGCGACGCCAAAGGCCAGACGCTGGCGCAGGGCGTCACCACGCCGATGCACCTGGGCAGCTTCTACGACGCCATGCTGCATCTGATGGAGAAGTTCGCGGGCGACATCCACGAAGGCGACATCTTCATCGGCAACGATCCCTATGCCGCCGCCGGGCAGCACCTGCCCGACATCTACATCATCGAGCCGCTGTTCCACTCCGGCCGGTTGGTGGCCTGGGCGACGACCATCGCCCATCACGCTGATGTGGGCGGCATTGTTCCGGGCAGCAACGCGCTTGGCGCGACCGAGATCTTTCAGGAAGGGCTGCGCCTGCCGTTCCTGAAGCTGCAATCGAAAGGCGTCCAGAACCAGACCATCTGGGACATCATCGCGCTGAACGTGCGCGTCCCCGATCTGGTGACGGGCGACCTGCGCGCGCAGATGGCGGCCTGCCAGTCCTGCCGCCGGTCGTTCAATGATCTGGTGGCGCGCTACGGCATCGACGAGGTGCTGGCCTATGCCGAGGAATTGCACGAATACGCCGAGCGGCTGACCCGGGCCGAGATTGCCGAACTGCCGGACGGTGACTACAGCTTCACCGACCACATCGACGGGCTGGGGGAAACCCCCGAGCCGATCATCTTCCAGGTCAAGGTCTCGGTCCGTGGCGACCGGATCCTGATCGACTTTGAAGGGTCGTCGAGACAGGTGCAGGGCGGGGTCAACACGCCGCTCCCGTTCACCAAGGCCAGCGTCTACACCGCGCTGCGGTCGGTCATGCAGTCGGACATCCCCAACTGCCACGGCTTCCAGCGTGCCATCGAGGTGACGGCGCCCCCCGGCACCGTGGTCAACTCGGTCCACCCCGCCCCCTGCGGCGCGCGGGGGATCACCGGCTATCGGGTGATCGATGCGGTCTTCGGCGCGCTGGCCGGCCCGCTGCCCGAGCGCGTCACCGCCGACGGCATGGGCGGATCGACCGTGCCCACCTTCGGCGGCTGGCACGAGGGGAAACCTTTCGTTTTCACCGAAACGGTGATGGGCACCTGGGGCGCCGGGGCGCATCACGATGGACAGGTCGGCGTGCCGCACATGGGCGCCAACCAGGCCAACGTGCCCATCGAGATGATCGAGACCAACTACCCGTTGCGCATCCGCCGCTACGGCACCATCCCCGACAGCGGCGGGGCGGGGCGGCATCGCGGCGGTGCCTCTTTCGTGCGGGAATATGAGTTCCTCGCGGATGAGGGCGTGCTGTCGCTGCGGTCAGACAAGGCGGCCTTTCCGCCGCACGGGCTGGCGGGCGGCCATTCCGGCCGCGGCCCGCTCAGCCGCCTGACCACCCCGGAGGGCAGCCGCACCCTGCCCGTGCTGCTGACCACCCCGGTCACGGTCCGCCGTGGCGACGTGTTCTGTCACGTCTCGCCCTCGGGCGGCGGCTACGGCGATCCGCTGGATCGGCCGGTGGCCGAGATTGTCGAGGATCTGGCAGACGGCATCATGACCCCGGCCCATGCCGAAGCGGTCTATGGCGTGGTGATGGCGGGTGGCGGGCCGGACGTTGGCGCGACGGATCGACGCCGGGCAGAGATCCGGGCGCAGGGGGCGCAGGCACAGGGGGCGCAGGCATGACGCCAAAGCCCACGGGCCGCGGCATCGCCGGGCGGCCGACCAACTACGGCGATCCGCAGTTCGCCGCCTATCTGCGGCGTTCCTTCGCCAAGTCGCAGGGTTATTCCGACGATGCGCTTGGCCGGCCGATCGTCGGCATCGCCTATACGCCGTCGGGCTTCAACAACTGCCACCGGCATTTCCCTGAACTGCTGGAGGCGGTGAAGCGCGGTGTCCTGCTGGCAGGGGCGCTGCCGGTGGAGTTTCCCACCATCTCGCTGGGCGAGGTCTTCACCAGCCCGACCAGCCTGAAGTTCCGCAACCTGATGGCACTGGACACCGAAGAGATGATCCGCGCCCAGCCGATGGATGCGGTGGTGCTGATGGGTGGCTGCGACAAGACCGTGCCGGCGCAGCTGATGGGGGCGGTGTCGGCCGACATCCCGGCGATCCAGCTGGTTGCCGGGCCGATGTCCACCGGGCGGCACCGTGGCGAAAGGCTTGGCGCCTGCACCGACTGCCGCCGCTTCTGGGCGAAGTACCGCGCGGGCGAGATCGACGAGGAAGAGATCAATGTTGTCGAGGGGCGGCTGGCGACCACGGCAGGCACCTGCGCGGTGATGGGCACCGCCTCGACCATGGCCTGCCTGGCGGAAACACTGGGGATGAGCCTGCCGGGCTGCGCCGCCATTCCCGCCGTCCACGCCGACCGGCTGCGCATGGCCGAGGCCACCGGCAAGCGGGCGGTGGATCTGATCGGCAGCGGATTGACGCCCTCGAAGATCGTCACCCCGGCGGCGGTGCGCAACGCCCTGCGGATGCTGCTGGCGCTGAGCGGGTCGACAAATGCGCTGCTGCACCTGACCGCCATCGCGCGGCGCGCGGGCATCCGCATCGACCTGCAGGAGTTCAACCGCCTGTCCGAGGAAACCCCGGTGCTGGTCGATCTGAAGCCGGTCGGCCCACATTACATGGAAGACCTGTTCCACGCGGGCGGTATTCCAGCCGTTCTGAAGGAGCTTGCCCCGCTGCTGGAGCGCGAGGCCCTGACCGTCTCGGGCCAGACCATGGGCGAGTTGCTGGACCAGCCGCCGGGCGATCCCGTGGGCCGCGACGTGATCCGCCCGCGCGAAAACCCGGTGTCGCCGGTCGGCGGGCTGGTGACGGTGTTCGGCAGCCTCGCCCCCGGCGGCGCGGTGGTGAAGCGGGCCGCCGCTGACCCCCGGCTGATGGAGCATGAAGGGCGGGCGGTGGTCTTTTCCTCGCTGGCCGATCTGGCGGCGCGGATCGACGATCCGGCGCTGGAGGTGACCGCCGACGATGTTCTGGTGCTGCAGAACGCCGGGCCGCGCAGCGACTCGGGGATGCCCGAGGCGGGCTACCTGCCGATCCCGAAGAAACTGGCGCAGGCCGGGGTGAAGGACATGCTGCGCATCTCGGACGCCCGCATGTCCGGCACCGCCTACGGCGCCATCGTCCTGCATGTCACGCCAGAGGCGGCGGTCGGCGGCCCGCTGGCGCTGGTGCGCAACGGCGACCGCATCCGTATCAGCGTCACCGCCCGCAGCCTGGACCTGCTGGTGCCGCCAGAGGAACTGGCCCGCCGCGCCGCGCAGGCAGAGGTGGCGGCAGAACCCAGACGGCGGGGTTACGACTGGCTCTATAACAGCCATGTGCTGCAGGCCGACGAAGGCGCCGACTTCGATTTCTGCGGAACGGTGTAGCCATGGTCAAGATCCTGTGCCTCGGCGAGATGCCCGGCTGGCTGGTAGCCGACCTGACAACCGCAGGGCATCTGGCGGTGACCGAACCGCAACCCGATGTCGCCGCCGTGATCCGCCGCGCCGGCAAGGTGGACCGGGCGCTGATGGACCGGCTGCCGCGGCTGGAGATGATCTCCAACTTCGGCGTTGGCTACGATCTGGTGGATGCGGAGGAGGCGCTGCGGCGGGGCATCGCCGTGGGCTACACGCCAGAGGTTCTGAACGACGAGGTGGCCGACCTGACAGTAGGCCTGCTGCTGGCGACGCTGCGGCAGATCCCGCAGGGCAACCGGCACCTGCTGAGCGGGCTATGGCCGGCAGGGCATTATCCGCTGACCCCCACCCTGCGCGGGCGGACCATCGGCCTGATCGGCATGGGCCGGATCGGCAGCCGGATCGCCCGGCGGCTGTCGGGATTTGACGTGCCTGTGGTCTACCACAGCCGCGGCCCCCGGCCCGAGACCGGGCTGCGCCATTACCCCGACCTGCTGGCGATGGCCCGCGACGTGGACACGCTGATCGCCATCCTGCCCGGCGGCCCCGGAACCCGGCACATCATTGACCGCCGGGTGCTGGCCGCGCTTGGCCCCGAGGGGGTGGTGATCAACGTCGCCCGCGGCTCGGTGCTGGACGAAGAGGCGCTGATCGAGGCGCTGGCGGGCGGCACGATCCTGGCCGCCGGTCTCGACGTCTTCGAGAACGAGCCGAGCCCCGACCCGCGGCTGCTGACGCTGCCGAACTCGCTGGCCACGCCGCACCTGGGGTCGGGCACCCATCACACGCGGCGGCTGATGTGGGATCTGGTGCGGGACAACCTTCTGGCCTGGTTCTCCGGCCGGGACATGCCGGCGGCCATTCCGGGATCGGCCCGGCGATCCCGCCCCCCACCCGGAAAGGCAAGCGCATGACCCGGACCTGCCTGCGCGGCGTGATCGCCGCCATCGTCACCCCGGTAACCGCCGCGCTGGACCCCGATGCGCCGCGCTTTCTGCGCCACGCCCGACAGCTGCTGGCCGAGGGCGCGGACGGGCTGAACGTCCTTGGCACCACAGGCGAGGCAACCTCCTTCTCGCTGGCGCAGCGGCGGGGGCTGATGGAAGCCGCCGCTGCCGGCCTGCCGCGCGACAGGCTGATGGCAGGAACCGGCGCTGCCGCCACGCGTGATGCGGTGGATCTGACCCGCCATGCCGGCGATTGCGGCTTTGCCGGGGCTTTGGTGCTGCCACCGTTCTACTACAATGGCGTCGGCACCGAGGGTATCCTGCGTTACTTCGACGCCATCGTCGAGGGCAGCGCGGGAAGCGGCATCCCGCTTTACCTCTACAACTTCCCGGCGCTGTCCGGCGTGCCCTATACCGAGGAACTGGTCTCGGCGCTGGTGGTGCGGTTCGGCGGGAGGATCGCCGGTCTGAAGGATTCCTCGGGCGACATCGGCTATGCCCGCCGGATCGCGGCGCTGCCCGGGGGGCTGGACGTGTTCCCCTCCTCCGAGGCGGTGCTGGACCAGGCCCGCGCCGGCGGCCCCTTCGCGGGCTGCATCTCGGCCACGGTCAATGTCAGCGCCCGTCACGCCGCCGCCGCCCTGCATGACGGGGACGACGCGGCCCTGCAGCGCGCCACCGCCATCCGGGCGCTGTTCGACGGCAAACCGCTGGTGCCCTGGCTGAAGCAGGCCGTCGCGGCGCGAATGGGCGATCCCGGCTACGGGCCGGTGCTGCCGCCCTTCGTGCCGCCCGATCCCGCGGCCGTCGCCACGCTGGTTGGTGCGCTGGAGCAGATCGACAAGGCGCCCGCGCGGCCATGATCCGCATCTTGGATCACGCCCCTGCGGCACCGGGAGCAGGCCATGCAGGCCGTCGCTGACATCCTGATGCAGCCGCAGGCGGTGGCGCGGGGAGTCTCCATCGCACTGCTGGTGGTGCTTGCCACCCAGGCGATCCGATGGTTCGGCCCCGCCGTCGGCGGGCTGATCGCCTCGATGCCGATGATCACCGGCCCGGCCTATTTCATCCTGCTGGCGCAGGGCGACATCGGTTTCACCGCCGAAGCCGCGGCCTATTCGCTGATCTACATCGGCGCGGCGCAGGTGTTCCTGCTGGTCTTCATCGCCACGCTGCGCCGCATTCCTGCGGCGGCGGCCTTCCTCTTGGCGGGGCTTGCGTGGTTCGGCGCGATCCTCGTGCTTGGACTGCTGCCGCCCTGGCCCTGGCTTGGGCTGGCGGGCTTCGTGGTGATCACCGTCCTGACCCGCCGGCTGGCCCGCCGCTTCGTGCGGATCACCGGCGTCACCGTCACCGCCGACCGGGCCTGGATCACCGCGATCAAGGGCGCCAGCGCCGGAGTATTGGTCGCCTTTTCCACCTCGGTCGCCGCCAGCATCGGCACCAGTTGGAGCGGGGTTCTGCTGGTCTTTCCCATCGCCTTCGTGGTTCTTTGCGCCACCGCGCTGAAAATCTACGGAAAGGACGTGCTGATCGCCACGCTTTATTCCGCAATGCGTGGCAGCAGCAGCCTTGCCGCATTCTGCTTCGTGCTGGCCGCCGGGCTTCGCGTCCTCAGCCCGTGGTCCGCCTTCGCAGCGGCCGTCTGTGCCGCAGTCGGGACGACGCTGGCGCTTGGCTGGCTGATGCCCCGGCGCGGCGCGGGTCCCGATGGATGAATATGGTGCGCCGGCCCCGTTTCGCCGGCAGCGCGCTGAATTGTGGGGTGTTTCGAGTTGAACGGAGAAGGATCTTCGCGCTATGCCCGGCGGGCCATGGTATCCACAAATTCCAATCCCCCGACTGCCGCCAGTGCGGAAAACCTGAACGGGCAGCGCACGCGGGTGACCTGCGACAAGATCCTGGCCGCTGCCAAGCTGGAATTCGTCGCGCGCGGGCTTGAGGGCACCACGATGGAATCCATCGCCCGCATCGCCAAGGTGAACAAGGCGCTGGTCTACCGGCATTTCACCAGCAAGAGCCTGCTGTTCCAGGAGGTTCTTGCCCATAGCTACCGCGAGATGCGGACCTGTGAGGCCGAGCTGGATTATTCCACCGATCCGGTGATCGCGTTGGACCAGCTTTGCGCCTTCACGCTGGACTATTACGTCTCGAACCCCGAGTTTCTGTTGTTGGTCGGCATCGAGAACCTGCACAAGGGCGCGCATATCAGGCGCATTCCGCTGGAAGACCTTGGAGTCAGCAGCCTGCTGCGGATCATGGATACCGTCTATGGCCGAGGGGTGGAGCAAGGAAAGTTCCGTCCGGGGGTCGATCCGGTGGAATTGTGGCTGTTGCTGTCGTCGCTGTGCTGGTTCACCGTCGCCACCTCCTACACGGTGGATACGACCTTCGGCCGCGAGACTCTGTCGCCCGACCAGTTGGGCCTGCGCCGCAAGAACATTCAGGAAATGGTCCGGCGGTTCCTGCAGAGCTGAGCCTCCGCCCGCCGGGCCCCGGACATCGGACCCGACCCGAACCAGGGCGGGCAGGTCTTCCCCCTGCGATCACCGAACGCAGTATATCGGCGCATCGCGTGATCCCTGGACCCAGGGCAGTCACCCCTTGCGCATCAGCGGGGCGTTCAGCGTCAGGGCCAGATCCAGCGGCTTGCGCTGCGAGACCGGGACGGTAAGCCGCTCGGGAAGGTTGCCGAAACCGATCATGGTGATCACAAGACTGCTGTCGGGAATGCCGGTCAGCGCACGCAGCTTGCGGTCCTGCTGGCGGGTCACCGACCAGTTCAACATCACCGCGCCCAGCCCTTCGGCATGGAAGCCATAGGCAAGGCTCATGGCGAACATGCCGCCATCGACCCATCCCTGATAGCGTTCGGCAGCCGTCTCCCAATGCGCAAGGTCCGAGGTCACGACCGCCACTCCGCCCAACTGGTCGCCGAAGCCGCGGTTGCCGTTCTGCAGCGCAATCACCTGCTGCATGGGCAGGGGATCGGTCCAGATCCAGGCCCGGCAGGTCTGGCGGTTGCAGGAACTGGGGGACTGCTGCGCCACCCGAACCGCCCGTGCGATCTTTTCGGGATCGACCGGACCGGCGCCGAACTGGCGGATGGAATGGCGGGCCTCGGCGAAGGCGAGGAAGTCGATCTGCCCCCGGGCGCGGATCTCCTCGGCGGTCACCTCTTCGCGGCCGCCGCGCAGGCCGCTGTGGCCGCCGTCGCGCAGGGCTTCCATCTGCGCCACAAGGTCGGGCAGGGGCGAGCCCCCCGCCGCGTTGAAATCCAGATAGGCGGTCAGCGTCTTCAGCGCGATTTCCACCGTCGCATCGCGCCCGTAACGGTCGATGTATGTGCCCAGATCGGCGGCCAGCAGACGGGCCTTGTCCAGCCCGTGCCCCGGCTGCGCGTTTGAAAGCGACAGGCCGTATTCCAGGAAATGCAGACCGATGGCGATGCGGGCGCGCAGGTTTTCCTTCCCGCGGGCTCCGCAGGTGAAGGAATGGCGCCAGTAGCGACGGCCATCGTAAATCATGTTGGTGGCCAGTTCCGCGGCCTTCCGAAGCCGTGCCGCGATTGGCGGGGCGGGTTCCGGCAGTTCCCGGCTCATGCGCGATTCCTTCCTGTCTGTGCCACGAGCTTGAGTCGCCCGCCGCCACGGCGCAAGTGGGCGGGGTCAGAAGGATAGCACCGGGTTTCGGCGCTGCAGCAAAGGGATCTTCAATAATTATCTTTTATATACAGTATATTGCAATCACATACCTATCCGATAGGATGGGTTTCCCAAGCCTGGGACGCGATCTTCGGCATCCTTAAGACTTGCCGACCTATCCCTTGCGGCGGGTTCTGCGATGCGGCCTTTGATGCCAGCCTTGCGTCAACAACATGGCCAACGGAGGTAACAATGACGGCTCAGCGCAGCATCCATGTCCGCGTCGTCTCGCCGATTTCCACCACGGGGTTTCGTGCCCC
Source organism: uncultured Paracoccaceae bacterium (assembly GCA_934500835.1). Taxonomy (GTDB): domain Bacteria; phylum Pseudomonadota; class Alphaproteobacteria; order Rhodobacterales; family Rhodobacteraceae; genus Pseudogemmobacter. Next base: position 52,446 of record CAKSTR010000003.1, on the reverse strand, counting down.
CGGTGCGCTTGCCGCACTTGAATCGCCGGGTGTCATCGTCTCCGGGTCGCAGATCAGCCGCGGACCCGGCTCGATCGAAAGCGAATACGAAGCCGCGATGGCCGTGCCCGATACGGTTGCCCGCATCGTCGAGGCCGAACGCGAGGGCGTCGATGCCGTCATCATCGACTGCATGGGCGATCCCGGCCTGCGCCCCGCGCGCGAGACGGTGCGGATTCCCGTGCTCGGCCCCTGTCAGACCGGGATGCACATCGCCGGGATGCTGGGGCACAAGTTCTCGGTGGTGACGGTGATGCGCCGCCTGCGGCCAAGCTTCGAGAACCAGGCGGCGGTGGCAGGGCTGACCTCGCGCCTGGCCTCGGTGCGTTCGGTCGACATTCCGGTGCTGGACCTCGAAAAGGACATGACCGTCACCCGCGCCGCGCTGGTGGACGAGGCGCAGAAGGCGGTCGAGATCGACGGGGCCGAGGCGATCATCTTCGGCTGCACCGGCCTGATGGGCTGCGCGGCCAGCGTCTATGAGGGACTTCTGGCGCGCGGCATCGACATTCCGGTGATCGACCCGATCCCCACGGCGGTGAACATCGCCGCGGCGCTGGTGCGGTCACGGCTGAGCCATTCCGCGCTGACCTTCCCGCTGCCGCCGGTGAAGGCGATGCCGGGTTACGATTTCATGCCTGACCTGCACCTCAAGGCGGCGGAGTAGGCGCGGGTATGGCCGATACCACGATCTCCATCGGCGGCGACCGCCCGCGGCGGCGCGTGCTGCGGCCCGCATTATGGTGGCTGGTGGTGCCGGCCCTCCTGTTCTTGCTGCTGTTCTTCCTGATCCCGGTCGCATCGCTTTTCGCGATCAGCTTCGACAAGGCGGCGTCCGGGGTCATCACCTTCCAGGGCGACTTCACGCTGGACAATTTCCGGCGGATCTTCTCCCGCGCGCTTTACTTCGAGGCGATCGGCCGTTCGGTCGGGATCGGCGCGGTGGTCACGGTGATCTGCCTTGTCATCGGCTATCCGCTGGCCTTCGTCATCGCGCGGACGCTGCGGCCGGGCGCCGCCACGCTGCTGACCATTCTTGTCCTCTCGGCGCTGCAGCTGGACATGGTGATCCGGCTTTACGGAATGATGGTCCTGATGGGCGACAAAGGCATCATCAACACGGTGCTGACTGGTCTGGGCGTGATCGACCGACCGCTGCCGCTGATGTACAACATCTTCGGCGTGATCGTCGGGCTGGTGCAAGTGACGCTGCCCTTCATGATCCTGTCGCTGATCGGCGCGATCAAATCCATCAACCCCTCGTTGGAGGAGGCGGCGCGTAGCTTGGGCTCGACCCGCTGGCACGTCATGCGCACGATCACCTGGCCGCTGTCGCTGCCCGGAGTCTATGCCGGAACGCTGCTGGTGTTCGCGCTGGCCATCTCGTCCTATGTCGTCCCGGCGCTGATGGGCGGCTGGAAGGTCATTACCCTGCCGATCCACATCTACCAACAGATCGCCGAGGTCGGACGCTGGCAGTTCGGGGCGGCCATCGCGTCGGTTCTGTTTGTCACCGCGATGATGGCCATGGCGATCTATATCCTCGCCCTGCGCCGCAATGCCGGAGGGCGCATGTGATGCACGAAGTGAACCCGATCCCGATGACGTTCAGGTTGATCTCGGCCGTGGCGCTGGTCATCCTGCTGGTCCCGGTGCTGGTGGTGGTCATGGCCGGACTCAACTCGGGCGATTTCCTGACCTTCCCGCCCGAGGGTGTTTCGCTGCGCTGGGTGATTTCGTTCTTCCAGTCGAACATCTTCCTGCCTGCCTTCGGCGTCAGCTTCGGCCTTGCGCTGCTGACCACGCTGATCTCTACGGTGCTGGGCACGATGACGGCGATCTTCCTCACCCGGTCGAAAAGCCGGGTCAAGGAACTGGTGCGCGGGATCATCATTTTGCCGGTGGTGCTGCCGGGCGTGGTGCTGGGCCTTGCACTTTACATCTTCTACGTCTGGACGGGCGTGGGGTTGGCGCGCAGCTACTGGGGCTTGCTGATCGGCCATGTGCTGGTGACCCTGCCCTTCATCGTGGCGACGATCACCGCGTCGCTGGTCGATTTCGACCTGTCGGTCGAAGAGGCGGCGCGCAGTCTTGGCGCGACACCCTGGCAAGCCTTCCGCAAGGTGACCCTGCCTCTTATCGCGCCGGGAATCTCGGCCGGGACGATCTTTGCCTTCATCATCTCGTTCGGGCAGTTCGAACTGACGCTGTTCCTGTCTACGCCCGATATCCAGACCCTGCCGATCGCGATCTACACCTCGCTGCGCTACGCGTTCGAGCCGACGGCCGCGGCGGCCGGTATCTTCGCGATTGCCCTTGTCATCACTTCGACGCTGGTCGCCTCGCGGCTGGTGAACATCAAGAACCTACTGAACCGGCGCTGAGACCGGTCGACCCAACACGGAGGAATACCATGCAAAGGAAAGGTCTAAGCCGTCGCAGCGTGCTGAAGACGGGCGCTGCCGCCGCGGGTGTCAGCTTGTTCAACATCAACCACGCCTGGTCGCAGGATGTGACCTATGACGGCGATGTGTTCGATGCCGGCGGACATGTGCTGAACATCGCCGAATGGGGCGGCTACTGGCAGGAGACGCAAAACCGCCTGATGCTGGACCGGTTCCAGAAGGACTTCAACTGCAAGATCCAGTATGACAGCACCTTCCCCTGGTTCCCGAAGTTCGTCGCCAACGGCCCCGATCGGCCGCCGGTGGCGATCTGCAACTGGAACCTGCCCGAGATGTTCAAGACCCATCAGGCCGGCGACTATTTCCTCGACGTCGAGGAGATCAAGGCCAATGTCCCCAACACCGCCAAGCTGTGGGACTTCGCCCTGCGCACCGGCATCGGTGTGACCTGGGCCTTCTCGCGCTATTGCTACGCCTACCGCACCGATGCCGCGGGTGGCGCACCCACCGGCTTCCGCGACTTCTGGAAGCCGGAATATGCCGGCCGGCGCGGCACTTACATCACCTCGAACACGCTGCAGATGATGTTCTTCATGGCCTCCAGTTGGGCCTTCGGCAGCAGCGAGACCGATTTCGACGCCGGCTATCAGGCCATGCGCGATGCGATGCCGATGAAGATTTCGGACTTCACCGGCAACATGGCCACCCTGCTGGAGCGGGGCGAGATCGACATCGCCGTGCAATCCGACGCCGAGGCGTTGCTGCAGAAGGAAAAGGGCGTTCCGGTCGATCTTTTCTACTGGGACGAATACAAGGGCATCCTGACGCAGACCAAGACGATCAGCAGGTATGCCGATCCGATGTCGAAGAAGCTGGCCTTCGCGCTGTTGAACCGCACGCTTGAAGCCGATTACCAGACCGGCTTTGCAGAAGAGTTCTGGATGCGGCCCTCGAACCGTGACGCGGTGATCCCGGAAAAGCTGGCCGCGCTCGGCGTGGTCAATTCCGCCGATGCGACCGAAGGGCTGCACATTCCGGACTGGCAGGCCTACCTCGATCAAGAGATCGATATTGTCGAGACGGTGAACGAGATCTTCGGATCGTGATCCCCACTGGGGCGGCACAACATGTCTCCGGACGTGCCGCCCGTTTTTTTCTGCACCCAGAAAGGGACGATCTTCTCGTGTCCGACATCAGACTGGAACAGCTGACCCGCAGCTATGGCGATGCAAATGCCGTGGACAATGTGTCGCTTGCGATCGCCGAGGGCGAATTCTACTCGCTGCTCGGGCCATCGGGTTGCGGCAAATCCACCACGCTGCGCATGGTGGCGGGCTTCGTCAAGCCGACCGCCGGGCGTATCCTGATCGGCGGTCAGGACGTGACGGACCTGCCGCCCGAACGCCGCGGCATCGGCATCGTCTTTCAGAACTATGCGATCTTTCCGCATATGAGCGTGGCCGAGAACATTGCCTTCGGGCTGAAGCTGCGCCGCAAGTCGCGCGACGAGATCCGTACTGCAGTGACCGACGCCCTGGCGCAGGTCGGGCTTTCCGGCTTCGAAGACCGCTATCAGCGGAACCTCTCGGGCGGGCAGCAGCAGCGGGTGGCACTGGCGCGGGTGCTGGTGACGCAGCCCCGCATCCTGCTTCTGGACGAACCGCTTTCGGCGCTGGACAAGGCGCTGCGCGAGGAAATGAAGTTCTGGATCAAGGACCTGCAGCAACGGCTGGGGATCACCACGATCTACGTGACCCACGATCAGGACGAGGCGCTGACCATGTCCGACCGGATCGGCGTCATGCGCGCGGGCAAGGTCGAACAGTCGGGAACCCCGCGCGAGATCTATGAGAAACCCGCGACGCTGTTCGTGACCACCTTCATCGGCCAATCCAACGTGCTGGAAGTGACGGCGGGGGCCTGCAACGGCGATCAGGGCAGCGCAGCACTTGAGGGCCACCACCTCGTCGCGGCCGGGGGTGCGGGGATTGCCGAGGGCACGCCCGCACGGCTGGTCGTCCGGCCCGAGAACATCCTGATGGGCGACGAGGTTGCCCGCACCGGCCTCGTCTCACTTGAGGCGCGGGTCCTGGGTGAAACCTACCAGGGCGCAATGGTGCGCTATCGTCTGCGGGTCGGCGCGCAGGATCTGGTGGCAGAGCGGCAGAACCAGTCGCATCTGGCACGCTGGCATCCGGGCGACACCGTCCAGATCGGCTGGGACCCCGGCCGCGCAAGACTTCTTCCGGCGGGCTGAACCGTCAACCAATCCCCCATGAAAGGACCTGCCAATGCGTATCGGCATTGATGTGGGCGGCACCAACACGGATGCTGCCATCCTCGACGGCGACCGAGTGATCGGCGCCTGCAAATCCCCGACCACCAGCGATGTCAGTTCCGGCATCAAATCCGCACTGACCATCGTGATGGAGCGAACCGGCGTTCTGGCCGGGCAGATCGAGGCGGTGATGATCGGCACGACGCATTTCACCAATGCCGTGATCGAACGCCGCCGACTGCTGGAAGTCGCCGCCATCCGCATCGGCCTGCCCGCCACCAAGGGCGTGCCGCCGATGACCGACTGGCCCGCCGATCTGGCCGATGCGCTTGGCCGCCACTGCTTCTTGCTGCGGGGCGGGCACGAATACGACGGCCGCCCGATCGCCGAACTGGACGAGGCCGGCCTGCGCGAGGTTGCCGCCGAGATCCGCAAGCGCGGGCTGCGCAGCGCGGCCGTCACCTCGGTCTTCTCGCCCGTCACCGCCGAGATGGAACTGCGCGCAGCCGAGATCCTGCGCGAGGAGGTGCCGGAGCTGAAGATCACCCTCAGCCACGAAATCGGCCGTGTCGGTTTCCTTGAGCGCGAAAATGCCTCGATCATGAACGCCTGCCTTGCCGATCTGTCGTTCAAGGTGGTCGAGAGTTTCCGCAATGCCCTGCGCGAGAAGGGGATCACCGCACCCTTCTACATCAGCCAGAACGACGGCACGCTGATGACCCCGGGCCATGTCGAACGCTACCCGGTCCTGACCTTCGCCTCGGGTCCCACCAACTCGATGCGCGGCGCGGCGCGGCTGGCCGGGCTGGGCGATGCGATGGTCGTGGACATCGGCGGAACCACATCGGACGTGGGGATGCTGATGCAGGGCTTCCCCCGCGAAAGCGCCGTGGCGGTCGATATCGGCGGCGTGCGCACGAACTTCCGGATGCCCGACGTTCTGGCCATCGGCCTGGGCGGCGGCTCCATCGTGCGCGACAACGGCATGCGGATCGGGCCGGATTCGGTGGGATACGAGATCACCACCCGGGCGCTGGTCTTCGGCGGCGACACGCTGACCACCACCGATGTGGTGGTTGCGGCAGGGCTGGCCGACGTGGGTGACAAATCCAAGGTGGCCCATCTGTCGCCCGAGCTTGTCGAGAATGCGATCCAGACCATCCACCGCATGGTTGACGAAGCGGTGGACCGGATGAAGACCTCGTCCGAGCCGTTGCCGGTGATCCTGGTCGGCGGCGGGTCGATCCTGATCTCGCGTGACCTGCCCTCGGCAAGCGAGGTTCTTCAACCCGGGAACGGCGGTGAGGCCAATGCCATCGGCGCCGCCATCGCCCAGGTCGGCGGCGAGATCGACCGGATCTACGCGATGGAAGGCCGCTTCCGCGACGAGGTGCTGTCCGAGGCCAAGGCAGAAGCCAGCGCCAATGCGGTCGCCGCGGGGGCGGATGCCGCCACCGTCAAGATCCTGGACATCGAAGAGGTGCCGCTGGCCTATCTGCCCGGTTCTGCCACCCGCATCCGCATCAAGGCGGTTGGCGACCTGAAGCCCGAGGCGAAGGAGGCCGCGGAATGAAGCTGGATTCGCAAGACCTTGCCGATCTGGCGGTCGGCGCGGCCTTCCTTGGCACGGGCGGCGGCGGCGATCCCTATATCGGCCGGCAGATGGTCCAGATTTGTCTGGACGAGGGGCTGGAAGTCGATCTGGTCGATCCCGACACGCTGAAGGACGACGATTTCGTCATCCCTACCGCCATGATGGGCGCGCCCACCGTGCTGGTCGAGAAGGTACCCTCGGGCCAGGAGGCGGTGCATTCGCTGAAGCGGCTGGAACGCCGCCTTGGCCGGACGGCGACGCATACGATGCCGATCGAGGTGGGTGGCATCAACTCGACCATCCCGCTGGTGGTGGGGGCAAGGCTGGGCCTGCCGGTGGTCGATGCCGACGGCATGGGCCGCGCCTTCCCGCATCTGGAGATGGAGACCTTCGGCGTCTACGGCGTGTCCGGCTGCCCGATGGTGGTCAGCAACGAATGGGGCGACAGCGCCCTGATCGAGGCCACCGACAACCGGGTGATGGAATGGCTGTCGCGGGGCGTCGCCATACGCATGGGCGGGGCGGCCTATATCGCCGAATACGCGATGTCCGGCGCCGATGCGAAGCGCACCGCAGTGCCGCGCACCCTGTCGCTGGCCATCCGCATCGGTCGGATGCTGCGCGAGGCCAAGGCCAGCCACCGCAATCCTTTCGACGCGCTGCTCGGGCTTTTGCCGGACACGCTCTATCACTACGGGCGGATCATCTTTGCCGGCAAGGTCGCCGACATGCGGCGCGAAACCCGCAACGGGTTTTCCCTGGGCACGGCGCGGATCGACGGGCTGGGCCGCTGGAAGGGAGTGATGGAAATCGAGATCCAGAACGAGAACCTGATCGCCCGCGTCAACGGCGAGGTTCGCGCCATCGTGCCCGATCTCATCTGCATCATGGACAGCGAAACCGCCGAGCCGATCACCACCGAGAATCTGCGCTATGGCCAGCGGGTCACCGTCATGGCGGTTTCGGTCCCCGAAATCATGCGCACCCCCGAGGCGCTTGCCGTCTTCGGCCCGTCCTGTTTCGGGCTGAAGGAACCCTATGTGAAGATCGAGGAGTTGCCGGAATGAGAACCCTGACCGCCGCCGATCTGGAAGACATCGCCTTCGGTGCGGCCGTGCTGGGCACCGGCGGCGGTGGAGATCCCTATATCGGCAAACTGCTGGCCCGCACGGCGATGGAGCGGAACGGACCCGTCACCCTGATCGGGCTGGACGAGGTGCCGGACGATGCCCATGTCGTCACCTGCGGGGCAATGGGCGCGCCGACCATCGTGCTGGAAAAGGTGCCTTCGGGCGACGAGATGCTGATGGCGCTGCAGTATTACGAAAAGGCCACCGGCAACAGGGTCACCCATATCATGCCATTCGAGGCGGGGGGCCTGAACTCATGCTTCCCGATCGTTCTGGCCGCGCAGACCGGCCTGCCGCTGATCGACGCCGACGGCATGGGCCGCGCCTTTCCTCAGCTGGAGATGGAGACCTTCAACGTCTACGGCGTATCGGCGGCGCCGGTCGCCATGGCGGACGAAAAGGGCAATTTGGCGCTGGTCGAGACTGACAGTGCCGCCAAGGCCGAATTCATCGCGCGCGGCATCTGCATCCGCATGGGCGGGCAGGCCAGCCTGATGAACTACGGCATGGACGGTGCGACCGCGCGCCGGGTATCGGTTCCGGCGACGATGACGCTGGCGCAGGACATCGGCCGCGTGGTGCGCGAGGCCCATGCCGCCCATGTGCAGCCGATCGACGCGCTGGTCGATTTCCTGCGGTCTACCCATTACGGCCATGCCGAGCGCATCGGTTCGGGCAAGGTGACCGATATCGCACGCCGGTTCGAGAACGGCTGGTCGGTAGGGGTCGTCACCATCACCCCCTTCGACGAAGGCGCGCCCTATTCGATCCGCATCCAGAACGAAAACCTGGTGATCGAACGCAGCGGCGAGGTTCTGGCCGTGGTGCCCGACCTGATCTGCGTGCTGGATCTGGACACCGCCGAAGCGATCCCGACCGAACGGCTGCGCTATGGCCAGCGGGTAGACATCCTGGGCATCCGGGTGCCGCCGATCATGCGCACGCCCGAGGCGCTGGCCGTCTTCGGCCCCCGCGCCTTCGGGCTGAAGGCCGAATACCGTCCACTGGGCCTGTAACCGGCCTGCGGTCAGGGATCGGGGCGCAGCAGCCCCGATCCCTTGGCCACGTTGATCGCCAACTGCCGACGGCCGACGCCCAGCTTGGCGTAAAGGTTCTTCAGGTGAAACTTCACCGTCGGCTCCGCCAGGCCCAGCCGGCGGCCGATGGCCTTGTTGGTCAGCCCCTCGTCCAGAAGGGCGAGGATCTCGGTCTCTCTTTCGCTGAGAATGCCATGGTCGCGGCGGCTGCGCACCGAACCGGCGGTGCGGGCCAGATAATCCGCGGTATGCCGGCTGATGCGGCTGAGACCGGCCTTGCGGGTCAACTCGCGCAGGCAGCGCGCCAGTTCGGGGCCCTCATCGTGGAACTGCTGCACCTGCTGGCCGGGCAGCGCCAGGATCGAGGCCTGATGCAGCGCGGCCAGCGCCACGGTCATGTCGCCCATCGCCCAGGCAAGATCGGTCTGCAGCAACGAGGCCCGCAGCAGCATCGCCTCCCGGCCGGGAGTTCGGCACTCCTCGACCAGCGGCACCAGCCGGGCCGCCGCCGCATCAAGCCTGCCGCGGCGCAGGTCAAGCCGGGCAATGGCCAGCGCCGCCTCGCGCCTTTCGCGGTCGGTCGGCCAGTCCGCAAGCGCGGACAACTGCCGGGCGATGCCTTCGGCAGTGTCAAGCCGGCCGCCGCGGACCAGAAGTTCCAGTCGCAGGATGGTGATCGACAGCCGGAGCCGGTCGAGGTCGCGCGCATCCGCCACTTCCAGCGCCATCTGCAACACTTCCTCGGCGGTATCGAAGCCGCTCCGCCCCATCCGGGCGCGGGCCAGCGTCACGTAGCCCTCGACGTAGAAGTCCACCCAGCCCTCGCCGCTGGCAAGCACGGGCATGGCCCGCTCCAGCAACTGTTCGGCCTGCGCCACATCTCCCAGCAGGTAGTGGGTCGAGGCCACGGGCACATGGGCAATCGACAGCAGGTTCTGGTCATTCCACTGGCGGCTGCGGATGATGGTCTCGGCCTGTTTGCCATGCGTCAGCGCAGCGTCGATCCGGTTCGCCCGCAGATTCACGAAGGCAAGGTGGATCAGCATGAAGGCCTGCGGATAGCTGGACCGCTCCTCCTGGTAGCAGTTGAGCGCGTTCAGCGCGCAGGTTTGCGCCTTGTGGAAATCGCCGCGCCGGGTGTGGGCAATGGTCAGGTTGTTGAACAGCCAGCCCAGCCGCCAGGTGTTCTCGCGCCTCTCGCTTGCCGACATCGCCTCCAACTCGGCCACCCCGGCCTCGTCCATGGCGCTGTCCTCGTAGACATCCAGAAGGTGCGAGATGTGATCCAGCACCGCGACCCAGTTCGGCGCATCCGGGATATGGCCCGCGCGGGTCTCCTCGATCAGGCCGTCCACCGTCAGCCGGGCGTCGCGGATGCGCCCGCTCTTCGCCAGCAGCAGTCCGCGGCATAGCCGCAGCGAGGGCGTCTGCCGCACCACGTCATGCGGGACGGACTGCACGATGCTGCGCAACACCGTATAGCCCGCCCGCAGGAAGACATTCACCCCGCCCGCCCGCTCGATCGTCTCGACCGCAAGCGCATAGTCTCCGCTCAGCGAGGCATGAAGCACGGATTTTTCCAGCAGGCCGCGCTGCGCGAAAAGCTTGGCGGCGCGGGCGTGACGGGCGGCGCGGACGCCGGCCGTCTCTGCGGCGCCCGCCACCAGCGGCATCACCTGCGCCACCAGCGGGTGCATCCGGTACCAGCCGATCTGCTGGCCTTCGTCGATGATCAGCGGCGGCAGGGACTCGATCTCGTTCAGCGTCGCCTCGTCCAGCGGCAGCCCGGCAAGGTCGGCGGCGATGTCGATGGTAAAATTCGGCAGTTCCGCACAGGCGCGCAGCGCCGCCATCCCGGTCGGGCTTACGGATTCAAGGGCTTCCTGCAGGATGAAGTCGCGCAGCGCCGAATGCCGTCCTTCCATAAGCTGCGCGCGGGCGACCGCGTCGGGCCGCCCCCCCAGGATCAGCGCCGCAAGGCTGACAAGTGCTGGCCAGGACCCCAGAAGGCTGGCCAGCGTCTCCTGGTCGGAGAGACCCAGCCAGGGGCCAAGCAACTGGCGGATCTCGTCGCGGGTAAAGGCCAGGTCGTTCGACCCGATCTCGTGCAGAAGGCCCCGCAGGCGGAACGGCGAAGCCCGGATCTGCGGCAGTTTGCGGCCGGCAATCGCCAGCCGCAGACAGGCCGGGGCGTCGGTCAGCAACCATTCCAGCATCTCGGGGCGCCCGGCGATCTGTTCGGCCGCATCGAGGAACAGGAACACCGGCTCTGTCCGCCGGTGCAGATGGTCCAGCACTGCGGCACATCCTTCTGCCCCCACGTCAAGCGCGGCCGCGATGGTCTCGGGCCGGTCGTCGGCCGAGAGAGTCAGCCACGCCACGGTTTCGCCCCGCTCGGACAGGCGCGCGTGGACGGCGGCCATGATCTCGGTCTTGCCGTAGCCGGCGGCGGCATGGATCAGCACCACCTGACCGCCAAGCGCCTTGGTAAGCCTGTCGACCAGCCCGGCCCGTCGCAGCCTGCGGCTGAGGTTGCGCGGCGGCTGGAAATGATCGTGCAAACGTCTCACGCGGTTCTCTGTCCCTGCAACGCCCAGCCGGAAACCAGTATTGCCGGAGGTATTCTTATATTTCGTGCATCTGCATATAGATGCCGGGTTCACAGTGACGTTCAGCTTTTTCAGCAGGGACAGCAATGGGGTAAACCGGACGGGTCTGACCCGTGGCAAGGGAGCATTGACGTCGGAAGCCGGGCCGTTCGCCGTCGTTTCAGCAACCCCGACCTGCCGATAAGGTGGGGGTCACATCGATACCGCCTTCAGGCCGTCCCGGCTTTGATCTGATCACGGTCGGCATCCTGCCCGGGCGGGCACCTGACCGGGCGGGCGGAGCAGAGAATAATCGCCAAACCCTTCGTCGTAACGGATAGTGTGGGATTGTCGGCACCGTCGAAAGGCCCGCAGTGAAGAAATACGCTCTGCCCTCTCTTGACGCCTTGCGCACCTTCGAGGCGGTGGCGCGCCATCGCAGCTTCACCCTGGCCGCAGGTGAGCTGTGCCTGACGCAAAGCGCCGTCAGCCGGCAGATCGGGGCGTTGGAAGAAGCCTTGGGGCTGCGGCTGTTTCTTCGGCTGCATCGCGCGATCGAACTGACCCCGGAAGGTCAGCGGCTGTTTGAAGCCGTGACCCGCGGACTGGAGGAGATCACCGCCTGCCTGACCGCGCTTGGTGCGGCCAGGAAGGCGCCCCAGATCACGGTCTGCGCGTCGGTCGCCTTCGCCTGGTACTGGCTGATGCCACGCCTGGAACGTTTCGCGGCACTGCAGCCGGACATTGAACTGCGGGTGCTGGCAACGGATCACCCGGTCCTGCCCGGCACCGGAGAGGTGGATGTGGCCATCCTGATCGGTGCCGGCCAGTGGCCGGGGCTGGAGGCAAGGCGCTTGTTCGCCGAACGGGTCTATCCGGTGTGCAGCCCGGCCTACCTGCACGAGAATCCTTCGCTGCTGCTCCCCGAAGATCTGATGGACCAGACGCTTCTGCATCTGGAATACGGCAAGACGGGTCTTGGCGGGGTGGATTGGCGCAGCTGGTTGCTGTGGCAGGGTGTAAAGGGGCAGCCGGTGCGGCGCGGCTTGCGGTTCAATTCCTATCCGATGGTCTTGCAGGCCGCCGAAGCGGGGCGCGGGGTCGCGCTTGGATGGAGTTATGTGACCGATCCCCTTCTGGCGCAGGGCCGGCTGGTCTGTCCGGTTGACCGGGTGGTTGAAACGGGTCAGGGCTATTACCTTTGCACATCCGAAGCGGCGGAACGCGCGCCGGGAATCCTGGAATTCGGCGCATGGATCATGTCCGAGGCCATGAGTGTCGATGAGCCAGGCATGATGCCCACGCATGCAAAGCATTCTGAATGATCGTTTGAGCGGCGGCAGAATCCGATGCTAGCTCAGTCCCAGCTGAGCCAGGGGTCGGGCCATGTCAGAGCTTTCTCCACGCCGCGCCGGACGGCGCAACCGGGTTGAATCCGCGCCTCCGCCGTCGCCAGTCCCGGCCGGGATGGTCGGCGGGCGCTACAAACCCCTGACCGATGCCGAGGTGCTGCGCATCCATGAGCTGACCCTGCGCCTGCTGGAAGACCTTGGCCTGTCGCAATTGACGCCCAGTCTGACGGCGCGGGTGGTGGCGGCGGGCTGCAAGGTGGACGGCAACGGCCGTCTGCGCATGCCCCGCGCGCTTGTCGAGGATGTGATCGCCAGATCCCGCCGCCGCTTTACCCTGCACGGCAGAGATCCGATCCACGACATCGAAATCGGTGGGCGGCGGGTCCATACCGGCACCGGAGGGGCCGCACCGACGATCATGGATTTCGAGACCGGCAAGTATCGCGAAACCACGGTGGCCGATCTTTACGATATCGCGCGACTGGTGGACCGGCTGGACAATATCCACTGGTATCACCGATCGATCGTGGCGCGGGATGCCCGGACCATCCTCGATCTTGACATGAACACCACCTATGCCTGCCTTGCGGGCACCACCAAATCCATCGCGGTCAGCTATACCGACAGTGCCTCGGTCCGGGCCGTCCAGCCAATGCTGGATGCGGTGGCGGGGGGCGAGGGCAAGCACCGCGAACGGCCGTTCTGCACCGCGGTCTGCTGCCATGTCGTGCCGCCGATGCGCTTTGCCACCGAAAGCTGCGACGCCCTCGAGGCGGCAGTGCTGGCCGGAATGCCGATCCTTCTGGTTTCCGCCGGGCAGGCCGGGGCGACAGCCCCCGCCGCCCTGGCCGGGGCCGTGGCGCAGGCCTGTGCCGAGGTGCTGGCAGGGCTGGTTCTGTGTCATGTCATCGACCCGAACTGTCGTGGTATCTTTGCCGCCTGGCCCTTCGTCAGCGACCTGCGGACGGGGGCCATGTCGGGCGGTTCGGGCGAACAGGCGCTGCTTTCCGCCGCCTGCGCGCAGATGGCGAATTTCTACGACCTGCCGAACTCGGTGCCGGCCGGCATGACCGACAGCAAGCTGCCCGATGTGCAAAGCGGTGGCGAGAAAGGCTATACCATCTCGCTGGCCGCGCAGGCCGGCGCCTCGATGATCCATGAATGCGCCGGCATGCAGGGCAGCCTGATGGGCACGACCTTCGAGGGCTATGTGCTGGACAACGATCTTCTCGGCGCGATCCTGCGCACGGTAAAGGGGGTCGAGGTCAGCGAGGACACTCTGGATTTTGAGGCGATCCGTGACACCGTGATGGGCGTGGGACATTACCTTGGCCATGCCCAGACCTTCGCGCGGATGAAGTCCGACTATGTCTATCCCGACATCGCCTGCCGCCGCAGCATCAGCGAATGGCAGGATGCAGGTGCGCGTGACGCCCGTGAGGTGGCCCGCGAAAGGGTGCGCAAGATCCTGTCCGAACACTATCCGCGCCATCTGGACGAGACTGCCGACGCGGCGATCCGCTCTGCATACAACATCATTCTTCCACGTGAGCGGATGCAGATCGGCAACGGCGTCTGGTAGGGGGACATATGCAATCCACGGCGAAAGTGGTCATCATCGGGGGCGGCATGATGGGGGTGGGCCTGGCCTACCACCTTGCCGAAGCCGGGTGGAAGGATGTGCTTCTGATCGAGAAGGGCGAACTCACCTCGGGTTCCACCTGGCATGCTGCAGGACAATGCCCGTCGTTCATCGGCAACTACAACATGGCCAAGATCCACCACTACGGCAACACGCTGTATCCGAGGCTTGAGGCGATGACAGGCCATCCGACCGGCTGGCATGGCTGCGGCGGCATCAGGCTGGCGACCACCCCCGAAGAGGTGGACTGGTTCCGCCATGTTGCGGGATTTGCGCCGACCGTCGGCTTCGAGATGGAAATCATCGGCCCCGACCGTATCCGCGAGTTGAATCCCTGGCTCAGGACCGAGGGCATCCTTGCCGGGGCGCATACCACGCTCGACGGTCATGTCGACCCCTCCAGCGCCTGCAACTCCATGGCGGTGGGGGCGCGCGCAATGGGGGCGACCATTGTCCGCCATACCCGAGTGACCGGCATCACCCGCCTGCCCTCGGGCGCGTTCGAGGTCGTGACGGAAAAGGGCAATGTCTCTTGCGAGCATGTCGTCAACGCCGCCGGCTGCTATGCGCGCGAGGTCGGCAAATGGCTTGGTGTCGACACGCCGATCACCAACATGGAACACCAGTATCTGGTCACGGAACCCCTGGCCGAGTTCAGCGACAGCCTGACCGAACTGCCGGTGATGCGCGACCCGGCGACAGCGGGCTACTACCGGCAAGAGCAGAAAGCGGGCCTTGTCGGCATCTATGAGCATGTCGGCGCGAAAGAGGCCTGGGCGGCGCGCGGCGGCTGGCCGGAATGGTCCAGCGAGAACGAGCTGTTCGCAGGCGATCTGGATCGCATCGCGCCCTGGCTGGAAAAGGCGCTGGACCGGATGCCGATCTTCGCCAATGCCGGGATCAAGCGCATCATCAACGGGGCCATTCCCCATACCCCGGACGGCAATCCCCTTGTCGGGCCGATGCCGGGCGTGCCCAATGCATGGCAATGCTGCGGCTCGTCCATCGGCATCGCCCAAGGCGCGGGCTGCGGCAAATATCTGGCGCAGTGGATGGTTCACGGAGACGCCGAGATCAACATGGGGCCGGTCGATCCGCGCCGCTTTGGCAGCTATGCCGATCAGGATTACACGCGGGCAAAAAGCTTCGACGACTACGAAAACATGTTCGAAACGCCCTTGCCGGGCCGTGAGGTGCAGGCCGGCCGGCCCCGCCGCGTGACCCCGCTTTATCCGGTCCTGAAAGCCGGGGGCGCAGTGATGACCGAGGTCCACGGCTGGGAGCGGCCGAAGTACTTCGCCCCCGCAGGCTTTGTCGAGAAGCTGCAGTTCCGCCGGACGAACACCTTCGACCTGGTTGCCGCCGAATGCCGCGCCGTGCGCGAACGGGTCGGCATCATGGACCTGTCAAGTTTCGCCAAGTTCGACGTCACCGGCCCCGGCGCCGAGGCCCTGCTGGACCGGCTGACCGCCAACCGCCTGCCGAAGAAGCAGGGCGGCATCGGGCTGACGCAGGTTCTGTCCGAGAACGGTCGTATCGAAGGCGAATGGACGATCACCCGCCTCGGCCCCGTCCATTTCTATCTCCTGACCGGTGCGGGCACCGAGGAACAGGCCCGCGACAGCCTGCGCAATGCCGCCGGCGATGGCGTGACGATCACCAATGTCACCAACGATTTCGGGATGCTGGCCGTCGCCGGTCCGAAATCAAGGGAGACCCTGGCTGCCCTGACCGACGCGGACCTGTCAAGCGCGGCCTTCCGCTGGCTCTCGGCGCAGGAAATCACGCTGGCGGGGGTCAGGGTGCGTGCGCTGCGCGTTACCTATGTCGGCGAACTCGGCTGGGAGATTCACGCCCCGATGGCCGACCTTGCCCATCTCTACACGGCGATCCGGGCGGCAGGCCAACCCCACGGCATCGCCGATTTCGGCGTGCAGGCACTGAACTCCTTGCGGATGGAGAAGGGCTATCGCGGCTATGGCTCGGAACTGACCAACGAGATCACCCTGATCGAGGCCGACTGCGCCCGCTTCTACGCCCCCGACAAGGGTGATTTTCGCGGCCGCACCGCCACCGAAGCCGTGCGCGCCGGGGCCATCACGACAAGGCTGGTCTATGGTGAGGTCGCCGCCGCCGACTGCGACATCTACGGCGGTGATGCAGGGTGATCGGGTCGTCGGTGTCTGCACCTCGGGCGGCTATGGTCACGCGACGGGCAAGAGCCTTGCTTTCGCCTATGTCGACCCGGAGGCAACAAAGCGGCTTGAGGTTGTCATCCTAGGCGAACGCCGGGC
Source organism: uncultured Paracoccaceae bacterium (assembly GCA_934500835.1). Classification (GTDB taxonomy): domain Bacteria; phylum Pseudomonadota; class Alphaproteobacteria; order Rhodobacterales; family Rhodobacteraceae; genus Pseudogemmobacter. The sequence goes on along the minus strand of CAKSTR010000003.1, from coordinate 36,087 downwards.
TTTCATCCTTCTGGATGCACCGGCCTGGGACCCCGCCAATGCCCGCCAGAAAGCATGAGCGGGGCAAGACATGAGCAAGGCCTATTCCGTCGTCACATATCAAAGCGTAACCGATCCGGTTCGCTTTGCGGCCTACACCGAACTGGCCGGGCCGGCGATCGAAGCCGCCGGAGGGCGCTTCATTGCCCGGGGCTTGCCGATTGCATCGCCCGAAGGGCGTCGTGACCAGCGGGTCGTGGTCATCGAGTATGACAGTGTTGGCGCTGCGAAGGCTGCCTATGCCAGCGAAGGGTATCAGAAGGCTCTTCAGGTTCTCGGGAATGCGGCCATTCGCGATTACCGCATCGTCTCAGGGATCTCGCAGCATGCCTCGTCTGTCTCTTTTCACTGAGGGATCAATCCATTGAACGACGCCACCGACTATTCTCGCGCTTTTGCGGCCAAACCTCAGCCCCTGACGCTGGAACAGGCCGCCTGGATCACGCCGCCGATGCAGGCGGTTGATACCGAGGGCATGATCGACGTGCCGCGCATGCGCCGCTATCGCCAGAACCGCCTGCGCGAGCAGGTGCGCAAGCACGGGCTGGACGCGATCATCCTGATCGAGCCGCTGTCGATCCGCTATGCCACCGGCGTGCGCAACTGCACGCTGTTCCAGATGCACATCCAGGCGGGTTATCTCTTTGTCCCCGCCGATGGGCCTGTGGTGTATTTCGACAGCGAACCGGGCCGCAACACCGGCAGCACGCTGGAAACCATCGACGAGATCCGCGCCGACATCCTGCCCCTGTCGCACATGTATGGCGGTGCGCGACAGGAAGACTGGGTTCGCAAATGGGCGGTCCAGATGGATGACCTGATCCGCCAGCATTGCGGCCAGGGTCCAAAGCGCATCGGCATCGAACGCGCCGGGGTCTGGGCCGAACAGGCGCTGGCGGCCAGGGGGCATGTCTTGTCCGATGTGGCCCCGGTTCTGGCACAGGCCCGCAAGATCAAGTCGCCCGAAGAAATCCTTGCGATGAACCTGACCATCGCGGTCGCCGAAGACGGAATGACCCGCATGCGCGATGCCCTGCGCAACGGCGTGATGGAGCAGGAGCTTTGGGCGCATATGTGGCAGGCACTGATCGAGGGCGGGGGCGAATGGCTGGACTATCGTCTCCTGGCCTCGGGCGAGCGTACAAATCCCTGGCAACAGGAGGCGTCCTCCCGGATGATCCGGGCCGGTGATCTGGTGGTCTTCGACTGCGGCATGGTCGGCCCCTTCAGCTATGGCGCCGACATCAGCCGCGCCTATCGCTGCGGGCCGGGGCGGCCTTCGGACTATCAGAAGAAGCTATATACCATCGCCCATACCGAGGTGATGGAGAACACCAGACTGGTCAAGGCCGGTGCCTCTTTCGGAGAGATCGCCCGCGCTCGCTATATTCCGCCCGCTGGCTTCGGAGACCAGCTTTATCCCGTGCTGATGCATGGGCTTGGCATGGCCGACGAATGGCCGGCGATCCACCACAGCGAGGACCATCCGGAATTCTATGACGGCGAGCTGGAAAGCGGCATGGTGATCTGCGTCGAAAGCTACATCGGCGAGATCGGCGGCATCGAAGGCGTGAAACTGGAAGATCAGGTGCTGGTCACCAACAGCGGCCCGATCACCCTCAGCCGCTATCCCTACGAGGAGGCGCTGCTGGGGTCAGGGCCCAGTGATCTGGTTGGGCTGCCCGTTCGGCTGCTTCAAGCCCCCGCCCTGATGGGATGATGAGCAACCTTTTCTGGCTGACGCGCTTTTGCCGCGGTCGTGGACCCGCGGCGATTTTGGTCTGGCCAGATGCTCATGGTCCGGAGGGGCACCAGACTATCCCTCACGCGTTGGAGACGGCGACGCCCTTGCCCTCTTCGGCTCTGCCGATGACAGCGGCCTGCCCGAAGCCGTGGCGCCGGAACACCTCCTGCACCTGCGCCAGGCTGTCGGGCGCACAGGCGACCAGCAGCCCGCCGCTGGTCTGCGGGTCGCTCAGCAGGGCGCGGTCGGTGTCTGAAAGGCCGTCGATCGCCACATTGGCACCATAGCTGGCCCAGTTCCGGCCCGAGGCGCCGGTGATATGGCCGGCTTCGGCCAGTGCCTGCACGCCGGGCAGCAACGGCACCGCGCGCCAGTCGATACGAATGGCGCAGCCCGAGCCGCGCGCCATTTCCAGCGCGTGACCGGCAAGGCCAAAGCCGGTCACATCGGTCATGGCATGAACGCCCTCGATGCGCGCCAGATCGGGACCAGGCGTGTTCAGCCGGGTGGTGCTGTCGATCATCGCGCCGTATCCCGCCGCATCCAGCACACCCTTTTTCAGCGCCGAGGAATAGATGCCGACACCCAGCGGCTTGCCCAGAACCAGCACATCGCCGGGCCGGGCCCCGGAATTGCGTTTCAGATGCAGCGGATCGACGATCCCTATCGCGACCAGGCCGTAGATCGGCTCGACCGAGTCGATCGTATGGCCCCCGGCAATAAGGATACCCGCTGCGCGGCCGGCCTCGGCCCCGCCATCCAGCACGGCGCGGATCGTGGCCCGCGACAGCACATTGACCGGCATCCCGACCAGTGCCAGCGCGAAGATCGGCGTGCCCCCCATGGCATAGACATCCGAGATCGCATTGGTCGCGGCAATCCGCCCGAAGTCGCGTGGATCATCGACCACCGGCATGAAGAAGTCGGTCGTCGCCACCACGGCCTGCCGGTCGTTCAACTGCCAGACGGCGGCATCATCCGAAGTTTCGATGCCGACCAGCAGTTCGGGCGGCACCGGCAGGGCGGCGGCACCGCGCAGGATGTCCTCCAGCACTCCGGGGGCGATCTTGCAGCCGCAGCCGCCGCCATGGGCAAGCGAGGTCAGACGGGGTTCGGTCATGTGGTCTCTCCCAATTCGGCGACGTGCCCGGCGATCCTGGCGGCAAGCTCCGGCAGCGCCTCGACTTCCAGCGAGGGGGCCGTGATGCCGATGGCCTGCCCGCCGATCCGCGCCCGGTTGCGGGCGTAACGGGGGTCATAGTGCCACTCCATCAGCCCACCGGCCAGTTCCGCAAATGCCCCGGCGGCGATCATGGCAAGCCAGGCCTCGATCCGCTGCGCGGGCTGGTAGGGGCGCAGCTGGTCCACCGTCCTTGTCAGCCGCTCGGGATCGGCGATCATGTCGGCATAGGCGCGGGTCAGATAGCGCGCCCGCTCCTCCCGCTCCGCCGATATCTCGATCCGGGGGGCGGCCTGCATCGCGTGCCATAGCGGGCCGGGCAGCTTCAGCCGTCCGATCACCGCACTTTCGGCCTCGATCACCACCGGGCGGCCCGGATCAAGCCGGTCGACCAGATCGGCCAGCCGCCCTTCGAACCCGGTTTGTGCGGGCTGTAGGCCGGTCGCCCCGAAAAGTGAACCGCGATGATTGGCCAGGCCTTCCAGATCCAGCATCTGAACTCCCCTTGCGGCCAGCAGATGCAGAAGTTCGGTCTTGGCCGTGCCGGTATTGCCATCAAGCAGCACCACCCGCGCCGGGAAGGGGCTGTCGTGCAGCGCCTCGATCACCAGACGCCGCCAGGCCTTGTAGCCCCCGGCGATCGTCTCTACCCGCCAGCCGATCTGTGAAAGGATCGTGGCGAAGGACCCCGATCTTTGCCCGCCGCGCCAGCAATAGACCAGCGGGCGCCAGCCGCCGGGCCGGTCCATCAGCGAATCCTCGATATGGCGGGCGGCATTGCGCGCAACCAGCGCCGCGCCGATCTTGCGCGCGTCAAAAGGCGAGACCTGCTTGTAGATCGTGCCGACGCGGGCACGTTCGGCATCGTCCAGCACCGGGAGGTTGATCGCACCGGGCAGATGATCCTGCCGATATTCCGACGGCGCCCGCACGTCGAACACCTCGTCAAAGCCGAGGCGACGCAGGTCGGAAAGAGAGGTGAGCGTGACGGGCATGGTGCAGGGTGATCAGGAGGAATGTCCCGTCCTATGCTCCTGCGGGAAAATAGGCCAGCCCATCAGATAATGGCGAGCGGGTGTGCCGGTATGGCCCCACTGTGCGGACTTGGTCTCTCGGGGACGGCCAAGGCACGACAACCCTGCTCAGGCCGATCTGACCTGCGGCCACCCAAGCCAGAGGATCGCCAGCGAAAGATCGGCGCGGTTCAGGCCGGAGAGGAGATAGGGGACGAAAATCAAACAAAGTCAGCTCAATACCACGGCCTCTGCCTGGCAGTCTGGAAACGCTGTCAGAAGATCCCCGAGACCCGCTTCGTCATTGGTCAGACAAGCTGCAGTCGCCAGCGCATCGGCCAGTGCGGCAGTCGGGGCCGAGATGGTGACACTGGCGAAAGGCGAGGCCACAGGCGCCCCCGTCCTCGGATCAAGGATATGTCCGTCGTGCCCGGCGGCATCGAAGGCGGTGCCAAGCGGCGCCGAGGTCGCCAGCGCGCGCGTGGCCAACGGGATCGTGTTGTTGAAACCGGGGACACGGATCGGCCAGGCGCTGCCATCAGGGCGCGGCCCTAGTGCGCGATGCTCGCCGGTATCAATCAGAATATTCGTCAAGCCTTCGGCCTGGAGCAGCATGGCCACGCGGTCGGCGACATAGCCTTGGCCGATGCCATTCAGCGTGATCGCCATGCCTTTCGTCATGCGGATCCGCTCGGGCGACAGCTCCAGCCGGTCCATGCCGGAACGCGCCAGTGCTGCGCGCCGCTCAAGAATCGTGGGGCGGCGGCCCGCGACTGCCATCTCGGCCCAGAGCGCCCAGAGGGGCTGCAGTGTCACGTCGAACCGTCCGCCCGTGCCGTGATGAACTGTCCGGGCCAGGGCAAGGCAGTCGAGCAGTTCGAAGGGTGGAGCCGCCAGATAGCCGTCGCGGTTCAACTGCGATAGGGCGCTGTCCGCGCGGTAGAGGCTAAGAATGGCCTCCAGGCGTTCGATCTCGGCCAGGCTGCGGGCGGTGATTGCTTCGGCATCGGGATGGTCCAGCCGGATCGAGGCCCGCGCACCAAGCGCCTGACCTGTCCAGTGCTGCGAAGGGCCCGCGGCCAGTGCCGTGGGCATGCCGGCGGCGATGGCGGAAATCGCGATGAAACGGCGACGGGTCAGAGACATGGTGGCACCTCTCAATGCTGGTGAATGGCTTCGAGGCGGGTCGCGAAATCATCATCGCCGCCATCGCTGTTAAAATGTTCCTCCGTTTCACCGGAGGACATCTCGACCGGGGCCAGAACCGCCTTTTCGGGAATGGCATCGAGGGTCAAAACCTCTCCACCTTCGGCGCTGGCGAAGGCTTCGGCGGCATTGCGACTGGAGAAGGGAACGGTTTCGGGCGCGCCCATGCCGCCTTCGCGGGCAGATCCCACCACATAAAAGGCACTTTCCGCCGGAATCCAGTTGCCTTCGCCCGGAATGTCCCATGTGGCGCCCGGGGCGCCCATGTCGTTGACATAGATCGCCAACACCGGCTGGCTCTGCTCGGGCATGCGCTGATATGCGATGGCGTCACGGACCTGACTGAAATAGATCGGCATGCCGGGCATCCCCTCGAGGTGGATCTGCGCTTTGGGTCCCGGATGCTCCAGCAGGTTCATCTGGCAAAAATGGCCCAGCGTTTCTGCGGTCATGTCCAGCGGGGTCAGATTCTGCGCGGCCTCTTCCTTGCAGGCCGTCAGGAAGACGGTGCAAACCAGCAGCAATGCGGGTGCGGCGCGGATCATGGCGAGACCTTTCTGAAGGCGGCAATGGCAAGGATGTTGGCGACTATCGGCCACAGGGCCATCGAAAGGGCCGATTGCCAGAGCGGGATCGAGGTTGCGCCCCCCCCCATGCCGTCCGCCGCCCCGGCAGCGGACGAGGCGGCCAGATTGAACAGGCGAAACGCATCGGCAGGGTTCGCCAGCAGGAGCCCCGGCAGCGCAGCGGTGGCAAGGCCGCCGCCCGCATTGGAGACAACCAGCGCGAGAAGCCCAAGATCGTAAAGCACCACCAGGGAAAGCCATAGCCCGATGGCCAGGCCCGCAGCGCCGGAGGGACGGCGCGAGAGCGAGGAAAGCAGATAGCCGAAGCCGAGGAATGTCGAACCGAGCAGCACCGAGGTCCAGATCAGCCGGATGAGCGAAGGCAGGCCCCGGGCGGCATCGGGGTCGCTCCAGACAGCCGCAAGCGCCGCGGCGCCATAGCCGAGGCTGACCGCGATTCCGAGGATCACGACATGCGCCAGCAGTTTGCCGGCAAGGATGCTGCCGCGAGAGATGGGATAGGTCAGCAAAAGGGGCAGCGTGCCGCGCTCGACCTCGCCCGCGATGGCATCGAAACTCATCAGCAGCGCCAGCAGCGGCACCAGATAGACCGCCAGCGAGGTCAGCGAGACCACGGTGACCGAGAGCCGGTCAACGCCGACATCGCCCGTCGGCGCGGCCCCGGCGGCGGCCAGCACCAGCGCGAAAAGCACCATCAGCCCGGTCGCAATCGCCACCCAACGGTTGCGCAGCGCGATGCGGAACTCGATCCCGGCAGTAGAGAGGATGCGCCTCATTGACCTGTCCTGCGGCTGAAGTGGGAATAGATGTCTTCGAGACTGGGCGGTGTCACATCGAGATCGGTGATCCTCAAGCCAAAGCCGGTAATGCGGGTCAGAAGCGGCAGCTTCTCATCCTGGCGGCAACTGATCTGGATCTGGCCTGAGGGCAACAGTTGCGCACCCGGCAGCGCGTCCAGCAGGCTGCTTGCGTCGCCATCAGCGGGGGTTAGGGTGATGATGACCGGCAGTTCCGCTTTCTGGCGCAGGGCGGAGAGGGTGCCCTCCGCCTCGATCCGGCCTTCGGCCAGGATCAGGATGTGGTCGGTGCGCGCCTCGACTTCGGTCAGCACATGCGAGGACAGCAGGATCGAGGCACCTTCGGCTGCGAGGCCATCCAGCAGCGCATAGAAATCGCGGCGCGAGACCGGATCAAGCCCCGAGGTCGGCTCGTCCAGCACCAGAAGGCGCGGGCGGCCGATCAGCGTTTGCGCAAGGCCGACGCGCTGGCGCATCCCCTTGGAGTAGGTGCCGATCCGGCGTTTCGCTGCGTCTTTCAGCCCGACCCGCGCCAGGAGATCCAGCGCAAGCGATGGGTCGCCGCCGCGCAGGCGCAGGTAATGGCGGATCTGTTCCTCGCCAGTCAGCGCGGGGTGGAAGGCGGCGTTTTCTGGCAGATAGGCCACCTGGGCGCGCGCCTGTGTCGAACCCGGCGTGGTTCCGCAGACCGTGACCTGACCCTCAGAGGCCGGGATCAGCCCGAGGATGATCTTCATCATCGTCGACTTCCCCGCGCCGTTATGGCCCAGAAGCGCCACGCGCTGGCCCGGTGCCACGCTCAGTGTGACATCCGAGAGAGCCTCCAGCCCTCCGTAGCGCTTAGTGAGATGCGAGATCGTCAGGGTCGAGGTCATCATAATTTCCAGTGGTCCAGCGGCCTGCTACAGCCGTCTCCATCGCGGCGATGTCAGACGGGACAGGGATGGTCAGCGGCAGCATCAGCGGATGGCTGTCGGTGACACCGCCGGGCATGGTGGCGGGGAAGCTCGACTGGCTCCAGCGGATCAGCTGGACCGCCGGAGAGCCGGTCAGAAGCGCGGCAGATGGCGTGGACCACAGGATATGGTCCATCAGGTCATTCGGGCGATAGCTGCCGTCAGCTATTCCGTCGCCGTTCAGGTCGAAGGCCGGATGATCGGACCAGAAATTGCCGCGCCCGTCATGGCTCCATTCCATGAAGCGGGTGCCGACGTATTTCACCTGATTGCGGTTGCCGATAAAGGCATTGTCGGTCAGGACGTTGCGCTCGGACCCGGCGGTGAAGTGGATGCCGATATCGCACCCTTCGAAGCGGTTGTTCCAGATCAGATTTTTATGGGCGTTGTAGATGAAGAGGCATTTCTTGGTGCCGCCGCGGATCAGGTTCCCGGTTACATCGGCGTTGTTGGCATAGTTCAGCATCAACCCGTGTTCGCGGTCGCCAAGGCTGAGGTTGTCAAGGATCTTCGCCCGGTCCGAGAACATGATGGCAAACCCCAGATGGTTGCCAATCGAGACATTGCCCGAAACTTCCGTGTTCCGCGTGTACATGAAATGCACGGCGAACCGCAGATCGCGCATCACATTGTCACGGTAGATGCTGTCGGCGCTGGCGTTCGAGAAAATGCCGTCCCGGCCATAGCGGATCTGATTGCCCTCCAGCAAGGTGCCGGGGCTGTTCCAGACATAGATGCCATTGCCGCGCTCGTTCATATGCAGCGACTGGCGGCCGATGATCTCATTGTCGACAATCCTGGCATCACGACCGCCGTGAACGTCGATGCCGTGCATATTGTCGTAAAGCGCAAGTCCCTCGATCGTTGCGCGGTCAGCGCCTTTGCCGATCTTGATCCCCGCATCCAAAGCTTCGTTCGCAGACCCCGACCCGGTTACGGAAAAGCCGCGCAAGGCGACATCGGGGGCCGTCACGGCGATAACGGTTCCGGTGCCTTCCCCGTCCACGATGGCCCCGCGCGGGCCAATGATGGTGAGTTCAATGCCTATGGTGACGGGGCCCGGATAGGCCCCGTCGATCAGATGCAGCACGTCGCCGGGTTCGGCGGCGGCGATGGCTTCGGCAAGCCTGCCGGGGCCCGGCATGACCTCGCGCTCCTCCGCCAGGGCGGGAAAGGCAAGGATCAAGCCAAGAAAAACGGCAGGCCAGCGCATGGTTCAGGCCTTCGGCTCAACGAACATCCGGCCGCGCATTTCCATGTGCAGTGCGTGGCAGAACCACTGGCAGTAATACCAGTAGACCCCGGCATTGGCCGCGACGAAGGTGACGGAAGAGGTCTGCTGCGGCCCGATTTCCATTGCCACGCCATGATTGCCCATGGTGAAGCCGTGGGTCAGGTCGTCGATCTCATCCATATTGGTGATGATGACCGTAACCTCGTCCCCCTCGGTGACGGTGAACTCCTCCAGCGAGAAGGAAGGCGCGACCGAGGACATATAGACCCGCACCTTGTTGCCGTCGCGGATCACCGTATCGCACCAGTCGTCGAGGTTGATGCCATCGGCTTCGGCCTGTTTGCGGGTCTCGGCCCACATCCGGTCCTGGCGTTCCCAGACCGATTTGATCCCCGACATGATCGAGGGATGCACGGCAATCGCGTCATGCGGCTCGGCGAAGGTCGGGCCGTCATGCACCAGCTTCATCTCATCGCCCGAGATGTCGATCAGCTGGTCATTCTCGGCTTTCAACGGCCCCACATTGAGGAAGCGGTCCTTCGAGAACTTGCACAGGCAGACCAGCCAGTCATTGGCGGCGTCCAGCGTCTCGCCCATCACCGTTTTCAGGTGGCCGGGCTGGTAATGCACATCCAGCTTGTGCTTGATCGGATCGATTTTCTCGCCGGCATAGGCGCGGATGGCGTCCTCGATATTCCACTTCACCACCTGGCTGTCGAGGAAGAGCGAGGTATAGGCATTGCCGCGCCCGTCAAAAGCGGTGTGCAGCGGGCCAAGGCCCAGTTCCGGTTCGGCCACAACGGCGGAACGCGGATCGGCGTTTTCATAGAAGATCGCGTCGAACTTGGTGATGTCCAGCACCGTGACCGTGGGCGACAGCTTGCCCGCGATGCAAAGGTGCTTTTGGTCCGGCGCCATGTTGCAGCCGTGCGGGTTGTTGGCGATCGGGATATAGCGGGTGAAGAGGGACTTGGCCTCTTTGCGCCCGTCAACGACCTTGACCCCATTGATCTCTTCAAACTGACCGGCCGCGATGGCCTTTTCGATTTCCTCGACGTTGAAGACGACCACATGGTCCATCTCGGCCTCGGTCATCTCGGCCAGCGTCATGCCCATTTCCGAGTTGTAGCTGGTCGAGAAGGCCCATTTTCCGGTGTAATCGGCGTCGCAGTTGTCAAGGTTACCCGTGACCTGCACCTGCCAGGCCACCTGCCAGGCATCGGCATCGACAGCGGTGAAGATGTTCACATAGGTCGACACATCGCGCATGGTCGATCCGTCGTTGATCAGCGGCGCCTCGTCCTCGCCATTGCAGAAGACATAGTTCGAGCGCGGCCATTTCTGCGGGCGCAGACCGTGGATGCCCTTGGCATTCGGGATCTCCAGAATGGCATCCGTCTTCATCACGTCGCAGCGCACGCGGGCGACGCGGGTATTGGCCTTGTCGTTCATGAACAGATAGCGGCCGTCGTATTTTCCTTCGGTGAAGGACATATGGACGTGGTGCAAGTCGCCGTTGTCGTGGATCTTCTTGCCATTGGCAGCAAGCTGTTTGCGGGTCTTCTCGCTCATCGTCCGCTGATGGATGCGGATCGATTCATCGGTCTGCCCCCAGCCGGTGGCCGAACATCGGTTGAAGACCGGCACCCGCATCAGCTCGCGCATGGAAGGGACGCCAAGGATGCGCAATTCGCCGGCCTGACCCGAGGACCAGAAGCCGTAGTAATCGTCCAACTGGCCGGGGGCCACGCCGCCATCCGCGCTTGCGGCCAATGCAACGCCGGAGCTTGCAACCGTGGCAGCACCGAGGCCGCCAAAGCCAAGCGCCAGCCGTCCGGGCAGCGAGCCCGCCAGCGCCACGCTTCCAGCGGTCGCGCCGAACAGCGAGCGGCGGCTCAGACCTTTGGTGTCTTGCTTATCCATGATCGGATTCCTTTGGATCAGATTTCAGAAGGAGTTGTGCGGGCGGCATTGGGGTGGCCGGCAGGCGGCATTCCCAACTTCACCCCAAGGTTCGGAGGCATGCTTTCCGAGATTTTTTCCCGCCGTTTCAGCTTTTTGATGACGACGGGGCAGGTGGTTTCCGACTGGTAGAGCACCTGGCAATGAAGGCAGTTGATGCATTCATTCGGGTTGATCTCACCAGTCGGGTGGATCGATTGCACCGGGCATTGTTTGGCGCAGGTCTGACAGGGGCTGCCGCATTCATGGTAGCGCTTCAGCCAGTCGAACATCCTGAGCCGTGCCGGGATCGCCAGTGCCGCACCCAGCGGGCAGAGATAGCGGCAGTAAAAGCGTTCAACGAACAACCCGGCGATCAGCAGTGCCGCCGCATAGGCGACGAAGGGCCAGGCGCGGATGAACTTCAGGATGATCGCGGTCTTGAACGGCTCCACTTCGGCCAGGTGTTCAGCCTGATCGATGCTTATCAGGGAAACCCCGAACAGGCCGAGGAAGATCATGTATTTGATCGGCCAGAGGCGTTCATGCAGGCCCCAGGGCAGGGTCCATTGCGGGATCTTCAGCTTTCGCGCGATCTGGTTCGTCAACTCTTGCAGTGCGCCAAAGGGGCACAGCCAGCCACAATAGGCACCGCGCCCCCAGAACAGAAGCGAGGCAGCCACGGCGAACCACAGGATGAAGGTCAGCGGGCTGAGGAGGAAGGCCTGCCAGCTGAACCCGTTCGTCAGGCTGGCGAACAGCGCCATCAGGTTGACGACCGACAATTGCGCATTGGCATACCAGCCCAGAAAGACCAGTGTGACCGTCAGGAACCCCATACGGAAGATGTAGAACCGGCGCTCGTTCCGGACGGCGAAGCCTTGGAAGAAGAACACCCCGGTCAGCACCACCAGCATCACGCCCAGGCCAGCGATTTCCAGTTTTGACGACAGCCAGATCCGCTTCCAGAGATCGGATTGCGCTGCGGCCTCATCCTGACTGGCGATCTGCACCACTTCGGGCGGCGGAGCAGCAGGCGCAAGGCTGCGCAGATATTGGGGTGGCAGCTGATAGCCTAGATCGAAGGTCTGGAACACCTTGTCCACCGGCCCGACGGCGCGCTGCACCAGAAGCTGGATGCGGAACGGTTTCGTCGCATCGAAGCCCGAGTCTGCGGGGATGCGGAACAGGTCCATCTCGGCAAATTCCGGCGCGCCATCCGCGGTGATCGCATTGATGCGTTGATGGTCGCGGTCGCGGAAGCGCACTGAAACATCGTCCTGGATCAGCACGATCCGGTCGAAGATCCCACCGCGCACATAGCCAGACCCCTTGAAGCTGTAGATGCCGCGCCCGACGATGGCCACCGCGTGATCGCCCTCGCCCAGCCAGTTTTTCAGGTTCATCTCGGCGGCATCACCGAGCAGCGCCTCACCGATGGCGGGAACCGAGACCAGCGCCGCCTGCATCTCGATGAAGGTGGTGGCGGGGGCTTCGGTCAGGGGGCGTTCGCCTGCGCGCGGATCGGCGTTCGCGGCAAAGGCGGCGTTGATCTGGCCCACATCCAGCGAAAGGCGCCGTAGCGTGCCGTCGCCCTCCATCTCTGCCCAACTGGTGGGCACTTCGGCATCGGGGTTGATCTCGAATTGCGGCCCCTGCGCGGCAGCTTCGGGCGCGAGGCCGCCAAGCCCCAGCCCCCGCGCCACTTTCAGCCCCGAGCGGATGATCGAATCGTCGATCACCATCACCGTCACCGTCGCGCCCGAGATGATCTCGACCTCGTGCCCGGTGCCGCCCGATTTCGCCTCGGCCACCAGATCAAGGCCGAGATAGCCCTCGACCATGGCGCGGATCTTTGCCTCGGGGATGCCGATCAGAACGATCGGTTCGGAATGCTTGACCAGTTTCAGTCCGATGATCCTGGCGCTCTCGTCAACCGCAACCAGCGTATGGATCGGCTTGCCGGAATAGCCGGTGGTGCCGACGAAATCCGAAGTGACGAAGGCCCATCCGATGGTTTCCCCGCCTTTCAGCACCGGAGCCACCGCCAGATCGGTGCGGGGAGGGCCAAAGGCATCGGCGCCGACAACCAGATCGGCGGCGCTCTGCTCGGGCAGCAGTTTTTCCAGCACGGTCTGTGCGTTCGCCTGCCCGGTCAACAGCAGGAGAAAGGCCACTAGCGCTAGGCAAAGGCGGGTTATCGGCAGGCTGGCGGTCATGCGCTGGCTATCCGGTTGTGATGGGAGGGGGGCCCACGAAGGGGCGGGATCATATAATCAGGACGCGTGGCGCCAGGGCTGCGAAGGGACACCGAAACCAGGCGCCGCGCGGCTGTTTGCAAGTTAGGGCTGGCGGAAAAAACAGGCAGAACCGGCGCCGCGCCCCCGCAGAGATCGCAGTTCCGGCAGTCATGTGGTGCGGGATGCTCATTCCCATCCGCATCGACCCAGATGGTCAGGACCTGGTCATCATGGCAGATCTCGACAGCCATCAGCGGCCCGGAAAAGGGCATCGCGGCCTTCACCTGCGCCGAGGCCAGAAAGCCCAGCACCGCCAGAAGTGTGGCGGCCATGCGAAGGCAGAGAAGGGATATCCGGCAGACCATGGCGCAAGGATAGGCGTCAGGTCGGGAGGACGTCTTTGACCTAGGACAAAGTGGCAGGTCGTTTCAGCGGGAGGCGCCGATCCCGGTGGCGGGCCGCACTCGCTTGAGGTGAGGACGCCAGTGAGGCGCAGATTTCTTTGGGCACCTGTTCCAAGAGCTTGCGCAGATCATTGGTGACGCCGCCCCGACTGCACAGGCGGTCTTTCTTGCCTTGCGAGGGGCGACGGCATCGGCAGCGGGGGAGAAAGTCCGATGACGCTGATGCGCCAAGACGTTGATGCGCCTCCCCTTAGTGTTGGGGGTCGCCAGTGTGGTTCCTGGCGGCGCTGGCCTGCCGCCTGCCGAGTTCCAGTGTGATATGCTTCAGTACCTCGCGGGCGACAGCGAACTGGCTGCCTATCGACGCACCCGTAACCGCATACATGTTTGGCAACCCTTCGCCGGATAGGTGCCATAGCCTGTGCAGGCCAGAATGAACTTGTTTCCCGTCGGCCGAATGGGCCAGCCGGGTGGCGGGTCGAACACCCGACCAGGCATAGGAGACCCTAGAAGGCGTGAGGCCGAGATTGGGCAGCACTTCGTTGAGTTGGGCGACGAGCGACGCTATCTCGTCTTCGGTAGGTTGCGCGGTCGCGGGATCACCGCTGAACGGTGTATTCGTCACCCCGAAAATATGATCCTCCCCCCGCGGCAGTATGAAGCGGCTCTTGCCACACGGGGTGACAAGGTAGACACCGCTTCCGCGCCAGGCCTCCGGCAACCTGACGCTGATATGGGTGCCCTTCCGCTTGTCGATCTTTGCTTCCGGCGGGTTTTCAAGAAGTTCGAAGACGTCGTCGATCCACGGGCCGCTGGCATTCACCACCGCCTTCGCGCTGACCTCCAGCCCGCCGCCGGTTCGTGACGACAGTTCGGCCTTCCATCTTTCACCCGCTCTGCGGAGGCCGCGCACCCCGGTTGAAGCAAGCACATACGCCCCGAAGTTCGCGGCCCCGGCGGCGTTGTCGCGTGCCATTTCCTGGGCCGTATCGTAGTAATATTCATCGAACTCATACACGCAGGCCAGGTTCTCTGAATCGGCAAGGTCGCGGAAACGGGGATCATCCCGCAGGGCTATGCCTTGGATACAGCGAAAGCGCGCAGGTGCCGCACGGCTGGACAGAAGCCTGATGAGCCAGATCCCAAGCACGATCTTCCACCGGCTCGGCCCCCGATGTCGATACACGGGCAGATAGGCCTTGAACGGCCGGATCCGTTCGCCCGCCTTCCGAGTCATTTCCCGGCGCGCCTCCTGATAGCGCGAAATCGCCCGGATCGTGTAGCCAAGCCGCGACGGGTTGAGCAGAAGGCTTCGCAGTGAAACCGCGCCACTTTCGAAGAAAACAAGCCCGTTATTGAGAATGCCGCTTGACCGGCCCGTTGCGCCCCCTCCGAAATCACCCTGTTCTGCCAACACCACCGCGTAGCCCGCCGCCGCCAGTTCCCGCGCGATGAATGTCCCGTGGATCCCTCCGCCGATCACAAGAACGTCGCATTCGGCCGTCGAATGTTCGATCATGAACCGCCTTCCTCGGCGCGCCGCCGGGCCTGATAGGCATTCATGTTCTCGTTGCCGAGAAAGAAGTTGTCGAAGGCGATATCGTGAAAGACCACCGTCACGCTTTGGCGGCGCACACCGATGGCCTCGAAGGCGACCATAAGTTCATCCACCAACTGCTGCTTTTGCTCGGGGGTCTTTCCGACGAGGGTGTCGATTGTTACATTCGGCATTGTGTTTCCTTTAACTAGATATCCATCCCGGCAAGGCGGCCTTCGCAGAGGTCAAGCGTCGCCGTCCTAGCCAACATTCCGTCCCCGATCAGTCGAAATCTGATGGCGCGACCGATTGGAGCATCGTAAAGGCTGTCGTTCGCGATAGTGGGCCGCGCCAATACCTGCCTATCGAACTTCCGTTCGGTTTCGTCATCCATGGCCATGTCATGCACGCATGTGCGATCACTGTCCGGGATCACCCAAAGGCCGCTCGGCCAGGGCCAGCACCCGCAACGGGCTGCCGGATCCGCCAGCGATTTTCAGCGGCGCGGTGATCAGCATCGCGCCTGTGACGGGCAAGAGGTCCAGATTGCACAGACCCGCCAGACCGTAACGGTCTGCGCCAAGCAGCAAATGGTGCGCGGGATACGGTGGATCAAAACGGCCGGCCTGTCCCGCATCGGTTCCAACCACCTCGCTGCCAAAGCCCAGAATGTCGCGCTCTTCCAACAGGAAGCGCACCGCCGCGGCGGAAGGGCCTGGGGTGTGGGGTCCGTCCTCGCGGATGTTCAGGTAGCTGTCGACTTCCAGCTTCTTTGACCAGTCGGACCGCATCAGAACCCATGCGCCTGCAGGAATGCGCCCGTGCAGGTCTTCCCAGTCGCGGATCGCGCCGGGTTCGAGCAGATGGTCGGGATCCTGCGCGACCTGCGCCGCGCAGTTTATTACCACCACCGGCGCGATCATGCGGCCGGTCGGCACCAGATCAACGCTGCCACAGGGCAAATCGCGCCCGGTGATCCAGTGCACCGGCGCATCGAAATGCGTGCCGGTGTGCTCCCCGCATGCGAAGTCGTTGCGATACCAGCTTGGACCTCTCGCGTCATAGCGAGAGGTCTCGGTCAAGGTGAAAGGCCTTGATCCTGCCAATCCCGGACCCAGCTTGACCATCGGCGTTTCGGAACTCAAGGGCTTGGTCAGATCGATGACCTGGATACGGCCATGCCTCAAGGCACCGCCAAGTGCCGAAAGCAGGCTGCTCACTCTGACAGCCACACGAACTCGGGCCACTCGCAGCCGCCCACGGGGGACAGGGGTATGGCGGTCATGCCCTGAACCTTTTCGGACTGGGCATCAAGATTGTTGACGAAAGCCGGGATTATATGGCCGGATTCCTGCTGTATCAGGGTCTGCGCCTCGCGGTGCATCTCATGGCGCAGGGCAGCGTCTTTTTCGCCGGGAATGTCACGGATCAGCTGGTCCATGCGCTCGTTCGACCACATCGCCTTGTTCCAGGCCCCGCCCGTGGCATAGGCCAACCCATAGAACAACGACGCCGCAGGCCGCATGTTGAAGCGGGTGACGGTTACATCCTCCTTGCCCCAGACCGATGCCCAATAACCATCGCTGGGCACGCGGTTCACCTCGATCGGCAGACCGATCTTGCGCGCCTCGTTCTGCAACATAAGACAGATCTCGACCATGCCCTGATTGATCGGGGCGACATGCACCGCAAAGCCCTCCACCCCGGCTTTCGCGAAATGGTGCTTGGCCAGATCGGGATCGAACGCAGGAATGCCCACATCGGCCGCATCGGCGCCATAGGCACTGCCGATAGGATGGTCGCCCGCGATCACCGCTTTGCCGCGGAAGACCCCGCTGACGATCTGCTCGCGGTTCAGCAGATGCTGGATTCCCTTGCGGAAATCGACACTGGTGCCGATGCCGCGGTCACGGCGGATATCCAGCGCCGGGAACGATGCCGTCGGGAGCGAATTCAGCACGACGCCCGGCGCCGCATCGATCAGCAGGGCGGTCTGGGCATCGACATTGCCGATGATCTCGACCTGCCCGGAAATCAGCGCATTGGCACGCGAGCTGGCGTCCTGGATCGAAAATATCTCGATTTCGTCAACATAGGGGCCATCACCCCAGTAATTCTCGAACCGCTGGCTGACCGACCGGACGCCGGGCGAGAATTCCACCACCCGGAACGGCCCGGTGCCGACCGGCTTGGTGAAATCGGTGGTACCCGCCTGCACGATTTTGAAATGGAAGGTCGCAAGAATGGTCGGAAAGTCGATATTGGGGGTGGTCAGCTTTGCTTCGACGGTCGTGGCATCGACCACGGACCAGCCAGCGACATTGGCAACCAGCGCCTTGACGATCGATGTGGTCGTCTCTCCGACATGCAGCATCATCGAGAAGACGACATCCTCGGCCGTCAGCGGTTTGCCGTCGTGGAACTCGACGCCTTCGCGCAGCTTGAACCTGTAGGTCAGACCGTCAGAGCTGACCGAGAACTCCGTCGCAAGTTCGGGCGTCGCCTCCAGTCGGTCATTGAGGCGGAAGAGCGAATTGTAGACGGTCCGCATCCGGGTGAAATCGACGTTGGAGGTCGCGCGGACTGGATCGAACGTATCCGCCGGGCCCGAAGAGTCATGCGCATAACGGATGCGCCCGCCGCGCCGCGGGGTCAGCGTCTCGGCACGGGCCTTCCCCGGCGCTCCCAGCAGGATGCCGCCAGCGATCGTGGCACCCGCCAGAAGGCCGCCGCCGATGAACCCGCGGCGCCCCATGCCGCCCGTTCGATCAGAGCCAGCCGGATGCAGCGGCCGCGAGAATACGTTGGTTTCCGACTTCATCACAATCCCCATCAGCTGAGATGCGCACGCAGCGTCATCTTATCTTATTGTTGTTGTTCAGTATTCGCGAGTTTTCCCTGCAGTGTGGGCGGACCACACCGCTTCAGTGCCACGTCTTTCGGCATCAGCTTTGCATGTGAACTTGCAGGCAAAAACCATAAAGATCCTATGGATTCATTGCCGTTCTGCGTCCTCCGCCGCCAGTGCCTTGATCCACGGTCGCGCGCGCGCCAGCGGCCCGGCAGGACCATGTCCGCAGATCAGGAACAGATCATCAGGCAGGGGCAGCAGCGTGTTGCGTATGGCGGCAATCAGTGCCACCGGGTCGCTTCCCGGCAGATCGCCGCGCCCGGGGCCGTCGCAGGTGATCAGATCTCCGACCTGTATGACCCCTGCTTCGGCCGCATGGAACACGACATGTCCAGGGGAATGGCCCGGCACATGACGCACGCGAATATGACATGAGCCCAACCGCAGATCTTCACCATCGAGCAGATAGCGGTCCGGCACGCAGTTGCGCACCCCCGGCATTTTCAATCCTGCGGCCTTCTCCTCCAGCCCCGCCAGCAGCCAATCATCTGCCCGATGTGGGCCAAGGATCGGCACGCCATTCAGCGCGTCCCGCAGATCCATCGCGCCACCGGCATGATCAACATGGCCATGGGTAAGCCAGATCCCGGTCGCGCGCAGTCCCCGGCCACGCAACGCAGCCAGGATCCGGGCCACATCGCCACCGGGGTCGATGACAGCCGCTTCACCTGTTTCGGTGTCAAAAAAGATCGTGCAGTTCTGCGCATAGGCCGTTACCGGCAGGATGAGGTGATCCAGCATCAGGTTCCGGCCCGCTTATAGGGTTCGATTCATGCCGCCATCGGCGGTGATGACCTGACCCGTGATGTATTCGGCTGCCCCCGAAAGCAGGAAGGCTACAGTCTGTGCCGCCTCCCGCAGCCCGCCAAGACGCTGCATCGGGATCATCCGCACGAGGTTCGGGTCGGTGGACTGCGAGTTTTCCAATACGCCTGGCGCATAGCAGTTGATGCGGATTCCGTCGCGGCCATAGCGGTCGGCGTAGAGTTTCGCGTAGCCATGCAGCGCAAGCCGCACCGGACCCAGCGGGAATGTCAGCCTGGGCTGCGCCGCATCCATTCCCGAAATCGCCACCAGCGCACCCTTGCCGGCCCGCTGCATGAAGGGGGTGACCGCGCGGGCCACCCGCACCAGCGGCAGCACATGCAGATCGTGGCAGCGCGCGAAAGCCTCGGGAGGAATCGCCGTCAGCTCAGGGGCGAAATCGGGATCATAGCCCATGGTGCGGGCATTCACGTCCACCAGCCCCGAGATGTCACCGATGGTTTCACGCAGGATTGTAGTGCTGCGCGGTGTATTCACCACCGCATTGTCGATCCGGCCCCAAGTGGTGATGGCCAGATTGACCGCTGCCTCGACATCCGGATCGCTGGTGACCGAGCCGGTTACAACCAGGGCGCCCAGCTCGTTTGCGATGATCCCAGTGGCATCATCGGGCCCCAGAAGCACAAGCCGATGGCCCGCCTGATGAAGCTCTCTCGCAATGGCTGCACCCAGACCCTGCCCCGCAGCTGACAGAAAGGTGACCGGTCCGTCATGTGTCATTGGAAAACCTCTCGCATGGGCTTTGCCTCAACCTGCGGGCATCAGGACGTCCGCACCGACGGCGCGCACATCGGCCACACCGGCCAGAAGCATCGTTGTCTCAAGCTCTTCTTTCAGCAGTTCCAGCATCCGCAGCACGCCGGCCTCGCCATCTGCGGCCAACGCGTGAATGGTCAGCCGGCCCAGTACGACGACATCTGCCCCCAGAGCCAGCGCCTTCAGGATGTCAGAGCCGCGCCGGATGCCGCTGTCCAGCGCCACGGCGATCCGCTTGTCCAGCGCCTGTGCGATCGCGGGCAGTTGCGTAAGGCTGGCAGGCACCGCATCCAGCGAACGGCCCCCCAGATTGGATACGATCACCCCGGAGGCACCGCAAGCTTCAGCCGCCAGCGCGTCTTCGGGGGTCAGCGCGCCCTTGACGACAAAGGGCATGTCAATCTGCCGCGCCACGCTGGAAAGTCGGTCCCAGTCCCACGCCCCGCCACCCGAGGCCGTGCGACGGGCATATATATCGCTGGTCGTGCGGATCTCGGGGCCGTAATTCGCGATGGCGCTGGCCGGATCGGGATTGAAACCATTGCCCCTTATGCCATCTTTCCAACCCACCACCGGCGAGTCGATCAGCACGCAAATGCCGGTATAGCCTGCAGCCTGTGCGCGGCGAGCCAAGTCCAGAAAATGCGCTTCGTCCCCACCGACGGCAATCTGAAAGAACCGTGCGGCGGCGGGTGCTTGGGCCGCGATCCGTTCCAGCGTATGGCCGCAGGCCTCGGGGATCAGCGACGCGGTGCCGAACTGCGCACAGGCGCTGGCCACCGCCAGATGCCCTTGCGGGTGAAACAGCGTGTCGCAACCAAAGGGCGCTGTCAGCACCGGCAAAGACAGCGGCACCCCGAGAAAGCTGGTCTCGACCGCGGCTTTGCTGATCCCCCGCATGTAGCGCGGCCTGAACCGCAAGCCTGCAAAGGCGCCGGTGTTTTCGGCCAGCGTCAGCTGATCGCCCGCCCCGGCCTGCATCCAGTCCCACAGTTCGGCCGCCAGACGGGTTTTCGCATGCTCCCGGATCTGCGCCTGCGAGCCAAAGCGGCTGCGCGCGGCATCGCGTCTGCCCATCATTGTGTGGCCTCGCGCGGCATGGTCCTGCGGCCCGCCCGCAGATCCCTCAGCACCGCCTGTGCGGCATTGTAGCCCGGGATGCCAGTCACGAAACCGCCCGGCCAGGTGCCTGCGCCCGAGAGATAAAGCCCCGGGATCGGCGTGTGATACCCGGAAAGCCCGGGAACGGGACGCCCGCCGAACATCGTCGCCGGGGTCATGCCGCCGTGGTTCTGATGCGCCTCGACCAGACCATATTGCTCCTCCAGATCCCTCGGCGACAGGAAACGGCAATCCAGCAGGGCATCCTTCAGGTTCGGAACATACTCTGCTAGCGTCTCGATACAGCGTTGCCCGAAGACCTCTCGTTCCGTCTCCCAGGTCCCTACGCGCAGGTCATAGGGCGCATACCATACGTTGAGACTGACATAGTGTCGGCCCTTGGGCGCCATATCAGGCGAGGCGACCGTGGGCGCCAGCCCCCAAAGCACCGGCTTTGTCGAACTGCGGCCGCAGAGGCCGTCATTCCAGGCATCGTCGAGGTAGTCGAGCGAGGGACCGATGCGGAACTGACAGGCTGCGACATCCACCTCCTCGCCTTTGGGGGCCGAGGCGAACCGCGGGATATCATCCAGCACCAGAAAGGCCTTGAACGCGGAGCCATTGAAGCGCAGCCCCTGCAGCCGCCGGACCAGATCTGCCTCGAGCGTGCCGGGTTCCAGCAGATCCAGCAGGGTGGTCTTGGGGTTGGCGGCAGAGACGACGATCCCGGCCTTCAGTCGGGTGCCGTCGTCCAGTACCACGCCCTCGGTGGTGCCGCCCTTGCCGACCAGGATCTGGCGCACGCCCAATCCGCAGCGGAATTGCACGCCACTCGCGCCCAACGAGCGCACCATCGCCTCGACGATCGACCCCATTCCGCCGACCGGCAGCCCGGTAGAGCCGCGCAGGGGTTGGCGGCGGGGATCATCAACGGCCATCGGCGCGCCATCGGGCGTAGAGGCAAGGGACATCGGGCGATTGAGGAAGGCCATCGCCGTTCCCGGTTGTCCGGGCCCGCCACTGCCGTTTGCCTGTCCGAGGAAACCGAAGACCGTCTGGATCTCGGGGCTTTCGAACCATTCGGCGACCAGATCCCGAGCAGAGCCCAGCACAAGCTTGTTGAAATCCTCCTGATCGCGGGCCGTGCGCATCCGGGCGGCAAGGCTCGCCAGATCGGGCGGGCTTTCGAAGACGGACACACCAAGCCGTTTGGCGAAATCATCCAGATAGGCAACGAAATCGGCCACACGCCGGGCATCGGCCACCGAGAACTTGCGGTATTCCGCGTCCAGTCGCGCAGGATCGCGCCAGCCGACAAAGGCGCGCCCATCCTCGAAGGGCTGGATTACGCTGGGATTGCTGCGCTGCATCTTCAGGCCGTGCGAGAGCAGATCCATGTCGCGCATGATCATCGGCTCGAACGAGCCCGGCGAATTCGGAATCGTGCCACGGAAGCCCGGCAGAAACTCGACCGGGCGACACAGGCCACCCGGTTGTCCGTTCTTTTCGACAACGCAGACCGAAAGGCCGGAAGCGCGCAGATAGTGGGCGGCAACAAGGCCGTTGTGGCCGCCACCGCAAACCACCGCGTCAAAGTCGATCTCAAGCATTGACATCGGCTTCGTCATGCGGGCGCGGGTCGACCGGATGGTAGGCCAGGGGCAGCACGTTGACATCCATGTAGGGCCAGACCGGCAGCGCGGAAATGATCTGATGCAGATGGGTCGCATCATCCGCCTGCCACAGGCCCCAGTTCTCGCGCCGGGCGGGCACCCGCCACATCCGCAGCATCTTGCGTTCCGCCCGCAAGATCTTGGCCATCTCGCGCTCTTCAACCGAGATGCGCTCGATTTCCGCAGGGTCCATGCCTTCGGGCCATTTGATCTTGATATTGACCAGAAATTCCATCGGTCAGTTCACTCCTGCCGTGCGGGGGTTGCGAGAGGGGCAGGGCCAAACGAGCTGCGGAACAGCCGAAGCCAGTTGCCACCCATGATCTTGCCGATTTCTGCGGTGCTGAAGCCCTTGCTTTCCAGCCCGGCGATCACGTTGGGATAGTCCGAAGGGTTACGGAACCAGCTTGGCCAATCACTGAAATCCGGAGAGATCTTGATGGGGCTTTCCCGCGCCCAAGTGCCGGCACGCCACCAGGTGATGATGTCGGTATCGGGGTAGCCGGTGTAGAAATCGGTGCCGAGTGCGACGGTGTCGACACCTGCCAGATCGGCAGTATAGGCGACCATTTCACAGAAATCCGCCAGCGTCGAGTTCGATCCGCCGCGGGAAATGCGCGGATACATCGACAGCCCGATCACCCCGCCCTGTTCCGCCAGTTTCTTGATGATGTCGTCCGACTTGTTGCGCTTCTGCAGTTCGATATCGGTGCCGACGAAAGCCGAGGGATTGGCATGGGTCACGGCGACCGGGCGGGCGCTGAACTCCATCGCGTCATAGGTGCTTTGGTCGTTGCAATGCGACAGGTCGACCAGCATGCCGACGCGGTTCATCTCGCGGATGACGTTGCGGCCGAAGTAGGGTTTCAGGCCGCCCTCCTCTTCCCAGCACCCGACTGCGACCGAGTTCGAGGTGTTGTAAGTCAGCTGCGCGATACGCACGCCCAACTGGTGGAAGATCTCGACCAGATCAAGATCATCCTCAAAGCCTGCGGTGTTCTGGAAGCCATAGATGATCGCGGTGCGGCCACTGGCGCTGATCCGTTCGATGTCCTCGGCGCTGGTCGCAAGCTCGATCAGGTCGGCATTGTCCTCATAGAGCCGGTTCCAGACCGCGATGTTGCGCAGCGTATCGCGGGCGCTTTCCCATATGTTCAGCGTGACGTGAACACAGCCGACCCCGCCAACCTGCCATTCGAGAAACCTGGCACGAGAGGGTTTGGAATGTTGAAGCGCATCGACGATCAGATGCTTGCGCACCGGGGTTTCCATATCATCTTTCCTTGGAACAAAGGGCATAAGGGCAGGAGGCGCCGCCTCTCAGTAGGCGAAGGGGTCGCGCGCCGGGCCGGTATCCACGATCACCGACTTGATCTGCGAGAATTCCAGCAGCGCCTCGGGGCCGTTCTCGCGGCCAACGCCCGATTGCTTGTAGCCGCCAAAGGGCACGCGCCAATGGATGGTTCGATAGGTGTTCACCCAGACCGTGCCTGCGCGCAGCTGTCCTGCGACACGCTGCATCCTGGCGGGGTTCTGCGACCAGAAGCCGGCGGCAAGACCATATTCGGTGCCATTGGCGATCTGGACCGCCTCCTCCTCGCTTGCAAATTTCTGCAGCACGACGACAGGGCCGAAGACCTCTTCCCGCGCGATCTCCATCGCGGGGTTGGTGCCTGCCAGCACGGTCGGGGCAAACCAGAAGCCGCCGTCAAACGGCGCATCCAGATCGGGCCTTGCTCCGCCCAGCAGCAACTCGGCCCCGTCGGCCAGCGCGCGCGTCACGAATCCCGACACGCGCTCCTCGTGACGTGCGGCCGCCAAAGGGCCGACATGGGTAGAAGGGAGCCGCGGGTCGCCCAGCCGCAGCCCGGCAACCCGCGCGAGGTACTTCTCGACAAAGGCATCGTGGATCGTCTCGTGGATCAGCAGCCGGGAGCCCGCGACACAGGTTTGACCCGCCGCACTGAACACGCCCTGGGTGGCGGCAATCACCGCATTGTCCAGATCGGCATCCTCGAACACGATATGAGCCGATTTGCCGCCCGCCTCTGCAGAGAAATGCCGCAGCCGCGACAGGGCCGCCATGCCGACCGCGCGCGCCGCCGCCGAGCTGCCGGTGATCGAGATGCCGGCAACCCGGGGGTCGTCGGCAAGCGCCGCGCCGGTTGCGGCATCGCCCACCACCACATTCAGCACCCCCGGCGGAAAGCCCGCCTCGATCATCAGGCGCGCAAGGTGCAGGGTCGAATGCGCCGCATCATGCGGCGGTTTGACCACGATCGTATTGCCCATTGCCAAGGCAGGCGCGATCTTCCAGGCACCCAGCGAGAGCGCCGCATTGAACGGGGTGATCGCGAGGATCACGCCCAGGGGTTCGCGCGTCACCTGGGCCGCCGCAGTGGCTGACAACGGCCGGAGGCTTGCTTCCAGATTTGCAGCCAGACCGGCATAATAGCGATACCAGATCGCTGCCGCGCGCATCTCCGGCACGGTCGCGGCAACGGGTTTGCCAGAGGCCAGGGTTTCGTAAAGCGCCAGGGTGTCGGCGTCGCGTTCGATGAGTTCGGCAAGCTTCAGCATCAGAGCTGCACGACCATCCTGGCCAAGCCGCGCCCAACCCGGATGAGAGAAAGCGCGCGCAGCCGAGGCCACGGCATCTGCTGCATCGCCCCGAGAAGACGAGGCCTGACCCCATTGCCGACCGGTCGCCGGATCGAGGATCGCGAACGGGGTCGCACCGGAAACCTGCTGGCCATCTATGAACGAGGCGGCTAACGGGCACTCTCGTACCAGATCCTGAAAGCGAGCAGAAAAATCGGACAACCAAGCCTCCATCGGGCGATCTTCGCAGTGGATTGCGCCCTGGATCAGGCACTTAGTGCCGAAAGGGTGGGCCAGAGCCCCGCGCGGCACAATCGAAAATTCCCAATCGAGTAATCGCCGAATTGGACCTCAAAAAACCTGATCGCTCCATTTATAGATTGGCCTTTCGGGGCGTGGCGCAGTGTGCAAGCGTGAATATCGCACTCCCGATCTGCGGCCGAGTTGAGCCGGGATGCGCAGCAGCTGGTGACGCGAATGACGAGGCGGGGAGACCCACGCCCGACGTAGGGCGTGCGTAATGTAGGCAGCCGGGCAGACCGGGGATGGCAGGAAAACGATGCTGGCGCTCAAGCTCACGGCAAGAAGTCTCGGGTCGGGGGTGCTGACCCTGATCCTCGTTTCGGTGATCGTATTCGCAATCGGCGAATTGCTTCCCGGCGACGCCGCCGAAGTAATGCTTGGCCAGTCCGCAACTCCGGAGTCGCTTGCGGCTCTACGCGCACAGATGGGCCTCGATCGGCCGGCAGTGGTGCGGTATTTTCTTTGGGTCGCCGGGCTTCTCCAGGGCGACCTGGGCCTCTCCATGGCCAGCAACATGCCCATTGCGGCGCTGCTGACCGAGCGGTTGGGCAATACGTTGCTGCTGGCCGGGCTGACGGCGGTGGTGGTGGTGCCCCTTTCGCTGGCACTGGGGATCCTTTCCGCCATGAAACCAGGATCGTTTGTCGACCGGCTCGTCACGATGGTGACGATGCTGGTCGTGTCAGTGCCCGAGTTCCTGCTTGCGACCACTCTGATCATCTTTCTGGCCGTCAAGACCGGCCTGTTTCCCGCCATCTCCAATATTCGGCCGGGGGACGATTTCGTGACGACTTTGCAAAGCCTTGCGCTGCCGGTTGCCACGCTGACCTTCTTCGTCGGTGCCCAGATGATCCGTATGACACGCGCGACCCTGTTGAACGTGCTGAACCTCCCCTTTGTCGAAATGGCCATCCTGAAAGGCGTGCCTCGGCGCCGGATCGTGCTGCGCCACGCACTACCCAATGCCGTGGGTCCGATCACCAATGTGATCGCGCTGGCACTGGCCTATCTGGTCAGCGGCGTCGTGGTGGTCGAAACGATCTTCGCCTTTCCGGGCATGGCCAAGCTGATGGTGGAAAGCGTGCAGGTCCGCGATCTTGCCCTGGTACAGGTCTGCGCCATGCTGGTCTGCACCGCTTATGTGGTGCTGATGACGCTGGCCGACACCATTCAGGTCCTGTCCAACCCCCGCCTGCGCAACACCAAGTAAGGGATTGCCACTATGCCCCACACCGCAGAAGACAGCGCCGAGCCCCCCGTGGCGGAGCGCGCGCGGCCGTTACGGGCCGGCTGGATCTCCCATCTGTCCTGGTCCGGCTGGCTCGGCCTGACGGTCCTGACGGTGCTGCTGATCGTGACCATCTTCGGCCGCCAGATCGCCCCCTTCCACGAAGCCGAAATCGTCGAGTATGGCGGCTTCACGCCGCCTTCGGTCGAGTATCTGCTGGGCACGGATTATCTTGGCCGCGATCTGCTGTCACGGTTGCTGTGGGGCGGCCAGATGACCCTGATGCTCTCGGTCTCGGCAACGCTGCTGGCCTATGCCATCGGCGTTACACTGGGGGTGTTTGCCGCAGTGGCCGGGGGATGGATCGATGTGGTCATCAGCCGCATCAATGATGCCTTCCTTGCCATCCCGAACATCATGCTGGGCCTGCTGGTGATCGCCGCCTTCGGCTCGGGCCTGCTGACATTGATCTGCGTAACGGGCGTCATCTACGCCACCGGCGTGCTGCGCATCGCCCGGGCGCTGGCGCTGGATGTCTGCAATCTGGATTTCGTCGGAGTCGCCCGCAGCAGGGGCGAGGGCAGTGGCTGGATCATCTTTCGCGAAATCCTGCCCAATATCATGTTGCCGCTGGCCTCGGACTTCGGGATCCGCCTTGTCTATGTGTTGCTGTTCATCTCCAGCCTCAGCTTTCTGGGCCTTGGGGTGCAGCCGCCCAGTTCCGACTGGGGCAGCATGGTCCAGGAGAACCTGATCGGCATGATGATCGGCTCTGCCGCACCGCTTTATCCAGCCCTGATGGTTGCGGCCGTGTCGGTGTCGATCAACCTGATCGTGGACGATCTGTCGGTCAAAAGCGGCGGCCTGCTTGCAAAAAGGATGTTGTAAGATGGCCCTGCTGGAGTTCCGCAATCTGGGCATCGCCACCGAGGCCGCACCCGGCCAGCCTGCCCGGCAGATCGTTCGCGACATATCGTTCACGCTCGAGGCCGGCAAAGTCATTGCACTGATCGGGGAATCCGGCTCGGGCAAAACCACCATCGGGCTTTCGGCGCTTGGCCATACCAAGCCGGGGCTGGCCTTTTCCGGCGGACAGGTGCTGCTGGACGGGCAGGATATCCTACGGCTTCCGGCGGGCAAGCTGCGGGCGCTGCGCGGCGCCGACGTCTGCTATGTGGCGCAAAGTGCCGCCGCTGCCTTCAATCCCTCGATGCGAATCATGGACCAGATCATTGAATCCGCCGTGTTGCATGGCCGCGCGACCGCGGATGAGGCCCGCACGCGCGCCCTGGCGCTGAACCGGCTGGTGCAGCTGCCGGACCCGGATCATGTTGGCGACCGTTTTCCACATCAGGTGTCGGGCGGACAACTGCAACGCCTGATGCTTGTGATGGCGCTGTGTTCAAGGCCGCGCCTGCTGATCCTCGACGAGCCGACGACCGCATTGGATGTGACGACGCAGATTCTGGTTCTGCGCTCTATCAAGGATGCGATCATCCATACCGGCACCGCCGCCATCATTGTTTCGCACGACCTGGCAGTGGTCAGCCAGATTGCCGATGACATCGTGGTGCTGCGCGGCGGCCAGATCTGCGAGGTCGAGCCCACCGCGCAGATCCTGCACAACCCGAAACATGACTACACCAAGGAATTGCTGGCCGCGAACACCACAAAGCCCTTATCGCCTCCGGCTGCGACGGGCGGGCAGGACCTGCTGAAGGTGTCCGGCCTTGCCGCGGGATATTCCAGCCGGGTCCGGGTTCTGCACGATGTGGATCTGAGCGTCGCGCACGGCGAGATCGTCGCGGTCATCGGGGAATCCGGGTCGGGAAAATCCACCATGGCCAAAGTCATTGCAGGCCTTGCTCCGCGCATCGGGGGCAAGATCGAACTGCGGGATACAGCGCTTGCGCCGCATGTCGGCGCCCGCAGCCGCGATCAGCTGCGGCGCATCCAATACGTGCCGCAGATGGCGGATACGTCCCTGAATCCCCAACAGACCATTGCACAGATCCTGTCGCGGCCGCTGCGCTTTTTTGGCCGGACTTCGCGGCGAGCATTGCCAGACAAAGTGACGCAAATTCTGCGCCAGATGCATCTGGATGAGCGTTTCGCCACCCGCCGGCCCGCGAACATGTCGGGGGGCCAGAAGCAGCGCGTCAATCTGGCCCGCGCCATGGCCGCCGAGCCCGGGCTGTTGATCTGTGACGAGGTGACCTCGGCGCTGGATACGGTCATCGCTGAAAGGATCGTCCGCCTGCTGGCCGATCTGCGGCGCGAGCAGCAGGTGTCCATCCTGTTCATCAGCCATAACATCAGCACCGTCAGCGAACTGGCCGACCGCATCGTCGTGCTCTATGGCGGATGGGTCGTCGAGACGGGAACCCGTGACGAGGTGCTTGGCCGGTCGCGACATCCCTACACGCGGCTCTTGCTGACCTCGACACCAGAGCTGCGCCAGGGCTGGCTGGACGAGGCCTGCGACGCCGATGCTGTCAAAAGCGCGCAAACGCCCGTTCCGGGCGCGGCGTCGACCGCGGGGTGCCCGTTCTTTGCGCGCTGCCCGCTGGCCGAGCCGGGCCGGTGTGACCTGTCGGTGCCGGCCCCCTTCGCGATCTCTGCCAGCCATGCGATCCGCTGCCATGTCGAAGCCGACCGGCCGGACCATGCGGAATGAGCGCGACAGTGTCAGAACTGCCACTTG
Source organism: uncultured Paracoccaceae bacterium (assembly GCA_934500835.1). Classification (GTDB taxonomy): domain Bacteria; phylum Pseudomonadota; class Alphaproteobacteria; order Rhodobacterales; family Rhodobacteraceae; genus Pseudogemmobacter. The sequence continues at coordinate 7,107 of CAKSTR010000003.1, read as the reverse complement.
CAGTTCCGAGACCGATGTGCGGTATCTGGTTTCCCGAGCATGGTTTCCCCTGGGGCTGCATGTGATCAATCTTGAGCATTTACATGCCTTTGCCGCATTGGCGGAGACTTTGAATTTCCGCCTGGCCGCCGAGCGGCTGAAGATTTCGCAGCCGACGCTGACCACAAGGTTGCAGCAGTTCGAGGCTTTTGCCGGCGTCATCTTCTTTGACCGCACCTCGCGGCAGGTCCTGCTGACGCAGGCGGGCGAGGAATTCCTACCCACTGCGATCCAGCTGATCAATGATTTCGACAGCTATCTGTCACGGGTTTCGGATTTCGCCCAACGTCGCAGCGGCCTTGTCCGCGTCGCCGCGCTTTACTCGGTGGCCACCGTGCTTCTGCCCGAGGTGGTCAAGAAATTCGCCTCGGCACATCCCCATGTCCGGTTTGAACTGCGGGACGACAATTCCGCCGAGAATATCCGCCGCGTGTTGCGTGGCGAGGTGGATTTCGGCATCTCGCACCATCAGGGCGATCAGCCGGATCTGAAGTTCACCCCCCTGTTTCGCGACAAGCTGGTGGTCGCCTTCCACAAGGACCATCCGCTGGCTGCCTATGACGAGGTGCCGCTGGCCGCGATGGCGCACTGCAACTTCATCGGCTTCGGGAAAAGCACGGGGCCGGGGCAATGGCTCGGGCATCTGCGGGAGATGCCGGACAATATGCGCTTTCCCGGCATCGTCGTATGGAACACCCCCACGCTCGAGGCGCTGCTTTCCGTCAATGCCGGCGTCACCGTTCTGCCAAAGCTTGCTATGCAAAATTGGCACCTGATGAACCTGACATCCCGCAATATCGCGGCTCGAGACACATTCCGTGACGTCTATCTGATCTCCCTGAGAGGCAAGACGATCTCGCCCTCGGCCGAGTTGTTCCGCCAGTCGCTGATCGCGGACATCCGCGCCTATGCCGAGACGAACGACCTGCTTATTCCGGGGTCAGACCGGGCTGGCGCGGGGAACCCCAGAGCCTGACTGTTCAGCCCCGGCATCCGGTTTGTCCGCTGGTGGAGCGGACAGGGCGGTTGCGCCCTGACCACTTCACCGATTTCAGGTCACGATTGAGCTTCGGCGAAAAGCTGCAGGTAGCTCTGTCCCAACTCCGCCGAGACCCGGGCGAAGTTCGGGGCCATCGCTTGTGGCTCGGGCGCCTCGATATGGCTGCCGATCCATGCCAGAAGCGCCATTCGCCGCAGCATGATGAAGGTGTCGATCTCGCGCTCTTCCGCGTCGGAAAGCGGATGAACCGAGCGGTAGCCCTTCACCCAGGCGGCACGCAAGGCCGGCACCTGCGGGTGATCTTCCATGAAGCTGATCCCGGTCGCGAAGTCATAGAGGAACCAGCCCAGACCACAGTCATCGAAATCGATCAGCCGGGTCGTCTCGCCGTCGATCAGAAGATTGGCCAGCCGCATATCGGCATGGATCAGACCATAGCGATCCGGAGATTTGCCAAAGGCTTTCAGCCGCTGGCAGATGGTGTCCTCGACCCGTTCCAGCACCTGGCGGATTTCGGCGGTGACATTCGGCGCATCGCGCCAGTTGCCCCAGTTCGCCTTGGGACCGAAGACCGCATCCGCATCCCAGATGAGCCGGTTCAACGGCTCTGGCTTCGCCCAGGATTGCGAATGCAGATGGGTCCGCGCCGCAATGGCGCCCAGACGTTCGAACGGCTTGACGAGGTCTTCATTCTCATCAGGCTGACGACCCTCGGCAAACTCGAACATCACCATGAATCGGGTGCCGCCAAGCCCTTCGGGCCGACCTTCCTGCACATACTCGCCATTCACCCCCGCCAGTGGCGGCGGGGTCAGCACCAGCCCGCTGTCCGACAGCGCACGGGACCATTCCAGCTCTTGCTGAATGCCCCGTTTGCTGTGGTATTCCGGGCGATGGACGCGAAGAATGGAACGATAGCCCTCGGCCTCGACCAGATAGGTGGCGTTTTCTGAAACGTTGATCAGACGCGCCGATGCTCCGGCCGGAACCGGCCAGAGCACCAGCGCCTGATGGACGAAACGCTCAAGGTGGCGCAGCACTTCGGCCAAAGGCAGAGACTCGGTCGCCATTGCTGCCCCCTCAGATCGACGCGATCGCTTCGAGCGATTCCGGGAGGATCTGCCCGCCATCGACGATGATCTGCTGGCCGGTGATATAGGCTGCCTCATCGGTCGCAAAGAACAGTGCGGCATTGCCGATGTCTTCCACGACACCCAACCGCTTCAGCGGGATCGAGGCGGCCATGGTTTTCAGATAGTCCTCGCCCAGACCTTCCAGCCCTTCGGTGATGATATTGCCCGGCATCACGGCGTTGATCGTGGTATTGTAGCGCGCCAATTCCATCGCGGCGGTCTTCATGAAGCCCAGCTGACCCGCCTTCGAAGCGCCGTAATGCGCCCAGCCGGGGAATCCGGTGACAGGCCCCGTGATCGACGAGGTGACAACGACGCGGCCACGGCCCGCCTTTTCGAAATGGGGGATCGCCGCTTTGACGCAGAGGAAGGTCGAGCGAAGGTTGTTGGCCATCATCGCGTCCCAGTCTTCCGGGCTCATGTCGACCATCTTCACTTGCGGGAAAGAGCCTGCATTGGCGCAAAGCACATCCAGTCCGCCCTGGGCCGCGGCCGCCTCATCCACCATGGCGCGGACCTGGTTCCAGTCGCTCACATCGCAGACCGCCGAGCGTGCAACAGCGCCAGCCGCAGTCATTTCCTCGACAGCCGCGTCCAAAGCCTTGCGATCACGGCCGACGATGGTCAGTTTGACCCCGGCCCGCGCAAAGCAACGGGCAATGCCACGGCCGATCCCCTTGGATCCGCCGGTGACGATAACGCTCCGGCCTTTCAGCGAATTGAACATGTTGCATCTCCCAGTGTTGGTCTGTTGTTTTGATTAGAGTTTTGGTTGGGGCTGACGGCGCCGCGACAGGCGCAGGAATACGTATCCAACCAGCATCAACACCGCGGATCCTGCGACCGAGAGGACCCCGAGAGCGGGGATCTGCGGCGTGTATCCCGAAACCATCCGCGCATAGAGCCATTTCGGCAAAGTCGCATCCACGCCGGTGGTGAAGAGCGACAGCGGGAAGTTGCCCCAGGACAGGAGGAAGGCGAAAAGTGCGGCAGAGATCACGCCCGGCAGGAGCAGCGGGAATGTGATCTCGCGCAGGATGGTGAAGGTCGAAGCACCCATGTCCCTGGCCGCTTCTTCCAGTGCGGGATCGAAGCCATAGGCGCGGATGGCGATGATCAAGGTCGTGATCGGCGCGATCCATACCATATGGGCCACCACCGCCGTCATCCAGTTGGGCTGGATACCAAGGGCGGAAAACCAGATCAGCAGGGCCAGGCCCAACACCGTCTGCGGAAAGAAGATCGGCAGAAGGATCAGCTTTTGATAGAGACTGCGGTAGCGCCATTGGAAGCGGGCGAAGGCCAGCGCGCCGAAAAAGCCGATCAAGACCGAAAGAACGGTGACGGTGATCGCAATTTTCAGCGAGGTGGCCAGCAGATCATGCACATTGGGGCTGGTCACCGCTTGGGTGATCCATTCATTGGTATAGCGCTTGATCGGGAAGCTGAGATAGCGCGCCTTCGACACCGAGGCGAAGCTGACCGAGACCAGCGGCAGATAGAGCAAGACGAGGATCACCACGCCATAGACGTAAAGCGCGATCTTCGTGGAGTTTGAAACTGCTTTCACCGCTTCTTCCCCATCATGGCGTCAAGGTTGACCCGGCTGAGCGGCACCAGCACCAGCACCGCAACGATCAAGATCAGCATCATCGACAGGGCCGAGCCGAGCGGCCAGTTCTGGCCGAAAGTGAAGGCGCTTTCGACATCATCGGTCAGCACGACCAAGGCCCTGCCACCCAGAAGCTTGGCTTCGGCCACGGCACCGGCCGACAGGACAAAGGTCAGCAGGCTGCCCACCATGATACCCGGCGCGGCCAGCGGCATTTCGATCTCGAACAGGATGCGCGCACGGCTGGCGCCAAGATCGGCTGCCGCTTGCCTTGCGTCATCGGGAACAAGGCTGATGCCTTGGGCCAGCGGGAAAAGCATGAAGGGGAAATAGACATAGACCGTGCCGAAGACGATCACCGGCCATTCATAAAGCGGGCTTTCAAAGCTGAGCCCGAACCAATGGCGCATATAGCCCTCAAGCAGGCCGCCTTTCATCAAAGACAGGCTCCAGCCGAAGAGACGGATGTTTTCGGAGACGAAAAGGATCAGCACCACGGCCAGGGTGATCACCAGAGTGAAGCGGCCGAAGACCTTGACCATACCGTAGGCCAGGGGCCAGCAGATCACGAACAAAAGGACGGTGGTCAGGAAGGCAATGCCAAGAGAACGCAGCAGGGATTTGTAGTAGCCCTGCTCCCAGATCACGGCAAAGGAGCTGAAATCCGGCAGATGGGTCAGCTCGAACACCTTCTGCGGCATGATCGCGAAACCGGCCACCACGATAAGCGGCATGATGAAGGCCAGAAGCAGCAGCAGCAGGATCGGAAGGCCGGCCAGCAGGCCGAGACGATGTTCAAGCTTTTCCATCGCCGCCCCCGTCGCTGATCGGATGAACGGCATCCCGCGCCCATCCCAGCGTGACCTCGGCCCCGCTGCCTTCGGCCAGACGCGCCTCGAAGGGGCGTTCCACGGTGACCAGAGTGCCATGCGCGGTTTCGACCGAATATTGGATCCGCGAGCCAAGCGCATATTCGGCGGTGATCCTGCCGCTCAGCGTGAAATCCGCGCTTTGGCCAGGGCTCATGAATGACACCAGTTCTGGCCGGACCATCAAGGCCCCGCTCCAATCTGGCGGCAGGGTCAGCGCGCCGGGGGCAACGGCAATCTGCGGTTCCTGCCATGTGACCTTGCCCGAGGCATCGGTGGCCGCTTCGAACAGGTTCACTTCGCCCATGAAGCTGGCGACAAAGCGGCTGTTGGGGCGGGAATAGATCTCTTCGGCGGTGGCGATCTGTTCGAACTGCCCACGCTTCATGATGGCGATGCGGTCAGACATCACCATGGCCTCTTCCAGCGAATGGGTGATGTAGACGAACGTCTTGCCGGTGCGGGCGTGAAGGTCCTTGAGCTCTTTTTCCAGCGTTTTGCGCAGGCGATAGTCCAAAGCCGAAAGTGGCTCGTCAAAGACGATGATCTGCGGATCGAAGGCCAAGGCCCGGGCCAGGGCCACCCTTTGGCGTTCGCCGCCGGAAAGCTGGCTGATCATCTTGCCGGAATACTCTTCCGGCAGGCGCAACAGGCGCAACAGCTCCAGCGCGCGCTGTTTTCTGGCGTCCGGCTTTATGCCTTTCAGTTTCAGGGGAAATGCGATGTTCTTGCCGACCGACATATGCGGAAACAGCGCCAGGGACTGGAACACCATGCAGGTGGGGCGCTTGTTGGCGGGAACGGTGTCGATACGGGCTCCGTTCAGGCTGATGGTGCCTTCGGTCACGTCGTCGATGCCCACAAGCAAGCGGATCAGGGTGGATTTTCCGCTGCCGGACGGGCCGACGATGGTGAGGAACTCGCCTTCGGCGATATCAAGGTTGATCCGATCCAATGCGGTAAAGCGCCCGAAGCGCTTGGTGACATTTTCGATCCGCACGAAGGGGAGGGCGACCATCGAACTCTCTTGAATTGAAGACAAAGGAGGCGCTGCCGGGTGCCAAAGGCACCCGGCAGATCATCAGGCGCAGCCGCGATCAGCCGCGGCGAGCCGCGACGTAGATCGCCAGCAAGGCGTCGTAGGACGGCACCACATCAAACTCGAGGCAGCGCGCCAGATCGGCTTCCAGCGTGTCAAACTGGATCGCATCCAGCCTGTCGGCGTCAAATTGCGCCTGCACCTCGGGATTGCCCATCTGGGCCACCGGGTTATAGGTGCCCTCCGAGAAGGCGACGGACAGGCTGGCCTCTGGGGTCTGGACGTATTCAAGGAAGTCCTCGGCCAGGGACGAGACCTCCGGGTTATTGATCTTGGAGGTCAGTTCCACCCAGACCACGCCACCCTTCCCGTTCACAGGGCCAGAGCGCGGCGTGATGGCGCGTACGAAGCTTGCACCGTCATAGCGGGCGGGCGAGGCGGTGTAGGTGCCGCCTGTGAAATAGGCGTCGATTTCACCATTGATGAGCGCGGTGTTCAGCGCGACCAGATCGTCGGTCATCAGCTTGGCGCCTTCGACGATCTGCTTGGACACGGTGGTAAAGGTTTCGACATCCGCGCCTTCGACCGGCTTGAACGGGTCCAAACCAGCCGCAAGGCAGAGGTGGATCACATTCCAGTTGTCGTAGGTCAGCAGGCCATAGCGGCCCTTCAGCGCCGGGTCGAAGAACAGGTTCCAGCCCTGCTCTTCAGCGGTTTCCTGGCTGATCTTGTCGGTATTGACCACGAAGGAGAACGGGCCATAGCGCTGCGGCATCCCCAGAAGATCGCCATTGTCGGCGAAGGCCAAGGCATAGGGCTTGGCAAACTCCGGGGTCATCTTGTCGAAATAGGGCATGAACCGCTCTTTGTTGAGCGGAAGGATCAGATTGTCGCGGTGCAATTCGCCGCGGGCCCAGGGCTGGTTCACGTTGATCAGATCCCAGGTGCCAATCTCGCCCGCCCGCAGGCGGTTGATCATCTCGGGGTCCGAAGTGCCGCTTTCGGCGCGGACAGTCGCACCGGGATGCAGCTCGCGGAACGGGTTCAGGACAGTGTCAGAATTGTAGCCTTCCCAGCAGAGGATGTTCAGCTGGTCGTCCCGCGCAGCCAGGGCGCGGCGTGGCAGGGACATGGCCGAAAGGCCGGCCAGGCCGGCGGCTCCGAGCGAGAACTGGCGTCTCGTAATCATGGTGTTCCTCCGTTGTTGATAGGCCGGGCGGTTTTTCCACCTCTGGCGGGGACGGCCCCGGGGTTGGCCCCGGTGGCCGTGGGTCGTTAACGTCCTTTGATCGCGTCCAGTTTGGCGGTGATTGTGTCTCGTGCGATGCGCATGTCCTGCAGGGTTCCGGACATGAACAGCCGGCCTGTTGCGCCCATCATCTGGACGTCGTTGATGACGGCGTTGGGGGCTGCCT
>CAKSTR010000002.1 GCA_934500835.1 uncultured Paracoccaceae bacterium | reverse complement strand
TGGCGCACCCGACAGGATTCGAACCTGTGACCTCTGCCTTCGGAGGGCAGCACTCTATCCAGCTGAGCTACGGGTGCCTGCGGCGGTCTATAGCCGCTTGGAGGTTCGGCCGCAATGTCAAAACCGCAAGGAGCGGGCGGGTCCGGGTTCCATGCGTTGCACCATACGGTCGCGTATGTGGTCCAACATACGGCTGCGTATGTGGTCAGGCGAAAAGCTCGTGGCACAGCTCCAGCGCCGAGACCAGTGCGTCAACCTCTTCGGCCGTGTTGTAAAGCCCGAAGGAGGCGCGGCAGGTTGCCGTCACGCCCAGATGGGTCAGCAGCGGCATCGCGCAATGCGTGCCTGCGCGCACGGCGATGCCCCGCTTGTCCAGCACGGTCGAGATATCGTGCGGATGCGCCGCCCCTTGCAGCGTGAACGAGAAGATCGCCCCCTTCCCGGCCGAATTCCCCTGCACGTTCAACCAGTTCAGCCCGGCAAGGCGGTCGCGGGCATAGTCGCGCAGCGCGCGCTCATGGGCGGCCACATTCTGCATGCCCAGATCCATCAGATAGGTGAGCGCAACGCCAAGCCCCGTCTGCGCAACGATGCTGGGCGTGCCGGCCTCAAAGCGCAACGGCGGATCGGCATAGGTCACCAGATCGCGGCTGACCTCGCGGATCATGTCGCCGCCGCCCAGGAAGGGGCGCATCTCTTCCATCCTCTCACGCCGGATGAAGATCGCGCCGGAACCGCTTGGCCCGTAAAGCTTGTGTCCGGTAATGGCGTAGAAATCGCAGCCGATTGCCTGAACGTCGACCGGCAGATGCACCGCCGCTTGCGAGCCATCGACCAGAACCGGCACCCCTTTCTCCCGTGCGGCGCGGCAGATCGCGGCCACATCGACCACGGTGCCAAGCACGTTCGACATCTGGGTGACCGCGACAAGCCGGGTCCGTGGCCCGATCGCGTCGATCACCGCCTGCGGATCAAGGTCGCCATCGGCATCGCACTCCACCCATTTCAGCACCACGCCCTGCCGTTCGCGCAGGAAGTGCCAGGGGACGATATTGGCGTGATGCTCCATGACCGACAGCACGATCTCGTCCCCCGGCTGCAGACGTGGCGCGGCCCAGGCGTAAGAGACCAGATTTATCGCCTCGGTCGTGCCGCTGGCGAAGACGATCTCATCCTCGGACGGGGCATTCAGGAAGCGTTTGATCGTGCCGCGAACGGCTTCGTACTTTTCCGTCGCCAGGTTTGAAAGGTAGTGCAAGCCACGGTGAACATTGGCATATTCCAACGAATAGGCTTGGGTCACCGCCTCGATCACCGCGCGCGGCTTTTGCGCGCTGGCGCCATTGTCCAGATAGACCAGCGGCTTGCCGTTCACCTGACGGGAGAGGATGGGGAAATCCTCGCGAATGCGCGCCACGTCATACATTGGTGAAGGCCTCCGGTCCCATGATGCCGACAAGCAGGAAACTCAGGACGAACGAGATTGCGACGGTGCTGGCGACGATGCCGAAAAAGACCTTCACCGGCGACCGGAATCCATGAACTTCCGCCACGAACATACTGATAAGCCAGCAGGAGGCAGCAAGGCCGACAAGCGTCGCCATCAGCGCCAGCTGCGGCATGAAAAGAAGGATCGCAACCAGCTCGCCAAGTTGCAGGATCAGCATGAAGACCTGAAGCCAGGCCACGGCCCAGACCGCCTCGTCCAGCCGGCCGGTTCCGCCCCAGGCGCGGCCGATCCAGTGGATCATTCCGGCCGTCAGCAGCAACCCCGCGGCCTGGATCAGCGCGGAACGGAAGGGCGAGCCCATCAGGAAATCCAGAAGCGGATTGCCCGCCACCGGCATCAAAGCCAGTTGCGCATGCGAGATAAGCGCCGAAAGGACGGCGATCAGCATCAGCGCCAGAACCCCGGTCTGCAGCGGCAGCCCAAGATTCAGCACGGCCCGAAGCCCGCGGCGCGGGTCATTCAGCGTGAACTGCGCCAAAGGCAGAATATCCTGAAAACGCAGGCTCATCCGCGCTCTTCCTCATGCAACATCAGAAGCCACAGCACCAGGAAGGCCACCCCGACCGCGACCCTGGTGGCATCCAGCTGCCGGCCCGGGCCGATCATCGCCTCGACCATTCCCAGCAGCAGCATCAGCGGCCCCGTCACCGCCAGCGCCCAGAACAGCGCCATCCGTGCGCCATACCAGGTGCCCTGTCCGCCCAGAACCCTTGCCGCAAGCCGGCTGAGCGCGGCAAGCGCATACCAGAACGGGATCGTTGCCAGAAGCGCAAGCCCGCGCGCCAGCATTCGTGGCAGGGCCGAGGGTTCCTCGGCCAGAAAAGCCTCGCGCGCGGCGACCGGCCACTGACCGACAAAGGCCAGGATCAGGAACACCACCAGCAATGAGAAGGCGAAGGGCTCGGACACGCCGCGCGATAGATGACGGCGGATCGAGAGGCGCGGTGACCGCCAGGCCGAAAGGATGTCGGTGGTGACGGCCATCTCAATGCTCGTGCCGGTGCAACCAGCTTTCCAGCCGCAGCCGGATTTCTTCGGCAAGGGCCTCGTCCTCGATTTCGGAGATCGACTCCGCCAGGAAGGCCAGCACCAGCAAGGACTGCGCCACCCGCTTCGGCACGCCGCGCGATTGCAGATAGAACAGCGCGGTCTCGTCGATCGCCCCCGAGGTGGAGCCGTGCGAGCATTTCACGTCATCGGCGTAGATCTCAAGCTCGGGCTTGGCAAGGAACTGGCTGTCGTCGTCCAGCAGCAGAGACTGGGAAATCTGATACCCGTCAGTCTTTTGCGCGCCTTGCTTCACAAGGATCTTGCCCTGGAAAACGCCGGTCGCGCCGTTCATCAGCACCTTCTTGAACACCTGCCGGCTTTCGCAACGTTCGGCGTCATGGGTCACGAAAACCGTGTCGTCATGATGGAAATCGCCGTCCCCGACCGCCGCGGCGGCGACATGGGCAATGGCGTCGTCCCCGGTCAGTTCGATCACGCATTCATTGCGGGTAAGCCGGCCGTTGGCCGTCAGGGTGAAGGACTTGAACAACGACTCCGTGCCCAGCCGGGTAAAGATGTGGGTCACCGCCTGCCGTTCGTGGTCGCGCCCCTGACCGCGGACATGATGGAAGCGCGCGCCGTCCGCGACTTCGACCTCCAACACCGTGTTGCAGCGCGCTGCGGCCGGACCGTTCTCAAGCAGGGTCAGTTCGGCCCCGGGTTCAAGCTTCACGCAATGATGCAGGATCGCGTCAGAATTCTCTGATTCATGGATATAAATCAGGGATACCGGCTTCTTTGCCTTGCCGGTGACGCGGATCAACACCCCATCCGTCGCAAAGGCCGAGTTCAGCGCCGCATGGGGCCGGGCGACCGGGGTCTGTCCGCGCTCCTCCAGCGTGCCGTAGAGGCCGCTTGCCCAATGGCTGGCCCGGCCGCCGGCCTCGCTCAGCCGTTCGATCTCGGCCCCGGCCAGCCTGGGATCGTCCGAGGCACGCGGGTCGAACACGCCATCGACAAAAACCAGCCTGACCCGGTCCATATGGTCGAAGAGCTGCGGCTCGCTGCCCGGATCGAACAGGGCCGCCGGCACCGGATCGGCCGCGTTCAGCGCGGCAGGGTTGGTGTAGCGCCAGTATTCATCGCGCCGACCGGGCAGGCCCATGGCCGCCAGCCGGTCCAGCGCATGACGCCGCGCCGCGCCAAGCCAGCCCTTTTCCGCAAAGGACAGCCCTGCGATCCGGGCAGCCAGCGCGTCCTGTTTCGCCTGCGCCACAGCCATCACTTCACCTCGGCAAGAATGTCGGCATAGCCATTGTGCTCGACCTCAAGCGCCAGTTCCGGCCCACCGGACTTCACGATGCGGCCCGCGGCCATGATATGCACCACGTCAGGTTTGATATGGTCCAGAAGCCGTTGATAATGCGTGATGACCAGGAAGGCGCGCCCGGCATCGCGCAGCGCGTTCACCCCTTCCGAGACCAGTTTCATCGCATCCACATCCAGCCCCGAGTCGGTCTCGTCCAGGATGCACATCTTGGGTTCCAGCATCGCCATCTGCAGGATCTCGTTGCGCTTCTTCTCGCCGCCCGAGAAGCCGACGTTCACCGGGCGCTTCAGCATCTCGGCGTCGATCTTCAGCTTCTTGGCCTTGTCGCGCACCACTTTCAGGAAGTCGCCGGCGCTGATCTCGTCCTCGCCGCGGGCCTTGCGCTGCGCGTTCACCGCAGTGCGCAGGAAGGTCATGTTGCCGACGCCCGGAATCTCGACCGGGTATTGGAAGGCCAGGAACAGGCCGGCGGCGGCGCGCTCTTCCGGTTCCATCTCAAGAAGTTCCTGCCCGTCGAGACTCGCCGACCCTTCGGTGACCTCATAGCCGCCGCGTCCGGCCAGCACATAGGACAGGGTTGATTTGCCCGACCCGTTCGGCCCCATGATCGCATGGACCTCGCCCGCTTTCACCGAGAGGTCCACCCCGCGCAGGATGACCTTGTCCTCTTCTTCAAGCTTGACGTGCAGGTTGTTGATTTCCAGCATGATTTCCTCAGAGTCAGACCGGCTGATGCAGCGCCTTGACATAGGCGCGCAGGCGGTCGGGTGTCAGGGTTTGCGGTGTCAGGTCGAACCGCGCCATGCGGCCGATGATCCGTGCGGGCGCCACCACTGCGGCCGCCTTGTGATAGGCAGGACGCGGGGCGTAGTCGTCGAAGAACAGTGTCACCGGCCGGGTGATGCGATAGGCGGTGGTCAGGAAACAGGCCAGCCGGAACCGGCCATCCACCAGCACGACATCGGGATGGCGGAAGCCGGGCACATCCCAGACCTTCAGCGCATAGTCCGGCCATTGCCGGAACCCGCTGTCATCCTGCGGATGGCCCCAGTCGCGCGTGGGACCGATGTCGACATGCACAAGATGCGCGCGGCCTTTCGCCGGTGTCCGGGCGAACCAGTCCTGCATCTTCCGCGACCAACCTGCGTCGGATTCGACGGCCCAGACCTCGGCCCCCAGTTCCGCAGCCATCACCGTCGACCCCCCGCTGCCATATTCCAGAACGGTTTCAGCGGCTTGGTAGGCGGACTTCAGGGCCTCGGCCTCTTGGGCGGGCATGGTCAATTCGGGGCGCACCATAGCAAGATCAGCCATCGCGCGCCTCCATACGGGGGCGCATGGCCGGCGTCATGGCAAGACTGCGGGACGCAGCCCCCGGGATCAGAACCGGAAGCTGACGCCGCGCCACAGCAGCGAATGCGGCTCGGTCTCGGAAACCACCTTGGCCACCCAGATCGGCGAATAGATATGGTCGAAGACCGACGGCCACAGATGCACGAGGTTGTGGAAGAACAGCATCCCGCCCGCCACGCCCAGGATCTTGGCAATCAGCAGGCCGCGGTCGCGCAAGCCCATCAGATGCGTGGCGACAACCGCGATCCCGAAGGCCGTGGCGGCGATCTGCACCATCTCGATGTCGGGATTGGCGTTGGGATCGGGCAGGCCGCCAAAGACCAACGCGGCATAGCGTTCCAGCCCATAGCTCAGAAACCCGACCAGAAGCGTCATCGGAAAGCTCAGCGCGAAGCCTGCGTTCCGTGCCACCTGCCCCATTCCGGCCCGGCGCCGGTTGGAGGGCACATAGGTGAACGCCGACTCCATGCCCACATAGACCGTGGCCTTGGTGAAGCCCTGCCCCGCCTGGATGCGGGCCAGCCGCGCCTGAAACTCGGTGTGATGTGCAGACATGGCGGCATTGGCCCTGATGATACCCCAGGAACCCAGCATACGCCTGCGCATGGCACCAATATGGTTGAATTGGAGCCTTTGCAGGGTGATTGCGGCCAGTCCGTGCCATCGTCTCAGCCCACGGAGCCTTCCAGGCTGATCGCCACCAGGCTTTGCGCCTCCATGGCGAATTCCATCGGCAGGGCCTGCAACACTTCCTTGCAGAAGCCGTTGACGACCAGCGCCACCGCCTCTTCCTCATCCATCCCGCGCGAGCGGCAGTAGAAGAGCTGATCCTCATCCACCTTGGATGTGGTCGCCTCGTGCTCGACGCGCGAGGAGTTGTTGCGCACCTCGATATACGGCACCGTATGGGCACCGCATTTGTCGCCGATCAACAGGCTGTCGCATTGGGTGTAGTTGCGGCTGTCCTTGGCCTTGGGGTGCATCGACACCAGTCCGCGATAGGTGTTCTGCGCCCGGCCCGCCGAGATCCCCTTCGACACGATCCGCGATTTCGTCCGCTTGCCCAGATGCACCATCTTGGTGCCGGTATCGGCCTGCTGGGCATTGTTGGCGATGGCGATCGAGTAGAATTCGCCCTGTGAATCATCGCCCCGCAGGATGCAGGACGGGTATTTCCAGGTGATCGCCGAGCCGGTCTCCACCTGGGTCCACATCACCTTGGCACGGGCCTCGCGGCAATCGGCGCGCTTGGTGACGAAGTTGTAGATGCCGCCGCGGCCCTCTTCATCGCCGGGATACCAGTTCTGGACGGTCGAGTATTTCACCTCGGCATCCTCCAGCACCACGATCTCGACCACCGCCGCATGCAGCTGGTGGGTGTCGCGCTTCGGCGCGGTGCAGCCTTCCAGATAGCTGACGTAGGACTTCTTGTCGGCGATGATCAGGGTGCGCTCGAATTGTCCGGTGTTCTCCGCATTGATGCGGAAATAGGTCGACAGCTCCATCGGGCAGCGCACGCCTTCGGGGATGTAGACGAAGGACCCGTCCGAGAACACGGCCGAGTTCAGCGTGGCAAAGAAGTTGTCCGTCTGCGGCACGACAGTGCCAAGATATTTCTTCACCAGATCGGGATAGTCGCGGATCGCCTCCGAGATCGGGCAGAAGATCACGCCGGCTTTCTTCAACTCTTCCTTGAACGTCGTGCCCACGCTGACGGAATCGAACACCGCATCCACGGCGACCTTGCGTTCGCCCTCCGGCGCCTCGACGCCGGCAAGAATCGCCTGCTCTTTCAACGGGATGCCAAGCTTCTCGTAAGTGGCCAGCAGCTTGGGGTCCACCTCGTCCAGGGACTTCGGCTTGACCGCCATGCTTTTCGGCTTGGCGTAGTAATACTGGTCCTGATAGTCGATGGCGGGATAGTTGAGCATCGCCCAACGCGGCTCTTCCATCTGTTGCCAGCGGCGGAAGGCGGCCAGGCGCCAGTCCAGCATCCACTCCGGCTCGCCGTTCTTGTCGCTGATCAGGCGCACGATGTCCTCGGACAGGCCCTTCGGCGCATATTCCGTCTCGATCGCGGTTTCCCAACCGTATTTGTACTTCCCGGCCATGGCCTGGACGGTCTCGATGGTCTCCCGGTCAACGCCCTCGCGGACATCCTGTGCCACCTCGGTGTTCATCTTCGTCCTCCTGCCGTCAGGCCGCCCGGGCCCTGGCCTTCGCATAAGCCTTGGTCCACGCCTCCGCGAACCGCAGCACATCCTCTTTTCCGACGCCCGGCCCGATCGAGATGCGGACAGCCTGCGCCGCCTGCGCCTCGTCGAATCCCATGGCCCGAAGCACTTTCGAAGCCCTGACCTTGCCGCTGGAACAGGCCGACCCCGCGGAGATCGCGAAACCGGCAAGATCCATGGCCATGACCTGGGTCTCGCCCCGCCAAGCCGGAGCGATCAGGCACAGTGTATTGGGGAGCCGTTCGCTGCCTATCCCGACTGAAATAATCTCCTTCGCGCCGGCGGACAATGCTGATTCTAGAATATTTCTAATCTGGGCGGTTTCCTCCCAGATCCCGTTGGCCAGATCACGCGATGCGGCCTCGGCCGCCGCGCCGAAACCGGCGATGCCGATCAGATTCTCGGTCCCGGCGCGCCGCCCCATTTCCTGCCCGCCGCCCCGCAATTGCGACGCCACATCAATGCCTTGCCGCACGACCAGCGCACCGATGCCCTTCGGCCCGCCCAGCTTGTGCGCCGAAACCAGCCCCATCTCGCAGCCCAGCCAGTTGAAGGCCAATGGCAGCTTGCCGAAGCCCTGGGTCAGGTCCGACACCGCCAGCCCCTGCGGCAGCCTCTGCAGCACCCCGGTCTCGGAATTTGCCAGCTGCAGCGCCATACGCCCCGGCAGCCCGCCACCAACCGCCCCCGTATGGTCCGCCTGCAGCGAGACATCGCACCACGCGGAAACCGCGTCATGCTCCACCGCCGCACAGGCCAGCCCGCGCCCGGCACAGGCCAGCGCCGCCGCCTCCGTCGCCCCCGAGGTGAAGACGATATCCGCCCCGTCCGCGCCCAAAGCCGCCGCGACCTGCGCGCGCGCCTTCTCCATCAGCGCCTTGGCCGCCCGCCCCTCGGCGTGGACGGACGACGGGTTGCCGACCAGATCCATGGCCGCGACCATCGCCGCCCGGGCCTCATCCCGCAGCGGCGCCGTCGCATTCCAGTCCAGATAGAGCCGCTCGCCCAAGCCGAAACCTTTCATCCTGGCCCAAATATCCTGCGCGGCTCCGGGCATGCAAACCCCCCGGCGCCGGCCACAGACGCAATCTCAGTCCTCGTCCACCACCCGGAACAGCGAAGGCACCGCCGGGCAGGGCGTCAGGTCGTTCTTCACCACATCGGACAGCCGCACCTGATGCAGGAAGACATAGACATTGGCCGACAGCCCCTCCCACAGCCGGTTGGTCAGGCTCTGCGCCCGCGACCCCGACACGCCGCCCGTGGCCCCTGCCCCGGAATGCATGGCGTCCACGGTCTCCTCGACCGCCTCCATCACCTCGCTGACGCGGATGCTGTCGGGGCTGCGGGCCAGCTTGTAGCCGCCGCCCGGACCGCGCACCGCATCGACCAGACCGGCCCGGCGCATCTTGACGAACAACTGTTCCAGATAGGGCAGCGAGATGTCCTGCCGTTTCGAGATCGCCGCCAGGGACACCAGATCGTCGCCGCCGGACTTCGCCTCGGCCAGCGCCAGATCGGCCAGCGCGACCATCGCATAGCGGCCTTTTGTCGAAAGCTTCATCCCCTGCCCCCACCCTTCGCCCCCGTATGGGCGCAAACACATTGACGCCGGACCCTCCGGCCATTACCTCGAATGCCGACCCCGAACCCCGCAGACGGAGTTTGGAACCATTCTAAATTGGCCGGGCGAAACCGTCAAGAATCGCGACCTGCCAGGAAACATGAGACGAGGCCCATGCCAGAAGTCATCTTTGCCGGCCCCGACGGCCGTCTCGAAGGCCGCTACCATCCGCAAAAGGATCGGGACGCCCCCATCGCCATCGTGCTGCACCCCCATCCCGCCTATGGCGGCACGATGAACAACAAGGTCGTCTATAACCTGCATTACGCCTTCTACAACCTTGGCTTTACCGTGCTGCGGTTCAACTTCCGCGGTGTCGGAAGGTCGCAGGGCGAATATGATCAGGGCATCGGCGAATTGTCGGATGCGGCATCGGCGCTGGATTACCTGCAGTCGATGAACCAGAACGCCAAGCATTGCTGGGTCGCAGGCTTCTCCTTCGGGGCCTGGATCGGCATGCAGCTTCTGATGCGCCGCCCCGAGATCACCGGATTCGTCTCGGTCTCGCCCCCGGCGAACATCTATGACTTCAGCTTCCTCGCGCCCTGCCCCTCCTCGGGTCTGATCATCAACGGCACCGCCGACAAGGTGGCGCCGCCGAAAGACACCAAGACTCTGGTCGGCAAACTGCACGAGCAGAAGGGCATCACCATCACCCATACCGAGATCGAGGGGGCCGACCACTTCTTCAAGGAGGAAGAGGCCCATATGCAGCCGATGATCCAGACCGTCAGCGACTACGTACGCCGGCGTATGGGCGAAGGCACGCGCTGATGTCCTTCATCCAGGATCTTGCCGACGAGCTGGCGCGCGACGTTCTCGACAGCCAGGCGGAGCTGGGAGATGACGCTTTCTACGAGCAGGTCAGCCGCGTTCTCGGCGCCGCCTCGCCGACGCTGCAAGAGGCTTACATGACCTCCATACGCATCCGTCTGGCCGAACGGCGCGGGCGCGACTTTCTGGACAAGGCACTGAAGGCCAGGCGCGATGGCGGCAAGGCCCCCGATGCGCCCCGGGATCTGAGCGCCGGGCACTAAGATGGAAGCGTCCCGTCTCGACGCGCAATTCGCCTTCCTGAACGAGGCGGACCGGCTGAAATCGGTGCTGCGGGCCACCACGCTTTGCGATGGGTCGCGGCGGGAAAACTCGGGCGAGCATTCCTGGCATCTGGCGCTTTACGCGCTGGTTCTGGCCGACCATGCGCCCCCGGATGTGTCCATCGACCGGGTGGTCCGCATGCTGATCCTGCATGATCTGGTGGAGATCGACACCGGCGATGTGCCGATCCATTCGGCCAATGGCGCCGCCCATGCCAGCACCGAGACGGTTGCCGCCGAACAACGCGCCGCCGACCGCATCTTCGGCCTGCTGCCCACCGACCTGCGCGATGGTTTCCGCGCCCTCTGGGACGAATTCGAGGCAGCCCGGACCCCGGACGCGGTTTTCGCCAAAAGCCTCGACCGGGTGCAGCCGGTGATGCAGAACCTTGCCTGCGGCGGGGGCACATGGGCGGAATACAACGTCACCTTCGATCAACTGGAATCCCGTGTGGGCGTGAAGATCGCCCGCGGCGCGCCGCGGCTTTGGGACTGGGTGAAGGCCAGGGCCGCAACCTGGTTTGCTGCACATTCAGGAGGGTGAGATGGAACCCTGCTTCCCTCCCTTCGACATCGCCGATTGGCGCGCTGTCGCCGCAATCGAAGATCGCGCGGCGACCCAGGACGATGTGAACCGGTGTCAGGCGGTGTTTTCGACCGGCCCCGGCCAGTCCGCGGTGGTGGCGACCGCAGGCCTGCCCGCGCGGGCCTGGCTGACCGATGAGAACGGCAAAAGAACCGAGGTGGTGATCGTCCAGATCGAAAAGCAGATCGGCGGCGACATGACGGTGGTGGGCTATGTTCTGCCCTCCGGCGGCAACGGCGTTGCCACCCTGCCAGACGTCGAGATCCAGGAATATTCGAACTGACGCCGGAGTCGTGACATTTTGGTATGCCATTGCATACCACCTTTATTCGCGCCCCGGTTTCCGCTAGAACCGCCCCATCGAATCCAGAACCCGACCAGCCCCCGAAGGCCAGAACCGAAAGGCGGACACATGACCAAGATCAAGGTGGCCAACCCCATCGTCGAGATGGACGGCGACGAGATGACCCGGATCATCTGGGATTTCATCAAGAAGAAGCTGATCCTGCCCTATCTGGACGTGGATCTGCTTTACTACGATCTCGGCATCGAAGAGCGCGACCGCACCAATGACCAGATCACCATCGACGCGGCCAACAAGACCAAGGAAGTCGGCGTTGCGGTGAAATGCGCGACGATCACCCCCGATGAGCAGCGGGTCGAGGAATTCGGCCTGAAGCAGATGTGGAAATCGCCCAACGGCACCATCCGCAACATCCTGGGCGGCGTGATCTTCCGCGAGCCGATCATCTGCAAGAACGTGCCGCGTCTGGTGCCGCACTGGACCAAGCCGATCGTCGTCGGCCGCCACGCCTTTGGCGACCAGTATCGCGCCACCGACTTCCGCTTCCCCGGCAAGGGCAAGCTGACGATGAAATTCGTCGGCGAGGACGGCACGGTGATCGAGAAGGACGTGTTCGACGCCCCGGCCTCGGGCGTGGCGATGGGCATGTACAACCTTGATCAGTCGATCTACGACTTTGCCCGCGCCTCGCTGAACTATGGCCTTGTGCGCAATGTGCCGGTGTATCTTTCCACCAAGAACACCATCCTCAAGGCCTATGACGGACGCTTCAAGGACATCTTCCAGGAAGTCTTCGACGCCGAATTCGCCGAGCAGTTCAAGGCCAAGGGCCTGACCTATGAGCACCGGCTGATCGACGACATGGTGGCAAGCGCGCTGAAATGGTCGGGCGGCTATGTCTGGGCCTGCAAGAACTATGACGGCGACGTGCAGTCCGACATCGTGGCGCAAGGCTTCGGCTCGCTTGGCCTGATGACCAGCGTCCTGATGACGCCCGATGGCAAGATCGTCGAGGCCGAGGCCGCGCATGGCACCGTGACCCGCCACTACCGCGAGCATCAGAAGGGCAAGGAGACCAGCACCAACTCCATCGCCTCGATCTACGCCTGGACCGGCGGGCTGAAGCACCGCGCCAAGCTGGACAACAACGCAGCCCTGATGAACTTCGCCGAGACGCTGGAGCGGGTGACGGTCCAGACCGTCGAGGACGGGTTCATGACCAAGGATCTGGCGCTGCTGGTCGGACCGGACCAGAAATGGCTGACCACCATGGGTTATCTGGAAAAGGTCGATGAGTATCTGAAGAAGGCGCTGGCGGTCTGAGCATCGGCCGACGTATCGAACCGGGCCGGAGGGAAACCTCCGGCCCGCTTCGTTTGCGTTTCAGATTTCGTATTCGACCTGTGCGAAACCGTTCGGCCAATGCCTCGTCGCCACCATACGCAAGGGTATGTCGCCGGCGCCGTGCCCCCAGAGCGGCCGGCCCTGCCCCAGCAGAACAGGGATCAGCGTCAGGATGACCCGGTGGATCAGCCCCTCGGCCAGAAAGGCGCGGATCACCTGCCCGCCGTCGATATAGGCCCGGGTCACGCCTTCGGCCGCCAGGTCTTCCATCAGGGCACGCGGGCCCTTGCCGGTCAGCCGCACCCTGCCCCGCAGATGCGCCGGCACCTGCACCGCCTCGGGGCTCCGGCTCATCACCACGACCGGCACCTGATAGATCCATTCCGGAAAGGTCAGGGCCTTTTCAAAGCTTTGCCGACCCATCACCAGCGCGCCGATACCGTCCATGAAAGCGGCATAGCCGAAATCCTCATCCTTGGGCACCGGCAGGTCAACCAGCCACCGGATATCGCCATCCTCCCGGGCGATAAAGCCGTCAAGGCTGGTTGCGATGAAGACCTCGCCCGAAGCAATTCCCGTCATGGCACCCTCCGCATTGTGAAAGACCGCCGGCCTATTCCCCACGCCAGGCCGGGTCAAGCGGCCCGCGGCCCCACGCCAACAAGGTGCCATACCGTAGCGTATGGCGCTGGCCCTCTGGTCATGCCGCGGAAAAGCCTGTAAGGCCGCGGCCAACCCAAGATCGCAGCGAAAGCCCCCATGGAACTCCGCAATATCGCCATCATCGCCCACGTCGACCACGGCAAGACCACGCTGGTTGACGAACTTCTGAAACAGTCGGGCACCTTCCGCGAGGGGCAGGCCACCACCGAACGCGCGATGGACAGCAATGACATCGAACGCGAGCGCGGCATCACCATCCTTGCCAAGGCGACCTCGGTCGAATGGAACGGGGTGCGGGTCAATATCGTCGATACCCCCGGCCACGCCGATTTCGGCGGCGAGGTGGAGCGGATCCTGAACATGGTCGACGGCGTCTGCCTGCTGGTCGATGCCGCCGAAGGCCCGATGCCGCAGACGAAATTCGTCACCTCGAAGGCGCTGGCGCTTGGGCTGCGGCCCATCGTGGTGCTGAACAAGGTCGACAAGCCGGATGCCGAGCCGGACCGCGCGCTGAACGAGGTCTTCGATCTGTTCGCCAACCTTGGCGCCAATGACGCGCAGCTGGATTTCCCGCATGTCTATGCCTCCGGCCGTTCCGGCTGGGCGGATCTGGAGCTGGACGGGCCGCGCAAGGATCTGTCGGCGCTGTTCGACCTGATCGTCCGCCATGTTCCCGCGCCGAAGCAGCTGGCCCGCATCGAAGAGCCGTTCCAGATGCTGGCAACCACCCTTTCGGCCGACCCCTATCTTGGCCGCATCCTGACCGGCCGCGTCGAATCCGGCCGGCTGACCGCCGGCACCTCGCTGAAAGCCCTGTCGCGCAATGGCGACCGGATCGAGCAGTTCCGCGTCACCAAGATCCTGGCTTTCCGCGGCCTGTCGCAGACCCCGATCGACGAGGCGACTGCGGGCGATATCGTCACCATCGCGGGCATGACCAAGGCCACCGTTGCCGACACGCTTTGCGCGCTGGAACTGGACTCTGCCCTGCCCGCGCAACCCATTGATCCGCCGACCATCACCATCACCCTTGGCATCAACGACAGCCCGCTTGCCGGCCGCGATGGCACCAAGGTGCAGTCTCGTGTCATCCGCGATAGGCTGATGAAAGAGGCCGAGCAGAACGTGGCGATCAAGATCGCCGACACCCCGGGCGGCGAGGCGTTCGAAGTCTCGGGCCGGGGCGAATTGCAGATGGGCGTTCTGGTCGAGAACATGCGGCGCGAGGGGTTCGAGCTCTCGCTGTCCCGCCCGCGCGTCATCATGCGCGACGAGGACGGCCAGCGGATGGAGCCGGTCGAGGAGGTCATCGTCGATGTCGATGACGAATTCTCGGGCACGGTGATCGACAAGCTGACCGGAGAGCGCAAGGGCGAGCTGGTCGACATGCGTCCGGCCGGCGTCGGAAAGACCCGCATCGTGGCCCATGTCCCCTCTCGCGGGTTGATCGGCTATCACGGCCAGTTCCTGACCGACACCCGCGGCACCGGCGTGCTGAACCGCATCTTCCACGGCTGGGCCCCTTACAAGGGCAGCATCCAGGGGCGCAGGCAGGGGGTGCTGATCTCGACCGAGCCGGGGGTTTCGGTGGCCTACGCGCTGTGGAACCTGGAAGACCGGGGCCGCATGTTCATCGGCCCGCAGGAGCAGGTCTATGTCGGCATGATCATCGGTGAGCACAGCCGCGACAACGACCTTGAGGTCAATCCGCTGAAGGGCAAGAAGCTGACCAACGTCCGTGCCTCGGGCACCGATGAGGCCGTGCGGCTGACCCCGCATATCCGCATGTCGCTGGAAGAGGCCATCGCCTATATCGACGATGACGAGCTGGTCGAGGTGACGCCCAAGATCATCCGTCTGCGCAAGCGCGAGCTGGACCCGCATGAGCGCAAGCGCACCAGCCGCAGCGCCTGAGGCCGGCGGCCGGGGCGCCGCCCCGGACCCCGGGATATTTCCGCCAAGATGAAATGCGAAGGCCGTCCTTTCGGGGCGGCCTTTTACTCTGCGGCGACGCGCTTGGGCTTCAGCATGTCTTTCAGGTACCGGCCGGTGTGGCTGGTCTCGATCTTGGCAATCGCCTCCGGCGTGCCGGTCGCGACGATCCGTCCGCCACCATCCCCCCCCTCGGGCCCGATGTCGATGATCCAGTCGGCGGTCTTGATGACATCCAGATTGTGTTCGATCACCACGACGGTGTTCCCCTGATCGACAAGGGAATGAAGCACTTCCAGAAGTTTCCTCACGTCTTCGAAGTGCAGGCCCGTGGTTGGCTCGTCAAGGATGTAGAGGGTGCGGCCCGTGGCGCGGCGGGACAGCTCCTTGGAGAGTTTCACGCGCTGCGCCTCGCCGCCGGAAAGCGTGGTCGCCTGCTGGCCGACCTTGATATAGCCAAGGCCGACCTCGCAAAGCGCATCCATTTTCTCGCGGATGCTTGGCACGGCCGAGAAGAAGTCGCGCGCATCTTCGCATGTCATATCAAGAACGTCAGCTATGCTTTTGTTCTTGAACCTGATCTCCAGCGTCTCGCGGTTATAGCGGTGGCCCTTGCAGGTTTCGCAGGTCACATAGACATCCGGCAGGAAGTGCATTTCGATCTTGATGACGCCATCGCCCTGGCAAGCCTCGCAGCGACCGCCCTTGACGTTGAAGCTGAACCGCCCCGGCCCGTAGCCGCGCGCCTTGGCTTCCGGCAGGCCGGCGAACCAGTCCCGGATATGGGTGAAGGCCCCGGTGTAAGTGGCCGGATTGGAACGCGGAGTGCGGCCGATGGGGCGCTGATCGATGTCGATGACCTTGTCGAGATGCTCGAACCCCTTGATCGTCTCGCAGGGCGCGGGTGTCTCATGCGCGCCGTTCAGCCGCATCGCGGCGGTCTTGAACAGCGTCTCGATCGTCAGTGTCGACTTGCCGCCACCGGAAACCCCGGTCACGCAGACGAATTTGCCCAAGGGAAACTCGGCCGTCACATCCTTCAGGTTGTTGCCGGAAGCCTTTACAACGGTAAGCTTTTTCCCGCTGCCATCGCGGCGGTGCTTTGGCACGTTGATCTCTCTCGTGCCGGAGAGATATTGCCCGGTCAGGCTGGCCGGATCGGCCGCAACATCGGCCGGCGTCCCGCGCGCGATGATCTGGCCGCCATGCACACCTGCGCCGGGGCCGATGTCGAAGACATAATCCGCCTCGCGGATCGCATCCTCGTCATGTTCCACCACCAGCACGGTATTGCCCTGATCCCGCAGGTTCTTCAGCGTGGTCAGGAGGCGGTCGTTGTCGCGCTGATGCAGCCCGATGCTGGGTTCGTCCAGCACATAGAGGACGCCGGTCAGGCCCGATCCGATCTGGCTGGCCAACCGGATCCGCTGGCTTTCCCCGCCCGAAAGCGTGCCTGCATTGCGGCTCATCGTCAGGTAGTCGAGGCCGACATTCACAAGGAATCCAAGGCGTTCTCGGATTTCCTTCAGGATGGCGCGGGCGATTTCGTTCTGCTGGCCGGTCAGCGCGGCGGGGACGGTGCCGACCCAGGCATGCGCCTCGCGGATCGACATGCGCACCACCTGCCCGATATGCAGCCCGTCGATCCTGACGGCCAGGGCCTCGGGCTTCAGGCGGAAGCCGCCGCAGACATGGCAGTCGCGGTGGCCCTGGAACCGCTCCATATCCTCGCGGCTCCAGGCCGAGTCGGTCTCGCGGTAGCGGCGCTCCATATTGGGGATGATGCCTTCGAAGACGCGGCGGACCTTGTAGCTGCGGCCGCCTTCGTCATAGGCGAAGTCTATCTCTTGACCCTTTGATCCATAAAGGAAAAGTGACTTCACATCATCCGAAAGGTCGCGCCATTTGACCTTCTTGTCGAAGCCGTAATGCCGGGCCAGCGCATCCACGGTCTGGGTCAGGTAGGGCGATTTCGACTTGGCCCAGGGGGCCAGCGCGCCTTGCGGGATCGACAGCCCCTGATCCGGCACGATCAGACGCTCGTCGAAGAACAGCTCCACCCCCAACCCGTCGCAGGAAGGACAGGCGCCGAAGGGCGCGTTGAAGGAGAACAGCCGCGGCTCGATCTCGGCGATGGTGAAGCCCGAGACCGGACAGGCGAATTTCTCGGAATAGGTGATGCGCTGCGCCGCTTCATCGGCCATCTCGATCACCGCGATGCCGTCGGCCAGGTTCAGCGCGGTGCGGAAGGAATCCGCGAGACGGGTCTGGATGTCGCCGCGCACCACGATCCGGTCGACGACGACGTCGATGTTGTGGCGGAACTTCTTGTCCAGCGTGGGCGGTTCCTCCAGTTCATGGAAGGTGCCGTTGACCTTGACGCGCTGGAAGCCCTGCTTCCTGAGCTCAAGAAACTCCTTCTTGTATTCGCCTTTGCGGTCCCGGACGATCGGGGCCAGCAGATAGGCGCGGGTGCCCTCGGGCATCGCCATCACGGCGTCGACCATGTCCTGCACCTGCATCGCGGTGATCGGAAGGCCGGTCGCGGGGGAATAGGGGATGCCGACGCGGGCGAACAGCAGCCGCAGGTAGTCGTAGATCTCGGTCACCGTACCGACGGTCGAGCGCGGGTTCTTCGAGGTGGTCTTCTGCTCGATGGAAATCGCGGGGCTGAGGCCCGAGATATGATCGACGTCCGGCTTGCCCATCATGTCAAGGAACTGACGCGCATAGGCCGAAAGCGATTCGACATAGCGGCGCTGGCCCTCGGCATAGATGGTGTCGAACGCCAGAGATGACTTGCCCGACCCGGACAGGCCGGTGATCACCACCAGCTGGTCGCGCGGAATGTCCAGATCGATGTTCTTCAGATTGTGTTCGCGCGCACCGCGCACTTCGATGAACTTCTGCTCAGCCATCACATGCCCCACCGTATGCGCCCAAGAGATAGGGCAATTCGCCCCCGTATCCAACCGGATATTGAGAACGCAAGGCGAACATTTTGCAGACGCCTGCCGGTTTTCGGTCAGGCGGCCCGGCGGCGGGCCTGCCAGCCATGGACCGCCACGCCAAACGCGCAGAAGGCCACCGCAATCAGCGCCATGGCACCGGGGCCAGCATTGGCAAGGAGTGCGGCAAGGATGGGCGTGCCGGTGGTGGTGCCCAGATTGCCCAGTTGCGCGATGGCGCCGGCGGCGCGGACGCGGTCGTCGGCCGAGGCGTTCAATTCGGGGATCGAAGCAAAGCTGGCGCCTTGCACGATGCCAAGGGCAGCGGAAAGCCAGAAGCCCCCGATCAGCATCGGCACGCCCTGCCCCCAGCCGGACCAGAGGATGACGAAGCCCGGAATGGCGGCAAGATAGCCCCATTGCACAAGGCGGACCGCGCTTGTCCGGTGCAGGAGGCGCACGCCCAGAGTCAGGGAAACGGCAATGGAAATCAAGGGCATGCCGGTGGCCATCCATGCGCGCTCTGCCAGCGGTGTCTGCGGTGGCAGCAGGGTCAGGCAGGCAACATACAGGAACGTATAGAAGCAGAATCCCATGGCGGGGGCAGCCAGCCGGGGGGAGGCGTAGATCTGCACATGCTGGGCCAGGATATTGCCCAGGGGCGTGGTCCGGCGCGGCGGATCGGCGGGCAGGGTCAGGGCCAGGATCACCGCCAGCCCGGCCATCCAGGCGGCATGGCCAAGGAACAGGCCGGGAATGCCGCCCCAGGCCAGCACCGGGCCGGCGATCAGGGCCAGGATCGCGTAGGTCACCCCGAAGAAGGACGACCACAGGGTCATGGCGAAGGACCGTCGCGCCTCGGGTGCAAGGCCGGCGATCATGGTGGGGCCGACGACGACGATGGTCAGATGTGACACGCCTTCGGCCGCGCGGGCAAGAATCATCAGCGGCCAGCCCGGCAGGCTGGCCTCGATGGCCGAGACCACGGCCCCAAGCGCCATGGCCGCCACGATGGCGCGTTTGGGGCCGATGCGGGCAACGATCAGCCCGGCGGTGGTGCCGAAGATCAGCCCGACGATGCCAACGACCGAGACGACAAGGCCAAGACCTGCCTCTCCCTGCCCGCCATAGAGGGCGCGAAGATCATCGAAGATGACCGAGATCTTGCCGAATTGCGCGGCGGCGCCAAGACCGGCGCACCACAGAAGAAAGACCAGGACCATGGGGGGCAAGGCGCGCATGGCGAACTGCTAGCCGAGGCCTTGCGCAGACGCCAGCCCCGTCAACCCTTCTGCCCCATCGCCCAGGCCCCCGAGATTTCCGCCGCATCCAGCCTGGCCGGCGTCAGGTCCCGCAGCCAGTGCCGGCTGGTCTTTTGCATGACGATGCGGTTCAGCGACCCCATCAGATGTGCAATGCGCGTCCGTATGCATCCAGCACTGCCTCATGCATCATCTCGGACATGGTCGGGTGCGGGAAGACGGTTTCCATCAGCTCGGCCTCGGTGGTCTCAAGCGTGCGGCCGATGATATAGCCCTGGATCATCTCGGTCACTTCGGCGCCGACCATATGGGCGCCCAGCAATTCCCCGGTCTTGGCGTCGAAGACGGTTTTCACCAGCCCTTCGGCCTCGCCCATCGCGATGGCCTTGCCATTGCCGATGAAGGGGAAGCGGCCGACCTTCACCGTGAAGCCTGCCTCTTTCGCCTTGGCTTCGGTCATGCCGACCGATGCGACCTGCGGGTGGCAATAGGTGCAGCCGGCGATGGAGCCGGGCTTGATCGGGTGCGGATGGCCGCCGGCGATCAGCTCGGCCACCATGACGCCCTCATGGCTGGCCTTGTGGGCAAGCCAGGGCGCGCCGGCGATGTCGCCGATGGCGAACAGGCCCGCAACGCCGGTGCGGCAGAATTCATCGGTCACCACATGGGTGCGGTCGATCTTGACGCCAAGAGCTTCAAGCCCGAGGTCTTCGACATTGCCGACGATGCCGACGGCAGAGATCACCGTGTCGAACTCTTGCGTCGTGACCTTGCCGTCCTGTTCGATATGGGCGGTGACGCCGACGCCGGGCTTGCGGTCCAGCTTCTTCACGGCGGCCTTTTCAAGGATCTTCATGCCCTGCTTGACGAATTGCTTCCTGGCGAAGGCGCCGATTTCGGCATCTTCCACCGGCAGGATGCGCTCCATCACCTCGACCACGGTGGTATCGGCGCCCAGGGTATTGAAGAACGAGGCGAATTCAATGCCGATGGCGCCAGATCCGATCACCAGCAGCTTCTTCGGCATGCGGTTCGCCACCAGCGCGTGACGATAGCTCCAGACCAGATCGCCATCCGCCTCCAGCCCCGGCAGTTCGCGGGCGCGCGCGCCGGTGGCAAGGATGATGTTCTTCGCGGTCAGCGTCTCGGTGCCCTTGTCGGTGTTGATCGAGACGGTGCCCGCTTTGGGCAGGGTCGCCACGCCCATGAAGACGGTGATCTTGTTCTTCTTCATCAGATGGCCGATGCCGCCCGACAGCTGCTTGGCCACCGCACGCGACCGGGCCACAACGGCGGGCAGGTCATAGCCGATGCCTTCCGCCTTCAGGCCGAATTCCTTGGCGCGGTGCATCAGGTGGAAGACTTCGGCGCTGCGCAGCAGGGCTTTCGTTGGAATGCAGCCCCAGTTCAGGCAGATCCCGCCCAGATTCTCGCGCTCGACAATGGCCACCTTCAGGCCCAGTTGCGCGGCGCGGATCGCAGCCACATAGCCCCCGGGGCCAGCGCCCACCACCACAACGTCAAAGCCTTGGTCGGCCATTCTTCCCTCCCTCGGAAAAAGTGGTTTACCGTTAAACTATATCATTCAATCCAGCAACGAACCTGCCGCCGGGGTGCTATGCGCTGATTGCATGGCTACTCCTTCATGGACTCGACCAGGGCGCGATAACCGCCTGCGGCAATGAATGCGGCCTCGTCATCGCTGCTTTCCCGGCCAAGCGCCGCGTTGCGCAGCGGAAAGCGGCCATAGCGGCGGATCATCTCGCGATGCGCGCGGGCGTGCAGCGCCATCTCGGGGTCAGAGGGCATGCGCTCCTCCATCAGCCGAACGGCCAGATCCTGATCGGCCATGTCTTCCGAGTGTTCCAGCGGCATGTAGAAGAATTGCCGTTCAGGTTCCGGCACTTTCAGATCCCAGCCCTCGTCCAGGGCGCGGCGGGCGGCGGCGCGGGCACGGATGTCGCTGGCAAAGGACAGCGCCTTGCCGCGGTAGACGTTGCGCGGGAACTGGTCGGTCAGGATCAGATAGGCCAGCGTTCCCGCCGGGCCGTCGATCCAATGCTCCAGATTGCCCTCGCGCGCGGCATCGACCAGATCGCCAAAGCCGGTGGCGCAGGAATCGTCCACCTCGGGCGTGCCGGCATACCAGCCCTCGGGGCCGATCTCGTCCAGCCAGAAATCGAGCACGGCGACCGGGTCTGACATGCGCACCTCCGTTTCGGGGCAGCCTGACAGGACGAAGGGCCGGGCGCAACCTCAGGCTTTGCGATCCTCGTCCTGCGGGTCGGCGGCGGGCGGGGGTGCGGGCTGGATCACCAGCGCCTCGGCCGCGGCGGCGGCGGCTTCGGGCGTTTCCGGCGACGGGCCAAGCTCGGGCGCGGCCTCAAGCACGGCGACCGCAGCCACGGTCGAAGCCGTGGGCGTCACGCCGCGGAAGCTGCCGGTATGCGCCGGCGCCGCCCGCCGTCCCATCCGCCACAGCGTATAGGCGGCCATGGCAAGGTAGAGCACCAGCATGAATAGGAAGAACCCGCGCGTTCCCACCACGCCCATCAGCCAGCCGGTGATCAGCGGGCCGAAGATCGCGCCGAAGCCGTTGAGGAAGATCAGCCCGGCCGAGGCCGCCGCCATCTGCTCTTTCGACAGGAAGTCGTTGGTATAGGCGATCAGCAACGAATACATCGGATAGGTGATGCCGCCCAGAAGGGCCGCCACGATCAGATAGGCCCAGAACGGCAGCGCGAAGATCGTCGCCACCGCCAGCACGGCCGAAGCCGCAACCGACAACCACAGCATGATCGACCGCCGGTCGATCCGGTCCGACAGATAGCCCACCGGATATTGCAGCACCAACCCGCCGACATACAGCGCCGAGGTGAACAGCGCGATCTGTTTCACCGAGAACAGGCTCAGCGTGCCCCAGACCGCGACCATGCCGAACATGGCCGAGAAGATCCCGCCCGACAGCAGCATACCCACGCAGCCAAGCGGCGAGATGCGGAACAACTCCCTGAAGCCCAGCCTTGCGGTGGAATCGAAGGTGGGCGCCGGCGTGTCGGCCAGCAGAAGCGGCAGAAAGGACAGCGAGACCAGCACCGAGGGGATCAGGAACATGTCGTAGCCGAAGGGGTCCCCGGCCGCGAGCAGCGCCTGCGAGGCGACGATCCCGATCATCTGCACGATCATGTAAAGCGACAGCGCCTGCCCCCGGGTCTCGTTCGAGGCGGTGTTGTTCAGCCAGCTTTCGGTGGTGATGTAGATCCCGGCAAAGCCGAAGCCGATGATCACCCGCATGATGGCCCAGACCTGCCATTCCACCAGCATCGGATACAGCACCAGCACCGCCGAGATCAGCGAGGCAAGGGCCGCGAAAACCCGCACATGGCCCACCCGGCGGATCATCCCCGGCGCCAGCCGCGATCCCAGCAGGAAACCCAGGAAATAGGCCGACATCACGACCGACAGCTCCAGCGTGTTGAACGCCTCAAGCGTGCCGCGGATACCAAGAAGCGACCCCTGCACCCCGTTGCCCACCATCAGAAGGAGGACCCCGGTAAGCAGCGGCCAGGAATGGCGCAGGACTCTGAGCATGGCGAACCTTAAAGCTTCAGCCCGAACTCGCGGGCGATCCAGAGCATGAGGAAACCAGATGCGATCGTCACGACACAACCGGCCAGAAGCGAGTCCGGCGCGGCAAATCCGGGGCCGCGGCGGGCGATCTCGGCCACGGCCGCCACGGCCGCCAGGTCAGGCCGGACATGTCGGCTCTGATGAAGAACCAGATCAACCCTTCCCTCCGGGAATCAGCAGCGACGCATCGCCGTAGCTGAAGAAACGATAGCCGGATTTCACCGCATGGTCGTAGACGCGATCGATGGTCGCCTTGCCCATCAGCGCCGACACCAGCATCAGCAGGGTCGAGCGTGGCAGATGGAAGTTGGTCATCAGCGCATCGGTCGCGCAAAAGCGGAAGCCGGGGTAGATGAAGATGTCGGTCGGGCCTTCCCAGGGGGCGACCTCGCCGGTCCCGCGCGCGGCCGTCTCGATCAGGCGCAGAGCGGTGGTGCCGACGGGGATCACCCGGCCCCCTGCCCGCCTGGTGGCGCGGATCGCCTCGGCGGCGGCGGGGGTGACCTGGCCCCATTCGGCATGCATACGGTGGGTTGTCACATCCTCGACCTTCACCGGAAGGAAGGTGCCGGCGCCGACATGCAGGGTGACTTCGGCGAAGCCCACCCCCTTCGCCGCCAGCGCGGACAAGAGATCGGCATCGAAATGCAGGCTTGCCGTGGGGGCCGCCACAGCGCCCGAATGCCGGGCAAAGACGGTCTGATAGTCCTGATGGTCCTGCGCATCCGCGGGGCGGCGGGCGGCGATATAGGGCGGCAGCGGCATGGCGCCGGCCTCGGCCAATGCGGCATCGAAGGCCTCGCCCTCAAGGTTGAACAGCAGCCGCAGGTCGGTCTCGTCCTTTGCCGCCACAGTGGCGGAGAGACGGTCCGAGAAGGTGATGACCTCGCCCTCGTTCACCTTGCGCAAGGGCTTGGCCAGGGCGCGCCAGCCCCCCGCCGCCGCTGGCTCCAGCAGCGTCACCTCGACCTTGGCCACCGCATCGCCGCGCGCGCGCTTGCCGAACAGCCGCGCCGGAATGACCCGGGTGTTGTTCAGCACCAGAAGGTCGCCGGGCTGGAACACGTCGATCAGATCGCGGACATGCAGGTCTGTCAGCTCATCGCCCCGCGCCAGCAAAAGCCGCGCGGCGGTGCGCGGACGCGCGGGCCGCGTGGCGATCAGGGCTTCGGGCAGGTCGAAGTCGAAATCGGAAAGCTGCACCCTATCCCCCCGGCGCCTTGCGCACGACCGGGGCCGGGCGGCGGAAAATTTCGCGGAACATCCCCGGCGTCAGGATGGACAGCGGGTTGACGCTGACCGAAGGATCGGACGCCGGCCCGGACAGCCGATAGCTGAAGCCGAACAGCCCTTCGCCTTTTCTGGGCGCAAAGATCTGGCCGATGCCGTTCAGGATATAGATGGGCGAGATCACGCCTTGCAGGTCCAGTTTGCCGGATGCGCTGGAATAGGCGCCTTCGAAGGAAATGCCAAGCGAGGCGCCCACCGCCGCCCCCTTGGTGATCTGCACCCCGGCCGGCGACAGCACGAATTCCACGTCGCCCTCGTCGAACATCAGCCCCTGCCCGTTCATCTGTTCCAGAAGCCCGACGACCGAGATCGCCGACAAAAGGGCGGCCAATGACGGCGCCTCCTGCACCGACAGCCGGGTGAAGCTGGCATTGCCGACATATTGTCCCTCGGGCCCGCGCGGCGACAGCGTCAGATCCAGCGTGCCGCCGCGGCCGTTCTTGAAGACGCCCGCTGCCGCCATCACCGTGCCGGCATTGCCCGAGGTGATCCGCACCGCCGTCCGCCCGCGGTCGGGAACCACCGCGCCCTCGATCCCGCCGCGACCGTTGACCCCGGCGCTGAACCGGCCATCCAGCCCGCCGTTCAGCGCCTTAAAGGCGCCGCGGAAGTCGGTCAGCGCCACGCCCGAGGACACCACCAGCCTGTTCAGCGCCACTTGCATCTCGGCCCCGCCGCCATCGCCGTCGCCGGTGGATTTGGGCATCAGGGGCAGGGTCAGCGTGCCGCCCGAAATCTCGATTGCGGGGGCACGGTTCTTGCCCCGCCCGACCAGATCGACCGAGGCCGCAAGCCAGTTTCCCGCCTCAAGCCGGCTGAAACTGGCGCGCTCCAGCCCGCCGCCCGCCGTCGTGGTCAGTTTGCCCTCGGCCAGAAGGCCCGGCGCATCCAGCCGCAGCGCGGTCACTTCGGGCTGCGCGCCAAGCCGGGCCGACAGCTTCAGGCTGGCCTTGGCCTTGGCGGATTTCGACCAGCCAAGCGGCGGCACAGCCAGCCCCGCCCCGACCAGCGATGAGGTCATCTCAAGCGTCAGCGGCGCGCCTTTCGGGATCACCATGTCAACGCTGGCCTGCGTCTCGCCCGAGAGCCAGCCCTTCGGCAGCGCGATGCCGAAATCGCGCAGCCGGGCATCGGTCAGCCAGACGGTCGCCTTGGCGGTCGCCCGCCCCCCCGCCTCGGCTCCGAAGGGCTGATGGAAGGCGGCGTCAAAGGGCAACTGGTCCAGCGTGCCCTTGCCGCCAAGGTCCATCCCCGCCTTGGTCACCTTGACCGACATCAGCGGCAGCGCCAGCACCTTGCCCGGCACCAGAACCGAAGAGCGGAAGTCGCGCACCTGCCCCGCCACCGAGTAGCCGACGTCATCGACACCGATCTTCTCTTTCAGCGGGAAGCTCAGATGCGAGGTGATCTCGGCCTCGCCGCTGCCCAGATCGACCGGCCGTCCGGCCTTGGTCAGAAAGCGGAACGGCTCCTGATCCAGCAGCGAAAGCGCGTCGGTCAGCGCCGATCGCGTGACCAGCGTCACCTTGGCATCGGCCGGGATATGGGTGATGTCGGGCACCACCATGACCGACCCCGCCGCGTCGATGGCGCCGCCGCCGGGGGCGGTGACATGGCCGCTTTCCAGCACGATCGTATAGGCATTGCCGAAGATCGAGGCGCGTCCCGTCCCGTCGGTCACCGGCGGCAGGGTGCGGATGAAACGCACCTCGGCGCCGGCGAAATCATAGTCCAGCGCAAAGCGCGGCTCTTGTCCCGGTTCAAGCCGCAGGCTGGCGTCGAAATCGCGGAACTCGGCCTGCCCCACGTTCTTGGCCAGCCAGTTGCGGGTTTTGGACACCACCGAGACCGGCCAGAGTTTCAGCAGCCGGTCGGCGTCCATCCGGTCCAGCCCGACATCGACCTTGCCGCTCCAGCCGCCGGGGCCGGCGGTCACATCGCCGGTCAGGCGCAGTTGCTCCTGCCCCTCGCCCAGCGAAAGCTGGCCGATCTCGGCCCGGAAGGGCGACAGCGTCACCCGCATCGCCAGCGCGCCGGTGTCGAAGCGGACCGGCTCCACGAACAGCCCTTCGGGATCGACCATCACCTCCGAGAAGGCAAGCTGCCCCACCACCGCCTCGGGCATCTGACCCGGCCGGGCCAGACCGCCGCTGCCGTCCTGCAATTCGGCCGAGCCACGGGCACGCAGGCGCAGCGAGGGGCTTTCGACCCGCAGGCTGCCAAGGGTGATGCGCTGGCGCGCGGGGTCATAGCGCAGCGCCATCTCGGCGCGGTCAAAGGACACCGGGGCCGCCTCGGGCGCGGGCCGCACGGCGCCTGCGCCAAGCGAAAGCGCGCCTTCAAAGCCCTTGAGCTTTCCATCCGGCCCCAGTTCGCCGATCATCCGCCCCGAGATCGGCGCGTCCAGCAGCCCAAGGATCGCCAGGGGCGGGGCCTGTGCGGCCAGATCGGCCGCTGCCATTCCGTCCAGATTGGCCAGAATGCGGGCCGCCGAACTGCCCTTGTCGGTCTCGACCGTCATGCGCGCCTGGGCGGGGTTGGCACCGTCCAAGAGCGTGACGCTCAACTCCGCCGCCAGCCCTTCGGGCCGGTTCTCAAGGATCAGCCGGCCATCGCCGATCTGCCATTCGCGCCCCGCGCGGGCGTCGTCCAGCGTCAGCGTCAGCGCCTCGGCCTCGATCAGCGACAGATCCGCCAGTGCGGGCGTCGAGAACATCCGGTCCAGCGCATCCAGCACCTCGGCCGGGGTCTGCGGTCCCTGCATCCCCGTGATGCCGCCGATCGACAGACCGATCCGGCCCTCGGCGTCGCGCACCGCCTCAAGCTGCGCGCCCAGAAGGCGGACGGAGGAAGGCCGCAGCCGCCCCCGCAGCAGTTGCCCCGCATCCAGCGCCACCGCCAGTTCGGGCAGCGCAAGGATCGACCTGCCGCCCGGCTCGATCAGGCGCAGGTCCATCAGCCGGAAGCGCGGCGTGAAATCATGGTCCAGCGCCACCTCGATCTCGCCAAGGGCGATGGCTGCGCCGGCGGGCAGATGGCTGTTGTCCTTCAGGGCGGTGTTCAGGCGGTCCTCGACCTCGGCCACGGCCCAGACCGGCAGTCCGATGGTGCGCCCGGTCAATGCCATGCCGCAAATGCCGGTGGCCAGCGCCAGCACCAGCAGCGCCAGCACCAGACGCAACCCGATGCGGGGGCGGTGCCTGTGGCGCAGGCGTCGGCTGCGGGGCGCTTTCCCAGGGGGTTCGGCTTGCGGCGCGGCATGCGGCCCAATGACCGGCGCGGCGGCGGCCATGGCTTCTGCTGCCGGCGAAGTGTCATCCGCCGGGGCTTCCGCGCCCGTCCGCTCAGTCGTGCCCTCAGCCAAATTGGCCA
This sequence comes from uncultured Paracoccaceae bacterium, assembly GCA_934500835.1. GTDB lineage: Bacteria > Pseudomonadota > Alphaproteobacteria > Rhodobacterales > Rhodobacteraceae > Pseudogemmobacter. Next base: position 439,754 of record CAKSTR010000002.1, on the reverse strand, counting down.
TGCGCCTCTGGTCTTTCTGGTGCCCGTCTTGCCGCAGGCCCCCTGCCCCTTGCCTTCAACTCTGCCGGAAGGCAACAAGAACACCAAGCCCGCCGTTCCAGCTTGGCAAGGAGATGCCCATGACCCGACAGCTGATTGAAGAAGGATCGATCGCGCCCGACTTCACCCTGCCGCGCGATGGTGGCACGTTTGTGACCTTGTCGCAGATCCGGCCCGGCAAGGCGGTGCTGTTCTTCTATCCCAAGGACAACACGCCGACCTGCACGCTTGAAGCGCAGGATTTCTCGGCCGCGGCACCGGACTTCGCCAAGGCCGGGGTGACGGTGATCGGCATCTCGAAGGATTCGGTGAAGTCGCATGACCGCTTCTGCGCCAAACACGGGCTGCAGGTGATCCTGGCGTCTGACGAGGCCGGCACCACCTGCGAGGATTACGGCATCTGGGGCGAGAAGCGGCTTTACGGGCGGACCTATGACGGCATCCACCGCACCACGGTCCTGATCGACGGCGCGGGACGGGTGGCGCGGGTCTGGGACGGGGTCAAGGTCAAGGGCCATGTCGATGAGGTCCTGGCCGCCGCGCGGGCGCTGTGACCATGGGGCGGACACAGTCCTTTCAGGGAGTTTGCAAATCCACTCCTCAGGATTTGCGGGGGGTCCGATGACAAGCCTTGCCGAAATGGCCGTGGCGGTGCTGACCACCGCCGATGGCCGCGACAAGACCGCGCTTGGCCGCCGATACGCCGCCGAATGGTTTGCGGCGCGGGCGGCGGGCAACCCGATCCCCGTGGGACATGCGGCACCGCCCTTGCGCCCGGCCCGGCCCGCACAGCCAGCACTTCTGGACCCGCGTGACGTCCCGCGCCGCCGGCCCGGCAGCCCGCAGGGCCGCATCGCCCTTCTGCATGCCGTGGCGCATATCGAACTGAATGCCGTCGATCTGCACTGGGACATCATCGCGCGCTTCACCGATCAGCCGATGCCGGCTGGCTTCTATGACGACTGGGTGAAGGCGGCCGATGAGGAAGCCAAGCATTTCAACCTGATCTGCGACCAGCTTGAGGCGATGGGCAGCCATTACGGCGCCCTGCCCGCCCATGCCGGCATGTGGCGCGCCGCCGAGGACACCGCCGGCGATCTGAAAGGCCGCCTGGCCGTGGTGCCCATGGTGCTGGAGGCGCGCGGGCTGGACGTCACCCCCGGCATGATCGGGATCTTCCGCAACGCCGGTGAGGCGCAGGCCGTCGCCGCCCTCGAGGTGATCTATGCCGAGGAAGTCGGCCATGTCGCCTATGGCTCCAAATGGTTCAACTGGCTGTGCGGCCGGGATGGCGAGGACCCCAAGGAGGTGTTCCACGCCCTTGTGCGCCGCTACTTCCACGGATCGCTGAAACCGCCCTTCAACGATGAAAAGCGGGCCGAGGCCGGATTGCCGCCCGATTTCTACTGGCCGCTGACCGAAAGCGACAACGCCGAAGAGGACGGCCAAGTGGCCTGACCCTTTGCCTGATCGGCGGGATTCTGCCGATCATCAGCGGCCTCCCCCCGGATTTGCGACATTCCGGTCAAAATCGTTGCGGCGCCCTGCCCCGCCCGCTAATCAGTCTCCAGCCTGCCGCGGGCCGTTCTCGGGCAGTCTTGGGGGTGCTGCGCGTGCCCCGCCTGACCGACGCACATCGCTCAACAGAACACGGACCGCCCTGCCAGTGCTGACCCGCTTCGCCATCCGGATCAATACCCAGCTTGAGCGGTATTTCCCCGAACAGCGCCTGTTCCTGAAATCAGACGACGGCACACGGTTTGTCCGTCTGCGCCCCGCCACGCAGGCGATCGCGCTTGTCGTCGGCGCTCTGGGACTTGCCTGGACCATCGTCGCCACCGCCATCATCATGATGGAGACCATCGGCGCCGGGTCCGCCCGCGAACAGACCCAACGCCAGCGCGTGATGTTCGAGGAACGGCTTGCCTTCATCTCGACCGACCGCGACTCCCGCGCCGAAGAGGCGGTCCGCGCGCAGGAGCGGTTCAACATCGCGTTGGCGCAAGTCTCCGAGATGCAGGAAAAACTTCTTGCCTCCGAGGACAGCCGGCGCGAGCTGGAGACCGGGATCGAGGTGATCCAGAACACCCTGCGCCGCACCATCGAGGAACGCGACACCGCCCGCGCCGAGGCCGAGCGCATGACGCTCGCGCTGAACCAGACCGGCGAAGGCGCGACCGAGATGGGACGCATCCGCGACACCGCCGCCACGCTGGACTATCTGACCACGGCCCTGGGCCAATCGGCGCGCGCCCGCGATCAGGACGCCGCAGACACCGCCGAAGTCCGTGAGGAACTTGCCGCGCTGGCACTGGAAAAGGCCGAGATCGAGGCACGCAACGACGCCATCTTCACCAAGCTGGAAGAGGCCGTCACCGTCTCGATGGAGCCTTTGGACAAGATGTTCCGCTCTGCCGGGCTGAACCCCGACGATCTGATTTCCTCGGTCCGCAAGGGCTATTCCGGCCAGGGTGGCCCGTTGTCGCCGATCACCGTCTCCACCTCGGGCGGCAAGGCCCTTGCCGGGGATGAGCTGCGCGCCAATGCCATCCTCAAGGAGCTTGAGGAGATGAATCTCTACCGCATGGCGGCGGTTCGGGTGCCGCTGGGCATGCCGGTCAAGTCCTCGGTGCGCTGGACCAGCGGATTTGGCGGGCGCAGCGATCCCCTGGGGCGCGGCTACCGCCAGCACGAAGGCCAGGATCTGGCCGGCGATTACGGCACGCCGATCTATGCCACCGCTGACGGGGTCGTGATCCATGCCGGATGGGAAAACGGCTATGGTCGTCTGGTCAAGATCCAGCACGCCTTCGGCATCGAAACCCGCTACGCGCATATGTCCCAGATCCGGGTCGAGGTCGGCCAAAGGGTCTCGCGCGGGGATCAGATCGGTGATATGGGCAATTCAGGCCGGTCTACCGGCACACATCTCCACTACGAAGTCCGGATCGGCGGCAGCGCCGTCAATCCGGTGAAGTTCATAAAGGCAGCCAGCGATGTTTTCTAAGAGCCGCATCAACGAGCCCGGTTCCCCCAAGGCCGATGGCGACAAACCCAAGGCCCCGGAGGCACCCGTGACGAAACCCTCGATGGACTTCTCCCCTGCGGCGCCCAAGGGCAAGGCCGTGACCTCGGTCCTGTCGTCGGACCTGACGGTCGTCGGCAACCTGCGCACCACGGGCGACATCCAGGTCGAAGGCACCGTCGAAGGCGACATCCGTGCCCATCTGCTGACGGTCGGCGAAAGCGCCACCATCCGCGGCGAGATCGTCGCTGATGACATCGTGGTCAACGGCCGTGTGATCGGTCGCGTGCGCGGGCTGAAGGTCCGGCTGACCGCCACCGCGCGGGTGGAAGGCGACATCATCCACAAGACCATCGCCATCGAATCCGGTGCGCATTTCGAAGGTTCGGTGCAGCGTCAGGAAGACCCGCTGGCCTCGGGCCGCGTGACTGCCGCCACCCTGCCGCCGATGCGCGCGGCGACCGAAGCGCCGGCCGAAAAGCCCGCCGAAGTCTGATCCCGTTTTTCCCATGCCGGAAAGAAAGGCGCGCCCTCTGGCGCGCCTTTTGCTTTTGACCGAAAGCGAAGGGGGTCTGCGGCCCTACTCCAGCGCGCGGCGGTAAAGGTGCCAGCTGGCGTGACCAAAGAGCGGCAGCGCGATGAAAAGGCCAAGAAACCCCGTCGCCATGCCAAGGAAAAGCGAGAGCGCGATGGCCGCGGCCCAAAGCGTCATGACACCGGGATTGGCGGCGACAAGCGACCAGCTGGCAATCATCGCCGTGATGAAATCCACGTCGCGGTCCATCAGCATCGGCAGGCTGACCACGGTCAGCGCGAAAAGCAGCCCCGCGAAGATGGCGCCGATCACAGTGCCAAAGGCCAGCATCGCCAGCCCTTCTCCGGTCAGGAACACCTGCAGGCTGGAGGTGATGTTGGTAAGTGTGGCGGTGCCAAGGAACAGCGCAAAGATCATGTGGGCAAGGAAGTTCCAGAACAGGAAGAACACCACGATGATTGCCGCCATGGTCGGGATCTGCCGGTCCTTCTGGCGGAAGATCGCGCCAAGGACGCCGCGCCAGTCCAGCGCCTCGCCTGTTTCAAGCCGGCGCGAGACCTCGTAGAAGCCGCAGGCGATGAAGGGGCCGAGGATGGGGAATCCGGCACCCGCGAAGATCGTCCACCAGATCTGCCCTTCGGTCAGCGAGGCCCAGACGATCAGCCAGCCGCCCGCCACATAGACCCCGGCAAAGAACAGGCCAAAAAGCGGCGCCCGCAGGAAATCCCGTGCCCCTGCCGCAAGGGCCGCGCGCAGGTCCGTCAGGTCCAGCTGCAAAATCTCGGGCATCGGGCGGCTGCCCGCGGTGTCCTGCTGCATCAGCCTCTCCCCTGCATCGGGGACAAGGCTATGCCGCAGATGGCTGTTTGCCAAACATGTATTTTCACAGCGGTTTTTTGCTGCGGCGCGCGACCGGACCCTTCGTCCAGGGATCGCGCCGCCTACGCGTCGGCGCGGCTCTTGCCCGACATGTCCAGCGCCAGCGTTGCGGCCATGAACCCGTCCAGATCGCCGTCCAGCACGCCCTGGGTGTCGCTGGTCTCGTGATTGGTGCGCAGATCCTTCACCATTTGGTAGGGCTGCAGCACATAAGAGCGGATCTGGTTGCCCCAACCGGCATCGCCCTTGGCATCATGCGCCTCGTTGATCGCGGCGCTGCGCTTGTCCAGCTCCATCTGATAGAGCCGCGCCTTCAGCGCGTTCATCGCGATTTCCCGGTTCTGGTGCTGGGATTTCATCGAGGATGTGACCACGATCCCCGAGGGGAAGTGCGTGATCCGAACCGCGGAGTCGGTCTTGTTGACGTGCTGGCCGCCCGCACCGGATGACCGATAGGTGTCGATGCGGATGTCCTTGTCCTGGATTTCGATCTCGATATTGTCGTCCACCACCGGATAGACCCACACGCTCGCGAAAGAGGTCTGCCGCTTGTCGCCGGACCCGAAGGGGCTGATGCGCACCAGACGGTGCACGCCCGACTCGGTCTTCAGCCAGCCATAGGCGTTGTGGCCGGAAATCTTGTAGGCCACCGACTTGATCCCCGCCTCCTGCCCGGCTTCTTCCGAGAGCATTTCGACGTTGAAGCCGCGGCGTTCTGCCCAGCGGGTGAACATCCGGGCCAGCATCTCGGCCCAGTCCTGCGATTCCGTGCCGCCGGCGCCGGCGTTGATCTCAAGGAAGGTGTCGTTGGCGTCGGCCTCGCCGTTCAGCAGGGCCTCAAGCTCTTTCTGCGCCGCCACCTCGACCAGCGCCTTCAGGGCGGATTCCGCCTCGGCCACGATGTCGGCCTCGCCCTCGGCCTCGCCCAGTTCGATCAGGCCGATGTTGTCGGCCAGCTGGCCGTCGATCAGCTTGTAGCCGTTGACGGAATCCATCAGCGCCTGCCGCTCGCGCATCAGCTTCTGCGCGCGGGCGGGTTCGTTCCACAGGTCGGGCTGTTCGATCAGCGCGTTGAACTCTTCCAGCCGGTGCGGCGCGGTTTCCCAATCCATCCGCTGCGCCAGAAGCGCCAGCGACTTCTGGATCGCCTCCACATGAGCTTGCGTCTCTGCCCGCATGATCGCCGTCTTTCCCTAGGTCTCAGCCGGCCTGATAGCGCCAGTCCCGCGCCCCGGCAAGGGTTGCGGACCTGCCCGGCCGGTGCGTGTTCAGTAAAGCCCGCCCGAAGAGACGGTGCCGAAATCGGCCTTCTTCGGGATCACCTTGGTCTCGCCCGTCGCCGTGGTGACGGTGCTGCCGGTCTCGGTCTCGCCATAGGCGTAAAGCGGCAGGTTCTGGCCCATCTCGAATCCGCCATCGACCAGCGCGCCAAGACCGAAGATCGGGTCTTCGCCTTCGCGGAAATACTCGGCCACCACGTTCTCGCCGCTGGCGTCATCGGGCAGGCGCGCGCCGGTGAAACGGTCGATCTTCACGAAATAGCCGCCCGGCGGCACCTTGAACTTCGACCCGCCGTATTTCTTGATCGCTTCCTTCATGAAGCTTTCAAACACCGGCCCGCAGAAGCCGCCGCCCGAGACGTTGCCCAGCGATTTCGGATTGTCATAGCCGATGTAGCAGCCCGCCACGATGGTGCTGGTATAGCCGATGAACCAGACGTCCTTGGCGTCGTTCGTCGTCCCGGTCTTGCCCGCCACCGGCACCGGCAGGTTGATGCCGCGCGCAGTGCCGCGCTGCACGACACCTTCCAGCATCGAGGTCAGCTGATAGGCGGTGATCGCATCCATCACCCTCTCGCGGTTCGAGTCGATCTCGACCCCGTCGCCTTTGGGCAGGGTGGCATCGGTGCAATCGGCGCAGACCCGCTTGTCATGGCGGTAAACCGTGCGGCCATAGCGGTCCTGCACCCGGTCGACCAGCGTCGGCTCCAGCCGCTCGCCACCGTTGGCGAACATGGCGTAGGCGGCAACCATCTGATACAGCGTGGTTTCCTGCGCCCCAAGCGCATTGGCAAGATAGGGGTTCATCCGGTCGTAGACCCCGAACCGTTCGGCATAACCGGCCACGGTCTGCATGCCGATCTCTTCGGCGATGCGGATGGTCATCAGGTTCCGGCTCTGCTCGATCCCGGTGCGCAGCGGCGTCGGCCCGTAATACTTGTTCGATGCGTTCTTCGGCGTCCACAGCCCCTGCGGGGTGTTCACCTCGATCGGCGCATCGACCACGATGGTTGCGGGGGTGAAGCCTGAATCCAGCGCCGCCGCATAGACGAAGGGCTTGAAGCTGGAGCCGGGCTGACGCTTGGCCAGGGTGGCGCGGTTGAAAACCGAGTCCTGATAGCTGAACCCGCCCTGCATCGCGATCACCCGGCCGGTGTTCACGTCCATCGCCATGAAGGCGCCCTGCACTTCCGGCACCTGCCGCAGCGTCCAGCGGATGAAGCTGCCATCGGCATCCTTCATCATCCGGCGGACATGCACTACGTCGCCCGGCTTGAAGTTGTCGGCGAAATTGCCGCGCATCCATTCGATGTCGGCCCGAGGCACGACCTGCGGCTCGGCCTCGGTCTCGCGCAGCCCTTCGATGCCGATCCGCATCTCGCGGTCGCCGACTTCCAGCACGACGGCGGGGAACCAGCCCTCGATGTCGCGGGGCACCTGCACCGCCGCAAGCGCCTCGCGCCAGCCGGACTCGCTGCCCAGAAGCGCCGGGTCGATGGCCTCTCCGGTGCCATGCCAGCGGCCAAGGCTGCGGTCGTATTTCTCAAGCGCCACGCGCAGCGACTTTTCGGCCTGGCGCTGCAACTCGGGGTCGATGGTGGCGCGGATGGTCAGGCCGCCGTTGTAGAACTCTTCCTCGCCGAAGTTCTTCGACAGCTGGCGGGCGATTTCCTCGGTGAAATAGGTGCGGTCGGGCAGCGCCTCGCGGTACGAGGGGTAGTCCCCGGCCATCACCGTCTTCAGCGGCAGCGCCTTCTCGGCGTCGAAGGTGGCCTTGTCGATATAGCCGTTGTCCCACATCTCATGCAGCACATAGTTGCGCCGTTCGACCGCGCGGTCATATTCCTGCACCGGACGCAGCCCCTTGCCGGGGCTTTTCGGCAGCGCCGCCAGATAGGCGGCCTCGCCGGGGGACAGTTGGTCCAGCGTCTTGTTGAAATAGGTCTGTGCCGCCGCCGCCACGCCGAAGCTGCGGAAACCAAGGTCGATCTGGTTCATGTAGATTTCAAGGATGCGGTCCTTGGACAGCGTCGCCTCAAGCCGCGTCGCAAGGATGATCTCCTTGATCTTGCGCTCGACCCCCTTCACGCCCTTGCGGGTGCCGTCCAGAAGCATGTTCTTGGCAACCTGCTGCGTGATGGTCGAGGCACCGCGCACATCTTCGCCCTTGCTCTTGATCGCCTCGACAAGGGCCGCGATCATGCCGCGGGCGTCATAGCCGGCATGGGTGTAGAAGTTCTGATCCTCGGCGCTGATGAAGGCCGCCTTCACCAGGTCGGGGATGTCCGCGGCCGGCACGAACAGCCGCCGTTCGCGCGCGAATTCGTCCAGCACCTTGCCCTCGCCCGAATAGATCCGGCTGATCGTGGGCGGGGTATATTGCGCAAGGCTTTCATGGCTGGGCAGGTCGCTGGAATACATCCAGAAGATGCCGCCAACGGTCAGGGCGCCGAAAAAGGCACCCAGAGTGAGCATCGTGAAGATGGCCCCGAAGAAAGAGCCGATGAATCGTATCACGCGCACCCCCGCAGATTTGGCGCTTCCCTACATGAGACGTGCCACCGCGTCAAAAGCTTGACGACGGCCCGGACAAACGGCAGGCGGCTAGCCGCCCTTCATCGCCCGGATCGCCTGATCCTCGTCGGCCCAGGCGGCAAGCCCCGCCACCAGCGCCGCCGCCATCTTCGCCCGCCACTCCGGGTCCTCAAGCCGCTTGAGGTCGCGCGATGAGGACAGGAACCCGACCTCGACCAGGGCCGAGGGAATGTCGGGCGATTTCAGCACCGAAAAGCCGCCCTTCTGATGGGCGTGGCGGTGCATGCGCAATTCTGCCGCCTTGATGGAGCCGACCAGATGGCCTGCCAGCCGGTCCACCCTTGGCTGGGTCTCGGTCCGGGCCATGTCCATCAGCACGGTCACCACCAGATCATCCTGCGCCGAAAGGTCGATGCCCGCCAGAAGATCGTCGCGGTCATGCCGTTCGGCAAGCGCCTGCGCGGCCTCGTCGGTCGCGTCTTCGGAGAGCGTGTAAACCGTGGCGCCCTGCGCCTCGCCTTCGGCCAGCGCATCGGCATGCAGCGACAGAAAGACCGTCGCACCTGCGGCCCGGGCCACCGAGATTCGGGTTTCCAGCGGCACGAAGACATCCTCGTTGCGCGTCATCACCACCTTGAACCGGCCGTCGCGCAGCAACGCCTCTTTCAGATCACGCGCGAAGGTCAGCATCAGACTGGCTTCGGTCTGGCCCTCGCGCTCGGCGCCCGGGTCGATGCCGCCATGGCCGGGGTCCAGCACCACCACGACCGGCCCCGTCCCCTGCACCGGGGGTGCAGGAATGTCGGCGGCCCTGGGCGGCGCCCATTCCGCGGGTTCCGGGCGCGAGGCTTCGATCGCGAACGCCTCGGGCGTGGCGGGCGCCAGCGACAGCCGGATCAGCGCGCCGGCATCGCCCGTCTTCATCTCGGACTGCGTGACGGCCCAGGGACCGTCCAGTTCCACCACCAGCCGCGACCAGCCGGGGCGGAACACCCCTGCCCGCATCTCGCGCACCGGGGTAGGCAGGCTGAGACCGTCGAGTCCGGTCCAGTCCACCTCGCGCACGTCCAGAATCATCCGCGGCGGGCCATCCAGCATCCGCACCCGCCACGGCACGGCCTGGCTGATCGCCAGCTCGATGTTCAGGGCCTCCGCGTTGCCGGTGACGCGGCTTGCGGTCGCATCCAGCCGCGCCAGCGCCGACAGATCCTGCGCCACCGCCCCGAAGGCCAGCGTCCAGATCATCACCGCTGCCGCCAGAACCGCCCGCATTACCCGCCCTTGTTTTGCCACATTATTCCCTGCGGGGGCGGGGATGTAAATTCACCTTCCCGCCACCCGGCCGGCCATGAAGCCGGCCAGCCGATCCAGCCCCTCGGCAATATCCGCGGTCGAGCGCGCGTAGGAGAACCGCATCCAGTGCCGCCCGCGGACGGGATCGAAGTCGATCCCCGGCGTGACCGCCACGCCCGCCCCGTCCAGGATTTCCCCGGCGAGGCGCAAGGAGTCATCGGTCAGGTCCGAGACGTCGGCATAGATGTAGAAGGCCCCGTCCGGCGGCGCGATCCGCGCGAAACCGGCTTTCGGCAGCCCCTCCAGCATCAGACGGCGGTTCTCGGCATAGACCTTGCGATTGGCTTCCAGCTCCGGCTCGCAGTCCAGCGCGGCCAATGCGGCGATCTGGCTGGCATGCGGCGGGCAGATGAACATGTTCTGCGCCAGCCGTTCGACCCGGCGGACCTGATCCTCGGGCACCACCATCCAGCCGATGCGCCAGCCGGTCATGCTGAAGTATTTCGAGAAAGAGTTGATCACCCAGGCCCGGTCGGTGATCTCCAGCGCCGAAACGGCGCGGTCGCCGTAGTGAAGCCCGTGATAGATCTCGTCCGAAACGAAGGCGATGTCGCGGTCTTCCGCCCATCGCGCCAGCCGCGACAGCGCCATGCGGTCCAGCATGGTGCCGGTCGGATTGCCCGGGCTGGCGACGATCAGCCCCTGCACGTCCAGCCCCTCCAGATCGCCGACCACAGGCTGCAGGCGATTCTCCAGCCGCGCCGGCACACCGACCGGCGTCAGAGACAGGGCCCGCAGAATCTGGCGATAGCTGGGGTAGCCCGGCTCTCCCAGGGCGACCCGGTCTCCGGCCTCGAACAGCGCGGTGAAGGCAAGGAGGAACGCGCCCGACGATCCCGTGGTCACGATCACGCGGGCCGGGTCCAGATCCACGCCGTACCAGCGGTGGTAAAGTGCGGCGATCCCGGCGCGCAACGCGGGCAGGCCAAGCGCCACCGTATAGCCAAGCGGCTGATCCAGGGCCGTTTTCAGCGCGGCGACGGCGCCTGACGGGGCGGGGGTGCCGGGCTGACCCACCTCCATATGGATGATGCGGCGGCCCGCAGCCTCGGCCGCGCGCGCCCGCTCCATCACATCCATCACAATGAAGGCATCGACATCGCCCCTGCGTGATCCCCGACTTGCACTTGTCATCGCCTGCCCCTTAAGGTTCCGCCGATCCCTGCCCCGACCCGCCCTTCGGGTCAACCCTGTTCCCCTGGCCCGCCTTTTTCCGGGTCTCGTCAGTTCCAAGGAAGCCCGATGCGCCTGACCCTCGCCCTCGTCGCCACTCTGACCGCCACCACCGCGCTTGCCGGGGGGCTTGGCGACATGACCGAGGCCGAGCGGGCGGCCTTCCGCGAAGAGGTCCGTGCCTATCTGATGGAGAACCCCGAAGTCATCGTCGAGGCGATGACCGAGTTGCAGATCCGCGAGGACGAGGCCGCGATGAACCGCGACCTGCAGCTGATGGAAGAGAACAAGGACGCCATCTACAACAGCGCCGCCGATTGGGTCGGCGGCAATCCCGATGGCGACATCACCGTTGTCGAATTCATGGACTACCGCTGCGGCTATTGCCGCAAGGCCTATGAAGAGGTCGAGGAACTGGTCAAGGCGGACGGCAACATCCGTTTCGTCCTGAAGGAATTCCCGATCCTGGGCGAGGAATCGCTGCTGTCGTCGCAATTCGCCATCTCGGTTCGGATGCTGTACGGCGACGAGGCCTACAAGAAGGCGCATGACGCGCTGGTTACCCTGCGTGGCGAGGCCAATTCCGAAACGCTGGCCCGGCTGGCGACGGAGCTTGGCCATGACCCGGCGGCCGTGACGGCAAAGATGGCGTCGGAAGAGGTGAAGGCGGTGATCCTCGCCAACCACGATCTGGCGACAACGCTTGAGATCAACGGCACGCCGACCTTCGTGATCGACCGCACCATGGTGCGCGGCTATGTGCCGCTGGACGGGATGCAGCAGATCGTGGCGGGCCAGCGCAAGGACGGCTGACGCCGGCCAGGACCCCTTGAAGGCCCCCGCAATTTTCTTTCCATGAAATTGCCCGCTACTCCGCGGCCTTCGCCTCTTGCGCGGCGATCTCTTCGGCGCGCTTTTCCACCAGCTCGACGATATGGTCGATCATCCTGTCATTGGACATGGTGTGGTCCTGCTTGCCGGCCATATAGACCATGCCCTTGCCCGCCCCGCCGCCGGTAAAGCCGATGTCGGTCATCAGCGCCTCGCCCGGGCCGTTCACCACGCAGCCGATGATCGACAGGCTCATCGGCGTGCGGATGTGTTCCAGCCGCTTTTCCAGCGCCTCGACCGTCCTGATCACGTCAAACCCCTGCCGCGCGCAGGACGGGCAGGAGATGATCTGCACGCCGCGCGTGCGCAGCCCGAGAGACTTCAGGATCTCGTAGCCGACCTTGACCTCTTCGACCGGATCGGCCGAAAGCGAAACCCGGATGGTATCGCCGATGCCGAACCACAAGAGCGAGCCAAGCCCGATGGCGGATTTCACCGTGCCCGACATCAGCCCGCCGGCCTCGGTGATGCCAAGATGGATCGGCGCATCGGTGGCGGCGGCCAGTTGCTGATAGGCGGCAGCGGCAAGAAAGACGTCCGAGGCCTTCACCGAGATCTTGAACTCATGGAAATCATGGTCTTGCAGGATCTTGATGTGATCCATCCCGGAGTCCACCATCGCATCCGGGCAAGGCTCGCCGTATTTCTCCAGAAGGTGCCGCTCCAGCGATCCCGCATTCACCCCGATGCGGATCGAACAGCCATGGTCCTTCGCCGCCCGCACCACTTCGGCCACCCGTTTGGCATCGCCGATATTGCCCGGGTTGATGCGCAGACAGGCCGCACCCGCCTCGGCCGCCTCGATGGCGCGCTTGTAGTGGAAATGGATGTCGGCCACGATCGGCACCGGGCTTTCGCGGCAGATCTCGCGCAGCGCGGCGGTCGAGGATTCATCGGGGGTCGAGACCCGCACGATATCCGCCCCGACTTCGGCCGCGCGGATCACCTGATCCAGCGTCGCGCGCACATCGGATGAATCGGTGTTGGTCATGGTCTGCACCGAGATTGGTGCATCGCCCCCCACGGGAACCTTGCCGACCATGATCTGACGGCTCTTGCGCCGGTCGACATTGCGCCAGGGACGGATCGGATTCAGTGACATTCAGGGCCTCGGGTCAGGCGACGGCCTGCTTTGCGCGCAAGATAGGGAAAAGGCCGGGCAGCGGCAACTGCCCGGCGGGATTTACCTGCTCACGATAAGGTTCTTCAGTCCACCGCCACGGGAACGGCAGCCGAGGCATCGGCGGTCATCACCTTGGCCAGCGCCTCATCGGCGGCGGGATCGGCAAGGACGAATTTGCCGGTCAACGCCTCGGCCGACAGGGCGATGTTCTTTGCGACATTCGCGCCGGGCGCGGCCGGGCCGTAGGTCTGGCCATTGACCACGAAATAGACCGAGCCGGAGTTTCCGGTGCGCAGCGTCGCGGCATCTTCCAGCGTCGGCACGGCATACCGCTCGCCGGCATCAAGGTTCTTCTCGAAAAGAACCGTGCCGTCGGCGGCGCTGACCCGCACCCAGGCCGGGCGCACGGCCAGAATCTCGACCCCTGGACGCGCATCGGCCAGAACCTGAACCGTCTCGCCGGTCGCGGCGGGATCGATCGGGGCCTCTGCCCCTGCCACACCGGCCACCGGGCCGCCAGCCCGCGGGTCGATGGCCGCAATCGGGCCGTCGCGCGAGACCAGAACCGGCACATCCAGCGCCTGCGGACGGTACAGCCGGTCCATCAGATCGGGCGAGGCTTCGCCTTCGGCAGTCTCGACCGCCTGCGCGGGCGCGGTCACCACCGCTTGCGCCGGGGTCTGTGCGCCGTTCAGCGGGTCGATCTGCGCGACGACGGAAGGCGCCTCGTCCACCGGGGCCAATTGCACGCGCTGCACTTCGCGCAGAACCGACCAGCCACCGTAGCCGATGGCGCCGATCAGCACCAAAAGCACCGCAACCGAGCCAAGGGCACCCGGCTCGACCCGGCTGAAGATGCTTTCGCCGCGCGGAATGAAGGTGGCGTTCGGATTGGCCAGCGGATCGGCAAATTCAACCCGCGCGCGGGCCTGCGCCAGCCGGGCCGGCGCGGCCGAGGCCGACAGCCCATGCGCCACGGCGAAATTCGCCTCGCGGCAGAAGCGGGCAAAGGCCTGATCCGGGTCCATGCCCAGATAGCGCGCGTAGGAGCGCACATAACCCGCGACGAAACCCGGGGTCTCGAACGCCGACACATCGGCATTTTCGATCGCAGCGATATAGGTGGCCTTGATCTTCAGCTCGCGCTGAACATCCAGAAGCGACTTGCCCAGCGTAGCCCTTTCGCCGCGCATCAGGTCGCCCAGACGCAAATCGAAATCATCGAAGCCTTTCGGCTTCTCTTCTTCCGTTGCCTGAGGTTTTGACCTCCAGCCGATCATGCGTGACCTGTCCCCCCGATCGCCCTGTTCTCGAGTCGCGTCCCCTACGACTCACGGGCCTCTATTCACGGGAACGCTACCACAGGGCAAGAGCCTTTGCACATGCGAGATACCGGATCAGGCAGAAAGCTCGGCACGATTCAGCGCACACTGCTGCCAGAGAGAATCCATCGCCTTCACGAGCGTATCGATCTCGCCAGGGTTGTGGACCGGGCTCGGCGTGAAGCGCAGCCGTTCGGTGCCGCGCGGCACGGTGGGGAAGTTGATCGGCTGGACGTAGATGCCGAACTGGTCAAGCAGCAGGTCCGACAGCATCTTGCAATGGATGGGGTTGCCGACATGGACGGGCACAATATGTGTGCCTTCATCGATGATCGGCAGGCCCATGGCCTTGAGCCGCATCTTCAGGATGCGCGCGTTCTTCTGTTGTTCCTCGCGCAGTCTGGCGCCTTCCGAAGTCTTCAGAACCGCGACCGAGGCCGCGGCACCAGCCGCCACCGCAGGCGGCAGCGAGGTGGTGAAGATAAACCCGGGCGCGTAGCTGCGCACGGCGTCGACCATCTTCGCAGTTGCAGCAATATAGCCGCCGAAAACGCCGTAGGCTTTCGCCAAAGTTGCGTTGATGATGTCGATGCGCTGCATCTGGCCATCGCGCTCCGCGACCCCTGCCCCACGCGGCCCATACATGCCCACGGCATGCACCTCGTCGATGTAGGTCAGGGCGCCGAATTCCTCGGCCAGATCGCAGATCGCCGCGATCGGAGCCACGTCGCCATCCATCGAATAGATCGATTCGAAGGCAATCAGCTTCGGCGCGGCCGGGTCATCGGCGGCCAGCAGGCTGCGCAGATGGGCCAGATCGTTGTGGCGGATAATCCGCTTCTCGCCGCCGCCGCGCCGCACGCCTTCGATCATCGAGGCGTGGTTCAGCGCGTCGGAATAGATGATCAGCCCGGGGAAGATGGTCCGCAGCGTCGACAGCGTCGCATCATTGGCGATATAGGCCGACGAGAACACCAGCGCGGCCTCTTTGCCGTGCAGATCGGCCAGCTCGGCCTCAAGCCGCTTGTGATAGACCGTGGTGCCCGAGATGTTGCGCGTCCCGCCCGAACCGGCGCCGGTGGCATCCAGCGCCTCATGCATCGCGGCCAGCACCGCCGGATGCTGCCCCATGCCAAGATAGTCGTTGCCGCACCAGACGGTGATGTCCTTGCGCGTGCCGTCGGGACGGGTCCAGACCGCATGGGGGAAGTGGCCTTTCTGGCGTTCGATGTCGATGAAGGTGCGATAGCGGCCCTCGTCATGCAGCTTCTGCAGGGCTTGGGTCAGCTGGGCATCATAATCCATCGTCGTCTCCTGGCTTTCGCTTGGGCTTACTGCCTAGCGCAGCGGGGTCTCTGCGGCCTTGACATGCGTCAATTTGCAGCCTTCGGGCAAGGGGGCGATTTGTCGCCCCCCGGATACAGGTATTTCAACCCGTCACCTGGTGGCGACTTCCAGCACCAGAACACAGGCCGCCTTTTTCCTGGCCGCCACCTGGCAGCCGTCGATCGCTGCCTTGGCCGCCTCTTCCGCCGTCTTCAGCCCGGCCAAGGCCACCGCCGATTTCACCGGCTTGCCATCGCGGATAAAGCCCTCGTCGGGGTTTACCGCCATGGCGGCAAAGCCCTTGCCGGCCCCCTCGCCCGCGCCGATGAAAACCTGCAGTGCCTGTTCGTTCGACAGGACCAGCCGCAGCGTCGTCAGCTCTTCAGGGGTAAGGAAGGGCTGCACATGCAGCTTGACCGCGGATTTGCCCAGAGTGGCCTCTTCCACCGCCACATCCTCGGCCCAGGCCGCGCCAGATACCGTCGCAAGAGCCGCTGCCAACACCAAAACCTTCATGTCACACCTCATCGCAAGTGCATTTCCCCTAGCGCAATCCGCCGCCTCTGGACAGCCCCAAGCGGCCTGCTACCCTGCCGCCGGTCTGACAATCCGGAGAGCAGAATGTCCATCGACGCCACCCTTGACCGCATCGACGCCACCCTGCCGCAGGCGCTGGACCGGCTGATGCAGCTTTTGCGCCTTCCGTCGATCTCGACCGATCCGGCGTTCAAGGCCGATTGCGCCCGCGCCGCCGACTGGCTGGTGGCCGATCTGCAGGACCTGGGATTCGAGGCGCGGGCCGCCGCAACGCCCGGTCATCCGATGGTGGTGGCCCATGGCGGGACCGGAGAGCGGCACATCCTGTTCTACGGCCACTACGATGTGCAGCCGGTGGACCCGCTGTCGCAATGGCACCGCCCCCCCTTTGATCCCGGCCTTGAAGAGACGCCGAAGGGCAAGGTCATCCGCGGCCGCGGCGCGTCGGACGACAAGGGCCAGCTGATGACCTTCATCGAGGCCTGCCGCGCCTGGAAGGCGGTGAACGGAACCCTGCCCTGCCGCATCACCATCTTTCTTGAGGGCGAAGAGGAATCCGGCTCTCCTTCGCTCATTCCGTTCATGCGGGAAAACCGCGATGAGTTGACGGCCGATCTGGCGCTGATCTGCGATACCTCGATGGTCTCGCCCGGCGTGCCCTCGATCACCGGCCAGCTGCGCGGCATGCTGAAAGAGGAATTCACCCTGCACGGCCCGACGATCGACCTGCACTCCGGTCACTACGGCGGGCCGGCGCTGAATCCGTTGCGAGAAATCTCGAAGATCATCGCCAGCTTCCACGATGCCTCGGGGCGCGTCGCGGTGGAGGGCTTCTACGAAGGCGTCCGCGACGTGCCGGCCGAGTTGAGGCGCCAGTGGGAAAACTGCGGCTTCGACGAGGCGGATTATCTGGGGTCGGTCGGCTTTACCCGCTCGCATGGCGAGGCGGGATATTCGACGCTGGAACAGCAATGGTCCCGCCCGACGCTGGAGATCAACGGGCTTTGGGGCGGCTATCAGGGGGCCGGGTCGAAAACCGTGATCCCGGCCGAGGCGCATTGCAAGATCACCTGCCGGCTGGTGGGCGACATGCAGCCCGACGCGCTGCGCAAAAAGCTGCGCGCCCATGTCGAGGCGCGGCTTCCGGCGGATGCGCGGATCACCTGGGACAGCAGTCTGGACGGCTCGCCCGCAGCGGTGATGGACACCTCGCGCCCCGAGTTCGAATTCGCGCGTCAGGCGCTGACCGAGGAATGGAACCGTGAAGCGGTGATCATCGGAAGCGGCGGGTCGATCCCGATTGCCGGCTTCTTCAAGGAGATCCTTGGCATGGATGCGATGCTGATCGGCTTTGCCAATGATGACGACGCCATCCATTCGCCGAACGAGAAATACGATCTGGACAGCTTCCACAAGGGCATCCGCAGCTGGGCGCGCATACTGTCCCGTATGGCGTGAGTCCTGCGCCCCCGTCCTTCAGCAAGGGGCGTCCGAAGATGCCGTTGACCCTGCACGACGCCAGCCCCGACGACGAAGCCGCCTGGCGGCTGTTGTGGGCTGGCTACCTGGCCTATTACGGCGTCACCGTCGCGCCGGAGGTGACCGCCAGCACCTGGGCGCGGATGATGGAGCCGTCCGGCGCGCTGCGGGCAAGGCTTGCAAGGATCGACGGGCAAACCGTTGGATTCGCAATGCATCTTCTCCATCCCTCGTCCTGGGTGATCGGCGAGGATTGCTATCTTGAGGACATGTTCGTCGCCCCCGAGGCACGCGGCCAGGGCGTTGCCCGCGCCATGATCGACGACCTGATCGCCCTTGGCCGCGCCAGAGGCTGGCGGCGGCTTTACTGGCACGCCGATCAGGACAACGCCCCGGCCCGCCGGCTGTATGACAGCTATGTTCAGGCCGATGGCCACATACGCTATCGTATGGAGCTTTAGCGCCCGGCCGGCGTGCCGCGCAGCAGCTTGGCAGCCAGCAGAAGCCAGGGCGCCAGATGCAGCGCCATGTCCAGGGCGTCCGGCAGCCCGAACCCGCCGTGCAGCAGCAGTTTCGCCCCCGTCCACAGATGCGGCTCGGGGAAGAACGGCGCCAGCCCAAGGCCAAGCGCCGCGATCACGCAAAGGCCAAGCGGCATCCGGTCGAGAAAAGCCATGATCTGCCCCCCGCCCCAAGGATGACGCGACTTTGCCGTGCCGCAAAGCATGAAATGCCGCGCAGGCGACAGGAGGCTTTCGGAGGGCTGGGGAAAGTGGCGCGGTGGACGGGGCTCGAACCCGCGACCCCCGGCGTGACAGGCCGGTACTCTAACCAACTGAGCTACCACCGCGCGTGAAGGGCGGGATAGTCTGTCCCGCCGGGGGCGTCAAGCAGGAAAACGCAAGATCGGGCGGCGAGGGCTGTGCCGGACAAAGCATGAGCTTCACGCCGCAAGCCATTGACTACGGGGATATTCCTGGGCGCCCGTCAGGGCAGGCCATCAGCATCGGCGATGTCGGGAAGCGGAAGGACGGTGGCGCGGTGGACGGGGCTCGAACCCGCGACCCCCGGCGTGACAGGCCGGTACTCTAACCAACTGAGCTACCACCGCGCGGACCGTGGAGGGCCTGATACAGACCCCCCACAGCGCCGTCAATGGGGGCAACGGCAAAAATTCACCGCTCGGGTGCGGGGATATGTTCGTGGTCATCCCCCGGCGGCAGACTGAAGCGGCCATGGGTCCAGTCCCCGGCCCGCCAGGCCTCGCGCGCGGCATCGATCTTGTCGCGCGAAGAGGCCACGAAGTTCCACCAGATGAAGCGCGGACCGCCCATGGTGGCACCGCCAAGCGCCATCACCCGCGCCCCCTGATCGCCCGCCCGCACCGAGACTCTGTCGCCCGGACGGAAGACCAGCATCCGCCCGGCCTCGAACACCTGCCCCGCGCAGGAGACCTGGCCCTCCAGCACATAGATGCCGCGATCCTCGTGATCCTCGGGCAAGGGAAGCGAGGCCCCGGGCGCCAGCACCGCATCGGCGTAGAACACCTCGGACGGCATCTGCAGCGGCACCGTCTCGCCCCAGGCATGGCCAAGGATCAGGCGCACCTGCTTGCCCTCGCCCTCCAGTTCGGGCAGGGCGCCGCGCGGCAGATGGGCGAAGCCCGCCGCATCCTCTTCGCGGTCCTCGGGCAGCGCAAGCCAGGTCTGCAGCCCGAACATCGACATGGGGGCCTTGCGCGCCTCGCCATCGGTGCGTTCGGAATGGGTGATGCCATGGCCGGCCATCATCCAGTTCACCGCTCCCGGCTCGATCCATTGGTCGGTGCCAAGGGAATCGCGATGATGCAGCCGGCCGCGCATCAGGTAAGTGACGGTGCCAAGCCCGATATGCGGATGCGGGCGCACGTCCATGCCCTGCCCGGTCAGGAATTCGGCCGGACCCATCTGGTCGAAGAAGATGAACGGCCCCACCATCTGCCGCTGCGCCGAAGGCAGCGCGCGCCGCACCTCGAACCCGCCAAGGTCGCGGGCGCGCGGCACGATCACCGTCTCGATGGCGTCAACCTGATCGCCGATAGGGATCGAGGGATCAAGGATCGGGTTCCAGCTCATCGGGGCCTCCTCTTGGGTCTGCCTTGGGGATGGATCACTATGTGGTCAAATCCGCCGCAAACGAAACCCCGATGGACTGCGGTCAACTGTGCGCCGGTGCACCATTGGCGGAAGGCAGAGGCACGGCGCGCCGGTGCCGTCCAGGTCGCGCCAACCGACGGCTGGACTGGCGATCTCATGCGCCCCTGCAGGGTGCTGATCCCTTGGGCCTGCCCGGTCGCCCCTTCTTCCGGCCGCAGCTTGACGACGTCGCCTGCAGTTGACCGCGCAGCCCGGCCATGAAATAGGTCGCCCTCGCTTAACACCGTCGCCGTTCCGTGCTAGCCCTAAGGGATGAACGGCGTTCAGCCCCCCTCCCCGCCGCCACCGGACAGCAGCGACACACCTCCGCCGCGACCGACCCTGCGGACCCGGCTGATCGACGCGGCCGAGGCCGAGAGCGCCGAGAAGGGTCTGGCCGGGCTGAAAGCCCGCGCCTTGTCGGCCCGGGCGGGTTGTGCGCTTGGTGCGATCTACACCCACTTCGACGACCTTGATGCGCTGGTGCTGCAGGTCAACAGCCGCACGCTTGGCCGTCTGGCCGCTGCCCTGGCCCCCGCGGCCCGCAGCGACCTTCCCCCCGAAACGGTGACGCTGGCGCTGGCCGATGCCTATGCCGGCTTCGCCCTTGCCAACCGCCGGCTGTGGTCCGCGCTGTTCGAACGGGCCCCGGACCGCACCGCGCTGCCCGACTGGCACCGGCACGAGCATGTGGCGTTGATGACCGCTATCGCCGCCCCGCTGATGGCCCTGCGCCCCGACCTGCCGCCCGAGGCGGTGGCAATCCGCAGCCGCACCCTTTTCGGCGCCGTGCACGGCGTGGTGCAGCTGTCGTTGCAGGACCGGCTTCTGGGCCTGCCCGAGCCCTTGCTGCGGGCCGAACTGGCCGCGCTGGTGACGGCCCTTGTCGCAGGCGCCCGGCAGGTTTCAGAGCAGATGGTGGGTGGTGAGGGACTCACATCAGGACATCATCCGTTAAGTGATTGAATTTGCTTACATAGGAACTTTTCTAGCCCCCTAAAGGGCACTTTTGGGGTTCACAAATGGCAGGTTTTGGGGTTCAATGAACCCTAAATGGAGGCCACGCATGACCCGCCAACAGCTACTTTACGTATCGAAGAACGCCGCCGGATACTGGCGGTACGAGCGCCGCATCCCCGCCGATCTGGTGGAAGACCTCAGCATGAAAATGTGGAAGCGAAGCCTTGGGCGCGACCCCAAGG
Organism: uncultured Paracoccaceae bacterium; assembly: GCA_934500835.1. GTDB lineage: Bacteria > Pseudomonadota > Alphaproteobacteria > Rhodobacterales > Rhodobacteraceae > Pseudogemmobacter. The sequence goes on along the minus strand of CAKSTR010000002.1, from coordinate 418,881 downwards.
AAGCCGAGCGCCGCGCCCTCGCGCTGCGTGTCGAACATGACTCCCTGATCGCACAACTTCGCGACCCCAAGGGGCGGCGGGAATGGCTGGCGGGCAAGCTGGTGATGGCGCAGGCCCGGACAGCGGCCCGCTTCGCAGAACTGGAAGCGGCGAACGCGCCCGATGGTGCCGAGGACGGCGCGACCATGGAGTCGGTCCTGCATAACATGTGGCGACAGGCTCCGGTTGTGCTGGCATCCCCCGATCTGGACGCCCGGCGGCTATCAGGTTTTGAAGCCATGGCGTTCGGCGCTTCGGAGTTTGCAGAGGTGCCGGGGCATGTGCCACCCCCTCGCCCGTCTGGCGTGGAAGGGATGCAGTTTGACGCTTATCGGTCAATGACCGCGTCAGCGGTGGCCACCCTGACGCGCCCGGCGGAAGACCCCGCCATGTGCTTGCGCGCGATGATGGACAAGTATCTGGACGCACAAAACGCCCGGGACGAAACCCGCCGCCACTATCGGCAGATGGTCCGCAAGCTGGTGGAGACGTTCGCCGCCGAGGACGGCGGCGGCAATCGGCCCTTGCCCTTCTATACCAAGGCCCGCCTGCAACAACATCGCGACCGATTGAGGGCTAAGGACTCTATCTCCACCCAAACCGTTGAGAAGGTCTTTGCGCCTCTCAAGGCGCTGTGGAAATGGGCAGCCGACGAATATGACGAACTGACAGACATTGTCTTTCCGCCCCTGCGGTTGCCGCGCCGGGAAACGTCCATTGAAGAAACGCGTTGGAAGGCCTTCACCCCCGCCGAATTGAAACTTGTTTGGAAGCTGGTGAGCGGCGCATGGGGACCGGACAGCGCATCCCGCATGTCTCCCCGGCGGCGGGCTGACTTCCTGATGGCGGTGCGCGTGATGCTGTGGACTGGGCTTCGGCCCGCCGAAGTCTTCAAGCTGACGGCGGACAGCGTGGAAGCGGGCAACGTACTGCGGATCAGAGAGACCAAAACCACATCGCGCCGGATACCGATCTGCAAGCATCTGTCGGACCTGCCCGACTTCTTGAAGGGGGGCGGTTTTGACGACTGCCGCCGCTCCGCCTCCGTCTCCACCACCATCTCGGACAACTTCACTGCCCTGATACGTCCCCACATCAAGGATGATCGGAAGGTGCTGTACAGCCTGAAGGACTGCCTAGTGTCGCGGCTGACGCCGATCTGTGACGATAATGTAATTCGCGCCATCATCGGGCACAAAGACAAGTCCAAACTGCGGCACTATCGCGAACCACTGGGCGAGACCGAGGAAGGCCGCGCGCGTATGAAGAAGGCGCTGGATAGGGTGACTTATTGGTAGCCTGATCGCCCCGCCCCAGACCACACAGCCAAGGCCCGCCCACAAGCCGGGCCTTTCGCTTTTTTGGCGGGGGACGCGCCGACACCGTAGCGGGGTGAAGCGCCAACACGCTGATTAGGTGAAGCCCCCGTCAGGGGGCTATTTTTCATTCCATTTTTGGCCCGCAGCCCGCCCTGTGGACGAAAGTTTTGACCCGTTCCGGGCCGAAGAATCGACTTTCCGAATCATTTAGAGTATAACGTGATTCAGAAAACGATACCTATGTCAATGGACAATTTATGAGCCTTCTAATCGACCGCCAAACCCTCACCGAAGCATGGGGAGTCACCCGCTCCACGGTGACGAACCGCCTTCGCGGCCTGCGGCCATACCGCCCCCGCAAGCAAGGTTCGCAGCCCCAGCCCGCCCGGCATCACATCGGGGCAATTCTGCCCCGCTGCAAAAAAGGACGGGAAATTGCACCCCTATTTGCCAACGCGTTTGATGATGGGGACCCGGGCGAGAACAGCGCCAAATCCTTTGCCACTGCAATCCTATTGGAGGAATGGATTGGCGGGCAAAATTCCGAAATCCGAGACCGTTATCGGTTCTGCCGCTCCGTGTTGAGCGCCGTTGTTTACCGGATGCGCGGCGGGATTAGCTTTCTCCCGACTTTGGAACGCGTGAATCTTCTCATTCTGCTGAATAGTGAATGTCTCAGATATATCGTTCTGGGCGAGGTTCCGACTCGGGATTGGGATGAAATTTTGCAGGAAGCAGCAATTATTTTTGGCGGATATCCAAATGAGTGAACAAAAGACATTTTTCGACATGGTCAACTCTAATCCGACCCTCTCGGATCGTATGACCGAGACAACCGCCGCCGTGATGGCCATGGCAAAAGCGAATTACGGCGCGACGTTGACCCTTGAAGAGGTGGCGAGTCTTGTGAACGTGCGCGCTGCCGTTCTGGGGGCCGAGAAGCTAGACACCAGCGACGAAAACTTTATCGCAGAATTGGAAAAGGTGAAATCCGTTGCAGGACGCAACTATCTGCAAACGAAGAAACAAAAGTCCGTAAAAGCCGAAGCCGAGGCGGAGCCTGAATCTGATAGCGCATACCTAAATCGTGCCGCGCGGATCATGACCGAGGCGCGCGCCAATCCCAAAGCCGCGTCAGCGGCATTTGATCCAGCCCGCCTCAATGACGCGGAGAAGTTGGCGTACATTCTAACGCAGCCTGCCTCCACTCGAATGGCATTGGCAAGAGAATGGGGAGTCGGGGTTTGAATTACGTAACCGCGATTAGGCGACTCTGCCTGTCAAATCCCCGCGTCCGCAAAATGATCCTGCGGCGCGGGGTGGATGAAATGGGTATCGCCGCAATCTTGAATGACAGCCCACAGATGGAGGATTTTCTTAGAATGGGGGCGCATTTGACGCGCGAAGAGCTGAAGGGACTCGTTGATCCATTGACCACAGATGCGCCCCCTATTCCCGCCGACCAAAACGACATTCAAACAATCATGATGGCAACCTATGACTAAAACAGTAACACCAGAACGGCGCATCGAGATCGCCGAACAAATTAAACGCAACGGTGGTGCGCTATCGGCTTACATCAGCCAGCCCCGCGCCGATGGAACATATCTTACCACATGGGGCGACGTTCTGAATCAAGCGGACATCGCCACGCTATCGGCCCTCCTTGAACCGACCCGTGCTCAGAGACAAGCATGGGCGCGGGCAGAGGCCACCGTGGACAGAGAGACCGCAACGCGGCGGAGACGCCGCTGATGACCTTGCAAGTGCTACAAGCAAAAGTTTTGGCCGATGCAAACGCTTGCGCCCTCTTGGTGGCGCATGCCCGCCGCCGGGTGGATGGCCACCCGGGACCGTATTCCCTGCGAATGCAAATCGCAGAGGCGTGGACCTGCGCCACGACATTGGCGGAGTGCGTAGAAGACGCGGCGAAGTACGACGATGTTTCGGCACTCATCCGCAAAGCGGATGATCGGTGGCGCGCGCTGATCGCGGAAGAGAGCGCCCGCAAGGCCGCTTGGAAGGCCGGGGCGCAAGCGCGCGGCATATTCGCCATCTCTCCGACGATGGACAGAATTTTGGCGCTGGCGCAAGCCGCCTGAACACAGATCGGCGCGCGTCCCTCAATCGCGCGCCAAGGCGGGCCGGAACTTGCTCTCCGGCCCGCCACCCCCAATCCTCACCCCCAGAAAGACAGACTGATGAACGACCCTCTATCCATGACCGATCACGTCATGACCCCAACCATTGACGCGCAGCTCACAGAACACTTTGCAGCGCTGATCAGTGAGGCCTGTAATCGAATTGATCACAGGACAGGGACTTGGAACAAATTTGTCATCCCGTTCACGGCGGTAGCCGACATCACCGGCCCCCGATACGCACACCTCGCCCTTATCCGCGCGGATTTTTTCCGGGACGGCGAGACCCCCACTGTCTGGCGTCGTCGTCCAAAAAATACCCCAACGCCCCCGAACGACCTGACCCTTTCTCTCGATACAAACGAGTTTGACGCACTGCGGCGGACCATCGACCCGCTTGGACTGTGTGACGCGTTCGGGGGGATTCTATGAAGCCGCTGGCCCTGTGGGACGACGAAGACCGGGCGGCAGAGATCGCCCGAGAAGCTGACGCGCGCGCCAAGCATGTGGCGATGGTGGAGGCCTTCCGCGAGGCAGGGCTGGTGACGATCTGCCCGCCATTCGGTGGCGGTGGCGGCGGGGACGAGGTGCGCTCGTTGCTCGCTGGGTGGGTGGACACAGAAGTCATGTCATAAAACGTGATGTCGGAAAATGTCACATTTTCCAGATTTTGGCACATTTTCACTTGCCAAGCTAAAATCACGCAAATCAGCGGCTTAGACAGAAAGACCACTTTAGCCCCGGAAAGTCGCAAGCAAGAATTGCGCTTCAAGCTGAATTTCCATTTAATATCTGAGTTTTGACGCACATTCCTCGTCCAGATTCTTCTTTGCCGTTGACTGATTCGGCTGTATTGGACGGCGCAGAAACCAACCGAAAAGGAAGACCCATGCCGATCATTCACCTTGGCGCGACCGCCGCCTCCGAGACCGAAATTCTGACCCTCGCAGAGGAAATCAAAGACCGCGCCGAGCGGGGTCTTGCTCCGGGAAATATGGAAGAATTGTCGCGGATCGCGGCCCGGGTAGCCCGGCAGGCTGCGAAGCTATCAACTATCAACTAACGACCGCAAGATATTGAAAAGGCAGGACATGACACACACGACTGCGCGGAAAGCGCCGCCGGATAGCCCGGCAAACCCGGTTACAATCGCAGGCGGCGACCCGCAGGTGGATGAGTACGGGCCGAGCCGTTCGGCTTCCGTTGTTCCTTTCAAGCCGACCCCCAAGGACAGGCTTCCGGGGTTCTGGGGGGCACCGCCGCGCCTCTCACTGTATCACACCGAACGGGCACAGAGCGCGCGAGAGCGCGCAGAGGCCAAGGTGCCTGCATGGCTGGCGGACGCCCGCCGCATTCTCTGGGATGGCGGGCTTAGACGGGCTGATACGCGTTACGCGGATGTGGCAGACCACAACATTATGACGTTGGCCTGTGCACTCAATTACGCAAGTCACGGCTTCCACGTGATCGACTCCCATGCTGTCGATCCAAAAACCGCGCTTGGCACTGGCTGGGCGAAAGGCAGCACTTCGGCAAAAATTCCACGGGGAACGGGCTGGGAGAAGCGCGCCAGCACCGACCGGGATCAAATCATCCGAGGGTGGACGGGCGACGGTATCTATCCTGTGGGCAGGAAGGGGAAGCCCCCGAAGAATTACAATAAGATATGGTGTCCACGGAACGTGTCTATTGCGTTCCCGCCCGGCTGTGACCTGTTTGTGGTGGACGTTGACGGCCCGCTGGGTCTGAAGAACTTGGCTGCGCTAGAGGATGAGCACGGGCCACTGCCAAAGACCGTGGCCCAGATCACAGGAAGTGGTGGGAGGCACTACATCTTCCGAGGGCACGGTCGCCCTATCTTCAATTCGGCATCAGCTTTCGCAACAAAGATCGACATCCGGGGCGAAGGCGGGCAAATGCTGGTCTGCCCCTCGATCCATGAATCCGGGGGCTTCTATCAGTGGCTAGACGGGTGTTCGCCCGACGAATGCGAAATCGCCGTGGCCCCGGAATGGTTGGAACAGCGGGCCTTTGAAGTCTCAAAGAAGCATCAGACCGAATCCAACCCAAAACCAAAAAAGGCGCGGCAGACCCCGAAAGGCAGCTACACCGCGCACGGGGAAACGGCTCCACAAACCTTTGACGAGCGTCTGGCATCCTTCGGGGACGGGGATGGCCTCACGGGTTTCAACACGGCCATCTACGCTGCGGCTTGCGCGTGGTGGTGGGCCTTCCCTGAGGGGGATTCCGACGACCTGAAAGACCTTTTGCGGGAAGCCATCCTTGATGCTCCCTGCGACAACGACCGGGCGATTACGCGGTATGCGACCGACTATCACCTCGATTCCGAGATCGGGAATGCGCGGGTATGGGTGGAAGGCGAGCGGCAGAAAAAGGAAGACGTTGAACAAACGCCAGAGGAATCCGCCAGCCTTCGCGACCGCCTGCTGTCGCAGGCCAGCACCATGTCAACCGACACCACAGAACCCGAAATCCTCGCATTGATCCGGGAAGCAATCGCGGATGGGGCGGACTCGACCGTACAGGCCCGCCTGAAAGGCGTTGTCACAGCACAGACCCCGCTGGGGGCTGACGCGTTCAACCGCCTGTGGAAGGCGGAAGCGAAGCTAAAACCGAAGGAAAAGGCCAAGTTGGTCGGGGGAATCCCGGTCCAGTCGATCCACAGTGATTTCTCTGATCAGGTGGACTATGCGCAGGCGCGTATTGTGGTGGCAAATGAAGAAAGCCCCTGCATCTTCCAATTCGGCGGAGCATACTCTGTGGCGGACAGTGCCCGCAACCGGGTGCGGCTGATCGAGAGCAAGGACTCTCTGTTCACTGCCCTACACAAAATCACACGCTGGGAAAAAATCACAGACGGCGATGGGGCTGTGCAAGGCGTTGTGCCCCCCGAACTGGTGGTCAAGGGAATCTTCAATGACCATGAGTTTGCCGACACGCTGCCCGAGATTCTGGCTGTGCCCTCGACCCCGTTCTTTGATATGGACGGCAACCTTGTGGAGGAAGACGGTTATCACGCAGGGGCAAAGGTGTACCTGGCTAAAGGTGGACTTGCACTAGACCGCGTCAGCGGTGAACCGACACCCGAGGAAGTGAAAGAGGCCAAGCGCTTGCTGGTGGAGGAAGTCCTAGCCGACTTCCCCCTTGGCGGAATGGACCGGGATCAGATCGTCGGAACGTTGGCGGGTGAAAGCCGCGATCATGCCCATGCCGTCACCCATGCAATCGCATTCATGCTCCTGCCGTTTTGTCGGGCCATGATCGCAGGCCCGACGCCCGGGCACATGTTCACCAAGCCCGGACCCGGCACAGGTGCATCCTTGCTGGTGGACCTGCTGACACTGATTGCAACCGGATCACCCGCGCCAGCTATGACCTTCCCCACAACGAACGAAGAGGTAGGCAAAACCCTGTCGGCAGCTTTGGCGGAAGGTGCTCCATTTGTCTTGTTCGACAACATCGACAAATCAATTGGCAGCGGCGAACTAGCATCCGCGATGACGGCGCAAACCTATCAGGCGCGCATCCTTGGCAAGTCGCAGACGGTTACGGTTCCTGTCCGAACCGTCTGGACGTTCACAGGCAATAACATCACCGCAAACAGCGACGTGCTGCGGCGGCTGATCCTGATCCTTTTGGACGCGGGAGTCCCAGACCCCGAGAACCGCACCCCGGCAAAGGGATGGCGTCACAAGAACGTGCGGCAATGGGTGAGCGCCAACCGCCCCATGCTGGTATGGGCCTGCCTGACTCTGATCCAGAACTGGGTGGCCAAAGGCATGAAACGCGCCGAAACCTCTCTGGCATCATATGAGGATTGGGCCGAGGTCATGGGCGGAATCCTGAAGGCTGCGGATTTTCAGGGCTTCCTCGGTGGACAGGCAGAAGAGCGGGCCAAAGCCATCGACAGTGCAGACGATGGGCTGGTGCAGCTTCTCTATGTCATGGCTGAATTCCCTGACGGAACCCTGTTCCGAGCCGGTGGTACACGGCCCCTTGGGAAGGGAAAGGACGCTGTGCCGACTGTCAGCATCCAAGCGTTGCTCAATGGTACAGACCGGGCCGAAATCAAGCAGGGGGACGAGGCACCCGACCCTATCCAGATCAATGGCTGGGGCTACAGCACGTTCGACGGGGCCTATAAAACTTCAGGCCAGATCGGCGCACGTATGAAGGTGTTTGCGCGGAAGCCGTATCAGGTGGGCGACCAGTTGGTCAGCTTTGAGGGCATGGCAGACCCGCGCGACAAGACGGTGATTTACAGGATGACAAAGACGCCGGATGCCGAGGAAGGCGAGACGCCGGGACCAGAGGTCCCCGAGAAATGAAGTGGAGAGGACCGCCGTAAGGCGGTCTTTTCGTTTGCCGGGCAGGGGTAGGCAGGGGTGGCGGCAGGGGTAGATTTAGCGACCCCTGCCCAATAATATTTAAGTAATTCAGTTGCTTAATGGACGATAGCAGGGCAGGCAGGGGTGGCAGGGGTAAGGGTCCGCCGTGGTGTGTAGAGAAGGCATATATCCTTTCCGACCATGACCTTTTCTCAAGGATATATCTCTTTTCTCTATACTATGACTTAAACTACCCCTGCCACCCCTGCCCAGACCTGTAAAGCATTGAATTGCATAAGAAATATTAGGCAGGGGTAGCTTTTTCTGCACCCCTGCCTTACCCCTGCCACCCCTGCCGCCCTTGCATTGTCGCTACCCAAGGTGCCTATTCCTGTCATGAGTACACGCGATGATTTCAGACAACCCGTAACGCGGCAGATCGCACAGCGAGCGGGCTACCGCTGTTCCTGCCCCACTTGTCTCCGCCCGACGATTGGCCCGGATGGCGGAACCGACACAGCAAGCATAGGTGTTGCCGCACATATAACCGCCGCCGCCGAGGGAGGTCCTAGGTATGACCCACAACTCACCCCGGAAGAGCGGGCCAGCGCTGAGAATGGTATCTGGCTTTGTCAGACCTGTAGCCGATTGATCGACTCTGACATCGTCAGCCACTCGACCGACCTCCTGCGGGAATGGAAGACACTTGCCGAGATGCGCGCTTACCTTGGCTTGCGTGGCTTTTCTGTTGTCATTTCACGAAGCTTTGAGCGGTTGGAAAAGATGATGCCTGAGCTTGTGGCCGAGATGCGCGCTGACATCGCTGGTAGCCGTTTCACACGTGAACTAATCGCCATGAGAAAGGGTTTGGTTTACAGTGGTCAAGACCGCCCCTACTTCACTTATTTTCTCCAAGAGCACGACGAACTGTTGGGCAAGCTTAAGGTCATGACGAATTACGGCGCGCTCGTGGATATCACATTTAACAATGTCTATCGGTATGAGATGTCGGAAGACTTTGTTGATTACCTCCAATTACCACGTTAGAGCGGCCCATCCCGCCACCGATAAGCCGTCACCGGCTTACCGGGCCTTCTGACAATCAACTGCCCTAGGTCCCCCGGGTGAACCTGTCGCCATTCGACTCGCATGAATTCCGCCGTTCGGCACGTCTTGCAAACGCCGGGCGGGATCACACACGGATGCAGCGCCCCGAGGATCGGCAACAGGTCCGCCGCCAGATAGTGGACGCACCGCCTGCACCCCGAACAACGCACCACAAGCAGCATGTTCGCCGCCGCCGCCGCACCAAGCTGGTACGGCGGATTCCGGGGGTGGTATCCTCGCAGATGTGTGACCTTGTCGGGCATGATTAGAACATAATGAGAACATTCGAAACAGGCAACAGAAGGCTCCCAGTCGCCGCGCGCAGTAAATTTGATCAAATTATCCGGAACGGTTCATTCGCACTTTGAGGAAACAACGTTTCCTGTGGGTAAACCACCGCTGACGCGGTCATATGCACCTAACCTGTTGACTGGACTCCACAATCTTCCTTCGGTGTGTTATACAGTGGCCTAACGAGGAAAGCGCGACAGTATAAAGGCTACTAGAATGCAGATTGTGAGTTACTGCCGGGTGTCAACCCAACGGCAAGGGTCCAGCGGTTTGGGGATTGAAGCCCAGCAAGCCGAGATTGCGGCTTACGCTGCCACCATCCAAGCCACCATCGTGCGGGAGTTTGTGGAAGTCGAAAGCGGCAAGGTGAATGACCGCCCCGAACTCGCCAAGGCCATCCGTCTTGCCCGCCTGACAGGTTCTAAGCTGGTGATTGCCCGCCTCAATCGTCTCTCTAGAAATGCCGCTTTCCTGTTGAATCTAAAGGATTCTGGGGTGGATTTCGTTGCGGTTGACATGCCGAACGCCAATACCATGACCATCGGTGTGATGGCGCTTGTCGCACAAGAAGAGCGCGAGGCTATCAGCCGACAGACAAAAGCAGCACTTAAGGCCGCGAAGGCGCGCGGCACGAAGCTGGGCAACCCGAACGGAGCCGAAGCCTTGCGCCGTGCTGGCAAGGGCAACACCGCGTCCTGCATGGCGAAGCAGCAAGCCGCGCTGACGCGCGCGCTCGACCTAGTTGACGTGTTGGCAGATGTCCGGGCGGCAGGACACACCACCCTTGCCGCCATCGCAGGCGAGTTGAACGCCCGAGGGATCAAGACCAAACGCGGCGGAAGCTGGTATCCGACCACTGTATCCAACGTGCTGGCCCGGATTGCCGCATAGATTGAGGCTAGCAGGTTAGGTGCGACCCGCGTCAGCGGGCATCGCCGCACCATCACCGCGTCAGCGGACAGCGGCAAAGCCACCATAACTTGTTGTTTGCATTGATAAAAACACCGCAGGGGGACCCGTTTAGGGGGTACACCCCGGGGGGCTTCCACGCCCCCCGTACCCGTCAGCAGGTTGTACAGCAACAATTCGGAATCCCGATTGCAAACTTCCATCCAACTTTCAGCCCGGAATTAGGCTTGAAGCGTAGTTTCCGGGTTCTGTTTGTTTGATTTGCCGGGGGACCCGTCCGAAAAGGATGGCACCCCCCATTCAAAAACAAGACGCCCCATAAAAATTTCAAATTTTGCCCTAAATGATTATAGGCGGAATTCCGCCGATTGCCAAACATGGGGAATTCAGGAGCGCGCGGGTATACTTCGTGCATGTGTCAGGCCTTGGCGGGCGGCGGTTCTAATTGTCGCCCGCCATTAACAGCGCCGACATATCCCCCGACACATTGGACTAAATTATGACTACAAAAACCCATGAATTGCGGCTCGCTATTGATGCAGGCGCAGCCCAGACCGGCGCAAAACAATTCACAGCCGCTATTGAATCCGTAAAGCGGGCCGTCGCGGGGCTGGAAAAGGACACGCAGGGCGCTTTCACCAGCCTGTCAAAGGCCAATACAGGCGGACTTAAAGAGATCACCGCCGAAGCGCGCAAAACCTCATCTGGACTTGCTCAGGTTGAGTCCGCGTCAGATCGCGCCGCAGCAAATATCCAGCGCACCGCCCTTGCCAGCGCCATGGCCCTGCGGCAGGCCACCACGAGCGCGCAAAAGCTTGGTTTCAGGCTAGGCGACCTCGGGGACGCCTCTGGGCTTGCACAGCTTGAAGCGGGCCTAGCCCGGCTCCGGGCCAGCCTTCTGGACGTGCAGACCCCCATGGACGTGCGCGTGGCCCGTTCCGCATATGAGGACCTGCGCACCGGCCTGACCCAGACCGCCACAGCGGCAGAATACGCCCGTGGGGACCTCGCCCAGCTCGCGCGAGAACAGGCTGAGGCGGCGCGAGGTGCCGCCCAGCACGAGGCCGCACTGTCGGCGCTCCGGGCAGAGTTCAACCCCCTCTATTCCGCGTCCAAGCAGTACGAAGCCACGCTTGACCGTATCGCTATGGCAGAGCGCGAAGGCGTCATTTCGTCGGCGCTTGCCGCGCAGGCCCGAGACCGCGCCGCCGCCACCCTTGGCGGGTTTGATCACATCGGAAAAAGCGCAAAAAACATGGGCTGGCAGGTGCAAAACGCTAGCTATCAGATCGGTGACTTCTTCGTACAGATCGCCGCCGGGACCGACGCCACGCGCGCCCTGTCCATGCAACTGCCTCAGTTGCTTGGCGGGTTCGGTGTCTGGGGTGCCGCAGCCGGGGCCGTTGCGGCCATCATGGGGGCACTGGTGCCGCTCCTGATGACCGGGGGCGAGAAGGCAAAGACGTTTGATGACGTCATGTCTAACTTGAACACCACCCTGAACACCTACCGGGACTCCGCCGCCGCCGTGAATGGCGGAACGCTGGCCCTTCGCGAGGAATTCGGGATGGCTGCGGACTCCGCACAGCGGTTCCACGCGGCCATGGCCGCAGTGGCCACAATGAAGATGGAGCAACAGCTTCAGGACGGAGTCGCCGCACTTGGCGTCACCATGTCGGGCGTAACCGGACTCATGGATCAGTGGGACAAAGCGTCCTTCTTGCCATCGGCGCTACGGGCTGAAACGATCCTTCTAGCCGCTGACGCGGCGGAACAGCTACAAATCAAATTCGGACTCTCCGTAAATCAGGCACACGCCCTCACAGAGTCCTTGAACGCCGCCCGTATGGCCAAAGGCCCGCAGGAGACATCGGCAGCCCTGCAACGTGTTGTCGCCCAACTTCTCGCCGCCCGCGATGCCGGGGCAAAGCTCCCCCCCGAGCTTGTCAAAGCGGTTGAAGAGGCCGCAACGCTGGGGCTGAACGCTGACCGCTTGTCCGCCATCCTTGCCCCGGTTCCCGGGATGATCGGGCAGGCCACCGGCCAGACAAATTCATGGGCCAATGCCATGGCCGGGGTGAAGGCTGAAATCTCCGCCATCATGTCGCAGCTAGCGTCAATTTCCGGCGGGGCCATCGGGATCGCGGCGAAGAACGCCGAATTGGCGGTTTTGCAGAAGGGCGGCTCCATCCGCGACGGCGAAATTGCCCGCCTTCGGCACGAGAACGAAGCCCGCCTTGCTGCGCGCGAAAACGCGGCAGGCGATGGCGTAGGTGGCTGGATCAATCGGGGACTGATTCAGGTAGAGCGCAACCAATTCGAGCGTGGATTGGTGCTGGATGATCAGATCAGCGCTGCCCGCGAAGAGGCCCGGAAGCGCGACTCGTCCAGCGGCGGAAGCGCGGCCAGAACCGAGGCCATAGGCGATGAACGCAAATCTCTTGCCGCCCTGTCACGCGATGTAAATAAGCGCATTTTTGAAGCCGAACAGGAGTCCGACGCGCTGGCAATCCTCGCCTCTGGACAGGTGGATTCAATCGAAGCGGCCCGCATGTGGGCGGACGCGCAAAAACTAATGAACGGCACTATCGACTCCAACACCGCCGGTCTGATTCAACAGTACGAGGCCACCCTACAGCTAAACGCGGAATTGGAGCGGCAGGCCACGGCACAGCAGGCGCTGCGCCAATATGTCAACGATCTGCCGGGCGCTCTGGAATCTATTGGATACCTGAAACGAGACCTTGCGGAAGCTTTCAACGGCGGATTGTCTGACGCTTTCATGGGTGAATTCGATGCCAAGAAGATCGTTGACTCGCTGCGCCGAAAATTCGCTGACGCGCTTGCCGCCCAAACGACAAAAATGCTCTTCCCGTTCCTTGCAGGTGACGACAACGGGGTGAAGAGCGGCGCGACTGCCGCCGCGCCGGTTCTGGCCGGGGGGATTGTCGCAGGGGCCACGCAGGCCGCCGGAATCCTCTCTGCCGCGATGACAGGCGCGTCAGTCCCGACCACGGGGGCAACCGCCGGAATGGGCGGCGGCTTCTTCGGCCTCATCGGGAAGATTTTCGGCTTTGCCGAAGGCGGCTACAGCGACGGCCCCGGCATGTCGACCCACTTTGTCAGCCCGGCTGCATTCCACCACGCGCCGCAGTTTGCACAGGGAACGCCGAACACCTCGGGCATCCCAGCGATTCTGCACCCCAACGAAGCCGTGGTGCCCCTCTCGAAGGGCCGGAAAATCCCGGTGGATGCTTCGGGGCTAGAGACGGGCGCGACCACCACGGCCCGGTTCGGAGACGTGAACGTGTCAACAACGGTGAATGTTGACGGAGGCGGCGATGCGAACGACCCGAAACAGGCGGCGGCCATGGCCAAGACAATCGGGGACTCGGTTCGCATGGCCGTACAGGTGGAGTTGGCCGCAGCCGCAGCCTACGGCGGGTCTCTGAACCCCAGAGGGAACCGCTGATGGAACCGAACCGCCGCCACCCCACAGGCCAGCATGAACAGGCCTTCCGCCTGACAACGAACCAACTCCGCCGCCTCTTTCTTGCGGGGGTCCCCGTGATCGCCGTGGGGATGGACCGCTACCGCATCGCCGGGCCGTTGCCGCGGGGTTTCCGACTCAATGACGACGAAGACTGACAGAGGGGCCACATCGGCCCCTTTTCTATGTCTCTGACGCAGAACCAAGCAACCGATAGCATCTTGCAACCTGACCCGCATTGTAAGAGTCTGATGCAGACCACCCTCAATGATCATCCAATTATGCGGCTCGACAATGAAAATATTCATTTCGCACTCATCGAAAGACTCGAAGTACGGATCGGCTTTAGTCGAGTTGCTAGTGGATATAGGAATTCCACATGAAAGCATCACGTTCACCAGTGATAGTGTGTATGGAATACCGGCTGGAGAAAACATATTTCGCTGGCTGAAGAACCGGATTTCAGAGAAGCCATTCGTTATTTATCTTCTTTCAAGAAACTACTATTCGAGTATTGCCTGTCTAAATGAAATGGGGGCCGCTTGGATCATAGAAAGTCAACATGTTTCAATTTTCACACCAGATTTCGACGTTAAAAGCACTGAATTTCTAAGCGGTGCATTGGACCCGCGTGAAATCGGGTTCTTCGTCAGTGACGATGATAGAGTAACAGAGTTTACTGAATCAATGAAGGAGCAATACGGCTTATCAACACTGCCCGTAGTCATGGGAAGGGCAAGGAAGAAGTTTATGACGCGGGTAGCACAGATCGAGACAGGTGAAAATACTTTCACACAAGGCGTTCCAGAAAGGGAAGAACATAAACCACTTGCGCTCCGTGAATCTCATCCGCCTATTAAATTAGACGATCCAATACAGAAAACTGCGTCTGTGCGTGTGCCTGTGCCTGCGCCTGCGACAGCCGGAAAGCTCGGCCCGGTTGAGAAATTCCTTAGCGACTTGAAAGCGGGAAAGTTGAAAGATGAGGAGGTTATGATACTCCAATATGCTTATGACACAGGTCGGGCAAAATTTGGCGTTGGTTGGCGCACAAGTGAAGAAGTTGCGAGAATTTTGGGATGGGAAGAGATAAATGATGTCAGTAGCATCTTGTCGAAGAACTATGACAGTGCCATTAAAAGGCTAGATTTGCGAAAGCTTACCACAGTTTCCGAAACAACGTCCTATGGAAATCCGAGGGAAGTAGAACTTATCCATGACATGCAAACTCTGATTTTTGACCTTCCCGATTATTTCAGTGAAAAAATCGCGGAGATTGTAAAAACTGATAAAGAAAAGAAAGAACAGGCAAAGGACGACGAAATCCCATTCTAGTCTGTGCGCGACAACAGTATAAAAACTACCTACAGCCCTGCTCTCTGTGCCCCGCTAGCGCCCGTCTAGCCCTCTCCGGGGCGCTGGTGGCCGTCTATGCAGGGCGGCGGCTCTGTGGGGCGTTGCGGTGGCCCCTGCCCTCTCCCCGTCTCGGAACGCCGCCCGCGTGAGCGGGCTTGTGATTCCATTTCTGCACCCTAAACGGCGGCTTTTGGGGGACAGGACCCGTCCTTTTTGGGGGACAGCGCCAAAGAATCCCTATTGGAGTTTCTGTTATTTTTCAGTCATTTAGGCGATATTTGAAGGTGGTGGGTGGTGAGGGACTCGAACCCCCGACATCTTCGGTGTAAACGAAGCGCTCTACCAACTGAGCTAACCACCCGACGCGCCGGGATTAGCCGCCCCCGCCGGGCGATGCAAGCGGCTTGCGTGTCGGACGCCCCCTTGGGGCTTCCCGCCAGAAGGGCGGCGCGAGGCAGGCGGATCATTTCGCCACTGGCCGCGTCCTTTCCCACCTTGCGCCGGATGATCGGCGCCCGGCGCGCGTGGACCGGCCGAGCGGCGGGCAATGGAATGCCAGGACTGCCGGCAGTTCACGCGCCCTGCACCGGCGCGGGTCGCGCGCGCAGAAAGGCCTGCTCGCCCTCGACCACGAAGCGCAGCATCCGGTCGGCGGCGGCCAGCGCATCCCCGGCCCGGAAGGCGGTCAGCAGGTCATCCTGCCCCTCGACGATGATCCGCATCGTATCAGGCTCTTGCAGGGTGATCAGGCGCACATTCTGGATCTGCACGAAATAGCGCCGGATGGTTTCGACCAGCGCAGCGTTCGGCACGACGGCAAGCCAGCCATTGCGGAAGGCTTCCGAGGCGCGGAACAGCGCCGGAACGTCAGCGCCCTTTGCCGCCTGTGCCGCATCGGCGACGGCCGCCGCCACCAGATCCAGCGCCGGCGCGGTCATCGCCTGCGCCGCCATGGCAGCCGCCCGCGGCTCCAGCAACCGGCGCAGGGTGAAAACCTCCAGCACCTGTTCATCCGTCAGCCTTGGCAGGGTGAAGCCGCGGGTTGTCGGGGAAAGATATCCCTCGGCCACCAGCCGCAGAAGTGCGTCGCGCACCGGCATCCGCGACACGCCCAGTTCCGCCGCCAGCGTGACATCGACCAGCCGGTCCTCCCATCCCAGAAGGCCGGTGCGGATGCGCTGGACCAGGGCGTCATAGATGCGGTCGCGGTGGCTGATGCGCGAGGGGACAGGTTGATCATTCATGAGTTTATGTATTCAGTTTATTCCGAGATGAGGATCAATATTTTTAGAAGATAGGCGCGCTTATCCCAATACTCCACATTTTTCTCGCTACAAACACGAAACTCAACATTGAAGTGTATTCACTTTTCGGCAATCTTCGGCGCGAACCGCGGCTGATTCCGGCCGCCGGCGCGGCACCGCAACCCTCCGCAACAGGCAAGGGACAGATCCATGCAGGACGCCTATTTCCTTTACCACTCCATCGGCCAGTATCCCGGCAAGGCCGAGGATCTGGCCCGCATCATGGCCGAATTCGCCGCGATCTACGGGGCGGCGGATGATGGGCAGTGGGGCTGGATGCTGACGCAGCGTGACCGCTTCATCGGGCGCTGGCGGGACATCCTGAACGCCCCCGCCGGCAGCGTGACGACCTGCGAGAATGTGACCCAGGGCGTCCACATGCTGCTGACCGCGCTGCCGCCCGGACGGCTGAAGGGCAAGCGGGTGCTGGTCGCGGCGGATTGCTTCCCCTCGAACCATTTCCTGCTGACCAAGCTGCAGGAACGGCTTGGCTTCACGCTGGACACCGTGCCGCTGCGCCAGGGCGCCCATGCGGTCGAGGATGAGGATTTCCTCGCCCAATGGGGCCCCGATGTCGCGCTGGCCCTGTTGACCTGGGTCTCCTCGACCACCTCGCGCCGCATCGACCTTGATCCGCTGGTGGCGCATGGCCGGCGCATGGGCAGCCTGATCGGGGTGGACATCACCCAGGGTGCGGGGCTGATCCCCTTCGACGTCACCGCGCCGGCGGTGGATTTCGCCGTCTCGACCAGCCTGAAATGGATGTGCGGCACGCCGGGCGCGGGCATCCTGCATGTCGCGCCCGATCTGATCCCCGAGTGCACGCCCGAATTGCGTGGCTGGTTCAGCCAGCCCGATCCGTTCAGCTGGGCGCTGGACCGGTTCAGCTATGCCCCCGACATCCGCCGCTTCGACAACGGCACCCCGGCCTGCATGGCGGCGATCGCCTCGTTGCCGGCGATGGACTGGCATGCGGCGCAGGCACCGGGTGCGCTTCTGGCGCAGAACCGCCGGTTGACCGCCCCCCTTGTCGCTGCGGTGCAAGAGATGGGGCTGGACCTGCTGACCCCGCCGGACGCGGCGCGCCGGGGCGGGTCGCTGATGATGCGCCTGTCCGGGGCGGCGGCCCCCATCGTCGATGCCCTGCGGGCCGAGGGCATCTCTGTCGACGGCCGGGGCCAGATCCTGCGGGCCTCGCCCGGCATCATCACGTCCGAGGCCGGGGTGACAGCCCTGATCGCGGGACTGGCCCGGCACGCCCGCACCGCGGGCTAGCGCCGGCGACGCCGCAGGGCCGCCCGCGCGACCCCTGTGTCGGCGGCGGCGGCGGCGGCCGCCACCGTCCATTCGGGCCGTGGCGCGGGTCGCCGGCCGCCCTGCCCGCTCAGCCGCCCTTGACGACCACGTTCCGCAGACCTTCAAGCGTTATCGTGTAATGTTCGGCCAAAAGGCGGCAGGCCAGATCGGCATTGCGGTCGATGGCGGCTTGCAGCAGCACCTCATGCTCGGCTGCCGCCCCTTGCCGGCGCAGAAGGCTGGGGTGGACGTTCATCGACAGGCTGCGATAGCGCACCGCCTGATCCATCATGGACGAGCAGAACCCCAGAAGCCAGCCGGAGCCGCAGCGGTCCAGCAGAAGAAGGTGGAACTCCTTGTGGCGGATCTCCCATTCCTCGGTCTGTTCGGGTGCTGCCTCGGCGGGCATGCGGCGATGGGTGCGGGCCAGCCGGTGATAGGCCAGCACAAGCTGCTCTTCCCATTCCTCATCGGCATTCCCGATGGATTCGCGCAAGGCCAGCGTCTCAAGCCAGATCCGCGTCCTTACCAGCTCTTCCAGCGAGGACATCGAGATTTCCGAGACGAAGAAGCCGCGCTGGTTCTTGCGCTCGACCAGTCCTTCGGCCGAAAGGCGGTTCAGCGCCTCGCGCACCGGGGCGATGCCGATGCCGTACCGTTCGGAAATCGCCTCGATCTGCAGTTTCTCGCCGGGGAAAAGCGCGCTGTTCAGGATGTCGCGGCGGATGCGGTCATGCGCCTGATCCGACAGGCTGCGCGTATCAGCCGGCGCATTGACAGCCACGATCATCCACCCACCCCTCCCGGCCGGTCGGCCTTGTTCCAGAACACCAGTCTCTTTTCTACCCAGGCGACGGTAAAGAAAAGGGCCAGTCCAAGCAGGCTGAGATAGAGGATCAGCGCAAAGACCCGCGGCGTATCCATCGTGCTGGCGGATTGCCGGATCAGCGCGCCGAAGCCCTGACCGCCGCCAAGGAATTCGCCGGTGATCACGCCCGCCATGACACCGACGGCGGCGATCTTCAACCCGGTGAACATCTGCGGCAGACCCGTGGGCAGCTTCAGCCGCAAAAGCGTCTGTATCCGGCTGGCGCCGATGGATTTGAACAGCATCCGTTCATTCTCGGAGGCCGAGTAAAGACCTGCGGCGGTGGACACCACGATGGGGAACGTGGCGATGAAGGCCGCAAGCGCCACCTTCGATGCGATGTCGAAGCCAAGCCAGGCAATGAACAGGGGCGCGAAAGCCACCTTGGGCATGGTGTCGATGGCCACCAGATAGGGCATCACCGCCCGTTCGCCGAACTTGGTCTCGCCCACCAGCACCCCCAGCGAAAAACCAAGGGCGGTGGCGATCAGGAAGGCCCAGAACACCGAGCGCGTGGTGGTCCAGAGTGCAGCCAGCATATAGCCGCCGCTCGTCAGGTTCTCGCCGACGAAGATCAGGTCGCGCAGGGTCTCCATCGGACTGGGCAGGATGATCGGGGAGACCCAGCCCATCCGCACCGTCGCCAGATCCCAGATCGCGATGACCACCACCGCCAGCCCCAGCATGGCCAGCCAGCGCGGGATGCGGTCGATCAGGGCGATATGCTCGACCCAGACCGTATCGGTCGCGGGGTCGTCGCGCAGTTCGGGGGCCGTGGTCATTCATAAGCCTCCTTGCCCAGAAGATTGCGGATATGGGCGACGATCTCGCCGAACTCCGGGGTGTTCACCATCTCAAGCCGGCGCGGGCGCGGCAGGTCGATCACGATTTCCTCGACCACCCGGCCGGGGCGCGGCTTCATCACCAGAATGCGGTCCGACAGGATCACCGCCTCGGCCAGCGAATGGGTGACAAGAAAGGCGGTGGACTGCTGCTCGGCGCAGATGCGCTGCAATTCCATGTTCATGAAATCGCGCGTCAGCTCGTCCAGCGCGCTGAAAGGTTCGTCCAGCAGAAGCACAGCCGGATTCGAGATCAGCATCCGGCAGATCGAGGCACGCTGCGCCATGCCGCCCGACAGCTCTCCGGGGTAGACATTGGCGAAATCGCCAAGCCCCACCAGCCGCAGAAGATCCTGCGCGCGGGGGATGGCCGCCTTGGCCGCCGCCCTGCCCTGCCGGATCTCGATCGGCAGGACGATGTTCTCGACCGTGGTCTTCCAGGGCAGAAGCGTGGCCTGCTGGAACATCATGCCGATGTCGTCGCGCGGGCCGGTCACGGGCCGGCCTTCAAGGACGACGCGACCGGCGGTAGGCGGCAAGAGCCCCGACATGATCTTCAGGAGTGTCGATTTCCCGCAGCCGGAGGACCCCACGACCGAGACGAATTCGCCCTTGTGCAGGGTCAAATTGACATCGGTCAGCGCGGTCAGGCTGTTGCGGGCATAGGTCTTCGACAGTCTCGAAATCTCGTAGACCGGGCGCGCGGCGGCGACCGGGGCCGCGGTCAGGGGTCGGGGCTCTGCCATGCTCATCAGGCGTTCCAGCCTGCCACGAACTCGTTGGTGTAGACCGAAGTCAGATCGGCCAGCGGCTCTGCCAGCGCGCCCGAGGCCACGGCCGAATCGTGGATCGCCTGCCAGTGTTCGGGCGGCTGGTAGCCATAGCCCTGCGCAATGAAGGCATCCGTCGGCGTCATGCGGTTCAGCGCCCCGTCAAACAGCGAGGCGGCATAGTCCTGCTCGCCCTCTTGCGGGTTGCCGGCCGCGCAATGCGCCAGCGCCTTTTCCTTGTTGGCCGGGTCCTTGGCGAAATGCGTGCCGCGCACCAGCGCCCGGCCGAATTTCGGCGCAAGATCGGGCGTTGCGGCAAGCTGGCTGTCCAGCATGGCAATCCCGTTGCCGAAGAAGCCCAGATAGGCCTCGGGCGTGATTTCGCGCAGCACCAGCCCGCGCGAGGCCAGGATGGCCGCATCCGCCACCGCGCCGGCATAGGCGCCGACCTCGTCGCGCATGAAGGCCACGGCCGCCGTGCCGCCGTCACCCACCGGCAGGAAGGTGTAATCGGTGCCCTCCGCCAGACCCAGGTCGGTCATGATCGCCTTGGTGAACGAGACTTCCGCCCCATCCGCCGTGCCCACGCCGATCACGGTGCCCTTCAGATCGGCCGGGGTCTTGAAGGCGCTGTCCTCCTTGACCAGAATGCCGAAGACCGATTTCGGATAGAGGTTGTAGATGAACTTGACGTCCACCCCGCGCGCCTTGGCGCCAAGGGTCGGACCGGGTCCCGGCGCGCCGATCTGTGCCTGTCCGGCCGTCATCGCCTGCAGAACGGCAGACGATCCGTCGATGGCCTCAAGCCGCAGATCAAGCCCTTCCTCGGCGAAGTAGCCCTCGCCCACGGCGACCCAATAGGGCAGCCAGGTCAGCGCCGAGGGGTTGGGAACCGCGAAGGTCACAGCCTGCTGGGCGCGGACGATGGCAGGCGCCCCAAGGACGAAACCGGCCGCCCCCCCTGCGGTCAGAAGGCCAAAGCTGCGGCGGGTCATTCTGGTCGAATTGGTCATGTCATTCCTCCCATTACGTCACGGCCGGTCCCGCTTGGCGGTCTGGCAGGCAGGCCTCGACGAAACGTTATATGATTCGATCAAGATTGCAAAAATATATATAAAAGTTCCTGTGGACTGATTTCATATCTTGATCTGGCGGGTGAAGACAGAAATCCTTGGCCGCATGAAGACTCGCAGCCTGCCGGGCCCCTGCCCGGCCCAACAGGAGATTCCCGCCATGTCCTTCGCTCTTTCACCGCCGGCCCAGGCCCATCTGGACATCACCGGCTCGGACGAGAAGTTCCCGGTGCGCCGCGTCTATTGTATCGGCAAGAACTATGTCGCCCATATCATCGAGATGAACGCGGACGAGCGTGATCCGCCGGTCATCTTCATGAAGCCCGCCGATGCCGTGGTGAAGAACGGCGGCGAGATTCCCTATCCGGTCTTCACCAACAACTTCCACTACGAGGGCGAGTTGGTCGTCGCGCTGAAATCGGGCGGCTACAACATCCCGGTCGATCAGGCCGCCGGCCATATCTACGGCTATGCCGTTGGCTCGGACATGACGCGGCGCGACCAGCAGGCCGCGGCGATGGAAAAGGGCATGCCGTGGGAGATCACCAAATCCTTCGACCATTCCGCCCCCATCGGCCCGATCACCCGCGCCGAGGACAGCGGCATCCTGACCAAGGGCAAGCTGACGCTGAAGGTCAACGGCGCGGTGAAACAGGATGCCGACATCTCGCTGATGATCTGGAGCGTGGATGAGATCATCTCGAAACTCTCCGAACAGCACCGGCTGATGGCGGGCGACATCATCATGACCGGCACGCCCGCAGGCGTCGGCGCGGTCGTCACCGGCGACGAGATCGAGGTGACGATGGAAGGCGGCGTGGCCCCGCTGAAAGTCCGCATCGGCGGCAAGGCGGCCTGAGGATGGACAGCGCGGCGGAGCTTCTGGCGCTTGGCACGGCCACGCTGGCCGAGGCCTGGCCCGCCGCGCGCCTTGTCGACCTGCCGTTGCGCCCGCTGACGCCCGGCATGGGCTGCGCGGGGCCGGCGCTGACGGTGCGCTGCCGGCCGGGCGACAACCTCGCCCTGCATCGGGCGCTGGCGGTGGCACGGCCGGGTCAGGTGCTGGCGATCGACTATGGCGGCTGCACCGACAGCGGCCCCTTCGGCGAGATCATGGCGCTGGCCAGCCAGCAGCGCGGCCTTGTCGGACTGGTGATCGACGGCGCCGTTCGCGACAGTGCCCAGATCGCCGCCCTTGGCTTTCCGGTGTTCTGCCGCGGGCTGAACATCCGTGGCACGGTCAAGACGGACCCCGGCCGGATCGGCATGCCGCTGGATCTGGGGGGCGTTGCCATCGCGCCCGGCGACATCCTTGTTGCCGATGCCGACGCCGTTGTCGCGCTGGCGCCCGATGACCTGCAGCCCGCCCTTGCCGCAGCGCGGCTGCGGGCCGAAAAGGAAGAGAACATGAAGCGCCGGATCATCGCAGGAGAGACCACCCTGCAGATCCTTGGCCTGCAATAGGGGACAGCCATGACCACCATCGGCATCGCAGGCACCGGCCGCATGGGCACCGCCTTCGCCCTGCGTCTGGTCGAGACCGGGCATTCCGTCCGGGTCTGGAACCGCACCGCCCCCCGCATGGCCAAGGCACTGGCGGGCGGGGCAAAGGCCTCGGACCTTGCCGGGCTCGCGGGCTGCGACACGATCCTGCTGTCGCTGACCGATGCTGCGGCCTCGTCGGCGGTGCTTGATGCCCTGGGGGCATCGGTCGCCGGGCGGCTGGTGATCGACCTCTCCACCCTGCCGCCCGATCAGGCCGAGGCGCTGGCCGCCAAGGCCACCCTTGCGGGGGCCGATTTCCTGCATTGCCCGGTGGGCGGCACGGTCGCGCCGGCGCTGAAGGGCCAGCTTCTGGGTCTGGCGGGCGGCACCGCCGCCGCCTTTGCCCGCGGCCGGCCGGTGCTTGAGGCGCTGTGCCGGCGGGTCGAGCATATCGGCAGCCCGGCCGCCGCCGCCCGGATGAAACTGGCGGTCAACCTGCCGCTGGCGATCTACTGGCAGACGCTGGGCGAGAGTCTCTCGCTTCTGCGCGATGCCGGCGTGCCGGCCGATCTGGCGATCAGCCTGATCGCCGACAGTTCCGCCGGGCCCGCCGTGCTGAAGTCTCGCGGACAGGTGGTGATCGACACGCTGGCCGGAAGCGACCAGATCGGCACTTTCGACATCAATGGCCTGATGAAGGATCTGGCGCTGACGCTGGACCTTGCCGCCGCAGATGGCATCGACCTGCCGCTGGCCCGCACCACCCGTCCGCACTACCGCGCCGCGATCGAGGCCGGACTTGGCGGCTTTGACGGCGCCACCATCACCCGGCGCAGCGCCAGGGCGGCGGGATGAGCTTTTCCGATCCCGCCACCCTTGTCGCCCTTGTCGCCGCGCTGGCCGTGGCGGGCGCGCTGATCGGCTTTCTTGCCGGGCTGTTCGGCATCGGCGGCGGGGCGATCTCGGTCCCCGTCTTCTACGAGGTCTTCCTGCTGCTCGGCCATCCGCCCGCGCTGGCGATGCCGATGGCGGTCGGCACCTCGCTTGCGGTGATCATCCCGACCTCGATCCAGTCCGCGCGCGCACACCGCGCCCGAGGCACGGTGGACATGCAGATCCTGCGGATCTGGGCGCTGCCGGTCCTTGGCGGGGTGATCCTGGGCACGCTGATCGCCCGCCATGCCGCGCCAGAGCTGTTCCAGATCGTCTTCGCCGCCGTCGCCGCGATCAATGCGACCAAGCTTTTGACCGGCGGCAAGGGCTGGCGGCTGCGCGACAGCCTGCCGGGGCGCGGTCTTCTCAGCCTTTATGGCGCGATCACCGGCCTTGTGTCGGCGCTGATGGGGATCGGCGGCGGGGCGGTGTCGAACCTGATCCTCAGCCTGCACAATGTGCCGATCCACCGCGCGGTCTCGACCTCGGCCGGGGTGGGCGTGCTGATCGCCATTCCCGGCACCATCGGCTACATGCTGGCGGGCCACGGCATTCCCGGCCTGCCCGCCGATGCTATCGGCTTTGTCTCGCTCGCCACCTTCGCGCTGACCATCCCGACCTCGCTTCTGACCACACGCTACGGCGTCGCCCTTGCGCACCGCCTGTCGCGGCGGCAGCTGGAGACGGCCTTCGGACTTTTCCTGCTGGCGGTCAGCCTGCGCTTCGTGCTGGGGATGGTTTGGGGCTGAGGCGCACGGACGGTCAGTGCATCACCAGCCCGCCGTCGACCGCAGCGGTGTCGCCCCCCTTTGCAAGGCCGCCCGGCCGCTCTAACATCGGCCAAAACAGCCCGATTGCAGGAAAATCCCATGCCCATCACCATCCGATCCAATGCAGCACCCAAGGCGGGCGCTGCCGAAACCGCAGGCGTCATCGTGCTGCTCAAGGCCGGCGGTGCCGGGTTCGGCCCCAAGGCGCAGGCGCTGGACGGCGCGGCAGGCGGGGTGATCGCCCGGGCCAGCCTTGCGCCAAGATTCACCGGCGTTTCGGGCGATTGCATCGACCTGCTGGCGCCTGCAGGGGTGAAAGCGCGCCGGGTGGTGGTGCTGGATCTGGGCGATGCGTCCAAGCTGACCGCCTTGTCCGTCAGCCGCGCCGGATCGGCGCTTGCCCGCCATCTCGAGACCGAGGCCGAGGCCGAGGCGCTGCTTCTGTTCGAGGCCCCTGCCGGTGCGGCCCTGCCCGCGGACGAGATTCTGGCACAGCTTCTGCTGGGGATGCGGCTGCGCAACTACCGCTTTGCCATGATGGCGCGGACCGACAAGGTCTTTGACCTTGCGCTGACCATCGACAGCGATCTGACCGATGCCCCCGCACTTGCCCGCAGCGCCGCCGTGGCCGAGGGCGTGACGCTGGCCCGCTCTCTGGTGAACTACCCCGCCAGCCACCTGCACCCCGACAGTTTCGCCGACCACCTTGACCCGCTGCGCGAGGCCGGGATCGGCGTCGAGGTGCTGGAGCGCGCCGATCTGGAGCGGCTTGGCATGGGGGCGGTGCTGGCGGTCGGCAATGGCTCGGCCCGGCCGCCGCGGGTGATCGTCCTCAGCTACAAGGGCGCCGCGGGGCAGCCGCTGGCGCTGGTCGGCAAGGGCATGTGCTTTGACGCCGGGGGTCTTGCGATCAAGACCGGGCCGCAGATGTTCACCATGAAGGGCGACATGGGCGGGGCCGCAGCGGTGATCGGCTGCATGCTGGCGCTGGCGCGGCAGAAGGCGGCGGTGCATGTCGTGGGCGTGCTGGGGGTGGCCGAGAACATGCTGTCGGGCAGTTCCTACAAGCCGGGCGATGTCGTCACCACGATGTCGGGCCGCACGGTCGAGGTCTTCGATACCGATTGCGAGGGCCGGATGGTGCTGGCCGATGTGCTGCACTACACCGCCACCCGCTTCAAGCCGACGGCCATCGTCGATCTGGCGACGCTGACCTATTCGGTGATGCGCGGCCTTGGCCATGTCTTCGCCGGTCTCTTCGCCACCCATGACGAGCTGGCCGACGCACTGCTGGCCGCCGGCGAGGCCACCGGAGAGCGGTTCTGGCGCCTGCCGCTGGACCCGGCCTATGACGAAAGCCTGAAGTCCCCGATTGCCGACCTGCGCCAGCATGGCCGCGATCTGGAGGATGGCGATGCCCCGGTGGCGGCGGCCTTCCTGAAGACCTTCACCGAAGGCGTGCCCTATGTCCATCTGGACATCGCGGGGAAGGAACTGATCGACGAGGACCGGCTGCACGCCCGCGCGGGCGGCGCAGGCTTCGGCGTGCAACTCCTTGAGGAATGGATCACCTCGGGCGCCGCGGCGCGGTTCAGCGCGGGCTGAGCATTTGACCGGCTGCCGGAGAGGTTTCGCGCCCCTCCGGCACCCCCTCGATGACGCAAGGCGGACTCGCGCTTCCGCCGGGTATTCTCTGCCGGGCAGAAACCGGCGGCCGTCAGCTTTCGATCATCACCAGATGGCCGGGCGAGACCTCTTCATAGCGCCGCGCCGGCGGTTTGAAGTCCAGCGGGCGGATCGGGGTTTTCAGTTCCTTGATCTGCTGGTTGCGGCGCAGGTGGCGACGGGCCGGGTCCGGCACGGTCACCGCACCGATCAACTGGCGGGTATAGGCGTGGCGCGGGCGTTCCAGGATGTCCGCGCGCGGCCCGATCTCGACGATCTCGCCCATATACATCACCGCGATGCGATGGCTGACACGTTCGACCACCGCAATGTCATGGCTGATGAACAGGAAGGCGATGCCCAGCCGGTCCTGAATGTCCAGAAGCAGGTTCACCACCTGCGCCTTGACCGAGACATCCAGCGCCGAGACGGATTCGTCCGCAATGATCAGCCTTGGGTCCAGCATCAGCGCGCGGGCGATACAGACCCGCTGGCGCTGCCCGCCGGAAAACTCGTGCGGATACCGCTCCAGCATGGCGCGGGTCAGACCGACCTGCTCCATCAGAGTTGCGGCTTTTGCCCTGCCCTGCGCGGCGCTGCCCATCCGGTGTTCGGTGAAGGGTTCGACGAGCGCGTCGCCCACGGTCATGCGCGGGTTCATGCTGGCCAGCGGGTCCTGCGGGATCATCTGGATCTCGCGCCGCTTTTGCCGCAGGGCCTCGGGGCGCAGCGCGAATAGTTCGTCCCCCGCCAGGGTGACCGATCCGGTGCTGCGGTCGTTCAGCCGGATGATCGACTTGCCGGTGGTGGACTTGCCGCAGCCGGATTCGCCGACAAGCGACAGGGTCTCTCCGGCAAAGATGCGGAAAGAGACGTTTTCCACCGCATGAACGCGGGCGATGCGACGGTTCAGCAATCCGCCCCGCACATCGAACCGGGTCACCAGATCGCGGACATCAAGGATCGGGCGGGCGGGGTCCGGGCTGCTTTGCAAGGGCAGCGCCTCGCCGGCAAGGCCGGTCTGCATATCGACCAGCGGAAAGCGCAGGGGCGCCGGCTCGCCCCGCATGCTGCCAAGGACGGGGACCGAGGCAAGAAGCGCCTTGGTATAGGGTTGCTGCGGGCGGGCGAAGATCTCCGCCGTCGGCCCCTGCTCGACCGCGCGGCCGCGCAGCATGACGACGGTGCGGTCGGCCATTTCGGCCACCACGCCCATGTCATGGGTGATGAACAGCATCGCCATGCCGTATTCGGCCTGCAGATCCTTCAGCAGGTCCAGAATCTCGCCCTGCACGGTCACGTCCAGCGCCGTGGTCGGTTCATCCGCGATCAGCAGCTTTGGACGCGAGGCCAGCGCCATGGCGATCATCACCCGCTGACGCATCCCGCCCGAGAAGGCATGCGGATAGTCGTCCATCCGCCGGGCTGCGTTGGGAATGCGGACCCGCTCCAGCAGCGCGATGGCCTGATTGCGCGCCTCGGCTTTCGGCAGGTCGCGGTGCGAGGTCAGCGCCTCGATGATCTGGTCGCCGACCCGGTAGATCGGGTGCAGCGAGGTCATCGGCTCCTGGAAGATCATCGCCGCCGCCTGACCGCGAATATGGCGGATCATCGCCGCCTCATCCATCTGCAGCACATCGTGGCCGCCAAGGCTGATCGCCCCTTCCAGCCGGCTGGTGGCCGGGTCCAGAAGCCCCATCACCGACAGCGAGGTCACGCTTTTGCCCGAGCCGGATTCCCCCACCAGCGCCACCGTCTCGCCGGGGGCGACGTCGAAGGACAGCCCCTCGATCACCCTGGTCCAGCTGCCCCGCGCCCCAAGGAATGAAACCGACAGATCCCGGATCGACAGGATCGGCGCGACAGTGGTTTCGGCGTCACGAAGGTCTTTCATGCGCGGCGCATCCTTGGGTCGATCAGAAGGCACAGAAGGTCGACCACGGCATTGGCGATCACCACGAAGAAGCTGGCGTAAAGCACCGTTGCCATGATCATCGGCAGGTCCAGCACCTTCAGCGCCTGATAGGTCAGCCGACCCACGCCGTTGATGCCAAAGACCACCTCGGTCAACACCGCGGCCCCGCCGACCAGCACACCGAAATCCATGCCGAACATGATGACGATGGGGATGATGGCAGCGCGGGTGGCATGTTTCAGCAGCACCTTGCGGCCGGTCAGGCCCTTGGCGCGGGCGGTGCGGATGTAGTCTTCCTGATAGGTCTCGATGATGCCGGTCCGCAGCATCCGGCCGTAAAGCCCGATGTAGAGGAAGGCCAGCGTCAGCCATGGAAAGACCATGGAGCGGAACCACAGCCCCGGGTCTTGCGAAAAGGGGGTGTAGCCAAGCGCCGGCACCCAGGAGAAGGCCCAGGTGTCATGCAGCCGGTTCTGCGTCACCAGATTTACCATCTCGCCGACCCAGAACACCGGCATGGCCACCGCCATCATCGACAGGCCCATCAGGATCTTGTCGGGCCAGCGTCCGCGGAAGGCAGCCGCCGTGATGCCGGTCAGGATACCGCCCAGCATCCACAGCACCGCGGCCCCCGAGACCAGCGACAGCGTGGCGGGAGCTGCGGCCATCACCGTCGGCACGATCTGTTGCCCGCGGTTCGCGAAGGAGGTCAGGTCCTGCGTGATGAAAAGCCTTTTCATCATCAGCCCGTACTGGACGTAAAGCGGCCGGTCGAGGCCGAAGTCCTTGCGCACCGCCTCGATGGTTTCCTGCGCGGCGTTCTTGCCGGCGATCCGGGCGGCGGGGTCGGATGAGGGTGTTGCGAAGAAGATCAGGAAGGTGATGACCGAGATGCCGAACATCACCACAACCATGCGCAGAAGGCGCGACAGGATGGCAGCCAGCATCTCAGCGCCCCCGTGCCGATTTGGGATCAAGCACGTCTCGCAGGACATCCCCGAACAGGTTCAAAAGCAACACCGTCACCATGATCGCCAACCCCGGCGCCAGCGACACCATGGGGCGCGAATACAACAGCGTCTGCCCGTCCTGCAGGATGGTGCCCCAGCTGGCATTCGGCGGCTGCACGCCCACCGACAGGAAGGAAAGCGAGCTTTCGGTGACGATGTTCAGGGCCATCAGCATCGGTGCGAAAACGATCAGCGTGGTCGAGACATTGGGCAGGATATGCCGCAACAGGATCCTCCAGCGCCGGATGCCAAGGCCGCGCGCGGCCATGACAAATTCCGACTGGTTGATCGCCATCACCCGGCCCCGGATCGGCCGCGCGACGTAAGGCACATAGACCAGGCCGATGATGAGGATGGGCACGATCAGGCTGTCCGAGGAAATCTCGAACGGGCCGAAGGCGAAACTCTTGCCGATCATCACGATGGAAAGCGAGATCGCCAGAAGGTAGACCGGAAAGGCCCAGATCATGTCGATCAGGTTGGACAGCACGCCGTCCACCGCGCCCCCGGCATAGCCGGCCGAGATGCCGATCACCGCCGCGCAGACAAGACACAGCAACGTCGCCGCCCCCGCGATCAGCAGGGAATTGCGCCCGCCATACAGCATCCGCGCCGCCACATCGCGGCCCTGCGCATCGGCGCCCAGCAGGTATTGCGGCCCCCAGGTCGGGCCGATCGGCGTGACGCCAAGGCCAAGGCCCTCGGTCGATTGCTGCATCACGGGGGTCGGCTTGCCGTCGATCTTGATCTTGGCCGACAGGCCCGACCGGAACGGATCGGACCCGGCGACATGTTTGGCATAGACCGGCGCCAACAGGGTTGCCAGCACGATGAGCAAAAGCAAGCCCGCCGAAATCATCGCCGTCGGGCTGGCCAGCAGGCCATGAAAGACGCGTCTCCACGGGCCGCGTCTTGCGCCCTGCCCCTCTCCGGCGGCTTGCGCCGGAGAGGGCATCTGGTTGTCAGTGTCGGACACCTGTCAGGCCTGCAGCTTACTGGACCCAGGAATTCCCGACGTTCCAGTGGAACTGGCTGCTGAACTCGTAATTGCCAAGGCGGGTCGAGATCAGGTCGACATCCTTGGGCGTGAACAGCGGCACAGCCGGGGCCAGCTTCATGAAATCATAGTCGATGTCGCCCCATTGCTGCAGTGCGGCATCGGGGTCGGTGACGGCCAGGGCCATCGCGGCCTTCATCCGGTCGTCCAGACCCTTGTCGCAGATCCCGGACATGTTGACCGAGCTGTCGGAGCCGGGCGTGAAGCTGTCGCAGCCAAAGAGCACGTTCAGGAAGTTCGAGGGCGCGGGGTAATCCTGATACCACTGCGTCACCGAGATCTGCACGTTGTTGTTGGTGTTCTGGATATAGGTGAACTGGATGTCGCCCGAGATCGACTGCACCGTGGCGTCATAGCCCAGGTCGGTCAGCACGGTCTGCAGATAGGTGCCCACCCCGCGCGAGGTGTTGGAATCGTCGGTGACGACGGTGACCTTCTGCCCCTTGGTGCCAGAGGCCTCGACCAGCGCCAGCGCCTTCTCCATATCCGGGGCGGACCAGAATTCGCCCGGATCGGCGGTATAGTCGCAGCGGTCGACGTGGCCGGGCATGTCGGGCGGCAGGATGGTGCAGACCGGAGAGGCCAGCGCCGGCCCGCCGAAGATCGACACCAGCGCGTCGCGGTCGACGGCATAGTTCAGCGCCTGACGCGCCTCGAGGCTGTTGAAGGGCGGGATGTTCACGTTCATCGGCGCATACCACCAGGCCACCAGCGGCGAGACCCGCAGCTGATCGGGGTGCGACACGCTGAGTTCGGCCAGCCGGTCGGTCGGCACCGGCTCGTACATCCAGTCGGCCTGACCGTTCAGGATGGCGTTGACCGCCGATTCCTCGGTGCCGCCGAAGGTATATTCGATCCGGTCGGGATAGCCCTTCGGCTGGGCATCCTTGCTCCACTCCTGGAAATGCGGGTTGCGCACCATGATCAGCGAGGCGTTCGGATCATAGCTTTCAAAGGCATAGCTGCCGGTCCCCGGGATCGGGGCATTGCCGGCATCCTTCGTCACCGTATCCGCCGGAACGATGGCGGCATGAGGCACGGCCAGCTTGTAAAGGAACTCGGCATCCGGCGCGACAAGGTTGATGGTGATCGTATTGGTCGCCGGATCGCCGGAAACCCCGCCTTCCAGCGTGCAGGTCTCGGCCTCGGCCAGGCATTTGTCGGCGCCGACAATGCCGGAATAGAAGCTGCCCGAGGTCGGGCTGGAGACCTTGAAGATGCGCTGGAACGAGGCCACCACGTCATCGGTGGTCACTTCCTGGCCGTTCGAGAACATGATCCCCTTGCGCAGCTTGAAGGTATAGGTCTTGCCGTCATTGGACAGGACCGGCATCTCTTCGGCCAGATCGGGCACCACGGTCGATCCGTCCGGCCCGCCGGCCTTCTTGAAGGCCATCAGCCCGTCATGGGTCCAGATGAACAGCGGCCAGTAGCGGGCGGTATAGTTGATATGGGGGTCAAGCGTGCCCTCGGACGAGACGCCAAGCAGCTTCATCGTGCCGCCGTAATGCGAGTCGTCTGCATAGGCCGGCAGGCAGGCGGCGCTGATCGCCAGGGCGGCCACGCCACTCAGGACAGGGCCGCGCACACAGGCCGCCAGAGTTCTGATTCCACTCATGTTTCATCTCCCCACGCAGTTGATGGGCGGGCTTCGGCCGCCGGTTTGTCTTTTATGTTCACGCGATGGCGCAGCTTGTCCGCCGCCCGTCATGGCCATTCATCGCATTCGGCGGCGGCTTCGCCAACCACTTTAATACATTTGTTCAATTGGACGCGGCCGGACCGCCCCTCTCCTCCGAGGGGCTGCGGGTCGTCGCCGCGGGAAGGCAGGCGCAGCGTCGCCTTCAGGTCCGCACGTTCCGCAGGCCGCGGGCGGCGACGGTGATGTTTTCGCCACGTTCCGGAGGGCGGTAGCGTTCAGAACCAGCGATGCACATCTGCCACCAAATATGGTGAGGAAAATTTCCCACGCTCTAAATGTTGACAGTCCACCGGGCGATGGGGCTAATGGCCGTGTCGTGGTTCCCTCGGGGCGACTCGGGGGTGAAAACGGGAAGCCGGTGCAATGCCGGCGCTGCCCCCGCAACTGTAAGCGGCGAGCAAAGGCTGGAACACCACCGGGTCGGGACACCCGGGAAGGCCAGCCCGAGCTTTGACCCGTGAGCCAGGAGACCTGCCATGACGGAAGCGACGAAACCGTGCGGCGGGCACGGGGTGCGTAGAAGACGGCAGATCCCGATCTGTCCAGCGCCCCTGCCCCGTCCAAGAAACAAGAATGGGGACATGAGGCAATGACCATCACCGTTTACTCCAAACCCGCCTGCGTTCAATGCACCGCGACCACGCGCGCGCTGGATGCCCGTGGCATCGCCTATAATGTCATCGACCTGACCGAAGATGCCGGTGCGATGGAACTGGTCACCGGTCTTGGCTACCGTCAGGCGCCTGTGGTCATGGCGGGCGATGCGCATTGGGCCGGCTTCCGCCCCGACATGATCGGCCGCCTGGCCTGAGCCGGAGAGCCCGGGGCGATGGGGAGTCTTGTCTTCTATTCCTCTGCCTCGGGCAATACGGCGCGGCTGGTGGCCCGGATCGGGCTGCCTTCCCTGCGCATCCCGATCCGCACGGAGGACGCAGTCCCCCTGCCCGACCAGCCCTACGTTCTGATCTGCCCAAGCTATGGTGACGGCCTTGGCCGCGGGGCGGTGGCAAAGCCGGTGATCCGGTTCCTGAACGATCCCGCCCGGCGCGCGTTGATCCGTGGCGTGATCGGCTGCGGCAACCGCAACTTCGGCCGCTTCTTCGCCAGCGCCGGAGAGGTCATCGCCGCGAAATGCAACGTCCCGCTGCTCTACAAAGTCGAGCTGGCGGGAACCGAGACCGACATCGCCCGCATCCGTGACGGGCTGCAAACCTTCTGGGGAGCCCCATGCTTGACGCCGTGAAACCCGAGCTCGACTATCACGCGCTCAATGCGATGCTGAACCTTTACGACGACAAGGGGCAGATCCGCTTTGACGCCGACCGGATGGCGGCCCGGCAGTATTTCCTGCAGCATGTCAACCAGAACACGGTGTTCTTCCATTCTCTGGATGAAAAGCTGGGCTATCTGGTGGCCGAGGGCTACTATGAGGCCGCCGTGCTGGACCAGTATTCGCGCAACTTCCACCGCCGGATCTGGGACGAGGCCTATGCCAAGAAGTTCCGCTTCCAGACCTTCCTTGGCGCCTTCAAGTATTACACCAGCTACACGCTGAAGACCCGCGACGGGCAACGCTACCTTGAGCGGTATGAGGACCGCGTGGTCATGGTCGCCCTTGCCCTTGCGCGCGGCGACGAGGCGCTGGCCCTGCGCTTCCTGGACGAGATCATTTCGGGCCGGTTCCAGCCCGCCACGCCGACCTTCCTGAACGCCGGCAAAGCCTCACGCGGGGAGTTGATCTCCTGCTTCCTGTTGCGGCTGGAAGACAACATGGAGTCGATCGGGCGTTCCATCAACTCGGCCCTGCAACTGTCGAAGCGCGGCGGCGGCGTGGCGCTGATGCTGACCAACCTGCGCGAGGCCGGGGCGCCGATCAAGGGGATCGAGAACCAGTCCTCGGGCGTCATTCCGGTGATGAAGCTGCTGGAGGATTCCTTCTCATACGCCAACCAGCTGGGCGCGCGTCAGGGCGCCGGTGCGGTCTATCTGAACGCCCACCACCCCGACATCCTGCGTTTCCTTGATACCAAGCGCGAGAATGCCGACGAGAAGATCCGCATCAAGACGCTGTCCCTGGGCGTGGTGATCCCGGATGTGACCTTTGAATTGGCCAAGCAGAACAAGGACATGTACCTTTTCTCGCCGCATGATGTCGAAAAGGTCTACGGCGTGCCCTTCTCGGAAATTCCGGTGACCGAGAAATATGACGAGATGGTGGACGACAAGCGGATCAAGAAGCGCAAGATCAACGCGCGGGAGTTCTTCCAGACCATCGCCGAGATCCAGTTCGAATCCGGCTACCCCTACATCATGTTCGAGGACACGGTGAACAAGGCGAACCCGATCCACGGGCGCATCACCATGTCGAACCTGTGTTCGGAAATCCTGCAGGTGAACGAGGCTTCGACCTTCCACGAGGATCTGAGCTATGACCACCTCGGCACCGATATTTCCTGCAACCTCGGCTCGCTGAACATCGCGGCGACGATGGACGGCCCGGATCTGGGCGCGACGGTCGAGGCGGCCGTGCGCGCGCTGACGGCGGTGTCCGAGATGTCGGCGATCGATGCGGTGCCCTCGATCCGGCGCGGCAATGACGAAAGCCACGCCGTCGGCCTTGGCCAGATGAACCTGCATGGCTATCTGGCACGCGAACATGTGCATTACGGCTCGCCCGAGGGGGTGGAGTTCACCTCTGTGTATTTCGCGGCGGTGGCCTTCCATGCGATCCGCACCTCGAACCTGCTGGCGCGGGAACATGGCGAGAGCTTCAAGGATTTCGAGAAGTCGAAATACGCGGATGGCACGTTCTTCGACAAATATACCGGGAAGGACTGGCTGCCGGTTTCCGAAAAGGTCGCGGCGCTGTTTGACGGTGTGGCGCTGCCGACCCGCGAAGACTGGGCGAAGCTGAAAGCCGATGTGATGGCAGGCGGGCTTTACAACCGCAACCTGCAAGCCGTGCCGCCGACCGGCTCGATCTCCTACATCAACAACTCGACTTCTTCGATCCACCCGATCGTGGCGAAGATCGAGATCCGCAAGGAAGGCAAGATCGGCCGCGTCTATTACCCGGCGGCTTTCATGTCGAACGAGAACCTGGACTATTACCGGGACGCCTACGAGATCGGGCCGGAAGCCATCATCGACACCTATGCGGCGGCGACCGAACATGTCGATCAGGGCCTGTCGCTGACGCTGTTCTTCCCGGCCGAGGCGACGACGCGCGACATCAACAAGGCGCAGATCTACGCCTGGAAGAAGGGCATCAAGACGATCTACTACATCCGGCTGCGCCAGACCGCGCTGGAAGGGACCGAAGTGCAGGGCTGCGTGTCCTGCACGCTGTAACTCCGGGCTGCGCGCCGGGGGCCCTGCCCCCGGACCCCCGGGATATTTAGAGACAGAAAATGAGGGGAGCCTTCGCCGTGAAGGATCATGTTGTGCCGAAGACCGTTTTGAAGGCGATCAACTGGAACCGTTTGCAGGACGACAAGGACCTGGAGGTCTGGAACCGGCTGACGGTGAACTTCTGGCTGCCCGAGAAGGTGCCGCTGTCGAACGACGTGCAAAGCTGGGCCACGCTGCGCCCCGAAGAGCGCGAACTGACGATCCGGGTCTTTACCGGGCTGACGCTGCTGGACACGATCCAGAACACCGTCGGCGCGCCCTCGATGCTGCCCGACGCGCAAACCCCGCATGAAGAGGCCGTGCTGACCAATATCGCCTTCATGGAGGCGGTGCATGCGCGCAGCTACTCGTCGATCTTCTCGACGCTCTGCCTGACCAAGGAGGTTGACGAGGCCTTCCGCTGGTCGGAGGAAAACCCGCATCTGCAGGCCAAGGCGCGGACGGTGCTGGCAGACTACGCCCCCGGCGCCGATCCGCTGAAGCGCAAGATCGCATCGGTCTTCCTGGAAAGCTTCCTGTTCTACTCGGGCTTCTATCTGCCGATGTACTGGTCAAGCCGCGCAAAGCTGACCAACACCGCCGACCTGATCCGCCTGATCATCCGCGACGAGGCGGTGCACGGCTACTACATCGGCTACAAGTATCAGCGTGCGCTGGAGCGGGAAACGGCAGAGCGGCAGCAGGAGCTGAAGGACTATGCCTTTGCGCTGATGTTCGACCTCTACGACATCGAGGCGCGCTATACGGCCGAGTTGTATGATGGCATCGCCCTGACCGAGGATGTGAAGGCCTTCCTTCACTACAATGCCAACAAGGCCCTGATGAATCTGGGCTATGAGGCCCTGTTCCCCCCGGCCGCCTGCGAGGTGAACCCGGCGATCCTGGCCGCCCTGTCACCCGACAGCGAGAACCACGATTTCTTTTCCGGCTCCGGCTCGTCCTATGTCATCGGCAAGGCGGTGGCGACCGAAGATGAAGATTGGGATTTCTGAGAGCGGCATCGGTTTCTGAAAGGCCCGGTGAGCCGGCGCGCCGCACCCGCTCCATACACATCGGGTTTGACGCGGCGCTCCGGTCCCGAGTGGGTGAACATCGGGGGCATCGGTCGCAGAACTGTTGAAGGCCTCAAACGCCCGCACAAAAGAAAAGGCCCGCGCAAGGCGGGCCTTTTCCATAAAACCGATGGCAAAAGCCTCAGCGTTTCGAGAACTGGAAGCTGCGGCGGGCTTTGGCCTTGCCGTATTTCTTCCGTTCCACCACGCGGCTGTCGCGGGTCAGGAAGCCTGCCGCTTTCAGGGCGCCGCGCAGGGCGGGCTCATAAAGTTGCAGCGCCTTCGAGATGCCGTGCTTCACCGCACCGGCCTGACCCGAGAGGCCACCGCCGGCCACAGTCGCGTAGACGTCGAACTGGCCTTCGACATTGGCGACGGTGAAGGGTTGCTTCAGGATCATCTGCAGCACCGGGCGGGCGAAGTAGACGGCCATTTCCTTGCCGTTCACCACGACCTTGCCGGAACCGGGCTTGACCCAGACGCGGGCGACCGCATCCTTGCGCTTGCCGGTGGCGTAAGAGCGGCCCAGCTTGTCACGGACGGGCGCGCGGGGGGCTGCGGTTTCGGCGGCCGGAGTGGCGGAGCCGACGGCGGCCTTCAGGTCGTCAAGAGACTTGATGTCGGACATGATCAGGCGCTCCGGGTGTTCTTCGGGTTCAGGACCTTGACGTCCAGAACGGTCGGCTGTTGCGCTTCATGCGGGTGCGCGGCACCGGCATAGACGCGCAGGTTCGTCATCTGCTGGCGGCCCAGACGGTTGCGGGTGATCATCCGCTCGACGGCCTTTTCGACCACGCGCTCGGGGAAGCGGCCTTCCAGGATCTGCTCCGCCGTGCGGCTCTTGATGCCGCCCGGATGGTTGGTGTGCCAGTAATAGACCTTGTCGGTGCGCTTCTTGCCCGTCAGCTGCACCTTGTCGGCGTTGATGACGATGACATTGTCGCCCATGTCCATATGGGGGGTGAAGGTCGGCTTGTTCTTGCCGCGCAGGATATTGGCGACGATCGTGGCAAGGCGGCCCAGAACGACGCCCTCGGCGTCGATCAGGATCCACTTCTTCTCGATGTCCGCCGGAGTAGCGGTGAAGGTTTTCATCGTGTTTCCCAACGAAAAGGGGGCGGCAAAGCCCCCGGCAATTCGGATGCGGGCTTATCGCCGAAGCCCGGCGGCGCGTCAAGGCTGATACACATAAATTTTCTATACAAAATCATATACTTAAAACAAAGGTATCAATATACCCCAACGCCATAGCCTTCATTCTGGCCTAAACATCCCGGGGGTCCGGGGGCTGGCCCCCGGCCGCCGGCCAGACTTCTCACCGCAGGTTCGGGGGGCGCGCAGGGTCCATGCCGGGGGCGGGGCGCTCCGCCTTTCCGGCCTCTTCCAGCGCCAGATCGAAGCGCAGGCCCGCCCGCGCCATCGCGGCCCCGGCCGGATCGCCGGACAGCAGGAAGACCACATCCAGTTCTCCGGCATCCACACCCGAGAAGACCAGCGCCTCGCGCACGGCCCGGGCCAGCGGCGCCCCGGCCCCCTCGGCCGCGCCGAAGAACGCCAGCACATGGCCGCGACGTCCGTCCTCGTAGACCACGCCGCACAGAACCGCCGCCTCCGCCAGCCCCGCGGCGCGGGCCAGTTTGGCATCCAGCCCCGTCAGCACCGCCTCGGGGACGGAAGGTGCCAGGAACCGTGACGGCGTGGCCTCGGCCTCTTCCGGCGAATCCTCCAATGTCGCGGCCAGCCAGTCCAGCGCCTCGGGCGGCAGCAGCATCTCGGACGGGGCGACGCCCAGGTTCACCCCCAGCCCGATCCCCTGCCCTTTCAGCATCGCCGCCACGATCCGCCCGGGCAGCGCGGCATAGGGCGCAATACCGCCGGAAAACTCGGCCAGCCGTTCCTCGCGGTCGAAGACCAGCACCACCGGGCCGGACTCAAGCTCAAAGACCCGCGGGTCCAGAACCTCGCCCGTGGCCTCTCGCTCCAGCAGCAGGAACAATTCGCCATCCGCCAGCCGCTCGTAAAAGCGCAGGCGGGCGGTTTCGTCCTCGGGATTGGCCGAGACTGCGGCATGGGCCGCATCCAGAAGGGTCACCAGGGTCATGCGGCCTCCAAAATCACGCCTCCCATTAGCCTGCCTCGGCCGCAGGATCAAAGGTCGAAGCGGTCGCAGTTCGACGCGATGGTCCGGTTCACTCCGTCTCCAGCACCTTGCGGACCCGCGCCCGCAACTCGGGCAGCAGATCCGCCTCGAACCAGGGATTGCGCTTCAGCCAGCCGGTGTTGCGCCATGAGGGATGCGGCAAGGGAAAGACGCCACGCCCGAGCGCCTGCCGCCAGCCCGACACCTGATCCGACACCGCCCCCGGCCCCAGATGCCAGCGCAGCGCGGCCCCGCCCACGGCCAGCACCAGCCGCACGCGCGGCAAGGCGCCCAACACCCGCGCCCGCCAGGTGGCCGCGCACAGCGGCGGCGGCGGCAGGTCCGCCCCCTTGGCATCGTAGCCCGGAAAGCAGAAGGCCATCGGCACGATGGCGATGCGCGACAGGTCGTAGAACTCTTCCGGCGTCACGCCCATCCAGTCGCGCAGCCGGTCGCCGCTCGGGTCCGTGAACGGCCGGCCCGAGGCATGAACCCGCGCCCCCGGCGCCTGCCCCGCCACCAGCAGCCGGGCCGAGGGCCGGAACCACACCACAGGCCGTGGCCGGTGCGCCGTCGCGGTGGCCGCGAAGCGCGCCGCGCACAACCGGCAGCCTTCGATCTCCGCCTGCAAAGCCCCTGCCCGCGCCATCACCCTGTCCTGTCGCCGCACCCTGATGCTTGCCGCGCTTGCCCCGGCTTGTTACCGATGGGCGAAGCGAGGACCGATCCCAAGAATGTACCGTATCTCTTCTTTTGTACGCCACTTCGGTCTTGCCCTTCTTCTCGGCATCGCCACTGCCACGCTCTGGGTCAACCTCAGCCCGGCCAGCTACTACGATTTCATCGAATGGCACATGGCCGAGATCGCGCTTCCGGCCTGGATCTGGCGCGGCACCGTCTCGATCACCCCCTTCATGGTGGTGACCGACATGGCGATGGCGTTATTTTTCTTTTTCGTCGGCAAAGAGTTGTGGGAGGCGCTGATCCTTGAGCGCGGCGCGCTGTCGGGGCGCCGGGCGCTGTTCCCGCTGGGGCTGACGGTCGGGGGCATGATCGGCGCCGCCCTTCTGTGGCTGATCCTGCAGGCGCTGATCGAGACCGCCGAAGAGGCACGATTCGGCCAGGGCTGGACCGTGCCTTTGGGCAGCGATGTGGTGCTAGCCTATCTGGTCGGGCGGCGGTTGTTCGGCCAGGGCCATCCGGCGCTGCATCTTTTGCTGCTGCTGGCGATTGCGACGGACATCCTTGCCCTGCTGATTCTTGGCCTGACCAACCCCAATCTTTCATGGCGGCTGTTCTGGCTGGTGCTGCCGGCTGCGGCCAGCCTCGGGGTCTGGGCCCTTTTCGGCCGCGGCCCCGCCGCCGACGCGACCGAGCGGCAAAGGCGCGCGGGACAGCACCTGTGGCCCTATGTGGTGGCGGGCGCGCTGTCGTGGTTCGGCACCGCGGCCTCGGGGATGCCGGCCGCCCTGGGTCTTTTGCCCGTGATCCCCGCCATCGCCCGTGCCGACCGCAGCTTTGGCCTTTTCGCCGAGGCCGAGGGCTATCTGCACGATCCCCTGAACCGGCTGGCGCATCTTCTGGTGCGCCCGGTCCTGGTGATCCTGTTCCTCTTCGGGCTGATCCGGGGCGGGGTCGATTTTCAGGCCTGGGCGCCGACCACCTTCGTCACCCTTGGCAGCCTGTGGATCGGGCGGCCGCTTGGCATGGTGGCGGGCGGGCTGGCGCTGGCCGTGGTCTCGGGCCTGCGGCTGCCGCCCGGCGTCACGATGCGCGATCTTCTGCGCATCGTGCTGATCCTGTCGATGGGCTTCACCGTTCCCGCCATCGCAGTCTCGGCCGCGCTGCCCGGCGGCGCGATGCAGGAGGCGGCGCGGCTTGGCCTTGCCCTGTCGCTCCTGGCCGGCGCGCTGGCGCTGGCGCTGCCACGGCCCGAACCCGCCGCCCGGCCCGCCAGCCAGCCCGGTCGTCCCTGAGGCCCCTGCCTCGAAACACGGGCATTGTCGCAATTCGTCATACTGGACATAATGCGGCCTCAAAAGGGATGTAGCACCCGATTACCGTCCGTCATGGCGGGTTTGTGATGGCACAGGGCGGCAAACCGGGCGTAAGGGAAGATCCGGCAGGCCGAAGCGGAGCCTTCCGCTCTGGCCAGATGAGGCAAGGAAAGGCACAGCGGTCACCGACCGCGCGGATGCGTTGATGATCGAGTTCAGCAATGTCTCAAAATCGTTCTGGGCGGGCACCCGTAGAAAGGTGATCCTCAGCAATGCCTCCTTCCGGGTCGAGTTGGGGCGTTCGCTTGGCATTCTGGCGCCGAACGGCACCGGCAAGACCACGATCATCCAGATGATGGCCGGGCTGGAAAAGCCCGACGAAGGCACCATCACCCGCACCAGCCGCGTCTCTTTCCCGCTTGGTTTCATGGGCGGGATCTCGGGCAAGCAATCGGCCCATGAAAATTCACGCTATATCGCCAAGCTGTACGGGCTGGACCCCGATTACATCGAAAGCTTCTGCCGCTGGCTTTGCGGCCTTGGCGACTATTTCGAGATGCCGGTCAGCACCTATTCCTCGGGGATGAAGTCGCGCTTCACCTTCGCGCTGATGCTGGCGCTGGAATTCGACATCTACCTGATCGACGAGGGCATGCCCTCGACCGGGGATGTCGAGTTCAACCGCAAGGCCGGCAGCCTGCTGCGCGAGCGGCTGAAGAACGCCACCGTCGTCATCGTCTCGCATCAGGCGCAGACGCTTGAGAAATTCTGCCGTCAGGCGGCCGTGCTGAAGAATGGCCAGCTTTACATGTTCGATACCCTCGAAGAAGCGAAACGCCTCTATGACTACTCCGCTTAAGGCCGCCCGGTTCAACATCCGCCGCCCCGAGCCGGTCGCGACTCCGGTGCCGCCGCCGCGCCGGGCGGCCGTGGTCGCGCCGCGCGTGCCGGATGACATGCCCTTCGCCAGCCATGACGACGGCTTCGGCGATCAGGTCTTTCCGGGGGCTGCCGCAACCAGCGTCACCACGGCGGCGGAACCCGCCTCTGCCGGGGATGCCAGGCTTGAGGCGATCCGCAAGGAGGGCCTGACCGGCCGCCAGTTGCGCACCGCCCGCAGACTGGCGCAGCGCCACAAGCTGCCCGCCACCTCCGATTTCGACGCCGTCCGCCTGCTGCGCGAGGCCGGGGTCGACCCGTTCCAGCGCGCCTCGATGCTGGATCTGGTGACGTCCGAGGCACCGCCGCCGCCCACGGCAACCGGCGACGGCCAGCCCCCCGTTGCCACCGGCGGCCGCGCGCTGGCCCCGCTGCCCGGCGATGGCGTCAAGCTGCCGCAGACGGTGAAGCCGATCCAGCTGCCCTCGACCGAGCAGCGGGCCGAGATCAACCACGCCGCCGAAATCCTGAAGATGCAGGAGCAGATCGCCCGCCGCCGCAAGCGCAAGCTGGCGCTTCTGGGCGCGCGGATGTTCGTCTTCGTCGGCCTGCCGACGCTGATCGCGGCCTGGTATTTCTCGATGGTGGCGACGCCGCTTTACTCGACCAAGTCCGAATTCATCATCCAGACCTCGGAACCGCCGGCAGCCGCGGGCTTTGGCGGCCTTCTGAGCGGCACGCCCGCGGCCAACATGCAGGATTCCATCATCGTGCAGGGCTATCTGATGTCGCGCGATGCCCTGATCCGGCTGGAGCAGGACGTCGGCTTCAAGGAGGCCTTCCAGGGCGACCATATGGACCCGCTGCAGCGGCTGCCCGATGACGCCAACCTCGACGATACCTTCGCCGTCTACAAGAAACGGCTGATCATTTCCTATGACCAGACCGAGGGCATCCTCAAGATGGAGGTGGTGGCCCCCGATCCGGCGGTCTCGGTCGAATGGTCGGAAAAGCTGATCCAATATGCCGAAGAACAGGTCGACAACCTGTCCAAGCGCAAGCGTGAACAGACCATGCAGGACGCGCAGGCCAATTATGAGAAGGCGCAGGAAGAGGTGATGGAAGCCCATCGCCGGGTGATCGAGTTGCAGGAGCAGACCGAAACCTATGCGGCCGAAGTCGAAGTCACCCTGCTGACCCAGCAGATCGGCGCGCTTGAGACACAGTTGACGCAGGAGCGTCTCAGCCTGGCGCAGATGGAGGGCAACTCCAACCCCAACCAGGCAAGGATGGAGCCGGTGAAGCGCCGCATCGCCACGCTGGAGGAAGAGATCGCCACCCTGCGCGCCAAACTGACGCAAAGCGGGGCGAACGGCGACTCTCTGGCCCGCATCCAGGGCGAGTTGCTGATCGCCCAGGCCGATGTACAGACCCGGCAGATGTTGCTGGCCCAGGCCGTGCAGGCGATGGAGAACAGCCGGATCGAGGCGAACCGCCAGGTGCGTTTCCTCAGCGTCTCGGTCAATCCGGTGGCGCCCGACCGGCCCAGCTATCCGCGCGCCTTCGAGAACACGCTTGTCACCATGCTGATCCTGATCGGGATCTACCTTATGGTGTCGATGACGGTTTCGATCCTGCGCGAACAGGTTTCCGCCTAAGGGGGCAATGATGAAAACGGTGAAGATCGGGCCGCTGGCCTGCGGCAACGACCTGCCCCTGACGGTGATCGCCGGGCCCTGCCAGCTGGAAAGCCTGGACCACGCCCAGATGATCGCCGGCCGGATGGCCGAGGCCTGTGCGGCGGCGGGCGCGTCCTTTGTGTTCAAGGCCAGCTACGACAAGGCCAACCGCTCGTCCCTGTCGGGGCGGCGCGGCCTTGGGATGGAGGCGGGGCTCAAGGTGCTGCAATCCGTGCGGGCAACAGGCCTGCCGGTGCTGACCGACATCCATGACGAGGCGCAGGCGCGCGAGGCCGCGACCGTGGTGGACGTGATCCAGATCCCGGCCTTCCTGTGCCGCCAGACCGATCTTTTGCTGGCCGCCGGGAAGACGGGGGCGGTGGTCAACATCAAGAAGGGCCAGTTCCTGGCGCCCTGGGACATGCCGAACGTCGCCGACAAGGTGGCCTCGACCGGCAATGACCGCATCCTTCTGACCGAACGCGGCGCCAGCTTCGGCTACAACACCCTTGTCGCCGACATGCGCAGCCTGCCCACCAT
Organism: uncultured Paracoccaceae bacterium; assembly: GCA_934500835.1. Classification (GTDB taxonomy): domain Bacteria; phylum Pseudomonadota; class Alphaproteobacteria; order Rhodobacterales; family Rhodobacteraceae; genus Pseudogemmobacter. The sequence goes on along the minus strand of CAKSTR010000002.1, from coordinate 375,492 downwards.
GGCCAGAACCGGCTGGCCGGTGATCATGGATGCCACCCATTCGGTGCAACAGCCCGGCGGGCTTGGCGGCTCATCTGGCGGGCAGCGCGAGTTTGCGCCGGTCATGGCACGCTGCGCCGTCGCCATCGGCATCGCCGGCGTCTTCATCGAGACCCATGAAGACCCCGACCGCGCCCCGTCGGACGGGCCGAACATGGTGCCCCTGCGCAACATGCCGGCGCTGATCGACAGCCTGATGCAGTTCGACCGGCTGGCAAAGGCCAATCCGCTGCGGGTCTGACCGCAGCTCAGGCGGCGCGGCGCGATGGCGGACTGCGGGCACCGTCGCCCGACAAGGCCCGCTCCCGCAGGACCCGCGCCAGGCTGCGGGCAACCGCGACATCGTCAGCCGCCAGCGCGCGCAAGGCGGCATCGACGGCGCGCCAGTCCGGGTCGTCCCGCCGCACCCTTGGCGGGCCAAGGGCCAGCCGGGCAAACACCCGATGCTCCCAATAGGCCAGGACGGCGTCGCGCCACGCCGCCCTGTCGCGGAAATGCCAGTAGAACGATCCTTTCGTCACGCCAAGCGCCCGCGCGGCCGCCTCCACCCGGAACGCCGCCGCGCCGCCGTTGGCCAGCGCCTGCAGCCCGGCCAGAACCCAGTCCTCGCGCCCCAGTTGCCGCTGCATCCGCATCCTGCCCTCTTCGTCATCGCCTTGCGCAAGGCTAACCGCCTCAAGGTTAACAACATGCGAAGCGATGCACGCCCCATCCCCCGCGCGCTGATTTTCGTCGAAAATCAGGCCTCAGCCATTGCCCGGCCCGGGCGGAACGGCTTGAAGCGATGCGCGGCCTCGTCTAATCAAGGCAGGACCGCCGGGGGGGGGAAGACAAATGCGCATTCTGATCACCAATGACGACGGCATCAACGCCCCCGGCCTTGACGTCCTGACCCATATCGCCACCGAAATCGCCGGCCCGCAGGGCGAGGTCTGGACCGTGGCCCCCGCCTTCGAGCAGTCGGGCGTCGGCCATTGCATCAGCTACACCCATCCGATGCTGTTTGCGAAACTCGGCCCGCGCCGCTTTGCCGCCGAAGGCAGCCCGGCCGATTGCGTCCTGGCCGCGATCTACGAGGTGTTCCACGGCGCCAAGCCCGATCTGGTGCTGTCCGGCGTCAACCGCGGCAACAACGCGGCCGAGAACGTGCTTTACTCGGGCACCATCGGCGGCGCGATGGAGGCGGCATTGCAGGGCATTCCCGCCATTGCCCTGTCGCAGTTCATGGGCCCCGAGACCGAGGCGCTGGACGATCCCTTCCAATGCGCCCGCAGCCATGGCGCCGGCGTCGTGCGTGCCCTGCTGGACAAGGGGATCTGGACCGGCGAGGACTACCGCGTCTTCTACAACGTCAACTTCCCGCCCCTCGGCGCGAAGGCGACCAAGGGCGTGAAAGTGGCCGCACAAGGCTTCCGCCGCGACACGTCCTTCTCGACCGAGCCGCATCTGTCCCCCTCGGGCAAGCGTTTCCTCTGGATCCAGGGCGGGCCGCAGCACAGCCCCACCCTGCCCGGCACCGATGCCGCCGTGAACCTGCAGGGCCATATCTCGGTCACGCCGATGCGGGCGGATCTGACGGCGCACGACCTTCTGGCTGATCTGGCGCAACGGCTGGGCTGACCGGACAAAGGGGGGCGCATGATCGACGAACCCGACGACCCCGAAGAGCAGGCACAGCGCAAGATGCGCTTTCTGTTCGCGCTGCGCTCGCGCGGGGTGACCGAGGCGCGCGTGTTGACGGCGATGGAGAAGGTGGACCGCGGCCTGTTCGTGCGTGGCATCTTCGCTGCCCGCGCCTATGAGGACATGCCCCTGCCCATCGCCTGCGGCCAGACCATCAGCCAGCCCTCGGTCGTGGGTCTGATGACCCAGGCGCTGCAGGTCGGCCCGCGCGATACCGTGCTCGAGGTCGGGACCGGATCGGGCTATCAGGCGACGATCCTCGCCCATCTGGCGCGGCGGGTCTATACCGTCGACCGCTGGCGCCGCCTTGTGAACGAGGCGCAGGACATCTTCCGCCACCTGGGACTGGTCAATGTCACGGCGATGACGGCGGACGGGTCGTTCGGTCTGCCCGATCAGGCGCCTTTCGACCGGATCATCGTGACCGCCGCCGCCGAAGACCCGCCGGGCCCGCTGATGGCGCAGCTGAAACCGGGCGGGATCATGGTGGTGCCGGTCGGACAATCCGACGCCGTGCAGCATCTGATCAAGGTCACGCGTGGCGAAAAAGGCTTCGAATACGAAGAACTTCGTCAGGTGCGCTTTGTCCCTCTGGTCGAAGGGCTGGGGAATGAGTAGTCTTGCCCCCGTGATCCGGGATCAACCCGGACGATGGCGGCAAGAGGCGGCGACAGCATGACGATTTCCCCGATCCACGGCACGCGGCGCCCTGTCCGGCGCATTTTCACCGCGCTGGCACTTGGTGGCAGCCTGACGGCTTTGGCCGCCTGTTCCAACGATCCGATCACGCTGGACTGGGATCTGCGCGGCGGCCCCGGCAGCACCGCCGAAGAGGCGCGTCAGGCCACCGCCTCGAAGCCGGTGCCGGATGCCAATGGCATTCTTTCCTATCCCGGCTATCAGCTGGCGCAGGCCCGGCGCGGCGAGACCGTCGCCTCGATGGCCGCCCGGCTGGGCCTCGGCCCCGAGGAACTGGCCCGCAACAACGCCCTGCGCGCCACCGATCCGCTGCGCGAGGGCGAGATGCTTCTGTTGCCCAAGCGGGTTTCCGCCGCGCCGCAACCCGTTGCGGGCGGCGTCACGGCAGCACCGGGCAGCCGGCCCGTCGACATCACCGCGATCGCCACCACGGCGCTGGACAATACCGGCAGCCCTGCCCCCGCGGCCAAGGCACCCGGCGGCGGAAAAGAGCCGATCCGCCATACCGTCGCCCGCGGCGAGACCGCCTTCACCATCGCGCGGGCCTACAACGTCTCGGCCAAGGCGCTGGCGGAATGGAACGGCCTTGGCGCCGACATGGCCGTGCGCGAGGGGCAGACCCTGATGATCCCGGTCGCGACCGGCGCGGCCCCCAGCCCTGTATCTGCCGCCACCGCTCCGGGATCGGGCAGCCCGACGCCGACGCCGCCTTCGGCTTCGAAGCCGCTGCCGGATGAAAAGACCCAGCCCGCGGCCGAGAAGCCGAAAGGGACCCCGCCCTCGCCCGATCTGGGCGCCGGATCCAAGGCGACCAAGCTGGCCATGCCGGTCTCGGGCAAGATCATCCGGGCCTATGACAAGAAGAAGAACCAGGGCATCGACATCGCCGCCGCCCCCGGAACCGCCGTCAAGGCGGCCGAGGCCGGCACAGTGGCGGCTGTCACCAAGGACACCGATCAGGTGACCATCGTGGTGATCCGCCATGCCGACAACCTGCTGACGGTCTATGCCGGGATCGATGCGCTGAAGGTCAAGAAGGGCGACAAGGTCAGCCGGGGCCAGACCCTTGGCGGCGTCCGAGCGGCCGATCCGTCCTTCCTGCATTTCGAGGTGCGCAAGGGCGTCGACAGCCTGGACCCGATGAGCTTCCTGCAGTAAGGGCATGACTTTCCTGCGAAAAGTCGGGGGTGGCCGGCGAGGAGACCGCTCGTTGAAGAAGCCGGGCAGCGTCAGGGGCTTGAGGCCCTCGGCCGCGAAAGACTGTCGCCTACCCCGCACTTCCAGAACCCTGGCGCTCGCCCGCCCTCAGCCCGGAAGCGTAACCACGATCGCGCCGCGTTCGGTCGCAACCACCGTATGCTCATATTGCACCACCGGCGCTGCGGGCTCGCTGTAAAGCGTCCAGCCGTCGTCGCCCTGCCCGGCCCACTGGCCGCCGGTCGACAGGAACGGCTCCACTGTCAGCACCAGACCGCGGGTGATCCGGCGCTTGTCGCGTGAGGGCCAGGTGGGGACTTCCTCGGGGTATTCGTGCAGGGATCGTCCGATGCCATGGCTGGCGAGGTTGCGGATCAGCGTATAGCCGCGGGCATCGGCAAAGCGGCCGATGGCCTTGCCGATCCCGGCCAGCGGCTTGTCCGCGCCCACCTGCGCGATGCCGATCTGCATCGCCTTGCGGCCGTCGCGGCACAGCTTCTCCAGCGCCGGCCGGGCGGGCGCCAGCTGGTAGCTGGCCCCGGTATCGGCAAAGAAGCCGCCCTTCGAGGCCGAAACGTCGATGTTGACCAGATCGCCGGCCTTGATCACCCGCGGCCCCGGAATGCCATGGGCGATCTCCTCATTGACCGAGATGCAGGTGGCGCCGGGAAAATCATAGGTGGACTGCGGGGCCGAGACCGCACCCTCCTGCTCCAGCAGCGCCTGACCGATCTGGTCCAGTTCGGCGGTGGTCATGCCCGGCTCCATCGCCCGTGCCATCGCCTGCATGGTATTGGCGACGATGCGGCCGATGGCCTTCAGGCCCTCCAGCTCGTCCTCCTGGGTGATGGTCATGCTCTGCCCTTTCCCGCCGGCGCTGATCCTTCGCCGAAGGATCGTGCCCGTTTACACCTTCGAGACCAGCACCTTGTCGATGCGCAACCCGTCCATGTCGATCACCTCGAAGCGATGTCCCTCGACGGTGGCGGATTCGCCCAAGGCCGGCATGTGGCCCAGCTGGTGCAGGACCAGACCCGCGACAGTGTCGTAATCCCCGGCAATGCCGCGCGGCAGTCCAAGACGGTCGCAGAACTCGTCCGCGGGCATCCAGCCCGCGACCAGCAGGCTGCCATCGGCGCGGACGGCAATCGCCGGTTCGTCGACCTCGGCGGCGGCTTCGGCACCGGTGATCGCCTCCAGCAGGTCCGCCGTGGTGATGATCCCTTCGAAATGGCCGTATTCGTCATAGACCAGCGCAAGGTGGTGCGGCGTCTTCTGCAAGACCTCGATCACATCCAGCGCCTCCATCCGGTCGTTGACCACGGGCACCTCCTGCAACAGCGCCTGCAGGTCCACCGCCTCGCGCCGCGACACCACCTGAAAGACATCGGCCAGGGTGACGATGCCCAGCACGTCGCCCCCGGAATCCACCACCGGCATGCGCGGACGGGCGATGCGGCGGATGGCGGCGATGGCTTCGGTCGAACTGGCGCCAAGCGTCAGCATCTCGACCTCGTTGCGGGGCGTCATCAGCGCGCGGGCCGAACGGTCGGAGAGCCGCATGACGCCGGCCATCATCACCCGCTCTTCGTCCTCCAGCACACCGCCTTCATGTGCCTCGGCCAGGAGGACATGAACCTCTTCCTCGGTCACCTTGTTGGCGCTTTCGCCGCGCTGCCCCAGAAGCCAGAGCACGATCTTGCCGGATTTGTCCAGAAACCAGACCACGGGCGCGGCAACGATGGAGATCACCGTCATCAGCGGCGCCACGCGCATCGCAACGCCTTCGGGATTGCGCAGCGCCAGCTGTTTGGGCACCAGCTCGCCCACGATCAGGCTGACATAGGTGATGATCACCACGACGCCGCCCACCCCCAGCCGGGCTGCCCAGACCGCATCCATCCCCTGTGCGACAAGCCATGCCGCAAGCCGCCCGCCCAGCGTATCGCCGGCCAGCGCGCCGGAAAGGATGCCGACGGCGGTGATCCCGATCTGCACCGAGGAGAGGAACCGGCCCGGCTGCTCGGCCAGCCGCAGCGCCATCCGCGCCCCGCTGCTTTTGCTTTCAAGCGTTTTCAGGCGGGCGGGCCGGGCCGAGACGATTGCCAGTTCTGACATCGCCAAGACGCCATTCACGACGATCAACGCGAGAATGACCAGGATTTCGGTAATCATCGGGGGTCCCCAACAAGCGGGGCAGCCCGCCTTCGACTTCGCGTCTTGGCCTTCACGGTGTCACCTTCACACCGGTTCGCGCGGCAAGGTCGCAGAAGAACTGCCATGCGACCCGGCCCGACCGGGCCCCGCGGGTGCGCATCCACTCGATCGCCTCGGCCTGCATCCGTTCGTCATCCACCTTGACGCCATGCGCCGCACAATAGCCGCGGATCATGTCAAGATAGTCATCCTGCGTACAGGGATGGAAGCCCAGCCACAGGCCGAAGCGGTCGGAAAGCGAGACCTTCTCTTCCACCGCTTCGGAAGGGTTGATCGCGGTCGAGCGTTCGTTCTCGATCATGTCGCGCGGCATCAGGTGGCGGCGATTGCTGGTCGCGTAGAAAAGAACGTTCTCGGGCCGTCCCTCGATGCCGCCATCCAGCACCGCTTTCAGGGATTTGTAATGCTGATCGTCATGGCTGAACGAAAGGTCGTCGCAGAACAGGACGAACCGGCAGGGGGCCGCACGCAGATGCGCCAGAAGGCGCTGCACGGTGGGCAGATCCTCGCGCGACAGTTCCACGATCTTCAGATCGTGCCCCTCTGCGCGGACCTGGGCATGGATCGCCTTGACCAGACTGGATTTCCCCATCCCGCGCGCGCCCCACAAAAGCGCATTGTTCGCCGGCAGACCGGCCGCGAAATGGCGGGTGTTCTCCAGCAGGGTATCGCGCGACCGGTCGACGCCGACCAGAAGCCCGATGTCCACCCGCGCGATCCGCGCCACCGGCTCCAGCCGGTCAGGTGCTGTGTGCCAGACGAAGGCCTCGGCGGCCGAGAAATCCGGCGCTGGCATGGGCGCGGGGGCCAGCCGCTCAAGCGCGGCGGCGATACGGTCTATCGGGTCGGTCATGCCTTGCCTGCGCCAGCCTCTGCCTCTGTCTCGTCATCCTCGTCGATATCGACCCAGGTGCCGTCCGCGCGCATTCGCGTTTCACGGTCGCGTTCGAACCGGGCGATCAGGAAGATCGAGATTTCATACAGCGGATAGATGACGGCGAAAAGGATCAGCTGGCTCATCACATCCGGCGGGGTCACGGTGGCCGCGACGACAAGGATGCCGATGATGGCATATTTCCGGGTGGCTTTCAGCCCGCGCGACGAGATCAGCCCCGCCCGGCCCATCAGCGACAGCAGGACCGGCAGCTGGAAGCACAGCCCGAAAGCCATCACAAAGCTCATGGTCAGCGACAGATAGCTTTCCATGGAGCCCTGGAAAACCACGCCCGACGGCGCCTGCGCCAGCGAAGTGCCTTGCTCGACCGCCTCCTTGAAGCTGTCCTGATAGGACAGGAAGAAGCTGAACGCCCAGGGCAGGATGACGAAATAGGCCACCGCCCCGCCCAGGATGAACATGATCGGACTGGCGATCAGGAAGGGCAGGAAGGCGTTCTTCTCGCTGCGGTAAAGGCCGGGCGCGATGAAGCGCCACATCTGATAGCCGATCACCGGGAAGGCCAGCGCGAATCCCCCCCAAAGGCCGATCTTCATCGAGACGAAGAAGCCCTCCTGCATCTTGATCAGGATCAGCTGGCAATCCTGCCCGCGCGAGGTCAGCACGTCGCACAGCGGCGCGCGCAGGAAGTCGAACATCGGCTTCCACATCGTCCAGGCGGCAAGGAAGGCCACGGTGAAAGCGGCGATTGAATAGAGGAGGCGGTTGCGCAGCTCTGCCAGATGCTCGATCAGCGGGGCCGAGCTGTCCTCGATGTCGTCCTTGCCGCTCATGCTGCGTCACCCGGTGCAGGATCGGCCTTCTTGCGGGTTCGGCCGGGTTTCCTTGCCACATCCGCTTCGGTCGCGGTCGCGTCGCCGGCAGCCACCTTGCGCAGCTTTTCGGCGGCTTCCGCCGCCACGGCCTGCCGGGCGGCCTGCTTTTGCGCCAGCGCGGCAGTGGCGGGGCCCATCGTCGGTGCGGGCGGCGTCGCGGCCGCAGCCGGTTCGGCAGCCGTCGCCGCAGCTGTGTCGGCAGCCACTGGGGCTGCGGCTGCGGTCGCCACCGCCGTGGTCGCCGCCGCAGGGGTCTGCGGGGCGGGACGGCTTTTCAGCGGGTCCCATTTCTCGAACTTGTCGGCCGCGTTCCTCATTGCATCCATCCCGGTCGAGACCGGACTGGCGGCCTTGCGCAGATCGTTGGCGACATCCTTGACGCCCGATTCCTGTGCCGCCTGTTCCATGGCGCGGCTGAACTCACGCCCCATCGCGCGCAGCTTGGCGGTGAACCGCCCCAGCTGGCGGAACATGTCAGGCAGGTCGCGCGGACCGACGACGATCAGCGCAACCACGCCGATCAGCATAAGCTCCATCCAGCCGATATCGAACATCTCTCGGGCCTTTCAAGCGGTCGGAAAAGGGATCGGGGCGCCGATCAAACCTTGTCCTTGGCCTCGGGCGTGACGTCCTTGGCGGCGTCGGCCGCGGTTTTCTCGATCTCTTCCGAGCCGTCCTTCACGCCTTTCTTGAAGGCGGTGATGCCCTTGCCGAATTCGCCCATCATCGAGGCGATCTTGCCGCGGCCGAACAGCACCAGAACAACGATGGCGATCAGCAGAAGCTGAAGCGGGCTTGCCATGTGCATTTGTGGTCTCCTTGCCTGCCGATCCATCCATGGATGAACCGGGGTTGAATGAACTGACAGCTTTTCTGAACCATGGTCGTGCCGGTTCCAAGCCCAAAGACCTTGCGGCGGACCGTCAACTGACAGTATTTTGTCAGTTGACCCCACCCGCCCCACGGCGAGAAGGCCCCAGGATGAAACGCGACGCCCGCCTTTATGATCTGATCCAGATCCTGCGCGACGGCCAGCTGCACACCGCAGCCGAGCTGGCGACACGGCTTGGCGTATCAGCCCGCACGATCTGGCGGGACATGGCGATGGCGGCGGAAACCGGGCTGCCTGTCACCGGAGAACGCGGGCTTGGCTATATCCTGCGCTCGCCCCTGATGTTGCCGCCGACGATGCTGACGCAGGACGAACTGGATGCCCTGACCCATGGGCTGCGCCATGTCGAGGCGCATGATCCCGCCCGCGCCCGCGCCGCGCGCAGCCTGCTTGCCAAGGTGGCGACCCTGTTGCCGCAGGCGGGACTGGGAGAGGACGGCTAGTCAGGGCAGCCCGATTTTTCGACGAAAAATCGATACGGCCCGTCGTCAAGGGGCCGCTCTTCACCCCGGAAAGACAAAGCAGCGGTCGCGGCGGATCATCAGCCACAATGCCGTGCCGGGCTTGGGCAGAAACACCCCGGGGACCGAGGCGGTCAGCTTCGATCCGTCGTCCGTCATGCGGAAATCGACAAGGCTCTCGCGGCCCAGATAGCGGGCGCGGATCACTGTCCCTCGCGCCGCGGTGCCTTCCTGCGGTGTCGGCAGCGGGCCACGGCCGTCGCGGTCGAAATCGATCTTCAGATGCTGCGGCCGGATCACGATCTCGACCGGCGCACCATCGCCATGGCCCGGCGTCAGGAAATCGCCAAAGGGCGTCGCGGTCAGCGCCCCTTTCGAGATCCCCCGGATCACGTTGACATCGCTGAAGAACCCCGCCGCCGCACGGTCCACCGGCGCATTGTAGATGTTGTAGGGCGCGCCGCGCTGCACGATCCGGCCCTCGCGCATCAGCGCGATCTCATCGGCCATCCGCATCGCCTCGTCGGGTTCATGCGTGACCAGCACCACGGCGGTGCCCTCTTCCTTCAGGATCTCCAGCGTGGCGTCGCGGATATCGTCGCGCAGCCGGTTGTCCAGGCCGCTGAAGGGCTCGTCCATCAGCATCACCTTTGGACGCGGCGCCAGCGCGCGGGCCAGTGCCACGCGCTGCTGCTCGCCGCCCGAGAGCTGGTGCGGATGCTTGGCGGCAAATCCGGCAAGGCCCACCCGCTCCAGCAATTCGCCGACACGGGCGGCCCTCGCCACCTTCTCTCCGGTCAGGCCAAAGCCGACATTGCCGGCCACCGTCAGATGCGGAAACAGCGCGAAATCCTGGAACATCATGCCGATGCCGCGCCGTTCGGGCGGCAGGTGCACCCCCGGCGCCGCCATCACCGCGCCGTCGATCCGCACTTCGCCCGAATCCGCCGTCTCCACCCCGGCGATGATCCGCAGCGTCGTCGACTTGCCGCAGCCCGAGGGGCCAAGCAGGCACAGCACCTGCCCTGCCGCAACCTGCACCCCGACATCGCGGACCACGGCCCGGCCATTGAAGGCGCGGGTCAAGCCGCGGGCATCCAGCCGGAAGGGGGCTTCGGTCATCGCAAACCCGTGCAAAACGCTCAGGCTCTGCCGATAACAGCCAAGACCGCGGGCCGCAACCCGTGGCTCCCGCCTGCCCATGCCTTCATCTTGGTGAAAATATCCTGCGGGGAGGTCTGGAGGGGTGCAAAACCCCTCCAGCCGCCGGCCAGAACTCACATCGACAGGTTGGCCGCCCCGCCGTCCAGCAACAGGTTCTGCCCGACGATGAAACCGGCATGGACCGAGCAGAGGAACGCGCAGGCGGCGCCGAACTCCGCGGGCGTGCCATAGCGCCCGACCGGGATGGTCGCCATCCGCTCGGCCTGCGCATCTTCGTATGAGATGCCCCGCGCCCGCACCACGCCCTGATCCAGTGCCACGGCGCGGTCGGTGGCATGGATGCCGGGCAGAAGGTTGTTGATGGTGACACCCTTGCCCGCCACCTGCCGGGAGGTGCCGGCGACAAAGCCGGTCAGCCCGGCGCGGGCCGCATTCGACAGGCCAAGCACCCCCACCGGCGCCTTGACCGAGACCGAGGTGATATTGACCACCCTGCCCCAGCCCCGCGCCATCATGCCGGGCAGAACCGCCTGCATCAGCGCGATCGGCGTCAGCATGTTGGCATCCAGCGCCTTGATGAAATCCACGCGGCTCCAGTCGCTCCACATCCCCGGCGGCGGGCCGCCGGCATTGGTCACAAGGATGTCGACCTGGGATCCCGCCGCCGCCAGAACCGCTGCGCGACCTTCCTCGGTGGTGATGTCGGCGATCACCGGGGTCACCGTCGCGCCGGTGCTGCGCAACTCGGCCGCGGTGGCCTCCAGCGCCTCGGCGCCGCGCGCGCAGATCACCAGATCGACGCCCGCCCCGGCCAGCGCCGTGGCACAGCCACGCCCCAGCCCTTTCGAGGCCGCACAGACGATTCCCTTCTTGCCGCGAATGCCCAGATCCATCCTGTCCTCCGTTCCTTGCCGCAGCCTAGCCGGTGCCGCCCGGCGGTGAAAGCCCGCCGACGCGAAACAATCCCCCTCTCAGCTTCGGGCCGTTTCCGTGGAAAGCTGTTCCGGGGTCAGGGGTTTGACCAACGGCCTTCATCCTTGGTAAACTCGACGGGCTGAAGGTGGGGGCCTTCACATACCACTTTGTCAGGGTCCGTCGGCCACCATGTCTGCCTCAGCTGCTCCACCACCCGGCCAGGCCTGCCAGCTTTTCGCGGCCGAGGACATCTATGTCTCCATCGGCGTCAATGCCGGTGACGGTCTCGACCTGCCCGATGCGGTGATCGAGGGCGACATTTACGAGCTGGACCCCGCCGCGCGGCCGCTGCGGCTGGTGATGACCCGCCCCATGGCCGGCAGCGAACCCCGGGTCGCCCAGGGGTCCGCCATCGGCAGCCCCGGCGAAGTGGTGCGGATGGCCGCCCGCTACACGCTGATGTCGCCCGACGGCGACAAGGTGGAACTCTTGCTGCTGCCGGTCTCGGGCCGGCTTTACGCCCTGCCGCTGTCGCCGCTGTCGCTGCATGCCGATTACACGCTGGTCAGCGTCGAGACCGCGCCGGAAGAGACCCGGCTTGCAGATCTGATGTGCGTGTCTTTCGCGCGCGGCACCATGATCACGCTGGCCAGCGGGGCGCAGAAACCCATCGAACAACTGAAGCGCGGCGACAAGCTGTTGACCCGCGATCACGGGCCGCAACCGCTGCGCCTTCTGGGCCGCGCCACGGTGCGGGCGCATGGCGTCTTTGCCCCCGTGGTCATTCTGGCTGGCACGCTGGGCAATTCGGGCGATCTGATCGTCAGCCAGCACCACCGGATGTTCCTCTATCAGCGCAAGCGCATCCCCGGCCTTCCGACCTCGGAACTGCTGGTGCAGGCCAGGCATCTGGTCGATGACGAGAATGTCTTCATCCGCGAAGGCGGCGCCGTGGAATACTTCAGCCTTGTGTTCGAGCGGCACGAGATCATCTATGCCGAGGGCATCCCCGCCGAAAGCCTGATGGTGAACGATGCCACCGTCAGCCGCCTGCCCGCCGAAATCGCGGCCGAGGTGCAGGCCAGCTTCCCCGGACTTGCGCAGGTGCAGCATTTCGGGACCGAGGCCAGCCGCCAGTTCCTGTCGCAGGTCGGCCCCTCGGCCCTGTTCCAGCCGGTGCGCCGCCGCCGTCGCAATCCCTTGCCGGGCGACGCCGATTGACGGTGCGGCCCGGGCTGAAGATTGGCGGTCCGGGCATTCTCTGACCGTGGACGAGGTGCTGCATTCCCGCTAGAAGGCGCGCCATGCTGGACAACGCCCCCCCCCTTCCGCCCGAAATCGCCCGCCGCCGGACCTTTGCGATCATCGCGCACCCCGACGCCGGCAAGACCACGCTGACCGAAAAGTTCCTGCTGTTCGGCGGCGCGATCCAGATGGCCGGCCAGGTCCGCGCCAAGGGCGAGGCGCGGCGCACGCGGTCCGACTTCCTCAAGCTGGAGCAGGACCGCGGCATCTCGGTCTCGGCCTCGGCGATGTCGTTCGAGTTCGGCCCCTATCGGTTCAATCTGGTCGACACCCCCGGCCACAGCGATTTCTCGGAAGACACCTACCGCACGCTGACGGCGGTGGATGCGGCGATCATGGTGATCGACGGCGCCAAGGGCGTCGAATCCCAGACCCGCAAGCTGTTCGAGGTATGCCGGCTGCGCGATCTGCCGATCCTGACCTTCTGCAACAAGATGGACCGCGACAGCCGCGACACGTTCGAGATCATCGACGAGATTCAGGAGAATCTGGCGATCGACGTCTGCCCGGCGTCCTGGCCGATCGGCTCGGGGCGCGACTTCCTCGGCGCCTATGATCTCTTGAACGACCGGCTTGAGATCATGGACCGCGCCGACCGCAACAAGGTTGCCGAATCGATCCAGATCAAGGGGCTGGACGATGCGAAGCTGGCTGATCACATCCCGGCGGATCAGTTGAGGAAACTGCGCGAAGAGATTGAAATGGCGCGGGAACTTCTTCCGTCCTTCGACCGCCACGCCTTTCTGCATGGCGCGATGACGCCGATCTGGTTCGGATCGGCCATCAACTCCTTCGGGGTGAAAGAGCTGATGGACGGCATCGGCGCCTTCGGGCCGGAACCGCAGCCGCAAAAGGCCGCCGAACGCGCGGTGGGCGCGGAGGAAGGCCCGGTGACGGGCTTCGTCTTCAAGGTGCAGGCCAATATGGACCCCAAGCACCGCGACCGGGTGGCCTTTGTCCGTCTCGCCTCGGGTCATTTCGAACGCGGGATGAAGCTGACGCATGTGCGCAGCAAGAAGATCATGGCGGTGTCGAACCCCGTCCTGTTCCTGGCCGCCGACCGCGAACTGGCCGAAGAGGCCTGGGCCGGCGACATCATCGGCATCCCGAACCACGGGCAGTTGCGCATCGGCGACGCGCTGACCGAGGGCGAGACGCTGCGCTTCACCGGCATCCCGTCCTTCGCGCCGGAGTTGCTGCAGAACATCCGCGCCACCGACCCGATGAAGGCCAAGCATCTGGAAAAGGCCCTGATGCAATTCGCCGAGGAAGGGGCCGCCAAGGTCTTCAAGCCGATGATCGGATCGGGCTTCATCGTGGGCGTGGTCGGCGCGCTGCAATTCGACGTGCTGGCCAGCCGGATCGAGCAGGAATACCAGATCCCGGTGCGGTTCGAGGGGTCGAACTTCACCTCTGCCCGCTGGATTTCCGGCGACAAGGCCGAGATCGAAAAGCTGGTGAACGTCAACAAGCAGCATATCGCCACGGATTCCGACGGCGATCTGGTGTTCCTGACCCGGCTGCAATGGGACATCGACCGTGTGGTCCGCGACTATCCGGGCGCGCAGCTGACGGCGACCAAAGAGATGATGGGCTAGGACGCGGGCCGCCCGTCGCCCTCGCCCGGATCTGCGGCGGTGTCCGCCCTCCTTTTCCGGCTGCGTTGACCTTCGGGCGCGTTTGCGCTAGGGCCTGTGAAGCCCATAATGTGGTGGGCATCTGATTGGGGCGCCCAAAGCCAGCGTCCCGTGACCCGTGCGGGCCGATCCCGCCATGACAGGACGCTGATGACCAAGTTTTCCGACCTCGCGCTGGACCCGCGCGTGCTGCAAGCCATCTCTGAAGCTGGCTACGAGACCCCTACCCCGATTCAGGCCCAGGCCATCCCCGAGGCCCTGAAAGGCCGCGATGTTCTGGGCATCGCCCAGACCGGCACCGGCAAGACCGCCAGCTTCACGCTGCCGATGATCACCCTGCTGGGTCAGGGCCGCGCCCGCGCCCGGATGCCGCGCAGCCTTGTGCTGGCGCCGACGCGCGAACTGGCCGCGCAGGTGGCCGAGAACTTCGACATCTATGCCAAGAACACCCGGCTGACGAAGGCCCTGCTGATCGGCGGGGTTTCCTTTGGCGAGCAGGACAAGCTGATCGACCGTGGCGTCGATGTGCTGATCGCCACCCCCGGCCGCCTTCTCGACCATTTCGAGCGCGGCAAACTGCTGCTGACCGGCGTGCAGATCATGGTGGTGGACGAAGCCGACCGCATGCTGGACATGGGTTTCATCCCGGACATCGAGCGCATTTTCCAGCTGACCCCCTTCACCCGGCAAACCATGTTCTACTCGGCCACCATGGCGCCCGAGATCGAGCGGATCACCAACACCTTCCTGACCAATCCGGCCAAGATCGAGGTGGCGCGCCAGGCCACCACCTCGACCACGATCACCCAGGGGCTGGTGCAGTTCACCCCCACCCGCAAGGACCGCAGCTTTACCGAAAAGCGCGCCGTCCTGCGCGAGCTGATCCGCGCCGAGGGCGAGGCCTGCACCAATGCCATCGTGTTCTGCAACCGCAAGATGGATGTGGATGTGGTGGCGAAGTCGTTGAAATCTCATGGGTTCAACGCCTCTCCCATCCATGGCGACCTTGCGCAATCCGAACGCATGAAGACTCTGGACGCCTTCCGCGACGGGTCCTTGCATATCCTTGTCGCCTCGGATGTGGCGGCGCGGGGGCTGGACATTCCGGCGGTCAGCCATGTCTTCAACTTCGACGTGCCCTCGCACCCCGAGGATTACGTCCACCGCATCGGCCGCACCGGCCGGGCCGGCCGTCTGGGCAAGGCCTTCACCATCGCGGTGCCGGCGGACGGCAAATACCTTGCCGCGATTGAATCGCTGGTGAAGCAGGAAATCCCGCGGGCGCCGATGCCCGAGGGGCTGGATCTGGCCTCGGCCGGCAGCGACCGCCCCCCGCGCGAAGACCGTGGTGGCCCGCGCGGCCGCGGCGGCAAGGACAGTGGTCGCGGCCGCGACCGTGAACGCAAGCCGCAACCGCATGGGGAAGAGGCGCCGACCCAGCCGCTGGTCGCCACCGCACCTGCGCCTGCGGACGAGCCGCATAGCGAGCTGCGCGAAGACCGCCGGACCGAGCCGCGCGAGGATCGCCGCCCCGGCGGGCGCGACCGGCGCGAGGATCGCCGCGCCCCCGCCCCGCGCGAGCCCGGCCGCGATGCCGCCGCCCATGAGCCGCGCGAGCCAAGGGACGACCGCCGCCAGGGCCGCGACCGCCGCGATGACGGCCCCGCCGTGGTGGGTCTGGGCGACCACATGCCCGACTTCCTGACCCGCAGCTTTGCCATCAAGAGCACCCCGGTCGATGAGACCGAAGCCGCAGACGAAGCGCCCGCGGCGGCCGATCACGAAAGCTGATGCCGGGCACGGGTTTTCGTCGAAAACCCGTCGCTGCCGCACCAACAGGAAAAGGGGCCGCTTGCGGCCCCTTTTTTCATCTTCCGGAAGCCTTGCCGAATAGTCGTTCTATTCGGCCACCAGACGGCTGACGACCACCGTCACCTCGGGCTTCTTGCCGATCTCTTCCATCGCGACCTGGCGCACCACCTTGCGGATTTCCTCATCAAGCCGGTCGTCGTCCTTCAGCACCTTGCGGCCCGCGCGCTCCATATACTCGGTCAGGTCGCCTTCCATGGTCTCGTTCAGCAACCGCCCGCCCTTGCCCTGATCGGTCAGGCCCGAAAGCTCGACCCAGGGGTCGCCCATCGGCTCGTCGTTCTCGTCAAGGATCACCGTCACCAGCACATGACCGTTCAGCGCCATGCGGATCCGGTCGCGGACCACCCCGTCCATGGCGCCGATCAGCACGGTGCCGTCCAGATAGACCCGGCCGGTCTCGATGTATTCCGCCACCGCAGGCATATCGCCCGTCAGGTCCAGCATGGTGCCGTTCACCGCCACCGCCGCCGCGATGCCGGCCTCATGCGCGATGCGGACATGTTCGGCCAGATGGCGGTGCTCGCCATGCATCGGCACCAGCATGTCGGGCAGCAGCAGCCGGTGGACATGCTCCAGATCCGGGCGGTTGGCATGGCCCGAGACATGGTAAAGCCCGCCATTGTCATCGATCACCGTGACGCCCATTTCCGAGAAGGCGTTCCAGATCCGGATCACCCCCCGCTCATTGCCCGGGATGGTGCGCGAGGAGAAAAGGAAGCTGTCGCCCTCTTTCATCTCGAAGCCAAGATATCTGCCGCGCGACAGCGCCGCAGAAGCTGCCCGGCGTTCGCCCTGGCTGCCGGTGACCAGCAGCATCAGGTTGCGGCGCGGGACTTCCAGCGCCTCTTCGGGGCTGACGACGCGGGGGAAACCCTGCAGCACCCCCGCCTCTTCCGAGGCCGAAAGCATCCGCTTCATCGACCGGCCCAGCACGCAGATCGAGCGGTCGGCGGCGCGTGCTGCCTCGGCCAGCGTTTTCAGCCGCGCCACGTTCGACCCGAAGGTGGTGGCGACGAACAGGCCCGGGGCTTTCGCGATCAGCTCGGTCAGCGGGGCGGCCAGCGTGGCTTCCGACCGGCCCTGATGGGTCGCGAACACGTTGGTCGAATCGCACATCAGCGCCTTGACCGGGCGTTCAGCGGCGACGGCCTGCCACGCGGCATCGTCCCACGGCTCGCCCACCACCGGGCTTTGATCCAGTTTGAAATCACCGGAATGGACCAGCCGCCCGACCGGTGTGTCGATGATCAACGCGCCGCTTTCGGGGATGGAATGCGCCACCGGCATGAACTGGACGCGGAATGGCCCGGCCTCGACCACATGGGGGCGTGGCTCGACCGTGATCAGGGCGTCGGTCGGCAGGCCCTCTTCTTCCAGCTTCAGCCGGCCGATGGTGGCGGTGAAGCGGCGGGCGTAGACCGGCTTCTTCAGCTTTGGCCACAGCAGGCCAAGCGCGCCGATATGGTCCTCATGCGCATGGGTGATGAAGATCGCTTCCAGCCGGTCGATACGCTCTTCCAGCCAGCTGATGTCGGGCATGATCACCTCGACCCCGGGCGCGCCGTCCATGTCGGGGAAGGTCACGCCCAGGTCGACAAGGATCAGGCGCTCCTTGCCCGGTGCGCCGTAGCCGTAGACATAGGCGTTCATGCCGATCTCGCCGGCGCCTCCGAGGGGAAGATAGATAAGGCGGTCCTTGCTCATGCGGTTTCCTTGTTGAAATCGTTGATGAGGACGAGACCGTGCATGGTCAGATCATCCTCGATGGAATGGAATACATCGGTGCCTTGGGCGAACAGCCCGGCAAGGCCGCCGGTGGCGATGACTTTCGACGGGCGCGGACGCTCGCGGCGCACCTCGCGCACGATGCCCTCGATCAGGCCGACATAGCCCCAGTAGACGCCCGATTGCATGCAGGCCACGGT
Source organism: uncultured Paracoccaceae bacterium (assembly GCA_934500835.1). Taxonomy (GTDB): domain Bacteria; phylum Pseudomonadota; class Alphaproteobacteria; order Rhodobacterales; family Rhodobacteraceae; genus Pseudogemmobacter. The sequence goes on along the minus strand of CAKSTR010000002.1, from coordinate 357,716 downwards.
ATTGGTGCCGATGGCGCGGGCGGGTTTGGCGATGTCGATATGCGGCAGGGCGGCGGCGGCCATGTGCAGCGCCTCAAGCGAGAGGTTGACGCCGGGGGCGATGACGCCGCCGACATAGGCGCCGTCCTGATCGACCACGTCGAAGGTGGTGGCGGTGCCGAAATCGACCACGATCAGATCGCCGCCGTGGCGGGCATGGCCGGCGACTGTATTGACCAGCCGGTCGGGACCGACCGCGGTGCCCTGATCGACGCGCGGAGCCACCGGCAGACGGCATTCGGGCTTGCCCACCACCAGCGGGCGGCAGTGGAAATAGCGGTCGCAAAGGACGCGCAGGTTGAAGACCACGCGCGGCACGGTCGAGGAGATGATGACTTCGGTGATCAGCGCCTCGGTCTTCGTCAGCATCATCATGCTGGAGAGCCAGACGAAATATTCGTCCGCCGTGCGCTTGTGATCGGTGGCGATACGCCAGGTGGCAAGAAACGTCGCCCCGTCCCAGACCGAGAAGACGGTGTTGGTATTGCCGCAGTCTATCGCAAGAAGCATGCGTGGGTCCGGTTGCTGGCGGCGGCCGGGGGTGTCACACCCCCCGCGACCACGGTTTCTTGAACCAGTGGCGCAACCGTGGTCGCACCCCGTGGGATATTTGGGCCAGGATGAAATGGCGCGGGGTCAGAAGAACACCTCGGCGGCGGGAATGGCAAGGGTGGCCGCGGGGGTGCGCAGGATCAGGTTGCCGCAGGGGTCCACGGTCTCGAAGATGCCTTGGCGGGTCTCTGTTCCGGTGCGGGCGGTGATCGTTTCGCCCAGCCGCGCGGCATGGGCCAGCCAGTCGGCGCGAAGTGCGGCGAAACCGCCCGAGAGGAAGGCCTGCTCGCGCCGTGCGTAGGCGGGGGCAAGCCTGTCGAGGAACGCGTTCGGGCTGAGGCGCAGGCCGGTTTCCGCCAGAAGGCTGACGGGAAGCGTGGCACCGGGCTCGACGGCTTCGGGCGGCGGGGCGGCGATCAGGTTGACGCCGATGCCGATGGCCAGGATGTCGCCCGTGGTCTCAAGCAGGATGCCGGCGATCTTGCCGCCGTTCAGCAGCACGTCGTTGGGCCATTTCAGCTGGAAGCTGCCCGGCAGGCCGGTCAGGGCGACGAAGGCGTCGCGCAGGGCCAGGGCGGCGGCAAAGCTGCGCAGGGCGACTTCTGCCGCAGGCTCGGCCACCCGCATCGCCAATGTGCCGTAGAAATTGCCGGGCGGCGAGGACCAGGGCCGGGCGCGGCGTCCGCGGCCGGCGGTCTGCGCGCCCGCCATGATCCAGAGCGGGCCGGTCAGGGAAGGCGCGCGGCGGAACGCCTCGGCATTGGTGCTGTCGGTGCTGGCCAGGACAACCCGGCCAGCAACAGGGGCAGCGGCCGGTTCAGCGCTGGACAAGAGCCTGCGCCGCGGTCGAGGCCGGGCCTTCGATGCCGAAGAGGTTGATCACCCCCAGAAGCATGATCGCGGCAACGCCCATCAGCATGACCCATTGCACGGGCGACATGCGGCTGTCGACCGGCTCCTGCTCGGCGCCGAAATACATGTAGTAGACGATGCGCAGGTAGTAGAAGGCGCCGATGACCGAGGCCACCGCCCCTGCCACCGCCAGCCAGACCATGCCGGCATCGACCGCCGCCTTCAGCACATAGAACTTGCCGAAGAAGCCGACCATCGGCGGCACGCCGGCAAGGCTGAACATCAGGACAAGAAGCGCCATCGCCTTCAGCGGTTCTTTCTTCGAGAACTGGTTCAGGCTGCCGATGTCGGTGACGGGGCGGCCGTCGCGTTCCATCGACAGGATGAAGGCGAAGGTGCCGACGTTCATGGTGACATAGATCGCCATGTAGATCAGCGTGGCCTGGATGCCATAGGCGGTGCCGACGGCAAGGCCGATCAGCGCATAGCCCATATGGGCGATGGAGGAATAGGCCATCAGCCGCTTGATGTCTTTCTGGCCGATGGCAGCAATGGCGCCAAGGAACATCGAGACCACGGCCAGCGCGGCCAGCACCTGCCCCCATTGCCCGGGAATGGTGCCGAAGGCGTCCTGCACCAGACGGGCGATCAGCACCATGGCGGCAACCTTGGGGGCCGTGGCGAAGAAGGCCGTCACCGGCGTGGGCGAGCCTTCGTAGACATCCGGCGTCCACATGTGGAAGGGGGCCGCCGAGATCTTGAAGGCCAGACCGGCCAGCATGAACACCAGTCCGATCAGCAGGCCGACCGGCGCGCCATCGGCCAGAGAAGCCGTGATGCCCGAGAAGAGCGTGGTGCCGGCGAAGCCGTAGGTCAGCGAGGCCCCATACAGGAGAAGGCCCGAGGACAGCGCGCCAAGGACGAAATACTTCAGCCCCGCCTCGGTCGATTTCACCGAGTCGCGGCGCATCGCGGCAACGACGTAAAGCGACAGCGATTGCAGCTCCAGCCCCATGTAAAGCGCCATCAGGTCGCCGGCCGACACCATCATGCACATGCCAAGGACGGCCAGGGTGACAAGGATCGGGAACTCGAACCGCAAGAGGCCATGGCGGGTCATGTAGTCCTGCGCCATCGCCAGAACGGCGGCAGCCGAAAGCAGGATGGTGACCTTGGCAAAGCGGGCAAAGGGATCGTCGATGAACATGCCGCCGAAGGCCGCACGGTCGCCGTGATTGCCAAGGCCGATCCAGAGCGCAAGGGCCACGAACAGGCCCGCAGTCGCCCAGGTCAGGGTGACGGCCAGCGCGTCCTTGCCGGTATAGACGGCCAGAAGAAGGGCAGCCATGGCATAGATGCCAAGGATGATCTCGGGCAGGACGATGATGTAATCGGGAACGGCGCTCATCGTGATGTCCTCAATGCGCGGTCGCTTCGGCCACGACGGCCGGCAGCGAAGCGTGGTAGTCGGTGATCAGCGCCGCCACGGACGGGCCGATGATGTCGGTGACAAGGCTGGGATAGATGCCCAGAAGCAAGGTCATGAAGATCAACGGTGCGAAGATCGCCTTCTCGCGCGCCGTCATGTCGGTGATGGTCCTCAGCGCCTCCTTGATCAGATCGCCGAAGACGACGCGGCGATAGAGCCACAGCGCATAGGCGGCCGAGAAGATCACGCCCGAGGCGGCAACCGCGGCCACCCAGGTGTTGACCTGGAAGATGCCCATCAGGGTCAGAAACTCGCCCACGAAGCCGCTGGTGCCGGGCAGGCCGACGTTGGCCATGGTGAAGAACATGAAGACCAGCGCATAGCGCGGCATCCGCAGCACAAGGCCGCCATAGGCGTCGATGTCGCGGGTGTGCATGCGGTCGTAGATCACGCCGACGCACAGGAACAGCGCACCCGAGATGAAGCCGTGGCTGATCATCTGGAAGATCGCGCCGTCAATCCCCTGCTGGTTGGCCGTGAAGATCCCCATCGTGACATAGCCCATGTGGGCGACAGAGGAATAGGCGATCAGCTTTTTCATGTCGCTCTGCACCAGCGCCACAAGCGAGGTGTAGACGATGGCGATGGCCGACATCCAGAAGATCAGCGGCGCGAGGAAGTCCGAAGCCACGGGGAACATCGGCAGGCTGAAGCGCAGGAAGCCGTATCCGCCCATTTTCAGCAGGATCGCGGCCAGCACCACGGAACCCGCAGTCGGGGCCTGAACGTGGGCGTCAGGCAGCCAGGTGTGGACCGGCCACATCGGCATCTTCACCGCGAAGCTGGCGAAGAAGGCCAGGAACAGAAGGGTCTGCATCCCGCCGAAGATCTGGATACCCAGAAGCGAGAAGCTTTCGGAGGCGAACTCATGCGTCAGCAGGGACACATTGCCATCGCTGCAACCGCCGATGCAGGTGGTGCCCGCCGCCTGATACATGGCGATCATGGCGACCAGCATCAGGACCGACCCGAGGAAGGTGTAGAGGAAGAACTTGAAGGCCGCGTAGATGCGGTCCTTGCCGCCCCAGATCCCGATGATCAGGAACATCGGGATCAGCCCGGCCTCGAAGAACAGGTAGAACAGCACCAGATCCAGCGCCGAGAACACGCCAAGCATCAGCGTCTCAAGGATCAGGAAGGCGATCATGTAGTCCTTGACGCGGCTGGTCACCTCCCACGCCGACCAGATCACGATCGGCATCAGGAAGGTGGTCAGCATGATGAACAGGATCGAGATCCCGTCCACGCCCATCCGATAGGTCAGGCCAAGGATCCACTCCTTTTCCACGACGAACTGGAAGCCGGTGTTCGAAGGGTCGAACTCGGCCAGAAGGAACAGCGACACAAGGAAGGTCGCCGTCGTGGTGAAAAGCGCAAGGCGCTTGGCGCCCAACTGGGCCGCGGGGTCATCGCCGCGCATGAACAGCGCCATGATGATCGCCGCGACCAGCGGCAGGAAGGTGATGATCGAGAGTAGCTGCTGTGCCATGTGTCAGTCCCGCCCTTACCTGGCGCCGCCCGAAAGCACCATCCAGGTGACGAGGACAACGATCCCCAGCACCATTGCGAAGGCGTAGTGGAAGAGATAGCCGGACTGCGCCCGGCCGGCGAGGCGGGTGAAGAAGGGAACGATCCCCATCGCCACGCCGTTGATGGTTCCGTCGATGACGCGGCCGTCGCCGTTCTTCCACAGGAAGCGGCCAAGCCAAAGTGCGGGACGGACGAAGACCACGTCGTACAGCTCGTCGAAATACCACTTGTTCAGGAGGAACAGGTAAAGCGGGCGCTGTTGCGTGGCCAGCCGGCCCGGCAGGTCCGGGCGACGGATGTAGAAGAGCCAGGAGATCGCAAGACCGATCAGCATGGCGATGAAGGGCGACACCTTCACCCAGTTCGGCACCATATGCGCCGCCGCGATGATGGTATTCGGCGCATGGCCCGAGGCTTCGACCTTGCCCGCATCCACCCGTGCATCGACCTGCGCCTGCTGGTCCGCGTCGTAAGGCAGGATCAGCAGGGCGCCTTTCGGGGCATGGGCGGCGGCGGCGGCATGATCGCCCCCAGCCGGGGTGGCCGCGTGATCAGCCTCGGTCGTGGCCGCAGCGTGGTCCCCTTCGGCGGGGGCAGCGGCCTGGTCGGCTTCGGTCGTGGCCGCAGCGTGATCGCCTTCGGCGGGGGCGGCGGCCTGGTCGCCGGTCGCAGCGGGTTCTTCATGATGAACGGCGATCTGTTCCATCCCGAACCAGTCGCGCAGTTTTTCCTCGTCGCCGAAGAAGACCTTGTACCAGATCATTCCCGAGAACATCGCGCCAAGCGCCAGAACGCCCAGCGGGATCAGCATGACCATCGGGCTTTCATGCGGCTCATGGTGGCCGTGGTCATCGTGACCATGGGCATCATGGCCATGACCATGGTCATGCCCGGCGGCGCGGCTGGTCCCGTAGAAGGTCAGGAACATCAGCCGCCAGGAGTAGAACGAGGTCATCCCCGCCGCGATCACCAGAAGCCAGAAGGCATAGGACGATCCGATATAGGCGCTCTCGATTACGGCATCCTTCGACAGGAAGCCGGCGAAACCGTAGTAGGTCAGCGGAATGCCGACGCCGGTGATGGCCAGCGTGCCGATCATCATCGCCCAGAAGGTCAGCGGGATCTTCTTGCGCAGCCCGCCGTAGTTGCGCATGTCCTGCTCATGGTGGGTCGCATGGATCACCGATCCGGCGCCAAGGAACAGCATGGCCTTGAAGAAGGCATGGGTGAAAAGGTGGAACATCGCCACCGGATAGGCCCCGACGCCCGCCGCCACGAACATGTAGCCAAGCTGCGAGCAGGTCGAATAGGCGATCACGCGCTTGATGTCGTTCTGCACCAGACCCACGGTCGCGGCGAAGAAGGCCGTGGTGGCGCCAAGGACGGTGATGAAGGCCGAGGCATCCGGTGCGTATTCGTAAAGCGGCGACATCCGGCAGACCAGGAAGACGCCGGCCGTCACCATGGTCGCGGCGTGGATCAGCGCGGAAACCGGCGTCGGGCCTTCCATCGCGTCCGGCAGCCAGGTGTGCAGGATCAGCTGCGCCGATTTGCCCATGGCCCCGATGAAGAGAAGGATGCCGATCAGGTTCGCGGCGTTCCAGCTGGTCCACAGGAAGGTCAGCTCGGTCTGCGCCAGTTGCGGGGCGGCGGCAAACACATCGTCGAGGCGGATCGAGTCGGTCAGGTAGTACAGGGCAAAGATGCCAAGCGCGAAGCCGAAGTCCCCGACCCGGTTGACGATGAAGGCCTTCATCGCCGCGGCATTGGCCGAAGGCTTGCGGTAGTAGAAACCGATCAGAAGGTAGGAGGCGACGCCCACGCCCTCCCATCCGAAGAACATCTGGACGAGGTTGTCGCTGGTGACCAGCATCAGCATGGCGAAGGTGAAGAACGACAGATAGGCGAAGAAGCGCGCGCGGTAAGGCTCGTTCTCGCCCCAGTTTTCGTCATGCGCCATGTAGCCGAAGCTGTAGAGGTGCACCAAGGCCGAGACCGAGTTCACCACGACCAGCATGATCGCGGTCATCCGGTCCAGACGGATGCCCCAATCGGCCCCCAGTGTGCCGGATTCGATCCAGCGCAGGATGGTGATGTGCTGGGTCTCGCCCTCGAATCCAAGGAAGATCACCCAGCTGAGCGCGGCCGCCAGGAACACAGCGGCGGTGGTCAGGACCTGGGCGGGGCGTTCACCGATGATGCGCCAGCCGAAGCCGCAGAGGATGGCCCCGATCAAGGGAGCGAAAAGGATGATCGTCGCCATTACTCGGTCCTGCCCTGGCTGGATGCGCAGCGGGCAGAGCCGCAGCGCGTAGATTGGAATTCGTCGGCCCTGACCGACCCGCTCTCGCGGCAGTTCTCGCATTCGAGATCGACCATGCGGCCCTGCAGCGCCGTCACGCGCATCCCGAAGACATTGGTGTCACCCACCCGCACCGACATGCCCTAGCCCTTCATCACGTTGACGTCTTCAACGTCGATGGTGCCGCGGTTGCGGAAGAAGACCACAAGGATGGCAAGGCCGATGGCGGCCTCGGCCGCGGCGACGGTCAGCACGAACAGCGTGAAGATCTGGCCGGTCAGATCCCCCAGATAGGAGGAGAAGGCGACAAGGTTGATGTTCACCGCCAGAAGCATCAGCTCGATCGACATCAGGATGACGATCACGTTCTTCCGGTTCAGGAAGATCCCGAAGATGCCGATGACAAACAGCGCCGCCGCCACCGTCAGGTAATGTTCAAGTCCCACCATCTTTTCGTCCCTCCGGGTCTGTTGCCCGTTCCAGTCGTTCCCTTGTCGGCCCGGGCTTCAGGCAAAGCCCGCCTGCGCCCCGGCGCGAAACCCGCGCCTAAAGCCCCTGCCCCGGTTTCACGTCCTTCAGTTCCATCGCCTTGGCCGGGTCGCGCCACATCTGTTGCAGCACGTTCTGGCGCTTGATGCCGGTGCGGTGGCGCAGGGTCAGCAGGATCGCCCCGATCATCGCCACCAGCAGCACCATCGCCGCGGCCTGGAAGAGGTAGATATACTTGTCGTAGATCAGCAGGCCGATGGCGTGGGCATTGTCCACCCCGTCCAGCGCCGGCGAGCGTTTGACCTCGCCCCAGGCGCCAAGGCCGATGGCCAGCTGCATGATCAGGATCACGCCGATCAACAGGCCAAGCGGCATGTAGCGGGCCATTTCACCCTTCAGCGCGGCAAAGTCGATGTCCAGCATCATCACCACGAACAGGAACAGCACCGCCACCGCGCCGACATAGACGATGAGAAGCAGCATCGCCACGAATTCGGCGCCCAGAAGCACCATCAGCCCGGCGGCCGAGATGAAGGCCAAGATCAGCCACAGCACCGAATGCACCGGGTTGCGGGCCACCGTCACCATCAGACCGGCAAGGACCGTGACGATGGCGAACAGGTAAAAGGTGAAATCGACGACGGTCATGCGTCAGCATCCTTCTTCTCGGCGAAAACGGCTTGCGCCAGTTCCAGCGCCTTCTGCATGGCGGGCAGGCCGCCGAACATGCTCATCTGCCAGATCACCTCGGCGATCTCGCGTTCGGTTGCACCCGCCTCAAGCGCGTGGCGCACGGTGGCCTTGATCTGCGGCTCGGCCTGCGCGCCAAGCACGGTCAGCGCGGCCAGGGTCACGAAAAGCCGGGTCTTGGCGTCCAGCCCCTCGCGGTTGAAGGTCTTGCCGAACCACATCTCCATCATGTCCTTCGACATGGTCGGAAACAGCTTGTCGAGACCGGGCATCGCCACGTTCTCAAGCCCCGGGTTGAAGGCGCGCAGCATCTCCTGCCCGCTTTCCATCATCTGCTGCAGCATCTTCTGATAGGCTTCGGTCATCGCCCCGCCCTCACGCAGAGAAAGAAGTTCACATTCGACCAGCCCATGGTCTCGGTCGTGGTGATGCCGGGGTTCGAGGCGCTCTGGTCCGGCGTCAAGGGATATTCCGGTGCGGTCTGCAGGCGGATCTGCCCGGCCGGCACCCAGCCCTTCGGACAGGATGTCGAGGTGCGGACAAGGATCACCGCCCCCTGCCCCAGATCGCCGGCGCCCGAGGGGCCGATCTCACCGGCAGCACCTTCGGGACCGGCAGGCCCCGCCGGACCGGCTTCGCCCTGCGGCCCTGCGGCACCGACGGCACCGGCAGGCCCGGCCTCGCCCACGGGACCGGCCGGCCCTGCGGGACCAGTCTCACCCTGCGGGCCCGGCGCCCCGGCCGGACCGGCAGCACCGGCAGGCCCGACGGTCCCGGCAGGCCCCGGTCCTCCGGTAAACATGTCCGAGACAAGCAGCGACAGGCCGAGGGCCACAAGGCCCCCCAGCACAGCTGCCACTCCTGTCTCGATCCAGCGCATCGGTTTCCTCAGCGGTAGGGCGCGTCAAGTTCAAGGTTACGGGCGATCTCGGCCTCCCAGCGGGCGCCGTTCGCAAGGAGTTTATCCTTGGTGTAGAACAGTTCCTCGCGGGTCTCGGTCGAGAATTCGAAGTTCGGGCCTTCGACGATGGCATCGACCGGGCAGGCTTCCTGACAGAAACCGCAATAGATGCATTTCGTCATGTCGATGTCGTAGCGCGTGGTGCGGCGGCTGCCGTCCTCGCGCGGTTCGGCGTCGATGGTGATCGCCTGCGCCGGGCAGACCGCCTCGCACAGCTTGCAGGCGATGCAGCGTTCCTCGCCGTTCGGATAGCGGCGCAGCGCGTGTTCGCCGCGGAAGCGGGGCGACAGCGGGCCCTTTTCATGCGGATAGTTCAGCGTCGGCTTCGGAGCGAAGAAGTAGCGCATCCCAAGGGCGAAACCCTTGATGAAGTCCACCATCAGGAAATAGCGCGTGGCGCGGTTCCAGTCGATGTTCGCCATGGCTTCAGCCCCCAACCGCCCAGCGGGCCCAGAAGCCGCCGAACACTTCGAATTTTGCAAGGAACGCCACCAGCACGACCCAGCCCAAGCTGAGCGGCAGGAACACTTTCCAGCCGATCCGCATCAACTGGTCGTAGCGGTAGCGCGGCACGATGGCCTTCACCATCGCGAACATGAAGAACCAGGCCCACATCTTGGCGACCATCCACCACCAGCCGTCGGCGATGAAGGGCACCGGCGACAGCCAGCCGCCGAAGAAGAAGACCGAGATCAGGGCGCACATCAGGAAGATGGCGATATATTCTCCGGCCATGAACAAGAGGTAAGGCGTGGATGAATATTCGACCATGAACCCGGCGACGAGTTCGGATTCGGCTTCCGGCAGGTCGAAGGGCGGGCGGTTGGTCTCGGCCAGCGCCGAGATGAAGAACAGCACCAGCACCGGGAAATGCGGGATCCAGTACCAGCCCAACAGGCCCCAGCCGGTATCCTGCGCATGCACGATGGCCGACAGGTTCATCGAGCCGGTCGAGATGATCAGCCCGATGATGATCAGGCCCAACGACACCTCGTAAGAGATCATCTGCGCGGCGGACCGCAACGAGCCGAGGAAGGCGTATTTGGAGTTCGACGCCCACCCGCCCATGATCACGCCATAAACCTCAAGCGAGGAGACGGCGAAGACGAAGAGGATGGCGACGTTGATGTCGGCCAGCACCCAGCCGTCATCGAAGGGGATGACGGCAAAGGCCAGCATGGCCAGAACGAAAGACAGCAGCGGGGCCAGGAAATAGACCGGGCGGTCGACACCGGCCGGGACCACGATCTCCTTGACGACATATTTCAGCGCGTCGGCGAAGGTCTGCAGAAGCCCCCAGGGTCCGACCACGTTCGGACCGCGCCGCATCTGCACCGCGGCCCAGATCTTGCGGTCGCCGTAGACCATGAAGATCAGCGATCCCATGACGAAGGCAACCACTGCAAGGCTTTGCAGGATCAGAAGGACTGCCGTCCCAAGGGTCGTGTCGAAGAAGCTCATGTTCCGTCCCTTACACCGTCGGTATGCCCAGGGTTCCGCAATCCTGCACCGTCACCTCGGCGTCAATGGTATGCGTTCCCCGAGGCAAGGCGGCAGAGATGAGATAGACCGCATCCCCCCGCCAGGTCTCTTTGTTCCTTGCCACCTGCGTCCGCACATGGCGCGCAAACCCGAAGCCCCGGATCAGCGCATATTGGGCCGCCGCGCAGCGGCCGTAGGTCTCGACATCGGCCTCGTTCCGGGCGCCTTTCATGGCGACGCGGAAGTTGACCATCTCGCCATCCAGAAGGATCGTCTCGATCCCCAGATAGGCGGCCTTCTGCGGCCCCTGTGACACCTCCGCCCCCCCCGTGCAAGCCCCGACCGCCGCTGTCGCGGCAATCAGGAGGCCTGTGATCGGGGTGCCGCGCATGGTTTACTCGGCCGCCAGGGGTTGCGCCGCGCGGGCCTTGGCCATGGCCGACAGTTCGGCCATGACGGCGCTGGCCCGCGCGATCGGGTTCGTCAGGTAGAAGTCCTTGATTGCATTGCGGAAGGTCGCCTTCGCCGGCGTCTTCACCGGCAGCGGTTGCCAGTCGTTCGCCGCCACCTCGTCGATGGCGCCCAGATGCGGATGTGCCGCCACCAGCGCGCCGCGCAGGGCGCCCAGCGTATCCCAGGGCAGTTGCGCCCCGACCTCGGCCGAGAGGGCGCGCAGGATGGCCCAGTTCTCCTTGGCCTCGCCCGGGGCGAAACCGGCGCGCATGGCCAGTTGCGGGCGGCCTTCGGTGTTGACGAAAAGCCCGTTCTCTTCGGTCCAGGCGGCGGCGGGCAGAATGATGTCGGCCCGGTTGGCGCCGCGGTCGCCATGGCTGCCCTGATAGATCACGAAGGGCCCCCCGGCCTCGTCGCGGGCGATTTCCACCTCGTCGGCGCCCAGGTTGAAGATCACCTCGGTTGCTTCGGTGGCGCCGGCCAGCCCGTCTTCGCAGACCGCGCCCACATCCATCGCGCCGACACGGCCGGCGGCGGTGTGCAGCACCAGCAGCTTCGATTGCGAGGCCTCGCAGATCTTCATCACCTGCGACAGCACGGCAGCGCCGTCAGCCTCGTTCAGGGCGCCCTGCCCCACGATCACCACGCCGCCGGTGCCGTGGAACCGGCTCAGGTCGCTTTCGGCGCATTTCATCAGCGCGGTGCGATCATCGCCCATATGGCCGTAGTCATAGGTCAGATCGACGGCCTCGCCGATCAGGCCGACATTGGCGCCAGCGGCCCAGGCCTTGCGGATGCGGGCGTTCAGCACCGGGGATTCAACCCGCGGGTTGGTGCCGATCAGCAGGATCGAGCGGGCTGAGTCGATGTCCTCGATCCGCGCGGTGCCGACATAGGCCGAACGGTTGCCCGCCGGCAGACGTGCGCCATCGGTGCGGCATTCGACCTTGCCACCCAACCCCTCGACCAGCAGCTTCAGGCTGTAGGCGGCTTCGACCGGGGCCAGATCGCCGATCAGACCGGCGATGCGCTTGCCCTTCATCGCGGCGGCGGCGGCTTCAAGCGCCTCGCCCCAGCCGGCTTTGCGCAGACGGCCGTTCTCGCGGATATAGGGCGTGTCAAGGCGCTGACGGCGCAGACCGTCCCAGATGAATCGGGTCTTGTCGCTGATCCATTCCTCGTTCACGCCATCATTGTTGCGCGGCAGGATGCGCATGACTTCGCGGCCCTTGGTGTCGATCCGGATGTTCGAACCCAGGGCATCCATCGCGTCGATGGATTCCGTCTTGGTCAACTCCCACGGGCGGGCGGTGAAGGCATAGGGTTTCGAGGTCAGCGCGCCGACCGGGCAGAGGTCGATGATGTTGCCCTGAAGGTTCGATTCCAGCGTCGTGTTCAGATAGCTGGTGATCTCGGCATCCTCGCCCCGCCCGGTCTGCCCCATCTGGGTGATCCCGGCCACTTCGGTGGTGAAGCGCACGCAGCGGGTGCAAGAGATGCAGCGGGTCATCTTGGTGGCGACCAGCGGGCCAAGGTTCAGATCCTCGCTGGCGCGCTTCGGCTCGCGGAAGCGGCTGAAATCGACGCCGTAGGCCATGGCCTGATCCTGCAGGTCACACTCGCCGCCCTGATCGCAGATCGGGCAATCCAGCGGGTGGTTGATCAGCAGGAACTCCATCACCCCTTCGCGGGCCTTCTTGACCATGGGAGAGGTGGTCTTGACGACCGGCGCCTCGCCATTCGGGCCGGGGCGCAGGTCGCGCACCTGCATGGCGCAGCTTGCCGCAGGCTTCGGCGGGCCGCCGACGACCTCCACAAGACACATCCGGCAGTTGCCGGCGATCGACAGCCGTTCGTGATAGCAGAAGCGCGGGATCTCGACCCCGGCGGCCTCGGCCGCCTGGATGATGGTCATCGCGCCATCCACCTCAACCTCGATACCATCGATATTGATCTTCTTGAGGTTGGTCATTTGAAGGTCTCCGAAGGCGAGTAGCGGGCCGCAAGGCGCGGCCAATTGCCGAAGGCAAGCAGCAGAAGGGGCAGCACGCCGATGATCAGCGACAGCCCCAGTGTCGTGGTGAACGAGACGAGTCCGTAGGAAAGGAGGCCCATGTTGAGAAGGGCACCCGCGATCTCGGCCAGACCCAGCATGGACCACAGCCAGCTGAATCCGGCCTTGCGCAGGATGACGACCAGCAGCCCCGAAGTGATCAGGACCGACGACGCCTGCAACGTATAGATCATGCCAAATTCGTCGTTCATCCCTTGTCCCTCAGCAGATAGCCGATCAGGCTGCCCCTGGCGATTTCGGCCCGGCCCACCTTGCAATGGGCGGCGGCGTCGCCTTCCTTGGCGCCGGCCTTCGCCAGCCATTCGGCGGCCAGCTTCTTGCCGCGGGCCTTCTCGGTCTTCGAGGTCACGAAGGCCTTCACTTCGGCCGCCGTGTAGCCCTTGTTCAGCGCGTAATCCTTGAGCTTGTTCAACTCGCCCAGGGCGCGCAGCTTGCGCGGCTCCATCGCCGGGCAGGTGTCGGCGATCTTGTCGGCGATGAAGCCCTGCAACAGCGTGTTGTTGATATGGGCTTCCTGGTTGATCGGCTCCAGCGCCAGCGCGGGGGTGGCGCCCAGCAGGGCGACGGCGATCAGGGCGGATTTCAGACTGCTCATCTTGGCCTCCTTGGCATCTTGAGATGCCATGGAAGAAGGGGCCAGCGGCCTTGATATGCCATGACAGGCGGCCATTCTCGCGCGGTCGTGAAGGCTTGTCATGCGCAGCCCTCCACGAAAACCCAAGCGCCCGCCTCATAGCGGTCATAGATCGAGGAGCGCACCTTGCCGCCGCACAGCGCATCGGCATCGCGGCGGGCGGCGGCACCGTCCCACATCGCGTAAGCGGGCGCTGCGGTGCGGGTGACGCGCACGGCCTTGCCGGCCTGGCTGAGGCTTGCGCCGACATCGGCGCGCGGCGCAACCGGCGCGGGCGCCGCCGCCACGCAAGCGGCCAGCGGCAGGGAAAGGATCGGCAGGGCGCGGATCATCGGCAGCCCCCGGCAAAGATCCAGCGCCCCGCCGGTGTCAGCACCGGGGCCACGCCGGCATCGGCCTGAAGGCCCCGCGCCGCACAGGCCGCGGCAAGCACCTCGCGGGCGCGATAGCCCTCATCCGCCATCGAGCCGCCATCGGCCCGGGCGATGCGCACCGCGCCGGGAACATGCTCCGACAGGTCCATCTCCTCGCCGTTGACCCTAAGGATCTGGGCCTCCGAAATGTCGATCACCGCCAGATAATCGGTGCCGTCCAGCGGCACCGTCACCTCGACGTAAGACAGGGGGGCGGCCCCTTCGACGACCGCCGCACCCTCGGCCCCGGCGGCGTAACCGCAGGGCGCAAGGCAGGCTGCCAGAAGAAGGGCGCGCGCCGTCATCACTCGGCCGCCACGGCCGAGATGCGGCCGGTCTTGCGCGCCTTGATCCGGTCCTCGATCTCGTCGCGGAAGGCGCGGATCAGCCCCTGGATCGGCCAGGCGGCAGCATCGCCCAAGGCGCAGATGGTGTGGCCTTCGACCTGTTTCGTCACCGACAGAAGCATGTCGATTTCCTCGACCTCGGCCTCGCCGCGCACCAGACGGTCCATGACACGCATCATCCAGCCGGTGCCTTCGCGGCAGGGCGTGCACTGGCCGCAGCTTTCATGCTTGTAGAATTTCGACAGCCGCCAGATCGCCTTGATGACATCGGTGGACTGGTCCATCACGATCACCGCCGCCGTGCCAAGGCCCGAGCGTTGTTCACGCAGCCAGTCGAAATCCATGATCGCATCGTCGCATTGCGCCTGCGTCAGCAAGGGCACCGAAGAGCCGCCCGGGATCACCGCCTTGAGGTTCTTCCAGCCGCCCCGCACGCCGCCGCAATGTTCGTCCAGAAGCTGCTTCAGCGGGATCGACATCGCCTCTTCGACGACGCAGGGCGCGTTGACATGGCCCGAGATGCCGAAAAGCTTGGTGCCGGCGTTGTTCGGACGGCCGAAGCTGGCGAACCATTCGGCGCCCCGGCGCAGGATGGTGGGAACGACGGCGATGGATTCGACGTTGTTCACCGTGGTCGGGCAGCCATAAAGGCCCGAGCCGGCCGGGAACGGCGGCTTCATCCGCGGCATGCCCTTCTTGCCCTCAAGGCTTTCCAGCAGGGCGGTTTCCTCGCCGCAGATATAGGCCCCGGCCCCGTGGTGCAGGTAAAGGTCGAAGTCCCACCCGGATTTCGCGGCATTCCGGCCCAGCAGGCCCGCGTCATAGCATTCGTCGATGGCGGCCTGCAAAGCCTCGCGCTCGCGGATGTATTCGCCGCGGATGTAGATGTAGCAGGCGTTCGCGCCCATGGCGAAGCTGGCGATCAGCGCGCCTTCGATCAGGGTGTGCGGATCATGGCGCATGATCTCGCGGTCTTTGCAGGTGCCCGGTTCGGATTCGTCGGCGTTGATGACCAGATAGCTGGGCCGCCCGTCCGAGGCCTTGGGCATGAAGGACCATTTCAGCCCGGTCGGGAAGCCTGCGCCGCCGCGCCCGCGCAGGCCCGAGGCCTTGATCTGTTCGACGATGACGTCGCGGCCACGCTGGATGATCCCGGCGGTGCCGTCCCAATGGCCGCGCTTCATGGCGCCCTTCAGGCTGCGGTCATGCATGCCGTAAAGGTTGGTGAAGATCCGGTCCTGATCTTTCAGCATCGTCTTTCCCTTATCCCCGGCGCGCGCGCCAGATCTGATACGTCACCACCAGCGCCCAGAAGAACGCCGCCAGCGCCGCAAGGTCGAAGAGGAAGGCATAGCGGGCGTTCCAGCCCATCTCGCCGCCCATCACCTGCGCCCCCATCCACAAAAGCATCGTCACCGCCAGAACCACGGCCACCGTCCGGGCCGATCTGGCGTTGCGCATCTCTTGCGGGCCGGGTTTCGTCATGGCCTGGCCTTAGTAATCGTTGGTCTTGGCGCGTTCCAGAAACGCCTCAAGCCCTTCGGTCACGATGATCTTCGCCTGTGACACCCATTTGTCGCGGGCGATGCGGCCCTTGAAACGATCCATCTGGGCGTCGAAGAAGGCGATGTCCTCGTCGGTCCAGCTGGCGATCTGGTCGAAATGCCAGACGCCGGCGGCATTGACCAGCTTCTCCAGCACCGGGCCGATGCCCTCGATCTGCTTCAGATCGTCGGCCTTGCCCTTGCGGGGCGCCTTCAGGATCTCGGGCCCGGCCTTCCCGGCCCTGGCCGGCTTTGCCGCAGGCACGTCCGCCAGCGCGGCGGGGGCAGGCGCGGCGGGGCTGGCCTCTGCCGCCGCCTTGGCCGCACGCGCCTTGGCAGTGGTCGAGGGCGCAACCGGCGGCTTGGCCGGGGCGGCATCGCCCGTTGCGGTGTTCTGGCCCGGGGCGGCCTTGGCCACGCCGGCGGGCTGCGCAACCTTCACCTCGGGACTGCCTGTCGACAGCGCCGCGCCAACGGAGTCGGGCAGGCCCTTTTCGGCCTTGCGGTCAACCGCCCCCGCCTTGGGTGCTGCGGCCTTGCCCAGCCAGGGCGTCGTCAGCGGCACTTCGGTGCCGTCGATGCGTTTCACCGTCTCGCCAAGGTCCACCGCCAACTGGGCCGAGGCATTGTAGGGCTTCTTGCCGGCCTCGTACTCCTTGAGGCTGGTCAGGCCGGTCAGCGGCTCGGACGCATAGCGGCCGTTCTGCGGGCCGGGCACCGGCACCTCGCCGGCCGAGAAGCGGCCGATCAGCTCGCGCAGCTTCGCGGGCGTCAGATCCTCGTAATAGTCCTTGCCGATCTGGGCTGCCGGGGCATTGGCGCAGGCGCCCATGCATTCGACCTCTTCCCAGGAAAACCGGCCATCCGCCGACAGGGCGTGGGGCTGGTTCGCGATCAGCTCCTTGCAGACGGCAATCAGGTCCTCGGCGCCGCAGATCATGCAGCTCGTGGTGCCGCATATCTGGATATGCGCAACCGAGCCAACGGGTTGCAGCTGGAACATGAAGTAGAAGGTCGCAACTTCCAGCACCCGGATATAGGCCATCCCCAGCATGTCCGCGACATGCTCGATCGCCGGGCGGGACAGCCAGCCCTCCTGCTCCTGCGCGCGCCACAAGAGCGGGATCACGGCCGAAGCCTGACGCCCCTCGGGATATTTGGTCATCTGGCCAAGCGCCCAGGCGTGGTTCGCAGGCGTGAAGGCAAAGCTTTCGGGCTGGACCGGGGAAAGACGGCGAAGCATTAGCGGTCAACCTCTCCGAACACGATGTCTAGCGTGGCGATGATGGCCGAGACGTCGGCCAACTGGTGGCCCTTGCACAGATGGTCCATCGCCTGCAGGTGCAGATAGCCCGGCGCCCGGATCTTGGAGCGGTAGGGCTTGTTGGTGCCGTCGGCAACCAGATAGACGCCGAATTCGCCCTTCGGCGCCTCGACCGCGGCATAGACCTCGCCGGCCGGGACGTGGAAGCCTTCGGTGTAAAGCTTGAAGTGATGGATCAGCGCCTCCATCGAGGTCTTCATCTCGGCGCGTTTCGGCGGGCTCAGCTTGCCGCGCGCCAGCACGTCGGTGCGGGCGGCCGGCTCGCGCAGCTTGGCGCAGGCCTGACGGATGATCTTGGTCGACTCGCGCATCTCGGCCATGCGGCACAGATAGCGGTCATAGCAGTCGCCATTCTTGCCGACCGGGATCTTGAAGTCGAATTCGTCATAGCATTCGTAGGGTTGCGCGCGCCGCAGATCCCAGGCCATGCCCGACCCGCGCACCATCACGCCGGAAAAACCCCAGTCCAGCGCATCCTGCTGCGGCACCACGGCAATATCCACGGTGCGCTGTTTGAAGATGCGGTTCTCGGTCAGAAGCTCTTCCAGATCGTCGATGAACTTCGGATAGCCCTCGGCCCAGGCGTCGATGTCGTCGATCAGCGCCGGCGGCAGGTCCTGATGCACGCCGCCGGGGCGGAAATAGGCGGCGTGGAGCCGCGCCCCGCAGGCGCGCTCATAGAAGATCATCAGCTTTTCGCGTTCCTCGAAGCCCCAGAGCGGCGGGGTCAGCGCGCCCACGTCCATCGCCCCGGTGGTGAGGTTCATCAGGTGGTTCAGGATGCGGCCGATTTCGGAATAGAGCACCCGGATCAGGCTGGCCCGGCGCGGCACTTCGGTGCCGGTCAGCTTTTCGATGGCCAGGCACCAGGCATGTTCCTGGTTCATCGGGGCCACATAGTCCAGCCGGTCGAAATAGGGCAGGTTCTGCAGGTAGGTCCTGCTTTCCATCAGCTTTTCGGTGCCGCGGTGCAAAAGGCCGATATGCGGGTCGCAGCGTTCGACGATCTCGCCATCCAGCTCCAGCACCAGACGCAGCACGCCGTGGGCGGCCGGGTGCTGCGGGCCGAAGTTGATGTTGAAATTGCGGATGCGCTGTTCGCTGGTCTCGATGTCCATCGAGCCGTCGTCATAGTGGTTGCGCCGGATATCGCCGTCCATGGGTCAGTTCCCCCCTTCGGGGCTGGATGCGTAGATGGCCATGAATGCGGCCTCGGTCATCGTGATGGTGTCGCCCGCCGGGCCGTAGCTTGCGGTCAGCGCGGTCATTTCGCCTCGGCCTTCTGGTCGCCGGGCAGGATGTACTCGGCCCCTTCCCACGGACTCATGAAGTCGAACTGGCGGTATTCCTGCACCAGCTTGACGGGTTCATAGACGACGCGCTTCTGCACCTCGTCATAGCGGACCTCGACATAGCCGGTGGTGGGGAAGTCCTTGCGCAAGGGGTGCCCGCGGAAGCCGTAGTCGGTCAGGATGCGGCGCAGGTCCGGGTGACCCGAGAAGAGGATGCCGAACATGTCGAACACCTCGCGCTCTTCCCAGTTCGCCGAGGGGTGCAGGGCAACGATCGAGGGCACCATCTCGTCCTCGCGCACGGCCACCTTGACGCGGATGCGCTGGTTCCGGTGCATCGACAGGAAGTGGTAGACCACATCGAAACGCGCCACCCGCTCGGGGTAGTCGACGGCGGTGATGTCCACCAGCGTGGCGAACCGGCACGACGCATCGTCGCGCAGGAATTCGATCAGGCCTTCGAGATGGGCAAGGTTGGCGGTGATGGTCAGCTCGCCAAAGGCGACGGCGGTGGATTGCACCGCGTCCATCCGCTTCAGCGCGATCATCGCACCCAGTTCCTGCAACGCTTCGGGCATGGGCTTACCTCACCAAGGTGCCGGTGCGGCGGATCTTCCGCTGCAACTGCAAGATACCGTAAAGCAGCGCCTCGGCCGTGGGCGGGCAGCCGGGGACATAGACGTCGACCGGCACCACGCGGTCGCAGCCGCGCACCACCGAATAGCTGTAATGGTAGTAGCCGCCGCCATTGGCACAGCTGCCCATGCTGATCACATAGCGCGGCTCGGGCATCTGGTCGTAGACCTTGCGCAGCGCCGGGGCCATCTTGTTGGTCAGCGTGCCCGCAACGATCATCAGGTCCGACTGGCGCGGGCTTGCGCGCGGCGCCGTGCCGAAGCGTTCAAGATCATAGCGCGGCATCGAGGTGTGCATCATCTCGACCGCGCAGCAGGCCAGACCGAAGGTCATCCAGTGCAAGGAGCCGATGCGCGCCCAGTTGATGATGTCCTCGGTCGAGGTCAGCAGGAAACCCTTGTCCTGCAATTCGCGGTTCAGGGCCTGCACGGCGACTTCGTGGTCGCCGCCCGCCTGGTTGGCAGAGGTGCTCACTCCCATTCCAGGGCCCCTTTCTTCCATTCATAGGCAAAGCCCACGGTCAAGACGGCCAGGAAGATCATCATCGACCAGAAGGCCAGCATCGAGATTTCCCCGAAGGCCACCGCCCAGGGAAAGAGGAAGGCAACCTCAAGGTCGAAGATGATGAACAGGATCGACACCAGATAGAAGCGCACGTCGAATTTCATCCGCGCGTCGTCAAAGGCGTTGAAGCCGCATTCATAGGCCGAGACCTTTTCAGGGTCGGGGTTCCTGACCGCCAGAACGGCGGCGGCAAGGATCAGAACGACCCCCAGGCCGATTGCAATCGCAAGCAGGATGAGGATCGGCAGATACTCTCGGAGAAGCGCGTCCACGAGATGCTCCTTACAGCTGGCCACGGGCGAGCTGCGGGTGCTGGCCACCCGCTTGCACTCTTGAGGAACCCTTACTCCGGCCCCATGGCGGGGTCAACGCATGGGGGCAGGAAAAGCTATGCGGTGCAGCATTGAAAATGCGCAATGTATGCGATTGTGCACCGTTGCAAACCTGACTGTTTTTCACAGGATATGCGGGCGGCGGGCGGCCGGGGTCAGGTGCACGATTTTTCGACGAAAAATCGGGTCAGCCGCACCAGCCGGCGCGAGGGCCGCCACGGTAAACCCGCCCCTGCCCCGCCGCGATCATCGCTGCCGCCGCGTCCTGCCCGTCCAGCGTCAGGCGGATCAGCGGACGGTTGTATCTGTCGCGCCCTTCGGTCCTGACGACGATGGTTACGGCCCTGCGCACCAGGGCCGTCAGCGCCTCTTTCGCGGCCCTGGCGGCGGCGGTCTCAGCCGGGCAGCGCCCCTGCAATTCGGGCGTGTCGATGTCCAGAAGCCGCGCCGTCTCGCGCGTGGCGCCGCAGATCAGTTCGACCGAGTCGCCGTCGTAGACATAGCCGACACGGCAGCCCCGCCCCGGCGGATCGGCCCAATCGGCAAGCGCCATCAGGGCCATGAGAGTCAGGAAGACATAGGCGGCAAGAGTGGCGTCGAAACGCAAGGCGTTACTGCACCTGCGGCGCGGCCACCGGCTCGACCGTTTCGGCCTGCCCGATGCGCAGCGCCTCGTCGCGGATGATGCGGGCGATCTGGGCCGCATCCTCAGGGCTGAAGGTCAGGGGCAGCCGCAGGTCCACCAGACCGGCAAGGATGCGGTCGGTCTGCGGGCAGCTTTGCGTCCCGGCATAGCGCCAATGGACATAGCGGCTGGTGAAGGCCACCGGATCGCCGGCACCGAACCACTTGATCTCGACCCCGCGCGCGGCGCAGGCCGCCAGAAGTGCTATGATGCGCGGCTCTTCCCAGTCGGGCAGCAGGAACTGGAAGCTTGACCCCATATAGGCCTCTTCGGCCGGGCGCGGGATCAGCCGCAGACCGGGGATGCCCTGCAGCCCGGCCTCAAGCCCCTGATAGAGCGCGGCCCACCGCTGGCGGCGTTCGGCCAGCAGCGCGATCTGCGGCCGCAGGATCGCCGCGCGCAGATTGTCCATCCGGCCCGAGACATTGGGCACGTCCAGCCGGATGCTTTCGAACGTCTCCGGCCCCGGGGCGGCGGGATGCTTGCCGTAAAGCATGTAGCTGCCGGACAAGAGCACCATGCGGGCGGCAAGCGTCGCGTCATCGGTGATGATCAGCCCGCCCTCGCCACTGTTCATGTGCTTGTAGGTCTGCGTCGAATAGCAGGCCACCGCGCCATGCCGGCCCGAGGCGACGCCGCGCCATTCCGCCCCCATGGTATGGGCGCAATCCTCGATCACCCGCAGGCCAAGCCGGTCGCACAGCGCCATCAGCGCATCCATGTCGCAGACATGGCCGCGCATGTGGGACAGAAGAAGCAGTTTCGCTCCGCTGGCTTCGGCCCTGGCCTCAAGGTCGGCGAAGTCGATCACCAAGTCGGCGGTGATCTCGACAAAGACCGGCTGGCCACCCGCCGCCGCAATGGCGCCCGGCACCGGAGCCAGCGTGAAGGCATTGGTCAGCACCGGATCGCCCGGCCCCATCCCGCAGGCGCGCAGCGCGCAGCCCATGGCATAGCCGCCCGAGGCGACGCCAAGGCAGTAACGCGCGCCGGTGAAGGCGGCGAAATCGACCTCAAGTGCTGCGGCCTCGCCAATCTCTCCGGCCACCGTGTTGTAGCGGTGCAGGCGGCCGTGGCGCAGCACCTCAAGGGCGGCCGCGATGCCCTCTTCGGGGATCGGCTCCTGCTGGGTGAAGCTGCCGCGAAAGACCTCGGTCATGCGCCGACCCCGGCCCGGCGCTCATCCCGGATGACCAGAAGGAACAGCAGCGAGGTCAGCGCAAGCCAGCCCGTCGCCACCCAATAGGCGATGTCGGGCGATTGCCAGGCGCGGCCCTCGGCCATGAAATGCGCAAAAAGCAGCGCGTAGAAAAGGGTGCCGAACAGCATCGCAAGATTGGTGATCGCCGAGATCCCGCCCTGCAGCTCTCCCTGGGCATCCTCGGGCACGCGCTTGGACAGGATCGCTGTCATGATCGGATGCACGAACCCTTCCGGCCCGTGCAGCAGGGCCAGAAACAGCACCATCACCAGCCCGCCGGCAAAGCCGTAACCCAGAACCGCGATGGTCGAACAGGCCAGCCCGAGAAGGGCCGCGCCCGTCTCGCCAAAGCGTGCGGTTGCGGGGGCGGTCAGGAAGGCCTGGAACAGCGCCGTCACCATGCCGAACACCGCCAGCGTCAGGCCCACCACCTCTTCGGACCAGCCGAATTTGGCGATGCCCCAGAAGGTCCAGACCGCCGGGTAGACCGAGGTGGAGAAGAAGAAAAGACCCAGCAGAAGGCACATCGGCAGCACGCCGCGATAGGTCGAGAACACCTTGAACGCGCCGAAGGGATTGGCGCGCCAGAGATCGAAGGGGCGGCGGTTCTCGGGCGAGAGCGACTCTTTCAGCACGAACCAGCCATAGCCGAAGTTCAGAAGCGAGATGCCGGCGGCGGCCCAGAACGGCACCCGCGGCCCGAAGCCGCCCAGAAGCCCGCCGATCGCCGGGCCGATCACGAAGCCCACGCCGAAGGCGGCACCCATCAGACCGTAGGCGCGGGCCCGCTCCTCGGGGGCCGTGACATCGGCGATATAGGCCGAGGCGATGATCCAGCTTGATCCGCAGATCCCGGCCAGGATGCGGCCGACGAACAGCCAGAACAGCGTCGGCGCCCAGGCGGACAGGATGAAGTCCAGCCCCAGCCCGAAGATCGCCAGCAACAGCAGCGGCCGGCGGCCAAACCGGTCCGACAGGTTGCCCATCAGCGGCGCGAAGGCGAATTGCGCCAGGCTGAAGGCCGCAAACATCCAGCCGCCGATCCAGGCCGCCTGGCCGATGCCGACGTGGCCCACATCCTCGATCAGCTTGGGCAGCACCGGCATGATGATGCCAAATCCCACCATGTCCAGAAACACCGTGACCAGCACGAAGATCACGGCATGGCGCGACGCAGGCGCCGAAGCCTGCGCGGCCGCCCGAGACAGGGAGACATGATCTGAGGTCATGGCCGGAGCCATAATCCGGCGCAGGCGGCATTGTCAAATCCGGGACCGACCAGCCGGATGACGGGATTTGTCACTGGCCGCTGGCCTGCCCTTGCCGCATGGTCGGCCCATCGCCACCGCCGGCAGACTTGCCCCGGCCCGCACCCTGACAGACCGAAGGATACCCGGAATGCGCCTTTCCACCCTTGCCGTCGCCGCCTCGATCGCCCTGACGATGACGCTCTCCGCCAGCCTGCCCGCCCGGGCCGATCTGGTGATCCAGGGCCGGGCCGCACAGGCGCTGCACTGTTCGGCCATGCTGTACATGGTGTCGGACGAGCTGTACCGCGCCGGCTACATCAGCGGGGCCGATGCCCGCTGGGCGCAGACCGCCGCCGTCAAGATGCTGGCCTACGTGCCCGGCACCGATGACCAGAAGGTCAAGGCCATGGGTCAGCGTTTCGAAAAGCTGATGAAGACCCGCTCGCTTGACGGTCTGATGAAGGAATACAACGACACCTCGAAATGGTGCCAGAAAAACTTCCTCTGATCCCGCCGGCGGGGCATAAGGGGCGGGTGTTCCAGGAGATGATCCGAATGGCCCCCATCCGCCGTCTTGCCCCGCTTGCGCT
Organism: uncultured Paracoccaceae bacterium; assembly: GCA_934500835.1. Classification (GTDB taxonomy): domain Bacteria; phylum Pseudomonadota; class Alphaproteobacteria; order Rhodobacterales; family Rhodobacteraceae; genus Pseudogemmobacter. The sequence goes on along the minus strand of CAKSTR010000002.1, from coordinate 333,991 downwards.
TGGCCTTTGCCTTGCCCTGCCCCAGACCGCCGGCGCCGAGAAACTGGTGATCGAGGGCCGCGCCGCGCAGGCCCTGCACTGTGCCACCATGTTCGCCATTGCGGGCGGCATCGGTCACGAGGCCGGGTTCATCAGCGATCGAGACTACGAGATGATCGCCTTTGCGGCGGTGCGGATGATGGAACATGTGCCGGGCACCGAAGCACAGAAGCAGCAGGCCCTGCGCCAGCGCGGCGACAAGCTGGCCAGAACGCGCACGGTCGAGCAACTGGTCAACGAACTGGACCGGACGTCCGACTTCTGTCTCAACAAGTTCTTCTAGATCAGATCCGGGCGGCGCCCCGATTTTTCGACGGAAAATCGTGCTACGCCAGCAGGCGCGCCACCAGATCCGGCAGGTCGTCGAAATGGCGCAGCAGCGCGTCGGGCGACAGGCGGGCCACCGCCTCGCCTTCGTGCCCGAAGGTCACCAGCGCCACCGGCACGCCGGCCGCGCGGCCGGTCCTGTGGTCGGTCTCGGTATCGCCAAGGATCATCGAGCGCGCCGCCCCTCCGGCGCGGTCCACCGCCAGCCGGTAGGGTGCTGGATCGGGCTTGCGGACCGGCAGCGTATCGGCGCCGACCAGCGCGGCGAACAGGTCGCGCAGCCCCATTTCGCGCATCAGGGTCTCGGCCAGCCCCTCGGGCTTGTTGGTGCAGATCGCCAGCGCATGTCCTTCGCGGCGCAGCCGCTCCAGCGCGGCCGGAACGCCGGGATACGCCCGCGTATGGACGCAGATCGCCCCGGCATAGGCCTCCAGCAGGCGCGGATACCAGCGGTCCACCTCGGCCTCGTCCACCGCGCCAAGGCGCGACATCCCGAGCCGCAGCATCGCCCGGCCGCCGTTCAGCGCCACCAGCGCATCCCCCGGCCCCAGCATGTCGCCCGCCCCCATCGCGCGGAAACAGGCATTCGCCGCCGCCAGAAGATCGCCCGAGGTATCGGCCAGCGTGCCGTCCAGATCGAAGACCACACAGGTCGATGCTTGCAACATCCCGCAACCCTCCGTTATCGGCAGCCTCTTGGCGGCATCGCAGCGCCCGGGTAGAACGGCGCAAAAGGAAAAGAAAGGGGCAGAATGCAGGTCTCGCTTGTCATCCTGGCGGCTGGCCAGGGGTCCAGAATGAATTCGGACCTGCCGAAAGTCCTGCACAAGGTCGCGGCGGCACCGCTTCTTCATCACGCCATGGCGGCCGGCCGCGCACTGGACCCCGGGCGCACCGTCATCGTGGTCGGCCATGGCGCCGAGGCGGTCACCCGCGCCGCGCGGGACTACGACGAGACAGTCGAGACCGTGCTTCAGGCGGAACAACTGGGCACCGGCCATGCGGTCGCGCAGGCTGCCCCCCATCTCGCCGATGCGCCGGGCGAGGTGATCGTGCTTTACGGCGACACCCCCTTCATCCGGCCCGAGACGCTTCAGGCCATGCTCGACGCGCGCGCCCAGCATGGCGTTGTCGTCCTTGGCTTCCACGCCGCCGATCCGGGCCGGTATGGTCGCCTGCTGACCAAAGGCGACACCCTGCTGGCGATCCGCGAGTTCAAGGACGCAACAGATGAGGAACGCGCCATAACCCTTTGCAATTCCGGCGTGATATGCGCTGATGCAAAGACGCTATTCCAGCTGGTCGCCCGGCTTGGCAATGCCAATGCCTCGGGCGAATACTATCTGACCGACGTGGTCGAACTCGCCCGGGCCGACGGGCTGTCCGCCGGAGTGGTGATCTGCGGCGAATCCGAAACGCTTGGCGTGAACACCCGCGCGCAACTGGCTGATGCAGAACGCGAATTCCAGTCTCGCGCGCGGGATGAGGCGCTGGAGAACGGCGTCACCCTGACCGCCCCGGAAACCGTGTTCTTCGCGCTGGACACCCATGTCGGCCGCGATGCGGTCATCGGCCCGCATGTCCTGTTCGGGCCCGGAGTCACCATCGAATCGGGGGCCGAGATCAAGGGGTTCTGCCATCTCGAAGGCTGCCACGTCAGCCGCGGCGCCGATGTCGGCCCCTTCGCAAGGCTGCGCCCCGGCGCCGAACTGGCCGAACATGTCCATGTCGGCAATTTCGTCGAGATCAAGAACGCCATTCTGGACGAGGGCGTGAAAGTCGGCCACCTGACCTATATCGGCGATGCCGATGTGGGCGAAGGCACCAATATCGGCGCCGGCACCGTCACCTGCAACTACGACGGGGTGATGAAACACCGCACCAGGATCGGCAAGCGCGTCTTCATCGGCTCGGACACCATGCTGGTGGCGCCGGTCACGGTGGGGGATGACGCGCTGACCGGCTCCGGCTCGGTCATCACCGAGGACGTGCCCGCCGGCGCCCTGGCGCTGGCGCGGGCGGCACAGGTCAACAAGCCGGGCCTCGCGCTGCGGCTGATGGAAAAACTGCGCGCCATCAAGGCCGCGAAGCGAAAGGGTTAACCCATGTGCGGCATCGTCGGCGTCCTTGGCCATCACGAGGTGGCCCCCCTTCTGGTCGAGTCGCTGAAACGGCTGGAGTATCGCGGCTATGACTCGGCCGGGATCGCCACCGTCAATGGCGGCAAGCTGGACCGCCGCCGCGCGGTGGGCAAACTGGTGAACCTGTCGGACCTGCTGGTGCATGAGCCGCTGGCCGGCAAATCCGGCATCGGCCACACCCGCTGGGCCACCCATGGCCGCCCGGTGGTGCAGAACGCCCACCCCCACCGCGCCGGCCCCGTGGCCGTGGTCCACAACGGCATCATCGAGAACTTCCGCGCGCTGCGCGAGGACCTTGCCGCCGACGGCTACGCCCAGGAATCCGAGACCGACACCGAGACCGTCGCTCTTCTGGCCAAGCGCGAGATGGACCGTGGCGCCAGCCCCGTCGAAGCCGCCCGCCTGACCCTGAAGCGCCTGCATGGCGCCTTCGCGCTGTGTTTCCTGTTCGACGGCGAGGAAGACCTGCTGATCGCCGCCCGCAAGGGCTCTCCGCTCGCCATCGGCTGGGGCGACGGCGAAATGTTCGTGGGCTCCGACGCCATCGCGCTGGCCCCGATGACCGACCGCATCACCTATCTCGAGGAAGGCGATTGGGCCGTGGTGACCCGGAAGGGGGCCGAGATCTTCGACGCCGAAGACCGCCGCGCCAACCGGGCCGAAACCCGCGTGCAGCTGGATGCCACGCGCATCGAGAAGGGCGGCTACAAGCATTTCATGGCGAAAGAGATCGCCGAACAGCCGGTGGTTCTGGCCGATGCGCTGAAGCATTACACTGGCAACGGCACCCCGGCCCTGCACCTGCCCGCGGCGCTGGATTTCACCGGCATCGACCGAGTGACGCTGGTCGCCTGCGGCACCGCCTCCTACGCCTGCCACGTTGCGAAATACTGGTTCGAGCAGATCGCCGGCCTGCCCGCCGAGGTCGATATCGCGTCAGAGTTCCGCTACCGCGACCCGGTGCTGTCGCCGGCCTCCATGGCGGTGTTCGTCAGCCAGTCGGGCGAGACGGCGGACACGCTGGCGGCGCTGCGCCACGTCAAGGAGAAGGTGGCGCAAGTCGTGGCGGTGGTGAACGTGCCGACCTCTTCCATCGCGCGCGAGGCCGATCTGGCACTGCCGATCCTTGCCGGGGTCGAGGTCGGCGTCGCGTCGACCAAGGCCTTCACCTGCCAGCTGTCGGTGCTGGCGCTGATGGCGCTGAAGGCCGGGGTGGACCGGGGCCGGATCGGGCCCGAGTCGCTCGCGGACCATCTGGCCAGTCTGCGCGCCCTGCCCGGCCTGATGAACGCCGCGCTGGCGCTGTCGGGCGCCGTGGCCAGGATCGCCAACGATCTGGCCGAGGCGCAGGACGTGCTGTTCCTCGGTCGCGGCGCCATGTTCCCGCTGGCCATGGAAGGTGCGCTGAAGCTGAAGGAAATCAGCTACATCCATGCCGAGGGCTATGCCAGCGGAGAGTTGAAGCACGGCCCCATAGCCCTGATCGACGCGCAGGTGCCGGTGATCGTGCTGGCCCCGAAGGATGCCCTCTTCGACAAGACGGTGTCGAACATGCAAGAGGTCATGGCGCGCCATGGCAAGGTCTTGTTGCTGTCCGATGCCGCTGGGATCCACGAGGCCGGCATGGGCACCTGGAAAAGCCTGACCCTGCCGCAGGTCGCGCCGGAATGGGCGCCGATCCTTTACGCGATCCCGGCGCAGCTTCTGGCCTACCACACCGCCATCGCCAAGGGCACCGATGTGGACCAGCCGCGCAACCTGGCGAAATCGGTGACGGTGGAATGACCCCGCTCGACCGGCTGCTGGCGCTGGAGAACCCCGCCCGCGCCGCAGAGATGGCCGCCTATCACAAGGCCCCGCGCCGCTATCTGGGTATTCCGGTGCCGGTGCTGGCCGATCTGGCGACCGGCTGGCGCGAGGGGCGCTCGGTCGAGGAGCGGGCGGCACTGGCAGACAGCCTCTGGCAGACCGACATCCACGAGGCGCGCATCGCCGCCGCCAAGCTTCTGGTGCAGGCGCGCATCCGGCCGGATGATGCGGTCTGGCGGCTGATCGCAGCCTGGGTGCCGCAGTTCGACGCCTGGGCCATCGCCGACCACGCCTGCGATGCCGGCGCGCGCCGCCTGCTGGCCGATCCGTCGCGGCTCGATGAGGTCGAGGCCTGGACCAGATCCGCCAACATGTGGAGCCGCCGCGCCGCCTTGGTGATGACCCTGCCCTGGGCCAAGATGAACAACCTGAAGCCACAGGATCTGGCAATCCGTGAGCGGGTGCTGGGATGGGCCGCAGAATATGTCGCCGACCGCGACTGGTTCATCCAGAAAGCCGTCGCCTGGTGGCTGCGCGATCTGTCGAAACACGACGCCGACCGCACGCGGACCTTTCTGGCAGCGCATGGTGACGCCATGAAACCCTTCGCCCGGAAAGAGGCGGGCCGGCTTCTCACCTGACTCCCGGTGCAGAATCGTGCGCCTTTCAGGCGCAAGCCTTTTCTCTCGCCTCTGCGTGCAAGCACGCAACCGGCAAGGGGTTGCGCGCCGCGCGGGGATATTTGTGCCAAAGTGAAGGCGGCAAGTCCTTCATCTTGGCACAAGTATCCTGGGGGCTTGGGGGTGAAACCCCCAATGTCGGGGCCAGCCAAGGCCGGCTCCCTCAGCCACCGCCAAAAGGAATGCGGCGGCAGCCGCGCAACTGGATCGCGGTCAACCGCCGAGGATCACCATCTGCGGCAGTTCGGTCAGGCTGATACCAAGCGCCTGATAGGCCGACAGCGACATCAGCGCCGCACCGCCGCCCGGGCGCAGCTCCACCGCAAGCACCTGACCGTTCGGCGCCTTGACCGAGCCTTTGGTGACCGACTTCACCAGCGAGGTCTGCACCCAAAGCCCCGGATCCGCGGGCGAGCCAAGCGCCACGATCTGCCGGCCAAGCTCTCCCCCGCCCGGCGCGGCGGCGAGGGCGGCCTTCTTCTCCGCCTCGGTGGTCTTGTCCAGCGCAGCGACCGACTGGCCCGCGCCCATGGTCTCCAGCGATTTCGTCTCGACCGGGGCGGCGAATTCGGTGGCCATGCCGGGTTCGGACGGGGATGCCGCCTCCTTGCCCTGCAGCGCGGCGCAGCCGGCAAGCGTCATCAGGGGGATCGACAACAGGGTCAGGCGCATCGGGTCACACTCGCTTCGGCTTCGCGGCAAGGATAGTCCGCCACCCCCTGCCCCGCAACCGGCTGCACCGTGGTCTCGGCAAGGGCCCGCCGCTTTTCGTCCTGCCGCTTTCCACCTTGTGCCACCCTGCCCGCAGCCCTACCTTTGGCACATGATCGCCGCCCCGCTCATCGACCCGCATCAGCGCGCCATTTCCTACCTGCGCGTCTCGGTCACCGACCGCTGCGATTTCCGCTGCACCTATTGCATGGCAGAGCATATGACCTTCCTGCCGAAGGCCGACCTGCTGACGCTGGAGGAGCTGGACCGGCTGTGTTCGGCCTTTGTCGGCATGGGCGTGCAGAAGCTGCGCGTCACCGGGGGCGAGCCTCTGGTGCGCAAGGGCATCATGACCTTTTTCGAGGCGATGGCGCGCCACCTGCAATCGGGCGCGCTGAAGGAACTGACGCTGACCACCAACGGCAGCCAGCTGGGGCGTTTTGCGCAAGGGCTGGCTGATCTGGGGGTGCAGCGGATCAATGTCTCGCTGGACACGCTGGACGAGGCGAAGTTCGCCCGGATCACCCGCTGGGGCCGGCTGCGCCAGGTGCTGGACGGCATTGCCGCCGCCAAGGCCGCGGGGCTGCGGATCAAGATCAATGCCGTCGCCCTGAAGGATTTCAACGAAGACGAGCAGTTCAGCCTGACCGACTGGTGCGCCCGCGAAGGGCATGACCTGACCTGGATCGAGGTCATGCCGATGGGCGAGATCGAGCCGGCGCGACTTGACCAGTACTGGTCGCTGCGCGAGCTGCGCCGCCGCTATGAAGAGCGTTTCGCCCTGACCGATCTGGCCGAACGCAGCGGCGGGCCGGCCCGCTATGTCCGTCTGAATGAAACCGGCCAGAAGGTCGGTTTCATCACGCCGCTGACCCACAATTTCTGTGAAAGCTGCAACCGGGTCCGGCTGACCTGCACGGGCGAATTGTACATGTGCCTTGGTCAGGAGGATATGGCCGATCTGCGCGCGCCGTTGCGGGCAAGCCCCGACAATGCTGCGCTGGAACAGGCGATCCATGCCGCGATCGCGCGCAAGCCGAAGGGCCATGACTTCGACTATTCCCGTCAGGGCGTCAGCGGCCAGATGACCCGCTACATGAGTCACACTGGCGGCTGACCCCCGCGACGACTGGACGAGCGGTATTCCCCCCGCCCGCCAAGAACCCGGACAGCCGGGCCGCCGCTCTGCCGGACGCGCGAGGGCGCACGTCCGGCAGGCCGGATCATTTCGTCAGGATCAGCTTGCCCTGGCGGGTGATGCGCAGCGTGTAGATCTGGCCGTCAAGGTCGATCCGGGCAAGGCTGCCACCTTCGGTCAGCACGCGGGCCTCGTGCACGGGGGTGGCATCGGCGGTCAGCCAGGGGGTCAGGAAAGGTTCGGCGCGTGCGTTCATTTCCGCATCTCCAGATGGTCGATCAGCGCCTCCAGCCGGGCACCGGGCATCAACCCTTCATAGAGGCCGGAGACCGCGCGGGTCAGCAGGTCGACGACACCGGCCGAGGCGGCAGGCGGCAGATCAAGCCGCGGCTGTTGCGGGAACATGAGGCTCTCCATCGGGGCAGGGAACACCTGGCTTGCCCGCGACGGGGAACTGGCTCGGTCATGAGATTATTCCTGACTAAATTGATAACCTTTGTCAAGCGCCGGCCAATGCCCCTGCAGCAAAAAATCCCCCGCCCCGCAGCAAGTGCCTGATCTTCAAGCGCCCCAGGTCGTTTCCAGCACCCGCATCCAATTGCCGAAGGCCAGCTTTTCGACCAGCGCATCGCCATATTGGTGGTCAAGGCAGGCCTGAACCAGACGGGGCAGACCGGTGACGTCGCCGATCCCCTGCGGCATCGTGGCGCCATCGAAATCCGAGCCGAAGCCGACCCGGTCCTCGCCCAGCCGCGAGATCAGGTGATCGAGGTGGCGCATCATCACGTCCCAGCCCATGTCGGCGCTTTCGCGGCCGTCGGGGCGCAGGAAGCAGGTGGCGAAGTTCAGCCCCACCATGCCACCGGTTTCGGCAATGGCATCCAGTTGCCAGTCGGTCAGGTTGCGGGTCGAGGGGCAGATGGCATGGGCGCAGGAATGGGTGGCGACCAGCGGCGCATCCGAGATCGCCATCACATCGCGGAAGCCGGCCGCGTTGAGGTGGCTCAGGTCCAGCATGATCCGCAGCCCGTTGCATTCGCGGACCAGCGCCTTGCCGGCCTCGGTCAGCCCCTCGCCGGTCTCGGGATCGCCGGGGTAGCGGAAGGGCACGCCATGGCCGAAGATGGTCGGGCGCGACCACACCGGTCCAAGCGAGCGCAGACCGGCGGCATGGAAGAGATGCAGCGCGTCAAGGTCGGGCCCGATCGCCTCGGCCCCTTCCATGTGCAACACGCCCGCCACTGCGCCGGGCTCGACCGCCGCCCGGATCTCGGCCACGCTGCGGCAGCCGCGGAACGCCCCGCCGGAGGCGCGCTGCATCCAGTGGAAAAGCCCGGCCTGATGCATCGCCGGACCGATGGCGGCCGGGGCCTCGATCAGATCGGGCAAGGGCAGATCATAGGGCGGGTTGTCCATCAGGGCCATGAAGTCGATGTCGTCGCCGTCATGCGGCGAGGGCACGTAGATCGCGAACAGCCCGCCGGCGAATCCGCCCGCCTGCATCCGGGGCAGATCGAGATGGCCCTTGCCTTCGCCGGTCAGGAAGATCTGCTCGCGCCGGTCGGGCGCAAGGTGAAGGCGCAAGAGAAGGTCGTTGTGACCGTCGAATACCAATTGCATCGGGGGCTCCTCGGGAATGTCGCGGCGCCATCTCATCCCCCGGAGCCGGGAATGGCAAGCCCTGCTCCTCCCCTGCGGGATCCACAATCCGGAGGAGCGGCTGCCGCCGCGTGCCTTTCGTGGCGGCTGGCGGGGCGGCTTGTGGCTGCGGTCGGCCGGATGGGGGCATTCTGCCCCCAAACCCCCTGAGGATATTTCGGCCAAGATGAAAAGCCCGGCCTGCGCCACAGGCTTGCCGGGAGCGATCTGATTTTTCTTCGGAAACCTGAGTCTTACCCCAGGGCGTAGCCGGCGCCGCGCACGGTGCGCAGCGGGTCTTCGCCGCCATGGGCCATCAGGCTTTTGCGCAGCCGGCCGACATGCACATCGACAGTGCGGGTGTCGACATAGATGTCGCGGCCCCAGACCCTGTCGAGCAGTTGCTCCCGGCTCCAGACCCGGCCCGGCTTTTCGATCAGCGCGGTCAGAAGGCGGAATTCGGTCGGGCCGAGCTTCAGCACCTTGTCGGCGCGGTAGACGCGGTGGGTTTCGGGGTCGAGCCGGATGTCGCCCCATTCCAGCACCACCCCCGCCGAGGAGGGCCGCACCCGGCGCAGCTGCGCGCGGGCGCGCGCCATCAGTTCCAGCACCGAATAGGGTTTGATCACGTAGTCATCGGCCCCGGTTTCAAGCCCGCGGATCCGGTCCACCTCTTCGGCCCGGGCCGAGAGCATGATGATCGGGATGCTGCGCGTCTCGGGGCGCATCTTCAGCCGGCGGCACACTTCGATGCCCGAGAGTTTCGGCATCATCCAGTCAAGGATGATGATGTCCGGCCCCTCTTCCTCGACCAGAAGCATCGCATCCTCGCCATTGTCGGCGGGGACCACGCGGAAGCCTTCGGCATCCAGGTTGTAGGCCAGAACCTCGCGCTGCGCCGGTTCATCCTCGACCAGAAGCACAACCGGCCTTTCGCCCTGCGCCATCGTCTTTCTCCTTCTGTAGCCGCCTCAGTCCGAGGCCAGCCCCGTCGAATCCATCTTCGGCCGCGCCGCGTCGGGCATCTGGCCATTCACGAGGTAGATCACCTGCTCGGCAATGCCGGTTGCATGGTCGCCCACCCGTTCGATGTTCTTGGCGATGAAATGCAGGTGCATGCAGGCGGTGATGTTGCGCGGGTCTTCCATCATATAGGTCAGGAATTCGCGGAAGAGCGCGTTGTAGAGCTGGTCGATCTCATGGTCGCGGTGGCGGACCTCATCGGCGCGGGCGGCGTCGCGGGCGACATAAGCGTCCAGCGCGTCCGACAGCATGGCGACCACCGCCTTGGCCATCCGCCGCACCGCCCCGCCCGAGGTGCCGACCGCGGGCATCGCCAGCAGGACCAGCGTGCGCTTGGCAAGGTTCTTGGCGTAATCGCCCGCGCGTTCCAGTGCCGCCGCGATCCGCATGACCGAAAGCACCAGCCGCAGATCGCTGGCGGCGGGGGCTTCAAGCGCCAGCAGACGGGCGCAATCGGTCTGAATCTCTTCCTCCAGCGCGTCGATGGCGACATCGCCAAGACGCACCCGGTCGGCCAGCGCCTGATCGCGCTGTTCCAGCGCCTCGGCGGCATCAAGAAGGGCCGCCTCCACCAGGCCACCCAGTTTCATGACCCGGGCCTGCACGGCCTCGAGTTCCACATCGAAACGGCTGCGGATATGTGCTTGCTGCATTCCTGACCTCACCCGGACCGGACGGCAGAACCGTACGGCATGACCCATTTGCCATGGGCATGCTACGGTTATGTAACTTGATTGTGACGGTTTTGTAAAAATCGCCTGTCAGCGGGCCAGAAGGGCGGCGATCTCGTCGCGCGAGGGCATCGATCCCGCCGTGCCCTTGCGGGTGACCGAAATGCCGGCGGTGGCGCAGCCGAAACGGACGGCCTCGATCACGTCGCGGCCCTCGCACAGCGCGACCGTGAAGCCGCCGTTGAAGGCATCGCCTGCGCCGGTGGTTTCGGCCACCGGGCCTGCGCTGATGACCGGCACATGCAGGCTGCGCCTCGCGTCCCGATAAAGCGCGCCATTGCCGCCCAGGGTGACGACGACCGCGCCGACCCCGCGGGCCAGAAGCGCCCCGGCCGCGCGGTCCGCACTGGCCGGGTCGGTCACGGCGATGCCGGTCAGCGCCTCGGCCTCGGTCTCGTTGGGGGTGATGTAGTCGCAAAGTGCCAGCATCTCGTCAGACAGGTCCGCCGCCGGAGCCGGGTTCAGGATCGTGGTCACCCCTGCCGCCCGCGCGATCTGCAGGCCGCGCAGCGCCGCCTCGACCGGCTGTTCCAGCTGGGTGACGAAGGCCGCACCACCGCGGATCAGATCGGCGCGGGCCTCGACATCCGCTGCGGTGATCCGCGCCGCGGCGCCGGGGGCCACGATGATGGCATTGTTGCCGGTTGCCGCCTCAAGGAAGATATAGGCCGCGCCCGTATAGCTTTCGGGGTCCTCGGTCACGTCCGGCACCACCCCGGCCCTGGCCCACGTCGCGCGGGCGATGGCGGCGAAGTCGTCGCGGCCAAGCCGGGTGATGAAATGCACCTTGCGGCCCGCCGGCCCGCTGGCCATGGCGGCCGCGACTGCCTGGTTCGACCCCTTGCCCCCCGGGCCAAGCGCGAAGCTTTCGCCAAGGATGGTCTCGCCCATCTTCGGCTGCCGTTCCGCGCGATAGGCGGTGTCGGCGACGAAGATGCCAAGGATGACGATGGGTTTCATGCGGGCGGCCTTTCCTGCGGCTTTCAGGCGTCGGGTGGAATCACGCCCTTGCGGAACATGAAGCAGCCGTAGAACCGGCGCTCGCCCGTCTGTATCACCGCATAGGCCTGCCGCGCCATGTCGTAGAAGGCGAAACGCTCGACCCCGACCATCGGACGCGGCCGGCCCTCGGCCCGGTCGATCACCGCCTGCACCTCGGCCTGCACGGGGGGCAGATCGGCGGCGGCCCCGACCACCTCCATCCGTCCGGCGAAATCCTCGACAAAGGTGTCCAGCGGCAGCACCGTGAGGATCGCCCCCACCGCCTCGGCCGAGGTCAGGTTCTCCATCCGCAGCAGGCGGCCGGTCACCGTCGCCCGCGCCACCGAATCGGACGGGAAATTGCTGTCCGCCACGATCAGCACATCGCCATGCCCCATGGCCCGCAGACAGGCCAGAACCTCGGCGTTCAGCCGGTGATCGATTCCCTTCAGCATCGCTCCGCCTCCTCCTTCATCTTGGCGAAAATATCCCGGGGGTGCGGGGGCTGGCCCCCGCCTCCGCCCTCACAGCCGCAGACCGGACCCGCGGTCGAAGAGATGCGCCTTGCCGGCGTCGGGCCTCAACGAGATGCGGTCACCGGGGCGGAAGGCCACGCGGTCGCGGAACATCGCCACGACCTCCGCCTCCGCCCCCTCAAGCCGCAGGACGACATGGGTCTCGGACCCTGTCGGCTCCACCACGGCGACGGTGCCCGACAGGACGTCACCGGACAGGACGTCACCGGACGGGACGTTACTGGACGGGACGTCACCGGGCAGAAGATGCTCGGGCCGGATGCCGTAAAGCACTTCGCGCCCGGCGGCGGCCTGCAGTCCCGCAGGCAACGGCAGCAAGGCCCCCGCCACGCGCACGCCCCCCGCCTCGACCACGCCCGGCAGGATGTTCATCGACGGGCTGCCGATGAAACCGGCGACGAAGGTGTTGGCGGGGCGGTCGTACAGGTCCAGCGGCGCGCCGACCTGCTCGATCCTGCCGCCCTGCAGTACCACGATTCGGTCGGCCATGGTCATCGCCTCGATCTGGTCATGGGTGACATAGACCGTGGTCGTCTTCAGCCGATGATGCAGCTCGCGGATCTCGGCCCGCATCTGCACCCGCAGCTTGGCGTCCAGATTGGACAGCGGCTCGTCGAACAGGAACACCTGGGGATCGCGCACGATGGCGCGACCCATGGCGACGCGCTGGCGCTGGCCGCCCGACAGCGCGCGGGGATAGCGGTCGAGATAGGGCGTCAATCCCAGGATCTCGGCCGCACGGGCGACGCGGGCAGCGATCTCGGCCTTGTCCATGCCGCGCATCTTCAGCGCGAAGCCCATGTTGGCCCCGACGGTCTTGTGCGGATAAAGCGCGTAGTTCTGGAAGACCATCGCGATGTCCCGCTCGGACGGCGGCAGGTTGTTCACCCGCCGGTCGCCGATCTTCACATCGCCCGAGGTGATTTCCTCCAGCCCCGCGATCATGCGCAGCAGCGTGGATTTGCCGCAGCCGGACGGGCCGACGAGCACGACGAACTCCCCGTCTGGAATATCCAGATCCAGCCCCTTGATCACCGTCAGCCCGCCGTAGGCCTTGACAAGATTGCGGATCGTCACTTCGGCCATCGGCCCGCCCTTCCCCCTTTGGTCCTTCGCCAGACTAGTCGAGGCAGGAAGCCTGTGTCCATCAGCTGATCATACTAACATGTTAGAATCTTGACAGTCCTCCCCCGGCTTGCCAAGCTTGCCACGAGGACAAGCTGCCGCAGGGACTGGGAGGGCCCTGCCATTGCGTGATCGCCTGCAGGGACCATTCCCCTTGCGGGCACCGGCAGCGCATCCGGCCTGTCACGACGCAAGGAAAGGCCCCGTCCGGCATCCGGCAAAAGGGGCGCCATTGGGAGGACTGACTGTGAAAGTGGATCTCTACAACCATCTCAGCCGGCTGAGCCGCCGGCGTTTCCTGAAAGGTGCGACCGCCCTTGGCGCCGCTGCCGCCCTGCCCGCGGGGATGATGCCGCGCGCGGCGCTGGCGCAGGACAGCATCCGGGCGCAGATTCTGGCCATTCCGGGCGTGGGCGCGGGCAGTCCGACCGATGCCGACTGGCAGAAGGTGGGCGAGCTGTGCCTTGCCGCCACCAAGGCCAATGTGGCGGAAGGCGAATTTGCGGGCGTGGAGCTGACCTTCATGGGTCTGAACAACCAGAACCTGCACAACCTTCTGTTCCGCGGCTTCCTCAAGCCCTGGGAGAACTATACCGGCGCCAAGATCAGCTGGATCGACCTGGCGCAAGCCGACTACAACGCCCGGCTGCAGCAAAGCATCGCCACCGGCACCGTCGATTTCGACATTCTGGAGATGGGCGCCCCCTTCGAGGGCGACACCGCCGGCCGCGGCCTTCTGGACGAGATGCCGGACTGGGTGAAGACCCAGATCGACGCCGACGATCTGGTCAGCTACCTCAAACCCCCGGTCGGCACCTGGGACGGCAAGACCTACCGTGTCACCATCGACGGCGACTGCCACACCTTCAGCTACCGCAAGGATTACTTCGGCGAGGGCGGCATCGGCGGGGCCGAGGTGCCGACGACCTGGCAACAGGTCAATGCGGCCACGCTGGCCATCAAGGGCCAGACCGATCCGCTGACCGGCCTGCCGGCCTACGGCTTCCTTGACCCGCTGAAGGGCTGGGGCGGCTTCGGCTTCTATTTCGTCGCCAACCGCGCCACCGCCTATGTCAAACACCCCGACGACCGCGCCTGGCTTTTCGATCCCGAAACGATGAAGCCGCGCGTCAACAACCCCGGCTGGGTGCAGGCCTTCCAGGACGTGATGGACCTGATCGCGGCCGGCGCCTATCCGCCCGACCAGATCAACGCCGACCCGGGCACCACCGCCTTCAGCCAGTTCCTCGCCGGCACCGGCTCGATGCTGATGTGGTGGGGCGACGTGGGGGCCTCGGCCCGCACCTCGGACACGTCGGTCGTGGGCGATGTGGTCGGCTTCAGCATCAACCCCGGCTCGGACCGGCGCTACAACTCGGCCGCAGGCGCCTGGGAGGACACCGCCAACGAGGCCCCGCTGATGGCCTATATCGGCTGGGGGGTCTATGTCACCAGCCGCGTCACGGGCGACGAGAAGAAGCGCAAGGCGGCGTGGTCGGCGGCGGCCCATCTGGGCGGCAAGGACCTGTCGCTCTGGACTTCGGCCTATCCGTCGGGCTTCCAGCCCTATCGCAACTCGCACTTCCAGTATGACGAATGGGAAGCGGCGGGCTACGACCGGGCCTATATCGAGGACTTCCTCGGCTCCAACCTCGACAGCTACAACCACCCCAATGCCGCGATCGAGCCGCGCATCCCCGGCATCTTCCAGTATTACTCGGTGGCCGAGGACGAATTGGCCAAGGGCTTCTCCGGCCAGTACAAATCGGCGCAGGAAACCGCGGATGCCATCGCCGCCGCATGGGAGAAGATCACCGACCAGATCGGCCGCGACAGCCAGGTTGCGCTCTACAAGGCAAGCCTGGGGATGTGAGCTGAACCGGCGCAGATGAACCAGGGGCGCGCGGGCCGTTCCGCGCGCCCCTCCTTGCGAAAGGACCGACCGGGGTGAGCGGCGAATTTCTGCATATCGTCACCAGCGACCACATCACCGCCGGCCGGCGACGGCTGGGGCGGGCGCTGGTCTGGGGCTCTGCCGCCGTGCTGGCGGCGGTGGCCGGGGCACAGGTGCTGCAAAGCACCGGGTCGCAGGATTTCGGCTTCGCCAACTGGCGGCCCACGCTTTACGCCTATGTCCTTTGGGCGATCTGTCTTTGCGTGTCACAAGTGATGGTGCGGGGCGAGGCCGGGCGCCGCACCCTCTTCGTGCTACCGGCCGCCCTTTTCGTGGTCTCGCTGACGGTCTTTCCGATCCTGTTCGGACTGGCCATCGCGTTCTCCAGCTGGAACCTCTCCAGCCCCACGGGGCGCAGCTTCAACGGTGTCGACAATCTGGTGCAGATGTGGGGCGATCCGTTCTACTGGAATGCCCTGACCAATATGGTCTGGTATGTGCTTGCGATCATTGTGGAATATGCCATCGCCTTTGGCCTTGCGCTGATCCTTTCGGGGCAGATCCGCGCCCGCAAGTTCTTTCGCATCGCCTTCCTTCTGCCCCTGATGCTGTCGCCCGTCGCCGTCAGCTGGATGATCGGCAAGTCGATGCTCGAGGCCCGCTTCGGCCCGGTCTCGCGCCTTGCCCGCGCCCTTGGCGTCGAGAACCCCGCCTTCTTCGAGACCGGCTGGATGGCCAAGGCCACCATCATGGTCCTGGATGCCTGGACCTTCATCCCCTTCATGATGATCATGCTGCTGGCCGGCCTTCAGGCGATCCCCAAGGAACTGCAGGAGGCCTCCCGCGTGGACGGCGCCACCGGCTGGAAATCGTTCTGGGAGGTGACTTTCCCCTTGATGCTGCCGGTCTCGATCACCGCGATCCTGATCCGGGTGATCTTCAAGCTGAAGCTGGCAGACATCGTCATCAACATCACCAGCGGGGGGCCGGGCGGCGCCACCGACACCGTGACCAGCTTCATCTTCCGCGAATACCGCGAACGCTCCAACGTCGGTTACGGCACCATGCTGGCGATGGTCTATCTGGTCCTGATCGTCATCCTGATGACCGTGCTGATGAAATGGTCCGCGCGTTTCACCCGGCCGAGGACGTAATCCGATGACCGACCAGCTGTTCCACGACACCGGCCCCGACCGCGCCTTCCGGGCGAAATGGTGGACAAGCCGGATTGCCATCTATGGCGTGCTGATCCTCTGGGCGGTGATCTGCCTTTTCCCGATCTACTGGACCATCACCACCAGCTTCAAGATGGCGCCGGACGTGATGAAGGGAAACATGATCCCCTGGGTCGACTTCGTGCCGAAATGGAAAGGCTGGGAGTCGATCGGCCTTTCGCCCAAGACCATCGGGCAGGAAAGCACCGTCCGGGCCGAGTTCCTGAAGCGTTTCGGCAATTCCGCCATCATCTCGGTGACATCCTCGGCGCTGGCGGTGATCCTTGGCTCCTTCGCGGCCTATGGGCTGTCGCGCTTCTCCTATCGCTTCGGCTGGATGAAGAACGACGACATCTCGTTCTTCTTCCTCAGCCAGCTGATCCTGCCGCCCGTCGTCCTCGCCCTGCCCTTCCTGGTGCTGTACAAGGAGCTGGCGCTGCTGGACACGCGGATCGGGCTGATCCTGCTTTACACGCTGACCGTGCTGCCCATCGTGATCTGGATCATGAAGGATCAGTTCTCGACCATCCCGACCGAGCTGGAAGAGGCCGCCATGGTCGACGGGCTTGGCATCTGGGGGGCGTTCCTGACCATCATCCTGCCGATCGCGGCGCCGGGCATGGTTGCGGCTTTCATCCTGTCGCTGGTGCTGACCTGGAACGAATATTTCTTCGCCGCCCTGCTGACCTCGACCCATGCCAATACCCTGCCGGTGATGGTGGCAAGCCAGACCGGCAGCCAGGGCATCAGCTGGTGGTCGATGGCCGCACTCAGCTTTGCGGCGATCCTGCCGCTGATCGTGATCGGCGTCGCGCTGGAACGCTATATCATCAGGGGCATGGCGGCGGGGGCGGTCAAGTAGCATGCGGCACCAGCGCCCTTCTGCCAGCGCATGTTCGGCTGTCGGGTGCCGTGCGGACCGACCGCGCAGGAGGACTACATGATCCGCGATCTTCTGATCGAGCTGATGCTGATCCCCGGCCTTGCCGGGCATGAGGCCCGGGTGGCAAGCGCCATCGCCGCCCATCTGGACCGGCTGGGCATCGCCCATCGCTCGGACCGGCTGGGCAACCTGATGGCGACCCTGCCCGGCGATCCCGCGCTGCCTTCGGTGATGATCTTCACCCATATGGACCAGCTGGGCTTCATCGTCCGCAAGATCGAAGCCTCGGGCCTGATCCGGCTGGAGCGTCTGGGCGGCGTGCCCGAACGGGCGCTGGCCGCGCAGGCGGTGGTGCTGTGCACCGCGCAGGGCGACCTGCCGGCCGTCATCGCCAACAAGTCGCATCACGCAACCGGGCAGGATGAGAAATACCGCGTCCTGCCCTATGCGGAATTGTTCGTCGATGCCGGTTTCGCCAGCCGGGACGAGGCCCTGGCGGCCGGGGTTCAGATCGGCACCCCCGTCGTCTATGCCCCCCGCGTGCTGGAACTGGCAAATGGCCGCATCGCCGGCACGTCGGCCGATGACCGGGCGGGCTGTGCGGCCCTGCTGGCGCTGGCGGCGTCGCGCAAGGACAGGACCGGGCCGACCCTGCATCTGGTCTGGTCGGTGCAGGAGGAGTTCAACCTGCGCGGCGTGCTGCCCGCCGCCGAACGGCTGCGCCCCGACATCGCGCTGCAGATTGATCTGCTGCTGGCCTGCGATACGCCCGACATGGAGGCGCGCGGCGAAGTGCGGCTTGGGGGCGGCCCCGGGATCTCGCTTTATTCGTTCCACGGGCGCGGCACGCTGAACGGGGTGATCCCGCATCCCGCACTGGTGCGGCTGGTCGAAGAGGCCGCCGGGGCGGCCGGGCTGCCCCTGCAGCGCAGCGCGCAGACCGGGGTGCTGACCGACCTTTCCTACATCCAGTTCATGGGGCCCGACGGCGTGGCCTGTCTCGATGTCGGCTTCCCGATGCGCTACACGCATTCCGCGCTGGAAGTGGTTGATCTTTCAGACCTTTCCGGGATGGTCACGCTGCTGTCGGCCAGCCTTGACCGCATCACCCCGGACCTGCCGCTGGAGCGCAGGCCATGAGCTACACCCTTGGCGTCGACATCGGCACCTTCGAGACCAAGGGCGTGCTGGTCGACATCGGGGGCCGCATCCTGGCCGAGGCGCGCCATCCGCACCGGATGCTGGTCCCCCATCCCGGCTGGGCCGAACATGATGCCGATCAGGACTGGTGGGGCGATTTCGTCAAGGTGACGCGGGACCTTCTGGCCGCGTCCCGGATCGACCCCAAAGCGATCCGCGCCGTCGCCGCCAGCGCCATCGGCCCCTGCATGCTTCCCGTCGATGCCGGTGGCCGGCCGCTGATGAACGGCGTCCTTTACGGCGTCGACACCCGGGCTGCCGCCCAGATCGACGCGCTGAACGCGGCCATCGGGCCCGAGACCATCCACCGGGTCTGCGGCAACGCCCTGACCTCGCAATCGGTCGGGCCAAAGATCCTGTGGCTGAAGGAACAGCACCCGGAGATTTTCGCCCGCACCGCGAAGGTGCTGACCTCGACCAGCTATATCGCGTGGAAACTGACCGGCGCCTATGTGATCGACCATTACACCGCGGCCAATTTCTCGCCGCTCTATGACGTCGGTACATTGGGCTGGACCGATGCGCTGGCCGATCTCATCGACCTCGACCGGCTGCCACGGCTGATGTGGTCCACCGACATCGCCGGCCAGATCACCAGGGCGGCGGCAGAGGAGACCGGCCTCGCCGCCGGCACCCCCGTCACCTGCGGCACCATCGATGCCGCGGCCGAGGCAGTGTCGGTCGGGGCGCAGGCGCCGGGCGACATGATGATGATGTATGGCTCCACCATCTTCACCATCCAGGTGACCGAGCGCCCGGTGCGCGACCCGCGGCTTTGGTATGCGCCCTGGCTTTTCCCGGGGCTGCATGCCTCGATGGCGGGGTTGTCGACCAGCGGGACGCTGACGCATTGGTTCCGCGACCAGCTGGCCCGGGGCGAGGAGTTCGCCACCCTCGCGGCCGAGGCCGCCGCCAGCCCGCCGGGGGCCAAGGGCCTTCTGTGCCTGCCCTATTTCTCGGGCGAGCGGACGCCGATCCATGACACCAGGGCCAAGGGCGCCTTCTTCGGCCTTGATCTGACCCATACCCGCGGCGACATGTTCCGCGCCGTGCTGGAAGGCATCGCCTCGGGCACCGCGCATGTGGTCGAGACCTATGCCGAAGCCGGCGCCCGGCCGGCGCGGGTGCTGGCGGTGGGGGGCGGCACGAAGAACGCGGTCTGGATGCAGGCCACGTCGGATCTGGGCGGGGTGCCGCAGATCGTCTGCGAAAAGACCATCGGCGCCAGCTATGGCGATGCCTTTCTGGCCGCCGTTGCGCTGGGCGCGATCAGCCAGGATGAAATCGCGGCCTGGAATCCGGTGGAACGGATCGTCCAGCCCGCCAGGGTGGCGGCCTATGCGCGGCAATATCCGCTGTGGAAGGCGCTTTACAGCCAGACCCGCGACATCGCCCATGCCCTTGGGGGTGCAGATGCAGTTTGACAGGATGCGTCCGGGCCAGTTGCGGCAGGCCATTGCCGATGGGCTGCCTTTCGTGCTGCCGATCGGGGTGATGGAGTATCATGGCGCGCATCTGCCCGCAGGCGTCGATCTTCTGGCCGTGACCGAGGTGCTGAAACGCTTCGGCGACCGGATCGTCGTGCTGCCGCCCTTTGCCTATGGCGCGGCCAGCCATGCCGTCGCGGGGCCGGACGGCACCGGCACGCTGCATCTGGACACCTCCGCCTTTCTGCCCATGGCCGAGGCGCTGTTCACCGCCCTTCTGCGCATGGGCGTCCGCAAGGTTCATGGCGTGATCCACCATCAGACCGAAGGCTTTGCCCAGGGCATGCCGACCGACCTGACCTTCCGGCTGGCCGCCCGCAACGCCCTTTTCCGCCACCTCGAGTCCGAGCGCGGCCCCGGCTGGTGGGGGGATCGCGGCATGCAGGACTATTATGCGCAGCAGGCCGCGGCCGAGGACCCGTTCAACTGGATCCAGATCCATCCCCTGTTCCCGAAGGGCGCCGACTTTCCCTTTGACCACGCCGGGATCGGCGAGACTGCGCTGATGCTGGCGCTGGCCCCCGAAACCGTCGCCATGGCGCGCGCATCCGAAGGGGACCACTGGTATACCGAGACCGCGTCCGGGGCGACGGAAGCCCTGGGCGAACGGGGCGTGCAGATCGCGCTTGCGCATCTGGCCGCCTGCCTTGGGCTTTCGGCCCAGGCGGCCCGAGGCGTTCAGGGCTTGGCGAACAACTCCGGCCGGTCCCGCTCCAGCGGCTCCAGATAGCGGATCAGCTGGCGCAGGTGGCTGCGCACGGCTTCGCGGGCGGCTTCTGGGTCATGCGCCTCAAGGGCGGCGATGATGGCCCGGTGCTCCTCCAGCGTCTGCGCAACGCGCCCCGGCACCGGCAGGATCATCTGCCGCGCCCGGTTCACATGCAGCCATGCCGTATCGGCCACCTGCGCCAGCCGCCGGAAGCCGGTGAACGACAGGATCATCCCGTGCATCGCGGCATCCGCCTGATAGAAGCCCGCGGTATCGCCGGCCTCCACCAGCACCGCTTGCAGCGCCAGATTGCGGCGCAGCTGCTGCACCTGGTCATCCGTCACCGATAGCGCCACCCGCTCGATGGCATGCAACTCGATCGCCTCGCGCAGAAAGGCACCCTCGCGGATCTCGTCCATCGAGAAGCGGGCGACAAAGGTTCCGGCCTGCGGCACCACATCCACCAGCCCCTCGGTCGCCAGCCGCGCCACCGCATCCGAAACCGGGCTGCGGCTGACGCCCAGAACGGCGCAGATCTCGGGCTTGCGGATGATCTCTCCGGGGCGGTATGTGACGGACAGAATGGCCTGGCGCAGCACCTGATAGACCCGCGCGCCCAATGAGCCGGAGAAATCCTCCAGCCGCGCCAGCCTCGGGGTGGCGCTTGTCTCTTGTGGCGGGGCCGCGGATGTCTGTAACATTCTAACATGTTAGAGTGCGGCGCTGCCCTGTCAAGCGGTTGGGCGCCGCTGCAGAAGCCGCGCGAAGCCCGGGCTTGCCGGGTGGTGGGAGTTGTGTACAAGATAGACAACCCGGCGCCACCCCCGGCTGCCCCGCCCCACTTCAGATGGGCTGCCCTGCCCCACTTCAGACAAGCGGCCACCTTGCAACGCAAACCATTATGAAACCTTCATATTCCTGGCCAGATCCTGATCGCGACTACGCCAACGGTGCCTTTATCCGCGAGGCGGACAGCTACCCTCCGACCTGGGCGGCCGTCGCCTGCGCTTTCCGGGCCAATGCGGGCGATCGGGCGCGGCTGGATCTGCCCTATGGTCCTTCGGACCGGCAGCGGTTCGACCTCTTTCTGCCGGCGCGGCCACCGGCGGGCGTGCTGGTTTTCGTGCATGGCGGTTTCTGGATGGCGTTCGGGCGGGAAAGCTGGTCGCATCTGGCCGCCGGGCCGCTGGCCTGGAACTGGGCTGTCGCGATGCCGTCCTACACGCTGGCCCCGGAGGCGGGCATCCCGCAGATGACGCAGGAGATTGCGGCCGCCTGCCGGGCGATCAGCGCCGAGGTTGCCGGGCCGATGGTGGTCACGGGCCATTCCGCGGGCGGGCATCTGTCGGCCCGGATGGGCTGCACCGACATCGACCTGCCGATGGTGCGGCGGGTGGTGCCGATCTCTCCGCTGGCAGAGCTTGGCCCGCTGATGGCCACCGGAATGAACAGCAAGCTGCGCCTGACCGATGCAGAATGCGCCACGGAAAGCCCGGCCCGGCAGAAACTGCGGGACGGGGTCAGCGCGCATGTCTGGGTGGGTGGCGGCGAACGGCCGGCCTTCCTGTGGCAGGCCCGCACTCTGGCCGAGGAATGGGGTTGCCCCTGGACCCCGGATGACAACCGTCACCACTACGACGTGATCGACGCCATGGCCGATCCGCATTCGAAGATGGTCGAGGTGCTGTTGACGATCTGAAGCGCCCGCCAAAGCCCGGCAGCTTTCCTGAGGGAACGGCCGGGTCTTTGCCCGGCCGTTCCTTCAGGCGCGGATCAGAACGACTTTCCTTCTTCGGCCTCGGCCCGGCGGGCCTGTGCCAGACGGGCAGCCTCGGCCCGGGCAAGGCGGCGGCGGTTCACCTCGTAGACCACGGCCAGAACCAGCGTGATGCAGATCAGCAGGAACGCCAGCGCGTTGATCGTGGGGGTGATCCCCGATCGCACCTTCGAGAACACATAGACCGTCAGCGTATCCGCCCCGCCCCGGGTGAATTGCGTGACGTTGAAGTTCTCGATCGACTGGAAGAAGGCGACTGCGGCGCCGGCCGCGATGGCCGGGTAGAGATGCGGCAAGAGGATGCGGCGCATGACCTGCGCATGGGACGCGCCAAGGTCAAGCGCCGCCTCCTCCAGCCCGGCATCGAAGCTTTGCAATCGCGCCAGCACCAGAAGCATCACCATGGCGGCGATATAGCTGACCTGCCCCAGCACGCTG
The DNA here is from genome assembly GCA_934500835.1 of uncultured Paracoccaceae bacterium. GTDB lineage: Bacteria > Pseudomonadota > Alphaproteobacteria > Rhodobacterales > Rhodobacteraceae > Pseudogemmobacter. The sequence continues at coordinate 311,510 of CAKSTR010000002.1, read as the reverse complement.
AGATGCAGCCCGGGCTTGAAGAGGATGAAGTCGGACTCGATGGCATTGCCCAGCTTGGTCCACATGATCATCGTCGAGATGCCGATGACGACACCGGGGATCAGGATGGTCGAGATCATCATCCCGTAAAGCGCCGTGCGCAGCCGCCCCGAGATCGAGTTGATCAGGATCGCCGAAGCCGTGCCGACGATGATCGCCAGCAGCGCCACCGCGACCGCCACCAGAAGCGTGTTGCGGAAGGCGATCATCATGCGCTGGTCGGCGATCATCTCGCCGAACCACATCGTGGTCCAGCCCTTCCACGGCACGATGGAGGGCAGCTTCGAGTCGTTGAAGGCCGCCCCCGACATCACCACCAGCGGCAGGAGCAGGTAGAGCAGGAACAGCGCCATATAGAGGTGCGACAGGCCCAGACGGAACTTGTGCATGTGATGCCCCCCTATTTCGCGATGTCGGAAAGCTTCACCCGGAACAGCTTCAGCGCCACGGTGACGAAAAGCGTGCAGAGGATCAGCAGGAGGAAGGCATAGGCCGAGGCGGTGTTCCAGTCGAGCGCGTCCTTGAACCACTGGTCGATGGTCTGGGTGAACCATTGCGAGGTGGTGGAGCCAAGGATCGAGGGCACCAGAAGCGAGCCCGCCGACAGCATGAACACCATGACCGACCCCGAGGCGATACCGGGCTTGGAATGCGGCAGGACGATCTTCCAGTGGATCTTCCACCACGAGGCGCCAAGATCCTCGGCCGCCTCGATCTGGTTGGTGTCCAGCGATTGCACGGCGTTGTAGACCGGGAACAGCATGAACAGGACATAGGTGTAGATCAGACCGATCACCACGCCGGTATAGCCCATGTTGGTCCAGCGGATCGGGGCGTCGATCAGCCCGATGCCCAGAAGAAGCGCGTTCAGCGGCCCCTTGAAGGCAAGGATGATCCACCAGGCAAAGGCGCGCAGCACTTCACTGACCCACAGGGGGATGAAGAGCATCAGAAGAAGCGTCGGCAAGGACTTCGGCTTGACGATCTTGGCCAGATAATAGGCCAGCGGATAGGCAAGGATGAAGCACATGAAGGTGACCACGATCGAATAGAACATGGTCAGGAAGAAGGTATAGACATGCACCGGAAGGGTAAAGCTGATCCCGAAGATGCTTTTCTCGACCGAGCCGTGGAAGACCTTGGCATAGTTGCCAAAGCCGTAGGTGTCTTTCGGCCCGCCGATCTCGGTCACCGGCAGGTAGGGGCGGAAGCTTTGCTCGAACAGCGTGATATTGGGCACGATCACCAGCATCACCAGCCAGAAGGCGACCAGAAGGCAGATGACCAGCGTCAGCCCGGAGCCATAGCGGCGGAACATGTCCTGCATGATCACCCCCGGACGTTGGCGTCGGGCAGAAGCGAGGCGCGCTCGGCGGCAAAGCCCGCATGCATCCTGGCCCCCAGTTCCGGCACCGTGGCCTGACCGTCGTTGCGGATCTCGGCCACGATGGTCTTGCCCTTGTCGGTCAGCGCGCTGACGGCGATGAAGGGGCCTTCGAACGAGACTTCGGAAACGGTTACGGGCACCGAATTCTCGGTGCCCGGGGTGGCGGTCAGGGCGGTGTGTTCGGGGCGGACGTAGAGCTTCAGCGTCTTGTCCGCCGCCTCGGCGGCAAGCCGCGCGCGGAAATTGCCCTCGGCGGTGTCAAAGGCGGCGTGGCCGGCGGCCACGGGGCCGGCCACGCCCTCGAAGATGTTGTTTTCGCCCACGAAACTGGCGACGAAACCATTGACCGGGTTGTTGTAGATGTCGCGCGGGTCGGCAATCTGCTGGATGCGGCCCTGGCTCATGACGCCGACCCGGTCGGACATGGCAAGCGCCTCGCCCTGGTCATGGGTGATGTAGATGAAGGTGACGCCGGTGCGCTTCTGGATGGCGCGAAGTTCGGCCCGCATGTGCTGGCGGAGCTTCAGGTCAAGGGCGGACAGCGGTTCGTCCAGCAACATCACACTGGGTTCGACGGCCAGCGCGCGGGCGATGGCGACGCGCTGCTTCTGGCCACCGGAAAGCTGGCTGACCATCTTGTCGCCGGCATCGGGCAGATCGACGAGGCGCAAGAGCTCCTCGGCCTTCCTGCGCCGGGTCGCCTTGTCGACGCCGCGCACCTCAAGCCCGAAGGAGATGTTCTCCCAGATCGGCATCAGCGGAAAGAGGGCAAGGTTCTGGAAGATCAGCGCCGTCGGACGCTGGTTCGGGCGGGTGCCCTTCACATCCTTGCCGCCGATGCTGATGGTCCCCGAAGTGGGGTCGATGAAGCCCGAGATCATGCGCAGGATGGTGGTCTTGCCGCAGCCCGAGGGGCCAAGGAACGAAAAGAACTCGCCCGGCCGGATGGAGACATTGGCGTTGTCGACAGCACGGAAGGTGCCGAAATCGCAGCAGACGTTTTCCAGATCAATTGCGGCGCTCATCGCGTCGTCGTCCCCCGAATGTCCTGGTTGTTGTTTTTTGGCCAAAGCTAGCAGGCCGCGGCCATACTGCAAATGGTATCGCCAGATCGGCCGTGTTTCCGGGGCCGGATGGCGCGGTTGCGCGGCAAACCGGCATGATCGCAGGGACCGGCCGCCGGCACCCGGCTTTGGCGCCTTGCACTGCAGGCGCAACGGCATGCCATGGCAGAGGGATGCCCCCCGCCATGGCGATCGGCTGCCTTGTCAGGCGGCCCCGTTCAGGCCGCTTTGTACTTGTCGGCGTATTCGCCGCGCTTGGCGACGAATTCGGCGGTTTGCTCGGGCCACCACCACAGCGACTTCAGCGCGGTGTCATCGAAGGTGCCGGCATAGTATTCGGCGATATCCGGCGTCATCAGCTCCGGCCCGCCCTTGGCAACCGGGTTGGCCTTGAACGCGGTCGCCCAGTCGGCCGAAGCCTGCGGGGTGGCGACGAACTTGGCCAGTTCGGCCGCCGCTTCGGCGTTCTTGGCGCCCTTCAGCAGCGAGAAGCCCTGGTTCCAGGCGAAAGCCCCTTCGACCGGCGCGATGTATTTGTAGCCATCGCCGCGGACGTTGAAGCCGGTCGAATCCCAGCACAGGCCGATCACGGCGCCGTTGGCCTGGAAGCCGGCCACGGCCTCGTTCTCGCCCGACCACCACTGGACAACGTTGCCTTTCAGCTTGATCGCCTCGGCCAGCGCGATGTCCCAGAGTTCGGTCATCACGGCCATGTCGGCATAGCCTTCACGCCAGGGTTTCGGCAGCTTGCCCTGCGCTTCCAGCCAGCGGCCCATCGCCGCCAGGGTCGAGTGCGGGCGCAGTACGGCCGGGTTCTCGGCGTTGAAGAGATCGCCCAGCGACGCGGGCGAGGACAGCTTGGCATCGGCTTCGGACGCCACCAGAGCCTCGGTGCCCCAGACGGACGGCACGATCATCAAGGCCCCTTCAAGGCGCGACATCTCGCCGGCCTCGCCATCGGCCAGACCCGGCAGATAGGCGTTCAGGTCCATCTTCGATTCATCCCAGGGCTGCAGCAGGCCATTGGCGTTGTAGCTGCCCCAGCGGTCGATGGTGGTCTCGATCAGGTCGATGCCGCCGGTCTCCATCGAGATCTTCGACTCGGCATACATCGTCTCGTGGTCGGGAACTTCCTTGAAGTTGACCTTGATGCCGGTCGCCGCGGTGAAGGCGGGCAGGATCTTTTCGGCCAGCTCGGGATAGCCGGCCCAGCCGACGAAGTTCAGTTCGCCCGAAGAGGCAAGCGCCTTGGACGAGATCAGCGCAGGCGCGGCCAGCAGTCCGGCCCCGGCGACCGAGGTCTGCAGGAAGCGGCGGCGGTTCAGTTGGGTCATGTCAGTCTCCTCATCAGCGCAAAGACAGCGCGGGGTGGCGCAGCCTAGCCACGCCCATGTAACAGGCAGATGGCGGCAAGGTGAATGAAAATCGGGCGGCGATGAAACGCCCTGCCGCCCGTCTCCATCCTTCAGGCCGGAAGCTGCCGGATCGAGGCAGGCTTACGCCGCCTTGTACTTGTCGGCGTATTCCGCCCGCTTGGTCAGGAACTCGGCCGACTGGTCGGGCCACCACCACAGTTTGGCCAGCGCCTCGTCATTGAAGGTGCTGCTGAACTGCTTGGCAACATCGGGGTCCATCAGGTCCAGCGCGCCCTTGCCCACCGGGTTGGAGGCGAAAGCCTCGGCCCAGCCGGCCGCGCCTTCTGGGGTCGAGATGAACTTCATGAACTCATGCGCCTGTTCGGGGTTGGCGGCGTTCTTCAGCATCACAAAGCCCTGATTCCAGGCAAAGGCGCCTTCGACCGGCGAGACATAGCTGTAGCCGTCGTTGCGCAGATTGAAACCCGTGGAATCCCAACATAGGCCGACGGTGGCGCCATTGGCCGTAAAGCCGGCATTGGCGTCATTCTCGCCGCTCCACCACTGGACGATGTTGCCCTTCGCCTTCACCGCCTCGGCCAGCGCGATGTCCCAAAGCTCGGTCATCACCGCCATGTCGCTGTAGCCGTCAATCCACGGACGCGGCAGCTTGCCTTGCGCATCAAGCCAGCGGCCCATCGCCGCCAGCGACGAATGCGGGCGCACGGTGGAGGGGTTGTCGGCCGAGAAGAGATCGCCCAGCGAAGGGGGCGACGACATCTTGGCATCGGCGTTGTTCACAACCAGCGACTCGGTCCCCCAGTTCGAGGGCACATAGACCAGCTGGCCGTCGATACGGCTGCGCGCCCCGGCCGCGCCATCGGCAAGCCCCGGCAGGTAGTTGTCCATCGCCAGCTTCGATTCATCCAGCGGCGCAAGCAGGCCGTTCGCGGCCCAGGCGCCGATCCGGTCGATCGACGGCTCGATCACGTCGATGCCGCCGGCCTGAAGTGCGACCTTGGCCTCGCTGAACATGCTGTCCTGATCGGGAAGTTCCTTGAAATTCACCTTGATGCCTGTGGCGGCCGTGAAGGCCGGAAGGACCTTGTCGGCCAGCACGGGGAACCCGGCCCAACCGATGAAATTGACCTCGCCCGAAGAGGCCAGCGCCCTGGACGAGATGATCGCGGGCGCGGCAAGGAAGGTCGCGCCGGCCGCCGACGCCTTCAGAAAGCGCCTGCGGTTGAGGATGGTTGCCTTGGTCAAGTGGATACTCCCTGGTTGCAGCATTATTCGGAGGGGACAATCCCGCCCCGTCAGGTCTTGGTCGCCCGGACCCCGCCTGAACCTGCAATTGCTGCGCAGGGATGTAACCACAGGCAGGATCGGGCATGCGCCTGTGCGCGCAGGTTACTCATGCGGTATCCCGGTCTGTCAATCGGGCTTGGGGACGCGCCCTGCCCCTTGCGTCGCGTTTCCTTGCACCGCACCGGCAGGCGCCACCGGCAAGGGCGGAAGCCTGGGCAATCTGCAGGTCCGCACATTCCCTACGGAAAAAATCAGCTTTACACTTCCGAGGGTTTTTGTCACCTATACACCAACCCGCAGCCAGCCCCGGAAGGCAAGCAAGCGACATGGCGTTGATGGAGGTGAGACATGGACCGTCAGGAGGCCGACCCGGTCCCCGATACGTCCTTGCGCCCGCCCGAACGGAAGGCCTTCGGTGCCGAGCCCTGTCACGATGCGCGCGTGCTGACCGCAGGCGGCACCTCGGCCCGCATCGTTCTGGGCGATCAGGTCTATGCGCTGCGGATCACCAGGGCCGGCAAGCTGATCCTTACCAAATGACCCGCACCGCTTTTCCACCTTCCCCTTCAAGGACTGCAAGATGACCCGCGCCCGCCTCCTCTCGATCACCACCGCCGTCGCCCTTGCCCTGCCCGTCGCCGCGCATGCCGCCGACCCGGCCGAAGTGGTCAAGACCTATGCGGATCTGGCGGCGGCCGGCTATGGCGACAGCCTGTCGACGGCCAAGGCGCTGCAGGCGGCGGTGGATGCGCTGATCGCCACCCCGTCCGAGGAAACCCTGAAGGCGGCCCGTGACGCCTGGCTGGCCGCGCGCGCGCCCTATCAGCAGACCGAGGTGTTCCGCTTCGGCAATGCGATCGTCGATGACTGGGAGGGCAAGGTGAACGCCTGGCCGCTGGACGAGGGGCTGATCGACTATGTCGCCGAAGGCTCGGCGCTGAACGAAGAGAATGCGCTGGCCGGGCTGAACGTGATCGCCACGCCGAAATTCACCCTGTCGGGGACAGAGGTCGACGCGACCGAAATCACGCCTGCGCTGATCTCGGACACGCTGCAGGAAGCCGACGGGATCGAGGCCAATGTCGCCTCGGGGTATCATGCCATCGAATTCCTGCTGTGGGGCCAGGACCTGAACGGCACCGAAGCCGGCGCCGGCAACCGCCCCTATACCGATTATGTCCAGGGCGAGGGCTGCACCGGCGGCAATTGCGACCGCCGCGCCGCCTATCTGAAGGCAGCGACCGATCTGCTGGTGTCGGACCTTGAATTCATGGCCGCCCAATGGGCCGAGGGCGGCGAAGGCCGCGCCACCGTCACCGCCGATCCGAACGCCGGTGTTCTGGCGATGCTGACCGGCATGGGCAGCCTCTCCTACGGCGAGCAGGCCGGCGAGCGGATGAAGCTTGGCCTGATGCTGAACGACCCCGAGGAAGAGCATGACTGCTTCTCGGACAACACCCACAACAGCCACTACTACGACGGCCTTGGCGTGCGGAATGTCTATCTGGGCAGCTACACCCGCGTTGACGGCACCGTGGTCTCCGGCCCCTCGCTGTCGGATCTGGTGGCGGCCAAGGATGCGGCCGTCGACACGCAACTGAAGGGCGAGCTGGACGCCACCATGACCGCGCTTGGCGCGATCAAGACCGCAGCCGAGGGCGGCTTTGCCTATGACATGATGCTGGCCCCCGGCAACAAGGAGGGCGAGGCGCTGATCATGGGCGGGGTCAATGCGCTGGTCACCCAGACCAAAAGCATCGAGCGCGCCGTGGCGGCCCTTGGCCTGACCAAGATCGATTTCGAGGGGTCGGACAGCCTCGACAACCCGAACGCCGTCTTCCAGTGATCTGAAACCCGGGGCATCGCGATGATCGTCTGCCACTGCGAGAGCATCACCGATCACGACATCCGCAAGGCTGTCGACTGGATGCGCGCGTCGGACCCCGACACGGTGATCACCCCCGGCAAGGTCTATCACGCCCTTGGCAAACGCGCCGATTGCGGCGGCTGCATGCCGCTGTTTCTGGACACGATGCGCGCGCGAGAGACCTTCCCTGTCGCCGGCGGCGAAGCGCCGCCGATGCTGCGCAACCGTCTGGCCGTGATCGCGCGGCGCTAGGGATCACATATTCTTCATTTTTCTTAGTCATTTTATAAGGTATTGAAAAATAAAGCCTGTCTCAGGCAGCCATGGACAAGGGCTGCCGGGGGCATTACCTTTTGCGCCAACCAAGCCACGGCGGAAAGCCGCAGCCAGGGTTCAGTCCGACACAGCGCGAAAGGAATGGCCATGAAGGGCGACGCAAAAGTCATTGAATATCTGAATGCTGCCCTGCGGTCCGAACTGACGGCCGTCAGCCAGTACTGGCTGCACTTCCGTCTGCAGGAAGACTGGGGATTCGGCCATCTGGCCGCCAAGAGCCGGTCCGAGTCGATCGAGGAGATGCAGCATGCCGACCGGCTGATTGCCCGGATCATCTTCCTTGAGGGCCATCCGAACTTGCAGAAACTGGACCCGCTGCGCATCGGCCAGAGCGTCAAGGAAACGCTGGAATGCGATCTGGCGGGCGAGCATGACGCGCGGACGCTGTATATCGAGGCCCGCCGCCATTGCGACTCTGTGGGCGATTACGTCAGCCGCGCGCTGTTCGATGCGCTGATCGCCGATGAGGAAGGCCATATCGACTTCCTTGAGACGCAACTCGGCCTTTACGAGAAGCTGGGCGAAGAGAAGTACGGGTTGCTGAACGCCAAGCCCGCCGATCAGGCGGAATAGCCATCAGCCGCGCCCGTGGCCGGCGGCCGGAGGGGCTTCGCGCCCCTCCGGACCTCCCCGCGGGATATTTGGACCAAAGTGAAGGGGCAAGGCTGCGGTCTTGCCCTGCTGCTTTTGCGGCGCGGCGTGGCGTCGCGGGCTTGTGTTTAATTTCCGATTGAAACGCTTGGAAAAGCGGCGCTATCTGCGGGCCAAGGAGTCCCATCCATGCGCCGCCTTGCCGCCTTCTGTGTTCTGGCCGTCACCCCTGCCCTTGCCGAAGGCGATGCGCCGAAGCTGGATGACCGTCACCTGCCGGTCATCGCGCGGACCGAGGCGGAAGCGGCGCGAATCGGGGGCGTGCTGGCGCCACCTGCGGATTTCTCGAAGCCCGAGCCATTCGAGGCGATGCCCGGGGGCGCGGCTTCGGTCAGGGCCAAGCTGGACCGCGATGCCTTCAGCCAGTTCTCGGGCAATATGCCGTTCGAGTCCGAGATGACCTTCAAGCTGGGCAATGCGCTGTTCCGCAAGACCTGGGTGGCCTCGCCTTCGTCCACGCTGGCCTCGGACGGGCTGGGGCCGTTCTACAACGCGCGGGCCTGTCAGGATTGCCATCTGAAGGACGGGCGCGGACATCCGCCGGAAGGGCCCGAGGATGGCCGGGTGTCGATGTTCCTGCGCCTGTCGCTGCCGGGCGGGCCGGACCCCGAGGGGATTTCCGAATGGCTGGCGACGCAGCCGGACCCGGTCTACGGCGGGCAGTTGCAGGATCTGGCCGCCCCCGGCCACGCCGCCGAGGGGCGGATGGATGTCAGCTATACCGAGGTGCCGGTGACGCTGGCCGATGGCACGGTGGTGTCCTTGCGCCAGCCCGCCTATGCCTTTGCCGATCCGGCCTATGGCGCGCCCTCGGCCAAGATGATGATCAGCCCGCGGGTGGCGCCGCAGATGATCGGGCTTGGGCTTCTGGAGGCGATCCCCGCGGCGGATATTCTGGCGCTGGCGGACCCCGAGGATGCCGATGGCGACGGGATCTCCGGCCGGGCGCAGATCGTGCCCTCGGTCGAATATGGCGTGCCGATGCTGGGGCGCTTCGGGCTGAAGGCCGGGGCGCCGACGATCAAGGAGCAGTCGGCGGCGGCGTTTTCGGGCGATATGGGTCTGTCCACCGTGCTGCACCCCGAGCCATGGGGCGAATGCACCGAGGCCGAGGCCGCCTGCCGCGCCGCGCCGAACGGGCAGGAGGACGGCATCCGCGACGGGCTGGAGGTGGACCGGGACAGCCTTGAGATGGTTACGTTCTATTCGCGCAACCTTGCGGTGCCGGAACGGCGGAATGTCGATGACCCTGCGGTGCTGCGCGGCAAGGAGGTGTTCTACGGCCTTGGCTGCCAGTCCTGCCACCAGCCGAAATTCGTCACCAACCGGCTGGACGGCCAGCCCGAGCAAAGCTTTCAGCTGATCTGGCCCTATACCGACATGCTCTTGCACGACATGGGGCCGGGGCTGGCGGACGGCCGACCCGAAGGCCGCGCCTCGGGCCAGGAATGGCGGACGGCGCCGCTTTGGGGCATCGGGCTGACGGAACATGTTTCGGGCCACACCCAGTTCCTGCATGATGGCCGGGCACGCAGCCTGCTGGAGGCGATCCTCTGGCATGGCGGCGAGGCGATGGGCCAGCGCGAGGCGGTGGTGGCCCTGCCGAAGGAAGACCGCGCGGCGCTGATCGCCTTTCTGGAGAGCCTGTAGATGCACAAGATCCTTGGCATGATGCTGTTTCTGGCCGCCCCGGCGCAAGCCGATGTGCCGGGCGCCGTGCGCGACGACATCCTGCCCGGATATGCCGGCTTCACTGCGGCCAGCGCGGCACTGGCCGACGAAGCGGCGCAAAGCTGCGATCCGGCGGTGCTGCGGCCCTTGTGGAACGGCGCTTTCGACGCTTGGCTGCAGGTCTCGCATCTGCGGATGGGGCCGGTGGAAGAGGATGGCCGCGCGCTGGCCATTGCCTTCTGGCCCGATCCGAAAGGCCTTGGCTGGAAGCACCAGCAGGCGCTGATGGCGGGCGATCCGGCGGCGCTTGAGCCTGCCGCCTTTGCCGACCAGTCGGTCGCGGCACGGGGGCTGTTCGGGCTGGAGCGGCTGTTGTATCCCGCCGGCGACCTGCCGGGCGATCCCTGCCCGCTGATCCGCGCCACCACCGCCGATCTGGCGCGCATGGCGGCCGAGGTGCAGGCGGCCTGGGACGACGGCTATGCGCAGACCGTGCTGACGGCGGGTACGGCCGGCAACACGGCCTTCCTGACCGAGGCCGAGGCGAAGCAGGCCCTCTTCACCCAGTTGGCAAGTGCCTTGGAATTCGATTCCGATCAGCGGCTTGGCCGACCGCTTGGAACCTTTGACAGGCCCAGGCCGGAACGGGCCGAGGCTGTCGCCTCGGGTCGGTCCCTGCGCAACCTGCGGCTTTCGCTGCAGGCACTGAAAGAGTTCGCGCTGGCGCTGTCGCCCGACCTGCCGCAAAGCGTGGCCGGGTTCGACAAGGCGATTGCCATGGCCGGGCAACTGGAGGATCCGGCCTTCGCCGGGGTGGCGGACCCGCAAGGCTGGCTGAAGGTCCAGATCCTGCAGCAAAGAGTGCAGGCGCTGCGTCAGACCGTGGTGGCCGAGCTGGGCGGCCAGCTGGGCGTGGACGTCGGCTTCAACTCGGCGGACGGGGATTGAGATGGCGACGCGACGGGGCTTTCTGGCCGGGATGATGGCGGCGGGCTTGCCGCGGATCGGCTGGGCTGCTGCCGGCAGCCCGGATTTCCTTGCGGCCGCCAGGGTCGGCGAGGCTTACGAATTGCACGGGCTGACCGCTGCGGGAGAAAGCCTGTTCGCCATCTCCCTGCCCGCCCGCGGCCATGCCGCCGCCGCCCATCCGACCCGGGCCGAGGCCGTCGCCTTCGCGCGCCGGCCCGGCACTTTCGCACTGGTAATCGACTGCGTGAACGGCGCGGTGAAGGCCCGCCTGACCCCGCCCGAGGGCCGCCAGTTCAATGGCCACGGCGTCTTTGCCGCCGATGGCAGTGTGCTGATGACCTCGGAGGTTGTTGCCGAAGGGTCGTTCGGCCGGATCGGGCTGTGGGAGACCGACGGCTATACGCGGCTGGGCGAATGGGACTCGGGCGGCATCGGCCCGCATGACATGAAGCGGCTGGCGTCGGGGGCGCTGGTGGTGGCCAATGGCGGCATCGCAACCGACCCGAATGACCGCGCCAAGCTGAACATCGACACGATGCAGCCCAACCTGACCCTGCTCTCGCCGCAGGGTGAGGTGCTGGAGCAGGCCGTGCTGGAGGCAGACTTCCACACCAACTCGATCCGCCATCTGGCGCTGGACGGCGATCAGATCGCATTTGCCATGCAGTGGGAGGGCGACCCGGCCGATGCGGTGCCGCAGCTTGGCCTGTGGCGGCCCGGCCAGGCCGCGCGGCTTTGCCCGCCGGATGAGGCGCAGGCCTTTGCGATGAAGGGTTATGCCGGCTCGATCGCGACCGCCGGTGGGATGGTCGCGCTGACATCGGCCCCCGGCGGCGCGCTGATGCTTTTCGACGCGGGCGGCAAACCGTTGGCCACGCATCGCCGCGCCGATGTCTCGGGCGTTGCACCGGGGCCGGAGGGGCTGGTGGCGACCGATGGCCAGGGCGGGATCTGGGCGGTGGAGCCTGCCGGGCTGCGGCTTCTGGCGCGGCACGAGGTGGCCTGGGACAATCATCTGGTGGCGCTGGCCTGACCGCGACAGATTGCTGCAATTATTTGTTTGATCAATTTCCGGCGCCGGCGCAGGCTGCGGCCATCCCGTGCCCGCGCCGATAAGGAGTCCGCCATGGCCACCGCCCCCGATCACAGCTCGATCACTGCCACCAACGCCCTGCCCAAGGTGGTGCGCGCCAAGGGGGCCTATCTGTGGGATACCTCCGGCAAGCAGTATATCGACGGCTCCGGCGGGCCGGCGGTCTATTGCATCGGGCATTCCAACGAAGAGGTGAACCGGGCGATCTGCGACCAACTGGACCGGATCGCGCATGGGTATCGCTATAACTTCTCCACCGATGCCCTTGAGGAACTTACCGAAATCATCCAGGCGCGCTGCGGCGGCACCCTGCGTGAGATGGTCTATCTGACCGGCGGCTCCGAGGCGGTGGAAAGCTGCATGAAGATCGCCCTGCAATACCAGACCGCCATCGGGCAAAAGTCGCGGCGGGTGTTCATCAGCCGCGAGCGGTCCTGGCACGGCAATACTCTGGGTGTGCTTGGCCTGTCGGGTTTTGTCGAGCGGACAGAGGCTTACGAGGGGGCCTTCATTCCTTCCGTGAAGATCGCCGCAGCCAATGAATACCGCCCGATCGCCGGTGCCACGGCAAAGACCGCCGGCGCCGCAGCCGCCGCCGAACTGGAGGCGGCGATCCTGCGCATCGGTGCCGAAAAGGTCTGCGCCTTCGTCTTCGAACCCGTGGTGGGGGCAGCCGGCGGCTGCGTTCCCGCCCCGCCCGGCTATGCCAAGGCGATCCGCGAGATCTGCACGCGCCATGGCGTTCTGATGATCTCGGACGAGGTGATGTCGGGCGCGGGCCGCTGCGGCACCTGGCGGGCGCTGGAGCATGACGGCGTGGAGCCGGACATCATGTCCGTCGCCAAGGGCCTTGCCGGTGGCTACCAGCCTCTGGGCGCGGCGATCTGCACGACCGCCGTCTGGGAGGCGATCCGCGCGAAGGACGGCGCTTTCGGCACCGGCCACACCTTCACCGGCCATACCGCCGCCTGCGCGGCCGGGGTGGCGGTGCAGAAGATCGTCTCGCGGGAGGGGCTGGTGGAAAAGGTCGCGGCCAATGGCCCGCGCCTGAAGGCCTGGCTGGCGGATGCCTTGGGCGATCTTGACGCGCTGGGCGACATCCGTGGCCGCGGGCACTTCATCGCGGTGGAACTGGTGGCGGATCGCGCCAGCAAGACCCCCTACCCCAAGGACCTTCAGCTTTACATGAAGATCCGCGCGCAAGCCATGGAGAACGGGCTGATTTGTTACCCGGTCGGCGGCAATGTCGACGGGCATCGCGGCGACATCGTCATCTTTGCGCCGCCCTACAATTGCACGGACAACGAACTGACCGAGATCATCGACAAGGGCGCAGGCTCCATCCGGCAGGTGTTGCAGGCCGAAGGATTGGCCTGATGTCGAAGATCATCATTTCCTGCGCGATCACCGGGTCCATCCACACGCCCTCGATGTCGCCCTATCTGCCGGTGACGGCCGAGGAAATCGCCTCTCAGGCCATTGATGCGGCCAGGGCCGGGGCGACGGTGCTGCATCTGCATGCCCGCAACCCGGCGAACGGCCACCCTTCCGCGGACCCCGCGCATTGGATGGCTTTCCTGCCGAGGGTGAAGGCCGGGTGCGACGCCATTGTAAACATGACCACGGGCGGGTCGGCCATCATGACGATGGATCAGCGGTTGGCAGCCCCGCTGCAGGCGCGGCCCGAACTCTGCAGTCTCAACATGGGAAGCATGAATTTCGCGCTTTATCCGATGCTTGCGAAGCGCAACGAATGGAAGCACGATTGGGAAGAAGCCTTCCTGCGCAACAGCGACGACCTTGTCTTCAAGAATACGCCCCGGGATATCGAGGCCGTACTGACCCGTATGGGCACCGAGCGCGGGGCGCGGTTCGAATTCGAATGCTATGACGTCAGCCATCTTTACATGCTGAAGCATTTTCAGGATCGCGGCCTGGTGCGAGGGCCGATCTTCCTGCAGTTCGTCATGGGCGTGCTTGGCGGCATTGCGGCAGAGCCCTCGCATCTGATGCATCTGAAGGAAACCGCGGATCGCCTTTTCGGCGACGGCTACTTGTGGTCGGTGCTGGCGGCGGGGCGGCGGCAGATGTCGATGGCGGCGATGGCGGCGGGCATGGGGGGGCATGTCCGCGTCGGGCTGGAGGACAATCTTTATATCGCGCAAGGGGTTCTGGCGAAATCCAACGCCGAGCAGGTCGCCAGGGTCCGCCGGATCGTCGAGGACCTGGGCCGCGTCGTTGCCTCGCCCGACGAGGCAAGGGCGATGCTGGGCACCAAGGGCGCGCTGGCGGTGGGGTTCTAGATGCGGCTGACCGCCTCGCCCGATGTCACGCAGGTTGCGGCGGCGCTTCGGGCGTTGTCGCGGGACATGGATGACCCCTATCTGATGGAGGATGCCGTGCTGTCCCGTGCGCTGGCTTGCGGCGCGGCATCGGCGGTGCTGGCTGCCGAGGGTGTAACCCCGGTCGGCGTGGCGCTTTACACGGCGTTTCCATCGACCACACGGGGGCGTATGGGGGCCTTTGTGACCGACCTCTGGGTGGATGCCGGGCAGCGGGGCACCGGGCTTGGCCGGCGGATGCTGGCGATGGTGCGCGACGAAATGGTTGCCCGCTGGGGCGGCAGCTTCCTGCGGCTGAACTATTACGCCGACAATCCCGGAGCGGCCGGGTTCTACGCAAGGCTTGGCTTCCAGCCGAAGCCGCAGGAGATCTGGGTGACGCTGGAGGGCGAAAGGCTGGGCGCGCTATGAGGGCATTTCTGGACGACCGGCAGCGGCTGCATGCGCCGAAGCATTTCATGGCCAATGGCGCGCTGTCGCCAAATCCCGAGGTGCCGGCCCGGGTCGATGTGCTGAAGGCCGGGGCCGAGGCGGCGGGATGCCTGTTCGAGGCCCCGCAGGACCATGGCATGGGGACGATCGCGGCCGTCCATACGGCGGAGTATCTGACCTTCCTGCGCAATGCCCACAGGCGCTGGAGCCGGATCGAGGGCGCCTCGGAGGAGGTGATCCCGAATATCCACCCCGCGTCGCGCACCGATTCTTATCCGAAATCGGTGCTGGGTCAGGCCGGGTTCCATCAGGCTGACACCACTTGCCCGATCTCTGCCGGCACATGGGAGGCGGCCTATTGGTCGGCGCAGACCGCGGTTTCGGCGGCCCATACGGTGGCGGATGGCGGGCACGCCTATGCCCTGTGCCGCCCGCCGGGGCACCATGCCTTTGCCGATCTGGCCGGAGGCTTCTGCTTTCTGAACAACGCGGCGATCGCGGCGCAGGCCTTGCTGGCGCGCGGGCTGCGGCCCGCCATTCTGGATGTCGACGTGCATCACGGCAACGGCACGCAAGGCATCTTCTATCACCGGGCCGATGTGCTGACGGTCTCGATCCATGCCGACCCGATCCGCTTTTACCCCTTCTACTGGGGCCATGCCCATGAACGGGGCGCGGGTGCGGGGCTGGGATCGAACCTGAACCTGCCCCTTGATCGTGGCACGGGCGACAAGGATTATCTGGCCACTCTGGCTGGCGCGCTTGAGGCGATCGACAGCTTTGGCGCCGATGTGATCGTTGTGGCACTGGGGCTGGACGCGCATGAAAATGATCCGTTCAAGGGGCTGAAGGTGACGACCCCCGGCTTTGCCCGCATTGCGGGGGCCATTGCCGCGACGGGCCGGCGGCTTCTGGTGGTGCAGGAGGGCGGCTATATGTCCGACGATCTGGGCCCCAACCTGACTGCCTTTCTCTCGGGCCTGCAGGAGGTATGATGGGCGATCTTCAGGGTTTCTTTGTCGCGGCCCCGCAGGACAACGGCGATCCGGTTACGGGGCACTACTATGAGACGGCCAGCCCCGACCCTGCCCGGCCGCAGGTCTGGGGCTATACGGACCGGATCAGCCATGCTCCAGGAGAGGTGCTGCGCTTGCATGTCATGTCCTCGGCCCCCGAAGTGGAGGTGCGGATCGAGAGGGACGGGTTGCAGCCGGAACCGGTCTATCGGGCCAGCATTCCCGGCGGGTTTCACGAGACCCCGCATGACTGTTCGGAAACAGGCTGCGGCTGGCCGGAACGGCTGACGCTGACCCTGCCCCAAGACTGGCAGTCCGGGGTCTACAGGATCATTCTCTCAATCCCCGGCCATGAAAGCGAACATATGTTCGTGCTGCGGGCCGCAAACCCGGCCGGGCGGATCGCGATGCTGCTCGCCACCGGCACCTGGTGCGCCTATAACGACTGGGGCGGATCGAACCACTATCAGGGTCTGACCGGGCCGAACGGGAACGACTTCGCCGCGCATGTCTCGGTGCGGCGTCCCTGGGCAAGGGGGATGGTGCGCTGGCCGGAAGATGCCCCGCGCATCCCGCATGCCACGCCGCCGGGCGGGCCGCCGGTCTATCCGCACATGATCTACGCGCGAGCCAGGGGGATCTCCAAGAAATACGCCTCCTCCGGCTGGGCGGCTTTCGAGCGGCCCTTCGCACTGTGGTGCGAGGCGCAGGGGATCGGCCTAGACTATGTGACCCAACACGATCTGCAGCGCGATGCGCATTGTCTTGACGGCTATGACCGCGTGCTGATCGCCGGCCATGACGAATACTGGACCTGGGAGATGCGCGACGCGCTGGAGACCTGGGTTGATGCCGGCGGCCAGCTGTGCCGGTTCGGCGGCAACTTCTACTGGCAGACCCGGATGAGCGCGGATCTGGCAATGCAGACCTGCTACAAGACACGGGCCGAGACCGAAGACCCCGTGGCGGATCGCACCCGGATGACCGACCATTGGGACCATCGCGACATCGGCAGGCCGGCGACACTGACCATGGGGCTGACCGGGGCTGCCGGAGTCTATGCCGGCTGGGGCCGTACGGTGGCGCATGGTGCGGGCGGCTTCACGCTCTACCGGCCCCGGCATTGGGCGCTGCGCGGCACCGGCCTTGGCTATGGCGATGTGCTGGGCCGCGACTCGCGCATCTTCGCCTATGAGGTGGACGGGATCGACTATGTCATGCGCCACGGCCTGCCCTACCCCTCCGAAGAGGCGGCGCTGGAGGGCGAGTTGACCATCGTCGGCATGGCCCCGGCCACCGCCCTTGCACATTCCGAGGGCGAGCATGACCGCGACCCCTTCATCGCCGATGAGGACGCAGTCGAGGTGGCGATGTCGCTTTACGGCAGGGTCGATGAGGAGACTCTGGCCCGCGTCACGCAGGGGAACGGCTGCATGGCGGAATACCGCCGCGGGCGCGGGGCGATCTTCAACGCCGGCTCCTGCGAATGGGTGGCCGGGCTGATCGCAAGGGATCGCGCGGTCGAACAGGTGACGCGCAACGTCCTTTTGGGGGAATGGGGGTAGGCGGCAGGCTGTGGCTTGCGCGGTATCCGGCAGCGGCCTGCACGAAGACCCTGCCGCCCTGCCCCGCCTTCCGGGGCGGATGTCTTGCGCACCGGATGAACGGCCCGCTTGCCGCAGTCCCGGCGGATGGTTTCGCGCAGCGATCCCCGCTGGCGCCCCCTGCGGCGCCCGGCCTATAACGGGGCCAAAGCGGCAGGGAGGCGGCGATGGCGGCAGGGGATCAGGCGGCAAAGGGATTCTGGCTGGACGATCCCGGCCATCGCGCCTTTCTGGCCGCCGACGCCGCTGCGGCCCTTCGGTTCTTTGCGGCCTCGCCGGCGGCAGAGGGCGGGTTCCACACGCTGGGCTATGACGGGGCGCCGCTGCCAAGCCGGGTGCAGGAATTGCACACCACCACGCGGCTGGTGCATTCCTACGCGCTGGCCAGGCTGGCGGGCTGGCCGGGCTGCGATGCGATCATCGACCAGGGCATGCGCTATCTTGCCAGCCACCATCGTGACCGCGACCATGGCGGCTATCTCTGGGCGCTGGACGGCGATGCCATCCACGACAGCCGCAAGCTGGCCTATGGCCATGTCTTTGTGCTTCTGGCCGGCTCTTCGGCAAAGCTGGCGGGCCATGCCGATGCCGATGCCCTGATCGCGGATGCCAGCGCCGCGCTGGACCGGCATTTCTGGGAGGAAAGCCCCGGCCTTCTGGCCGACGAATGGAATCGCGACTGGACGCCCTTCTCCGACTATCGCGGCATGAATGCCAATATGCACGGGGTCGAGGCGCTGTTGGCCGCCTATGAGTCGACCGGGCACGAGGTCCATCTGATCCGGGCCGGCCGCATCCTTGACTTCTTCCTGCGCCGCATCGCGCCCGACCATGGCTGGCGCCTGCCCGAGCATTACCGCGCCGACTGGAGCATCGACCGCGCCTATTCCGGCGACCCGATGTTCCGCCCCGCCGGCACCACCCCCGGCCACAGCTTCGAGATGGCACGGCTTTTGCTGCAATGGTGGGATCTGGCCGGGCGGCCCGCGGACGGCTCGCCCGCCATCGCCCGCAGCATTGCGGAAACCGCGCTGCGGGACGGCTGGGATGCGGCGCGCGGCGGCATCCATTACACGCTGGACTTCGACGGCCGGCCGGCGATCCGGTCGCGCTACTGGTGGCCGGTGACCGAGGCGATCGGCGTCCTTGCCGCGCTGATCAAGCTGGAGCGGCAGCCCGGGGATGAGGTCTGGTATCGCCGCCTGTGGACCTTCGCGGACGCGGCCTTCATCGACCACGCCCGCGGCGGCTGGTTCCCCGAGATCGGCGAGGACAACCGGCCCGCCACCACCCAGTTCAACGGCAAGCCCGACATCTACCACGCGCTGCAGGCCAGCCTATTTCCGCTGGCGCCCGGCCTCTCGCGCTTTGGCCAGGGGTTGGCGCGGCAGCCGCTCTGGCTGGGTTAGGCAAGGAAGGGCACGCTTGCCAGAAGGGCCAGCCCGGCCAGCAGGCTGGCCAGCACCAACGGGCCGAGGGCCGTGCCCTCTGCGGGCCGGGGCGGCGGGTTTTCGTCGCGGCCGGCGAACACCTCAAGGAAATGCTGGTCGAAACGTCCGTCGATCATGGTCTGTCTCCTTCCTTCGCGGATCACAGCGCGACCCGCAGCGGGGTGGCGGGGATGGCACGCGGGGGCGCGGCGCGGCTCAGCAGACTGTCACGCAGCACCTTGCCGCCCGCCCACGGACCAAAGCCCGAGGCCACGTTGATATGCCCGGCATGCCCCATATCGACCAGACCCGAGCCCCAGGCCGAAGCCAGACCCCGCGCCCGCCCGAACCCCATCCAGGGATCGTTGCGGCTGGCCACCACCAGCGTCGGCAGGTCCAGCGGGCGGTCCGGGATCGGGCCGAAATGGCCGATGCGGTCATTGCCCTCGGTCTCGGCCGGTGCGACCAGCATCGCCGCGCGCACCCGCAGATGCGGCCATGTGGTCAGAAGCCGCGCGATCAGAACCGCGCCAAGCGAATGGCCGACAAGGATGGAATCGGGATGGTGCATGATCATCGAGGCCAGCTCGACCTCCCACAGCACCGGCATCGGCCGGCCGGGATTCGACAGCTCCACCGTCAGCGCGCGCGGATCGGTCGCCGCCCACCAGCTTTGCCAATGTGGCGCGGGCGCGCCGTCCAGCCCCGGAACGATCAGAGTTTTGGTCATGGCCTGCTCCTTTCACGTCGATGTGACGGCTTAAATCTATCAATCCAGTCGTGATTGGCGATTCCAAAGATCCCCCTTGAAAGGGAAGATCATTCCCCCCGGCCCAGCGACCGCCAAACGCGGCTGCGTCCGGGCCGGAGAAGATTTGCACATAATCACGATGGTTTTTAGCGTGAATATTTCCTTGCCCCTCGGCACCTGCTGTGGCGCAATGGGCAGCATGCCGGAGACGGCAGAACCCGGTCGCAAAAGGAGACGGACCATGACCGCAGTCCCCCATCCGCGCCACGCCTTCGGGCCGCCCCCCGGGACGGTGCCCGACCTGACCGCATCCCTGCGCAAGACCTGCGCCGTTCGCCTGATCGACCGCCGCACCGGCCGGCCGCACCGCATCAACGGCAGCCCGCTGGTGCTGTTCACCCGCCGGCCAGAAGAGGCCGCGGCCGAACTGCTGGCCGGCCGGGACCCCTTGGTGTGGGAAGCGCGGATCGAAGTGATCGGCGCATAGGCCCCGGCCCACAGCGAACCGGCTTGCAGCACCAGACCGGATGCCGGGCAGGCCTCCGGTCTTTTGTCATTCTTCAGGCACCGCTTCCGCAAGCCCTTCATTCATATGATATATTCCGTTGACCTGCGGCTGCGCCCGTCAGATGATCCGGGAAAGACCCCCTCTCCACGCGACCACCGGGCCGGCCGGGTGCTGATCCCCGACAAGGCCGGAATCCGGTGTCGGGGCATCGGTCCATGTCGCAAAATCATCCGAACGCTTCGCCTCCGTGACTGTCCGATACCGCCCTCGCGCCGCCTTATGCATGCATCGACAGCGACACGAGGGGCGCCATGAACGACACCACCATCCGGCAGGGCCGCGCAGGCGGCCGGGGCGCCCGCAGGGCGATGCGCGCCGCCCCCGATTTCGACATGTTGCCGGCGCTGAACCGCAAGCTGCCCCTGTGCGAGCCGATGACCCCCGAGCAGGTGGCGAAGATCGACAATGCCTCGATGGCGATCCTTGAAGAGGTCGGCGTCATCTTCCGCGACGCCATCGCCCTTGCGGACTGGAAGCGCGCCGGTGCCCGGGTCGATGGCGAAAGGGTCTACCTCGACCGCCATCTGGTGCGCGAGCTGATCAGCACCATCCCCGCCGCCTGGACCTACCGCGCGCGCAATCCCGAACGCTCCCTGCCGTTCGGCGGCCCCCATTCCATCTTTGTCCCGATGACCGGCGCCCCCTTCATCCGCGATCTGGATGACGTGCGCCGCTGGCCGACAATCGCCGACCTGAACGATTTCCACAAACTCAGCCACATGTCGCCCGCGCTGCATTCGACCGCGCATCACATCGTCGAGCCGATGGACATGAAGGTCAGCCACCGGCATCTGGCGATCACCTATTCGTCGATGAAGCATTCCGACAAGACCTTTATGGGCATGACCACCTCGGGCAAGAACGCCGAGGACGTCATGGACATGTGCGAGATCCTCTTTGGCCGCGACGTGATGGAGGAGACCCCGGTCGTCACCGGCAATTGCAACGGCAATTCGCCCCTGGTCTGGGACGAGACCATGCTTTCGGCGATGCGCGCTTTCGTCAAACGCAAGCAGCCGGTGCTCTGCTCTCCCTTCGTGCTGGGCGGCGCGAACACACCGGCATCGGTGGCCCCGGCCGTGGCCCAGCTGAACGCCGAGGCGCTGTCGGCGCTGGCCTATACGCAGGTCATCCGCAAGGGGGCGCCGGCGATCTATGGCCACTACCTGTCCACCGTCAGCATGAAATCCGGCGCGCCGATGGCGGGCACGCCCGAGATTTCCCTGATGAACTTCATGATCGGCCAGATGGCGCGGTTCTACGGCGTGCCCTGGCGCACCTCAAACCTGCTGGGCGGGGCCAAGACCTTCGACGCGCAGGCGGGCTACGAATCCGCCATGACGATGAACGCCGTCCTGCATGCCGGGGCGAATTACATCTGGCATTCCGCCGGCTGGAACGAGGCCGGAATGCATTGCTCGATGGCGAAATTCGTCGTCGATGCCGAGATGTGCGCCATGGGCTACCGCATGGCCGAAGGCCCCCGCTGGGACGATTTCGACGAGGCGCTGCGGGCGGTGCGCGATGTCGGCCCGGGCGGGCACTACCTTGGACACCCCCATACGCTGGAGAATTTCGAGCGCGCCTTCTTCATGCCGAAGCTCTTCGACAACAACTCGATCGAGCAGTGGCAGGCCGAAGGGTCGGTCGAGATCACGGCGCGGGCGCTGGCCCACGCCCGGAAGCTGCTGAACGACTATGAGGAACCGAAGCTGGATGTCGCGGTGGACGAGGCCCTGCGCGACTACATCGCCCGGCGCGAGCGTGAAATCCCCGCCGAGGATGCGCTGAACACCGAATACTGAGACCTCCCTGACTGGCCGTCCCCCGGGCGGCCGCTTTTTTCCCACAAGCCGAGCATCCTGATGAAGATCCGTGAAATCCACGTCTATGCCCATGATCTGCCGGTGAAGAACGGCCCCTATACCATGGCCAATGCCAAGGTCTGGGCGCTGGACACCACGCTGGTGAAGATCGTCACCGACACCGGCCTTGTCGGCTGGGGCGAAACCTGCCCCGTTGGCCCGACCTATCAGCCAGGCCACGCCCTTGGCGCCCGTGCGGCCCTGGCCGAGATGGCACAGGGGCTGATCGGCGCCACGCTGCACCCCCTGACGTTGCGGCGGCGGATGGACGGTCTTCTGAACGGCCATCGCTATGCCAAGGCGGCGGTGGACATTGCCGCGCATGACCTTCTTGGCAAGGCCTGGGGCGTGCGCGTGGCCGATCTTCTGGGCGGAGCGGTGACGGAAAACGTCCCCTCCTACTACGCCACCGGCGTGGGCGAGCCGGACGAGATCGCCCGCATCGCGGCCGAGAAGATCGCCGAGGGCTATCCAAGGCTGCAGATCAAGATCGGCGGCCGCCCGGTCGAAATGGACATCGCCGTGCTGCGCAAGGTCTGGGAGGTGGCGAAGGGCAAGGGCGTGCGCCTTGCCGCCGACGGCAACCGCGGCCTGCCCACGCGCGACGCGCTGCGGCTTTCCCGCGAATGCCCCGACATTCCCTTCATCATGGAACAGCCCTGCAACACCATCGAGGAGCTTGCCGCGATCCGGTCTCAGGTCCGGCACGGCATCTATATGGACGAGAACTCCGAGGATCTGGCGGTGGTGATCCGCGCGGCGGGCACCGGGCTGGTGGACGGTTTCGGGATGAAGGTGACGCGCATCGGCGGCCTGCAGCAGATGGTCGCCTTCCGCGACATCTGCGAGGCGCGCATCCTGCCCCATACCTGCGATGACGCCTGGGGCGGCGACATCATCGCCGCCGCCTGCACCCATATCGGCGCCACGGTGGCACCCCGCCTGAACGAAGGCGTCTGGCTGGCCGCGCCCTATATCGAAGGCAATTACGACAAGACCGGCGTGAACATCCTGGGCGGCCATATCCGGTTGCCCGAGGGTCCGGGACTGGGCGTGGTGCCGGAAGAGGGCCGCTTCGGCGCGCCGGTGGCATCCTATGGCTGAGGGGAAGGCAATGGGACGGTTCGAAGGCAAGGCCGCGCTGGTGACCGGCGCGGCCGGCGGCATCGGCGCGGCCGTGGTGCGTGCCCTGCGGGCCGAAGGCGCGAAGGTGGCGGTGGCAGATCGCGACGTGTCGGGGGTGGCGGCCGAGGCGCATCTGCCGGGCAACCTTCTGGACCCCGCCTATGCCGATGGCCTGCCGGCTGCGGCGGCCAAGGCCCTGGGCGGGCTGGACATCGTGGTGAACAACGCGGGCGTCATCACCCGCGGCAAGGTGACCGAGACCTCAGACGACGACTGGTCGCTGTCTCTGAGCGTCAATGTCGAGGCCCCCTTCCGCATCAGCCGCGCCGCCATCCCGTTGATGGCCTCGGCAGGCGGCGGGGCCATCGTCAACACGGCGTCCTGCTGGGGGCTGCGGCCGGGACCGGGCCATGCGGTCTATTGCATGACCAAGGCCGCGCTGGCGTCGCTGACGCAATGCATGGGGATGGATCACGCGCATCAGGGCATCCGCATCAATGCCGTCTGCCCCAATGAGGTGAACACGCCCATGCTGCGCAGCGGCTTTGCCAAACGCGGCTTTGACCCGGATTCGGCGGTGCTGGACCTGGGCAAGACCGTGCCCCTGGGCCGGATCGCCGAGCCTGAGGACATTGCCGATGTGATCCTGTTCCTTGCCTCGGACGCTGCGCGCTACATGGTTGGCGCGCTGGTCGAGGTGAACGGCGGGAAGCCGGTATCATGAGCCGCTTCAGGGACAGGGTGGCGCTGGTCACCGGCGGGCGGTCGGGCATCGGGCAGGCGATTGCGCGGCGGCTGGCAGACGAAGGCGCGCGGGTCTTCACCGCGCAGCGCGGTGAGGATGCCGAGTTCGAGGCGATTGCCGCGGATTTCGCCGATCCGGCCTCGGTGGAGCAGGTGGTCGGTCAGGTCATCGCCCGCGCGGGCCGGCTGGACGTGTTGGTGAACAACGCCGGCATGATGCAGGAGGCGCCGGTCGAGGAAACCAGTCTGGCGGATTGGGAGCGCACCCTGCGCGTCAACCTGACGGCGCCGTTCCTGCTGATCAGATCCGCCCTGCCCCATCTGCGGGCGACGCGCGGCGCCATCGTCAACATCGGCTCGATCGAGGGGCTGGGCTCCAACCCGCAGCACGCCGCCTATTGCGCCTCGAAAGCCGGGCTGCACGGGCTCACCCGCGCGGTTGCGGTGGATCACTCATCGCATGTCCGCTGCAATGCCGTGGCCCCGGGCTGGATCGACACCGATCTGAACGAGGCCTTCGTCGAAGCCATGCCCGACCCGGTGGCGTTTCGCGCCAATATCGGCCGTATCCACCCCGTTGGCCGCACCGGCAGGCCCGAGGAAGTGGCCGCACTGGTGGCCTGGCTGGCCTCGGACGAGGCGGGGTTCGTCAGCGGGCAGGTCTGGACGGTGGATGGCGGCAGGATGGCGAAGCTGAGCCTGCCCTGAACGCGCCCCGCGTCAGCTTTCGTCGAAGAACTATGCGGGTTCGTCCAATCGAACCCGGCCCTATTCCCTGCCCGCCCGCCATTCCTTCCAGCGCAGCCAGGCATTCGCGCCCAGGGTCGAGAACGGCGGCGGCGGCAGGCGGCTTGGCTGCGGCTCGGCGCTGAAATGGCGGGTGATGTCGCTGGTCTGACCCATCGCCAGTTCGGCCGCCCCCATCCCGGTCAGCGTGCTGCGCGCGGTGCCAAGACCATTGCAGACGCAGGCCGCGTAAAGATCCCGGTCCAGCCCCTGCATCACCGAGACGCCATTGCGGGTCAGGCAAAGATGCCCCGCCCAGCTATGCTCCATCGCGGCATCGGCGATCTGCGGGAAGCGTTCGGCGAATTTGGCGCGGTGGGTGCGGGCGGCGCGGCGCAGGGTGGCCTCGGACGGCTCCATCCCCGGCTCGTAGGTCGCGCAGGTGCGGGTGACGATGCGGTTGCCGCCCTGCCCGGCGTCGATCCGGCGCATGGTGGTGCCCATCGGGTCCGAAGGCGTGATGCCCCAGCGGGACTGCCCGCCCAGAAGCCGCTGCGCCTCGGCGCCAAGGTCCACGGTCATCGAGGCATACAGGAAGACATGCATCAGCCGGCCACTGGCGAAGCCGAAGCTTTCCAGATGCCCGTTGTTGGCAAGGATCACCGCCCCGGCGCTGACCCTGCCCTTGGTGGCAAGCACCTCCCACCCTGCGGTCTGGCGGGTCAATTCGGTGACGGGCGAATTCTCGAAGACCTGCACCCCGGCGCGCCGCAGCCCCTCCGCCAGCCCGCGGATATAGCCGGCGGGCTGCAGCATCACCGTGCCGGGGGTGAAAAGGCCCGAGACATAGTGCCGGCTGCCGGTCAGGTCGAACATCTGCGCGGCATCAAGATGCTGGTTGGCCTCTCCCAGCCCGGTCAGGTGCTGCGCATAGCTGCGGTTCAGCGCATCGGCCTTGGCGCTGGCGGCACCGTTCACCTTGCCGGCGGGATCGAAGAAATCCGGCGCGATGCCATAGTCCGCCACAACCTCGCGCGCAAAGCCGATGGCCTGCCGGTTCAGCGCGATCACGCTGCGGTCATCGCCGCCGCCCGAGTAGTCGTCCGAGGTCAGCTCATGCGGAAGGTCGATCATGAAGCCCGAGTTGCGCCCCGCCGCCCCTTCGGCGATCCGCGTCGCCTCCAGCACCACGACGCGGGCCTGCGGGTCAAGCTGGCGCAGACGGCGGGCGGCAGAGAGTCCCGCGAACCCCCCGCCAATGATGGCAAAATCCGCCGTCAGATCACCGTCCAGCGCCTGCGGGGCCGGTTGCCCCGGCAGGATCGCCGACCAACCGGCAGGGCCGCGATGCACCGGGATGCGCCGCGCGGTCAGGGATTGCATCAGACGGCCTCATCCCGGTCGTCGGCCAGATCGACCCAGATCGTCTTTACCTGGGTGTACTGGTCATGGGCGTGGATGCCGTTGTCGCGCCCGCCAAAGCCCGATTGCTTGAAGCCGCCGAAGGGGGTGGAGATGTCACCCTCGCCAAAGGCGTTCACCGTGACGGTGCCGGCGCGGATCGCACGGGCGCCGCGGATCGCGCGCTTGACATTGGCGGTGAAGATCGACGCCGCCAGCCCGTATCCGGTGTCATTGGCCAGGGCGATGGCCTCGTCAAAGCTGTCCACCGTCAGGACCGAAAGCACGGGGCCGAAGATTTCCTCGCGCACCTGTTTTGAGTCGCGGTCCGCCTCAAGGATCGTCGGCTCGACAAAACCACCCTTGGCGGTGCCGCCAAGCAGCACTTTAACGCCCTTTCCCAAGTAGCCGGAAACTTTGTCGAAATGCGCTTTCGATACCAGCGCGCCGACGCGGTTGACCGGGTCCAGGGGATCGCCCATCGGCCATTCGCGCGCATGGGCAAGGATGCGCTTCAGCAGGTCGTCCTTCACCCCCTTCTGCACGATCAGCCGCGACGAGGCAGAACAATTCTCGCCCATGTTCCAGAAGGCGCCATTGACGATGTGGGCGGCGACGCGGTCAAGGTTCTCGGCATCGTCCAGAACCACGGCCGGGTTCTTGCCGCCCATCTCCAGCGTCACCTCTTTCAGGTTCGACTCGCCGGCATAGGTCAGGAAGCGGCGCCCCGTCGCGGTCGATCCGGTGAAGGAGACCGCGTCGATGTCCATATGCCGCCCGATAGGCTCGCCCACTTCGGCGCCACCACCGGGCAGCACGTTCAGCACGCCGGCGGGAACCCCGGCCTCCATTGCCAGCTCGGCCACCCGCAGCGCCGTCAGCGAGGTCTCCATCGCCGGCTTGACGATGACCGAACAACCCGCGGCCAGTGCCGGGCCGATCTTCCAGGCCAGCATCAGCAAAGGGAAGTTCCAGGGCAGCACAAGGCCGACCACGCCCACGGGTTCGCGCAGGACCATGGCGATATGGTTGTCAGACGCGGGCGCGGTCTGGTCGTAGATCTTGTCGATCAACTCGGCATGCCAGGTCAGGCAGTTGATCGTCTCGGGCAGATCGACGGTTTCGCAATCGAAGATCGTCTTGCCGCTGTCCAGCGATTCCATCACCGCCAGTTCGCGGGCATTGCGGCGGATCAGCTTGGCCAGCCTGATCAGCACCTCCTTGCGGTCGCGCGGATGCAGGCGCGACCAGCGACCGTCCTCGAAGGCATCGCGGGCCTTTTCCACCGCGAAATCGACGTCCGCCGCATCACAGGCCGCCACTTTGGCCAGAAGCTTGCCGGTGGCAGGGTTCAGCGACTCGAAGGTCTTGCCGGATTTCGCCGGGCGGAAGCTGCCGTCGATAAAGGCCTGCGTCGGCAGGTCCAGCCCGGCGGCGATGGCCTGGTATTCCTCATGTGTCAGAAGGGTCATCGTTGTCACTCCGCCTCGATCCCGGCCACGGTGCGTTGCAGCACCCGCACCACCTGTTCCAGCTGCCGCTTGTCATCCTTGTTCAAGGGCTTCAGCGGCGGGCGCGGCGGGCCGGCGGAATGGCCGCCCATCTCGCAGCCATGCTTGATGCACTGGATGAACTTGCCGCCCTGCTCCAGCACCCGCATCAGCGGCAACAGCGCCGACATGATCCGGCGGCCCTTGTCGAAATTCCCTTCGACCGCACAGGCGCGGTAAAGCGCAAGATGCTCTTTGGGCAGGAAGTTGGACCCGCCGCAGACCCAGGATCGTGCGCCCCAGGCGAAGAATTCCAGCGCCTGATCATCCATCCCGCAGGACATCTGCACATGCGGATAGTCGCGGGCCAGAAGGTGCACCCGGTTGATATCGCCCGAGGATTCCTTGATGGCGCAGAAGTTGCGGCTGCGGCCGACCCGGTCCAGAAACTCTTCGCCCATCATGACGCCCATCCGGCCGGGGTAGTTGTAAAGCATGATCGGCAGATCGGCGGCGCGGTCGATGGCCAGCGCGTTCAGCGCGTTCTCCCGCTCGGTCGGGACGGAATAGGGCGGGGAACCCACAAGGATCGAGGCCGCACCGATCCTGGCCGCATGTTCGGCCATGGTGATCGAATCCTCCAGCCGGATCGCGACGGTGCCGACCATCAGGGGCACACGGGTCCCGATCACCTCCTTGGCGAAAGAGGCCATCGCAAGCCGCTCTTCCATCGACTGGGCGTAGTATTCCCCGGTCGAGCCGCCGTTGATCAGCCCATGCACCCCGGCGCCGATCAGATATTCGATCTGGGCCGCAAAGGCATCGCGGTCGATGCTGCCGTCGTCACGGTGCGGCGTGATGACGGGCGTGTAGATTCCCTCGAACTTCATGAGACTCCTGTGCGTTCCTTTCCGGGCGCGCGGCCCAGCGGGATCTGCATCCCCTCGGGTGTGACGAAACTTTCGATCTGCATCCGCGACAGTTCCCAATGCGCCACCGCCAGATCGGCAGCGGCATCGGCATCGCCGTTCTCGATCAGTTCGATGAACACGTCGTGCTGGTCGGCGGCTTCGGCCGAGACACAGGCCATGGCGGCCTTGCGCGGGTCGTAGAAGGTCATGCCAATGCGGGTGTGGTCGATCAGCAGGCGGCGCAGGCTGGGCATCAGGAATTCGTTGTCCGCCATCTCGCCGATGATCGAATGGAACCGCTCGTTGCCCACCGCGCGTTCGGCGGCATCGCCATGGCGGATCGCCTGACGGAAGGACCATTGGCATTCCTTCAGCTTGACGATCTGTGCCGAGGTGGCGTGCTGGGCGGCCAGCCGGGTGACGGCGGCATAGATCATCGGGGCGGCAACGAAGAAGTTCCGCAGCGTCTTGTGGGTCATCGGAGAGACCTGCGCGCCGCGGTTCTCGTGCAGGACGATATAACCCTCGCCGGCCAGTTGGCGCAGGACCTCACGCAAGGGAGGGCGCGAAATGCCGTATTTTTCGGCAACCTCCACCTCGTCCAGATAGCTGCCGGGGGGCAATTCCTCGACCAGGATCTTGCGGCGAAGATCCTCGAAACACTGCCATTTCTTGCTTTTGCCTTCAGGCTCCACAGGCCTTCTCCCCCTCTTGAATCACAGCCGATCCGGCTGGGACTCAAGTAACCTGCTTCATCTCTGCCGCAGAAAATACATATTGTCTACAATAAAAATCTGTGCTTCTTTCGACCAAACAGGGGGAATCCGCATGGCCACAAGCCCGCGAGAGGATGTCATTCGCTGCGAGGGGATCTGGAAGATCTTCGGCGACAAATCGCGTCAGGCGATGGATGCCATCCGCAGCGAAGGCCTGTCGAAGAAACAGATCCGCGAGAAGTTCGACTGCGTGGTCGGCGTGCAGGATGCCACTTTCAGCGTGGGCCGGGGCGAGATCTTCTGCATCATGGGCCTGTCGGGATCGGGCAAATCCACCCTGATCCGCCACATCAACCGGCTGATCGAACCCACCGCCGGCACCGTCTACATCGACGGCCAGAACGTCAGCGCGATGAACCCGCGCGAGTTGCGCGCGATGCGGGCCGAGCGGATCGGCATGGTGTTCCAGTCCATGGCGCTGATGCCGCATCGCACGGTGCGCGACAATGTCGCCTTCAGCCTTGAGGTCCGCGGCAAGCCCGAAGCCGAGCGGATGCGCGTGGCGCAGCAGGCCATCGACGCGGTGGACCTGACCGGATGGGAAAGGAAATACCCTGACGAGTTGTCGGGGGGCATGCAGCAGCGCGTCGGCCTGGCCCGCGCCATCGCCGCCGATCCGACCATCCTTCTGATGGACGAACCCTTCTCGGCGCTGGACCCGCTGATCCGGCGGCAGTTGCAGGGCACGTTCATGCAGCTCTCGGCCGAGTTGCACAAGACCACGGTCTTCATCACCCATGATCTGGACGAGGCGATCCGCATCGGCGACCGCATCGCCATCATGAAGGACGGGGTTCTGGTGCAGACCGGCACACCCGAGCAGATCGTGACCGAACCCGCCGACGGGTATGTCGCCGAATTCGTGGCCGGGATCAGCAAGCTGGATCTGGTGACTGCGGCGCGGATCATGCAGCCGCTTGCACAATACAGCCAGAAGAACGGCCCCGCCGACACCGCCGCCTGGCCGGTGGCCCGCCCCGCGGACAAGCTGAACGAGCTGGTCGACCTTGCCGTCGGGACCGAGCATCCGATCCTGATCAAGGACAATGGCGCCGCGGTGGGCGTCGTCACCAAGCGCGCGCTTCTGCGGGGCATCCAGGGCCGCGAGGATGCGGCCCTTCAACCGGCGGAGGCGCTGTGATGGACAAGGAATTCGACTGGCTGAACCCCTTCGCCTCGATCGACCTCGGCATCGGCAAATGGGCCGACGGCATCAAGGGTTGGGCGATGTCCAACCGCAGCGTGATCCAGCCGCTGAAGAACTTCTTCGACGGCGTGATCACCGGGATCGAGAAGGGGCTGCACGCGGTGCCGCCCGTCGTCATGCTGGTGCTCATCGTGCTGATCGCCTGGCAGGCCGCCGGACGCCGCGTCGCGGTGCTGGTCCTGTGTTGTCTGGTGATCCTGGGCCTGCTGGCCCCCGACGCCTGGTCGCTGGCGATGACCACGCTGGCCATCGTGATCTCGTCGGTACTGCTGTGCGTCCTGATCGGGCTGCCGCTTGGCGTGCTGGCGGGCAAGAACGACAGGTTCGAGTCGATCCTGCGTCCGGTCCTGGACACGATGCAGACCATTCCGGCCTTCGTCTATCTGGTGCCGGTGGTGATGATGATCGGCATCGGCAACGTCTCGGGCGTGATCGTGACGATCATCTTCGCGCTGGCGCCCCTGGTGCGGCTGACCAGCCTTGGCATCCGCACCGTCAACCCCGCCGTGGTCGAGGCCGCGCGCGCCTTCGGCGCCACGCCGCGGCAGATCCTGTTCAAGGTCGAACTGCCTCTTGCCACCCCCACCATCCTGGCCGGGCTGAACCAGACCATCATGCTGTCGCTGTCGATGGTGGTGATCGCCTCGATGATCTCGGTCAAGGGGCTGGGAAACGAGGTGCTGCGCGCCATGGGCCGACTGGACGCCGGCAAGGCCATCGTCGGCGGGCTTGGCATCGTCATGCTGGCCATCGTGCTGGACCGCATCACCCAGGGCCTGGGCCGGTCCGGCCGCAACCGCGGGCACCGGCACTGGTGGCAGACCGGGCCTGTGGGGCTGGTGGCCGGGCTTTTCAACCGCAACTGACCGCCTTCAACGACAAGAAGAAACCAAGAAGACGACCTTTCGACCAACCAGGAGAGACACCCGATGAAGATGTTCAAACTGACAACCGCAGTGGCGCTGGCGCTTTCGCTCGCCGCTCCGGTCCTTGCCAATGACAAGCCCGGAGAGGGCAAGCCCGCCGTCCGCGTGGTGATGCCGGCCCAGATCGAGGAACATTTCCACCATTACATCCTGCTGCGCGCGCTGCAGGAACTGGGCTACGAGACGGCCGAGCCGGCCGAGGCCGAATATCAGACCATGCATATCGCCATCGGCGGCGGCGATGCGGATTTCACCGCCAACCACTGGCACGCCCTGCATGCCGCCTTCTACGAGGAATCCGGCGGGGCGGCTGTGATGACCAAGGTCGGCACGCTGATCGAGGGTGCGCTGCAGGGCTATCTGGTCGACAAGGCCAGCTATGATTCCGGCATCACCGACATCTCGATGCTGAAAGACCCCGAAGTCGCCAAGCGTTTCGACACCGACGGCGACGGCAAGGCCGACCTTGTCGGTTGCACCCCCGGCTGGGGCTGCGAGCGGGTGATCGAGCATCACCTGACCGAATATGGCCTGCGCGACACCATCACCCACAACCAGGGCGCCTATCAGGCGATCATCGGCGATGCCATCGCCCGCCACGAGAACGGCGAGCCGATCCTTTACTACACCTGGACGCCCTATTGGGTTTCGGGCGTGCTGGTCCCCGGCAAGGATGTGGAATGGCTTTCCGTTCCCTATACCTCGCTGCCCGAGGGCAACAATGACGTGAACACCACCATCGACGGCAAGAATGTCGGCTTTGCGGTGGAAACTGTCGGCGTGCTGGCCCGCAACGACTTCCTCGACGCCAACCCGGCGGCGAAGAAACTGTTCGAAGTGGCAAAGATCCCGATCAACGACATTTCGGCGCAGGCGCTGGACATCACCAACGGCGCCAACACGACCGAAGCGATCTGGGCTTCGGCCGACAAATGGATCGCCGACAACCGCGCCACCTTCGACGGCTGGCTGGCCGAGGCCCGCGCGGCGTCGGAATGACCTGACCGAAGGGGGCGGCCAGCGGGCCGCCCCTGCCCCTTTTGCCCCGTTGCAGCCCCGTCCCATCCATGACCGCCACGACCCATTTCGCCTTTCTGCTGCTGCCGGAGTTCACCCATCTGGCCTTTTCCTGCGCGCTTGACCCCTTGCGCATCGCCAATCTCGTCTCGGGGCGACCGCTTTACCGCTGGTCGCTGATCAGCGCCGATGGCAAGACCGCCACTTCGTCGAACGGCACGGTGACGCTGGTCGATGCGGGGCTTGAGCCGACGAAGGGCGTCGACCGGCTGTTCGTCATCTCGGGCATCAACATGCAGCTGCATTGCTCGCCCGCCGTGCTGACCTATCTGCGGCGCGAGCGGGCGGCGGGCACCGCCCTCGGGGCAATCTGCTCGGGCGCCTATGTGCTGGCCAAAGCCGGCATGCTGGACGGGATGGAAGCCGCGATCCACTGGGATTTCCACGACAGTTTCACCGAGGAATTCCCCAAGGTGCAGCTGGTGCCGAACGTGTTCTGTGACCGGCGGATCATCACGGCCTCGGGCGGGACGGCGGCGGCCGACATGATGCTGCATCTGATCGGCAAGGCGCATGGCGGTGCCCTGGCCACCGCGGTCGCCGACCAGATGTGCTACAACGCGGTGCGCGAGGGATCGGCGCCGCAGCGGGTGTCCCTGCAGGCCCGGCACGGGATGCGCAACGCCCATCTGGTGCGCGCCATCACGCTGATGGAAGAGACGATCGAGGACCCGCTGTCGCCGTCCTGCATCGCGGATGAGCTGTCGATCTCGACCCGGCAGCTGGAGCGGTTGTTCGTGCGCTATCTCAACTCTACCCCCAAGCACTATTTCATGGAGCTGCGCCTGCACCGGGCGCGCAACCTGCTGGTGCAGACCGACCAGTCAATCACCGAGATCGCCATGGCCTGCGGTTTCAAGTCGACCTCGCATTTCACCAAGACCTTCCGGTCGTTCTATGGCCGCACGCCGCTGGGGCAGCGCACGACACTGAATTGATCCCAGGCACCGGAGGGGCTTTGCGCCCCTCCGGACCTCCCCGCAGGATATTTGGGCCAGAATGAAGGCGGGAAGAGAAGTGGTGCGTCTTGCCGATGGACCATCTGCGCGACGCCTGATGCCCGGCCGGGTCAAAAAAAACCGCCGCGCACCGGGGACGGTGGCGGCGGAAGTGGCGTGTCTGGGGCGCGGCTTCAGGACAGGTGTCGTATCTCGGGACAGAGCGACGCGAAGCTGCGCGGGGGAACAGACCGCAGGCAGAAAGGATCAGGCGGCACCCGGCAGGGCGAGGGCCGCAAAGAGCATCAGGAACAGCGCAGCGATGCCAAGAAGATCGCCGGCCAGAGAAGGTTCAGCCGTGGTCAGGGTCTTGAGGCGGGCGATCATGGCGACTCTCCTGTTCCTTTGTTGCTTGATTGTTCTCATACTCACAATGCGCTGTAAAGAACTTTTTAAGAACATTGGTGAACATTCAGCAAACCATCGGCCAGAGGCGGTCAGCGCCCCAGTCCAGAGAAGGACGGGCGTGACGCCGCTATCCGACCGAGATCAGCCGGATCGCCCGGTCCTGATCCAAGAGCCACAAGAGCAGCCGCGCGGCGCGGCCGCGCGGGCCCTCCAGCGTCGGGTCCGTCGTCAGCAGCATCCGCGCATCGGTCTGCGCCGTCGCCATCAGCGCCGATTGCGTCTCCATATCCGCGACGCGGAACTTCGGCAGGCCCGATTGCGCGGTGCCGATCAGATCGCCCGCCCCGCGCATCGCCAGATCCTCTTCGGCGATGCGAAAGCCGTCCTCGGTGTCGCGCAGGGTTTTCAGTCGCCGTTCGGCCCCGTCGCCAAGAGGCGGCTGATACATCAGAAGGCAGGTCGAAGCCGCCTCGCCCCGGCCCACCCGGCCCCGCAGCTGGTGCAGCTGCGCCAGGCCGAAGC
Source organism: uncultured Paracoccaceae bacterium (assembly GCA_934500835.1). Lineage (GTDB taxonomy): Bacteria > Pseudomonadota > Alphaproteobacteria > Rhodobacterales > Rhodobacteraceae > Pseudogemmobacter. The sequence continues at coordinate 277,511 of CAKSTR010000002.1, read as the reverse complement.
TTTCCGCCCGTTCGATCACCATGATCGTGGCATTGGGCACGTTGACGCCCACCTCGATCACCGTGGTCGCCACCAGGACCGCAGTTTCGCCCGCGACAAAGCGCGCCATGGCCGCATCCTTTTCGGCCGGGGGCATCTGGCCATGGACCAGCCCGACCCGGCCTTCCCCCAAGGCCGCGCGCAGGGCCTGAAACCGTTCGACCGCCGAGGTCAGGTCGATCACCTCGGATTCCTCGACCAGGGGGCAGACCCAATAGGCCTGCCGCCCCTCCTCCACCGCCCGGCGCAGGTGGCCGACGACCTCGTCCATCCGCGGCACCGTCACCAGCGCGGTGCGGATCGGCTTTCTGCCCGCCGGCTTTTCGTCCAGCACCGAGACATCCATGTCGCCATAGGTCGCCAGCGCCAGGCTGCGCGGGATCGGGGTTGCGGTCATCACCAGCACATCCACCGCCTGCCCCTTGGCCCCCAGTTCCATCCGCTGCGCCACGCCGAACCGGTGCTGTTCGTCGATGACGGCAAGACGGAGGTCGTGGAATTCGACATCCTTCTGGAAAACGGCATGGGTGCCGACAAGGATCTGGATCCGCCCCTCGGCCAGATCGCGCAAGCGCGCAGCCCGTTCGGCCCCCTTGTCGCGGCCGGTCAGGATCGCCAGACGCACCCCGGCCGCAGCGGCCAAAGGCGCCAATCCTTCGTGATGCTGGCGGGCAAGGATCTCGGTCGGAGCCATCATCACCCCCTGCCCGCCCGCCTCGACCGCCACCAGCAGGGCCAGCAGCGCCACAAGGGTCTTGCCCGCCCCCACGTCGCCCTGCAACAGCCGGTTCATCCGCAAGGGGGCGGCCATGTCGCCGGCAATCTCGGCAATCGCCCGGGTCTGGGCGGCGGTCGGGCGATAGGGCAAGCTTTTCAGCACCTTGTCCTGCAGGATGCCGGTGCCCCGGCTTTGGACACCCTTGCTGCGCCGCATCGACTGGCGCGCCAGAGACAGGGTCAGCTGATGGGCGAAAAACTCGTCATAGGCCAGCCGCTGCCGGGCGGGATCGGTCGGCGACAGCGCGGCGGCATCGGCGGGCGCATGCGCGCGGGTGATGGCCTCGTGCCAGTCCGGCCAGCCCTCGCGCGCCTTCAGGCCGGGGTCGATCCATTCGGCAAGGTCCGGCGCGCGGGCCAGCGCCGACTGCGCCGCCTTCTGCGCCAGTTTCTGCGTGATGCCGGCGGTCAGCGGATAGACCGGCTCATAGGCCGGAAGCGTGCCCGCCTCATGCGGCAGAAGGATGTGGTCGGGGTGGACCATCTGGGCAATGCCGTCGAAGGTTTCCACCTTGCCCGACAGCACGCGGCGCTGGCCCGGCGGCAAGAGCCGCTCCAGATAGTCGCCCTTCGCGTGGAAGAAGACCACCGACCAGTCCAAAAGCGCATCGCGCACCGCGATCCGGTAGGGACCGCCCTTGCGCCGCGGCGGGCTGTGCGCGCCGATCTCCACCTCAACCGTGACCGTGGTCGGGAAGGCCGCCCCCTGCACCGTGTCGCGCCGGCGCCGGTCCACCCCGGCATAGGGCAGTTGGAACAGCAGATCCTTCGGCCGGGTGACATCCAGCGCCTCGAAGGCGCGGGCCGTCTTGGGGCCGACGCCCTCAAGCGTCTCAAGGGCGGCGAAGAGCGGGAAAAGGATCTCGGGCCGGCTCATCCGCCGATCAGCGCCAGCCAGGCGTCTTCGTCGATCATGCGGATGCCCAGCTTCTCGGCCTCCTTCGCCTTCGAGCCGGCACCGGGACCGGCGACCAGCAGGTCGGTCTTGGCCGAAACCGAGCCGGCGACCTTGGCGCCAAGCGCCTCGGCCCGGGCCTTGGCCTCGGCCCGGGTCATCTTCTCCAGCGTGCCGGTAAAGACCACGGTCAGCCCGGCCACCGGGCTGGCGGCGGCGCGGGCGGCGGGCGGCACGATCTCGCGCAGCCGGTCTGCCAGGTCGTCCACCGCCTGCCGTTCGTGCCCGCCCGGCGCCAGCGTGGTGACGACGGCGGAGGCGAGGACGGACCCCAGCCCCTCGATCGACAGCATCTCCTGCCAGGCGGTCCGGGACACCGGCGGCGGCGGGAAGGCGTCCCACACCTTGTCGCGCGCCTCCTTCACCCGGGCGCGGCGGCCCTCCTCGGCGGCGGCGGCGCGTTCGGCGGCCTCGGCCTCGTCGGCCTGCAGATGGCGCAGCGCGGCGGGGCCGGCGGCGTCGATGGCGGCGGCCAGCGCTGGCCAGTCGCGGTAGTGCCGGGCCAGGTCCTTCGCCGCCACCTCGCCCAGATGGCGGATGCCGAGGGCGAAGAGGAACCGCTCGAAGGCGATGCTGCGGCGTTCCTCGATGGCGGCGAAAAGCTTGGCGGCGGACCTTTCGCCCCAGCCCTTGACCCGCGCCAGCGGCACCGCCGCCAGATGGCGCAGGGCCGCGGCCAGATGGGCGGGATTGCCCTCCTCCACCGGCACGGCGGCGGCGCGCAGCATCTCGGCCAGCCTTTCGTGCAAATCGCCCCAGGGCGCGGGCGCGCCATCCGGCCCGGCCAGCCGCGCCTGCGGATCGGCAACCAGCGCCCCTTCGCTGCCGTCGCGTTCCTCCAGCGTGAAGATGTCGGCGGGGCGCGAGATGCGGCCGAGGTAGTAGAAGAACTCCACCTGCTTCGCCCCCAGCCCCTCGATGTCGAAGGCGGCACGGGAGACGAAATGTTTCAGCTTCTCGACCGCCTGCGCCGGGCAGATCAACCCGCCGGTGCAGCGGCGGACGGAATCGCCGGGCTCGCGGATGGCGGGGCTGCCGCAGTCGGGGCAGATTTCGGGGAAGATGTAGGGCAGCGCATCGGCGGGCCGGCGGGTCAGATCGACATCGGCGACCTTGGGAATCACGTCGCCGGCGCGGTAGACCTGCACCCAGTCGCCGATGCGGATATCCTTGCCGTCGCGGATCGGCTGGCCGGCGCTGTCGCGGCCGGCAATGTAATCCTCGTTGTGCAGCGTGGCGTTCGACACGACCACGCCCCCCACCGTCACCGGGGTCAGCCGGGCCACCGGCGACAGGGCGCCGGTACGGCCGACCTGGATGTCGATGGCCTCAAGCCTTGTCCAGGCCAGCTGCGCCGGGAATTTATGCGCAATCGCCCAGCGGGGGGTGGAGGAGCGGAAGCCCAACCTGCCCTGCAACGCCAGATCGTCCACCTTGTAGACCACGCCGTCGATGTCATAGCCCAGCGTCGCGCGCTGGCTTTCGATCAGCCGGTAGCGGGCCAGCATGGCCGCGGGCCCGTCGCACAGCGCGGTCAGCGGGTTGGTCTGGAACCCCATTGCGGCAAGGCGAGCGATCGCCGCGGACTGCGTTGCGGCAAGCGGGGCGGAGAGTTGCCCCCAGGAATAGGCGAAAAAGCGCAGCGGACGCGCGGCGGTGATGGTCGGGTCCAGCTGGCGCAGGCTGCCGGCGGCGGCATTGCGCGGATTGGCAAAGGTCTTGGCCCCCGCTTCGGCCTGCCGCGCGTTCAGCGCGGCGAAATCGGCGTGGCTCATATAGACCTCGCCGCGGATCTCCATCACCTGCGGGGCATCCGCCACGACCTGCGGGATTTCGGCAATGGTGCGGGCATTGGCGGTGACATCCTCGCCCACCTCGCCATCGCCGCGGGTGGCGGCCTGGACCAGCCGGCCATCCTCATAGCGCAGCGAAAGAGACAGGCCGTCGATCTTTGGTTCGGCGGTGAAAAGAAGCGGCCCGGCACTGTTCAGGTATTTGCGCACCCGGTCGACGAAACCTGCAATGTCGTCCTCCTCGAAGGCGTTCTCAAGGCTCAGCATCCGCACCGCATGGGCGACCTTGCCGAATCCGTCGGCCACCGCCGCCCCGACCCGGTCCGAGGGGCTGTCGGCGCGTTTCAGCGCGGGAAAGGCCGCCTCGATCGCCGCATTGCGCCGTTTCAGCGCGTCATATTCGGCATCCGAAATCTCGGGCGCGTCTTCGGTGTGATAGGCGGTATTGGCGGCACCCAGGCGCAAGGACAAGGCAGCCAGTTCGGCGGCTGCCTCTGTTTCGGTCAACTGATCCACCGGCTTTTCGGCCATCTCACACCCCTGTCCGCACGGCGCGAAGGTTAGGCGGCGCGCGGGTCAAGGTAAAGCCGGGCCGACACATCTGGCGCGGATCGGGCCCGGCACGGATCGGGCGCGCATCAGGCCCGGCACGGATCAGGCGCTGGCAACCAGCCGGTGCGGCGGAGAGGTTTCGGCGACCGGATCGCGCAGCACATAGCCGCGGCCCCAGACGGTTTCGATATAGCTTTCGCCCCCCGTCGCCTCGGCCAGTTTCTTGCGCAGCTTGCAGATGAAGACGTCGATGATCTTCAGTTCAGGTTCATCCATGCCACCATAGAGGTGGTTGAGGAACATCTCCTTGGTCAGCGTCGTTCCCTTGCGCAGCGACAGCAGCTCCAGCATCTGGTATTCCTTGCCGGTCAGGTGGACGGACTTGCCCTCGGCCTCGACCGTCTTGGCGTCAAGGTTCACATTCACCTTGCCGGTGCGGATCATCGACTGGCTGTGGCCCTTCGAGCGCCGGATGATGGCATGGATGCGGGCGACCAGTTCTTCGCGATGGAAAGGCTTCGTCATGTAGTCATCCGCGCCAAAACCAAAGCCCTTCAGCTTGGATTCGGTATCGTCCGAGCCGGACAGGATCAGGATCGGCGTTTCCACCCGCGCCAGCCGCAGCTGGCGCAGCACCTCATGCCCTGAAATGTCGGGCAGGTTGAGGTCCAGAAGGATCAGGTCGTAATCGTAAAGCTTGGCAAGATCGATGCCGTCTTCGCCCATGTCCGTGCAGAAGACGTTCAGATTCGCGTGGGTCAGCATCAGTTCGATGCTGCGCGAGGTGGTCGGGTCGTCTTCCACAAGAAGGATGCGCATGGGGAACTCCGCTTGGTCTGCAGGGGCCGGGGACGTTTTTCGTTAACGACACTCGCAACCAATGGTTAATACCGGGTTACTATGCCCAGGCAGAAAGAGGAAACAACTTAAAGTTGTCTGTATTTCTGGATGGCCGTGACCTTCAGCCCCTTTACCCCGTGTTTTTCGACGGCCCGGCGCCAGAGATCGAATTCTTCCCCGGACAGGGAATAGCGTTCCAGCGCTTCGTCTTCGGTCAGCAAACCATGGATCACCGCATTGACAACAGTGGCCTTTCTGCTGGCCACCCAGCGACAGGTATCGGCTGGCGGCAGATCGGCGCGGGTCAGGATCGACCCGTCCGGCAAGGTAACCTGACGCGGCCCGTCGACGCGCTTGAGATACATGGGCATCACCCCGTCCGTTTCTTCTGTCGGGGCAATCTGGCGCATCGGGCTTAAGCAATGCTGAAGCGTTGCAGGTCTCGGGGGTTGAGAGTGCTCTGCATTTTCCTATATTGCGGCGCAACACCTGCCCGTTTGCGCTGACGCGCAGGCAGCCCCCCACCGGACCCGTATCATGCCCCGCGATCTGCCCCTGAACTCTCTTGGTCTGCCCAAGGCGCCCGCCGACACCCGAGTGGTGGTGGCGATGTCGGGCGGCGTCGATTCCTCGGTGGTGGCGGCGGTGCTGAAGGATCAGGGCTATGACGTGGTCGGCGTGACGCTGCAGCTTTACGATCATGGCGCGGCCCTGGCCAAGAAGGGCGCCTGCTGCGCGGGCCGAGACATCCATGATGCCCGCCGCGTGGCCGAGGCGATGGGCTTTCCGCATTACGTCCTCGACTACGAAAACACCTTCCGCGAGGCGGTGATCGAGGAATTCGCCGATGCCTATCTGGCGGGCGCCACCCCGGTGCCCTGCATCCGCTGCAATGAACGGGTGAAGTTCAAGGATCTCTTGGCAACGGCGAAGGATCTGGACGCCGATTGCATGGCGACCGGGCACTATATCCAGCGCAAGATGGGCCACACCGGCGCCGAGTTGCACCGCGCCGCGGACCCCGCCCGCGATCAGAGCTATTTCCTGTTCTCGACCACGCAAGAGCAGCTGGACTACCTGCGCTTCCCGCTGGGGCATCTGGCGTCAAAGGCTGAAACCCGGGCGCTGGCTGCGCAATACGGGCTGCCGGTGGCCGACAAGCCCGACAGCCAGGACATCTGCTTCGTGCCCAACGGCAACTATGCAAGCGTGATCGAGAAGCTGCGGCCGGGTGCGGCCGATCCGGGCGAGATCGTCGATATGGAGGGCCGCGTGCTGGCGCAGCACCGCGGCGTGATCCATTACACCATCGGCCAGCGCAAGGGCCTTGGCATCGGCGGTCTGGGAGAGCCGCTTTATGTGGTGAAGCTGGAGGCCGAAACCCGCCGGGTGATCGTTGGCCCGAAAGAGGCGCTGTCGACCCGGCAGGTTCCGGTGCGCGAGATCAACTGGCTTGGCGACGCGCCTTTCGACAGCCGCCCCGAATGGGAGCTGGAGGTCCGCGTCCGCTCGACCCGCGCGCCGCGCCCGGCGCTGGTGCGCCCCCTGTCGGCCACCACCGCCGAAGTGACCCTGTTCGAAGCCGAGGACGGCATCAGCCCCGGTCAGGCCTGCGTCTTCCACGAAGCCGGCGGCGGGCCGCGGGTGTTCGGCGGCGGCTGGATCTGGCGCGGCTACTGAAAAAGGCCTCTCGCCTCGGGGTTTCCGCGTGCCGGGGGGCCAGCCCCCCGGACCCCCCCGGGATATTTTCATTCTGAAAGAGGGGCGTCTTTCAGGGCAGAGATATCCCCGCCGGCGGCCCTCACTCCAGATGCGCCCCCAGATGCGCCACGACCGAGGCCGCGGCGCGCAAGCCCGGAGGCTCGCCCCCGCGGCCAAGGCGCTGCATGGTCAGGGCCATGGCTTCGGCCTGCCGACCGGGGCCGTGCTGCAACAGCGCCGTCAGCGCGGGAGCGATTTTCGCAGCCCGGCAGTCGGGGCCGATGAATTCGGGCACGGTTCGGGTGTCTGACACCAGATTGACCAGCGTCACCGTATCGATCCGCGCCATCCGGCGCATCAGCCACAGGGTCATCGGCGCCATGTCATAGGCGATCACCATCGGGCAACCCTGCGCCGCCAGTTCCAGCGAGACGGTGCCCGAGGCCGCAAGGGCTGCATCGGCGGCGGCGAAGGCGGCGGTGCGCTGCAGAAGATCGGGGGCCGGCAGGATCACCGGGGGCGCCGCCCAGCCCGAGGTCGCCTCGTGCAGCGATGCGGCCAGATGGCCCGGCGTCGGCAGCACCACGCGCAGTCCGGGCACCTCTCGTGCCACCTGCGCCAGCGTCTCGCCAATGGGGGGGACCAGCCGGGCGATCTCGCCACGGCGCGATCCGGGCAGCGCAACCACCAGCGGCGCATCAACCGCGATGCCATGGGCCGCGCGGAAGGCCTGCGCCTGCGCATCGCTGGCGACGGGTTCGGACACCACCGGATGCCCGACGAAATCGCAGGTCATCCCGGCGGCGGTCATGTAAGGCGGCTCGAAGGGCAGAAGCGCAAGCACATGGTCGATGTGGCGCGCCATCTTCGCGGCCCGCCCCGGACGCCAGGCCCAGACCGAGGGGGCAACATAGTGGATGGTGCGCTGTGCGACGTCGGCCGCCTTGACCAGCGCCGCCACGCGCAGGCAGAAATCCGGGCTGTCGATCGTGATCAGCGCCGCCGGCCGGTCCTGCAACACGGCATCCGCGGCCTCGCGGATGCGGCGCTTGAGGTGGAAATACTTCGGCAGCACTTCGACCAGCCCCATGATGGACAGCTCTTCCATCGGGAAAAGGCTGTCCAGCCCCTCGGCCTGCATCGCCGGCCCGCCGATGCCCGAGAACCGGCATCCCGGCGCCAGGACCTTCAGCCCGGCCATCAGCGCCGCACCGAGGCGGTCGCCGGAAGGCTCTCCCGCGATCAGGAAGAACTGGAGCGGCGCTGTCACAGGGGAAGCGACGGCTGGGCAGGAGCACGATTTTTCGCAGAAAAATCGGTCATCCCCGGCCCGACCCGCGCGCCCAGAGGAAAAGGCCATGCGCCGCCGCCGCCGCCTGCATTCCGGGAAGATCCAGCGTCAGGACGCCGCCCGCCTCCCATGCGATGCCGCCAAGACCGGCCTTCGCCACCGCCTCGACCGTGGCGGGGCCAACGGCGGGCAGGTCGATGCGGCGGTCCTGCAGCGGCTTAGGCGCCTTGTAGAGAAGCCCCCTGCCCGCCTGAACCACCGGGCGCAGCGCCTGGGGCAATGCTGCGACCTGCTCCAGCATGGCATCCGTTCCGGCGATGGTTTCGGCCGCAAGGCAGATGCCTTGCGCCACCACGCAGCCCTGCCCGACATCGACCCGGCCCAGGGCCTCGGTGATCGCGGCGGCGCGGGTGGCGTCCAGCTGGTCGCGCGGGGTCAGCGCGCCGGCGTAAAGGCCCTCGGGCGGGACCAGTGCCGGGGCGATCCCGGCCGCACCGATGATCTCGAACCCCTCTTCCTCGAACAGCGCGATCACTTCGCGCAGGGTTGCGTCATCGCCCTGCGCCAGACTTTGCATCAGCCGGGGCACGATCTGCGCGGTCTGGGTATCGAAAAGTGCTGGATCAAGCCGGGGGCGGCGCACCGCACCTGCAAAGGCGATCCGCCGGATACCCGCGTCGTGCAGGGCGGCGAAGAAGGGAAAGAGCCGCTCGATCCGAAAGGTCAGATCGGGGGCAAGCCCCTCGGGCGGGAAGCCGTCCAGGGCGGCGATGAAGGGCCGTTCCGGCAGGGCTGCGACCAGCGCCGCCGGCAGCGCGCCGGCGCCCGCGATGATCGCCAGCGTCATTTCGGGCCCTTCGGCGTCAGGAAGCTGCGGTCGCTTTTCTCAAGGATGAAATCGGCGATCTCGCGCACCAGCGGGCTGTCGAAATCCTCGTTCAGCCGGGCGGCGCGTTCGTGAAAGGTGCCCTCGCCCTGGGCCAGCATCTGATAGGCGGCGCGCAGCTGGGTGATTCCGGCCCGGTCGGTGCCGCGCCGTTTCAGCCCGACAAGGTTCAGCCCGTCCAGCTCTCCCCTCGGGGCCTGCACAAGACCGTAGGGGATCACGTCATTGGTCACCATGGTGACGGCACCGATGATGGCCCCGTGGCCGACGCGGACGAACTGATGGATGCCAGAAAGCCCGCCGACGATCACGTCATCGCCCAGATGCACATGGCCCGCGATGGCGACGTTGTTCACAAGGATGACCCGGTTGCCGACCTGCGCGTCATGGCCGACATGGGCGCCGGTCATGATCAGGCAGTCCTCCCCCACCACCGTGATGCCGCCGCCGCCTTCCGTGCCGGTGTTCAGCGTCGCACCTTCGCGGATGCGGGTGCGGGCGCCGACCCGGAGGCGGGTCTTCTCGCCCTTGAACTTCAAATCCTGAGGCACCTCACCCACACAGGCGAAGGGCCAGATCGTGCATTCATCGCCGATCTCGGTCCAGCCGGTGATGACGGCATGAGATTTCACCGTGACGCGGGCGCCAAGGGTCACTTCGGGGCCGATGACGGCGAAGGGGCCGATGTAGCTGTCCTCGCCGATGGTGGCGCCTTCCTCGACGAAGGCCGAAGGGTGGATGACGGCGGTGCCGTGGATTCCCATCGGTCAGGCCCGGGAGAGGTCGAACATGGCCGAGAAGGTGGCCTCGCAGGCCAGTTCTCCATCCACCATGGCGCGGCCCTCGAACTTCCAGACCTTGCCGCCGCCGCGCAGCGCGCGGACATGTAGCTCAAGCACGTCGCCGGGCACGACCTTGCGGCGGAATTTCACCCCGTCCACGCCCATGAAGAACACCTTGGCGTTCTTGTCGACCAGATCCATCGACAGGCCGACCAGCACGCCCGAGGTCTGGGCCATCGCCTCGATGATCATGACGCCCGGAAAGATCGGCATGCCGGGGAAATGGCCGGTGAACTGCGGCTCGTTATAGGTGATGCATTTCACGCCGACGCAGGATTCGGGCACCACGATGTCCTTGACCTTGTCGATCAGCAGGAACGGGTAGCGGTGGGGAATGATCCGCTGGATGAGGTCAAGATCGGCGGTGGTCGGGGCGGTTGCATCCACGGGCATGTCTCCTGTGCCGCACGTCAGGCGGCCTCGGCTGTCATTGGCGCGACCGGGGTCGGCCTTCTCTTCTGCTAGCAACTCGCTGCGCTGGAAACAAGTTCCAAGGGCAGCCTTGCCGCCGGCCTTCAGGGCTCAGGCGGGGCTTCGGGCGTCAGACTTTCGTCCGAGGGCGCATCGGGATGGGCGCGGTCCATCCAGAGGATGGCTGTCGGCGTGATGTCGGTCTCGTCGGCGGCAACCAGAACGGCCCCCGCAGCAAGGATGGCCGAAGCGCCGATTTCCTGCAGCATGGCCTCAAGCACCGGGCGGGCGGCGTTGAAGAAGGCGCGTTGCTGGGTTTCGCGGCTGGCGATCAGCGCTTGGCTCTTGGCATCCTGCGCGGCGCGGATGCCTTCGACCCGGGTGTCGAAATCTGCGGCAAGGTGGCTGAACTCGGCCGGCGGCATGGTGGCGCGGCGGGTGGTCAGGTCCTGCTCTTCCTTCTGCAGCGCCTCTTCGATGCGGCGGTTCTCGGCGCCAAGCGCCTCGCGCTCGGTCTCGAAGCGGCGGATGACCTCCTGACCCCAGGCGCTTTCACGAAAGAAACGTTCGGCGTCCAGCGTGACGACAATGGGCGTGGCGGCGACCGGAGGTACTGCTTCCTGCGCGAGCACGCCCTGCCCGGGCAAGGCAAGCGCCACGGTCAGCAGCGCCGCCTGCAGCCACCGGACCGGCCTAGAACTTGGTCGAGATGGTAAGGTCGAAACTCTGTTCCTTGTCATAGTCTTCCTTGACCAGCGCCTTGGAGAAGTTGAAGCGCAAGGGTCCCATCGGCGTGTTCCACATGAGCGACAGGCCGACGGCGACGCGGGGGTTGAAGCCGTCATCGACGACGCCACCGCGCCCGTCGCCTACATCAAGGCCCTGAACATCGTCCAGGCTCCAGACCGAACCCACATCAAGGAAGGCACCGCCGGTGATGCCGTATTCTTCCGGCAGGCCAAGCGGGAAGTCGGCCTCGAAGCGCGCCACGGCAAAGGCGTTGCCGCCAAGGGCATCGCGATAGCCATCGGTGCCGCCGTCACGCGGGCCGATGCCGTTCGATTCAAAGCCGCGAATCTTGCCATTGCCGAAGAAGCGATCCGTGACTCGCGTGGTCTGGCCGGACAGGCCATGGATATAGCCGCCCTCGAAGATGGCGCGCAGGGTGACTTCCTCGCTCATCACCTTGGTCTCGGCCACCGCAAGCGCCGTGGTCGACAGGAACTTGGTATCGCCGCCAAGGCCCCCGACCTCTTGTCCGAAGCGGAACAGGAAGCTGTTGGTCGGGCTGAGGCCGGTGATGCGGTTGTCATACTGATAGCGATAGCCGATGGCGCTGGTGATCAGCGCACCATCCTTGCCAGCCTGCTCTTCGCGCCGGATGATCGGCGAGGAATTCGCGCCCGGAAGGCCGGTGGTTTCGTCGAGGTCGTAGTCGAAAAGCTTGTCCTCGGACAGCCGATAGGTCAGGTCCAGCCGCGACTGTTCGCCGACCGGGAAGCCGATGCCGAAGCCGAAGCCGATCGCGCGCGTGTTGTAAAGCGCGTTGTCATTGTCCGAGGTGCGATAGTAGCCGTTCACATTGAACGACAGGTCACGCCCCATCACCGAGGGTTCGGTGAAGGAGAACGACGAATTCTGCGTGTCCGAGGTGTTGGAGACGCTCAGCGACAGGGCCTGTCCGCGGCCAAGGAAGTTGGTCTCGGAGAAGTTGATGTTGAAGCCGGTGCCGCTGGATACCGAATAGCTGAGGCCGAAGCCCAGAGAGCCGGTCGGCTGCTCCTCGACATCGACGTTGACCACCACCTGATCGGGGCTGGAGCCTTGCTGCGCATTGACCTGCGCATCGCCGAAGAAGCCAAGCGCGCGAATGCGTTCGGCGGACTGGCGGATTTCGCGCGGGTTGAAGGGGTCGCCTTCCACCGTGCGGAACTGGCGGCGCACCACCTGGTCCAGCGTGGTGGCGTTGCCCTCGATGTCGATCCGCTCGACGAAGACCCGCTCGCCCTTCACGATGGCGAATTCGATGTCCACCGCCTGCCCGCGGTCATTGCGGGTGATGCGCGGGTCGATGCGGACGAAGTTCAGCCCCTTCTTCAGGGCAAGGTTTTCCATCCGGGCGATGTTGTTCTCGATCACGGCCGGGTTGAAGGTCTGGCCGGTGCGGATTTTCTGCACGGCGATGAACTCGGCCGCGTCGACGCCTTCAATCTCGGACACGGTCGACACCTTGCCGATCGTGTAGGGCAGACCTTCATGCACGGTGAAGGTGACAAAGCTGGCATCGCGTTCGCGGGAGGTTTCGGCGGTCGCATCCGTCACCTGGAAGTCGATGTAGCCGCGCGAGCGGTAGAAGTCGGTCAGCATCTGCTTGTCGACTTCCAGCCGTTCGGCTACGAAACTGTCGCGCTGGATGATGGCGCGCAGGAAGCCCGCCTGCTTGGTCTCCAGCACCTGCCGCAGACGGCGGTCCGAGAAGGCGCGGTTGCCAACGAAGGACAGCCGCTCGATCTCGACCACCTTGCCTTCGGCGATCTCGAAGACCAGATCGACACGGTTGCCGTCGCGGCGGATCACCTTGGGGGTGACGGTGGCGGCCAGCCGGCCGCGGACGCGGTAGATCTCGGCGATGGCGGCGGCATCGGCCTCGGCGGTCGCGGGTGAGAACGCCTTGCGCGACTGCGAGGTGATCGCCTTGGCCAGTTCCTCATCCTTGAGGATCTTGTTGCCCTCGAAGTTGATGAGGTTGATGAAGGGAAATTCGGTGACCTTGATCACCAGCGTCGAGCCTTGGGGAACAAGCTCCACCGTCTCGAACAGGCCCGAGCGGGACAGCCGCTGATAGGCGTCGTTCAGATCGCCGGCAGAGACCTCACCGCCACGGGCGATTCCGGCATAGGACAGGACGGTGGCGGTATCGACGCGGCTGTTGCCTTCGACCTTGACCGAGGAGAAGGAAAACATCTGCGCAAAGGCCGGCGTCAGGAACGGAGCCGAAGCGCTTGCAGCACCAAGAAAAACCGCTGCGGCAAGAAGACGTGCCCGGTTTGAGGGACGCATGGTCCTGCCGGAAGTGTCTGCCATCGCCAAGCCCCTTGCATTCTGGACGTCCAAGGCAGGGGATAGCTGGAAAGCAGGGCCTTGTCAAAAGGCTGCGGTCGCTGTGGATAACTTTGCCAGATATGGTATTCCGGACATGCGGTCAGGGTGCTTGCGGCAGCCGGAAGACCGGCACCGGCGCCCTGCGGGGAACCCCTGCTCAGTACCCGGTGAAGGCGTGACCGAGGAAGGCGCCGGCCAGCAGGCCAAGGATGACGGCGCCGATGCTGAACAGCCGGTCGATGTTCAGATTCACCATGAGGCTGACGCCGGGAAAGGTGCGTTGGACGAGTTGCATGACAGGCTCCGTTGGTCGTTGGGCGCGGTCTAGCAACGGATTGGGGCGGGACTATGGCTGCCCGAAGGCAGGAGGATGGGCAATATTGTCCATCCGACACATCAGACGCCCCATCAGACGCAGGTCACATCCTGCAACAGCGCGAAGGCCATCAGCCCCAGAAGCAGCGTCAGCCCCACCGACATCATCACCCGCAGCGCCCGGTCCGAGGGCGGCCGGCGCGTCACCGCCTCATAGGCGTGGAACACCAGATGGCCGCCGTCCAGCACCGGGATGGGAAACAGGTTCAGAAGGCCGATGCCGAAAGAGATCATCGCGAAAAGGCTGAAGAAGGTCTCCGGCCCCGCCTTGGCGGCATCGCCAAGCGCATCCGCCATGCCGATCACGCCCGACATGTTGCAGGTCGAGATCCGGCCGGTGATCATGTGCTTGAGGCCGGAAAGAGTGCCTTCGGTGATACGCCACATCCCGGACAGGGCGCCCTCGAGCGACTCGCCCAGACCCGCCGGACGGGTGCCCGGCTCGAAGACCATGCCCTGATCGATGCCCATCAGCCATTCGGTCTTGAAGCTTCCGTCCGCCTGCGGGATGTCGCGCTGGCGCGGCGTCAGGGTCATCTCGGTCGACGTGCCGTCGCGCCAGACCGTCAGCGGCACCGGCTTGCCTTCCGAGCCGGTCACGATCTCGCGCAGTTGCATGAAGGTGTCGATGTCCTGCCCGCCGGCGCGGGTGATCACGTCGCCCTTTTGCAGCCCGGCATCCACGGCCGCCGATTTCGGCTGGACCGACTCCACCACCGCCACCCCCGGATGCGGGCCGGTGAAGGTCACGGTCTTGCCGTCCCGTTCGACCGTCCATTCGACCGAGGGCGTGCGGTCCAGCGTCTCGTTCGCAGCGGTCATGATGTCGCCGTAGCTGGTGACGGGGGTGCCGTTCAGCGCCAGAACGGTATCGCCCTCGTGCAGCATCTCGCCCGTCCAGGGCAGCGCACGCGGCTTTTGCACCTGCGGCTGGCCGTCGGCGATGCCGAGGATCAGCCCCATCGCCACCAGAACCACGAAGGTCAGGATGAAGTTCGCGACCGGCCCTGCAGCCACGGTCAGCGCCCGTGCCCAGAGGGGCGCGCCGGCCATGGTATGCCGCCGCTCGTCGGCCGAAAGACCGGGTGTGTCGGCCGCGCGCACCGATGAGGCATCGGCGTCGCCCAGGAATTTCACATAGCCGCCGAAGGGGATGGCGGCGATCTGCCAGCGGGTGCCGCGCTTGTCCACGCGGCTGACCAGCGGCTTGCCGAAGCCGACCGAGAACACCTCGGCATGGATGCCGGTCCAGCGGCCGACGATGTAATGGCCGTATTCATGGACCGCGACGATGACCGAAAGCGAGAGGATGAAGAAGAACGCGGCCCAGATGACGGCCCAGGCCGAGCCGCCGAAGGCGGCGATGAGGTCGGTCGTCATGCGGTCTGTCCTGTCCTGCTCATGGCCTCGGTGGCCGTTACCCTCGCCAGATGGTCCATGGCCAGCACATCCTCAAGCCCCATCGCGTCATTTCCAAGGCCGTCGCGGGCCGAAAGACGATCCAGCGCCGCCTCGACCACCCGCGCCATGTCCATGAAGCCGATGCGGCCCGCAAGGAAACCGTCCAGCGCGATTTCCTTCGCGGCGTTGAAGGCGGCCCCGGCCAGCCCGCGCTGCCGCATCACCTCGCGGCAGAGGCGCAGCGCGGGGTAGCGGGCCAGATCGGGGGCGCGGAAGGTCAGCGAGGACAGCTGCGCAAGGTCCAGCGGTGCCACCGGCAGCGGTGCCCGCTGCGGCCAGTTCAGCGCATAGCCGATGGGGTGGCGCATGTCGGGGCTGCCCAGATGCGCCATGATCGCGCCGTCCTGAAAGCCGACCATGGAATGAATGATGGATTCGGGGTGGATGATCACCTCGATCCGGTCGGGGTCGATGCCGAAATATTCACGCGTCTCGATGACTTCCAGCGCCTTGTTGAACATGCTGGCGGAATCGATGGTGATCCTTTGCCCCATCGCCCAGTTCGGATGCGCCAATGCGTCCTGCACCCGCGCCGCCGCCAAAGCCTCGACCGGCCAGTCGCGCAGCGCGCCGCCGCTGGCGGTCAGGATGATGCGGTCGACCGTCGCCAGATCCTCGCCGATCAGGGCCTGGAAGATGGCGGAATGCTCTGAATCCACCGGCAGGACGCGCGCGCCATGGGCGGCGGCGGTGGACATCAGCAAGGGACCGGCGGTGACCAGCGATTCCTTGTTGGCCAGCGCCAGCGTGCTGCCATGCGACAGCGCCCGCAGGCCGGGGACAAGGCCGGCGGCACCGACGATGGCGCTCATCACCCAATCGGCGGGGCGGTCGGCGGCCTCGGCAATCGCCTGCGGGCCGGCGGCTGTTTCGGTGTCGGTGCCGGCAAGGGCCTCGCGCAGCGCGGGCAGGTCCGAGGGGTCGGCACAAACCGCGATCCCGGCCTGCAGGGCCCGCGCCTGCTCTGCCAGCCGCGCGATGTTGCGCCCGCCGGTCAGGGCGACGGTGCGGTAGGCCGACGGCCCGCCCGCCCGCAGGATCAGCTCGACGGTCTGTTCGCCGACCGAACCGGTCGCCCCGAAGATCGAGATGCGGCGCATGAAGGTCAGCCCACCTGGAAAAGCCGCAGCACGGGCAGCAGCAGCGCGGCAAGGATTGCCGCAAAGGCCAGGGCATCGAAGCGGTCCATCAGCCCGCCATGACCCGGGATCAGCGCCGAGGAATCCTTGACCCCCGCCCGCCGCTTGATGGCGCTTTCCGCGATGTCGCCCATCTGCCCGGCAAAGGCCACCAGGGGCGAGACCCAGATCAGCGCCGCCGTCCCCAGATCCGCCGCCCAGAAGCCAAGCCCGACCAGCGCCGTCCCCAGCCAGCCGGCGACTGTGCCGCTCCAGGTCTTTTTCGGGCTGACCTTCGGCCAGAACTTCGGCCCGCCCAGAACCCGGCCGGCGAAATAGCCGGCAACGTCGGACATCACGACCACGGCCAGAAGCCACAGAACCGGCACCAGCCCCGCCACCTCGCGCAGCGCGACCAGCGCCCAGCCGGTCGCCAGGATCACCAGCGTGTACAGCGCAAAGACCACCACATCGCGGCGTGGGGCCATCACCCCGATCAGCACCGGCAAGAGAAGAAGCGGCAGCACGAAGGGCTGCGGCACGAAGAGGTTCAGCGCCAGCACCGCCGCCGTCAGCAGACCCAGCAGGATCGAGGCGTCATAGCCCTGCCCGCGCGTCATCCGCGCCAGCTCCCACATCATCAGCCCCGAACAGATCACCGCCAAAGCCGCAAAGACCGCCCCGCCGGCCCAGATCGCCGCCGCCCCGATCGCCAGAAGGATGACGCCCGACAGGATGCGCGGACCAAGGTCGTTCCACCGCGCCGATGCCGCACCTTGTGGCGGGGTGCCGGTCATGCCTTCACGCCCCCGAAGCGGCGATCGCGGTTGCCAAAGCGGGTCAGGATCGCGCTCAGTTCGGCGGGCGAGAAATCGGGCCAGAGCGTCTCGGTGAATTCATATTCGGAATAGGCCGCCTGCCAGGGCAGGAAATTCGAGGTCCGCGTCTCTCCGCTCGTGCGGATCACCAGATCGGGGTCGGGCAGCCCGCCGGTGTCCAGCCGGGCGGCAAAGGCGGCCTCGGTCAGCGCGGCGGGGTCGAAACGCCCCTCGGCCACTTCGCGGGCCAGCGCGCGGGCTGCGCGCAGCACCTCGTCGCGGCCGCCATAGTTGATGGCGACCGTCAGGTTCAGCCGGCTCAGATGCGCGGTCTTGGCCTCGATCCCGGACATCAGCCGCTGCAGCTTGGGGTCAAGGCGCGACCGGTCGCCGATGAAGCGCATCCGCACGCCTTCGGCCGCCATCGCCTCGGCCTCGCGCTGGATGTAGCGGTCGAAGATCGCCATCAGCCCCAGCACCTCCTCGGTCGAGCGTTTCCAGTTCTCGGTCGAGAAGGCGTAAAGCGTCAGCCATTCGATGCCGATGTCGGGCGCCGCGCGGACGATCTCTTTCACCCGCTCGGCGCCCTTGCGGTGGCCGACCAGCCGGGGCCAGCCCTTCTGGGTCGCCCAACGGCCATTGCCATCCATGATGATGGCGACATGGTTTGCCGGGCGGGCCTCGGGCTTGGGCGGGGAGCGGAACATCACGGCTGCTGCCTAGACCTGCATGATCTCGTGCTGCTTGCCCTCAAGCGTCTGATCGACCAGCTTGATGTACTTGTCGGTCAGTTCCTGAACCTCGTCCTCCCAGAACTTCGCGTCGTCCTCGGACAGGGACTTGGCCCTGGCCTTCTTGATCTGGTCCATGCCGTCGCGGCGCAGGTTGCGCACGGCGACCTTGGCATGTTCGGCATATTGGGCGGCGACCTTGGTCAGCTCTTTCCGGCGCTGTTCGTTCAGCTCGGGGATCGGCAGCATGATGATGGTGCCGTTCAGCTGCGGGTTGATGCCCAGACCGGACTCCCGGATCGCCTTTTCGACCTTGCCGACCATGCCCTTGTCCCAGACGTTGATCGTGACCATGCGCGGTTCGGGCACGTTGACGGTGCCCAGCTGGTTGATCGGCGTCATCTGGCCGTAGGCCTCGACCTGGATCGGCTCCAGCATCGAGCCCGAGGCCCGCCCGGTGCGGAGCGAGGCGAATTCGGTGCGCAGCGCGGCGATGGCGCCTTCCATGCGGCGGTTCAGGTCGTCGGTGTCGAGTTCGAAATCATCGGACATCGGGGTCTTCCCTTATCGGTCTTTGCCGGTCCTTTTAGCGGGGACGGGCGGAAAATCAAACTCTGCGAAAGGACCCGGCAGATGCCGCAGCGGGCGTGCAGGTCCTGCGCAGGCGGTTTCTTTGAAGAAACCGCACCGGAGCCTTCAAAGGCTCCGGGCCGGAGTTTTTGAAAACTCCGGCGCCGCGCGCGTCAGTCCTGCACGCGGGTATAGGTGCCCTGCCCCGCCAGTATGCCCTTGAACCCGCCCGGCTCGTCCAGGCTGAAGACGATGATCGGCAGGCGGTTGTCGCGGGCAAGCGCAATCGCGGTGGCATCCATCACGCCAAGGTGCTTCTCCAGCGTCTCGTCGTAGCTGACGACATCGTAGCGCTTGGCATCGGCATGTTTCTTGGGGTCCTTGTCATAGACGCCGTCCACCTTGGTGCCCTTGAACACCGCCTCGCAGCCCATCTCGCTGGCGCGGAGCGTGGCGGCGGTGTCGGTGGTGAAATAGGGGTTGCCGGTGCCGGCGGCAAAGATGCAGACGCGCTTCTTTTCAAGGTGCCGCACGGCGCGGCGGCGGATGTAGGGTTCGCAGACCTGATCCATCGGAATGGCGCTGATGACGCGGGTGAAGACGCCGATCTGCTCCAGCGCCGATTGCATGGCCAGCGCGTTCATCACCGTCGCCAGCATCCCCATGTAATCGGCGGTTGTCCGCTCCATCCCCTGCGCCGAGCCGGCAAGGCCGCGGAAGATGTTGCCGCCGCCGATCACCATGCAGACCTCGACGCCCATCTCCTGCACCGATTTCACCTCGGCCGCGATGCGGGCCACGGTGGGCGGATGCAGGCCATAGCCCTGGTCGCCCATCAGCGCCTCGCCCGAGATCTTGAGCATGACGCGGCTGTATTTGACGCCCGTGGCGGCGGTTTTTGACATGGGAAACCCCGGATGTGGATGTGTGCTTGGACTGGTGCGCAAAATGTCGGAAAATGGCGGCAGGTTCAACCTGTGACTTCGGCAGGGCCGGGGGCCAGCCCCCCGACCCCCGGGATATTTGGGGACAGATGAAAGCCGGGCTGCTTTCTTCGATTTCGCGCGAGGCGCCGGTGCTGATCGCCGGGCCGACGGCAAGCGGCAAGTCGGCGCTGGCGATGGAGCTGGCGGCGCGTGACGGCCGTGTGATCGTCAATGCCGATGCCTTGCAGGTCTATGCCAGCTGGCGGCTCCTGACCGCCCGGCCCTCGGCCGCCGAGGAGGCGGCGCTGCCCCACGCGCTTTACGGGCATGTCGGGCGCGACGAGGCCTGGTCGGCCGGGCACTGGCTGCGGGCGGTGGTGCCGCTTCTGGACCGGCCCGTGACGATCGTCGGCGGCACCGGGCTTTACTTCATGGCGCTGGTCGAGGGGCTGGCCGAGGTGCCCGCCATTCCTGCAGCCGTGCGGGCCGAGGCGGATGCCCTTCGCGCGGCCGATTTTCCGGCGATGGTTGCCGCGCTGGATGCCGCCACTGCGGCGCGCACCGATCTTGCGAATCCCGCCCGGGTGCAGCGCGCCTGGGAGGTGCTGCGTGCCACCGGGCGGGGGCTGGCCGAGTGGCAGGCCGCAACCGGGGCCCCTGCCCTGCCGCCGGCGCGGACCGAGGCGCTGGTGCTCCGCCCCGGTGTCGACTGGCTGAACGACCGAATCGACCGGCGCTTCGATGCCATGATGGCGGCGGGTGCGCTGGAGGAGGCGCGGGCCGAACTGGCGTTCTGGGACCCCGCCCGCCCCTCGTCCCGCGCGATCGGCGCGCCGGAACTGGTGGCCCATCTGCAAGGCAAGCTGGCTTTGCCAGAGGCCGTCGCGGCCGCAAAGCTGGCCAGCCGGCAATATGCCAAGCGACAGCGGACCTGGTTCCGGTCGCGGATGGCGGGCTGGAGGCCGGTCGTGCCGGGCTGAAAGGGCCGCGCCGGGCGCCCCGCGCAAAGCATTCACAGGCTTATGCACAGCTTTCCGCCGACCCTGTGGATAACTTTGCCGCAGGATGCGCTTTTTGCTTTCTCTGTCCGGGCCTGGCTGGCTAACCTCTGTCTCGGCCCAGACCCGGATTGAAGCCTGAAATGCAGAACACCTCTTCCGTTTCCAACTTGCGGTTGATCGCAATTCCCCGCCTTGCCGCCGCCGGCCGCTGGCGGGTCGAGGCGATGCGCTCGCTGTCCGAACCCTGCCTGCTGTGGTTCACCAAGGGACAGGGCCGGATCACCCTTGCCGGGCTGACCCGCGGCTATACCGCGCATAACGCGATCTTCATTCCGGCCGGCGTAATGCATGGATTCGAGGCCAGCCCTTCGGTGTTCGGCACTGCGGTCTTCTTCGGCCGCGACTGCGACGTGACCTTGCCGAAACAGCCCCTGCACCTGCGCATCCGCGAGGTGCATGCCCAGCAGGAGCTGAATGTCCTTCTCGACAGCGTCCAGCGCGAGATGGACGCCGACACCCCGGCGCACGAACGGGCGACCCGGCACTATCTTGGCCTGATCGGCGTCTGGATGGAGCGGCAGGCCAAGAAGGCCGAAGCCGATACCCCGAAGCCCGATGCCACGCGGCGGCTGGTGGCGCGCTATACCGCGCTCCTGGAGCGGGATTTCCGTTCCGGCATGGGGGTGGCGGATTTCGCCGCCGCCCTTGGCGTCACCCCGACCCATCTGACGCGCTGCTGCAATGCCGCCTGCGGCCGCCCCGCCAGTGCCCTTTTGCAGGACCGGCGAATCTTCGAGGCCCGCAGGCTTCTGGCCGAGACGCGGACGCCTGTCGGGCGGATCGCTGCGGACCTGGGCTTCAACTCGGCGGCCTATTTCACCCGCGCCTTCCAGCATCTGACCGGCAAATCGCCCACGGCTTTCCGCCGCGCGCCCTGAGTCTGTGCCCCCAAACTGAGTCTGTGCCCGCGTAAATCGACCGCTGGCCGCTTTCGCAAATCGCCCCGCGATGGCGCGCGGTGTCGCATTCCGCAGTATCCTGTGGTATCCCGTTGACCTGATGGTCAAAAGCGACACATATTGGTCGCCCAATAACCAGTCATGTCGCAATCGTGCTTCGAGGGGTCTTTGTCTGACATTGACGGCATGACGGAAACCATGCGCAAATAGCGTCATCGGGGACAGGCAGGTTCGGCTCCAGACCGGCCCAGCTGCGCAGTTTGCGTAACGGAATGCATACCACCATGCCCCCGCGCCGAAACGGCGGCCACGACCGCAACCGGAAGACCTGACAGGGAGACTGACGAATGAAAGACACCATCAACGGCCTGCACCCCGCAGCGCTGATGTACGCCGAAGAAGTCAAGGCCGGCACCATGAGCCGGCGCGAATTCCTGGCGCGCAGCACCGCGCTTGGCGTGTCTGCGGCCGCGGCCTATGGCATGATCGGCCTGGCTGCCGCTCCGGCCGCGAAGGCCGAGGCACAAGCCGGCGGCACGATCCGCATGAACATGGAGACCCGCGGCCTGAAGGATCCGCGCACGGCAGACTGGAGCCAGATCTCCAACTTCACCCGCGGCTGGCTGGAATATCTGGTCGAGTACAACAACGACGGTTCGATTCGCGGCATGCTGCTGGAAAGCTGGGAAACCAACGACGACGCCACCGAATACACCATGAAGGTGCGTCCGGGCGTGAAATGGTCGAACGGCGATGACTTCACCGCCGAAGACGTGGCCAACAACTTCACCCGCTGGGCCGATGGCAATGTCGAGGGCAACTCGATGTCCGCCCGCATGGCCGGCATCCAGGACCCGGCCACCAAGACCGCCCGCCCCGAGGCCTTCGAGATCGTCGACCCGCTGACGCTGAAGATCAAGCTCAGCCAGCCCGACATCGCGCTGATCGCCAGCGCCACCGACTATCCGGCCGCCATCGTCCACAAGAGCTATGACAACGGCGACCCGACGGTGAACCCGATCGGCACCGGCCCCTACATGCCCGAAAGCTTCGACGTCGGCGTGAAGGGTGTTCTGGTCAAGCGGGCCGAACCCTGGTGGGGCACCGATGTCTATGGCGGACCCTATCTGGACCGCATCGAATACATCGACCTCGGCTCCGATCCCTCGGCCTGGGTGGCCGCGGCCGGTTCGGGCGAGATCGACGCAACCTATCAGTCGCAGGGCGAATTCATCGAAGTGCTCGACGGTCTCGGCTGGAGCAAGACCGAGGCGACCACGGCGGCAACCCTGGCCGTGCGCTTCAACCAGCTGGCGGAAGAGTTCAAGGACGTCAATGTCCGCAAGGCGCTTCAGCTGGCGGTGGACAACACCATCGTGCTGGAGCTTGGCTACGCCAACCTTGGCAAGGTGGCCGAAAACCACCACGTCTGCCCGATCCACCCGGAATATGCCGAACTGCCGCCGCTGACAGTGGACGCCGCCGGCGCCAAGGCTGCGATCGCGGCCGCCGGCCGTGCTGACTACGAGTTCGAGCTGATCTCGCTGGATGACGACTGGCAGGCCGCGACCTGCGACGCCGTCGCCGCACAGATCCGCGATGCCGGCATCAACATCAAGCGTACCGTCATGCCGGGCTCGACCTTCTGGAACGACTGGACGAAATATCCGTTCAGCGCGACGGAATGGAACATGCGGCCGCTGGGCGTGCAGGTTCTGGCGGCGGCCTACAAGTCCGGCGAAGCCTGGAACGAAAGCGCCTTTGCGAACGAAGAGTTCGACACCAAGCTGGGTGAGGCGCTGGCCATCGCCGATGCCGACAAGCGGCGCGAGGTGATGAAGCGCCTTGAGGAGATCATGCGCGAGCAGGGCGTGCTGATCCAGCCCTACTGGCGCTCGCTCTTCCGGCACGCCGATCCGAAGCTGGGCGGCGTCGACATGCATGCGACCTTCGAGCATCACCACTACAAGTGGCACTGGACCGCCTGAGGTTTCCCCCCCGCCCGCCTTACTGGCGGGCGGGGCTTCCTTCCGCACAGCCGTCGTCCGGGGGGCATCGCCCCCCCGCCTGCCCCGCCCATTGGGAAGGATGAGCCATGCTATTCTTCGTTCTCCGCCGTCTTGGCGTGATGCTTCTCACCGCCCTTGCGCTGACCTTCGTGGTCTTTTACCTGACCAACCTGACCCCGAACCTGGAAAAGCTTGCAAAGTCAGAAGCTTCGGCCCGGATGACCGATGAGCAGGTTGAAAGCTGGCTGGCCGGCAATGGTTTTTCCAGCCCGGTGCTGGTGCGCTATGGCGAATGGCTTGGCGTGCTGCCCGGCTGGACCGGGACGGCCTCGGACGGCAGGGCCACCGGGCGCTGCCTGAACCGCGTGCCCGCCGGACAAGAGCCCCCCACCTATTGCGGCGTGCTGCAGGGCAACTGGGGCTGGTCCACCGTTTTCAAGCAGCCGGTCTCCGAAGTCCTTGCCCGAAGCCTTGGCCATACCTCATGGCTGATGCTCTGGGTGATGATCGTGATGGTGCCCACGGCGCTGATCCTTGGCGTGCTGTCGGGGATGCGGGAAGGATCGCGCACCGACCGGGTGCTGTCCACCTTCGCCATCGCCACCACCGCCACCCCCGAATATGTGTCGGGCGTCATCTTCATCGCGCTTTTCGCCAGCGCCACCGCCGGCATCTCGCCCTGGTTGGCCGAGATGGGCTGGATCGAGGGCAAGACCCTGTTCCAGGGCACCGCCACCAGCGCGATGGACGGGCTGACGTTCTGGAACTTCGGCCTGCCGGTCCTGACCATCGCGCTTTACGGCATCGGCTATATCGCCCGGATGACCCGCGCCTCGATGACCGAGGTGATGACCCAGCAATACATCCGCACCGCCCGGCTGAAGGGCGTGGGGTTCCGCGAGGTGGTGGTGAAACACGCCCTCCGCAACGCGCTGATCGCGCCCTTCACCGTGATCATGCTGCAGTTTCCCTGGCTACTGAACGGGGTCGTCATCGTGGAGACCCTCTTCAACTACAAGGGCTTCGGCTGGACGCTGGTGCAGGCCGCCGGAAACAACGACATCAACCTTCTGCTGGCCTGTTCGGTCGTGGCCGTCTTCGTGGTGCTGGTGACGCAGCTCATCTCGGACATCGGCTATGTGTTCCTGAACCCCCGCATCCGCCTGTCCTGAGGAGGAAGAACCCATGGAAAACCTCAGCTGGACCGGCGCCCTTGGTCCCTTCCTTGTCCCGGTGATCAATGTCGCGGCCATGGTTCTGGTCGTGGCGGTGATCGCCCGCATCCTGGTCTCGGTGGTCGGATGGGCCACCGGGGCGGATGCCCTGCCCGCTTCGGGTGCCGTGCTGGTTGCACGCCGTCGCGGCATCGGCGGCAGCCTTGACCTTGCCGCCCAGGTGGCGATCGGGCTGATCTTCCTTTGCGTGTTCCTGATCGGGATCGCGGGCTTCGTGCTGCCCGCGCAGTCGAAGGGCATCCTTGGCCATGCCACCTTGCGGTTCTGGCCGGTCTGGATCGCGCTGATCGTGACCTTCGGCCTGTCGATCCGCTTCAAGCGCAGGCTCGGCCTTTACGGCAAGCTGATGGACAGCCCCGTCGGCATGGTCGGCCTCGGGATCGTGCTATTCTGGGTTTTCACCGCCCTTTTCGCCGGCATCATCATCACGCAGGACCCGCTGGGCCAGTTCTCGGGCATGAAGAACGTCGTCCCCGGCACCGTCTTGAAGAACCCCGCCGAGGGCGCCTTCCCCTGGTATCTCTTCGGTGGCGACCATCTGGCGCGCGACGTGTTCAGCCGTGTGGTGATGGGGGCACAAAGCGTGCTGGCCATCGCCCCGGCCGCCACGCTTTTCGCCTTCATGGTGGGCGTGACGCTTGGCCTGCCCGCCGGCTATTTCGGCGGCAAGCTGGACACCTTCCTGTCCTTCCTTGCCAACCTCGTCCTCGCCTTCCCGGTCATCCTGCTGTTCTACCTTCTGGTCACACCCGAGATGGTGCAGACCGGCATCCCGATGTATTTCGCCGCCGTTCTCTTCCTCTTCCCGGTGATCTTCTTCGCGATCCTCTTCAACTCGCGCTACCGGACCAACCCGCCGCGCCGCAACCTCTATGTCGGAGCCGTGCTGATCCTGGGCCTCTGGGCCTATTCCGGCCTTGCCTTCAACCTGGACCCGCTCGGCGTCTGGGGCATGAGTCCCAACATGCTGAACGTCTTCGTCTCGGTGGTCTTCGTGAACTCGCCCGGCGTCTTCCGCATCGTCCGCGGCCTTGTGATGGACATCAAAGCCCGCGACTATGTCGCCGCCGGCCAGACCCGCGGCGAAAGCTCATGGTACATCATGCTGTGGGAAATCCTGCCCAATGCCCGTGGCCCGCTGATCGTCGATTTCTGCCTGCGCATCGGCTATACCACCATCCTGCTCGGCACGCTGGGCTTCTTCGGCCTCGGCGTCAGCCCCGAAAGCCCGGACTGGGGCTCCACCATCAACGCCGGCCGCAGGCTCCTGTCGATGTTCCCCCACCCCGCCGTCGTCCCCGCCATGGCGCTGATGAGTCTCGTCCTCGGCCTCAACCTCCTCGCCGACGGGTTGCGCGAAGAAAGCCTCAAGGACTGATGCCCAACTCTGCATCCATTTTCTGTCCCTAAATATCCCGGGGGTCCGGGGGCTGGCCCCCGGTCCTTTCCGACGCCAAAGGAGCAAACCCATGGCCGACAAAAGCACCGACTGGGACCCGTCGAAACCGATCCTCGAGATCGAGCATCTTTCCATCTCCTTCTTCACCCGCGCCCGCGAAATCCCCGCCGTGATGGATTTCTCCTGCTCGGTCATGCCGGGCGAGGCGATGGGGCTGGTCGGCGAATCCGGCTGTGGCAAGTCCACCGTGGCGCTGGCGGTCATGCGCGACCTTGGCAAGAACGGCCGTATCGTCGCCGGATCGATCAAGTTCAAAGGCCGCGACCTGACCACGATGACCGAAAAGGAACTCCAGAAGATCCGCGGCAGCGAAATGGCGATGATCTATCAGGAGCCGATGGCCAGCCTGAACCCCGCCATGAAGATCGGCGCCCAGCTGGCCGAGGTTCCGATCCTGCACGAAGGCATGAGCCGCGCTGACGCCTGGGCGCTGGCCCGCCAGATCGTCGCCGATGTCCGCCTGCCCGACCCGGACCGCATCCTGAACTCCTACCCGCACCAGCTCTCGGGCGGCCAGCAGCAGCGCATCGTCATCGCCATGGCGCTGATGTCGAAGCCCGCGCTTCTGATCCTGGATGAGCCGACCACCGCGCTGGATGTGACGGTCGAGGCCGGGATCGTCGATCTGGTAAAGGCCTTGGGCGAAAAATACGGCACCTCGATGCTGTTCATCTCGCACAACCTTGGCCTTGTCCTCGATGTATGCGACCGCATCTGCGTGATGTATTCCGGCGAGGCGGTCGAGACCGGCAATGTCGAGCAGGTCTTCACCGAGATGCGCCACCCCTATACCCAGGCCCTCTTCCGTTCGATCCCGCTGCCGGGGGCCGACAAGAACGCCCGCCCGCTGATTTCTATCCCCGGCAACTTCCCCCTGCCCCATGAACGCCCGCAGGGCTGCAACTTCGGCCCGCGCTGCGATTATTTCCAGGCGGGCCGCTGCGACGCTGCCGAGATCCCGATGTTCCCGGTCCCCGGCGACCGCCACGCCTCGCGCTGCCTGAAATGGGAGGAGATCGACTGGAACGCCCCGCCCGCCAAGCGCATCTCGAAAGAGAAACTGCCGGTCGGCAAGGTCGTCCTGAAGATGGAGGACCTGAAGAAGTACTACAACATCTCCACCGGCGCCTTCGGCGGCGGCGCCTCGAAAGTGGTGAAGGCGAACGAGACCCTGTCCTTCGAGGCACGCGAGGGCGAAACCCTTGCCATCGTCGGCGAAAGCGGCTGCGGCAAATCCACCTTTGCCAAGGTGCTGATGGGGCTGGAGACCGCGACCGGCGGGCAGATCATGCTCTTTGATGAAAACGTCCAGTCAACGCCGATCCAGAAACGCGGTGCCGACACCATCAGCCAGGTGCAGATGGTGTTCCAGAACCCCTTCGACACCCTGAACCCCTCGATGTCGGTGGGCCGCCAGATCATCCGCGCGCTGGAAATCTTCGGCGTCGGCACCGATGACGCCGACCGCGAGCGCCGCATGCTGGAGCTTCTGGACCTTGTGAAACTGCCCCGCGCCTTCGCCGAGCGGATGCCGCGCCAGCTGTCGGGCGGGCAGAAACAGCGTGTCGGCATCGCCCGCGCCTTCGCCGGCGGCGCCAAGGTCGTGGTCGCGGATGAACCCGTCTCGGCGCTGGATGTGTCGGTGCAGGCCGCCGTCACCGATCTTCTGATGGACATCCAGCGCGAGAACCGCACCACGCTTCTGTTCATCAGCCACGACCTGTCGATCGTGCGCTATCTCAGCGACCGGGTGATGGTGATGTATCTGGGCCATGTGGTCGAGATGGGCACCACAGATCAGGTATTTGCCCCGCCCTACCACCCCTATACCGAGGCGCTGCTCTCGGCCGTTCCCATCGCCGACCCGAATGTGACCAAGAAGCGCATCGTGCTGGACGGCGAGATCCCCTCGGCCGTCAACCCGCCGCCCGGCTGCCCGTTCCAGACCCGCTGCCGCTGGAAGGCGCAGGTGCCCGGCGGTCTGTGCGACACCCAGATGCCGCCGGTCCAGACGCTGGAAGGGGGGCATCAGATCAAGTGCCACCTCTCGGCCGAGGTGCTGGCGCGGATGGAGCCGGTGATCAAGGTGGCGGCGGAATAGCACCGGCGACAGCGCCCCGCCGCGGCCTTGCTGCCTCCGGCGGGGATATTTGTCTCCAGAATGAAGGGGGCCGACAAGCCGCTTTCATCTTGGTCCAAATATCCCGGGGGAGTCCGCATCGCGGACGGGGGCAGCGCCCCCTGCGACCTCTGCCTCAGCCGAGGATCGCCTTCACATAGGCCTTGGTCTCGGCATAAGGCGGGATACCACCGTGTTTTTCAACGGCACCGGGGCCGGCGTTATAGGCGGCAAGCGCCAGCTTCCAGCTGCCGAACTTGTCATACATCATCTTCAGGTAGCGCGCGCCGCCGTCCAGATTCTCATGCGGATCGTTGATGTCGACGCCCAGCTTCTTTGCCGTGCCGGGCATCAGCTGTGCAAGGCCGGTCGCCCCCTTGTGGCTGACCGCCATGTGGTTCCAGCCGCTTTCGCGCTGCACCAGCCGCAGGAACAGATCCTCGGGGATGCCATGTTTCTTCGCGGCCGCCTTGGCAACCTCAAGATACTTGCCCTTGTAATTGCCGCGGAACTTCGGAACGGCTTCCGACCCCGACTTGGCGGCGACCTTGCCGGCCTTGTAGTCCGGTGTCAGCTTGACCGATCCGGAATACTGGTCCGACAGCCGGCCATCCAGAAGGGCGGACTGGCTTTTGAACACCGTCGAGCGGTTCTTCTTGCCATGGAAGAGCAGCGCATCTTCCGCGAGGGCCGGAGCGACCGGCAGGGCAAGCGATACAGCCGCGCCAAGGCAAAGCGCGCGGACTGTGCGGATCAGCGGATGGCGCATCATCAACCAGCGTCTTCCTTGGCAAGCAACAGGGCAATCGGGAACCCGGCCCGCAAGAGAGCGTTGTCCCCTTGGGTCGGCTTTTGATTGCCGCACTATAAAGGGCTGGACTGCGGATTCCAGTGGGGATTTGCCGATGGCACCCCCCGCCTTGCCCGTCGCATCGGCAAATCGCCGCCGATCACCTTCATATCCGGCACGCCGCGCGCCCCCGGCTGCCGCTTGCTCCGGTCGGTTGCGGCGGCCGGGGGGCGCTGGTAGAGATTCCGTAAACCATGCCGGGGCCAAGCTTCCGGCCAGGATGGAATCAGGACAAGGGGTGCGACATGGCGGGTTCGGTCAACAAGGTGATCCTCATCGGCAATCTGGGCCGCGACCCGGAAGTGCGCAGCTTCCAGAATGGCGGCAAGGTGGTGAACCTGCGCATCGCCACCTCGGAAACCTGGCGCGACCGCAACTCGGGCGAGCGCAAGGAGCGCACCGAATGGCATTCGGTCGCGATCTTCTCTGAACCGCTTGGCAAGATCGCCGAGCAATATCTGCGCAAGGGCAGCACCGTCTATATCGAGGGCGCGCTGGAAACCCGCAAATGGCAGGACCAGTCCGGGCAGGACCGCTACACGACCGAAATCGTGCTGCGCCCCTACTCGGGCAACCTCACGCTTCTTGGCGGTCGCGGCGAAGGCGGCGGCGGCGGACAGGGCGGCGGCTATGACGACCGTGGCGGCTACGATGACTACGGCAGCCAGGGCGGCGGCTCGTCCGCGGGCGGCGGCTCCGGCCGGGGCGGCTATGGCGGTGGTCAGGGCGGCGGCGGGCAAGGCGGCGGCGGGCAAGGCGGCGGCCGGCCCTCCGACATGGATGACGAGATCCCGTTCTGATCCAGCGTTCCGCCAGGAACGACCGCACCTGCGGGGGCGAGCCTGTCCTCTCGCCTCTGCGTGCTCCGCGCAACCGGCGAGGGGTCTGCCTCCGGCGGGGATAGCTGCGCCAGGATGAAAGCATGGGGCCTTTTGCCGGGCCGGCCTGCGGCAGAAGGCGGCGGCAGGCAGCGCCCCTGCCTCTGGACCTTGCCGCGATCAAACCTTATATATTCGCTCAACATCCCGCCGCAGGACCGGACATCATGCAGGATCACGTCGAGGGAGCCCCCCTGATCAAGCCCTCCAGCACCGACCATCCGCTGTATGAGACGGTGGTCGAGGCCTGTCGCACCGTCTTCGACCCCGAGATCCCGGTGAACATCTACGATCTGGGTCTGGTCTATACGATCGAGATCAGCCCCGAAAACGCAGTCGACATCACCATGACCCTGACCGCCCCCGGCTGCCCTGTCGCCGGAGAGATGCCGGGCTGGGTTGCCGATGCCGTCGGCCCGCTGGCCGGGGTGAAAGAGGTCGATGTCCATATGACCTTCGACCCGCCCTGGGGCATGGACATGATGTCGGACGAGGCCCGGCTGGAACTGGGCTTCATGTAAGCCGCGCTTCGGCGATGACCCGCATCAACTGCATTCCGCCGCATGAATTGTCGCCTGCCCATCTGATTGCCGAATACCGAGAGTTGCCGCGGATCTTCGGCCTTGTCCGCGCGGCCATTTCGCGTGGCGAGACCCCGGATGATCCGCGCAACCCTGAGGAATACCGTCTGGGTGCCGGCCATGTGCGGTTCTTCTACCCGCGGCTTGGCTGGCTTCTTGCGCGGCAGGTGGCGCTGGTGGCCGAAATGCGCGCGCGCGGCTACGCGCCCGGCTTCGACGCACCGCAGGATCTGATCGCCGGCATTCCGCCCGAATGGCAGGCAGACTGGCAGCCGACGCCCGAGGCCCTGGCGCAGAACCGCGCCCGTATTGCTGCCCGGCTGGCCGAGGCGGCGGCTCGGCGGGCGGCCAAGGCGCCGGTGGCTTGAAACCCCCGGCCTTCGGGATTACCTTTATCGCGGACAAAGGAATTCCAGCATGTTCGGCATCCCCGGCAAGGCCGCAGTCAGCATCACCCCCGTCGCGGCGAAACAGATCGCCCGGCTGATGGCCCGCGATGGCCGTCAGGGCCTGCGCATCGGCGTCAAGAAAGGCGGCTGCGCGGGCATGGAATACACCATGGACTATGTCTCCGAGGTCAATCCGCTGGATGAGGTGGTCGAGAAGGATGGCGCAAGGGTGCTGATCGCGCCCATGGCGCAGATGTTCCTGATCGGCACCGAGATCGACTATGAGACCAGCCTGCTGGAATCGAAATTCGTCTTCCGCAATCCGAATGTGGCCGAGGCCTGCGGCTGCGGAGAATCGATCAGCTTCAAGGATGCCGGCCCCGCACAGGCGTGACGGCCCGCTGCGGCCGCGCCTCATGCACGCTCTGCCCCCTTCCTGACGGGGCCGGGCTGCGATAGGGCTTGGGCTGCAAGGAACGGAGGGGCAGATGCGCAGACTCGCCGCAGGGAACTGGAAGATGAACGGCAGCCCGATGGCGCTGTCGGAAGTGACCGCGCTTCTGAAGGCCCATCCCGCGCCCGGCTGCGAGATGCTCTTGTGCCCGCCGGCCACCCTGATCGCGCAGATGGCCTGGCATGTCCGGGGCGGCGCGCTGAAAGTTGGCGGGCAGGATTGCCACACCGGCACGACCGGCGCCCATACCGGCGATATTTCGGCCGGGATGCTGGCCGAAGCCGGGGCGAGCTATGTCATCCTTGGCCATTCCGAACGCCGCGCCGATCATGGCGAAAGCGATGCTCTTGTCCGCGCCAAGGCCGAAGCCGCCTGGGCCGCCGGGCTGACCGCGATCATCTGTGTCGGCGAGACCGAGGCGCAGCGGAATGGCGGCGCCACCCTGCAGGTGGTGGGCGCGCAGCTTGCCGGCTCGGTTCCCGATGGGGCCAGCGCCGCAAATACCGTGATCGCCTATGAGCCGATCTGGGCCATCGGCACCGGCCGCACCCCGACGCTGGCCGAGATCGCCGAGGTGCACGGCTTTCTGCGCCGCGAGCTTTCCACCCGCTTCGGGGCCGAGGCCGCGGGGATGCGGCTTCTCTATGGCGGTTCGGTGAAGCCTTCGAACGCGGTCGAGATCTTTGCGGTCGGGGATGTCGATGGCGCTCTGGTCGGCGGCGCAAGCCTGAAGGCCAACGATTTCGGCGCCATCGTCGCGGCACTGGCCGGCTGAGGCGCGTTTGGCGGGCAGGCAGAGGGGCTTCGCGCCCCTCCGCACCTCCCCGCGGGATATTTGGGCCAAGATGAAGCCGGGGACGGCAATCGCGGCAGCGACCTGACCTGTCGCCCTTGGGCCAGACCCTTCCGCTGTGGCGTGCAAGGCAGGCAGGATGACTGCAACCTCTGTCCCATCCCGCCCGCAAAGCAGCCTGTTGACGGCCAATCTGATCTGCATGGCCTCGATGCTGATCTGGGCGGCGGGCCTGCCTGCTGCCGACCGGCTGATCCCGCTGATGCCGGGCGACCAGCTGACGGCAATCCGCATGGTCTGGGCGGCGGCGGCGGTGACGCTGTTCTGGCTTTTGCGCGAAGGCGTTGCGCCGCTGCGCCGCGCCGACTGGCTGAAAGGCATCGCGGTCGGCAGCCTGATCGGCCTTGGCGCGTGGTTCCTGATCCTTGGTCAGGCGCGGGGGGGCGCGGTGACGGCGGCGGTGATCTCGTCAACGCTGCCGGTGGTGGGCATCGCGCTTGAGGTTATGCTGGACGGCCGCAAGCTGACGCTGGCGCTGGTGCTGGGGCTTCTTCTGTCGCTGGCGGGCGGCGCGATGACGCTGGACCCCGGCGGCGGCGCGAACGGCGGCGGAGACCTGCTGACCGGCGTGGTGCTTTGCTTTGGGTCGGTCATCTCCTTTGCCCTGGGGTCGCGGCTGACCGTGACCGCCTTCCCGAAGGAAAGCCCGCTGGGCCGCACCGCCATCACCCTGACAGGTGCTGCCGTCACCATGCTGGCCGCCGCCGGCGCGCAATGGGCGACGGGCGGGATCGCCCCGGACTTCGCTCCCTGGGGCTGGCGCGACTATGGCTCCATGCTGATCTTCAGCGTCGGCGCGCTTGGCGTCAGCCAGGTGATGTGGATCATGTCGGTGGAACGCCTTGGCATCGGGCTGTCGGCCTTGCACATCAATGCCGCCCCCTTCTATGTCATGCTGATCCTTTTCGCCCTTGGTGCGGCCTGGAACTGGCCGCAGGCCATCGCTGCCGCCGTCGTCGGCCTTGGCGTGCTGATCGCGCAAGGCATCATCCCCCTGCCCTTCGGACCCCGCCGATGAAAACGCTTTCCCAGTCGCCCACGGACCCCGCCTTCGTCCAGAACCCCTATCCGTTCTACGAGACCGCCCGCGCCGCCGGCCCCTTCTTTCACTGGCAGGACTACGGTCTTGTCTGCACCGGCAGCTTTGCCGCCGTCAGCGCCATCTTCCGCGACCGCCGCTTCGGCCGCGAGGTGCCGGCCGAGCTGGCCTCGCCGATCCCCGACCACCTGAAGCCGTTCTACGCGGTCGAGGCGCATTCCATGCTGGAGCTGGAGCCGCCCCGCCACACCCGGTTGCGCGGCCTTGTGCTGCGGGCCTTCACCTCGCGCCGGATCGCCGCGCTGGCGCCCGAGATCGCCGCGCTGAGCGAAGAGCTGATCGCAGGCTTCCCGGACGGCCCTTTCGACCTGTTGCAGGCCTTTGCGCAGCCGCTGCCCGTCCGCATCATCGCCCGGCTTCTTGGCGTGCCCGAAGAGATGGCGCCGGACCTTCTGCGCTGGTCCAATGCCATGGTCGGCATGTATATGGCCGGCCGCACGCGCGAGACCGAGGACCGCGCGGCGGCGGCGACCGAAGCCTTCGTCGGTTTCATGCGCGGATATGTGGAAGAACGCCGCAGCCGCCCGGCCGATGACCTCATCACCCATCTGATTGCCGCCGAAGCCGAGGGCGAGCGGCTTTCGACCGACGAGTTGATCACCACCTGCATCCTGCTGCTGAACGCGGGGCATGAGGCCACCGTTCACACCATCGGCAATGGCGTGAAGGCGCTTCTGGAGCATTCGGCACCGCCCTCGGCCCTGGACCCCGATCAGATCGAGCCGACGGTGGAAGAAATCCTGCGCTACGATCCCGCGCTGCACATGTTCACCCGCTGGGCCTATGAGGACGTCGAGGTGATGGGCCAGCGGTTCGCCCGCGGCGATCAGGTCGGCCTCCTGCTGGCCGCCGCCAACCGGGACCCGGGGCCGTGGGACTGTCCCGACCGCTTCCTGCCGGACCGCCCCGCCCAGCCGATCACCAGCTTTGGCGCCGGTCTTCACTTCTGCGTCGGCGCGCCGCTGGCCCGGCTGGAGTTGCAGATCGCCCTGCCCCTCCTCTTCCGGCGCTGCCCCGGGCTGCGCCTGACCGAACCGCCGCGCTATGGCGATGTCTACCATTTCCACGGGCTGCAACGGCTGATGGTGGCGCGCTGAGGCTGACGGCGGCCGGGGGGCCAGCCCCCCGGTCCCCCCGGGATATTTGGAGACAGAAAATAGGAACACCGCGTTCCGCACAACGGAACGAGGTGGCGGTTCAACTTGAGTTCAGTTCACTTGTATTGGGTTTGACCCTGTTCTCTGCCTGGAATTGTTCCGGGCAACCCGTTGGTTCCGCCATTGGTTCAGAAAAAGCATTGGGCTGGAGGCGGCGCGCGGGGGCTTTCCGGTCTTACAACGGCAGGGTCGTGGTCGACTTGATCTCTTCCATGCTGAGAAGTGCGGTGACGTTGTAGATCCGCACTTCCGAGATCAGCGCCTGATAGAACTGGTCATAGGCGCGGGCGTTCTTCACCCGCACCTTCAGGATATAGTCGATGTCGCCGGCAAGCCGGTGCGCCTCCATCACCTCGGGGCGTTCCTTCAAGGCTTTCAGGAATTTGCGCTGCCAGTCGGCTTCATGCTCGCTGGTGCGGATCAGGACGAAGAAGCAGGCTTCCAGCCCCAGGGCCTCGGGGTCGAGGATGGCGGTCGTGCGGGTGATGACGCCCAGATCCTTCATCTTGCGGATGCGGTTCCAGACCGGCGTCTTCGACGAGCCGACCCGGCGGGCGATTTCGTCCAGGGACTGTTCGGCATCCTTCTGCAATTCCGACAGGATTTTCCGGTCCAGATCGTCCAGTGCGGCAGCCATTCCTGAAAACCCCCGATTGGCGGAACTGCGGTTCCGGTCGGCGGCAGTATCGGAACAAGCGTCCTTATCTGCAAGGGGATATGGCGCGAATATGGGAAAATCTTCTATATTCTGCGCAAGCGAAACCCGGTCGGACCCGAAACCATGCCGCAACTGCATCCTGTCCTTTTCGTCGGCGCCGGCCCGGGCGCGGCCGAACATCTGACTCTGGGCGCCGCGCGCGCGCTGTCGATGGCCGAGGTGGTGATCCATGACCGTCTTGTCGGCGAGGAGGTGCTGGAACTGGCCCCGCCGCAGGCCCGTCTGGTCGACGTCGGCAAGGAGGGCTTTGGCCCCTCGACCGCGCAGAGCGACATCCATGCCATTCTGGTCAGGGCTGCGCTGTCCGGCGCCCGCGTGGTGCGGCTGAAGGGGGGCGACACCGGCGTCTTTGCCCGGCTGGACGAAGAGATCGCGGCGCTGGAAGAGGCCGGTCTGGCCTTTCGCATCCTGCCCGGCCTGACCACGGCCAGCGTGGCTGCCGCCGCGATCGGCCAAAGCCTGACCAGGCGCGGCCGCAACACCGGGCTGCGCATCCTGACCGGCCATGTCATGGAAGGCTTCGCCGAACAGGACTGGCGCGCCCTTGCCCGGGCCGGCGAAGTTGCCGCGATCTACATGGGCAAGAAATCCGCCCGCTACCTGCAGGGCCGGCTGATGATGCATGGCGCTGCCGCCGAGACGCCGGTGACGGTGGTGGAGAACGTCAGCCGCGCCGATCAGCGCATCATCGCGGCCAGCCTTGCCAGCCTTCCCGCCGCCGTGGCCGAGACCGCCGGCCCCGCCATCCTGCTTTACGGGCTTGCCCCCCGCAAGGCCGCCACCGCCCTGAGCCAGTTGAAAGAGGCCCGCGCATGAGCCGCCGTTTCACTCCGAAAGTCATCACCGCCAACCGGCTGCGCGAAGGCGATGTGGTCTATCTGACCGCCGATGACCGCTGGTCGCCCTTCCACCACGAGGCCGAGCTGATCGAGGACGAGGCCCATGGCCAGTTGCGGCTGATCCATGCGACGGCCCAGAAGCTGATCGTGGTCGGCCCCTATCTGGCCGATGCGAAGTCCGGGCCGAACGGCCCCGAGCCCACCCATTTCCGCGAGGCGTTCCGCACGCGCGGCCCTTCGAACTATGCCCATGGCAAGCAGGCGGATTTCGGCAATGTATGACTATACCGACTTCGACGAAGCCTTCGTCCGCGCCCGGGTCGATCAGTTCTCGGGCCAGGTGGCGCGCCGTCTGGACGGCAGCCTGACCGAGGAAGAGTTCCGCCCGCTGCGGCTGATGAACGGGCTCTATCTGCAGCTGCATGCCTATATGCTGCGCGTGGCCATCCCTTACGGCACGATCAACCCGCGCCAGATGCGCCAGCTTGCGATGATCGCGGACACGTTCGACAAGGGCTATGGCCACTTCACCACCCGGCAGAACATCCAGTTCAACTGGCCGAAACTGCCCGATGTGCCGGCGATCCTGTCGGCGCTGGCCGATGTGGGGATGCATGCCATCCAGACCTCGGGCAATTGCGTGAGGAACGTCACCGCGGACCATTTCGCCGGTGCAGCGGCGGATGAGATCGAAGACCCCCGCCCCTATGCGGAATTGCTTCGACAATGGTCCTCCGACCACCCCGAGTTCCAGTTCCTGCCGCGCAAGTTCAAGATCGCCATCACCGGCGCACCGAACGACCGCGCCGTGACCGGCGCCCATGACATCGGCCTGCGGATGACCCGCAACGCGGCGGGAGAGCCGGGCTTCACCGTGCTGGTCGGCGGCGGGCTTGGGCGCACGCCGATGGTCGGCATGGTGGTGCGCGAGTTCCTGCCCGTGGCGGATCTGCTGCCCTATGTCGAGGCGGTGCTCAGCGTCTACAACACCCTTGGACGGCGCGACAACAAGTTCAAGGCGCGGATCAAGATCACCCTGCACGAGACCGGCCGCGACGAGATCACCCGCATGGTCGAGGCGCGCTTTGCCGAGTTGCGCCCGCTGTTCGGCGGCGCCGATCAGGTGCTGCTGGACGACATCCGCGCCGCCTTCGCCCCGCCTGCCTTCCGCAATGCGCCGGTCGATGCCTTTGACGCCTTCTACAAGGCCGATCCGGTGTTCCGGGCCTGGGCCGACCGCAACCTTTCGGCGCATCGGGAGGATGGCTATGCCATTGTCACCGTCAGCCTGAAGGCACATGGCCTGACGCCCGGCGATGCGACATCCGACCAGATGCGGGTCATCGCGGACCTGTCGGAACGCTATGGCCATTCCGAGATCCGGATCAGCCACGAGCAGAACGTGATCCTGCCGCATGTCCACAAATCCGACCTGCCGGCGCTGCACGCCACGCTGGCCCGGGCCGGGCTTGGCACCGCCAATGTCGGGCTTGCCTCGGACATCATCGCCTGCCCCGGCATGGACTATTGCGCGCTGGCCACCGCCCGTTCCATCCCCGTGGCGCAGGAGATCGCCCTGCGGCTGCGCGAGGTCGGGCTTGAGGAGGAGGTCGGCCCGCTGAAGATCAAGATCTCGGGCTGCATCAATGCCTGCGGCCACCACCATGTCGGCCATATCGGCATTCTGGGGCTGGATCGCGCCGGGGTCGAGAATTACCAGATCACCCTTGGCGGCGACGGCACCGAGGATACCGTGGTCGGCGACAAGACCGGCCCCGGCTTTGCCTATGATCAGGTGACGGGTGCGGTCGAGCGGATCCTGCGCGCCTATCTGGGTCTGCGCCACAATGTCGAGGAAACCTTCCTGCAGGCGTTCAAGCGGGTCGGGATGGACCCCTTCAAGGCCGCCCTCTATCCCGAGGCCGACCGCGATGCCGCGTGACCTTGGCGGCCTTCACGCCGGCCCGGTGGCCGAGCGTGTGGACGCGCTGAACAGCCGCTACAAGCACCACTCGGCCACCGCCGTGCTGGAACATGCGCTGAAGGATGACGATCTGGGCCGGGTGGCGCTGGTGTCGTCCTTCGGGGCGGAATCGGTGGTGCTCCTGCATCTGGTCTCGGTCATCGCGCCCGAAACGCCGGTGCTGTTCGTCGACACGCGGATGCTGTTTCAGGAGACGCTGGAGTATCAGCGCGACCTGGCCGAAAGCCTGAACCTTTGCGATGTGCGCACCATTCGCGGCAATCCGGCGCGGGTGAACTTCCAGGACCCCGACGGCACGCTGCACCAGTTCAACACCGACTCCTGCTGCAACATCCGCAAGGTGGAGCCTCTGGAACGTGCGCTGACCAAGTTCGACGGCTGGATCACCGGCCGCAAACGGTTCCAGAACAGTGACCGAGAGACCCTGCAGTTCTTTGAAAACGAAGGGGACTTCCGCATCAAGGTGAACCCTCTGGCCCATTGGGGCCGCGAGGATCTTGAGGAATACATCGTCAACAACCGCCTGCCCCGGCACCCCCTGGTCGCCAGGGGCTACCCCTCGATCGGCTGCGCGCCCTGCACCAGCCCGGTGAAACCCGGCGAGGACCCGCGCTCGGGCCGCTGGCGGGGGCAGGCGAAAACCGAATGCGGCATCCACTTCGTCGGCGGCAAGCCGGTCCGCGGCACGCAGGAGAACGCGGCGTGAGCGGGCAAATTCCTTCGAAGACATCTGCAAGTTCGTCCCAACGAATTTGCGCTCCAGACAGGAGACGGACATGACCACCATCGTCACCGATCAGGGCTTTGCGCCCGCGCCGGAACGCACCATTCCCGCGCTGGCCGGGCTGACGGCAGCGGATACCGCCGTCGATCTGTCGAACACCGATGACCCGACCGCGCTGGAGGGCCGGCTGGACCGGCTGACCCTGATCCGTGTGGCCTTCCCTGCCTTCAGCGATGGCCGCGCGTTCACCGTTGCGCGGCGGCTGCGCATGATGGGCTACAGGGGCCAGATCCTGGCGCTTGGTCCGGTGATCGCCGACCAGTATGCCATGATCCGCCGGGTCGGTTTCGACGGCGCCGAGATCCCCGACGAAATCGCCGCCCGCCAGCCCTGGGACCAATGGCAGTCGCGGGCCGACTGGCGTGCGCATGACTACCAGTCGCGGCTGCGGGCCTGAGGCGGCTGGACCGGCCATCTGAATACTTGTAACACGCGTGAAAATCTGCCGCAGGCAAACCGGGTTTGCCAGCCGGCGGTTTTTGTCTAGGAAGGGCCGATGGCCATGACGGAGCTTGCCCCGATGAATGCCCCCGCCGATCCCGCCACCACCGGGCGCCCCGCCAAGCCGCATCTGCCCGATGCACAGACCGTGACTGCGGTGAAGCATTGGAACGACCGGCTTTTCTCGTTCCGGGTCACGCGCCCGGCCTCCCTGCGCTTCCGCTCGGGCGAGTTTGTGATGATCGGGCTTCTGGGCGACAACGGAAAGCCGCTCTTGCGGGCCTATTCCATCGCCTCGCCGGCCTGGGATGACGAGCTGGAGTTTTACTCGATCAAGGTGCCCGACGGCCCGCTGACCTCGAAGCTGCAGCATGTGAAGCCTGGGGACGAGATCATCCTGCGCCCCAAGCCCGTGGGCACGCTGGTGCATGACGCCCTGCTGCCTGGCAAGCGGATCTGGTTCCTGGCCACCGGCACCGGCCTTGCGCCCTTTGCCAGCCTGATGCGCGAACCCGAGACCTATGAGAAATACGATCAGGTCATCATGATGCACACCTGCCGCGAGGTATCCGAACTGGAATACGGCCGGCAGCTGGTGGAAAGCCTGAAGGATGACCCGCTGATCGGAGAGATGGTCGGCGACAAGCTGCTTTACTACCCCACCACCACGCGCGAGGACTTCCACCATCGCGGCCGGGTGACGGACAACCTCTCCTCGGGCAAGGTCTTCGCGGATCTGGGTCTGCCGCAGATGAACCCGGAAGAGGACCGCGCCATGGTCTGCGGCTCGCTGGCCTTCAACGTCGATGTGAAGGCGATCCTTGAAGGGTTCGGCCTGCGCGAAGGCGCCAATTCGGACCCGAAGGAATTCGTGGTCGAGAAAGCCTTCGTCGGCGACGGGATCTGATCCCGGCGGATGCGCGTCCGCGCGGTCGGCACCTGCGGCTTAGGCCGGCTCATTGCGGGATGCGCTTGAAATCGCACAGGATGTGACGTATATTCACGTCATGTCTTGTGGAGTATCGCCATGAACATCGCCGCCTTCACCGAAAAGTCGCTGTTCTCGCCGCGTCTGCTGGCCGAGGAACTGTTGACCACGCAGGACGAGATCGCGCGCACCGCCGGCCTTGGCCGCGACGCCATCGCCCGCAAGGAGCGGCTGTCCTCTGCCCGCACCCAGACCCGGCTGCGCGAACTGGTCGAGGTGGTGAACCGGCTGACCCCGCGCTTCGGCTCCTCGCTGGTGGCTTACGCCTGGTATCGCTCGGAACCCCTGCCCGGCTTTGGCGGGATGACGGCGGCACGGCTGGTGCAGGACGGGCATGCCGAGGCGGTGATGGATTACCTTGACGCCGTGGATGCGGGCGGCTTTGCCTGATCCCCTGACGGATGCGGGCCACCGTTTTACCGGCACGCTTTACCGGGCGCTGAACCCTGTGTGGATGCGCCAGCCGCTTTCGGGCGAGGGCGCGCGCCGCCATGGCGGGCGCTTCAACGCCAGGGGGACCGCCGCGCTTTACACCGCGCTGACGCCCGAAGGCGCGATGCAGGAGGCCAATCAGGCCGGCCGCCCGTTCGAGCCGGTGACACTGATCGCCTATGAGGCCGATCTTGGCCCGGTGCTGGACGCCACGATGCCCGGCCCCGACCGGCCCGATCCGGCGGTTCTGGCCGCCGACGACTGGCGGCTGCAGATGCAGGACAGGGGCGCCTCGGACGGGCAGACCCTGGCGGCGCGGCTGATCGCGGCGGGATGGGTGGGGATGATCGTCCCCTCCTACGCGCGCGGCGTGGCGCCGGGGGCGCGCAATCTGGTGCTGTGGCACTGGCAGGACGGGCTGCGGGTGATCGACAGCGAGGGCCGGCTGAAATGAAGAAGGGCCGCGGGAAGGATCCCGCGGCCCCTTTTTTCGGCCCGGAAGGGCCGCAAGGCTTACATGCCCAGAGCGGTTTTCACCTGGGCGATGGTGTCGGCAACCAGCGCCGGGTTGGCCTTGGCGGCCTCGACGGCGGTTTTCAGCGTCGCCTTGGTGGTGGCGTCCAGCGACGAACCGTCGATCAGCGCGGCAACCGCATCGGCGTTGAAGTTCGCCGGGTCCAGCGCGGCAGCGGCGGCGTCGGTCGCAGCAGTGGTGGCAGCGGCGGCAGCATCGCCCGCCGCATCGGCAGCGTCACCGGCCGCAGCGGCGGCATCGCCCGCAGCGTCGCCAGCGGCGGCAGCGGCATCGCCGGCGGCAGCAGCAGCGTCGCCGGCCGCATCGCCCACGGCAGCGGCGGCATCGCCAGCGGCATCGCCGGCCGCGGCAGCAGCGTCGCCAGCGGCATCGCCGGCAGCAGCAGCAGCGTCGCCCGCCGCATCAGCCGCGTCACCGGCCGCAGCGGCGGCATCGCCCGCAGCATCGCCAGCCGCGGCAGCGGCATCACCGGCGGTTTCGGTGGCGGCAGCGGCAGCAGCGGCGGCCTCTTCCTCGGCGGCCTTGGCGGCTGCAGCGGCTTCTTCCTCGGCGGCCTTGGCGGCGGCGGCGGCGGCTTCCTCAGCTTTCTTGGCTTCGGCGGCAGCAGCGGCGGCGGCTTCCTGTGCCGGCTTGTAGCTGAACTGGTAGTAGCCACCCGCGGCCAGAAGGACCACGATGGCGCCGATGAGTACGTTTCTGTTCATGACAATCTCCCATGCCCGGCTGTCCCGGATGCAAAGGCATATGCCATCGCTGGCCCGGTTTGAAAAGTGTAACTACGGAAGAACCCCTTGTCAGGTCAGGATTTGGCCTGCCGAGACATCCATTTTGCCGCAGCCCGCCGCAATTTTCCCAAGGCGCGCCGGGGATGAACCGGGGTTGAACCGCCCCCGTCTTGCGCGTAGATTGCGGGCGTTTTCCGACAACAGCCGAAAGGACACCACCATAGCCCGCCGCCCGCACAATGCGCCGCCGCCCAGCCGCGACAACGGCCCGCGCATCAACGACCGCATCCGCGCCCCCGAAATCCGCCTGATCGGCGCCGATGGCGAGAATGTCGGCGTGGTCACGCCCGCCCGCGCCCTTGCCATGGCAGAAGAGGCCGGTCTCGATCTGGTCGAAATCTCGCCCAATGCCGAACCGCCAGTCTGCAAGATCATGGACTTCGGCAAGTTCAAATACGAGACCCAGAAGAAAGAGGCCGAGGCGCGCAAGAAGCAGAAGGTCATCGAGA
Source organism: uncultured Paracoccaceae bacterium (assembly GCA_934500835.1). Taxonomy (GTDB): domain Bacteria; phylum Pseudomonadota; class Alphaproteobacteria; order Rhodobacterales; family Rhodobacteraceae; genus Pseudogemmobacter. Next base: position 235,325 of record CAKSTR010000002.1, on the reverse strand, counting down.
TCAAGGAGATCAAGTTCCGTCCCGGGACCGATACCCATGATTACGACGTCAAGATGCGCTCGGTGCTGAAGTTCCTTGGCGAAGGCGACAAGGTGAAGGTCACGCTGCGCTTCCGCGGCCGCGAGATGGCCCACCAGGAACTGGGGCTGGAGCTTCTGAACCGCGTGGCGGCCGAGGTGGCCGAGGCCGGCAAGGTGGAATCGATGCCCAAGCTGGAAGGCCGGCAGATGGTGATGATGATCGGCCCGAAGTAAGGGACACGAATTTCCGTCGAAAATTCGGGGGCCGTTGCGGCCCTCTTTTCGTTTGCCGCGTCAGCCCTGCCGAAGTGCTTGGGTCAGCTGTGCCACGATGGAGACCGCAATCTCGGCCGGGGTGCGGGCGCCGATGTCCAGCCCGACCGGCGCATGGATGCGCGCGATGTCCAGGGGACTGCACCCCGCCGCCAGCAGCCGCTCGACCCGCGCGGCATGGGTCTTTCTGGACCCAAGGCAACCCAGATAGAAACAGTCCGAGGCCAGCGCGACCCGGATCGCGGGATCGTCCAGCTTGGGGTCATGGGTCAGCGTCACCACTGCGGTACGGGCATCGGGCGCCAGCCCGGCCAGCGCCGCGTCGGGCCAGTCCTCGACGATCCGTTCGCCCGGAAAGCGGGCGGCCGAGGCGAAGGCCCCGCGCGGATCGACCAGGACCGGATCATGGCCTGCCATCCGCGCCATCGGCAGCAGCGCCTGGGCGATCTGCACGGCACCCACCACGATCAGCCGCGGCGGCGGGTTGTGGATCGCCAGAAAGCGGCCGTCCTCTTCCATCCCGGACCGGCCCGAGCGGAACCGCAGATCGGCGGCGGCGTCCTCTCCGGGGACCAGCAGGCGGCGGCTCCAGTCCGCCGGCCGCACCTCCAGCGACAGCGGGCGGCGGGCGGCGCGGGCCTCGACCAGCCGGGCCAGCATCGCCTCGTCCAGCCGGCACGCCCCCTGCCCCACCGGCTCTATCATCACGCGGATGGTGCCGCCGCAGGCCAGCCCTGCGGCAAAGGCGGTCTCGTCGCTGACCCCGTAGGTCAGCAGGCGGGGCCGGCCATCCTGCAACACCTCCAGCGCCTCGGCCACCACGGCGCCCTCGACGCAGCCGCCCGAGACAGAGCCGGCAATCTCTCCCGCGCCGGAGATGGCCAGTTGACTGCCCGCCGGCCACGGGGCCGACCCCCAGGTCTCGACCACGGTCGCCAGCGCGGCCCCCCGGCCCTGGCGGTGCCAGTCGAGGGCTGTCTCGGCGATCCGGTCATGTCGGGCAGATTGCAGCGCGTCGGCCATGCCTTGCGTCCTCCTGCCGCGATCATGCCCTGCCGGCGGCACGGCCGCCATGGGAAACGGCACGCGGTTTCAAAAGCAAGACCCCGCCCGGTCACGCCGGGCGGGGTCCTGTTCGGTCGGGTGATCCTTCTGCCGGCCGCTATGGCCGCAGCCGGGTCAGCGCAGGTCTGCCGTCCGCATCAGGGGCGTCACCAGCCGCACGACGACGCGGCGGTTCGCCCGTTCGTCACCCGCCGACTCCACCTTCAGCTCGGACTCGCCATAGCCCTGCACCACAAGGTTTTCCGGCGGAATGTCGAAATACTCCGTCAGCGCCAGAGCCAGCGATTCCGCCCGGCGGTCCGACAGCGACAGGTTCGAGGCGGCCGAACCGACGGCATCGGTATGACCCTCGATCAGGAACACCTCGCGCGGGTTCGCCGCCAGAAGCTGCTGCATCAGCCGGCCAATATCGGCCAGCCTGCGGGCCTCGGTCGCCTTGATCGCCGCAGATCCGGTGTCGAAGGTGATGTTTTCGACCTCGATCGTCGCGGCAAGGGCACGGACCTGCGGGATCTCGCGGATCTGGCGCAGGCTGAACTTGCGGCCCAGATCGGCGGCTTCCAGTGCCGCCAGTTCGGCCTTCAGCCCCGCATCCGAGTCAGAGGTCGAGATCGTCACCCGGTCCGGTTTCGGCTTCGGCAGCTTGGTGATGTCGATGCGCTCTTCGGGATAGAGGTCGTCGATCAGGATCCGCTCCTCCCCGTACTGGTCGTAGGTCGCCCGCCGCAGCACCCGGCCCGAGGCATCGCGCACCGTCACCACCTGCGTGCCGTCGGCGCGCTGCACCACGGTGCGGGTAGACCCGTCACGATAGGTCTCGGTCGTGGTCTGCACGCCCGGACGGCGCAGCACCGCGTCATCGTCCTTGTAGATCGTATAGGTGCCGTCGGGGTTCTCCACCACCACCCGGTCGCCGGTATTCGACACGACGGTCTTGGCGTCCTTCTTGCCGTTGTTGATCACCGCACCCACGACCAGCGCGCCAAGCGCGACAAGCCCCACCTTCTCGAGGTCCGAGAGACCGGACTTCTTGCCGCCCGAGACGGCGACCGGGGCTGCGGCAAACTCCTGATCCGAGGATCGCGTGGTGTCGGCCGAGATGACCTCGGACACCACGGCAACCGGGGCGGCGGCCGGATCCGCGGTTTCGGTGGCAGTCCCCGCTTCGGCCCCGCGGGCCGAGTCCGAGGTGGAAAGGACCGCGGTTGCGGCTTCGGCGATCGGCGCCGGAGCGGGATCCGCCACCTCATCCGTCCCGGCGGTGGCGGTCTCTTCCTCCTGCACCAGTTCCTCGGTCACGGTCGGGGCGGCAAGTATGCTGTCGAGCGAGGCGGCAGCCTCTTCCGACACAACCGGCGCATCGACCGGAGCCACTTCGGCCTCGGCCTCCGGCGCTCTGGCCAGCCCTTCAGCGGCATCTTCTGCCGGCTCTGCCGTTGCCGGCGCTTCGGTCACCTCGGTGCCGGGTTCGGCCGGGGCAGCTTCTTCGGCCGGCTGGCCGGCGGCTTCGGCCTCGGCAGCGGCCTGCGCTTTGGCCGCCTCCTCAGCGGCACGGGCGGCTTCGGCTTCTGCCGCAGCCTGGGCAGCGGCGGCTTCGTCAGCGGCGCGGGCGGCTTCGGCTTCGGCGGCAGCCTGCGCGGCCGCAGCGTCATCGGCGGCGCGGGCGGCCTCAGCCTCGGCCGCAGCCTGCGCGGCGGCGGCTTCGTCAGCCGCACGGGCGGCTTCAGCCTCGGCCGCGGCTTGCGCTTTGGCCGCCTCATCAGCGGCGCGGGCGGCTTCCGCCTCGGCAGCGGCCTGCGCGGCGGCAGCGTCATCGGCGGCGCGGGCGGCTTCTTCCTCGGTAGCGGCCTGCGCTTTGGCCGCCTCATCAGCGGCGCGGGCGGCTTCCTCCTCGGCAGCGGCCTGCGCGGCGGCGGCTTCATCAGCGGCACGGGCGGCTTCTTCCTCGGCAGCGGCCTGCGCCTTGGCCGCCTCATCAGCGGCGCGGGCGGCTTCCGCCTCGGCAGCGGCCTGCGCGGCAGCGGCTTCATCTGCGGCGCGGGAAGCTTCCGCCTCGGCAGCGGCCTGGGCGGCAGCGGCTTCGGCGTCGCGCAGGGCGCGGGTGATCGTCTCCAGATCGCAGGGCGCTTCGGGGGTGGCCGTGCACAGCACCGCGCCGTCCGGCCCGATGACAGAGCCATCCTCGGTCAATGTCTGCGCATAGGCGGGAAGAACCGGCGCCGACGACAGTGCGACGGAAAGGGCGGTGGTGCAGGTCAGAAGCTTGCGCATTCCATGTCCTTTGTCTTGCGAAGCCGCCCCGTCCGGGCCGATTCCCGTTGGCGCGGCAGCGTCTTGCAGGGCCGGAGCCTAAGCCCGGACCCGTCGGTTATGCCATATCAACACGCAATTCCTCGCTCAGGTTCCGCTGTTATCCGCTGACAACGCAACAGCCGCCGCGCCGGGCAGACCCTGCGTGTGCAGGAGCCAGTCGCGGAACGAGGTCAGCGCCGCGCGTTCGGGCCGGCTGGAGGGCCAGACCAGGTGGTAGGAGCCAAGCGCAGGCACCGGGCCGCCGAAGACCGGCACGAGGCGCCCCGCCGCCAGATCCTCTTCGATCAGGAAGAGCGGCATCAGCGCCAGCCCCAGCCCGTGCACCGCCGCCTGCGCCATGGTCGAGAACTGGTCGAACAGCATCGCGGGCGGGCGGGTATTGGCCGCGCCATGATGGGCCAGCCAGCGCGCCCAGTCCCCGCTGCGGCTGTCCAGCTGCAGCAGCGGATGGTGAAGGATATCGCGGGCATTCTCCAGCGGCCGGGGCAGCAGCGCCGGGGCTGCGACGGCCAGCACCTCTTCGTCCATCAGCTTGAGATAGGACACCCCCGGCCAGTCCCGCCGGCCGTAGTGGATCGCGGCGTCAAACCGGGCTTCCGCAAAGTCGAAGGGGCGCAGCCGGGTCGACAGGTTCACCGTCACCTCTGGATGCGCCCTGGCGAAACTGGCCAGACGCGGCGCCAGCCAGCGCATGCCGAAGGCGGGCAGGATGGCGAGGCTGAGCGTGCCGCCCCGCGGATTGGCCCGCAGATTCAGCGAGGCATCGGAAAGGATCTTCAGGGCCTTGCGCGCCTCGGCGACGAAATCGCGTGCGGCCGGGGTCAGCAGCAGCCTTTTGCCCTGCCGGATCAGGAGCGGGGTCCCCAACTGTTCCTCAAGCCCCTGCAACTGCTTGGAAATGGCGCCCTGGGTCAGGGACAGTTCCTCGGCCGCCGCGGAAGCAGTGCCAAGCCGGGCAAAGGCCTCGAGCGCCAGAAGCGCCGAGAGGGAAGGCAGGTGACGGCGGGGGAACATCTATTCCAAACGCTCATATATAGCGGATCAGCTTTCGATAGTCCCAAGGGGCGAATCGTGCAAGAAGAATGACAATCCCCTTCTTGTTTCCCATTCCCGATCCAGCCGCAAAGGATTGCCCCGATGTCCGACAAGCCGAAACTGAAAGCCAAGGACGCCCCCGACCTGTCGCGTTTCGACTGGGAGGACCCCTTCCGCATGGACCTGCAGCTGACCGAGGACGAGCGGATGCTGCGCGACGCCGCGCGCCAGTTCGCACAGGAAAAGCTGCAGCCGCGCGTCATCGCCGCCTATCGCGAGGAATCGACCGATCCCGCGATCTTCCGCGAAATGGGCGAGATGGGCCTTCTGGGCGTGACGGTACCCGAGGAATACGGCGGGCTTGGCGCCTCATACGTCGCCTACGGCCTGGTGGCGCGCGAAGTGGAGCGGGTCGACTCGGGCTATCGCAGCATGATGTCGGTGCAATCCTCGCTGGTGATGTATCCGATCTATGCCTACGGCACGGAAGAGCAGCGCAAGAAATACCTGCCGAAGCTGGCGACCGGCGAATGGATCGGCTGCTTTGGCCTGACCGAACCAGATGCCGGGTCAGACCCTGCCGGGATGAAGACCACCGCGAAGAAGACAGCCAATGGCTATGTGCTGAACGGGTCCAAGATGTGGATCAGCAATGCGCCGATCGCCGATGTCTTCGTGGTCTGGGCCAAATCCGAGGCCCATGGCGGCAAGATCAAGGGTTTCGTGCTGGACAAGGGCACGAAAGGTCTGTCGGCACCGAAGATCGGGGGCAAGCTCTCTCTCCGCGCTTCGGTGACCGGCGAGATCGTTCTGGAGAACGTGGAAGTGGGCGAAGACGCCCTTCTGCCCAATGTCGAAGGGCTGAAAGGCCCGTTCGGCTGTCTCAACCGGGCGCGCTATGGCATCGCCTGGGGCGTGATGGGGGCGGCCGAGTTCTGCCTGCATGCCGCGCGGCAATATGGCCTGGACCGCAAGCAGTTCAACAAGCCGCTGGCGCAGACGCAGCTGTTCCAGCTGAAGCTGGCCAACATGCTGACCGAAACCTCGCTTGGCCTGCAGGCCTGCCTGCGTGTCGGCCGCCTGATGGACGAGGCCAATGCCTCGCCCGAGATGATCAGCATCATCAAGCGCAACAACTGCGGCAAGGCGCTGGACATCGCCCGCTGGGCCCGCGACATGCATGGCGGCAACGGGATTTCCGAAGAGTTCCAGGTGATCCGCCACATGGTGAACCTTGAAACGGTGAACACCTACGAAGGCACCCATGACGTGCATGCGCTGATCCTTGGCCGCGCGGTGACGGGGCTGCAGGCCTTCTTCTGAAGCCTGCCCGATTCTGTCCGGCACAGAGGCCGCGCCACCCGGCGCGGCCTTTTTTTCGTGGTGGCGCGAGACAAATTTCAACCCTTAGTTGATAGACCTGTATTCCGCGCATGCAAGACGTGCGCCGCGCGCCCGCCGTTGCCTGATCGCGAACGGAGTGTTGCCGCCGACCGCGGAGTCCGGGCGCGCTGCACGCTTGCCGATCCGGCGCGGAATCGTCAAAACACCAGACAATCCACACTCTCCACCCGCCCCTTTCCCTGGTTGCCAGAACATGAGCGAATCCGAACTCCGCGCTGCGACCCCGTCCCAGGATGGCGATGATGGCTGGCTGTCGGCCATGGACGCCATTGCCGAAGACGACGGCTATCTGGAACGGCTGGGGCGCAAGCACTGGGCCTTTTTCGCCGAGGACCGCACCACGCTTCTGGTTTCGTTCGAGCGGGCCGAGACCATCCGCGCGCGCGAGGATCAACTGCCGGCCGCCTATGCCATCTGCAAGGCGCGCGGCTGGTCGCTTCTGACCATCATCGCCGAGGGCGAGACCTGGTGGCGCGACCGTGCGGTCTGGGGCTATTTCGACCGGCTGGTCGATGACGCCTTTTTCGACGATTTCGACAAGGTGCTGTTCATGGGCGCCCAGGCCGCCGGCTATGCCGCCTGCGCCTATTCGGTGACGGCCCCCGGCTGTGGCGTCCTTGCCATTGCCCCCCGGGCGACGATCGACCCCGAAATGGCGGGCTGGGACCGCCGCCACATGGCCGCACGCCGGCTGGATTTCCGGTCGCGCTACGGCTACGCGCCCGACATGACCGAAGGGGCCGCGCGGGTCTGGCTGGTGCATGACCCCTTCAACCCGCCCGACGCGATGCATGCAGCCCTGTTCCGCGCCCCTTGGGTCACGCAGCTCCGGGCCCGCAGCACCGGCACCGGGACCGAGCGCGCACTGGCCGGCTGCCAGATTCTTGACAAGCTGGTCGAGGATGCGATGGCCGGCACCCTGACAGAGGCGGGTTTCGCAAGGCACTGGCGCGCGCGCCGCGCCTATCCGCCCTATCTGCGGGCGCTCCTGGCGCAGGCGGCGGCGAAGAAGCGGCCAGACCTGGAAAAGATGATCTGCCGGTCAGTCACGCGCCGGATGAAAGCGCCGAAATTCGCGTCCCGCCTGGCCGAACTGACCGCCGATCCGGACTGAGTCTGCGCCCCGGCGCGAGGCCCGTCTCAGCCGCCATCCTGGTCATTGACCTCGACCATCTGCCAAAGCTGACCCGCCCGGTCCTCGGTCAGCCGCGCCTTGCAGCTATTGACCAGCAGCGGTTCGGCGCTGCCGCCCTTCATCGCATAGCCTTCCGCCTCACAGGCCTTGTCGCGGAAGGTGATCCAGGCGCGCTGTGCATCGCGCAGCGCCGCCACGCCCCCCCGCTGGGCCGCGGGCAAGGCGGCATCCCAGTCTTTCAGCGCCTCGATGGCGGCGGCATAGGCCGCATTCAGCAGGGCGTCCTGGGTCTGCCAGTCCTCATAGGCGCATTGGTTCATTGCGGTTTGCGTCATGGCGTTGGCGCAGTCGATCTGTTGCGCCGACGATGGAAACGCGGTCACCGCGATGAACCCGACCGAGATCGACAGAACCCGCATCATGCCGAGGCTCCGTCGAACATCTGTGCCCCCGCTGCCAGCGCGTGGCCGTCCACCCCGTCAAGGCAGCGGGCATTGATCGCAACCGCTTCGCTGCCGTCCGGCATCTTGCCGCGCGAATAGCTTTGGACACCGCAGGTCTTGCAGAAAAGATGCTCAACGACGTGTTTGTTGAAGTGATATGCCGTGCTTGCGTCCTCTGGCGTCTCCAGCGTGAAGGCGGCCGCCGGAGCGAAGACCAGAACCGACCCGATGCGCGAGCAGCGCGAGCAGTTGCAGATGATCGGATTGTCCAGCGATACATCCACCCGGTAGCGCACCGCGCCGCACTGACAGCCGCCCATGTGATTTGCCATGTCATCTCTCCGTTGCCGGTCCTTGGGCCATCCTAGCGGAAGTGGCTGGCAAAGGCAGGCGCTTTCGATTAGCTGCCGGGGTATGGAAAACAGGATTGAAATCCGTCGCCCCGATGACTGGCACCTGCATCTGCGTGACAGCGCAATGCTGAAGGGTGTCCTGCCCGAAACGACGCGCCATTTCGCCCGGGCGATCATCATGCCCAATCTGGTGCCGCCCGTGGTGACCGCCAGGGATGCCGCCGCCTATCGCGACCGCATCCTTGCGGCGCTGCCCGATGGCGCGGCGTTCGAGCCGCTGATGACGATTTACCTGACCGAAGGCACCGATCCGGCCGATGTGGCAGCAGCCGCGGCTTCGGGCCTGGTGAAGGCGGTGAAACTTTATCCTGCCGGTGCCACCACCAATTCGCACTCCGGTGTAAAAAACCTCGATAACGTCATGCCGGTGCTTGAGAAAATGGCCGAGATCGGTCTGCCCCTCTGCACCCATGGCGAAGTGACCGACCCGCAGGTCGACATCTTCGACCGCGAGGCGGTTTTCATCGAAAGCGTGCTGGACCCGCTGCGCCGCCGCCTGCCGGACCTGCGCGTGGTGATGGAGCATATCACGACGGCCGAGGGTGCCGCCTATGCCGCCGAAGGCGGTGCCAATCTGGGCGCCACGATCACCACGCACCACCTGATCATCAACCGCAACCATATCCTCGTCGGTGGCATCAAGCCGCATTACTACTGCCTGCCGGTCGCCAAGCGCGAACACCATCGGCTGGCGCTGCGCCGGGCCGCGACCTCGGGCAAGGCCTGCTATTTCCTCGGCACCGATTCCGCCCCGCATGTCGATGCGCTGAAGGAACATGCCTGCGGCTGCGCAGGGTGCTTCACCGCCACCAACACCATGCCCCTGCTGGCCCATGTCTTCGAGGAAGAGGGCGCGCTGAACCGGCTGGAGGCCTTCGCCAGCCTCAACGGCCCCGCCTTCTACCGCCTGCCCGCCAACGAGGCGCGCATAAGGCTGGTGAAGCATGAGGCCGCGCAGATCTTCCCGGCCAAGGTCCTGACCGAAGCCGGCCCCGTCACCGTGTTCGACCCCGGCTTCCCCGTGCATTGGCACGTCGAAAGCTGATTTTCGTCGAAAATCAGACGCTTTCGAGTTTTCGACGAAAACTCGGGCTCCAGACCGCAAAGGACCGCGCATGATCCCCGCAAGCTTCCCCCCGAAAGAAGAGATCGCCCGCCTGACCGCCCGCGCCTTCCTTGAAATCGGTGCGGTGCATTTCAACGCGCGTGAGCCCTTCACCCTGGCCTCCGGCCTGCCCTCGCCCACCTATATCGACTGCCGCAAGCTGATCTCCTATCCGCGCATCCGCTCGATGCTGATGGATTTCCTTGCCGTCACCGTGATGCGCGAGGCCGGGTTCGAGGCCTTCGACAACATCGCCGGTGGCGAGACTGCAGGGATTCCCTTCGCCGCCCTCGTGGCCGAGCGGCTGGCCCTGCCGATGACCTATGTGCGCAAGAAACCAAAGGGTTACGGCCGCAACGCCCGGATCGAAGGGGCGATGACCGAGGGCCAGAGGGTGCTTCTGGTCGAGGATCTGACCACCGACGGCGGCTCCAAGCTCTCTTTCGTGGATGCGATCCGCGACACCGGCGCCACCTGCGGCCATACGGCGGTCATCTTCTATTACGGCATCTTCCCCGAGACCGAGCCGCGGCTGGCCGACCATGGCGTGAAGCTGATCCATCTTTGCACCTGGTGGGACATGCTGGCCGAAGCCCGGGCACAAGGCAGTTTCGATGCCGAGACTCTGGCCGGCGTGGAGGACTTCCTGAAAGCCCCCCGCGCCTGGCAGGAGGCGCGCAAACCGGGCTGAGCCCACGCATGACGCAACGTCATGCCGCCAAAGCTTGGGGCCGGCCTGTGGACCCATTGGGGATATCCGCCGATTCCCTGGCTTGCCCGGGCAATGACTGACGCAGCTATGGGGATTTGATCCCCGCCTGCTACCGGATGTGGTAGTCTGATGCTTCGGCGACTCGGCGGCGCGGCCTTCTCCACAGGCTTGCCCCCCGCCATATCAGACTTGCCCAAGGGGCAGATCTGCGCGCATCAGACGCGCGGGGAAAGCGCGCCAAGACGCGCAGCAAAATGAGGTGAGCCATGAGCGACATTGCAACCCTGCGGCCGGCCGCCGTTCCGGCGCCTTCGGCCCCGGCCGAAGCCCTGCCCCACAATATCGAGGCCGAACAACAGCTTCTGGGCGCCATCCTTGTCAACAACGACATCTATGACCGCATCGCCAGCCTGATCCGGTCCGAACATTTCTTCGATCCCGTCCATGCCCGCATCTTCGAGATCGCCTCGGCCCGCATCCAGAAGAACGCCCTGGCCTCGCCCGTCACGCTGAAGGCGTTCATGGAAGAGGACGCCGGGCTGAAGGAACTGGGCGGCCCGGCCTATCTTGTGCGTCTTGCCGGGGCGGCCATCAGCGCCTTCGCCGCCCGCGACTACGCCCAGATGATCTATGACCTCGCCGTGCGGCGCGAATTGATCCAGCTTGGCCGCGACATCGCCGACAAGGCCCAAAAGGTCGAGGTCGATTCCGAGCCGCGCGAACAGATCACCGAGGCCGAACAGCGGCTTTACAAGCTGGGGGAACAGGGCGTCGCCGAACGCGGCTTCCAGTCCTTCCTGAAGGCGGTGACCGATGCGGTCAACGTCGCCAACGCCGCCTATCAGCGCGGCGGCGGGCTGGCCGGCATCTCGACCGGGCTGGTGGATCTCGACAAGAAACTCGGGGGCCTGCACGAGTCGGACCTGCTGATTCTTGCCGGCCGCCCCTCGATGGGCAAGACCTCGCTGGCCACCAACATCGCCTTCAACATCGCCAAATCCTATCGCCGCGGCCGCAAGCCCGACGGCTCGGAAGGCGCGGTCGAAGGCGGCTGCGTGGGCTTCTTCTCGCTCGAGATGAGCGCCGAGCAACTGGCCGCCCGCGTGCTCTCCGAAGCCTCGGAAGTGCCCTCGGAACAGATCCGCCGCGGCGACATGTCGGAAGGCGAGTTCCGCCGCTTCGTCGATGCCGCGAAGGATCTGGAAACCTGTCCGCTCTATATCGACGACACCCCGGCCCTGCCGATTTCCCAGGTCGCCGCGCGGGCGCGCCGGCTGAAGCGGACGCATGGGCTGGACGTGCTGATGATCGACTACCTCCAACTTCTGAAAGGCTCGTCCAAGAACGGCGACAACCGGGTGCAGGAAGTTTCCGAGATCACACAAGGGCTGAAAGCCATCGCCAAGGAGTTGAACATCCCCGTCATTGCGCTGTCGCAGCTGTCCCGCGCGGTGGAAAGCCGCGAGGACAAGCGGCCCCAACTCAGCGACCTGCGGGAATCTGGCTCGATCGAGCAGGATGCCGATGTGGTGATGTTCGTGTTCCGAGAGGAATATTACAAGGAACGCGAAAAGCCCGCCGATCACGAGCTGGACAAGATGGCCGCCTGGCAGCAGGTGATGGAACAATGCCATGGCAAGGCCGAAGTCATCATCGGCAAGCAGCGCCATGGCCCCATCGGCACGGTGGAGCTTTCGTTCGAGGGCCGCTTCACCCGCTTTGGCAACCTCGCCAAGCCCTGGCAGGGCGAGGGCGGGCCGGACGTCGGCTTCTGATCCGCCGCCCGACGGCCGCGGCGAAAGACGCTCCGCGGGGGATATTTGTGCCAGAATGAAGGCACCTTCACTTTGGCACAAATATCCCCCGCGGAGGCTCCGCCGCCGCAACAGCCGCGCCCTTTCCCACCCATGCGCGGCAGCGCCGCCGAGCGGCCCCGCAAGGGGGCCCGAGGCGGCACTTGCGCGCGGGCGGCACGGGCACGGGTTTTCCCCCTTGACCCAAGGGCCACGGACCCGCAAACACCGCTCATGGCCACAGCGACCCTTACCATTGATCTTGATGCGATTGCCGCCAACTGGCGTGCACTGGACCGGCTTTCGGGCCAGGGCGTGCAGACCGGGGCGGTGGTGAAAGCCGATGCCTACGGGCTTGGCGTGCCGCGGGTCGCCCGCGCCCTGGCGCAGGCGGGCGCGCGGCGCTTCTTTGTCGCCGCATCCGAGGAAGGCGCCGCCGTGCGCCAGGCGCTTGGCCCCGGGCCGCAGATCAACATCCTGTCGGGCCATATGGCGGGCGATACCGAGATGATCTCGGACCTCGACCTGACGCCGATGCTGAACAGCCTCGAGCAGATCACCAGGCATCTTGAAGCCCTGCCCGGCCACGCATTCGGGGTGCAGCTGGATACCGGCATGAACCGGCTGGGGATCGAGTTGCTGGAATGGCTGGCGGTGGCGCCGATCCTGCTGGACGCCGGTCCCGTCATGCTGATGAGCCATCTGGCCTGCGCCGATGAGCCTGACCACCCGATGAACCTTGCCCAGCTTGAGGCCTTCCACGAGATGACCGACGGCACCGGCGTGCCGCGCTCCTTCGCGGCCACCGGCGGCATCCTTCTGGGGCCGAAGTATCATTTCGACCTGACCCGCCCCGGCATCGGCCTTTACGGCGGCCGGCCGTTCGAGACCGCGCAGCGTGTCGTCAGCCTGTCGCTGCCGGTGATCCAGACCCGCGAAGTTCCCCCCGGCGAATCCGTGGGCTATTCCTGCGCCTGGGAGGCCGAAACGCCCTCGGTCATCGCCACGCTTCAGGCGGGTTACGCCGACGGGCTTCTGCGGTCTCTGTCGAACAATGCCGTGCTTTGGGACGGGGCCACGCCCTGCCCGCTGGTCGGCCGGGTGTCGATGGACATGATCACCGCCGATGTCAGCCATCTGCGGGAGATGCCGAAGGCGCTGGACATCCTTGGCCCGCACCAGTCGGTCGATGATCTGGCGGATGCGGCCGGCACCATCTGCTATGAGATCCTGACCAGCCTCGGCGCCCGTCATCAGCGCCGCTATCTCGAAGCGCGCGGCTGATGGATCTGGTGACCGGCTTTCTGGCCGCCCTCGGCCGTCCGGTTCTTGCCGCGCTGTCCGAGATCGGCCGTGTCGCGATCTTTGCCGCCGCCGCCCTCGGCCACCTCTTCCGCCCGCCGTTCTACTGGCGCGAGTTCGGCCAGCAGGCGCTGCAGATCGGCTGGTTTTCGCTGCCCGTGGTCGGCATGACCGCAATCTTCACCGGCGGTGCGCTTGCCCTGCAGATCTACGCCGGCGGCAACCGTTTCGGGGCCGAGGCGGTGGTGCCGCAGATCGTCGCCATCGGCATGGCGCGCGAACTGGGCCCGGTCCTTGGCGGGCTGATGGTGGCGGCGCGCGTGGCCTCGTCGATCGCGGCCGAGATCGGCACCATGAAGGTGACCGAGCAGATCGACGCGCTGACCACGCTGTCGACCAATCCGATGAAATACCTGACCGTGCCGCGCCTTCTGGCCGCGACGCTGACCATGCCGGTTCTGGTCGGCGCGGGCGATGCCATCGGCATCATGGGCGGCTGGCTGGTCGGGATCACGCGGCTTGATTTCAACTCGGCCGCCTATCTCAGGAACACCGTCGATTTCCTGGAGTTCTGGGACATCGGTTCAGGTCTGGTGAAGGGGGCCGTCTTCGGATTCCTGGTGGCCCTGATGGGCTGCTACCACGGCATGACCTCGGCCCGGGGGGCGCAGGGCGTTGGCGCTGCAACGAAATCCGCGGTGGTTGCGGCTTCGGTCCTGATCCTGGCCGCCAACTATCTGCTGACCGAGGTGTTCTTTTCGGCATGATCGCGCTTTCCGCCGTCACCAAGTCCTTTGGCGCCAACCACGTCTTGCGCGGGGTGAATCTCGAGATCCCGAAGGGCACCAGCATGGTGGTGATCGGCGGGTCCGGCACCGGGAAATCGGTGCTTCTGAAATGCATCCTCGGCCTTGTCACCCCTGATTCCGGCACCATCACGCTGGACGGCCTGGACGTCACCAAGGCCGAGCGCGACCCCTTCCTTGCCCGGTTCGGCATGCTGTTCCAGGGCGGGGCGCTGTTCGACAGCCTGCGGGTCTGGGAGAATGTCGCCTTCCGCCTGATGCGCGGCCGCCTGAAGCGCCCCAGGGACGAGGCCCGCGCCATCGCCATCGAAAAGCTGCGCCGCGTCGGTCTTGGCCCGCAGGTGGCCGAACTTTACCCTTCGGAACTCTCGGGCGGGATGCAGAAGCGCGTCGGCCTTGCCCGTGCCATTGCCGCCGAACCCGAGATCATCTTCTTCGACGAACCCACCACCGGGCTGGACCCGATCATGTCCGGCGTGATCAACGACCTGATCCGCGAGATCGTGGTCGAGATGGGCGCCACCGCAATGACCATCACGCATGACATGTCCTCGGTCCGCGCCATCGCCGACCGGGTGGCGATGCTGCATGGCGGGCTGGTGCGCTGGACCGGACCCGTCAGCGAAATGGACGCAACACCAGACCCTTACGTCCAGCAATTCATCCATGGTCGCGCGCAGGGGCCGATCGAGGCGATCCGATGAACGAAGGGTTCTTCACCCTTCTTCTGACCCCTTCGCCGATCATGCACTGGCTTTTGATGACGCTGCCCGCGACCATCACCCTCTCGGGCGTCCTCGGCGTGGCCGAGCATGAGACCGGCAACCGCCGCCTGTCGCTCTGGGCCGGCGTGCTGACGATCTGGTTGTTCCTGCCGCTGCAGTTCAGCGATCCGATGCTGGTCCAGCTGTCAGAGGCGGTCTCGATGCTGGGCTGGCTGGGGCTGGTCCTTTATTGGGCGCGCCATGTCTGGATCAACCGGCCGTCCCCGGTCTGGGGGCATGCGCTGGTCATCACCCATCTGGTTGCCATTCTGGTGGCCTGCGCGGTTGCGCTGATCCGGGCCTGGCTTCGCGCCGGCTGACCCCGCCGCGCACTCGCGCATGGGTTGAGTGTGTTCCCGGAGCGGAAACAGTCTTGCAGAAGGATGGAAACAGAACTCCGCATCCATCTGATATGATGCAGGAATTCCGAAATTCCCCGCGGATTTTCCTTGCCGAATCCCTGCCTGCTCCGCTCCTGTGGGGAAAACCGTGGGGGCGGTGCATGTTTGACGATCACAGCCGAAAACTCGGCAAGATTACCGAGGCCGGTCAGGCCGCCGCACAGGGCGCCATCGTGGCGCTTACCTTCGGCCTGCTGCTGGCAACCGCATTCTCGGCCCTTGGCTGGATGCCCTGGCCAACGCTTTACCTCTCGTTCGGCGATGTCACCCTGCCGGCGGCCGGCATGTGGGTGCAGCTTGGCGTCACGCTGCTTTTCATCATCCTGTGCTTCTTTCTGCCGGCGAACAACCGCATGGCCCGGCTGGAGCGCAGCCACCGCGATTTCGCCATGGGCGTCGAGGATGTCGCCCGCGCCTACCGGCTTGCCCATGCCACCGACCGCACCGGCGTCTTCACCCTGTCGTCCGAGTTCGACTCGGTCCGCGCCCGGATGGAGCACCTGCGCCAGCACCCCGATTTCGGCCATCTTGAGCCGGAACTGCTGCAGATGGCCGCGCAGATGAGCCATGAGACCCGCGAACTGGCCCGGGCCTATTCCGATGTGAAAGTCGCCCGCGCCAAAAGCTTCCTTACCCAGCGGCAGGAAGAGGTGCAGGCCCTGACCGACCGTCTGATCATCGCGCGGCGCACCTGCGACGAGCTGAAGCGCTGGCTGGCCGATATCGAATCGGACGAGCGGCAGGCGCAGGTCCAGTTGCGCCGGCTTGAGGCCGACCTGAAGGAAATCCTGCCCGGCCTTGGCTATGCCTTCGACCTTGAGGATCGGGCCGACGGCAATGTGGTCAGCCTGCCCAAGCCCGCCACATCGCGGGTGGAGCCGTCCCGCCCCGCCGCGCGCCAGCCCGAGCCGCTGGCCTGAGGCACGGTGCAGGCCGGCGGCCGCCTGCTGCTTGACGCCGCCCGCAAGCACTGTCACCCAAGCGCCATGCGCTATCTGAACCTCTGCCTGCTGGTCCTGTTCCCGATCGCCTGGTTCGCGCCGCTGATGCGCGCGGCCCTTCTGCCGATCTTCGGCATGGATGAGATCAGCGTCGTCACCGGTCTGCAAAGCCTTTGGAACAGCGACATTCCCCTGGCCCTTGCGGTGACCTTCCTTGCGATCTTCGCGCCCTATGCCAAGACCATCGGCCTTGCGCTGATCCACTGGAACCTGCTGTCGCCCCGCACCCTGCCCGCGCTGGCGGTTCTTGGAAAACTCGCCATGGCCGATGTCTTCCTGATCGCTCTTTACATCGTGATCGCAAAAGGCGCCGGCCATGTGACGGTCGAGGTCGCCTGGGGCCTATATCTTTTCACGGGCTGCATCCTGGCCTCGATCTTCATCTCCTGGAGGGCCGACCGTGGCTGATCCCGTCCGCCTGTCGCTGCTTGATCTTGTCCGCGTCCGCGAGGGGCGTGATGCCTCGGACGCGCTGGCCGAGGCGCAGGACACCGCGGCTTTGGTCGATGCCCTGGGCTTCACCCGGTACTGGGTGGCCGAGCATCACAACATGCAGGGCATCGCCTCGGCCGCAACGGCAGTGGTGCTGGCCCATGCCGGGCAGAAGACGCGCCATATCCGCATCGGCGCGGGCGGCATCATGCTGCCGAACCACGCGCCCTATATCATCGCCGAACAGTTCGGCACGCTGGCGCGCCTGTTCCCCGGGCGGGTCGACCTCGGCCTTGGCCGCGCGCCCGGCACCGATCAGGCGACCCTGCGCGCGATCCGCACCGCGCCCAACCGCGCCAACGACTTCCCCGAGGACGTGCAGGAGTTGATGCACTGGTTCGCCCCGGATGACGAGCCGGGCTATATCCGCGCCTGGCCCGCCCCGGGGGCCGAGATCGAGTTCTGGATGCTGGGATCGTCGAACTTCGGCGCCATGCTGGCGGCCGAACTGGGCCTGCCCTATGCCTTCGCCAGCCATTTCGCCCCGGACTATCTGCACGAGGCGCTGCACCTCTACCGCAGCCGCTTCAAGCCGTCGAAATACCTCGCACAGCCCTATGCCGCCGTCGGCGTCCATGCCATCTGCGCCCCGACCGAGGCCGAGGCGAAGCGGCTTTTCACCACCACGCAGCAAAGCTTCTGCGGCATCCTGCGCAATGACCGCCGCCTCTCGCCGCCGCCGATCTCCGATATCGAAGACTACTGGTCGGTGCAGGAACGGATCCAGGTCACGCGCATGCTCTCCTGCGCCGTGGTCGGCGATCCCTCACAGGTCCGCGACGGGCTTGCCCGCATCGCCACCGAGACCGGCGCCGATGAGTTGATCATGCTGACCGACATCTTCGACCCCGAAACCCGCCGCCAGTCGCTGCGCCTCACCGCCAAGGCCTGGGGCCTGCCGCCGCGCTGATCGCAGACCGACCGCCCCCCGGCCGGCCTTCGCCTCCGGCGGGGATATTTGGGCCAAGATGAAAACTCCGGTCTTTCATCTTGGCTGAAAATATCCCGGGGGAGTCGCGGCACGCGACGGGGGCGGCGCCCCCTCTTCCTTGCGGCCCGCGCTGCGGTTTTCTATGCTTGCCCCGCCCATCGGAAGGACGATCATGGCCAAGGCCACCGCAAGCTTCACCTGCACCGCCTGCGGCGCCAGCTTCGGCAAATGGAGCGGCAAATGCGAAGCCTGCGGCGCCTGGAACTCCATCGTCGAGGAAGCGCCGCTGTCCGCGGGGCCAAAGGCGCTTGGGGCCAGGGGCCGCAGCATCCCGCTGACCGACCTTTCCACCGAAGAAGCGCCGCCGCCGCGCGCCGCCTCGGGGATGGAGGAGCTGGACCGCGTGCTGGGCGGCGGGCTGGTGCCGGCCTCGGCCCTTCTGGTCGGCGGCGATCCGGGGATCGGCAAATCCACGCTACTTTTGCAGGCCGCGGCCAGTTTCGCCCGCAACGGGCTGAAATGCCTTTATATCTCGGGCGAGGAGGCTTCGGCCCAGGTCCGCATGCGGGCGCAGCGGCTTGGCCTGACGCAGGCGCCGGTGATGCTGGGGGCCGAGACCGCGCTTCGCGACATCCTGACCACGCTGGATGCCGAACGCCCCGCCCTTGCCATCATCGATTCGATCCAGACCATGTGGCTGGACACGGTCGAGGCGGCGCCCGGCTCGGTCTCACAGGTCCGCGCCGCCGCGCATGAACTTGTGACCTTCGCCAAGCGTCGCGGCGTGGCCGTCATCCTTGTCGGCCATGTCACCAAAGAGGGCCAGATCGCCGGGCCGCGCGTGGTCGAACACATGGTCGACACCGTGCTTTATTTCGAGGGCGAACGCGGCCACCAGTTCCGCATCCTGCGCGCCGTGAAGAACCGCTTCGGCCCCGCGGACGAGATCGGCGTCTTCGAGATGACAGGCGCCGGGCTGGCCGAAGTCACCAACCCCTCTGCCCTGTTCCTGTCCTCGCGCGATGCCCCTGCCCCCGGATCGGCCGTTTTCGCCGGGATCGAAGGCACCCGGCCGGTGCTGACCGAGATCCAGGCCCTTGTCGCGCCCTCGCCGCTTGGCACGCCGCGCCGCACCGTGGTGGGGCTGGACTCCGGGCGTCTCTCCACCATCCTTGCGGTGCTTGAGGCCCGCGTCGGCATTCCCTTCGCGGGCCTTGACGTCTTTCTGAACGTCGCCGGCGGCATGCGCGTGACCGAACCGGCCGCCGATCTGGCGGTTGCCGCCGCCCTTCTTTCCGCCCGCGAGGATGTGGCGATCCCGCCGGATATGGTGCTTTTCGGTGAAATCAGCCTCTCCGGCGCGCTCCGCCCGGTCAGCCAGACCGAAAACAGGTTGAAAGAAGCCGCGAAACTTGGTTTCACACAGGCGACCATCCCGGCCCGGTCGAAATCTGTGGCCGACACCGGGATACGCCTGCGCGAGATGGCCGACCTTGCGGCCTTCACGGGCGAAATGTTCGGCGCCGGCTGAAGCGGCCCCAGGGGAGTTGACGATGGAGAATTTCACCGCGGTTGATGGCGGGGCGGCCCTGGTCATCATCCTCTCGGCGATCCTGGCCTATTCGCGCGGCCTTGTGCGCGAGTTGATGGCCATTGTCGGCTGGATCGGGGCGGCCATCGTCGCCTTCATCTTCGCGCCTTCCGCCATGCCTCTGGTCAAGGAGATTCCCGTCGTCGGCGATTTCCTTGCCGACAGCTGCGAATTGTCGGTGATCGGCGGCTTCGCCGGCGTCTTCGCCGTCGGGCTGATCGTCATGGCGCTGTTCACGCCGCTTTTCGCATCCGTGGTGCAGCGCTCGGCGCTTGGCGGCATCGATCAGGCACTTGGCTTTCTCTTCGGCGTGGCGCGCGGCGTCCTGCTGATTGCGGTCGCCTTCATCGTCTGGGACCGTGCCCTGTCGAACCAGTCGGTGCCGATGATCGACAATTCGCGCACCGCCAAGGTCTTCGCCAACTTCCAGGCCTCGATCGACGGGTCGATCCCGACCGATGCGCCGGGCTGGATCGTCGCGCGCTACAACGATCTGACCGCGATCTGCACGCCTGAGGCCGGCACCCCCGCCCCGACCGCGCCCGCCCCCGCTGCCCCGGCCAACTGACGCCCCGCCGCAGGCTGATCGGCGGAATATGCGGATGCAGCACGGCAGGGCGTGACTTCGCCCGCCAACAGGCCTAAAGGAAGGCGCATCCCACCAGACCGGATTCGGAGGCCGCCCTTGCTTTCCGCCACGCGCCCCTTCCTCGCCCACCCGTTCGACAGCGACAAGCTGAAGGAGGAATGCGGGATCTACGGGGTGATCGGCCTGGCCGACGCGGCGAATTTCGTCGCCCTTGGCCTGCATGCCCTGCAACATCGCGGCCAGGAGGCCGGCGGCATCGTCTCCTACGATCCCGAGGACGGCTTCAATTCCGCCCGCCGCTTCGGCTATGTGCGCGACAACTTCACCAAGGCCGATGTCATGGCCACGCTGCCGGGCCATCTGGCCATCGGGCATGTGCGCTATTCCACCGCCGGATCGAAGGGCGCCACCGCCATCCGCGATGTGCAGCCCTTCTTCGGCGAATTTGCCATCGGCGGCTGCGCCATCGCCCATAACGGCAACCTGACCAATGCCACGCGCCTGCGCCGCGACCTGATCGAGCGCGGGGCGATCTTCCAGTCCTCCTCGGACAGCGAATGCATCATCCATCTGATGGCGCGTTCGATGCAGAAGACCCAGGCCGAACGGCTGAAGGATGCGCTTCGGCTGGTCGAAGGCGCGTTTTCCGTCATCGCCATGACCCGGACCAAGCTGATGGGCGTCCGCGATCCCCTTGGCGTGCGCCCCCTTGTCATGGGACGCCTTGGCGAAGGCTGGGTGCTGGCCTCGGAAACCTGCGCGCTGGACATCATCGGGGCCGAATTCATCCGTGAGATCGAACCCGGCGAGATGGTGGTGATCGAAAACGGCCGCGTCGAGTCGACCCGCCCCTTCGCCCCGGCCAAATCCCGCTCCTGCATCTTCGAGCAGGTCTATTTCTCGCGCCCCGATTCCATCATCGGCGGCCGTTCGGTCTATGAGACCCGCCGCCAGATCGGGGTGGAACTGGCGCGCGAGGCGCCCGTCGATGCCGACCTGATCTGCCCGGTCCCCGATTCCGGCACCCCCGCCGCCATCGGCTATGCGGCCGAGTCGGGCATTCCCTTCGGCCTTGGCATCACCCGCAACCAGTACATGGGCCGGACCTTCATCGAACCCACCGAGCAGATCCGCAACATGGGCGTGCGGCTGAAGCTGAACGTCAACAAATCGCTGATCCGCGGCAAGCGGGTGATTTTGGTCGACGACTCGGTCGTCCGCGGCACCACCAGCCGCAAGATCAAGGACATGATCATCGACGCCGGCGCCGCCGAGGTGCATTTCCGCATCGCAAGCCCGCCCACCGCCTGGCCCTGTTTCTACGGGGTGGACACGCCGGAACGCTCGAAACTCCTCGCCGCCACCATGTCCGAGGACGAGATGCGCGACTGGATCGGCGTCGACTCGCTGAAATTCATCTCGCTCGACGGCCTTTACCGCGCTGCAGGCGAAGCGAAGGGCCGCGACAACTCCTCACCCCGCTTCTGCGACGCCTGCTTCTCGGGCGACTACCCGGTCGCTCCCGCCGACAAGCTGGATGAGGGCTTCGAGATGAAGGCCGCCGAATAGGCACGGCGGTCAAGGCCTGTCTCGCCGCCCCCTGACCGCCCTTCAGACCCTGCCCGTCCGCCTGTCCGCGGGCCAGGTCCTCCCGCAGATCGACGCCGCCCTTTCCGAACCTCGCGACCGGGTCGTCGCCTCGCGCCCCTCCGGCCGCTGTCCGGGAACCTGACGCAAGGCATCCTCCGCGCAGGGCAGGCCGAACTTGCCGCAGCCTGTCAGGGCCAAGCGGCCTTGCCCCTTCATCTTGGTTCAAATATCCCCGCCGGAGGCAGCACCACCTGCCAGAGGACCAGCCGCAGGGAATGACGCGATGACCGAAGCCGCCACCAGAACCGCTCTTGTCACCGGCGCCTCGCGCGGGATCGGGCGCGCCATGGCCGAGCAACTGGCGCTGCAGGGCTGGCAGGTGATCGCGGTCGCCCGCACCGTAGGCGGGCTCGAAGACCTCGACGACAGCGTGAAAGCGGCAAAGCTGCCCGGCGCCGGCGCCCTGACGCTGGCCCCGATGGACATCACCAACGAAGACGCCATGCGCCATCTCTGCCGGTCCATCCATGACCGCTGGGGCGGGCTGCAGCTCTGGGTCCATTGCGCGATCCATGTCACCGCTCTGTCTCCTGCGCCCTCCATCGACATGAAGGATCTGGACAAGTCCGTCGCCACCAACCTGCGGGCAGCGGCATCGCTGGTCACGCTGGTCGACCCGCTCCTGCGCGAGCGCGATGGCACCGCCATGTTCCTGGACGACCCCGCCGCCGCCAGCCGCTATTCCGCCGCTTACGGGGTGACCAAGGCCGGCCAGATGCAGCTGGCCCGCAACTGGCAGGCCGAGACCGCAAAGACCGGGCCGCGCGTGGTGATCGCAACGCCCGCGCCGATGCCGACGGCCACCCGCGCCCGCCATTACCCCGGCGAGGATCGCACCCCCCTTGCCGATCCGCGCACAGAGGCGCTGCGCCTGATCGCACAGCTCTGAGCCTTGCCCCTGCCCCGCATGGGCCTATCTTGGCGCGACCACACAGGAGACATGACATGGCCGATACCGACTGGACCCCGCCCCGCGTCTGGACCTGGGACAAAGAGAACGGCGGCGCTTTCGCCTCCACCAACCGGCCCATCGCCGGGCCGACCCATGATGCGGCGCTGCCGGTCGGAAAACACCCGTTACAGCTTTACTCGCTGGCCACGCCGAACGGCCAGAAGGTGACGATCCTTCTGGAAGAACTGCTGGAGGCCGGCCACGATGCCGAATACGACGCCTGGCTGATCGACATCAACAAGGGCGACCAGTTCGGCTCGGGCTTTGTCGCGGTGAACCCGAATTCGAAGATCCCCGCCCTTTTCGACCATGGCTCGGGCACCAGACTGTTCGAAAGCGCATCGATCATGGTCTGGCTGGCCGAGAAATTCGGCGCCTTCCTGCCCGCCTCCGGCCCCGCCCGGGCCGAAGTGCTGAACTGGCTCTTCTGGCAGATGGGTTCCGCCCCCTTCCTCGGTGGTGGCTTCGGGCATTTCTACAAATACGCGCCGGTGAAGCTTGAATATCCGATCAACCGCTACGCGATGGAGGTGAAGCGTCAGCTCGACGTGCTGGACCGCCAGCTGGCCGACCGTCCCTTCATCGCCGGGGCCGATTATTCCATCGCCGATATGGCGATCTTCCCCTGGTATGGCGCCGTTGTCCGCAACGAGACCTATGAGGCGGCCGAGTTCCTCGACGCGGGCATCTACAAGAACGTGCTCCGCTGGGCCGATGCCATCGCCAAACGCCCCGCCGTAATCCGCGGCCGCATGGTCAACCGCCGGTGGGGCCCCGAGGACGGGCAAGTTCCCGAACGCCACTCGCCGGCCGATTTCGCCGGCAAGGCGACGGGCTGACCGGCCTTCCGCGCCTTGCCTGACGCCGGCTTGCCGCGCCATGCGACGCCACCCCGCGGCCTTTCCCCTTCACTTTGGCGAAAATATCCTCGGGGGGGTCTGGAGGGGTGCAAAACCCCTCCAGCCGCCGGCCAAAGGCGCGCCGCCTGATCTCAGCCCAGGGCCTCGGCCATGGCCGACCACAGCACCTCGGCCGGCTCCACCCCGACCGAGAGCCGGATGAACCCCGGCTCCACCGCATCGCCCCACCGTGCGCGGCGCTCTCCGGCGGTATGGGTGCCGCCGAAGCTGGTGGTCTGCTCGATCAGCGGGCAGCGGGCCAGGAAGTCCTCCGCCGCCTCGGCCGTGGTCAGCGTGAAGCCGATCAGAAAGCCGCCGTTGGCCATCTGCCCGCCGACCGCCCGCGACGAGGCATCCCCGGCAAGCCCGGGATAGCGCAAGGCCCGTACCTTGGGATGCGCCGCCAGCCGCCCGGCAATCAGGGCGGCGCTGGAACACATCCGCTCCAGCCGGACCTCCAGCGTCTCCAGCCCGCGATGAACCAGAAACGCTTCGAACGGCCCCGGCACCGCGCCGGCCATGCGCCGCCAGTCGCGCACCCGGCCCATCAGTGCCGTGTCACGCCCGGCGACATGGCCGAAGAGCACATCCGAATGCCCGGCCGGCGCCTTGGTATCGGCAGCAACAACCAGATCTGCGCCCTGATCCAGCGGGCGCTGCAGCAGCGGCGTCATCGTTGTGTTGTCGGCGATCACCAGCGCGCCCGCCGCCCTGGCCCTTGCCGCGACGGCCGCAATGTCCAGCACGTCCAGCCCGGGGTTCGAGGGGGTCTCCAGATAGACCACCGCAGCCCCCTGGAAATCCGCCGTGGCATACTCTGCCGTGGCGATCTGGATCACCGTCACGCCAAGCGGCTTCAGGAAGCCTTCCGACAGGATGCGGGTGACGTAATATCCGTCCGAGGGGATCACCAGCCGGTCCCCCGTCTTCAGCGTGGCGAAAAGTGCCGCCGAAATCGCCGCCATGCCAGAGGGGAAGGCCACGGTCTCGGCCTCTTCCAACAGGGCCAGCTGCCCCTCCACCGCCTCCCATGTCGGGGTGGAGTTGCGGCCATAGACGAAGGACGCGCCCTTGATGTCCGGCAGATGATAGGTGGCCGAGGCGGTGATCGGCGGCACCACGGGATCGCCGGGCGCAAGGCCCGGCTTGCGGTGATGCAACAGTTTCGCAATGCGGGTCTGGGCGCTTTCGGACATGCTCACTCCAGCCGGGGCGGAAAACCTGCCGCCCGCAGATCGGTGCCAAGGGCATCTTCGAGAAGCTTCACGATCTGGGTCGATTGCGCGGCCCCGCCATAGGCCGCCTTGCCCTTGACGAAGGTCTGCGCCGTCACCCCCGCCAGATCCAGCGGGACGCCGAATTCCCGGCCAAAGCCCATGGCAAAGCCCAGATCCTTCAGGGCCAGATCCATGGTGAAGGCCACGTCATAGCTGCCGTTCAGGATCAGCTGGCCCTCGGTCTCATGCACGAAACTGCTGCCGGACGAGGCGGCAATCGCCTCCCATGCCGTCTTCAGGTCCAGCCCGCCGCGCTTGGCCAGCATCAGGGCCTCGCCGTCGGCGACCAGATGGATGAAGGCCAGCATATTGGTGATCACCTTGATCACGGCGGCAGAGCCAAGCGGCCCCATGTAGAAAAGCTTGCCGCCGATCGCCTCCAGCGCCGGGCGGTGAAGATCGAAGAGATCGGCATCGCCACCCGCCAGCACGGTGATCTGGCCCTTGGCCGCCAGATGAACCCCGCCGGTGACCGGGGCCTCAAGCATCCGAACGTTGCAGGTGCGGGCAAGGCCGGCCATGCGCAGCACGTCGTCGCGCCCAAGGGTGGAGTTCTCGATCCAGGTCGATCCCGGCTTCAGCCCGGTCAAAAGCTCGGCCAGAACCGCCTCAGACGCCGCCGGGCTGGGCAGGCAGGTGAAGACGTGATCGGCCTGCCCGGCCAGTTCGGCGACGGAAGCCGCAACAGAGGCGCCAAGCGCGCGGTGGCGTTCTGCCAGGGCGGGGTTGCGGTCATAGACGGTGACCGAATGACCGGCGCGGATCAGGCTGGCCGCGAGATGGCCGCCCAGATTGCCAAGTCCGATGTAACCGTAATTCATGGCTGCCGCTTTCAAGATTTTTCGACGAAAAATCGGGGTCGCAGCGCCTTGCCGCAGCCCCGGGTCATCCTGTCGCGCGCCCCGGTCTTTCGCCGAAAGACCGGGGCCGGTCGCAGACGGGGCTCAGGCGCCCCAGCCGACGATCCCCTTGACCTCGCAGAAGTCATGGATGCCCCAATCGGCATATTCGCGGCCGTTGCCCGACTGCTTGTAGCCGCCGAAGGGCGCCGAGGTGTCCCAATCCGGGTAGTTCAGGTTTACCGTGCCGGCGCGCAGGCGGCGGGCGACGGGTTTGGCATCCTCGACCGGACCGGCGATATAGGCGGCAAGGCCGTAGACGGTGTCATTGGCCTGCCGGACAGCATCGTCGATGTCGTCATAGGGCTGGATCGCCAGCACCGGCCCGAAGATTTCTTCTTTCGAAATGGTCATCGAATTGACCACATCGCCGAACACGGTCGGGCGCACGAACCAGCCGCGGTTCAGGTCGGCCGGACGGCCCACCCCGCCGGTGACCAGCGTGGCGCCTTCGTCGATCCCGGCCTGGATCAGCCGCTGCACCTTCTCGAACTGCAGCTTCGAGACCAGCGGGCCAAGCACCGTCGCCTCGTCGCGCGGATCGCCGGTGACGATCGCGTCGGCCGCCTCTTTCGCCGCCGCCAGGGCCTCGGCCTGACGGGCGCGCGGCACCAGCATCCGGGTCGGCGCATCGCAGCTTTGCCCGGTGTTCGACATCACGGCATTGACCCCCGCCGCAACCGCCTCGGCGATATTGGCGGCAGGCAGGATGATGTTCGGCGATTTGCCGCCCAGTTCCTGCGCCACGCGCTTCACCGTCGGCGCCGCGGCCGCCGCAATCGCCGTGCCCGCACGGGTGGAGCCGGTGAACGACACCATATCGACCTCGGGGTGTTCGGACATCCGTGCGCCGACCTCAGGCCCCGCCCCGTTCACCAGGTTGAACACCCCCTTCGGCACGCCGGCATCATGCAGCACCTGTGCGAACAGGACGCCCGACAGCGGCGCGATTTCCGACGGTTTCAGCACCATGGTGCAGCCCGCGATCAGCGCCGGCGCCACCTTGCAGGCGATCTGGTTCATCGGCCAGTTCCACGGCGTGATCAGCGCGCAGACCCCGATCCCTTCATAGACGATCCGGGTCGTGCCGCGCATGGATTCCCAGACCATCTCTTCGCCGGCCTTGATCGTGGCCTCAAGATGGACCTGTCCCGCCCAGGCCTGCGCGCCGCGCGCCCAGGTGATGGGGGCGCCCATCTCGGTGGACATCGCCTGGGCGAAATCCTCGTAACGCTCGTTGTAGACCTCGAGGATGCGCTTCACCAGGGCGATGCGCTCCTTCGGCGGCGTCACCGTCCAGCTGTCGAAGGCCGCACGCGCCGCCATGATGGCGCGATCGGCATCCTCGCGGTTGCCAAGGGCGACCTCGCAGACGATTTCCTCAGTCGCCGGATTCTCGACCCCGACCCGCGTTTTCGAGAGCGGCTCGACCCATTCCCCGTTGATGTAGAATTTGGTCATGTTCTGCGGGATCATGTCGCCCTCACTTGAAGAAGATGTTGAATCGCGCGCGGATGGCGCGGTCGACCTCAGGGTCTACCACGCATCCGGCCTTGGCAAGAATATCGTTCTTGCGCGCGATGGCGGTGTCAAGCAGAAGCGGCTTGCCGGCCTCGTTCCATTCCTTCGGCGACATGCGGTTGCCGACCTTCGGATAGATGTATTCGGTCTGCATCAGCTTCAGCGTCTGGTCGCTGCCGAGGTAATGCCCCGGCCCGCCCAGGCAGACCTCTTTCATCGCGTCGATGCTGGTCGAATCCGGCGTCACGTCGATGCCGCGCACCAGC
Organism: uncultured Paracoccaceae bacterium; assembly: GCA_934500835.1. Taxonomy (GTDB): domain Bacteria; phylum Pseudomonadota; class Alphaproteobacteria; order Rhodobacterales; family Rhodobacteraceae; genus Pseudogemmobacter. Next base: position 208,273 of record CAKSTR010000002.1, on the reverse strand, counting down.
CGCATCGTCTGGCCCAGAAGGTCGTCACCCAGGATCAGGCTTTCCATGCAGAAGCCCAGAAGCGAGGCATGCATCCCCACCGCCTCATAGCACATGTTGAGGCCCGCAAGCCCGGCCAGCGCGTTGGTGATGCCCTGCTCCCATCCCGCCTGCATGTCCGGCACCTTGGAATCGGAAATCCCCGAGGCCGCCCCGCCCGGCAGCCCGTAGAAGCGGTGCATCTGCGCGCAACCCGCCGTCAGCAGCGCCTGTTCAGCACTGCCCCCCGACATGGCACCCGTGCGCAGATCCGACACGAACGGCCATGTCCCGAAGATCGCCGGCGCGCCCGGCTTGATCGCGTTGACATAGACCACGCCCGCCAGGCATTCCGCCACCGCCTGCACGATGGTCAGCGCGATCGGCGCGGGCGCGGTCGCCCCGGCCTGCCCCGCCGACAGCAGCAGCATCGGCATGCCGCGCCGGACGCAATCCTCCATCACCTTGCAGCTCTCTTCCGCGAACTTCATCGGCGGAACCACGAAGCAGTTGGAATTGCTGACGAAAGGCCGCTCCAGCCATTTCTCCTCGCCGCCTGCGACCATGTAAAGCATCTCGAAACAGTCTTCGACATGTGAGGCATCGAAGAAGCTGGTCCCCACATGCTTGCGCGTCCCGGCAAGGCAGGCATAAAGGGTGTTGAGGTCCATCTCCTTGTTGTCCAGCACATCGCGGCAGACCATGGTGCGCTGGTAGAAATGGATGTTGTCCAGATTGTCGACCAGCCGCGCCGCATCATACAGATCCTGCGTGGTGGAATCGCGGTAGTCCAAAGTCACCGGATCGACGATATGCACCGCCGCCCCGGCCGTGCCGTAATGCACATTGGTGCCCGACAGCAGCATGTCGTGCTTGGGGTCGCGCGCATGCAGCGTGATGTCACGCGCGGCCACCGCCAGCATGTCCTCGACCAGCGCACGCGGGAAACGCATCCGCCCGTCATCGCCCAAGATCGCCCCCGCCCCGGTCAGGATCTCCACCCCCGAGGGCGGGGCCTGCGACAGCCCGATCTCTTCCAGCGCATCCAGCGCCGCGGCGTGGATCTGCTTCACAGCCTCCTCGCTCAGCGGCTTGTATTGCCCGCCGGGCAGACCCGGCCGCACCGGCCGCATGTCCTCGGACAAGGGTGCGGCCCGCGCCGCCACCCGCGCCGCCCGCCCCCCGGCCCGGCCCGCCCGCTCAGCCCGACGCGCCGCCTCGGGCGCACAGGTTTCTCCGATCCCGCTGATGTCGCTCATCCCTCATGCCCCTTCACTATGGCACAAATATCCCGGGGGTCCGGGGGCTGGCCCCCGGCCCGGCGTCTCTTACAGCCGCACCCGCTCCGATTTCGGATCGTGCATCGGCACCAGCGAGGCCACGGCGTCATGCCGCACCCCCGCAACTTCGATCTCATAGGCCGAGGCCAGAACCACCTCCTCGGTTTCCCCCGCGCAGGGCACATAGCCCATGCCGATGGCACCGCCGAGGAAATGGCCATAGTTGCCCGAGGTCACCGGCCCGACGATCCGGCCGTCGCGGACGATCGCTTCGTTGTGGAACAGCAAAGGCTCGGGCGACTTCAGCCGGAACTGCAGCATCCGCCGCCCCAGTCCCGCCTCTTCCTTGCGCAAGACCGCGTCGCGCCCGATGAAATCGGCCTTCTTGCGGCTGACGGTGAAGCCAAGTCCCGCCTCCAGCACATGATCCTCATCGGTGATGTCATGGCCCCAATGGCGATAGGCCTTCTCGATCCGGCAGGAATCCAGCGTGTGCAGCCCGCACAGCTTCAGCCCATGCGCCGCACCCGCCTCCATCAGCGTCTCGAAGACATGGGCGGTCTGGTCGGCGCCGACGTACAGCTCCCACCCCAGCTCGCCCACATAGGTCACCCGATGCGCGCGGGCCAGACCCATGCCGATCTCGATCTCCCGCGCCGTGCCGAAGGGATGCGCCGCATTGCCGAAGTCATCGGGCGAGACGGCGGCCATCAGGTCCCGCGCCTTCGGCCCCATCACGCACAGCACCGATTCCGCCGCCGTCACATCGGTGATCACCGCGAAATCGCTGCCGACATGCGCCCGCAGCCAGGCAAGGTTGCGTTGCAGCGTCGCCCCCGGCACCACCAGCAGGAAGGCGGTCTCCGAGAGCCGCGTCACCGTCAGGTCGGCCTCGATCCCGCCGCGCTGGTTCAGAAGCATCGTATAGACGATCCGCCCCGTCGCCACATCGACCTGGGCCGAACAGACCCGGTTCAGGAAGGCCGCCGCATCGCGCCCCTCGACCCGGATCTTGCCGAATGAGGTCATGTCGAAAAAGCCGACGCCGCCCCGCACCGCCAGATGTTCGGCCTTCTGGTTGTCGAACCAGTTCTGCCGCTTCCAGGAATAGCGGTACTCGGCCTCCTGCCCCGGGTTCGCGAACCAGTTCGCCCGCTCCCATCCCGCCACCTCGCCAAAGACCGCGCCGCGCGCCTTCAGATGGTCATGGATCGGCGATCGCCGCACCCCGCGCGCGGTCTCGACCTGCCGGTAGGGGAAGTGGTCGGCATACAGCAGGCCCAGCGTCTCGGACACCCGCTCCCTCAGGTAACGGCGGTTGCGCTGGAACGGCTGCGCGCGGCGGATGTCCACCTCCCACAGATCGAAAGGCGCCTCGCCTGTCGTGATCCAATGCGCCAGCGCCTGCCCCGCCCCGCCCGAGGATACGATCCCGATCGAGTTGTAGCCCGCCGCAGTCCAGTAGCCCTTCACCTCCGGCGCCTCGCCCAGATAATAGCGGTCGTCAGGGGTAAAGCTTTCCGGCCCGTTGAAGAAGGTGTGGATGCCCGCGGTCTCGAACAACGGCATCCGGTTCGTGGCCATCTCGAGGATGGGCATGAAGTGATCCCAATCCTCGGGCAGGGTGTCGAATTCGAAATCCTTGCGGATGCCTTCCATCCCCCAGGGCTTGGCCTTGGGCTCGAAGGCGCCCAGCATCATCTTGCCGGCATCCTGCTTGTAATAGGCGCATTCGTCCGGCACCCGCAGCACCGGCAGGTTCGGATCGATCCCGGCCACCGGCTCGGTGATCAGGTAGAAATGCTCGCAGGCATGCAGCGGAAGGGTGACGCCGTTCTGCGCCGCCAGATCCCGCCCCCACATGCCGCCGCAGTTCACCACCACATCGGCCGCGATATGCCCCGGCTCGCCGTCAAGGACGTAGTCGACACCGTTCACGCGCCCGTCCGCCGTGGTGACCTTGGTGACCAGGGCCCCCTCGACGATCTTCGCGCCCCTCATCCGCGCGCCCTTGGCCAAAGCCATGGCGATATTCGCCGGATCGCATTGCCCGTCCAGCGGCAGCGCCACCGCGCCCACCACCCCGTCGATGTTCAGATGCGGGTATTTCGCCTTGGCTTCGGCGGGCGAGATTTCATGCACCTCGACATCGAAGATCCGCGCCACCGTCGCCTGCCGCAGCAATTCCTCATGCCGCTCCGCCGTCAAGGCGACCGAGATGGAGCCGACCTGCTTCATCCCCGTCGCCACCCCGGTCTCGGCCTCGAGCCCGCGGTAAAGATCGGCGGAATATTTCGCCAGCCGGGTCATGTTGGCCGATCCGCGCAACTGCCCGATCAGCCCCGCGGCATGCCATGTCGTCCCGCTCGTCAGCTTGCGCCGCTCCAGCAGCACCACATCGCTCCAGCCCGCCTTGGCCAGATGATAGGCGACCGAGCATCCCGAGACTCCGCCCCCGATCACCACCGCCCGCGCCTGTTTCGGAATCTCGACCATCGCCAGCCCATTTTCTGTCTGAAAATATCCCACGGGGGTCCGGGGGTGTGAAACCCCCGGCTCCGCGGCCCGTCACGCGCGGATGCGCTCGTTCTTTGAGTCCCACAAAGGCTGATCCGCCTGCACCGCCGCCGGATAGCGGGTGCCGAAGATCTCGACCTCCACCGCCTGCCCGGGCTGGTTCAGATCGGCGCGCAGCATTCCCAGGCCGATGCAGCTCCCGACCCGATGGCCAAAGTAGCCGCTCGTCACCTCGCCCACCACCTGATCGCCGGCCCAGATCGTCGACATGTAGGGCGGGTCCAGGTCGCCGGCTTCGATGACCAGGGTGCAGAAGCGCTTCGTCACGCCCCGCTGCTTCTCGGCCTCCAAAGCCGCCTTGCCGCGGAACTCGGGCTTTGCCCAGTCCACGAACCGCTCCAGCCCGCCCTGCAGCACGGTGTAATCGGTGGAAAGATCGCCCTTCCAGGCGCGATAGCCCTTCTCGATCCGCAGCGCGTTCAGCGCGAACATCCCGAACGGCTTCAGCCCCATCGGCTGGCCCGCCGCCATCACCGCATCCCAGACCTTCGCAGTATCCGCGACACGGGAGTGGATCTCCCAGCCCAGCTCCCCCGCGAAAGAGACCCGCATCAGCCGCACCTCGGCCCCGGCGATCCGGGCGGTCTGATGCGACAGCCAGCCCTTCGCCAGATCGGCGTCCGAACAGGCGGCCAGGATCTCGCGCGATTTCGGCCCGGTCAGGATCTGCGTCGACCAGCCCTCGGTCTCATCCGCCAAAGCCAGCCCCGGCTCCAGATGCTGCCGCAGCCAGTCGCCGTCATGCAGTTGCGCCGTGGCGGCGGTGATCAGCAGAAGGTCATCCTCGGCCAGCCGTGCCACCGACATCTCGGTCACGATCCGGCCCTTGTCGTCGGCGAAATAGGCCAGCCCCAGCCTGCCGACCGAGGGCAGCTTGCCGGTGATCTGCCGCGACAGCCACTCCGCCGCGCCGGCACCCGTCAGCCGGAACCGGCTGAACCCCGGCAGGTCAAGAATGCCTGCCGCGTCCCGGACCGCCTCGCATTCCGCCTTCACGGCGCGGAACCACGGACCTTGCCGCTCCCACACCCGCTGCGCCGCCTCCGAGGTGTCATCGCCGGGAGCCGCATACCACTGCGCCCGCTCCCAGCCATTGTAGGGCCCGAACTGCGCCCCCAAGGCCGCCGTGCGGTCATGCACCGCCGACAGCTTCTTCATCCGCCCCTCGGGCCAGGCGTGATGCGGGAAGTGGATGGCGTATTCGTTGCCGTAAACCTCCATCCCCTTCTTCACGCAGTAATCCTGATCCTCGAACCCGGTGAAGCGGCGCGGATCGCAGGACCACATGTCCCATTCGGTCGCCCCTTCCGTCACCCATTCGGCCAGAACCTTGCCCGCCCCGCCGGCCTGGCAGATGCCGAAGGTGAAGACGCAGGCCTCGAAGGCATTGGGCACCCCCGGCATCGGCCCGATCAGCGGGTTGCCATCCGGCGTATAGGGGATCGGCCCGTTGATCACCTTCGACAGCCCCGCCTTGGCCAGCAAGGGAACCCGCGCCATCGCATCGTTGATATGCCACTCCAGCCGCTCCAGATCGTCGGGGAACAGCTGGAAGCTGAAGTCCTGCGGGAAAGGATCGTCGGGGCTGACCCAATGGGCGCGGCAATTGCCCTCATAGGGGCCAAGGTTGAAGCCGTTCTTCTCCTGCCGCAGGTAGTAGCTGCTGTCGACATCGCGCAGAAGCGGCAGCTTGTGGCCGACCTCCTTCGACCAGGCTTCCAGCTCGGGAATGGTGTCGAACAGCATGTACTGATGGCTCATCACCATCATCGGCAGGTCGCGGCCGAACATGCGGCCCACCTCGCGGGCATAATAGCCCGCCGCGTTCACCACGATCTCGGCCCGCACCGTGCCCTTCGGGGTCTCGATGATCCACTCGTCCCCCACCCGCGACACCCCCGTCACCGGGCAGAACCGCTCGATCCGGGCGCCCATCTGCCGCGCCCCCGCCGCCAGGGCCTGCGTCAACTGCGCAGGGTCGATGTCGCCATCATAGGGATCGTACAGCGCCCCGCTCAGATCATGCGTCTCAAGGAAGGGATACTTTGACCGGATCTCGTCCGGAGACAGGATCTCAAGATCCATCCCCTGATAACGTCCCATGCCGGCCACGCGCTGGAACTCCTGCAACCGCCCGCGCGAATGCCCCAGCCGCACCGAGCCGGTGACATGGTAGTTCATCGGATAGTCGACCTCGGCCCCCAGACCGCGGTACAGCTGCGCCGAATAGCGCTGCATGTTCATGATCGACCAGCTTGAGGAAAAGGTCGGCACGTTCCCCGCCGCATGCCAGGTGCTGCCCGCCGTCAGCTCGTTCTTCTCCAGCAGCAGACAGTCCGTCCACCCGGCCTTGGCCAGATGATACAGGGCCGAAACCCCGACCGCGCCCCCGCCGATGATCACCACCCGCGCGCTTGCGAATTCCGCCATGACCCGTCCTCCCGTTCCGCCCGCAGTATCCCCCGGCACGCGCCCTCTTTCAATTCGGTCAGATCGCCCCTATTGATCGAGAAAGCCGATCACGCCTTCACTTTGGCGAAAATATCCCACGGGGGTCCGGGGGTGTGAAACCCCCGGCGCGGTCCACAAGGCGCAGCATGCAGATCGAACTCCTCGACACCTTCCTCGACCTGACCGAGACCCGCAGCTTTCACCGCACCGCCGAAAAGCTGGGCCTCACCCAGTCCACCGTTTCGGCAAGGGTCGCCGCACTGGAACAGGCCGTGGGCAGCCGCCTTTTCGACCGCTCGCGCGCCGGCACCGACCTCACCCCCGAGGGCAAGAGGTTCGAACCCCATGCCCGCGCCCTGCGCCATGAATGGAACGAGGCCAGACGCCGCATCCAGATCCCCCAGGGCGGCACGCATCTGGTGCGGCTTGGCATCCAGAACGATCTTGCCGCCCTCTACCTCGGCAGTTGGGTCGCGGGCTTCCGCCGCGCCCTGCCGAATGCGGCCTTCTACATCGAGCCGGACTATTCCAACCAGATGTGCGCCGATCTTCTGTCGGGCATCCTCGACTTCGCCGTGATGTTCAGCCCCAAGCCGCACCCCGACCTGCATTTCGACAGCGTGGGCGATGTCGGCTACCACATGGTCTCGACCGAGGCCGCCACCATGGCCGAGGTCCGCCCCGAAAGCTTCGTCTTCGGCCATTTCTCGCCCGCGTTCGAGGAAATGCACCGCCAGATCACCCCGCAACTGGCGGCCTCGCCGGTCTCGGTCGGGCAGTCGGGGTCGGTGGTCTCCTTGCTGAAGGCGATGGGCGGAGCGGGCTATGTGCTTGAAAAGACCGCCGATGCCATGGTTGCCGAAGGCCGCGCCCAAAGGGTCGCCGATGCCCCGGTGCTGCGCCAGCCGGTCTATGCCGCGATCCACATCCGCCACCGGATCGCCCCCCTTCACCGCCGGCTGCGCCGGGTGGTCCACCGCCGCCTTGTCGGCAAGGACGGCGACGGCGACTGAGACGCAGACCGAGGCGGGCCGCAAGGGCACGATTTTTTCGACGAAGAATCGCCGCTCCCGGCGCGTCAGAGCGTGGTTTCCACCCGATGCCCGGGCCGGTGCCAAAGCCGCACATGGGTGATGACGCCGGTTGGCCCGAAGGTCATCCGTTCGGTCACCAGAAGGGCCGTGCCGGTCGCCACCCCCAGGGCCGCAGCCTCTTCCGGCCCTGCGGCATCGGCCAGAAAGGCCAGGTCTCCGCCCTGAAAGGGCACATGCCCCACCAGCCATTCGTTCACCGAAAGCCCCGCGAAATCCGCGCCTTGCGGCAGCGCGGCCATGTTGAGCCAGCGATCCTCAAGCGCATGGGGGCGCCCGTCGGCCAGATGCAGCGTGGCCAGGCGGCGCAAAGGCTGGCCCGCCGGCAGCCGCATCCTTTGCGCCAGATCGGGCGGCAGCGCCGCCATGGCATCCCCGAGGATGCGAAAGCCGTAGACCGCCCCCGCCGCCTCCACCTCCTTGCGGATCACCGGAATCTCCAGCCGCGCCCGCCGCGCCGGCAGTTCGGCCACCCTGGTCCCGGCCCGCTTCCTGCGCTCGATCAGACCGTCCTCGGCCAGCGACTGCAGGGCGCGGTTCACCGTCGCGCGGGCCACGCCGTAATCGGTGGCCAGCTGCGCCTCGGCCGGGATCAGCGCGCCGGGCAGCCATTCCCGCGCCCGGATTCTGCCGCCGATGGCTTCGCGCAGGTCTTCCCAGCCCAGGCTCACAGCCGCGCCCTCAGCCCCTGCATCACCCGGCGGAACCGCGCCTCGACGGTGTCGCGCGCCGCATGACGCCCCCCCGAAACCAGCCGGCGGCCGGCCGACCACAGCTCGCGCACCGGCGCCTCGGCATCGGCGAAGATCCAGGCGTCCAGCAGCTCATCTCCCGCCCGGCCCTCCAGCGCCAGCCGGTCGGTGTCCAGCACCATCAGGTCGGCCCAGGCCCCAATGCGGATCGCCCCGGCCTCGCGCCCCGCGGCCCGGGCGCCGCCCTCGGCAGCCCCTTCCAGGAGCCGCCGTCCGGTGGATTGCGCCCCGGTCGCCAGCACGGCCCGCGCCTTCCGGCCAAGGCGCTGCGAGTATTCCAGCATCCGCGCCTCGCCCGCCAGCGTGATGCGGATATTGCTGTCGGTGCCGAACCCGAAAGTGCCGCCCGCCGCCGCCCAGCCGGGACCATCGAAGATGCCATCGCCCAGATTGGCCTCGGTCTCGGGGCAAAGCCCGGCCACCGCCCCGGTGGCGGCCAGCGCGGCCGTCTCGGCCGGGGTCATCTGCGTGGCGTGGATCATGCACCAGTGCGGCGAAAGCGGCAGGTTCGCCACCGCCCATTCCACAGGCCGCGCGCCATAGGCGGCGCTGACCTCTTCGACCTCGGCCAGCTGTTCGGCAATGTGGATATGCACCGGCCCGCCCGCGGCCAGAGCCGGCATTTCGGCCAGCGCCGCCCGCGGAACCGCCCGCAGGGAATGCGGCGCCACGCCAAGGCGCGCATCCGGCGCCAGCCGCTTCAATGCCTCATCTGATTTCTGAAGGATATCAGACAAGCCATTCAGATCGTTTTCAAATCTTTTCTGACCCCCTGCCAGTGCGCGGCCGTCGCAGCCGCCCTGCATATAGGCCACCGGCAGATGGGTCAGGCCAAGCCCGGTCTCGGCCGCCGCCGCGATGATCCGCAGCGACATCTCAGCCCGGTTGGCATAGGGCGTCCCGCCCGGGCCGTGGTGCAGATAGTGGAATTCGGCCACGGCGGCATAGCCCGCCTCGGCCATCTCGATCATCGCCATGGCCGCAATCGCCTGCACCTCGTCGGGGTTCAGCTGGTCGAGAAAGCGGTACATCAGCGACCGCCAGGTCCAGAACGAATCCTGCCCGGCGCTGCGATACTCGGTCATCCCCGCCATCGCCCGCTGGAACGTGTGCGAGTGCAGGTTGACCGGCGCCGGCAGCAGGACCGGCAGCCCCTCGCCCTGCGGGGCCGCGCCGGGCGTCACCTCGACGATGCGGCCGGCCTCGACCCGGACCAGGACATCGCTGGCCCAACCATCGGGCAAAAGGGCAGAGGCGGCGTGCAGGAGCATGGCTTCATCCTTGACGGGACAATGACGGGGCAATTATGTATAGACATATTAGACCCGACTCAGCGGAAAGCGCAAGCGGCATGACCCTTCTTCTGACCAACGCCCTGATCGCCACCATGGCGGGCGGCTATGGCCTGACACGCGGCTCTGTCCTGCTGGACGGCGACCGCATCGCCGCGGTCGGGGACATCTCCGCCCCTGCGGATGAAACGCTGGATTGCGGCGGCAGGCTGGTGACGCCGGGGCTGATCGACTGCCATTCCCACGCGGTCTACGCCGGATCGCGCGCCGACGAATTCGAGGCCCGGCTGAACGGCGCCACCTATGAGGAGATCGCCCGCGCAGGCGGCGGCATCCTGTCGACGGTGCAGGCCGTGCGCGCGGCATCGGAGGAGGACCTTCTCAGCCAATCCCTGCCCCGCATCGACGCCATGATCGCCGCCGGCGCGACCACGATCGAGATCAAATCCGGCTACGGCCTGACCATCGAGGCCGAACTGAAGATGCTGCGCGCCGCCCGCCGGGTGGCCGGCCTGCGCCCGGTGCGGGTTGTCACCACCCATCTGGCCGCCCATAGCGTTCCGCCGGAATACAAAGCCCGATCAACGGCCTACATCGCCGAGATTGCCATTCCCTCGCTGCGCGCCGCCCATGCCGAAGGGCTGGTCGATGCCGTGGACGCCTTCAGCGAAGGCATCGCCTTCTCTCCGCAGGAACTGGAACCCCTGTTCGCCGAAGCCCGCGCCCTTGGCCTGCCCGTCAAGCTGCATGCCGAGCAACTCTCGGACCTGAAGGGCGCCGTCTTCGCCGCCCGCCACGGCGCGCTCTCTTGCGATCATGTGGAATATGTCGCGCAGGACGGGATCGACGCCATGGCCGCTGCCGGCACCGTCGCGGTCATCCTGCCGGGCGCCTATTACACCCTGCGCGAGACGCAGGCCCCCCCGATCGCGGCCTTCCGCAAGGCCGGCGTCCGCATGGCGGTGGCGACCGATCTGAACCCCGGCACCTCGCCGGTCGCCGGCCTGCCGCTGGCAATGAACATGGCCTGCACCCTGTTCCGCATGACCCCGGAAGAGGCGCTTCTGGGCACCACCGCCCATGCCGCCGCCGCCCTGGGCCTGCGCGATCGCGGCACCATCGCGCCGGGCCAGATGGCCGATCTGGTGATCTGGAACGCCGACCGGCCCGCCGACCTATCCTATCGCATCGGCTGGGCCACCCCCCACGCCCGCATCTTCGGAGGCCGCCTTGCCTGAAACCCTGACCCTGATCCCCGGCGCAACCCCGCTGGCGCAACTGCGCCGCATCCTGCGCGAAGGCTGCGCCGCAAGGCTGGATGACGCCGCCCGCCCGGGCATCGCCGCCGCCCATGCCCATATCGCCGCCGCCGCCGCAGGCAGCATCCCGGTCTATGGCGTCAACACCGGCTTCGGCAAGCTCGCCAGCCTGAAGATCGCCCCACAAGACACGGCAAAGCTTCAGGAAAACCTGATCCTGTCGCATTGCTGCGGCGTCGGCGATCCGATGCCCCGCGACGTGACCCGCCTGATGATGGCCCTGAAACTCCTTTCGCTTGGCCGCGGCGCCTCGGGCGTCCGCCCCGCCGTGGTCGAGATGATCGAGGCCATGCTCGCCCAAGGCATCACCCCCGTGGTGCCCGATCAGGGTTCGGTCGGTGCCTCCGGCGACCTGGCACCGCTGGCCCATATGACCGCCGCGATGATCGGCCATGGCGAGGCGACGCTGGACGGCCAGACCCTGCCCGCCGCCGAGGCGTTGCGGGCCAAGGGCCTGACCCCGCTGGTCCTTGGCCCCAAGGAAGGGCTGGCGCTGATCAACGGCACGCAATTCTCGACCGCCTATGCGCTGGCCGGCCTTTTCGCGGCCTGGGATGCCGCCTGCGAGGCGCTGACCGTCTCGGCCCTGTCCACCGATGCCATCATGGGCTCCACCGCGCCGCTTGAGGCCGAAATCCACGCCCTGCGCGGCCATCCCGGCCAGATCGAGGCGGCGGCCACGATGCGCGCCCTTCTTGCCGGCTCGCAGATCCGCGAAAGCCACCGCGATGGCGACACCCGCGTGCAGGACCCCTATTGCATCCGCTGCCAGCCACAGGTGACCGGCGCCGCCATGGACGTGCTGCGCATGGCCGCCCGCACGCTCGAGGTCGAAGCCAATGCCGCCACCGACAACCCGCTGGTCCTCAGCGATGGCCAGATCGTCTCGGGCGGCAACTTCCATGCCGAACCTGTGGGCTTTGCCGCCGACATGATCGCCATGGCCGTGGCCGAAATCGGCGCCATCGCGCAGCGCAGGGTGGCGCTGATGGTGGACCCGACGCTCTCTTTCGACCTGCCCGCCTTCCTGACCCCGAAACCCGGCCTCAACTCCGGCCTGATGATCGCCGAAGTCACCACCGCCGCCCTGATGAGCGAGAACAAGCACCTCGCTCATCCGACGGTGATCGACTCCACCCCCACCAGCGCCAATCAGGAGGACCATGTAAGCATGGCCGCCCATGGCGCCCGGCGGCTGGCAAAGATGACGCAGAACCTGCATGTCATCCTCGGGGTCGAGGCGATGTGCGCCGCGCAAGGCGTCGAATTCCGCGCGCCGCTGAAAACCTCGGCCCCGCTGCAGGCCGCGCACAAGGCGCTGCGGCAGCATGTCGCCGCCCTTGGCGATGACCGCTACCTCGCCCCCGACCTTGCCCGCGCCGCCGCCCTTGTGGCGCAGGGCGCCCTCTCCGCCGCCTCGGGCATCACGCTTCCTGCCCTCGCCTGATCATTTTCTGTCCACAAATATCCTCGGGGGGTCCGGGGGGCGAAGCGCCCCCGGCGGCCTCCACCAGAACCGGAGGCCGCCATGACCAACCCCCGCCACAACAGCCGCGACATCTACCCGCCCACCGGCCCCGAGAAGTCCGCAAAGACCTGGGCCGGCGAGGCGGCGATGCGGATGCTGATGAACAACCTGCACCCGGACGTGGCGGAAAACCCGCATGAACTGGTGGTCTACGGCGGCATCGGCCGCGCCGCCCGGACCTGGCAGGATTTCGACCGCATCGTTGCGGGGCTGAAGGATCTGGAAACCGACGAGACCCTGATCGTGCAGTCCGGCAAGCCGATTGCCATCGTGCGCACCCACACGGACGCCCCGCGCGTGCTGATCGCCAACTCGAACCTTGTGCCCCACTGGGCCAACTGGCAGCATTTCAACGAGTTGGATCGCAAGGGCCTGATGATGTATGGCCAGATGACCGCCGGGTCCTGGATCTACATCGGCACGCAAGGCATCGTTCAGGGCACCTATGAGACCTTTGCCGAGGCCGGGCGCCAGCACTATGGCGGCGATCTGAAGGGCAAATGGATCCTGACGGGGGGCCTTGGCGGCATGGGCGGCGCACAGCCGCTGGCCGCCGTCATGGCGGGCGCCTGCTGCCTTGCGGTCGAGGTGGACGAGACCCGGATCGATTTCCGCCTGCGCACCCGCTACGTCGATGCCAAGGCCAAAACGCTGGACGAGGCGCTGGCGCTGATCGCCGACTGGACCTCGAAGGGCGAGGCGAAATCCGTGGGTCTTCTGGGCAATGCCGCCGAGATCTTCCCCGAGCTTCTGGCCCGCATGAAAGCCGGCGGTCCGCGCCCGGACATCGTGACCGACCAGACCTCGGCGCATGATCCGCTGAACGGCTATGTCCCCGCCGGCTGGACCGTGGCCCAGCACCGCGCCCGGCGCGAGACCGCACCGGCCGAGGTCGAGGCCGCCGCCCGCGCCAGCATGCGCGACCATGTCGAGGCGATGGTCGGCTTCTGGGATGCCGGCGTGCCGACGCTGGATTACGGCAACAACATCCGGCAGGTGGCATTGGACGAGGGGCTGGAGAACGCCTTCGCCTTCCCCGGCTTCGTGCCCGCCTATATCCGGCCCCTGTTCTGCAAGGGCATCGGTCCCTTCCGCTGGTGCGCCCTGTCGGGCGACCCCGAGGACATCGCCAGGACCGATGCCGCGATGAAGAAGCTGTTCCCCGAGAACCAGCACCTGCACCGCTGGCTGGACATGGCGGGCGAGCGGATCGCCTTTCAGGGCCTGCCCGCCCGGATCTGCTGGATCGGCCTTGGCGACCGCCACCGCGCCGGGCTGATGTTCAACGAGATGGTCGCATCGGGCGAGTTGAAGGCCCCGATCGTGATCGGACGGGACCATCTGGATTCAGGCTCCGTCGCCAGCCCCAACCGCGAGACCGAAGCGATGCGCGACGGCTCGGACGCGGTCAGCGACTGGCCGCTTCTGAACGCGCTGGTCAACACCGCAAGCGGCGCGACATGGGTGTCGCTGCATCACGGCGGCGGCGTCGGCATGGGGTTCAGCCAGCATGCCGGCGTGGTGATCCTTGCTGACGGCACGCCCGAGGCCGCGAAGCGGCTGGAGCGGGTCTTGTGGAACGACCCGGCCTCGGGCGTGTGGCGCCATGCCGATGCGGGCTATGAGATCGCGCTGGATTGCGCGCGTGAGCATGGGCTGCGTCTGCCGGGCATACTGGGGAACTGACCGCCTCTGGCCGGCAGCCGGAGGGGTTTTGCACCCCTCCGGACCTCCCCGCAGGATATTTTTGCCAAAGTGAAGGGGCCGGGGAAGGCCGGTCAGCCTGCGTGTTCCTCTCTGAAGCAGCCGGTTTTCGCGTCGAAGGCCAGCTCATAATGGGCATTGCGAAGCTTATCCGGGTTCTCGAAGGTCGCGCAGACCGAGAAGCTGCCGCTGCCGTCACTATCGATGTGGAAGGGCGATCCGGTCACGGCGTCTTTCCAGGTCTCGCGGTCGGCGCAGACCGTGTCGGCGGTCATCTCCTTTGGAAGCGCATCGAAGTCGGCCTTGGGCACATCGCGCAGACAGCGCGCCAGCGACGAGATCGCCTGCATCCGGGCCTCGTCCTGCCTGGCGCGCCGCGCCTCTTGCGGCCCGCCGACCACCATCAGCCCGGCGACGACCAGGACGGCGGCCAATACCCCAAGGCCAAGGGGCGCCAGCCGGTCAGGCGTCATCGCCCTGCTCCAGATCGCGGCGGTAGTAGAGGAAGACCAGAACCGAGGTCAGGAGGACCAGCCCGGCCTTGGCGATGAACTGCAAGGTGATGTCGCCGCTGAGAAGGGCGTAGATCGTGGCGATCAGATCGCCCACCATGCCCATGACCGCAAAGAACAGGATCACGAAACCGAACCATTTGCGGATGGCCGAGCGGACGCGGCCGGGGTCCGCCGCCTGCTTGCGCGTCTCGTTGCGGTTCAGCCACAGGAAGACCGGCCCGATCACGATCAGCACCGCAATCGACCAGCGGATGGAATAGGAACGCCAGTCATAGCCGTAATCGTCCGGCGTGCCGAAGGTGGTGTCGATCAGGTCGAAGCCCAGCACGTTGATGTGCCAGACCAGCATCGCCAGCCCGACAAAGAGCAGCGCATAGGTGAAAGCCTCGCGGGCCGAGACATGCGGGGCCGGGCGCGGCACCGGCACGCCGGCAAAGGGCTCGCCCCAGGCGGCAAGGGCGCGGCGGATCTCGCTCTCCTGCCAGCCGGCGGCTTTCAGCGTCTCGCGGATAGGCGCGCGGTCTTCGCCCGCCGCAAGCGCCCGGGCCACGAAGTCGGCCAGGTACTCGTTTGGTTTCACATCGCTCTCCTTGTCAAAGTCATAGCCAGATCGGGTTCGACCAGGCGCGTTTGCCGGCGGCGTCGATCACGGCCACCCGGACCCAGGGGCTGTTGTTCAGCCGTTGCAGGGGAACCTCGGCGCGGGTCAGCGAATGGCCATGCAACGCCTTGGCCCCGGTGCCATGACCCAGCGCCACGACCGACACCACGGCGGAGCATTCGACCACGATCCTGTCGCCCTCGATCCTGACATCGCGCAGTTCGGGGCCCTGCGAAGAGTAGAAATCACCGCGCTTCAGGGCGTCGAGCAGCGCCTCGGGTGCATTCCGTTCGGCTTTCACCATCACCCAGCCGCCGAAATGGTCGGGTTCCGAGAAATGCGCGTCATCGGTGGCGATCAGGGTCAGCCTGCGGCCTTCGGTCAGCAGAAGATCCGCAATCGCGGCACCGTCGGGCCGGTCGCAGCCCATGGCGCAGCCGTGGTTGTAGATCTCGACCGCGTGGGCGGCGGTGATGCTGCGGGCATCGGCCAGCGTCAGCCCCGACCATTGCGGATGGGCGATGGAGACGAAGGCCCCGGCCGCCACGGCCCGGGCCGCGATTTCGGCCCCGCTTTCCTGCCCCGGTTTCGGCTTGAAATCCGGGCTGTCCGAGGGTTTGAAATCCGCCGGCAGGCCGACCGCAAGGATATGCCACAGCTCTCCGTTCGCCATGGCGCCGGAATGCAGTTCGGCCCCGAGGATCGTGGTGAAGCCCTCGGCACGCATCGGCACCGTATCGACGATCGGGTAGCCGTAGACGCCGACGAAATGGTCGGTCAGGGCGATGAAGTCATAGCCCTCGGCGCGGTAGCGGCGGCAGACCTCTTCGGGCGAGAGCACCCCGTCCGAACGTGTCGAATGCGTGTGCAGGTTGCCGCGCCAGAAGCGGCCGGGGGCGGTGAAGGCAGAGAGGCGGGTCATGGGTCGGGGCCTTTCGATGCGGGCAGGATGTCGGGGGGATGGACCGGGGCGCAGGGAAGACAGCCGCGCCGCTATCCCCGCCCGATATAGGGCATGTCGCGTGCCATGACGGTGACGAAGGGGATGTTCACCTCCAGCGGCAGTCCGGCCATGTGCAGCACCGTCTTTGCCACATGGTCCACATCCATCACCGGCTCGGGCCTGATGTCGCCCGAGGCCTGCGGCACGCCTGCGCTGAAGGCGGCCGCCATGTTGGTCAGCGCATTGCCGATGTCGATCTGGCCGCAGGCGATGTTGAAGCGCCGTCCGTCCAGCCCCAGCGTCCGGGTCAGCCCGGTCACCGCATGTTTCGACATGGTATAGGGGACCGACCCCGGCCGCGGCACATGGGCCGAGATCGAGCCGTTGTTGATGATCCGCCCGCCTTGCGGGTCCTGCCGCCGCATCAGGCCAAAGGCGGCGCGGGCGCAGAGGAACATGCCGGTGATGTTGGTCTGGCTCAGCTGCAGCCAGCCCTCGACCGGGATTTCGTCGATGGGGGCTGCGGGCAAAGAGATGCCCGCGTTGTTGAAAAGAACATCCAGCCGGCCCCAGCGCTCGGTGACGCGGGCGAAGGCGGCGTCCACTGCCGCCGGATCGCCGACATCCGCGGGCAGGATCAGCGCCTCGTCGCTTTCGGCGGTCTCGACCAGAGCCGCGTCGTTGCGTCCCAGAAGCGCCACCCGCCAGCCCTCGGCGATGAACAGGCGCGCGGTGGCGCGGCCGATGCCGGCACCGGCGCCGGTGATCAGGATGGTGCGTGCAGTCTCGGCCATGGGGTCACTCCGCGAAATCGTATTTCATCAGCCAGTACAGGACGCGCGCCACGGATCGCTCCGGCACGCCGGACGCGGCGGCAAGGGCGGATACCGTCGCCCCGGCCTTGCCCGCGGTTTCAAGGGCTGTCAGCACGGCGGCCACGCGGGAGCGGGTCTCGAACAGACGTTTCACCCCTTCGTAATCGCGCAGATCCAGCGTGCGGGCAAGGTCGGGCCGGTCATCGCGCGGACGGGCGCGGAAAAGCCGGTCCTGCGGCGCGCCTTGCCGGGTGGGATAGGCGTCGAAGTAGCGGCCCGGCGCGGGCGCGGGCGGCAGGCGCCCGGCATGCAGGGCGGGGGGCGCCCCCCCGGCCCGCGCATGGGCCAGCATGGCCGCCTGCTCGGCCCAGAGCGCCTGCATCTGCGGGATCACCACCGACCAGTCATAGACGGCACGCGCGCGCGCCTGCCCGGCCTGCCCCAGTCGCGCCCGCCGCGCGGGATCGGCGCCAAGCGCAACCAGCGCCGCCGTCAGCCCGCGCACATCCACCCGGGTCAGGGCCGAAAGCTGGCTGGTGTATTGAACATAGCTGTCGGTGCCGCCGAAATGGCGCTGGCCCAGATAGGCGGTCAGATCGCCGCGCGGCCATTCGGTCGCCACCCGAAAACCCACATCGGCGGTGACGGTGTCCTTCATGCCGTCCCAGTCCGAGACGATCAGCGGCAGCCCGGCGGCCATGGCCTCGATCGGGGCAAGGCCGAAGGTCTCCTGCACGTTGTCGATGGGGAACAGGAAGATGTCGGCCCCCGACAGCGTGGCCTTGCGCAGCGCCGCATCGGCCCCGTCGAGAAGGTGAAAGCCCACCCCCGGCATCATGCCGCCCGCGCCTTCGGCAAAGACCTTGCGGGAATAGTCGTCGCGGAACTGGCCGCACAGAACCAGGTGGAACGGCTTGCCGACCTGCCGCTGCGCCCGCGCCAGCGCCAGATAGAGCGGCAGCGGGTCGAACTTCTCATGCGGAGTCAGGCGGGCGATGATGGCACAGACAATCTCGTCCGGTCCGATGCCAAGCCGCTGGCGAAGGCCCTGCCCCGCCGGTTTGTCGGGCGCGAAATCGGCGCAGGTGATGCCCAGGGGCAGCACCGGCATCAAGGGGCGCGGCGGCGCCTTGCCGCCGAAGCGGGCGGCCAGAAACTCATCCGTCAGGTCCATCTGCGCGCTCAGCGACCGATGCACCGCGCGCGAGGTGCAGATCACCGCATCCCAGGGCATCTGCGGGGCAGCGCGCAGGTCGAACATGCCCTGCATCACCGCCTTGGTGGCCGTGGTATGGGTGATGCCGCAGATCGCATGCGAGGCCGCCCCCCATGGCGCGCGTCGCCAGCATTCGGCGGCGAAATTGGGGCTGGGGTAGCTGACCACCTCGACCGGGGCGATGCTCTCGGGCGCCTCCAGCCGCGCGCCGCGGATCGGCCGGGTCACGCCCTCGCGGCTGGCGAAGGCGCGGAAATGGTCCTCATCCCCCGGCCCTTGGGTCAGCGAGACGAATTCGTCCACCTGGCCATGGGCGAAGAAGCCGCGCAGGAAGCTTTCGCCCGCCACCCGCCGGCCATTGATGCCTTTCGCGCCCGGGTCATAACCGTCGGGCGCATACCAGATGGCGGCATTGGCGGGGGCGGTCATCGGACTTCCATCCACAGCCAGGGCGTGGGCGAGGCGCGCCATTCCCACAGCATCAGCAGCCGGTCCAGATCGGACAGATCCTCGGTCCAGCCGGGCAGCCGGTCGGGGCGCAGGACGCGGTCGATCCGCGTGATGCGGTGGCTGGACGCGAAGCGCGCGGCAAGCTTGGCCAGAAGGCCCGGCACCATGCCCTCATGGACTTCGACCAGGATGTCGGCGCTGGCAAGGCCCGGCGCGGCGACGGGGTCCAGAAGATCGCCCTCGGCCCCCTCGATGTCACAGATCACCACGGTCCGCACCCGGTCGCACAGCACGAAATCGGCGTGGCTCCAAAGTCCGCCGACCTCGACCCTGTCCTGACCGTTGGCGGCGGCCAGCGCCCGGCACAGGTCCTGCGCCGCGGCCGAGGTGTCGCGGGCGATGACGCGGGCCTGCGGCATGCGGCGGGCAAGGCCGACGGCGTAATAGCCTTCGGCACAGCCGATATCGACCACCGCCTGATAGGGCCGGGCGATGATCGTCTCGATCACCGGCTCCAGCCCGGCCTCGTAGCAGCCCAATACCCGCGCCGCCCGCGCCCCTTCGGCCGCCCGCACCGGATAGGCCATGCCGGCGAAAGGCCCGGCCAGAACCGTGTCGCCCCCCCGCGCCGCCAGCGTGTTGTCCAGCAGCGCCGAGCGCCATTTCGCCAGATGGCGCAGCGCGGCATTCAGCTGATGCACCGACGGATCGCCCGCAAGGATGCGCTGCAACCCTTCCGTCGCGGCCCGTGTCAGCGGTGAGATCCTGTCAGCCATGCCCTGCCCTTTGCAGGTATGGTTAGGCGGCAAGCCACGGCCCGTAAAGGGTAAAGCGCCTCAGACCTTTGGCCCGCGCCGTGCCAGCCGCCCGGTATTGGCGCGGGTGCGCCGGCGCACCGGCTTCAGGGCCGCCTCGGCCACCGCGACGGGGGACTTGCCCGCCAGCACGGCTTTCGAGGCGGCGATGGTGGCCTCGCTTCCCGCGGCCAGCTTCTCGGTCAGCATGCGGCTGTTCTCGGCGGGCGCGACACGCCACAGGCCCATCATCCCCAGCATCCGCATGCCGATCACCATCTGCGCCTCGACCAGCATCATGCCGGTCCGCACCGACAGGGCCAGGGCATCGCCGGGGCTTGCCAGCTTCTTCATAGCGTGAACCTTTCATCCACCGGCACCTGCAGCGCCGTGGCCAATGCGTTGGTCTGGCTGGCCATGGCGATGACGGCCAGAAGTTCGGCCTGCATGGCCGGGGTCATCCCCTTGGCCCGCGCCGCCGCCGTATGGGAGTGGATGCAATAGCCGCAGCCATTCGCCACCGACACGGCGACATAGATCAGCTCCTTGACCAGCGGGTCCAGCGCGCCGGGGGCCATCACGGTCTGGATCTGCTCCCACACCGCCTTCAACTGGGGCGGATCATGCGCCAGCGCCCGCCAGAAGTTGTTGACGTAGTCGGTCTGCCGTTTTGCCCGGATGTCGTTGAAAGTGGCGAGGGCCTCTGCCCCCGCCTCGTCATCGGACAGCAGCGGAACGACCGCCATCAGACCACCGCCATCACGCGGGCCGGGCCGCCGGTGCCGCCCTTGTGCTTCGGCGCGCCGATGAAGACGGTCGCCCCGGCTGCGGGCACCTGATCAAGGTTCGCCATCCCCTCGATGCCGAAGCGCCCGCCCGGCAGCCAGCTGTTGTGCACCGCGAAATCGGCCGAGCTGCCGGGATCAAGCGACATGCTGTCCACCCCGATGCAGGCCACGTCCATCCCCGCCAGCATGTCGGTCGCCGCCTTGGAGAAGCCGGGGAAGGCGAAGTTGCCATCCGGCGTGTTGCGGAAGTCGGGGCTGCCCACCTTGGCGCCCCAGCCGGTGTTCATCGCCACGCAAGCGCCCGCCGGAATCGCGCCATTGGCCGAAACCCAGGCCTCGATATCCGCGGGCTCCACCATGCAATTGGCATCCTCGGCGGCCTTGGCGGTCAGGTCGAGAACGCAAAGCGGGCAGATCAGCCGTTCGACCGGAAGATCGGCGACCGAGGTGCCATCGGCGCTGAAATGCAAAGGCGCGTCGATATGGGTGCCCGAATGCTCCCAGATCGTCAGCTTCCACAGCTGGTAGCCCGCATCCTCGAACTTCACCGCAGGTTCGTACAGGATGCCGGGCTTGCCGTCGAAGGTGGGAAAGGTGCTGTCCCAGGCGTGGGTCAGGTCGACGACCTTGCCCGAGGATTGCGCCAGCGCAGGCCGCGCCGTGGTAAGGCCGCTGGCAACGGCCGCGGCGGTGGTGGCTGCGGCACCGGCGAACAGCGCGCGGCGCGACAGCATCGAGGATTTCACGCTTTCGATCAGGCAGGAATTGCACATGGCTGTCTCTCCCCTTCGGGCGGGCGGCCTTTGCGCGCAGCCCGCGGTGACCGCGCAACGGCACGTCGCGCGAGGGCAAAGGTTCCACCCGCCAGGCCTTTCGTCAAGAAAAGCTTGGCGCCGTCCGCGGGCAATCAGGGATGCGGCGCGCACCCGGCGCCGAGGGATATTTGGGCCAAGGTGAGGCCAGCGTCCGCGGGGGCGAGACGGCACCCGAGGCGGTCAGTGCACCAGCCGCAGATGCCCACCTTGACGGGGCGGGGGCGTCGCATGGGTGATGGAACGCGCGGTCCCCTGCTGGCGGTCCAGCGTCAGCGGACCGGCAGCGGCCTCCTTTGCCGGGTGGCGGGCGGCAAAGGCCAGCCCGGCACGGATCAGCGCAGGGTCCATGGTGCCCCCGGTCAGGGCCAGCACCTCGGAGCGGGCAAGATCGGTGCGGTCGCGCCGCATCGCCTGGATCATCCGCATCAGATGCGCCTCATCGCCCGTCACCTGCGCGCGGCAGCCGGGGCACAGCGGGTTGGCATACATGAACTCGCGCCGCCGCGCCCGGCGCAGCGTCTGCAGCAGGCCAAGACCGCCGGCCGCGATCTGCGGCCCCGTCGCCTCGCCCCAGCGTTCCGAGGCCAGACCGAAGGCCGTCTGCCAGCCTTGCGTCTCGGGCCGGGTGAAGGCGGTCAGGAAGTGGCGCATCACCGCCAGAAGCCCGGTCTCGAATGTGTCGAGGCCCAGCAGGGCCAGCGGCGTGGAGTCAACCGAAGGAGTGTGGTCGTGGCGCATGGATCAGGCCCTTCTGAGGTGGGAACTTCGCGGAAGGATCTGGCGTCCGGGCTTGATCGCGGCATTCCATATCAAATCAGTCAGGAATACACAACGGGCGGAATCGGTCGTGAATAGACGCGCGGACGCGGCAGAGACACAGAGCCCCGCCGCCTTCCGCACAAGGTCCATGCCGGAAGCTGCGGGCAGTGCGTGGGGTTCAGCAGCGCCTTGTGGAAGTCGGCGATGCGCATCCGCGCAGCGGCACGGAAAACAGGGGCGGACTTGCGCAAGGCCCAATCTGCCCCCGACCCAAACCCATCCCAACAACAGATGGAGCCGGGCGGCAAAGCCCTCCGCCGCCCCTTACCCAACAATAGGACCGCAAAGCCTGTAGAGAATTCTACCTGCGGCGGATACTTTCCCCGGATTCCGATTTCCTTGCGGTTTGCCGAAACGAACTAACCACCCCCAAAAAAATGTTGCGAATCTGCCGGAAGCTTGCGCGGAACACGCCAGTTATCCCACATATAGCGATCAGCAATCAGACTAAAACAATATGTAGATATTCGATTGCGGTGAAGAAATGCAGCAAATTTTAGGAAACTTCATTCTAGCCGCACCACGTTCTATCGCATAGAGATGCTGGCATCGAATGACCCATTGGTCATGTCATTACCCTGTTCCAGATCAGTTTCAGCAACACTCTTGATCAGGTGACCAAATGTCATTTTTGGTTTCTATATCTTTTGCATTTGCGACATCGACGCTTCTTGGCCTGTTGATCATTGTCACCAAGCGCCTGCACGGACATCTGACACTCGATGGCCACGCCGGCGTTCAAAAGGTCCACAAGACGCCAACCCCGCGCATCGGCGGGGTGGCTTTGCTCGCGGGCGCGGTCGCGGGCGGTGTCGGCCTGCCACCCGAGACGCAAGGTCTGTGGTGGCTGATCCTGCTCACGTCGGCTCCGGCCTTCCTGTTCGGCCTGATCGAGGATCTGACCAAGCGGGTCAGCGTCAAGGCGCGGCTGCTGGCCACCATCTGCGCCGGGCTGCTGTACTGCCTCGCCTCGGGCTATTTCATTGACCGGCTGGGAATTCCGGGGCTGGATGTGCTGTTTGCCGCCTGGCTGCCGGCGGTGCTGTTCACCGGCTTCGCCATCGGCGGCATCGCCAATGCGATCAACATCATCGACGGGGTGAACGGGCTGGCGTCGGGTACCTCGATCCTGATCCTCGTCGGCTTTGCCGCCGTCGCCTGGCAGGCGGGCGACCAGCAGGTCATGGCGGTCTGCCTTGTCGCCATCGGCGCGCTGGCCGGCTTTTTCCTGCTGAATTTCCCGCTGGGCAAGATCTTCCTTGGCGATGCCGGGGCCTATGCGACCGGCTTCCTGCTGGCGGTGGTCGCTGTCACCCTGCCCGCCCGCAACCCCGATCTCTCGCCGCTGATCGGGCTTCTGGCGCTGTCCTATCCGGTGATCGAGACCATGGTCTCGATCCACCGCCGGGTGATGCGCAGCGGCAGCCATCCCGGACAGCCTGACCGGTTGCATCTGCACAGCCTGATCTACCGCTCGCGCGCCCGGCAAATCGCCCAAGCGATCGGCGCACCGAATCTGCGCAACGCGCTGACCGGGCTGCTGGTGATGGTGCTGCCGTTACTCGCCACCGTGCTGATGGTGGGCTTTGCCACCAGCACGCCGCTCATCCTGCTGTCCATCGCGGCAATCCTGTTGATCTACCTGCGCCTCTATCGCCGCGTGGCGCTTCTCAGCCGGTCCGAGCCGGGGCTTGCCGCCCGCGTCAAGGCAAGCTGACACCCGCCGGCCGGCATCCTGCCTCAGCGGGTGCCCGCCGGCATGGCGTCGGCTGCGCGGCGCAGGTCGGAAAGGCGGGTGTCGCGCGCCGCAGCCGGCAGGCAGGAAAACGGCAGGTCCGCGACCTTGCCGCCGGCGGCAATCTCGATGATCCGCGCCGCCGGCAGCGCGTGATAGTCCTCACGCCCCGCCCCTGCGTAATAGTCGCGGAACTTCCATTCGTTGCGCTCTCCGCCCTCGTTCCAGAACAGGCTCGGGATGCCGTAGGCATCGGCGATCACCAGACCATGCAGGCTGGAAGAGACGATCAGCCGGCATTCCGACAGCACCCGCAGCGTGGCCGCAATATCGGGGTCGGTGAAGTCGATCACCGCCACATCGCCAAGCGCCGCGGCCAGCTGCGCCACCTCCTCACGGCCCAGAAGCGCATGATGCGGGATCAGCCCGATCCGGCCCGACGGCGTGGCGCTGGCCGGCCAGATCTCGGGCACGAACAGGCCGGGATCGCCAAAGGGCAGATCGGGGCAGCCGGCGATCTGGCCTGCGGTATGGGGCCCGCGCAGCGCCGCCAGCACCACCGAAAGCCGGCCCAGCCGGCAGGGTTTGGGCTGCAGGGTGCCGCTGCCCCAGACGAACAGCGGCCACTCGCGGTTTTCGGTCTTGGCGATGCGTTTGGTAAAGACGCTGCCGATGGCGATGCCGTCACAGCGCTGCGGCCCGGCATGCACGATCTGCCGCCCCGTGACATGGGCAAGGACCAGGGGAGAGATTGCGTCGCCGAGGTTGATCTTCCCGTCGCCCGGACGCCACCAGTAAAGACCGAATTTTTCCGCCATTCTGCCCTCTTGCCTTCGCCCTCAGAACACGCCCGCGAACCGCTCGGGGATGCGGTAGAGATGGGCGTTCTCGGCTTTGCCCCAGATATACTGGTCCTGATATTTCAGCCGCTGCTTGCGCATCGCCGCGCGGAAGTCGGGCAGCGCGATGTCCTCGCCGGCCAGCGTCAGCCGCGCCACGATGTCATGATAGCTTTGCAGCGTATGCCCCCAGCTGTGCGTGCTGTCGATGGCCGATCCCGCCGCCTCGGCCTCGGCCACCAGCCTGCGCCGCTGCTCGGCGGTGTCTTCCAGACGCTCGCGGTCGAAATATTTCAGATGCAGGGTGTACAGATCATTCGGCAAGACCCTCGGCCCCAGATTGTTGCGGTGCCCGCCCGGGCCGAACAGCCCCGGCGCCCCGATCAGGCAGGGTTTGGAGTAGTTCCAGTTCGGCCGGAAGATCCGCCGCCGCGACAGGATCGTCGCATCATCGGCGATCCGCTCGGGCTCTTCCTGCGGCAGATGCACCAGCTCAAGGCAAAGCGGCGCGATGTTGCGCGGGGTGCCGCGGCCCTCGGGCAGGGTCTGGCTGATCCAGTCGGGGACCGAGGCCGCCACGCGCGGATCGGCCACCACGATCTCGTCCACGTCCGAGACCACCATCCAGCGGTAGAACTCCAGCAGGCCCGAGGCGATGAAGCCCATCGACCGCCAGCGCCGCACGTCGAACTTGAACATCGAGGGATCGCGCGGGATGTGCAGCACCGTGGCACCCTTGCAGATCTCGCGATGCGCGGGATCGTTGCCATGGCTCATCAGATACAGGTTCTCGGCGCCGATCTGGGCGGACCAGTAGCGATACCAGCGTTCGACGAAGAAATGGTCCTGATAGGCCATGGTCAGGACGCCGAGTTGCTTCTTGCCATCCGTCATCGCCCGCGCCCCGCCTGATCCATCACACTGCCTGCTCTTCGGCTTCTGTCTGCGCCGTGGCAGCGGACTTCGGCGCGCCGTGGCGGGCCAGAACCTGATCGACCGCCTCCTGCATCGCGGCATAGGCCGGGTGCTGCGGGCCAAGGTCGTTCTGGTCCCACCGGTCGTGGACCACGTCGAACAGCTGCGACCGCCCGCTGTGATAGCGGATCAGCCGGTAGTCGCCCTTTCGTATGGCGATGCCCTGATCCCAGACCGAAAACACCACCCGGTCGGGGTCGCGCTGGCCGTCCAGCATCGGCAGCAGCGACCGGCCGGCCCAGTCCGCCGGCGCCGGCACACCGGCCCAGTCCAGCACGGTCGGCCCCAGATCCAGCAGCGCCACCGGATCGCTGACCACGCCCGCCGCCCGGCGTGAGGGGTCGTGCAGGATCAGCGGCACCTTGGTCGTCTGCTCGAACAGGGTGAATTTGGTGAACCGCCCGCGGTCGCCAAGGTGGAACCCGTGATCGGCACAGATCACGACCAGCGTGTTTTCGGCATGGCGCGAGGCCTTCAGCGCCTCCCAGACCCGGCCGAGGTGATGGTCGCCGTGGCTGTAGGCGGCGAAGTAGTTGCGCAGGCATTGCCGCCAGTATCGCAGCTGCCCGTCCGCGATGCGGGGCGGGATCTTCGCCAGCTCGGGTATGCCCTCGTCGCAGGCGAAGCCCTTCTCCCATGCGGCGGGCCGCCAGAACGACCCCAGCTTGTACATCTCCTTGAAGCGGGCCGGGGTGATATGCGGCCCGTGCGGCGAGAAGAAGCCGACCTCGCGGTAGAACGGCGCCTCGCCGTCATAGGTCTGCAGAAAGTCGATGGCCGAGTCCGCCGACTGGTGGTCGTAATAGGTGGCATCATCGGCCGGGTCGGTGGTGGCCCAACCGCCGCGATGCCCGCCGAATTTCTGCGCCTTGGCATCGGGGGGCAGACTCATGTCCGGCAGGAATGCCTTGCGCCCGTCCGAGTAGAGTGCCGCCTGCCGCGTGCGTGACAGCGGCTTGTAGCCGTGGTGGACCTTGCCGCCTGAGGAACAGAAATAGCCCGCCGCCTTCAGCCGCGTCGACCACATCTGATCCACCGGCAGCGTGTCGAAGACGCTGAGGCTGTTGTCAAAGACGCCGGTCTCCTGCGGGGTGCGGCCCGACATGAAACTGGCCCGCGACGGGCCGCAGACCGGGGCCTGACAATAGGCCGCCTGAAAGGCGACGGCCTGCGCGCAGATCCGGTCAAGGTTCGGCACTTTCAACTCTGCCCCGAACACCTTGCGGATCCCCCAATAGGACACCGCATCGTCGAGACTGATGAACAATATGTTCTTTTTCATGCCGTCTGTGTCTGAGTTTTCAACAGTGATAGGGTGCCCGCCCGGCCGCCGCAACCGATTGTATTGCCCGGCGGCGTGACTTAACGTCTCGCCAGGCTTCCATATTCCGGTGTCTGCGATGTCCAGCCCCTGTTGCGGCCCCGGCCGCGACGCCAATCGTGACGCGGCCTGCAGCCCGGCTGCGGCGGACTGGCGGGCCGCCGCCCTTGCCGTCCCGCCGGCCGATGCCGCGACACGGGCAGAACTGGCCGCGGCGCTGATCGCGCTGAAGGGCGGGTTCTTCGACATGGGGGCGCGCAAGGCCCATTTCCCCGACGATTTCGATGCGCCCCCCCGCAAGGTGAAACTGTCGCCCTTCCGCATCTCGGCCACCGCCTGCAGCAACGACGATTTCGCCCGCTTCATCCGCGCCACCGGCTACCGCACCCTGGCCGAGACCGAGGGCTGGTCGGCGGTGTTCATCGGTCTTCTGGCCGATCCGGGGAGCCACCCCCGATCGCCGCCCGGCCTGCCGTGGTGGCGGCTGGTCAAGGGCGCGCATTGGGCCGCACCGGAAGGCCCCGGCAGCACCCTGCAGGGGCGCGGGGATCATCCCGTCATCCATGTCTCGTGGTTCGACGCGCTGGCCTATTGCACCTGGTCCGGGCTGCGCCTGCCGACCGAGGCGGAATGGGAATTTGCCGCAAGGGGCGGTCTGCCAAGGGCCAAATTTCCCTGGGGCAATGCCCTTCTGCCCGGCGGTGGACATGCGATGAACATCTGGCAGGGCAACTTCCCGCTGCAGAACACGGCCGAGGACGGCTTTGTCGGCACCGCCCCGGTGCGGGCCTTTGCGCCCAACGGTTCGGGGCTTTACAACTGCTGCGGCAATGTCTGGGAATGGGTGGCCGACCGCTTTCGTCCCGGCCCCGATCCCGGCCCCTTTCCGCTGCGCGACCCGCAAGGGCCGGCAGCAGGCGATGACAGGGTGCAGCGCGGCGGCTCGTATCTGTGTCACGACAGCTACTGCAACCGCTACCATGTGCATTCGCGGACAAGGAACGCCCCCGACAGCACCACCGGCCATACCGGCTTCCGCGTGGCGGGCTAGACCGGCGCCGGCACCTGCTCCAGCATCGCCGTCACGGCGGCGGGATCGGTCACGCCCTCAAGGATCACCACCGACAGGCCAAGGGTCAGCAGCGTCTCTCCCGCCTCGACGCTGATCCGGGCCGGTCCCGGCCAGCCTTCCAGCACCAGCTTCTCGCCGGGGTGCCAGTCGGTGATCCGGCAGACCCCGCCATAGGCAATGTGGTAGCTGGCCCCTGCCCCGCCCCCGGTCACGGTGTTCTCGCCCGGCCCGATGTGGAAACTGTGCCGCGCCGGGGCGGCGGTGACGGTATTCACCCCCGGCCCGGTGTGAACGGTCGAGCTGCGGTTGCCCACCGTGATCCGGTCATTGCCCGGCCCGCCATGGATGCGGCCAAAGCCGTTGCCGCCCAGGATCACGTCATCGCCCGCGCCCCCCTCCAGCGTGGCGCGCCCGTCACTGCCGATCAGCGTGTCGTTGCCCGCACCGCCGTAGAAGGCGTGGTGATCGTTGCGGCGCGACGAGACCGCCACCAGCAGATCGTCGCCATCGCCGCCCTCGAACACCGCGCCGGCATAGACCGGGCCGAACATG
This sequence comes from uncultured Paracoccaceae bacterium, assembly GCA_934500835.1. GTDB lineage: Bacteria > Pseudomonadota > Alphaproteobacteria > Rhodobacterales > Rhodobacteraceae > Pseudogemmobacter. Next base: position 180,011 of record CAKSTR010000002.1, on the reverse strand, counting down.
CGGTCGCCGCGGTTGCTGCCGCGGACGCGGACCGGCACCCGTTCCGAGGCCTCGAAGGTAATTGCGCTGTCGGGATGGGCCACGACCTCGAAGGCGCGCGGGCCATCGTCGCCCGCCTCGGGGCGCGAGGTGACGGTGCCGATGCGCAGGGTGCCGATGCTTTCGGGCACCCGCAGCACATGGCCATCCGGCCCGCCCAGATACCACAGCACATGCCGCCCGGCCGGTGCTGCGCTCAACAGGTCGGCGGCGCTGCCATAGGCCCAGAAATGGCTGTCGGCGGGCGGGCCCTGCAAGGCAACCGTCCCGTCCATCGCCATCATCGCATTCAGCCCGTTCTCAAGCCCGGTCAGGTCCAGCCCCAGCCGGCCCGCCGCCAGAACCAGTTCCTCACGCAGGATCTCGGTCTCGGGGCAGCCGATGATATTCGTGGTCTCGCCCGGATCGCGCAGCACGTCATAGACATGCTCCTCGCCGTTCGGATAGCGGAAATAGCGCAGATGTTCATACCCCGGCACCGAGGGGCGCACCGAAAGCGTGCCGAAGACGGCGGTCAGCGGCGACTGGCCGCGATCGTATCTGCCGAAATCCCGGTCGATCAGCGGCAGCAGGCTTTGCCCCGAGGTCCAGTCCGGCCGCGGCGGAAGCCCTGCCAGATCAAGGATGGTCTTTGGCAGGTTGTGCAGCGACACCGGGCAATCCACCACCTGCCCGCCCGCCATCGCGGCATGCCAAAGCCCAAGCGGCACATGGGCCGCACTGTCCCACTGGCTCATCTTGTGGAAGCTGTCATGGGTGCCAAGGTTGAACCCGTTGTCCGACACCAAAAGCACCGTGGTATTGGCCCCAAGCGGCGACTCTCGCAAAGCGGCCATGAAGCGGCCGATCTCGTGATCGACATGGGAACAGGCGGCGAAATAGCCGCGCACCACCTGCCGCCAGGCCTCGTCCCCCGCCTTTTCCGGCGTCCAGCGGCCATTGACGATATAGGCCATCTCATAGACCGCCATGCCGGGCTGCGGGCCGTGGTAATCGTCGGGATGCGCGCTTTGCGGCCAGACGATCTGCGCGGGATCATACATCTGGTAGAAGCGGTCCGGGCAGGTCAGGTTGTAATGCGGATGCTTGAACCCCAGCTGGATCAGGGTCCTGCGCGCAGGGTCGGCGCGCTGCAGGAAATCGATCGCGTTCTGCGCAACGGCATGGTCGTAGAACGTGCGGTCGTATGCGCCATCGTCGTCAGGATGGTTGACGCCTTCGATCCCCGGCCCCTTGTCCAGATAGGCATGCACCCCGCGCCGGCGGCCCCGGTCATCGGCCTCGACATCCTCATGGAACAGGATGCGGCGATATTCTTCCGGCATCGGCTTGTAATTGGCGTCGGTCTTGCCGGTGGTGAAGCAATGGAACCCCGCGCGGCGCAGATCGTAAACCCAGCTGGCCGTGGGCGGCAGCGCATCGCGCCAGAAGCGGTTCAGGTCCACCAGCCCGGTGACAAAGGGTGACAGCCCGGTCGAGACCTCGGCCCTGCAGGGGGCGCACAGCGGGATCGTGGCATAGGCATTGGCAAAGCGGGTGCCCTCGGCCATCAGCCGGTCGATGTTCGGGGTCTGGATCGTCACCCCGAAGGCATCGCGCCAGGTGAAGATGTCGATCATGTCGTCGATCCAGATCAGGCAGATATTGCCGTCGCGGATCGTGTCGCGGTTGAAACTCATGCCTCGGCCTCGCGGACACAAAGGGGGGGCGCGGGATGCAGCGGCAGATCAGCCGGCAGCGCCCAGCGGTGCAGCGGGCGGCCACCGGCGCCCTGTGCGGCCCAGGCGTCGCGGATGCAGCTGCGATTGGGGGGCTGGCCGTCGCCGGCCGGCTCCAGCCCGCAGGCATGGCGCAGCCGATGCCCCGCCGGCGGGGCAGAGCAGTCAAGGATCACCGACTGCGGATCATCGCGGGCAATCCGCGCGCCAAGGATCTGGCATTCGCCCGGCCCGCCCGCCAGACGGAACCCCGCCGTGGGGCCGGCGTGGAACGGGTCGTCCGCGTCGATCACCAGATCCGCCATCGCGCGGAACGTGACCCGGATCTGCCGGTCGTGATATTCGGCCAGCAGCGGCAATGGGCAAAGCCAGTCCGCCCCCGCCTCGGCCGCCGCAAGGGCATGGGCGTCAAGTTCGGCCATGTCCAGACGCCCCGCATCCGTCAGCCGGCCAAAGCGGTCCTGCGCGCCGGCATAGCCCGGCGCGGGCAGGATCAGCCGGTGCGGGCCGGGCGCCCAGGCCAGCTCATGCAACGCCGCGATGGCGGGATGGTCGGCCAGCCGCGCCGTGCCGCTTTCGCCATCGGCAAGGAAGATCGGCGCAGAAAGGCCGCGGCCGCGCATCTCGGCCGTGATCTCTGCCATCAGCGCGCGGCATCCTTGCGCGAAACCGGCGCTGTCCAAGGTCAGATCCTCGCTCCCGTAGCCCAGCGTCACCGCCAGCACCTGCGGCCGCCGGCCCAGAGTGGCCGCAGCGGCAATCAGATTGTCCAGCGCGGTCAGGAAGTTGGCGAAGGCCACCCCCTGCCCGAGTTCGGCAATCGACGCCGCGCCATCGGTTTCGACCCGCGTCACGATCAGCGGCAGGCCGCGCCGCGCCTTGTGGCGCCAGCCCAGCAGGTGATCGGCAATCAGGGCCTCGCGGCTGCGGTGGCGCAGGTGCTGCAGGCCGGCGGTGCGCAGGGCCTGATCGGTGCCCTCCAGCCCCACCGCGCCGATATGGTCGGCAGGCGCCAGCACATTGTAGCGAAACTGCGCCGCCCCCGCCGTGAACCCGGCCCGCCGCGCACCGCCAAGGCCAAGGATCGCCAGCAGCGGCCCCGGCGCATCGGCCAGAATGTCCCCGCCGGCGACGGGGCGCAGATAGCCGCGCGGCACCTCTTCAAGCCTTGCGTCAAAGCGCAGCCAATCGCCATCGGCCCGCAGGTTCCAGGCGTCGATGTCGCCCAGATGCTCGGCCGGGTCCAGCCGCTGCAGGGCCGCGGGAGGCGCCTGAACGGCGGCGGTCGCGGCCTCGGCGGCGCGGCGTTCGCGGCGGCGGGCCTTGCGTTCCTCGCGGTCGGGTTTGTTGCGCGCCATGTTCAGCGCACCAGCTTCAGGCCGGACGGCATTTCCAGTCCGGGAAACACATCGCGGCCCAGGGACGAGAGCGGCAGGCCGAACATTTCCTGCAACAGTGTCGCCGCATAGGCGCGCACATCGCCTGTGGGCATCAGGTCGCGCCGGTCCAGAAGGCTGGCCTCGTCCAGCCCCGGCCATGTGCCAAGCACCCTGCCCCCCCGCAGCGCGCCGCCTGCGATCAGCGCCGCCCCGCCGGTGCCGTGATCGGTGCCGCCACTGCCGTTTTCCGCCGCCGTCCGGCCGAATTCGGTCAGCGCCAGAACCGTGGTGGTGGACCAGTTGGCACCAAGCCCGTCACGCAGCGCCAGAAGCATGTCGCACAGGGCTGCAAAGCGTTTGGCGATGTGGAACTCTTGCCGCTGGTGGGTATCCCAGCCGTTGAAGGAAAAGGCGGCGATCCGCGCCTCGGCGTTCAGCCGGTCGGCGACATAGCCGCCAAGCGCCTTCTCGCCGCCCGAGGCGCCTTGGTCCATCGTCTCGCTGCGCAGCATCTGGGCATCGGCATAGACTGCGGCAAGGAGCGGGTCCTGCGCGTAAAGATCGCCAAGAAGATCAAGCCCCTGCGCCGACATCCTGCTGTCGGCGACCGGGAACCATTGCTGGGCGGGGGCCGTGCCTTCAAGGATCATCATCTGATCGACGCCAACCGCAACGGCGGTCGAGGAGGTCACCCCCGGCATCAGTTGCAGCGCCCGGTTCAGCCAGCCGTCCTTTTCGGGCGTCAAAAGCCCGTTCACCGCGCCAGAGCCGTTCTCCAGCATGTCCTGCCCGATGAAATGGCTGCGGTTGCGATAGGGCGTGGCGACGGCGGTAACCAGCGCCAGTTCGCCGGCGGACCAAAGGGGGATCAGCGGCGCACAGGCCGGATGCAGGCCGAAGAAGCCATCCAGATCAAAGGATTGCCGCGCGGCATTGACCGCGATCTTGGGGCGCAGCGCCGCATAGGCCGGATCGCCCAAGGGCCGCAGCAGATCCAGCCCGTCCAGCGCCCCGCGCAGCACGATCACCACCAGCCGGTTCTGCCCCGGCGTGGCGGCAAAGGTCATCGGCGTGAAGACCGGCGCGGCCGCCGCCGAGCAGCCGATCAAAAAGTTGCGCCGGGTAAGGAGAAGTCCGGCCATCGCTATCTCCGCATGAAGGCGGGCGCGCCCAGAAGAACGGCCACCCCCTCCCACCGCTGTTCGGCGCGGCCGGCGGCAAGGATGGCGGCCTCTTCCCCGCCGCCAAGAACGGCGCGGGCCATCGCGGCGGGATCCGCCTTTTCGCCAAACCGCCGGGCCAGCGCCTCGCCCCAGTTCAGCCTTGCGGCAAGCGCGGGTCCGGTGGCCCAGGCCTCGGCGCTGTCGGGCCAGCCGTCGGGACCGGGGGTGCGATAGCCGGATTGCGCCATCGCCGTCAGCGCCTGCGGCGCCTTGAGCCAGCCCTTGCCGGTGGCCAGATCCGAATTCAGGTCCAGCGCGCGCAGGGTCGCCACCATGTATTCGTGCGGGCTGCGCAGCTTGTGAAAGATCGGGTCATGGGCGGCGGGATGCTCCAGCAGGGCGCGGTAGACCGGCAAGAGCGCGGTCTCCCCCCCGAGATAGGCCTGCGCCATCGCCTCCACCAGATCGGGCGGCGGATCATCCGCAATGAAATGCCGCGCCAGGGCCAGCGCCACGCTTTGCGCCGTCTCGGGACGGCGGGCGACGGTCCCGATCAGCCGGGCGATTTCCCCGATGCCCGTGGCATAGCTTTCGCCAAGGATCACCTTCGGCCCCGGCTCGGCCCGCGCGGCATCGAAGAAGGTGCCGGTCGCGTCATATTGCATGCCGGCGAACAGACGGGCCAGTTCGGTCACATCGGCCTGGGTATAGCCCGCGCCCATCGTGTGCAGTTCCAGAAACTCGCGGGCGTAATTCTCGTTCAGCCCCTTGCGGCGCTTCAGCCCCAGCTCCGAGTCCGGCCCGATCGAGGCGATCTGGTCCAGATATTCCATCATCGCCGGATGCCAGGCCGAAGCCGCCAGCATATCATCGTAGCGCCCGGCGATATGGGGGCGGATCGCCTCTTCGCGGTAGGGGCCAAGGAAATAGGCCCCCACCCCCTTGCGCCAGGCCACGGTCAGCCGGTTGGCCCAGAAGTTGACCAGTCGTTCGGCAAAGCCGTTCTGCGCCATCACGGCATCCCAGATCCAGTCCGAGACTTCTTCCACCCCCAGGGCGCGCAGCGTCTTCTGCGCCTCGTTCACCCTGGCGCCGCCGGACTTCACCGCCTCGGCCGCCGCGCGCTGTGCGGCCAAAAGGTCCAGCCGGTCCCGGATGGTCAGCAGCTTGCGCGGGATCGGCTTTGCCGCATCCGCCAGCTGGTGCAGCAACCGCGCGGGATCAAGCCCCGCCCCGTCATGGCCTTCGCCCGGCCGGGGACCGTAGCCAAAGCGGACAAGCTCGATCAGCGAGGCGGGCGGCACGGGAGGTGTCTCCTAGATCCAGTCAAGGAAGATGCGCTGCGCAAATGGCCCTTTGGTCAGCCGGTTGCGCAGGGCGCGATAGCGGGGGCGCAGGTCCTTGAACTTGCGTTCATGGGTTTCCACCACCAGACAGCGGATGCGGTCGAAGAGACCCTGCTCTTCCATCGCCTCCAGAATGTCCAGCTCGGCCCCTTCGATGTCCATCTTGACCAGCGCGATCTCGGTCCCGTCCCTTGTCAGGTCGCGCACAAGGTCGGGGAAGGCCAGCAGGGTGACATCGATGCCATCCTCTTCGCGGATCAGCCGCCCGCCGCCGACGATGGTGCTTTTGACCGAAGCTCCGGCCGGGTTGTCGTCGAAATTCGACGCCCGCATCAGCCGGATAGAGCCGGAGGTGGCCCCCACCGCCGCATTGTGCAGCGTGACATTGGGCAGATCGGCGCAGGTCCTGCTGAGGTGGCCGAAGGCGAAGGGGTCAGGTTCATAGGCCAGAACGGTCGCGCCGGTGCGGGCCACCTGCGTGCTGATCTTGCCGACATTGGCCCCGCAATCCAGCACCAGATCGCCCGGCTTCAGCATGGCAAGGATGCCGGCCAGAAACCCCTCGGCCGATGCCTTGCGCATGTTGCGCTTGTGGCGGCGCAGCTTGGCTTCCAGCTCTTCCACCGTCGGCGGTGCCGCGTCGGTCGCGGCGGTCTCGATCTCATCGGCCTCGGTCATTTGGCACCTACATAATGGCTTTGAACCGGAATCCGGTAGGGCGGCGCCTTCAAGGGCTTGCGCGCCGCGGTCAACAGCATGTGCGGCCCGCTCAGGAACCGCTCGCCGCCGCGCGGGGCGCCGGTCGGATCGTCGATCGGGATCAGGTTCAGCGGGTCCTTGCGATGGACCAGCGAGACCTCAAGCATATCGTAGCCGCGCGCATGGTGCCAGTAACGCCATGGCACATCGGGGCCGGTCTGGAAAAAGCCATGGCCGAACCAGCCGTCCGCCGCCACGAAGGCCAGCAGAAGGCCGCCGGGCTTCAGCATGGCATGGCAACTGTCCAGCGCCTGCCCGATGTGGAAAATATGTTCGGTCGTGCCGCCGTCGATCACGATGTCGAACTTTTCCTTCAGCTTCGCGGGCACCGGCTTGTTCAGGTCATGGACGTGCTGCGCGCCTTCAAGGTCGTTGAAATCCATCGCCTCGATGGGCGGATATCCCATGCGCGTGTAGATGGTTTCGGTGAAGCCGTCCGGCTGCACACAGTCCTCGGGCGCGACCCGGATGCCCAGCTTGGCCGCCTCGTTGCAGAACTTCTGCAGCTTGCGGTCCTTCATGTGCAGCTTCTGCCGCCCCAGAACGAGGCCAAGCTTCGCATCTCCCACCTCTTTGGCGTGGCGCGCCATGAACAATGCCGGAATGAGGCTGATGCCCATCTGTCACTCTCCCTCTTCTGCAGTGTCCGGCGCGGCGGCTTCGGGCGCCAGCCGGCCGACGAAGCGCACGCCAAGGTGCTGTTTCATCATTGCCCGGCCTACGCCTTCCAGCCCCACCTCGCGCAGCACCTTGGTGGTGCGGTAATGCACCGTATAGATCTTGCGGTCGGCCGGCAGCGGCTTGCCGCGCAGCATGCCGCCAAGGATGAAATGCTGCTCCTCGGACAGCGGGTTCCAGCCAAGTCCCGCCCGGCGGATCGCGACCGGCAGGGTCATCTGGTCCAGATAGGGCCGGCGCTGTTCCAGCCCGGTGTCGCGGTCCAGCTTGCGGGCAGTGTCGTACCAGACATCGGCAAAGCGGCCCTGCGGCCCCTCGCCTTCCGGGAAGCCGACAAGGCCCGAACTGAAATAGGGCACCACGTCCTGCCGCGTGCGCCGCATCAGCCGCACCCGATCGGTTGGGACCGGCATGCCGAACTGGCCGTAGATGCGGTCCCAGACCGATTGCTCGCCCCAGTTCATCGAGGCCGCGACCGAACAGGAGACATGGCCCGGCTTGACCAGCGCCTCGGGCGTATTCGGCTGCAGGAACAGCACGTCGCTGTCGATGAAGGCCGAATAGTCGCTGTCGCGCGGCTGCAGCGCCGCGACGATCTTGTTGCCGTGGGGATAAGGCTCGTCCCACATGCCTTGCGTCCGCATCGGCCGGATTTCGGCGTCCAGCATGTCATGCGCGCGCAGGACACCCAGATGCAACTCGGACATCCGGTGTTCCGGGCAATAGCCCACGGCCGCGACATCGGGGCCGAAGTTTTCGCGGATCGAGGCCAGCAGCATGCAGGCCATGATCTGATAGTCGGGCGGCTCGACGATGTAGAAGAGGGTAAGCTTCTTGCCCCCGCTCATTCCTCCAGTGCCTTCGCCGGATCGACACCCTCCACTTCACACATCCGCGCGGCGTAGGAGTTTGCCAGAGGCGGGTTCTTGCGCCACCAGGGCTTGGTGCCATTGGTGTAGAGATGGACCGACAGGGTATTGTCGGTGAAGTGCCCCTCGACCCGGCCATAGGGGTCGAAGAAGATGTCGTTCAGCTGGAAGGGCACCGGATACAGCACGTCATGGCCCAGCGCCCGCTCGAAGTCGCCGGTCTGCTGGGCGAACCAGGTGAAGGCCTGCGGCCCGAACGAGGTCCGCTCGGCATTGTAGATCCGCACGGCCTGCGGCAGCGAGGTGTCCTGCTTGTCCAGACGCTTGCGCTGTTGCTTGTTGAACCATGCGGGGGCGGCGGGCAGGTTGTCGTAATAGTCCAGAAGCGCGTCGATCAACGCGCCCTTCTGCGGGATATAGACCACACCGCAGTTCAGCGCACCGCGGAAGCCGTGGCCGGCGTAGATATGCTCCATCTCGTCCGGGAAGGGCTTGTGGCAATAGGCGTCGCAGTCGATCCAGACCGCATTGGTCTTCTGGATCATCTTGTAGCGAAAGACGTTGGACAGGAACGATTCCGAGGTCTGGCGCACGATATCCATGTCGATGTCCATGATCTCGGTTGCCGGGCGGACTTCGACCCCCTCGGGCACGTTCGAGACCGTCTCGGTGCAATACAGCGTGGTCGGGTGGCCATTGCGCACATGGCTCAGCAGGCAGATCTGGTTCAGATACTGCAGGCGCGGGCCAATCCAGAGCGAGGCAACGGGGCGGCGGGTCGTGGTGGTCATGTCTACTCCTGGGAACATCCGGCAAGGGCGCCGGGAATGGGGATCAGATCGTCGTCGTCATGCGGGCCAGCAGGAATTCGGGCTGGCGTTCCGCGGCACCGACCAGGGCCAGCGTCGGGAAAAGCGTCTTCCAAGCAATGCCATGCCCCATCGCCTGTCCGGTGACGATGACAGTGGCAAGGCCCGGCCCGCAGGCCTCTATCGCGGCGGCCAGCCGGTCGGGGTCGAACTGCGGATCGGCGATCACAAGGCTGTCGGGCCGGAAGGCGGCCAGCCTGTCGCGCAGGGCATCGCCGGGCAAGGAATCGCCCACCAGCTGCAGCGCCGGCCCTTCGGTCAGGGCATTGCGCGCCCAGACCGCGCGCAAAAGCGCAAGCCGGCCCGGATGGCCTTCCTGCACCATCTGGACAAGCCCGGGCAGATGCCGCGCCAGCAGCGCCGCCCGGAACCCCGGCGCGCCGCCCAGGTGCACCAGCCGGGCGCACCCCTGCAAAAGCCGCGGCAGGACGCGCGCGACGCCGCGGTCGAACTTGCCGGCGGCGATCTGCTCCAGCACCTGCGCGGGAAAGAAGCCGGGGTCCACCGGCATCTGGATGTCATGGTTGGCCACCCAGTCCACCCCGGTTGCCGGGGCCTTCGCCGGGGTGTCCAGCATGGCGTGGCTTTTCGGCGGCGGCGGATCGCCGGCCTTGCGTTCTTGCCGCTGGCGTTCGGACTGGACCTTTTCCACCCGGCTCATCAGGGCGGCGATCTTTTCGGGGTCGCGCGCCTGCGGCGGCTTGGCCACCACCTCGGTGATCGAGACTGCCGAGGCCGCCTTCAGCCCGGCCACCATGTCCTCATAGGCCGGCGTGCCCTTGAACTCGGCCAGCCGCCCCTCGGCCCGGTCAAGCGCGGCGAAATGCAGGCGGTTCAGTTCGGGGTCGGTCAGCAGCAGGTCGAAGATCCGTTTCCGTGCGGCAGAATAGCGCAGCATGGTGTCGTCGCGCACCTCGTTGCGGTCCTGCAGCGACCAGTAGTCCGCGTTGTACTTGTCCTTCTTCAGGTTCACGTTGCCGCGGAACTTGCGGATGGCATAGCTGTCGATCGACTTCACCGCATAGTGGTTCATCTGGACCCAGTCATAGCCGATGGTCCTTGTGATCGACCGCCAGCCGCGGAACTTGAAGTAATCCTCCATCGGCCGGCCGGATCCGTTCAGCCATTTGATCGTGTCGGGATAGCCGTTCTCCAGCCACTTGTTCTTTATCTTCGGGCGGTGGATGCCCAGCTTCCAATGCTCGGGGTCGAATTTGAAAAGGGTTTTCACACCCCAGCCCTTGTTCCAGTCCTGCGGCGCGGCCAGCAGATACTGTTCGGTCACGGGATCGCGCGACCAGTCATGCACCCCGCCCGAGCCGAAGATGCGCCAGGTGATGACGATGCCATTCGCCCCCTGCGCCTCGGCCGCGTCCAGAAGCGGGTCCAGCGTGCCGTCGGCATAGCGGATCGAGACGAATTCATCGGCGTCGAACACCAGCACCCAGTCACTTTCGGCAACCAGCGGTTCGTCCTGGGCATAGTTCAGCGCCGAGGGCTGCGGCCGCAGCCCTTCGGGGATCAGGTTGACGCGGTGATGCGCAAGGCCCAACTCCTCAAGCCGCATCAGCATCAGGTCGGTGCCATCGGAACAATCGTTGGTGTAGACCACGATCCGGCTGAAGCCGACGGCCAGATGATGCGCGATCCATTCCAGAACGAAGGGGCCTTCGTCCTTCATCATGGACACGGCCGTGACGATGCCGTGCCGGCTGACGGGCCGCAGCGCGGCCAGCGCCGCCTCGCCCTTGCCCGGGCGGGGTTTCGCGGCCTTCTTCACCATGATGTGACGACCCCGGCCGCCCGCAGCGACCGCCCGCCGAATGCCCCGCTCATACGCCCGAACCTGCTACTTTTCCCCGGGCCCGTTGGTCCGGCCCTTGCGCGCAACAATAACTGGCTTTGAATCCGGCTGGCAAGTTGAACAATGGGGGCATTTCTGTGGCAGGCCGCGTTCCTGCCCCTTCCCCGCCATGACAAGGACAGAAGGTTTCTGCATGCTGGAGACCGAAATGCGATTCCGGCTGAAAGACGACATCCCAGCATGATCACCCCCGTCATCCTATGCGGCGGCTCCGGCACGCGCCTTTGGCCCCTGTCGCGCAAAAGCTATCCCAAGCAGTTCGCGGCGCTGATCGGCGATACCTCGCTCTTTCAGCAAAGCGCGCGGCGATTGGCGGGGGATGGCTTTGCCGCCCCGCTGATCGTGACCGGCTCCGACTTCCGTTTCATCGTGACCGAGCAGTTGGCCCAGGTCGGCATAGATCCCGGCGCCGTACTGATCGAGCCGGCGGCCCGCAACACCGCGCCCGCCGTCCTGGCGGCCGCCCTTCACGCCGCCGCCACCGATCCCGACGCCCTGCTGCTGGTGGCGCCTTCGGATCATCTGGTGCCCGATGCCGCCGCCTTCCGTGCCGCCGTCGCCCGCGCCGTGCCGGCCGCCAGGGCGGGGCAGCTTGTCACCTTCGGCATCCAGCCGACGCGGGCCGAAACCGGGTACGGCTATCTCGAACTGGCCGCGCCCATGACAGACGACAAGGCGCAACCCCTTGCCCGCTTTGTCGAAAAGCCCGATGCGCCGCGCGCGGCCGAATTCCTTGCCTCGGGCCGCCATCTGTGGAATGCCGGCATCTTCCTTTTCACCGCCCGCACCCTGATCGCGGCCTGCGAGGCGCATTCCCCTGCCCTGCTGCCCGCGGTCCGCCAGGCGGTCACCGAGGCAAAGCCCGACCTTGGTTTCCTGCGGCTGGCCCCGGCCCCCTGGGCCACCCTGCCCGACCTTTCCATCGACTATGCGGTGATGGAGAAGGCCGCGAACCTGTCCGTCGTGCCCTACCGCGCCGACTGGTCCGACCTTGGCGGATGGGAGGCGGTCTGGCAGGCCGGCACGCCGGACGCGGATGGCGTGGTGACAGGCGGCGACGCGACTGCAATCGCCTGCCGCGACACGCTCCTGCGGTCGGAATCCGACGGGCAGGTGCTGGTCGGCATCGGGCTTGAGAACATCGTCGCCATTGCCATGCCCGATGCCGTGCTGGTGGCAGACCGCCGCCGGGCGCAGGACGTGAAACTGGCCGTCGCCGCCCTGAAATCCGCAGGCCGCCGCCAGGCTGAGCAGCTGCCGCGCGACTACCGCCCCTGGGGCTGGTACGAGACGCTGATCCTTGCCGACCGCTTCCAGGTCAAGCGCATCCATGTCCATCCCGGTGCCGCACTCAGCCTGCAAAGCCATGTCCACCGCTCCGAACACTGGATCGTGGTCTGCGGAACCGCGCGGGTGACAGTGGATGGGGACGTGCGGCTGATCTCCGAAAACCAGTCGGTCTATGTCCCCCTGGGCGCCGTTCACCGGATGGAGAACCCCGGCAAGGTGCCGATGGTGCTGATCGAGGTGCAGACCGGCGCCTATCTGGGCGAGGATGACATCATCCGCTACGAGGATGTCTATTCCCGCCCTTGACCCCCGTTCAGCAGGGGCAGCACCGGCGCGAAAAGTTCGGCCTGGCGGGTGAGGCCGCAGCGGGCGAAAAAGCTGACGGCGCAATACCTTGGCGGCCCTGGGCCGGGCCCCCGCCGCAGCGCGATCGCCCCCGCGGAATGGCCGCACAGCCCCGGAAACGCCCCCTGCGCCTTTCAACGTCCTTCCGGGCCATATCCAAGCTCCGAACCTGACAACCGGGTGGATAACCGCTTGACGCCCCTGCCGGAAAAACCTAATGAACCCACGGCTCCGGCGGGTTGGCGGAGAGGTTACGCAGCGGATTGCAAATCCGTGAAGACCGGTTCGATTCCGGTACCCGCCTCCAAATCTTTCAATGTGTTGGCTGGACTCGACGCGCGTTGCCAGATGGCTTGGCGACACGTCCGGCAGCATTCGCGGGCCGGGTCAGCTTTGCTTCGCCGCCCCGCATCCCCCAGATACAGGCCGGATCGCCATGCAAAAGGCGCCCCCGGGTTTCTCCGGGGGCGCCCTTTTTCGGTCCGCCTGCAGGCTCAGCGCAGGTCGAAGCGGTCGGCGTCCATCACCTTGGCCCATGCGGCCACGAAATCGGCGACGAACTTGCCCGCATTGTCGTCCTGGGCATAGACCTCGGCGTAAGAGCGCAGGATCGAGTTCGATCCGAACACCAGATCGGCGCGGCTGGCCGTCCATTTCTTCGCGCCCGACTTGCGGTCGACAATGTCATAGCTGTTGGCGCCGGTCGGCACCCATTTCCAGCCCATGTCGGTCAGCGCGACGAAGAAGTCGGCGGTCAGGGCGCCCTCGCGGTCGGTGAAGACGCCGGTCTTGGCGCCGCCGAAGTTTGCCCCGATCGCCCGCAGCCCGCCCAGAAGGACGGTCATCTCGGGGGCGGTCAGGCCCATCAGCTGCGCGCGGTCCAGCAGCAGCTCTTCGGGGCTGACCACATAGTCGGCCTTCTGCCAGTTGCGGAACCCGTCCGCCACCGGCTCCAGCACGGCGAAGCTGTCGACGTCGGTCTGCGCCTGCGTGGCATCGCCGCGTCCGGCCGAGAAGGGCACGGTCACATCGTGGCCGGCCGCTTTCGCCGCCTGCTCGACGCCGACATTGCCCGCCAGCACGATCACATCGGCAACCGAGGCACCGCTTGCCGCGGCAATCGGCTCCAGCACCGCAAGAACGCGGGCCAGGCGGGCGGGCTCGTTGCCCTCCCAGTCCTTCTGCGGGGCCAGACGGATGCGGGCGCCATTGGCCCCGCCCCGCATGTCCGAGCCGCGATAGGTGCGCGCCGAATCCCAGGCGGTCGCCACCAGATCGGCCACCGACAGGCCCGAGGCCGCGATCTTCGCCTTCACCGCAGCCACGTCATAGCCGGTGTTCCCGGCCGGGATCGGATCCTGCCAGACCAGCTCCTCCGCCGGCACATCGGGGCCAAGATAGCGCGAGCGCGGCCCCATGTCGCGGTGGGTCAGCTTGAACCAGGCGCGGGCGAAGGCATCCGAGAACGCATTGAAATCGTTCTTGAACCGCAGCGAAATCTCGCGATAGGCCGGGTCGACCTTCAGCGCCATGTCGGCATCGGTCATCATCGGCATGGTCTTGATCGCAGCGTCCTCGACGTCTGCCGGCTTGTCGGCATCGGCGATGGTGATCGGCATCCATTGCGAGGCGCCGGCCGGGCTGCGGGTCAGCGTCCATTCATGGTTGAACAGCATCTCGAAGAAGCCGTTGTCCCATTTCGTGGGTTCGGTGGTCCAGGCGCCCTCGATCCCCGAGACGACCTGATCCCGGCCGATGCCGCGGCTCTTGGTGTTCAGCCAGCCCAGGCCCTGAAACTCGGGACCGGCGCCTTCCGGCTCTGCGCTCAGGTTGCTGGCCTGGCCATTGCCATGCGCCTTGCCGATGGTATGGCCGCCGGCGGTCAGGGCGACGGTTTCCTCGTCGTCCATCCCCATCCGGGCGAAGGTCTCGCGCATCATGTCGGCAGTCGCCTGCGGGTCGGACCGGCCGTTCACCCCCTCGGGGTTCACATAGATCAGGCCCATCTGCACCGCCGCCAGCGGGTTCGCCAGCGTGTCGGGCTTGGCCAGGTCGCCATAGCGGTTGTCCGAGGGCGCCAGCCATTCCTTTTCCGCACCCCAGTAGGTGTCGGTCTCGGGATGCCAGATGTCCTCGCGCCCGAAAGCGAAGCCGTAGGTCTTCAGACCGGCGACCTCATAGGCGATGGTGCCCGACAGCACGATCAGGTCGGCCCAGGAAATCTTGTTGCCGTATTTCTTCTTGATCGGCCACAGCAGGCGGCGGCCCTTGTCGGTATTGGCGTTGTCCGGCCAGCTGTTCAGCGGCGCAAAGCGCTGGTTGCCGGTCCCGGCCCCGCCGCGCCCGTCCGAAGTGCGGTAAGACCCTGCGGCGTGCCATGCCACGCGGGCGAACATGCCGACATAGCTGCCCCAGTCCGCCGGCCACCACTCCTGGCTGTCGGTCATCAGCGCGCGCAGATCGGCCTTCAGCGCCTCGACGTCCAGCCCCTTCAGGGCGGCGCGATAGTCAAAGTCTTTCAGCGGGTTGGTCTTGGAATCGTGCTGGCTGAGGATGTTCAGGTTCAGCCCGTTCGGCCACCAGCTTGTCACCGAGCCACCCGAAGCCGTCATGCCGCCATGCATCACCGGGCATTTGCCGCCGCCACCGTTTCCGTCCATCTCGCTGCTCCTATCATGGCTGGATGAACCGCAGCCCCGCCCATCGACGCCGCTGCGATTCCCTCTGTCTGGAATCGTTCTAACAGGCCAATTCCATCGGTTAAAGTTGCATTTTCTGATAAGGTTGATAGCCTTTACTTATGAGAAACCTGACCCTGCGCCAGTTGCGCTATTTCGACGCCCTCGCCCGCCACGGCCATTTCGGCCGCGCGGCCGAGGCCTCTGCGATCTCGCAGCCCGCATTGTCGATGCAGATCAGGGACCTTGAGGAAAGCCTCGGCACGCCCCTCTTGGAACGCAGCCCCCGCAGCCTGCGCCTGACCCCCTTCGGCGAGGCGTTCCTGACCCGCGCCCGCGCCATCCTGCGCCAGACCGAAGAGCTGGAAGACCTTGCCCGCGCCGCCCGCGCCGAACTGGCCGGCCGGCTGCGGATCGGGGTCATCCCCACCGTGGCCCCCTATCTCCTGCCCCGCCTGATCGCCCGGATGACCGCGCTTTACCCCGCGCTGGACCTGACCCTGCGCGAGACGATCACCCCCCGCCTGCTGCGCGATCTGGCCGAGGGGCGGCTGGACTGCGCCCTTCTGGCCCTGCCGGTCGGCGAGCCGGCGCTTGAGGAGGTGGCGCTGTTCTCCGAGGCCTTCATGCTGGTCCGCCCCGCCGCCGATGGCGGCAAACCCGTCCCCGACCGCGAGTCCTTGCGCGAGATGCGGCTTCTGCTGCTGGAGGAAGGCCACTGCTTCCGCGATCAGGCGCTGTCCTTCTGCGCCCCCGATACCGGAACCGGCACCACCACCCCGCGCGAGATGATGGACGGCTCTTCCCTCTCCACCCTCGTTCAGATGGTCGGCGCCGGCATCGGCGTGACACTGATCCCCGAAATGGCCGTGCCGGTGGAGACCCGCTCCGCCCCCGTCTCGGTCGCGGCCTTCCCCGACCCGCAACCCCGCCGCACCCTTGGCCTGGTCTGGCGCCGCACCAGCCCCCTGGCCCCGCAGCTGCGCCAGATCGCCGAAGTGGTGCGCGAGGTGGCGCTGCGCTAGATCCGTTCAGATCGCCCCGTGCGACTTCAGCACCGCCTCCTCATCCCCCGACATCCAGCCGAAGATCCGTGCCTTGCCGTCCAGCACCTGCACAAGGTAGTGCACCTCGAAGTCGATCTTCGTTTCAGCCAGA
Organism: uncultured Paracoccaceae bacterium; assembly: GCA_934500835.1. GTDB lineage: Bacteria > Pseudomonadota > Alphaproteobacteria > Rhodobacterales > Rhodobacteraceae > Pseudogemmobacter. The sequence continues at coordinate 163,856 of CAKSTR010000002.1, read as the reverse complement.
TCGTCGCGGGCATAGGTGGCAGCCCAGCCGACATGGGCCATCGCGTGCCATTCATCGACAGGCTCAACCCGCAGATGCCGGATCTTCATCTTGCGGGTGCCGATCCGCCGATAGTGCTCATAGCCCTCGGCCATGCCGCGCAGGAATTTCGCTCCCATCCGGCCCGAGACCACGCCCGCAGGCGTTGCCCCCACGAAGGCCGGGGCATAAAGCCTGCGCGCCTCGGCCCTCATCTGCGCGGCGTCCATCTCCCCCGCCAGCGCCTTGCGGAAGAACGCCTCATAGCGCGCGAACAATTCCCTGACCGCCTGTTCCATGTCCCGCTCCCGGCTTGTGATCGGACCAACACATCCACTCCGGCAGCAGTTCCCTCAGGGCCAAACGCCGAACTCCGGGCCAGAGATGTCCGCCCGCACTCCCGCGCTCTGGCCTCCGCCAATGGCCAAGGCCGCGGCACGATGCGCAAGGTATGCACGCATGTCATACGCAGATCATACGCTGGCCATACCTGCATCATACCCTGAAAACCGCATCAGATCAGAGGGTTGACCCGCCGCGCGCCGCGCGCGATCACCCCCAGTCCAGCACCACCTTGCCCGACTGTCCCGAGCGCATCGCGGCGAACCCCTCTTCGAACTGGTCCACGCCAAAGCGGTGGGTGATCACCCCGCGCACGTCCAGCCCGTTCTCCAGCATGGCGATCATCTTGTACCAGGTCTCGAAGATCTCGCGGCCATAGACACCCTTGATGGTGATCGCCTTGAAGACGATCCGGCTCCAGTCCACCGGAGATTTGCCCGGCGGGATGCCCAGCATGGCGATGCGCCCGCCCATCACCATCGCCTCGACCATCTGGTCCAGCGCGCGCTGGTTGCCCGACATCTCCATGCCGACATCGAAGCCCTGGCTCATCTTCAGCTTGGGGAAATACGCCTTCAAATCCTCGGTCGCCACATTGACCGGAACCACATCCGCCACCCGCGCCGCCAGATCCAGCCGCGACTGGTTCACATCGGTGATCACCACATGCCGCGCGCCGACATGCCGCGCCACCGCCGCCGCCATGATCCCGATCGGCCCGGCACCAGTGATCAGCACATCCTCGCCCACCAGATCAAAGGACAGCGCGGTGTGGACGGCATTGCCCAAGGGGTCAAGGATCGCCCCGATCTCGTCATCGATCGCATCCGGCAAGAGCACCACATTGAAGGCCGGCAGCCGCAGATATTCGGCAAAGGCGCCGGGTTCATTGACGCCGATCCCCCGCGTCTCGGGGTCCAGATGGAACTTGCCGGCCCGCGACTGGCGCGAGTGCTTACCGATCAGATGCCCCTCGCCCGAGCACCTTTGCCCCACCGCCAGATCGGTAACATCCTTGCCCAGCGCAACAATCTCGCCGGCAAATTCGTGCCCGGTCACCAGCGGCACCGGAACCGTGCGCTGCGCCCAGTCGTCCCAGTTCCAGATATGCACATCCGTGCCGCAGATTCCGGTTTTCTTCACCTTGATCAGCACATCATCCGGGCCGATCTCGGGCACCGGACGGTTCTCCATCCACAGGCCCTCTTCCGCCTTCGCCTTGACCAGAGCTTTCATGCCAGCACCCCCACCTCACGCCCGGCCTCGGCGAATGCCTTCAGCCCGAAATCCAGATCCTCACGGCTGAGCCGCGCATTCATCTGCGTGCGGATGCGCGCCTGTCCCTTCGGCACCACCGGAAAGAAGAAGCCCGCCACATGCACGCCCCTCTCGCCCAAGGCCGCCGCCATCCGCTGCGCCAGCACGGCATCGCCCAGCATCACCGGCACGATGGGATGCTCGCCCGGCAGCAGCCGGAACCCCGCATCCGCCAGCCCCGCCCGCCAATAGGCGGCGTTCTGCGCCAGCCGGTCGCGCAGATCATCCGCGCCTTCGACAATGTCCAGCGCCGCGATCCCCGCCGCCACCACCGCCGGCGGCAGCGCGTTGGAAAAAAGATAGGGCCGCGCCCGCTGCCGCAGAAGATCGACCACCGCCTGCGGCCCGGCGACATAGCCGCCCAATGCGCCCCCCAAGGCCTTGCCCAGCGTCCCGGTCAGGATGTCCGCCTTCACCCCCACCCGCGCCGGCGTGCCCCGCCCCTGCGGCCCGACAAAGCCGGTGGCATGACAGTCGTCCACCATCAGCAGGGCGCCGTAGGCATCGCACAAGGCGCGAATTTCCGCCAAAGGCGCGAAATAGCCGTCCATCGAAAAGACGCCATCCGTCGCCACCATGACGAACCGCGCCCCTTCCGCCCGCGCCGCCTTCACCTGCGCTTCAAGATCGGCCAGATCGCCATTGGCATAGCGATAGCGCCGCGCCTTCGACAGCCGCACCCCGTCGATGATGCTGGCGTGGTTCAGGCTGTCCGAGATGATCGCATCCTCCGGCCCCAGCAAAGGCTCGAACACCGCGCCGTTTGCGTCGAAACAGGCGGCGAACAGGATCGAATCGTCGGCTTGCAGGAACTGCGCCAGCCGCCGCTCCAGCGCGCGGTGCAGATCGCCGGTGCCGCAAATGAACCGGACCGAGGCCATGCCGTAGCCATGGCTCTCCATCGCGGCCCTGGCCGCCGCGACAAGACGCGGATCATCCGCCAGGCCAAGATAGTTGTTGGCGCAAAGGTTCAGCATCCGCCGGCCGCCCATGCTCACCCAGGCACCCTGCGGCCCCTCGATCTGCCGCTCGCGCTTCAACAGCCCCTCGGCCTCGATCCCCTTCAGAACGCCGCCGAGATGGTCCAGAAATTCCGCCGCATCCGCCATTGCACCACATCCTCCGTTTTGTCGGAAATCTATCCAGCCCGGCCAGAAAGTCAAGATAGCGGATAAATTCCGTCAAAACGGAATCCATCTTCACTTTGGTCCAAATATCCCGGGGGTCCGGGGGCTGGCCCCCGGCCCCGTCAACTGCCCTGAACGATCAGAATGGCCCGCGCGGCCCCCGCAGCCGCTATCTCGTGATCCCGATCCGCGGGATAGCGCGCCACGTCGCCCGGCCCCAGATCCTCGGCCTCCGCGCCCGAGACCACCCGCAGCCGCCCCTCGATCACGGTCAGATGTTCGCGGCAGCCCGGACCATGCGGCTCGGACACCAGCGCGGCCCCGGGGGCAAAGACCAGATCATAGACCTCGTTCTCGCCCACGGCCTCGGCGGGCGACAGGATGCGGATGGTGACGCCGCCGCGCTCGATCACCGGGGCGCTGCCGGCGCGGGTGATCTCGATCCCGGGGCGCGCCCGCCCCTCCAGCAGCCCGGCGAAATCCACCTGAAGCGCCTGCGTCAGGTTCCACAGGGTCGCCACGGTCGGAGAAGATTCGCCGCGCTCGATCTGGGACACCATGCTGCGCGACACGCCCGACAGCTTGGCCGCCGCATCCAGCGACAGCCCGCGCGCCTTGCGCGCCGCCTTCAGCGAGGCGGCCAGCCGGTCGTGGATCTCGGAACGCGGGTTCATGCCGTCAGAAAACCCCTTGCAGCCGCCCGCGTCAACGCCCCCCGCAACCTGGCAGCACAGGTCGCATTACGTCCCGCAATAGGTGACATAGCGGCCAAAGCCCGAGGGGGCGGGCAGCATATAGGCCTCATTGGCCTCGAACGGCCGGGTGACGGCGGCCAAAAGCGCGGTGAAGGGCGCCATGTCGCCGGCCGTCGCAGCCTCAAGCGCCTCTTCCACGCGGTGATTGCGCGGAATCACAGCCGGATTGGCGGCAGCCAGCCGGGCGGCGGCATCGGGCGCAAGCCGGGCACGCCAGCGGGGCAGCCACGCGGCCATCGCGGTGAAATCCGGGAACAGCGGCCGCAAGAGACCCTCGCCGGTGACGGCGCCCTGAAGCCGGTGGAAGGTCAGCGTCCAGTCCGCCCCCGCCATTGCGTCCAGCAGATCCTCGACCAGCGCGCCATCGCCGGCATCCTGCCCCTCCAGCGCCAGCTTGCCACGCATCACCGCCAGCCATTCGGCCTGGTAGATCGCCGCAATACCGCCAAGGCGCTCGTTGGCGATCGCCACCGCCTTCTCGCCATCCGGGTCGATCAACGGCAGCAGCGCCTCGGCCAGCCGCGCAAGGTTCCATGCCAGGATCAACGGCTGGTTGGCGTAGGCATAGCGCCCCTGCCGGTCGATCGAGGAGAACACCGTCCCCGGCGCATAGCCTTCCATGAAGGCGCAGGGGCCGTAATCGATGGTCTCGCCCGACAACGCCATGTTGTCGGTGTTCATCACCCCATGGATAAAGCCGAAGCCCATCCATTGCGCAATCAGCCGCGCCTGCCGCGCCGCCACCGCATCGAACAGCCCAAGCGCGCCGGTCACGCCCGGATAGTGGCGCGCGATGGTGTAATCGGTCAGCGCCTGCAGCTTGTCGGTCTCGCCCCGCGCCGCCAGGAACTGGAACGACCCCACCCGGATGTGGCTGGCCGCCACCCGCGCCAGCACGGCACCGGGCTGCCGCCCGGCATCGCGGATGATGTCCTCGCCCGTCGCCACCACGGCCAGCGCCCGCGTGGTCGGCACGCCAAGCGCATGCATCGCCTCGGAGATCAGATATTCGCGCAGCATCGGCCCCACCGCCGCCTTGCCATCGCCGCCGCGCGAAAACGGCGTGCGGCCCGATCCCTTCAGCTGCAGATCGAAGCGGCCGGCGGGGGTGACCATCTCGCCCAGAAGATGCGCGCGACCGTCCCCCAGAACCGCTGAGAAGCCGCCGAACTGGTGCCCGGCATAGGGCAGCGCCACAGGATCGGCCCCGGGCGGCAGTTCGGCCCCCGAGAACCAGCGCGCCGCCGCATCCTCCTGCCCGGTGAAATCCAGCCCCAGATCGGCGGCAAGCGCCGTGTTCAGGACAAGAAGCCGCGGCGCCGGCGCCACATCGGGCGCCAGCCGCAGGAAGGTGCCCGGCAGATCGCGGGTCCAGGAATGATCGAAATGGAACTCCATCGCCCAGATATGGCGGCCGCCCCCGACGCAGGCAAGCCGCGCCTGCGCGATTGCGGCAGATTTGCAATGCGTCCCGCAAGCCGCGCCGGATGAAAACCGGGCTAGTGGTGGTCGGGGCGAGAAGATTCGAACTTCCGACCTACGGTACCCAAAACCGTCGCGCTACCAGGCTGCGCTACGCCCCGAACGCTGCCCCCTTAGCGCGGAACGCGGCAAAGGGGAAGCGGCTCTTGCGGCTTTACTCGCAGGGCCAGGCGCCCTCCGGGCCGATCAGCGGGTGGCGCATCTCGGCACCGGGCTTCAGCCCCAGCTTCGCGGCCAGCCCGCCGTTGATCTCAAGCACGAACTGCACGCCATCGCCGCCGTCGATCACCGTCTCGTCCTGCGGCATGGCCATCGCATGCACGCGCGTCACCCGCCCGGCGGAATCGGCAAAGACCATGTCCAGGGGAATCAGCGTGTTCTTCATCCAGAAGCCCACCTGCCGCGGCACGTTATAGGCAAACAGCATGCCCGCCCCCGGATCGAGGCTTTCGCGGAACATCAGCCCCTGCGCGCGTTCGGCGGTATCATCGGCGACTTCGACGGCAAAGCTCTCGCCACCGCCGTCCCATCGCAGATCGACCCTGCCCGGCGAACAGGGCGGCGCAGCGGTCGAGGGGGTGCCGGCAAGACCAATGACAAGGGCCAGCAGCCAACCGCTGCCGGCGCGACTCACTCCACCGTCTCGCGGTCCCGAAGCGCCGATTCCCATGAACTCACCTGCACCGCCATCCGGCCACGCCGGCCTTCGGCAATCCGTAGCGCGACCGCCTCGCCCGAGGCAAGGTCCGCAAAGCCGGAAACCCGAAGCACTTCGACGTGAACGAACACATCCTCGGGCCGGCCGAAGACGTTGGCAAAGCCGAATCCCTTCGACTTGTCGAACCACTTGACGCGCGACGGCTCCAGCGGAAGGGCCAGCAGCTCTTCCGCCGTCATCTGCCCGGCCTCTTCGCCAAGCGGCACGATCACGCCGTCGGGCGGCTCGATCTTCAGCACTTCGATGGCCTGAACGCCGCGCAGGGTGGATTGCACCCGCACAGTGATGCCTGCCCCGTCAGCGACGGAGCTTTGGCCGAAATTCCTCAATACGTTCGCGTGAAGCAGGATGTCGGAGGAGGCACTGTCGGATACGATGAAGCCGAAGCCCTTGGCCGGATCAAACCACTTCACCCGGCCGTGCAACACTTGCAAGGCCTTATCATCTTCCGTCATCGAAGAGCCGTCTCCCCAGATTAAGCCCTGACAGATGAATGCGGATTTACCGCGGGAGGTTCAAGTGAAAAAGTTGCATACGCATATAAACCTGCCCTGACAGAAACGTTTACGGGTGCAGTCGCGTAACGTTCCAGGCTTGTCCTGCGGCAACTCTGGTCCAGCGAAAACGGTCGTGCAAACGAAAAGCTCCGTCCGCCCAGAACTCGATCTCGACAGGCGAAATGCGGAATCCGCCCCAGAATTCCGGCCGGCTCGGAGCCGGGCCGTGACGCAGCGTCATCTTCGCCACCTCGGCCATCAGCGATTCCCGCGAGGACAGCGGTTGCGACTGGCGGCTGGCCCAGGCCCCCAGGCGCGAGGTAAGGCTGCGCGAGGCGAAATAGGCGTCCGCCTGCGGGCCGTCTTCGCGGCTGACCACGCCGCGGACCCGAATCTGGCGGCGCAGCGATTTCCAGTGCATCACGAACGCGGCCTTGCCTGCGGCCTCGATCTCCTGCGCCTTCCGCGATCCGTAATTGGTATAGAACACGAAAGCGCCGTCCGCCGCACCGGCGGGGCCGCCCCAGGCCTCGATCTCCTTCAAAAGCACCATGCGGGCATTGGGCAAACCGTCCGCATCCACCGTTGAAAGGGCGATCGCATTGGGATCGTTCGGCTCTGCCGCCTCGGCCTCGGCCAGCCAGCGCTGCGCCAGAACGAAGGGGTCATCCCCGGCAAAAATCCCGGTCCGTCCGTTTTGCCCGTCCATCCGCCCGCCCCTTCCTTTCCGGCCGCGCGCCGGTCCTTTCCCCAAACCGGATGCCCTACCCTTGCGGCATCACGGCTTTCCGCCTATTCGTCAACGCTACCAGCGACAAGGTGGGCGGGGGAGCGGGAATGTCAACCGGACTTATGGCGGGCAAACGGGGCCTTATCATGGGCCTCGCCAATGACAAATCAATTGCCTGGGGCATCGCGCAGGCCGTGGCGGCGCAGGGCGCCGAACTGGCCTTTTCCTATCAGGGCGAGGCGCTGAAAAAGCGCGTCGAGCCGCTGGCAACTTCGCTTGGCAAGCCCCTGCTTTACGAATGCGACGTCGCCAGCGAAAGCAGCATGGACGCGCTTTTCGCCGCGATTAAGGCCGAATGGGGCCACCTCGACTTTCTTGTCCATGCCATCGGCTTTTCCGACAAGAACGAGTTGCGCGGCCGCTATGTCGATACGTCGCGGCAGAATTTCCTGATGTCCATGGACATCTCCGTCTACAGCTTCACCGCCGTATGCCAGCGGGCGGCGGCCATCATGGTGCCGGGCGGCTCCTTGCTGACACTGACCTATTACGGCGCCGAAAAGGTCATGCCGCATTACAATGTCATGGGTCTGTGCAAGGCCGCCCTTGAGGCTTCGGTGAAATACATTGCCGAGGATCTGGGCAAGGACGGCATCCGCGTCAACGCGATCTCGGCCGGCCCGATCAAGACGCTTGCGGCCTCGGGCATCGGCGATTTCCGCTACATCATGCGCTGGAACGAGTTGAACTCTCCCCTGCGCCGCAACGTCACGCAGGAAGAGGTCGGCAAGGCCGCCCTTTACCTGCTGTCCGATCTGGGCAGCGGCACCACGGGCGAGAATCTTCATGTCGATGCCGGCTATCATGTCGTCGGCATGAAGGCGATCGATGCCCCCGATATCGACATCGTCACCGGCAAGAAAGAAGGCGGGCAATGACGCTTGCCGCCTTCCTGGCCTTTTCCGGGCTGGTGATCTTCGCGGCCGTTTCCCCCGGGCCGGCCGTGCTGATGGCCGCCCGCACCGGGCTGACTGAGGGCTTCCGCACCGGCGTCATGCTGGCCATGGGCATCGGCACTGGCGCGATGATCTGGGCGCTGGCCGCGATGTTCGGGCTGAACATCATCTTCGCCGCCGCCCCTTCGCTGCTCTGGGCGCTGAAGATCGGGGGCGCGGGCTATCTGCTGTGGATGGCCTGGACCCTCTGGCGCGGCGCAAGCGTACCCTTGGTGACCGATGACGCCCGCCCCGTCCCGCGTTCGCCCTTTGCGGCCTACCGGCTGGGCCTCTGGACCAACCTTGCCAACCCGAAAGCGGCGGTGATGTTCTCGTCGATCTTCCTCGGGACGCTGAAGGCGGGCACGCCGGTCTGGGTGCTGGCCCTTCTGCTTCTGGTGATCTTCACCGCCGAGACGCTGTGGAACACCCTCGTCGCCCGCATCTTCTCGGCCGAGAGGACGCGTGCGGGCTACATCAGCCTGAAAACCGTGATCGACCGGACCTTCGGGGCAGCCCTCGCGCTCCTCGGGATGAAGATCGTCGCCACCTGAGGAGAGACCGATGTCCCCAGACCGCCTGCCCCACGAAAAAGGCTTTCACGTCAGCTGGGACCAGATCCACCGCGACGCGCGCGCCCTGGCCTGGCGGCTGGACGGCAAGGGGCCGGGGGAAGGCGGGTCCTGGAAAGCCGTGGTCGGCATCACCCGCGGCGGCCTTGTCCCGGCGATGATCGTCAGCCGCGAGCTGGACATCCGCATGGTCGATTCCATCAGCGTGAAATCCTACCACTCGGGCGGCGGCAAGGCCGACCAGCGCCGCGAGGCGCAGGTGATCAAGGCGCCGAATGCCGATCTGATGGGCGACGGCGCGGGCATCCTCATCGTCGATGACCTGGTGGATTCCGGCAAGACGCTGGAACTGATCCGCGGCCTCTACCCCAAGGCGCATTTCGCCTGCGTCTATGCCAAGCCCGAAGGCGAGAAACAGGCCGACACCTATATCACCAGCGTCAGCCAGGACACCTGGATCTTCTTTCCCTGGGACATGGCGCTGCAATACGTCCAGCCCTTCCGCGGGCAGGACTGACAGCAGGCAGGGGGGCCTTCTGCCCCCCTCTTGCGCTGAAGCGCAATTCACCCCCCGAGGATATTTGGGCCAAGATGAAACCTGCCAGCTTCACTTTGGACGAAATATCCCACGGGGGTCCGGGGGTGTGAAACCCCCGGCTTCGCCGCCAACCCGGAGCCTTGCCATGACCCAGCCCCTCAACCCCGCCTTCGCCGCAACCGAACCGCCACCGGTGATGGAAGCGCGGCGCTGGATCGCCGGCAAGACCTTTCCCGCCAACCGCCCGCTGATCAATGTGTCGCAGGCGGCCCCGGTGGAAAGCCCGCCGCTTGGCCTGCGTCAGGCGATTGCCGAGGCGGCGCTGAACGATCCGCAGGCGCATCTCTACGGGCCGGTACTGGGGATGCAGGCCCTGCGCGACGAGATCGCCGCACAATGGTCCGCCTCATACGGTGGCGCAGTCCGCCCGGCGCAGGTGGCGATCACCCAGGGTTGCAATCAGGCCTTCACTGCCGTCATGGCCACCCTTGCCGGGCCGGGGGATGAGGTGATCCTGCCGACGCCGTGGTATTTCAACCACAAGATGTGGCTTGACATGGCCTCGGTCACCGCCGTGCCGCTGGACACCGGCGCCGGGCTGATCCCCGATGCCGCCGCCTGCGCCGCTCTGATCACGCCCCGAACCCGTGCCATCGTGCTGGTCTCGCCCAACAACCCTGGCGGGGTGGAATACCCGGCGGCGACGCTGGCCGCCTTCCGCGATCTGGCCCGCGCCCATGGCCTTGCCCTGATCGTGGATGAGACCTACCGCGATTTCGACAGCCGCACCGGACGGCCGCATGAGCTTTTCACCGATCCCGCCTGGGACGACACGCTGATCCAGCTGTATTCCTTCTCCAAGGCCTACCGGCTGACCGGCCACCGCGTCGGGGCCATCTGCGCCAGCGAGGCCCGGCTGGCCGAGGTCGAGAAATTCCTGGATACCGTTGCCATCTGCCCCAGTCAGCTGGGCCAGATCGGCGCGCTGTGGGGGATGCGCAACCTGACGCAATGGGTGGCGGGGGAGCGGGACGAGATCCTTGCCCGCCGGCGCGCCATGACGACGGGCTTCCACGCGCTGGAGGGCTGGACGCTTCTCGGCTGCGGCGCCTACTTCGCCTATGTCGAGCACCCTTTCGACATGGCCTCGGACGCGCTGTGCAAACGGCTGGTCGATGACTGCGCCATCCTGATGCTGCCCGGCACCATGTTCCAGCCCGAGAACAGCGCAGCCGGCAAGCGTCAGATCCGCATCGCCTTTGCCAATGTCGATGCCGCCGGCATCGACGAGATGTTCCGCCGGCTCAAGGCCTTCCGCCCCTGAGGTCAGGGCGCGGGGCTGATCGCGCCGTCCTGACTTGCCCCCTGCCCCCCTTCCCTCTAGACAGGCGGGCAACCTTTGCAACGCAGGTTTCCGATGTCCAAGACCGCCCGCCCCGAGCATGACGACGAAGAGCGCAAGCCTCGCAAGAAGGGGCCGCAGGTCGCCACCTGGCTGATGATGGGGATGCTGATCCTTGGTCTTGGCGGCTTTGGCATCACCAATTTCTCGGGCTCCTATGTCTCGTCCATCGGCACGGTCGGGGATGTCGGCATCACGACCCGCGACTATGCGCGGGCGGTGCAGCAAGAGGTCGCCAGCTTCTCGCAGCAGTTCGGCAGCCAGATCAGCATGTCCCAGGCGCTGGCCTTCGGGCTTGACCAGCGGGCGCTGTCCTCGCTTGTCACCCGCAGCGCGCTGGATGCCGAGGCGGACCGGCTGGGCCTGTCCATCGGCAATGCCACGGTCGCGGCCGAGCTGCGCAAGCAGGATGCCTTCATCGGGGCCAGCGGCGGTTTCGACCGCGATGCCTATTCCTTCGTGCTGAAGCAGGGCGGCTGGTCCGAACCGGACTATGAAGCCGCGCTGCGCCGCGACGTCACGCGCCAGTTGCTGCAGGGCGCGGTGGCGGGCGGCGTGGTCGCCCCCGGCGCGATGGTCGACTCCGTCTACCGCTATGTGGGCGAGCGCCGCAGCCTGTCCACCATCCGCCTGACCGAAGCCGACCTGACCACCGCGCTGGCCGAACCGGCGGAGGCCGATCTTCAGGCCTGGTATGACGCCAATATCGCCGATTTCACCAAGCCTGAATCGAAGCGGATCGCCTATGCGGCCTTGCTGCCGGACGACATCGCCGCCGATCAGCCGGTGGACGAGGACACCCTGAAGAAGATGTATCAGGAGCGGATCGCCGACTTCGTCCAGCCCGAACGACGCCTGGTCGAGCGGCTGGTCTTCCCCGATCAGGCCGCGGCCGATGCCGCCAAGGCCAAGCTGGACGCGGGCGAAAGCTTCGAGGCTTTGGTCGCCGCGCGCGGGCTGCAGCTGACCGACATCGACCTTGGCGATGTCTCGCAGGCCGACCTTGGTCCCGCCGGCGAAGCGATCTTTGCCGCGCCCGAGGGCACGGTCCTGGCCGCCGAAAGCACGCTTGGCCCGGCGATCTTCCGGGTGAACGGCGTGCTGGCCGGCGAGGAGGTGTCCTTTGAAGAGGCGCGCCCCGAACTCGCCAGCGAATTGCAGGCCGAAGCCGCCCGCAAGACGATCGCCGACAAGGTGGACCAGATCGACGACCTTCTGGCCGGGGGGGCCGAGTTGCAGGACCTGGCCAACGAAGCCGGCATGACCTATGCCACGCTGGATCATGTGCCCGGTGCGCAAGGGACTGAAAAGCTGGAAGGATACACGGCCTTCCGCGCGGCCGCCGACAAGGTGACGGCGGATGACTTCCCCGAAGCGGTGCTTCTGGATGACGGCGGCGTGGTGGCGCTGCAGTTCCTGGAAACCGTGCCGGCAGCCCCGATCCCCTTCGATCAGGTGCGCGACAAGGTGGCCGAGGCCTGGCACAAGGCCCAACTGGGCAAGGCGCTTTCAGAGCGCGCCGTGGCGATCAAGGCCGCGGTCGAAGGCGGGGCCAGCTTCACCTCGCAAGGCATCGTCGACCAGACGCCCGAGATCGCGCGCAGCGGCACCATCCCGGATGCGCCGCAATCGGTCGTGGATGCAGGTTTTGCCATGCAGGCGGGCGAGGTTCGGGTCGTCGAAGAAGGCGATTTCATCGCCGTGCTTCAGCTGAACAGCATTACCCCGGCGCAAGAGACCGGCCCCGATGCCGAGGCGCTGAAGGCCGCGATTGCCGCGCAGGTGCAGCAGGCGCTGGCTGGCGACATCTTCGCAGCCTATTCCGATGCGCTGATCAGCGCCACGCCGGTGGTGCTGGACCAGAACGCCATCTCGGCGGTGAACTCGGGCCTGCAATGATGCTGGAACCGTCGTTCGAGGCCTTCGAGGCGGCCTGGGCCCGCGGCGAGAACCAGATCGTGCATGCAAGGCTGGCGGCCGACCTGGACACGCCGGTCAGCCTGATGCTGAAGCTGGGCGAGGCGCGGTCCGACACCTTCATGCTGGAATCGGTGACCGGCGGCGAGATCCGCGGCCGCTACTCCATCGTCGGCATGAAACCCGACCTGATCTGGCGCTGCCGGGGCACGGCTTCGGAGATCAACCGCGAGGCGCGCTTTGATGCCCAGGCCTTCCGTCCGCTGGACGGCCACCCGCTGGACACCCTGCGCGCGCTGATCGCCGAATCGCGGATCGACCTGCCCGAAGGTCTGCCCGCCATCTCGGCAGGGCTGTTCGGCTATCTCGGCTATGACATGATCCGTCTGGTCGAGCATCTGCCGAATGTGAACCCCGATCCGCTTGGTCTGCCCGATGCGGTGCTGATGCGGCCTTCGGTCGTCGCGGTGCTGGACGGGGTCAAGGGCGAGGTGACGGTGGTGGCGCCGGCCTGGGCGGGGTCCGGCCTCTCGGCCCGGGCGGCCTATGCCCAGGCGGCCGAGCGGGTGATGGATGCGTTGCGTGACCTGGACCGCGCGCCGGCTGCCGCCAGCCGCGATCTGGGGGGCGACGCGCTGGTCGGCGAGCCGCGGTCGAACTTCAGCCATGACGGCTACAAGGCGGCGGTCGAGAAGGCCAAGGACTATATCCGCGCCGGTGACATCTTTCAGGTCGTCCCCAGTCAACGCTGGGCGCTGGATTTCCCCCTGCCGCCCTTTGCGCTTTACCGGTCGCTGCGGCGGACCAACCCTTCGCCCTTCATGTTCTTCTTCAACTTCGGCGGCTTTCAGGTCGTCGGCGCCTCGCCCGAGATCCTTGTCCGTCTGCGGGACGGACAGGTGACCGTGCGGCCGATCGCGGGCACCCGCAAGCGCGGCGCCACCCCGGACGAGGACAAGGCGCTGGAACTGGACCTTCTGGCGGACCGCAAGGAACTGGCCGAGCATCTGATGCTTCTGGACCTTGGCCGCAACGACGTGGGCCGGGTCGCGAAACTGGGCACAGTGCGCCCCACCGAGCAGTTCATCATCGAGCGCTACTCACATGTGATGCACATCGTCTCGAACGTCGTGGGCGAGATCCGCGAGGGCGAGGATGCGCTGTCCGCCCTGCTGGCCGGCCTGCCCGCGGGCACGGTCTCCGGCGCGCCCAAGGTGCGGGCGATGGAGATCATCGACGAGCTGGAGCCGGAAAAGCGCGGCGTCTATGGCGGCGGCGTGGGGTACTTCGCGGCCAATGGCGAGATGGATTTCTGCATCGCATTGCGCACGGCTGTCCTGAAGGACGCGCAGTTGTATATCCAGGCCGGCGGCGGCGTTGTCTATGACAGCGATCCAGAAGCCGAGTATCAGGAGACTGTGAACAAATCCAACGCCTTGCGTCGTGCGGCGCAGGATGCGGGCCTGTTCACCCGGCGCAGCAACGGCTGACCCGCTGGGGCCAGACCCATCCCCATGCCGTGGCAGCCCGCCGCTGCATGAGGCAGCCTGTCAGCGAGGTGCTTCACCCAAAGGCTGATCGACGATCTGGCCGTAGTGGTCGCAGATCATCAGCCAGAGGATTGCGCAGCAGGGAAAGATCGCCAGTGCCGACATCATCGAATTACACCCTCCTTCTGTTGAAAAATCAACCGAAGGATGCTCTCCATCACTTAACAGCCGGTAAACCGGTGCCATTTCTCTGCGCCTGGCGGGAACACCGCTGCCGATTGCCCTGCAACTCATTCAAAACGTCGCAATAAGGCACCGTGGCTTCGCTGCGGTGTAAACCGAAGCTTAAGCCGGATGCCGCCTTCTGAAGGCCCGGGTATCGGGATGAATCGGGCGTGGGGCCCGGTCCCGGACCATGGCCGGAAAAGGGGTGTCTCTCATGAACCGAATTGCGTCCCGCCTGCGGGGCAGACTTTGTCATGCCCTGCGCATTGTGCCTGTCCTGCTGGCAGGTGCGGCTGGCCCCCTGGCCTTGCCCGCCACCGCGGCGCCGGGGGGCAGCGTGCTCGTTGTCACCAATGACCGGGGCGGTTCCCTTGGCGAAAGGGCCGACCTGATCCGCCAGTTGCGCAGCAGCGGCCAGCGGGTTGAACTGCGGGGCACCTGCCTGTCAGCCTGCACGATGTATCTGGGCCTGACGAACATCTGCATCTCGGCCTCGGCCCAGTTCGGCTTTCACGGACCAACGCGCGACGGCCACAGGCTGCCTGCGGCCGAATTCGACCTCTGGTCACAGGTCATGGCGCGCAACTACGCGCCGGAATTGCAGCGCTGGTACCTGCATACGGCCCGACACCGCATCTCGGGTTACTACCGGAAAAGCGGCGCGGAATTGATCCGCATGGGCTATCCGGAATGCTGATCCGCCGCGCATGAAAAAACCCTCCGGGGTCGCCCCCGGAAGGTCTTCTCATTCTGACGAAGCCCGAAAGCTTCGGACTCAGTTCGTGCCGTTGGTGCTGTTGGTGCTGCCGCCGCCGGCCGCCACGACCAGCACCAGACCGGCCGCCGCACCGGCACCGCCCAGACCCAGGCCTGCCGCGGCAGGAGCAAAGCCTTGGGCAGCTGCGCTACAAGTGATGGCAACCCGGCCCGGGTCCGCCTCGTCATATTTCGCCGCGACGGGCACCAGGTCGCCGCAGACCTGACGTTCGCTGGCCAGCTGAACCAGCTGCTCTTCGGACATACGCTCCTGCGCCTGCGCCGCAAACGGCAGGGCAAGGGAAATGGCTACAATGGAAAGCGCAAAAATTTTCATGGAAGCCTCCGGGAATGGTGCGATCCGGATACCATAAAGACGACCCTGTTGGCCAGTGGCGACGCTTTTAAAGACGCTTTTAAATTGTATTGATCGGACAGCCCCGCATTGCGGCTATATCAGTCGCGCAGGGTGGCGGTGATATAACCGACTTCGGGCGAAAGCCATTGCCGGCTGGAAATGATACGTCCATCGGCGCCGCGCCAGAAGATGTTCGTGAAGCTGTCCCGCCGCGCCTCGCAGCGTTCTTCGAATCGGGTCATCCGGCGGCCCGCGACAGTCTCGGCGCCGATCTCCTGCATGGTGCAGCCGGCAAGGACATAGCTGGAATGCTGGTCGCCGGTCAGATAGCGCATCTCGCGGCGGTAGACCCCACCCGCGCGCCCGGCAAGGGCCTCGAGAGTCGCATCGGCATTGGCGCCCATCAGGTCAAAACCCAGCCCGCGGCTGGCCACCAGCACACCGCGATCAAAGGAAAGCGAGATGGTATCGACCGCCATCCAGGTCTCGACCCCGCCGTTGACGCCCGCCAGCGACAGCGGCGCATCGGCCCCGCGCGACGGAATCTGCACGCGCAATACGGCCGATGACAGCGCGGTGGCGGCAAGCGTGACGGTCCCTGCCGGCCGGGGCTTGCCCATCAGCTGCTGCACCTTCGGCAACTGCTGGCAGCCGGCCAACATCAGGACCACGGCGATGCAGGGCCAAACCTTCATCGCCAGAACCGTGCCCAGCTTGCGTCAAGCTCGCTTGCCTGATTCTCGCGCACCAGATCGTAAAGCCGGTCCGAAACGGCAAGCCGTGCACCGCCGTCGCGCTGCACGGGGCGGATGACGGTGCTGTAGCGCGTGCGGTCGGGCCGGCCGGTGGCCCAGTCCAACGGGATCGTCAGCATGATACCCTTGTCGAACGACCCCTCGCCGAAGTCCGCGGCGGAGACGTCGGTGATGGTGGCGAAGGCGCCCACGCGCCAGCCGTTGTCGAACTCCCGCGTCAGGCTGAGGGTGGCACCGTAATCGCCGGCCAGGTAGCGGCCCACGTCCACCTGGGCCTGATAGCCGCGCCCCAGCTCATAATAGGCCGACAGATGGCCCGTCGCGACCGTGTAGTCCTGAAAACCGAAGAGGTCGTCGAAGGCGCGCTGCCTGACGTAGTTGATCTCGGCCCCCAGGGCCAGCCGGCTGTTCTGCGGCTTCCACAGGAGTTCGGCCGAAAGCCCGCCGAACATCCGCTCCAGATAGCCCACCGTTATTCGGCCCGAGATATCGGGACCGGGCCGGAAATAGTAGCTTGCCGTCAGTTCGGTCACGGCAGTGGTGCGGTTCTTGAAATACAGCGCCCCCTCGCTGCGGACATGCGGCAGGACCGAATCCGAGGGCCGGTTCGAGCTATCGAGGTTGCCTGCCAGCTTCTGCTGGATCAGCCCCGAGAACACCAGCCCGGGCAAAGGCTCGAACCGTCCGCGAAGCGCCACGCCGACATCGGCGCGGAACGGCTCGTCCGGGTCGAAGAGGCTGGGCAGGAAGTAAGGCTCCAGCCCATAGCTCAGGATCGGATAGCGGCCGGGAAGGCGGGGCAGGCTTACGGTCTCGTCTTCCACCCGGGATCTTGAACGCAAAAGATCGGGGGCGACGGGATGGAACTCCAGCGTCTCGATGTCCTTGCGCTGCAGTTGGACCGAGGTGATCGGCATGCCGTCTTCGGCAAGGCGGATCTCGAACCGCTCCACCCCGGGCGGGGCAAGCCGGGTCAGGACGCGGGCGGTACGGCCCACCGCCTGCGCGGCAACCGAATAGCGGTCATTGCGGATCTGGACGCGCAGGGTGTTGCCGGCAACCTCGACCCCGTCCAGCGCGATGCCTTCGCGCGCAAGCGCGTCGGACAGGCGCTGTTGCCCTGTCCCGTCGTCCAGATCCAGCCAGCTGCCGCCGGCGGTGACCGGCCTTACGGGTGGCGGCGCAGGATCAAGGCCCGACCCGAACCGCGGCCGCTTCGGGCTGACGGCGAAACTCAGCTGGACCCCGACTTCGGAGCCGTAAAGGTAATGCGCCGAAAGCGTGGTCCGGTCACTGACCTGATAAGACAACCCAAAGTTGAACGGCGATTTGTGCTCAAAAGCCGCACCGTCCTCGCGCGCCTGGTCATCCGAAGAATATTCGACCGCGAATTGCAGCCGATCGGACGCCCGCCATTCGACGCCACCGAAAAAGGCGGCATCGCCCTTGAACCAGGACTGGTATTCGAACTGCCCGCCCAGACCGCCATCGTTGCGGCCAGGGCGGTGCTTGAAGCTGTCACCCAGAACACCAAGCGGATTGCCGAAACTGCCGTAAGAGCCAAGCCGCCCCCAGCCGAGCCCGACGGTTGCCCGCAGATCGGACCCAAGGGTCTTTGACAGCACGACATATTCCCCGGCATAGACACCGGTTCCCAGCAGGTCATTGATGCCGATGGCAAGCGCCGGCCGATAGCGGCCTTCGTCCATGGCCCTGAAATGGATCGAAAAACTGCGGTCGAACCGGAACGGCTCGATATGCGAGGCTGGGTCAACCCGTATCCCGTACAGCAGCGAATAGCGGAACGCGGCCGAAAGCCGGGGCGAGATCTGGAAGGCCATCGTGTTTCGGGTGTGGCGCGCGAAAGAGCTGGTTGTGAAAGCCAGCTCTCCATCGTCGCGGCTGAAAGCCGAGGGCATGTCGATCAGCCCCGGCACGCCGAAGCTGTTGAATCCCCAAGCATCGGCGCTGTCTTGCGCCGATACGGGCAGAGTGGCTGCCGACAACAGACAGCAGGCCACCAAAATGGAGCTTCGCCAGTGCTGCACGATTCACCCTGATACCTGCAGCGGCGAATCCATCGTACCGCATTGCCCCTCCACCTACACAGAGCACAACCTCTGGGTCAACAGTCGCCGGGGCAGAGCTATTGCGTGACATTCTGCAATTGCGCATCCGTCAGCCGGCGCGGCCAGCAGGCCACCCGCCGCAGCCAGCCGTTCAGCGGCGTGCTGCCTCCGTCGCGCTGCCCAAGCCACAGCTTCGTCGGGAACCGGGTCCCGCTGCGCGACCTGCCCGCCCAGAGCGCCGTTCAGCGCCCCGCGCAGGGTGCCGCCGCCCCAGGTCATCGCGGCACGGTGGGGGCCCGGCGACAGGCCAAGGCTGTTCGTTGACCCCGCATAGCCGCCACCATCCAGCATCGAGGCGTGAAACACGGTGCCCGCGCCGGCATTGGGCCCGTCCGCCTTGCGAAAGCCGATGGCGTTATTGGATTCGGTGGTGTTGAACCACGCAATGGTCGCCAGTTGCGCAACGGGGGGGGGCAGATGAATTCGGCCAGCAAGCCGCCCCAGGTCGCCCCGCCCCACCAACTGCCAAGCAGCGCCTGCACGGAATCTGCCGCCCGCGTGACGGCCGCCGCCGCAGTCGGGATGTAGGAGGTGGCGCAATCTCCCGCCTCAAGCTGCGCGCCCCACATCAGCACACCGCCGGACCCGTTGCCGACATAGCTGTCAGCGCCGGTGGCGTCCCGCAGACGCACGCTCAGCACGATCTCTTCGGATGTCGCCATCGTGAAGATCAGGATCACGCGGTATAGCCCTGCCCCGCAATCGACGATCTGCGCCGCGCCCACCCCGACCGAGATGCTGACCGTGCCCGCCGAAAGATCCACAAGCGCCGTCAACGTGCCCAGTGTCGAGCCGGTCAGGACAAGCGCCACCCGCGTCCGCGCATCGGCCCGGAAGAAGGCTGAAAAAGCATGCGACCCCGCCGCCAGAACGACGCTGCGGACGCTTTGATGCACACCATTGCTGCCGTCCTCGGTCAGCGCGCTCATCGTCTGGCCAGCGATAGGTGCCGCGACCGCCGAAGCCGCCATGGCCGCATTCAGCACGCCCCATCCGGCCGAAGTGGCGCTTTGGACCAGCAGGTTGGTGCGCGCGCCCTCGATCAGAAGGCCGCGCGGCTTCCTTGTCTGCGGATCAAAATCCAGTCGCGGCACATCGTTTGCCACCTGCACCATGCTGCCTGTCGCATCAAAATGGCGGGCAGTCGAGGTGCGCGCGGAAAGCAGCGTGCCGCCAAACCCGCCCGGATGATAGCTGCCGTTCACGAAATCCATCCGCATCGCCGGCTGCGGGACGCCGGATCGCGGGCGCAATGGCCGGCCCGTCACGGTAAGGTCGGTGCGGACCTTCATGCCAGGATCATCGCATGAATGCCGGTGGCGGTGGTGCCGGTCAGGTTCACCCGGCGCACGGCCACCGGCAGGATCGAGAAATCGGCAACGGTCACGCTGCGGATCGTTTCGGCTTCGGTCACGATCGACAGGTTTCCGCCGGTCTGCACATAAAGTGCCAGCGCGACCGTCGGCAGGTTGACGCTGTCCGAGGGCGTGACCGGCAGGATGTCAGTGGTCGGCCCCGCCAGCGAGGCTTCGCGGTTGTCGAAGGGATTGGACATGGTTCTGGCTCCGGTTCTGCTTGGTGCGAAGCAACGCTGCCCTTGGGGGGTGAACATATCCCTGTTCGGGCGCGCGCGGCACGGCCCCCAAGCGCAACACGCCTTGCCCTGCCAGCGGCCCGGAAGCCGAATTTCTGACGCAGAAACAGAATGTTATCGCAAGATTCCGGGGCGGATGACGAATGGGCCGCGCAAGGCTTCCGCCCTTAGCGCAGCTTGCGGCCCTGTACCCAGATGTCGCTGATCGCGCCGCGATCCGCCGTCAGGACGATCTTCTCGAAGACGTCCTCCGGCCGCTCCTGCCCCGGGAAAAGCCGCAGCCCGCTGCCCGGCAGGTTGGCCCGGATCACCAGCGCATCGAAGCACTGCCCTGCCTGCAGCCGCCCCACCGGCAGAGACAAGGCATCCGCCCCGCCCGCCGTCGCCAGCCAGAACGCCTCGGTCGCGGTCAGCGGCGCCTCGCCGCTGCCCCGGTCCGCCTGCGGCAACGCCGGGTCCGCCCCGTGCGACAGATGGCGCGAGGTCATCAGCGCATGCCGCATCCCGTCCAGGATCGAAGGGCTGAACCCGCCGGAAATATCGGTGCCCAGACCCACCTCGACCCCGGCCTGCATCGCCCGGCGCAGCGGGAAGATCGCATTGGCGAAATAGGCGTTCGACATCGGGCAATGGGCGACTGCAGCACCCCGCTGCGCCATCAGGGCCATATCCTCGCCGGTGACGAAATTGGCATGGGCCAGCACCGTGCGGTCGGTCAGCAAGCCGAACCTGTCAAGCGCCTCGCAATCGGAACAGCCCAGCCTGTCGCGCACATGGCCCGCCGCCCAATCGCTTTCCGAGGCATGGGTCTGCACATGGCAGCCGGTTTCCTGCGCCAAGGCGCCCAGACCTTCAAGCAAGGCGTCTGTGCAACTGGGGATGAAGCGCGGGGTGATCACCGGCAGGACCAGGGGGTCGTCGCCCTGCAGCGCGCGAAGATCGTCGATGAAGGCGCGGGTCTCGGCAATGCCGGTCTGCGCATCGGCGTCGCGGTAGTAGTCCGGGCAGTTGTCCCGATCATCCATCGCCACCTTGCCGACCAGCGCCCTTTGGCCATGCCGCAGGCACGCCTGCGCAAGGATCAGGTTCGGCTCGCGGTGCACCGATCCGAAATACATCGCCGTGGTCGTGCCCTGGGCCAGAAGGCTGCGCACCAGATCGTCATAGACGGCCTCCGCGAACTCGCGGTCCGCATAGCGCGCCTCCAGCGGGAAGGTGTATTTCTGCAGCCAGACCTCAAGCGGCTCATCCAGCGCAAGGCCAAGCTGGGGCCATTGCGGCGCGTGGATGTGCAGATCGACCAGACCGGGGATCAGCCAGGCATCGGCCGGCAGTCGGTGAAGGGTGCCGGCGGCCTCGGCCTGGGCGACGACAATATCCTGCTCGGCCCCGGGGGGCAGGACGCTGCCGATCCGGCCGGTGTCCTCGACGACAAAGGCGCATTCGGCCAGCACTTCCAGCGTGCCGCGGGCGGGCGTGTGGAAGCCGTTGCCCAGAACGACAAGGGAAGGCGTCATCACTGGCTGCCAAGAACGGCGGGGAAGATGCCCGGCATCACCACGAAGCCGGGGATGCGTTTCACCCGGTCCGACCAGCGGCGGATCGCGGGGTAGGTTTCCCGGGGGATGCCGCCTTCTTCGGAAAGCATCACATATGGAAAGCAGGCGATGTCGGCCACCGTCGGCGCCTTGCCCGAGACCAGCCAGTCCTGTCCCTGCCGCTCCTGGAACCAGAGATGTTCGTCCATCACGGCGAAAAGCCGGTGCGCGCCCTCGCGCGCCGCCTCGACGTCGAAGTCAAAGCCCATCCCCTCGGCCAGCCTCGCGGCGGATGCCGTGGCGGTCAGCCCCTCGGCAAAGCCCAGCCATTGCTGGGTCTGGCCGGTGCGCTCGGGCGTGTCCAGGGGATACCATTGGCCCGAAGGGTCGAACTTGCGGGCGATGTAGACAAGGATCGCCGCACTTTGCGCGATGCGCAGATCGCCATCTTCCAGCACCGGCAACTGCCCAAGCGGGTTGATCGCAAGAAACTCTGGCGCGCGGTGTTTGAACCCCGGGAAGAAGTCGACGTTCTTCCGTTCATACTCCACCCCAAGGATCGCCAGCAGAAGCCGCGCCTTGTAGCAGTTGCCCGAAAGGTCGAAGTCGTAAAGACGCAGCATCTAGATATCCAGCACAAGGCGGTCGGATTTGGCGCGCGACACGCAGGTCATGATCATGGTGTTCGCCGCACGCTCGGTATTGTTCAGGTAGACATCCTGATGGTCCGGGATGCCTTCCAGCACCTTCACGCGACAGGTGCCGCAGGCGCCCTGCCCGCAGGACGACGCCATGGCCACGCCATTCTCGCGCAGGACCTGCAGGATCGACTTGCCGGCCGGCACCTGCAGCGTGACGGCCGACCGGGCCAGCGCGATCTCGAAGCTTGAGGAATCGTCGATCTGATGGGTGTTGCGGAAATATTCGAAATGGACGGCGCTTTCGGGCCAGCCTTGGTCGGCCGCAATGCGGCGGGCGGCGTCCAGCATCGGGCCGGGGCCGCAGACATAGACCTGCCGCGCGGGGGCCGGGGCGGCAAGGATCGCCTTCAGCGCCGCCATGGTGCCCGCCGCGTCCAGCCCCAGATGCGGGGTCAGCCGGTCGCCAAGCGCCTTCAGCCGGTCGGCAAAGGCCAGATGGTCCGACCCGGCCGCGAAGTAATGCAGCCGGAAATTCTGATCATCCACCGCCATGGCAGCCGCCATCGCCAGCATCGGCGTAACGCCGATCCCGCCAGCCAGAAAGATCGTCTCCTCGGCATCGCGGCGCAGCGGGAAGTTGTTGCGCGGCTCGGAAATCGCCAGCAGATCGCCAGCCTTGAGGTGGTCATGGATCGCCTCCGACCCGCCCGCCGATTGCGGCTCGCGCTTGATGCCGATGATGTAGCGGTCGGTCTCGCCGGGGCCGTTCACCAGCGAGTATTGCCGGACAAGGCCATTGGGCAACGCCACGTCGATATGGGCACCGGGCTGGAAGGCCGGCAGGACGCCGCGCAGCGGGCGCAACTCCAATGAGACGATGCCTTCGGCCACCATGGTCCTGGCCGCCACCGTCACCCTGATCTTGCCCGGCCCTCCCGCCATCTCGGGCATTTCTGCCAGCTCTTCGCTGACCCGGCCATAGACCGGCGGGATCGGCGTCGGCGCGGGTCGCGCACGCGCCTCGGCCTCTGCCGCCCGGGCGAAGGCGGTCAGTGCCGTGTTCAGCCGGCGCAGAAGCGACAGCCCCTGCCCGGCCAGCGGGCCGGTCACAAAGCCGCGGATGACAGATTGCCCGGCGTCCATCGGCTGGACGTAAAGCTGCAGGGTGCTGGCGCCATCCGAGAAGGCCAGCCCGCCCCGATGCGCCAACCCCTCGCCGGGGGCAAGGCCTTCAAGCGCCGCGCCGACATCGGCCGGGCTTGCGTTCAGGGGCACAGCCCGCAGGACCAGCGGCGCTTCGGGCAGCGCCTCGGGGGCAGCGGCATCCACGTCACCGAGATGGGTCCAGATCAGCCCGTTCGCCTCATGCACCGGATAGGTGCGGTTGCAGATCGTGCGCGGCGGCGCATCGGCGGGATGCGCGGGGATATAGGTGCAGCCCGCGTTGCGGTTGGCATAGCGCCAGCCGTGATACTGGCAGACCAGTTCCGTCCCAGTATTCACCCCGATGGAGAGCCGCACGCCGCGATGCAGGCAGCGGTTCTCCCAGACGTTGACGAAACCGTCATCGGCCCGCCAGATCGCCAGTTCCTGCCCCGAAAGCTTGCCCTGAAACACATGCCGGGGCACCACATCCTCACTGGCTGCCACCGGGACCCAAGCGCCAATGCTGCCTGCACCGTCCATCGCCATCCCCTTATGCCGCCGCCGGAATCGTGCCGTAGGTCACGCCGTTCTGCGCCAGCCATCGGCGATACATGATCGCGGTCTTGTCGGCACGGATCGGGGTTTCCGCCCGCGGGTCCAGCGGCAACCGCTTGGGCATCTGGTTTTCAAGGATCGGCTTGTCCTGCCCGAAGATATGCAGCTGGAAATAGCTGATGAAATCGTCGGTGCTGACATCGTCCAGAATGCTCAGCACCATATGGCCGCGGAATTTTTCCGGCCCGACGGGCTGGATGAAAAGCGCGATCACGTCCAGCCGTCTGGCATCCATCGGACTGGACTTGTAAAGCACCGAACAGGTGGGATGCGGCACCCGGTAGATGTATTCCACATCCGCCCCGGCGGTCGAGACGGTCGAGGCCCGGGGCTGGTAGAACAGGCATTCGGTCGCCACGATCTCGCGCCCGCCCTCGCGCAGTTCCACGTTGTATTCCTTGACCTCGGTATGCGGCAACTCGCCCAGGATGCCGGTGTGGACATAGGGAAAATGCCCCATATCAAGAAAATTCTCGATCCCGCGCTGCGCCGCGACATTCACCCCGATGGAGCCTGCCGCAAGGTTGCGCCGATCTGCCTCGGCATATTCGGGGATCGGGAACAGGCCGCCCTCGGGCCGGCCCAGCGTGGTCCAGAGGCAGGCGTATTGTTCCAGCACCGGCAGGGCGCGGCCATCTGCCCCATGCACCCGACAGGCGCCACCCTCGTGGTGATAGCTTACCGTCTCGCCCATCAGGACGGTGTTGCGCGGCCGGTCCTGCACGTCCTGCAGGGCCGAGACCGGATACCACTGGTTCAGCATGAAGGAATCGGGAAGACTGTCGGCCATCGGGCTGCCTCCGGGTCGCTGGAACTGAATTGCATAGCAATCCCTCAATCCTGCGATGTCAACTACAGAGATTGCTTGACAGGTCCAGACCGTGATCCGCTAGCTTGGCGTCAGTGAGTCACGCGACAGGACAGACGGGCAAGGCATGGCAACCCGCTCTCAGGAGATTGCAGAAGCCCTCTCCGGCGCCATCGGCGCACAGGAGCTGCCGCCCGGCTTCAAGCTGGGCGAACGGCAGTTGGCCGAGGCCTGCAACACCAGCCGCGCCGTGGTGAAACAGGCGCTGCTTCTTCTTGGCCGCGAGGGGCTGGTGCAGATGCACGCCAACCGGGGGTCGTTCGTGGCCGAGCTGGACGCCCGCGAGGCCTTCGACATCTTCGAGGCCATCGCCGCCATCGAACAGGGCGCGGCCTTTCAACTGGTCGCCCGTGGCGCGCCCTCGGACCTTGAGCGGCTGGACTGCAATGTCTGCGAGACGCAGTGCTGCCTTGACCATGGCGATGACGCCGGATCGGACCGCATCGGCCCGGAATTCCATGTCGAGCTGGTCCGGCTGGCGCGCAACCGGGTGCTTGAGGAAAGCCATGCCCGGCTTCTGCGCCGGTCGCAGCTGATCCGCCTTCTCTACACCAACCGCGATTATCACCGGCAAAGGCTGACCGATGACCATGCGCTGATCCTGTCGCACATGAAGGACGGCCGGGTAGAGCCGGCCCTGCGGCTGATCGCCAGCCATTACGATGCCATCGCCCGCGGCTATGACATGGACATGCGCGCCGCGATCCGCCCCGATCTGGAAGAGGTGCTGTCGCGCTGGCTGAAGCCGCAGCCGCTTTCCCGCCCCGTACAGAAGACGGAACCGGCCTGACCCGGACAAACGCCCATCACGCATTGGCACGACAGGAGAGACGAGATGACACTTTCGCGCAGAAGACTGCTTCAGGGATCGGCGGCGCTGGCCGGTGCACTGGCCCTGCCCCGGATCGCGCTGGCGCAGGATGTGCTGAAGATCGGTCAGGTCAATGCGTCTCCGGCGGCCGAGATCGGCTGGTCGAAGCAGCACGCCCTTGGCATCGAGGCGATCAAGGCCGCGCTTGGCGACAAGGTCGAGGTGACGGTCGTCGACAACACCTTCCTGCCGCAGGACGCCGAGCGGGTGTTCCGCGATCTGGCCTCCAGCGGGCACCGGCTGATCTTCGGCACCAGCTTTTCCCTGGGACAGCCGATGCAGAAAGTGGCCCCCGCCTTCCCGGACGTGGCGTGGGAGCATTGCTCGGGCATCGTGCATCTCGACAACCTCGGCACGTTCGAGGCGAAGTATTACGAGGGGATGTACATCGCCGGCATCGCGGCGGGACATATGACCAAGACCGGCAAGCTGGGCTTTGTCGGCGGCTTCCCGATCCCCGACATCGTCGGCCCGGGCAATGCCTTCCTTCTGGGCGCCCGGTCGGTGAACCCCGCCATCACCTGCTCGATCGTATTCCTGAATTCGTGGTTCGACCCGGGCAAGGAGAAAGAGGCCGCACAGGCCCTGATGGCGCAAGGCGCCGATGTGATCCTTGGCATGACCGACACCGGCGTCTGCGTGCAGGCCGCGCAAGAGGCCGGGGTCTATTCGGTCGGCTATGCCAGCGACCTGACCAGCTTTGGCCCCGACAGCCAGCTGACCTCGGTCGTGCTGGACTGGAGTTCGGATTACGTGCGGGCCGCACAGGCGGTGCTGGACGGCACCTGGAAGACCGAATCCCGCTGGGACGGGCTGGCCGGCGGTGTCGTCACCCTTGCCCCCTTCAACGCGGCAATCCCCGAAGACGTGCGCGCCAAGCTGGATGCCGCGGTCGAGGGCGTGAAGTCGGGTGCCCTGCAACCCTATGCCGGCGAGATCAAGGACAATCAGGGCAATGTCATGGTGCCTGCGGGCGGCGTGCTGGCCGATGCCGATGTGCGCGGCATCAACTGGCTGGTTGACGGCATGATCGGCACGCTTGGCTGATGGCCGGTGACAGTGCAACCGCAGCCGGGGGACAAACACTCCGGCTGCAGCTGACCGACATTTCCAAGGCCTATCCCGGCGTCGTCGCAAATGATGCGATCTCGCTTGCCGTGGCACCGGGGGAAATCCACGCCATCCTTGGCGAGAACGGCGCCGGCAAATCGACGCTGATGAAGATCATCTACGGCGCGATTTCCCCCGACCGGGGCGAGATCCGCTATGACGGGCGCGTCCTGGGCCACCACTCCCCCGCACAGGCCCGCGCCTGCGGGATCGAGATGGTCTATCAGCATTTCTCGCTGTTCGAATCCGCCACGGTGGCCGAGAACATCGCGCTCTGCCTGCCCGGCCGGATGGACCTGCCTGCGCTTTCCACACGCATCCATGACACCGCCGCGCATTACGGCCTTGCCGTCGATCCCGCCCGCCTGGTCGCCGACCTGTCGATGGGCGAACGCCAGCAGGTCGAGATCCTGCGCTGCCTGATGCGCGACCCGCGCCTGCTGATCCTTGACGAGCCGACATCCGTCCTCGCCCCGCAGGCGGTGGAACAGTTGTTCGTCGTGCTTCGCAGGATCGCGGACCAAGGCTGCAGCATCATCTACATCAGTCACAAGCTGGATGAGGTCCGCGCCCTGTGCCACAGCGCCACCGTGCTGCGCGGCGGACGCGTGAGCGGCAGCGTCGATCCGCGCAAGGCCACGGCGCATGATCTGGCGGTAATGATGATCGGCAGCGACCTGCCCGTGACCGACCATCCGCCCGCCGCCTTGTCGGCGGCGCCCCTCCTGTCGGTGCGTGGCCTGTCGGGCCGGCCCTTCGGGGCCGCGGGGCGCGCACTTCAGGACATCTCGCTGGATCTGTTCGGCGGCGAGATCGTCGGCATCGCCGGCGTCTCGGGCAATGGTCAGGCCGAGCTTGCCGCCTGCCTGTCCGGCGAGGCGCTGCTGCCCGGCCAGTTGACGCTGATGGGCCAGCCGATGCCCCTGCGCGCCGACAGCCGCCGCCGCCGCGGCATGGCCTATGTCCCCGAGGAACGGCTTGGCCGCGGCGCCGTTCCCGGCCATTCCCTGACCCAGAACACCATCCTGACCGGCTATACCGCCGGGCTGATCCGCCGCGGCATGGTCCGCTACCACGAGGCACGCACCCGCGCCGCCGGGATCATCGCGGGCTTTTCCGTCAAGGCCGAGGGGCCATCGGCGCTTGCCTCCAGCCTTTCGGGCGGGAACCTGCAGAAATTCATCCTTGGCCGCGAACTGGCGCTGGACCCAAGGGTGCTGATCGTGGCCCAGCCGACATGGGGCGTCGATGTCGGTGCCGCCGCCTTCATCCGCCAGCGCATCATCGACCAAAGCCGCAAAGGGGCCGCCGTGCTGGTGTTTTCCGAGGAATTGGAAGAGTTGATCGAAATCTGCGACCGCATCCATGTGCTGTCCGAAGGCCGGCTTTCGCCTTCGATCCCGCGCGGCGAGGCGACAAAGGCCCGACTGGGCAGCTACATGACCGGCGCGGGCGACCTGCCGGCCGTTGCCGAGGCGCCGTGATGACCCTGCGGATCGAACCCCGCCGCAATGTGACGCTGGCCACCCGGCTGATGGCCCCCCTTGCCGCCGTCGTCCTGACGCTGGTCTTTGGCGGCACCCTCTTCTGGGCGCTTGGCTTCGCGCCCCTGCCAACGCTGAAAGCGTTTTTCATCGGTCCGGTCAGCAGTCTTTACGGCCTGACCGAGCTTCTGGTGAAGGCCGTCCCCCTGATCATCATCGCGGCAGGTCTTGCCGTGGGGTTCCGCGCCAACATCTGGAACATCGGCGCCGAGGGTCAGCTGATCATGGGCGCCGTTGCCGCCGCCGGGGTCGGACTTTTCGCGCCGCAGGGGCTGCAGGCCATCCTGATGCCGCTGATGTTCCTTGCCGCCATGCTGGCCGGCATGGCCTGGGCCGGGATCGCCGCCTTCCTGCGGGCGCGCTTTGATACCAACGAGATCCTTGTCACCCTGATGCTGACCTATATCGCGGGCTTCGTGCTGTCGTGGCTGGTGCGCGGGCCGTGGCGCGACCCGATGGGCTTCAACTTCCCGCAAACCGCGATGATGCCCGCCGATGGCCTTCTGACCCCGCTTGATCCGCGCTTCAGGGTCACGGCCTCGGTCTTTTTCGCCCTGATCGCGCTTGGCCTTCTTTGGGTCTTCATCGCGCGTTCTTTCGCCGGCTACCGGCTTTCCGTCGGCGGAGCCGCCCCGCGTGCCGCCCGCTATGTCGGCTTTTCGGAAAAGGGCGCGATCTGGACCGGGCTTCTGGCCGGAGGCGGGGCCGCCGGCATCGCCGGCTTCTACGAGGTGTCGGGGCCGCTTGGCCAGCTGTCCGCCGTCATCTCGCCGGGCTATGGTTTCGCCGCCATCATCGTCGCCTTCATCGGCCGGCTGCACCCCGTCGGCATCCTTCTGGGCGGCCTGTTCCTTGCCCTGACCTATGTCGGCGGCGAGGCGGTGCAGGTCTCCTTCGGCATCCCGGCCCATATAACCCGGGTGTTTCAGGGCCTGCTTCTCTTCTTCCTTCTGGCCAGCGAGTTCTTCACCTCATGGCGCATCACCCGCACCGGGGGGGCCGTCTGATGGATCTGGGCATCGCGATCTTCGTCGGCACGATCACCGCCGCCACCCCCCTCTTGCTGGCCGCCCTCGGAGAGGTGGTGGTCGAGAAATCCGGCGTTCTGAACCTTGGCATCGAGGGGATGATGCTGATCGGTGCCGCAGTGGCCTTCTGGCTGGCCATGGCGGGCTGGGGCCTGCCTGCGGCCTTCGTCGGCGGCGCGCTGGCGGGGATGCTGGCGTCGTGCCTTTTCGCCTTGCTGGCCCTTGTCTTCATGGCCAACCAATATGCCAGCGGCCTTGCCCTTGCGATCTTCGGCACCGGGCTTTCGGCAATGATCGGCATGGGCTTTGGCAGCACCCCCGTCGCCACCCTGAAGCCGCTGTCGATCCCGCTTCTGTCGGATATCCCCGTCCTCGGCCCGCTTCTCTTCCGCTTCGATGCCATGGTCTACCTGACGCTAGCGATGGTGCCGCTGCTGTGGTGGTGGCTGACGCGCACCAAGGCCGGGCTGGTGCTGCGCACCATTGGCGAGTCGCCCGAGAATGCCCATGCGATCGGCTATCCCGTGCTGCGCATCCGCTTCGCCGCCATCCTGTTCGGCGGCGCCATGGCCGGGCTTGCCGGGGCCTATCTCTCGATCGCCTATGTCGGCATCTGGGTCGAGAACATGACCGCAGGCCGCGGCTGGATCGCGCTTTCCCTGGTGGTCTTTGCCGCCTGGAAGCCCTGGCGCGCGCTGGCCGGCGCCGTCCTTTTCGGCGGCTTCACCATCCTGCAACTGCATGGCCAGATCCTTGGCCTGCCCCTGCCGTCCGAGGCGCTGTCCGCCCTGCCCTATCTGGCAACCATCCTTGTCCTTGTCGCCATCTCGCAGAAGCGGGGCCGGCGGATCGAGGTCCCGGCCTCGCTCGCCCGCCCGTTCCGGCCGGGGGCCTGATCTCAGGCCGCCTGCAACCGCGCCTCGGCCATGCCGACATACCAGCTGCAGCCATAGGGAATGGCGCGGTCGTCGAAGTTGTAGGCGGGGTGATGAACCATCGCTGTATCGCCGTTGCCAAGGAAGATATAGGCGCCGGGGCGCTCGTTCAGCATGTACGAGAAATCCTCGGCCCCCATCATCGGCTCCAGCCCGGTATCGACACGGCCCGAAACCCCCTGCGCCACCTCGACCGCAAAGCCGGTGTTGTCGGGCGCGTTCATCGTGACCGGATAGCCCCGGCGATAGGTCAGTTCGGCCCGCGCCCCAAGAGCAAGGGCAGTGCCCTCGACCACCTCGTGCAACCGCCGCTCGACCAGATCCTGCACCGCCGGGTCCAGGGTCCGCGCCGTGCCGCGCATCTTCACCACCTGCGGGATGACGTTATGGGCGGTGCTGTCGGTCTCGACCGTGCAGACCGAGACCACGACCTGTTTCAGGGGATCGACATTGCGGCTGGCGATGGTCTGGATCGCCACGACGATATGTGCGGCGACAACCGTCGTGTCGATGCAATCATGCGGCTTCGCGGCATGGCCGCCTTTGCCGGTGACCACGATGTCGAACTGGTCGGCCGCCGCCATCATCGCGCCGGGGCGGATGGCGAAGGTGCCCAGAGGGATGCCCGGCATATTGTGCATGCCGTAAACTTCATCAATGCTCCAACGGGTTATCAGCCCATCCTCAACCATCTTCAGCCCGCCGCCGCCGCCCTCTTCGGCCGGCTGGAAGATGCAGACCACGGTGCCGTCGAAATTGCGCGTCTCGGCCAGATACTTCGCCGCGCCAAGCAGCATCGCGGTGTGGCCGTCATGGCCGCAGGCATGCATCTTGCCGGGGGTTCTGGAGGCGTAGGACACGCCGGTCTGCTCATGGATCGGCAGGGCGTCCATATCGGCGCGCAGGCCGATGGTGCGGCCGCGCGTGTTGGACCTGCCCCGGATGACCGCGACGACGCCGGTCTTGCCGATGCCTTCCACCACCTCGTCGCAGCCAAAGCTGCGGCACAGTTCCGCCACCCGCGCGGCCGTCCGATGCACCTCGTACAACAGTTCGGGGTTCTCGTGGAAATCGTGGCGCCAGGCGGTGATCTCGGGCAGCATCTCGGCGAAACGGTTCTTGACGGGCATCGCGGTCTCCTTTGCCCGCACAGGGTGGACCCGGCGCCGGGCGGGGGCAAGGGGATCTTCGGCGGCTTTGGCCCTTATCGCGCCAGGCCACCGCAGTCGGGCGGTCAGAGGCTGGGGCCGGGGGCGATCTTCGATCCGTCGGTAAAGCGCGACAGGCGGAACCGCGTCAGGTCATGGCCCGTTACCCGGCCCATCACCAGATCGGCAACCACGCGGCCCATGCCGGGGCCGATGCCGAAGCCATGGCCGCTCATCCCCGTGGCGATGGTCACGCCGCTGATCGGGGCGTGATCCACCACCGGCACCACATCGGGCATGGTGTCGATCATGCCCGCCCAGGCCGCCTGCAGCTTCGGCTGGCCAAGGCCGGGAAAGGCGGCGGCAAAGGCGGCCTGCACCCTGCCCAGAACCTTCATGTTCGGCGGCGGGTTCAGGATGCGGCAGCCCTCGAACGGCGTGACGGCGTCCTCGGACCAGCGCCGGGGCGTGCCCCAGGCATCGGGGAACCCTTTGGGCGCCGCGGCCCGGAAGGTGGTGGCGCGGAAATCGTTCTTCAGCACCGGCAGGTATTGGAAGAATGAGGCGAAGGCATCGCGGCCGATGTAGAAATCATGGTCAGAGCCGCCCGGCGCCAGCGTATAGCCGCCGTCCGCACGCCGGCGGAAGGCAAAGTCGTCATCGGCGGCCGCACCCGGAAAGATCTCGGCCATCGGCTCGGTTGCGCAGACCGAGGCAAGGACCGAAAGCTGCGGGATCTTCACGCCATGCCGGCCAAGGAACAGGCGTGACCAGGCCCCGGCCGCGACCACGACATGATCGCAGGCAACACGGCCATGTTCGGTGACAACGCCCGACACCTTGCCCGCCGCAAGGTCCAGTGCCCGCACCGCGCAGGATTCGCGGATGACGACGCCCATCTCTTCGGCGCGTGCCGCCAGAAGCGGCACCGCCACCCAAGGCTCGGCCCGCCCGTCCGAGGCGGTCCAGAGCGCGCCCTTCCAGTCAGCGGCGGCCCCCTTCAGCATCGTGGTCGTTTCGGCCGCGGTCAGAAGGCGGGTATCCAGTTGATGGGCGCGGGAATGTTCGGTCCAGGCCTCGAAATTCTCGATCTCTTTCTGCGTCTTGGCCAGATACATCACTCCTGTCTGGCGAAAGCCCAAAGGCGCGCCGAATTCGGCCGCAAGGCGTTTCCAGATCGACAGGCTTTCGACCATGATCGGCAGTTCGCCCGGGTCGCGGCCCTGCTGGCGCACCCATCCCCAGTTGCGGCTGGATTGCTCGCCCGCGATGCGACCCTTTTCGCACAAAAGCACCGACAGCCCGCGTTCGCGCAGAAAC
The DNA here is from genome assembly GCA_934500835.1 of uncultured Paracoccaceae bacterium. Lineage (GTDB taxonomy): Bacteria > Pseudomonadota > Alphaproteobacteria > Rhodobacterales > Rhodobacteraceae > Pseudogemmobacter. The sequence continues at coordinate 131,375 of CAKSTR010000002.1, read as the reverse complement.
CATGCCGTCATCAGCCCGATGACGCCGCCGCCGATCACGGTGACATCGACCCGCGCCGGCAGGGCGGCGGCAAAGCGGACGGGGGTGGCATCGTTGATCGGGAAGGTCATTTCAGCATCTCCAGCAGGCGGTCGACGAAGCGCTCGCCGGCTTCGAATTCGGACAGCTCAAGATATTCGTCGGCCTGATGGGCCTGCGCAATATCCCCCGGTCCGCAGACCACGGCGGAATAGCCCGCCTCCTGAAACTGGCCGGCCTCCGTGCCGTATGAGACCACATCGGTGCCGTTGTCGCCGGTCAGGGCGCGGGCGACAGCCTCGGCCTCGCCATTCTCTTCGGGGCGAAGGGCGGGGACACCGAAGAATTTCTCCAGCTCGACACCGGCTCCGGGGTGGCGGACCTTCAGGGCGGCGTCCAGCCGGGCGGCCTCGTCGCGGAAGGCACCGGCATGGGTTTCCTCCTGCTCATCGGGCGTGACCCGCATTTCCACGGCAAAGCGGCAATCGGCAGCGGTGATGTTGTCGGCGGTGCCGCCGGCGATCACGCCGACATGCAATGTGCTGAAGGGCGGGCGGAAGCGGCCGGCGACCGGGCGGCGCGGCGCGGACTGGATCCGGTCGTTGTGATCGTTGACCCATTGGATCAGCCGCGCCGCCTCCATCACCGCCGAGATGCCTTCGGGCAGCAGCGAGGAATGCACCTCATGCCCCCGGACATGGACATGGTAGCCCGTGCCCCCCTTGTGGCCGGTAACGATGCGCATCCGCGACGGCTCTCCGACAAGGACAGCGCTGCCCTTGGGCACCACTGTCTGCATGGTCTCGATCATCGGGGGGGCGCCGGTGCAGCCGACCTCCTCGTCATAGGACAGTGCAAGCTGCAAGGGCCGCGAGACGCCAAGCCGCTGCGCCTCGACCAGCGCCCAGACCGCAAGGGCGACGAAGCCCTTCATGTCGCAGGTGCCGCGGCCATACAACCGGCCGGCGCGTTCGGTGACGGTCCAGGGGTCCGTGCTCCAGGCCTGGCCATCGACGGGAACCACGTCGGAATGGCCCGAGAGCACGATGGCGCCCTCGATCCAGGGGCCGGCATGGGCGATCAGCGCGGCCTTCTGGCGGTCCTCGTTCCAGTGGCGGAAGCAGCGGATGCCATGGCCGGCAAGATAGCCTTCCAGCCAGTCGACCAGCGCAAGATTGGACACCCGGCTGACGGTCGGAAAGGCGACCAGCCGATCAAGGATCTCGCGTGCCGTCAGGATACCCATGCTCTGCCCCATCTTTTGCGGGCAGGTTCTGCGCCGCCGGGCGGGCTGTCAATATGCCGCAACGGTTGACAAGGAATACGATATTTCCATGGCCCTGATGCACAAATCGCCTGAGGGATTCATCCCGGGAACCAGCCCGGCAGCCGTGCGGCATGATCAGACCGACGCCCGCCACCCAGAAGGCGGAAGCTGGCCCGCCGATAGCGATGCGCTGCGGCGTCAGCGATTTTGCAGCATGCCGTGGCACCGTTGCCCGAATGCAATGGCCCCGGCAGGACGCCGGGGCCTTTGGCAGAGTTTCCGTCGAAAGATCGGTTACTCGATCATCGGCAGCAGGGCGTCGATGCTCTTCTTCGCGTCGCCGTAGAACATCCGCGTGTTGTCCTTGTAGAACAGCGGGTTCTCGATGCCGGAATAGCCGGTGCCCTGTCCGCGTTTCGACACGAAGACCTGCTTGGCCTTCCAGCACTCCAGCACCGGCATCCCGGCGATGGGAGAGTTCGGGTCCTCTTGCGCGGCCGGGTTCACGATGTCATTCGAGCCGATGACGATGGCAACGTCGGTTTCGGGGAAGTCCTCGTTGATCTCGTCCATCTCCAGCACGATGTCGTAGGGCACCTTCGCCTCGGCCAGAAGCACGTTCATGTGGCCGGGCAGACGGCCCGCCACCGGATGGATGGCGAAGCGGACGTTTTTGCCTTTGGCGCGCAGCTTGCGGGTCAGTTCGGACACCGATTGCTGCGCCTGCGCCACCGCCATGCCGTAGCCCGGGATGATGACAACCGAATCCGCATCGTTCAGCGCCGCCGCCACGCCTTCGGCGTCGATGGCGATCTGCTCGCCCGTCACTTCCATCGCCGGGCCGGTGGTGCCGCCGAAGCCGCCCAGGATGACGCTGACGAAGCTGCGGTTCATCGCCTTGCACATGATGTAGGACAGGATCGCGCCGGACGAGCCGACCAGCGCGCCGACCACGATCAGCAGGTCGTTCGACAGCGAAAAGCCGATGGCCGCCGCCGCCCAGCCGGAATAGCTGTTCAGCATCGACACCACGACCGGCATGTCCGCACCGCCGATGCCCATGATCAGGTGATAGCCGATGAAAAGCGCCGCCACCGTCATCACGATCAGCGCCAGCGTGCTGCCCGATTGCAGGTAGAGCACCAGCATCACCAGCGACAGAAGGGCCGCGCCTGCATTCAGGATATGCCCGCCCGGCAGCTTTTTCGCCTTGCCGTCCACGCGTCCGGCCAGCTTGCCGAAGGCAATGACCGAGCCGGTGAACGTCACCGCGCCGATGAAGACGCCAAGAAAGGTCTCGACCCGCAGGATCGCGATCTCGGCCCCGGTCTTGTGGGCGACGATGGCGGCAAAGCCTTCAAGCGCCGCCTTGGCGGCAGTGTCCATACCGGCGATGGAGACCATCTCGATATGGGTGTTGTAGCCGATGAAGACGGCGGCCAGACCGACCAGCGAATGCATGGCGGCCACAAGCTGCGGCATCTCGGTCATCTGGACGCGCTGCGCGACGATCCAGCCGGCGGCGCCACCGGCGGCGATCAGCACGACCGACAGCCACCATAGCCCCGCCCCGGGGCCGGCCAGCGTGGCGGCAACCGCCAGCGCCATGCCGACGATGCCATACCAGACCGCGCGCTTGGCGCTTTCCTGACCCGAAAGCCCGCCCAGCGAGAGGATGAAGAGGACAGCCGCAACAACATAAGCGGCCGTGGTGAAACCGATTTCCATTCCCGTTTCCCCTACTTCACGACTTCTGGAACATGGCAAGCATCCGGCGCGTCACCAGGAAACCGCCGAAGATGTTCACCCCTGCCATCAGCACCGACAGCCCTGCCAGGATGATCACCAGCCAGTTGCCGGACCCGATCTGCAACAGCGCGCCAAGGATGATGATGGACGAGATGGCATTGGTGATCGCCATCAGCGGCGTGTGCAGCGAATGCGAGACGTTCCAGATCACCTGGAAGCCGACGAAACAGGCCAGCACGAAGACGATGAAGTGCGACATGAAGCTGGCCGGCGCGTAAAGCCCCGCCAGCAGCAAAAGCCCGCCCCCGACAGCCAGCAGGGTGAACTGGTTGCGCGTCTGCGCCCTGAAGGCGGCAATCTCGTTGGCGCGTTTTTCCTCGACCGTCAGTTCCCTGGCCTTTTCCTTCGGCTTTTGCGCCGCGATGGCCTGAACCTTCGGCGGCGGCGGCGGGAAGGTCACGGAACCGGCATGGGCCACGGTGGCACCGCGGATCACGTCATCTTCCATGTTCTGATCGATCACACCGTCTTTCTTCGGTGTAAGATCGGCCAGCATATGCCGGATATTGTTGGAATAAAGCGTGCTGGCCTGTGTCGCCATCCGGCTGGGGAAGTCGGTATAGCCGACCACCGTCACGCCGTTGTCGGTGACGATCTTCTGATCCGGCACCGTCAGATCGCAGTTGCCGCCGCGTTCGGCCGCAAGATCGACGATGACCGATCCGCGCTTCATCAGCGCCACCATATCGGCAGTCCAGAGCTTCGGCGCCGGCCGGCCCGGAATCAGCGCGGTGGTGATGACGATGTCCACCTCGGGCGCCAGTTCGCGGAACTTCTTCAGCTGCGCTTCGCGGAACTCGGGCGACGAGGGCGCGGCATAGCCGCCTGTCGCCGCGCCATCGGTCTGGGCCTCGGAGAAGTCGAGATAGACAAACTCCGCCCCCATCGATTCGATCTGTTCGGCCACCTCGGGGCGCACGTCGAAGGCCAGCGTGATCGCGCCAAGCGAGGTCGAGGTGCCAATGGCGGCAAGACCCGCGACCCCCGCCCCCACGACCAGAACCTTGGCCGGCGGCACCTTTCCGGCGGCCGTCACCTGCCCGGTGAAGAAGCGGCCGAAGTTGTTGCCGGCCTCGATCACCGCGCGATAGCCGGCGATATTGGCCATCGAGGACAGCGCATCCATCTTCTGGGCGCGGGAAATCCGCGGCACCATATCCATGGCGATCACGGTCGCGCCCCGGTCGGCCACCAGCTTCAGAAGCGCCTCGTTCTGCGCCGGCCAGAAGAAGGATATCAGCGTCTGGCCCGGACGCAGACGCAGCACCTCGGCCTCTTCCGGGCCGCGCACCTTGACCAGCACGTCAGCTGCATCCGCCACGGCCTTGGCCGAGGGCAGGACCTCGACGCCGGCCGCCGCATAGGCGTCATCGGTAAAGCCCGCCTTGGTCCCTGCGCCTGCCTCGATGCAGCATGTATGACCCAATTTCTGCAGTTGCAGCGCCGAGTCCGGGGTCATGGCTACCCGGTTCTCGCCCTCGAAAATCTCAGCCAAAGCGCCGATTTTCACCGATCTCTCCCCCTTCTTTGGCGGTTTTCCCGCATGTTCCGTCGTTTCTGTAGCACCGCGCAACTATATTACAAGAATTGAATGCCGCTTTGCAGCGATTAGCCGGACTTGCGTCCAAACCAGCGCCCGGTGCGCCCCGCCCACAGCCCGTATTCGGCCCCGAATCCGGCGATCAGCCGCTGTTCCTCACCAAGGATGAAGCGCTCCCGCAGGAGCCAGGCCAGCACGCCGACCATCGGCAGCGCCCAGGGCACCTGCAACCAGAGCATGGCGCCGGCCGTGACGACCAGATCGCCAAGATAGATCGGGTTCCGGCTCCACCCGAAGACGCCCGAAGTGACCAGCGCCGTCGGTTGCCGGCCCGGAATCACCGTGGTGCGGGCCTGCCACATCTCCCACGCGGCGGCCGCCATCAAGGCCAGCCCCGCCAGCACCAGAAGCGCGCCAAGGATGGCGCCTGCCAGACCAAGCACAGGCCAGGGCAGGATCAGCGACGCCAGCCAGGCCAGAGCAATCGTTCCCAGCACCCAGACCGGCGGCAGTTCAAGCACCTGCAAGGCCAAAGCCTGTCCCTGCCGTTCCATCCCCGCCCCTCCTGCCGTGATCTGCCCGTTTTCACGCGCCCGCGGGCCAAGGTCAACCGCAAGAGAAATTTCAAGCTTGAAATTTCACCGCAGGATGACTATTGCCAAAGCCGAGAGGGCCTGGCCGAATGGCCCCCTGGGAGGACATCCATGACCACCGATTTCACCGCCACCAAGGCGATGTTCGACCTGCCGGCCGGCGTGATCTATCTGGACGGCAACTCGCTTGGCCCGATGCCAAGGGCGGCGGCGGCACGGGTTGCGCAAACGGTCACGGCGGAATGGGGTCAGATGCTGATCCGCGGCTGGAACCAGGCCGGCTGGATGGAGATGCCAAGCCGCATCGGCAACCGGATCGCCCGGCTGATCGGGGCGGAAGACGGCTCGGTCGTGATGGGCGATACGCTGTCGGTCAAGGTCTATCAGGCGCTGGCCTCGGCCTTCGAGATGAACCCCAGTCGCAAGGTGGTGCTGTCGGACACCGGCAACTTCCCCTCGGACCTTTATATCGCCGATGGTCTGGTGCGGACTCTGGGCGAAGGCTACGCCCTGCGCACCGTGGCGCCCGAGGATGTCGAAGCCGCCATCGGCCCCGACATCGCCGTGGTGATGGTGACCGAGGTCGACTACCGCACCGGCCGCAAGCATGACATGGCCCGCATCATCCGGCGCGCGCATGAGGCGGGGGCGCTGGTGGTCTGGGATCTGGCGCATTCGGCCGGGGCCATTCCCGTGCATCTGGCCCGTGACGGCGCCGATTTCGCGGTGGGTTGCAGCTACAAATACCTGAACTCCGGCCCCGGCGGCCCGGCCTTCATCTATGTCGCACCGCGCCATCAGGCGGCGGCGCGCCCTGCCCTGTCGGGCTGGCTGGGGCATGAGGCGCCCTTCGCCTTCGATCTGGACTATCGGCCCGGCTCGGGAGTGGAGCGGATGCGTGTCGGCACCCCGCCGATCCTGCAACTGGCTGCCCTCGATGCCGCCCTCGATGTGTGGGAGGGGGTCGATATGAACGACCTTCGCGCCATGGCGCTGTCCTTGCAGGACCGCTTCATCGCCGGGGTCGAATCCGCCTGTCCCGGCCTGACCCTTGCCACCCCGCGCGATCATGACAGCCGCGGCTCTCAGGTCTCGTTCCGGCACGCCGAAGGCTATGCGATCATGCAGGCGCTGATTGCCGAGGGTGTGATCGGTGACTTCCGCGCGCCTGACATCCTGCGCTTCGGCTTCACCCCGCTCTACATCGGCACCGATGAGGTGGACCGGGCGGTCGCGATTCTTGCCCGGATCATGACGACGCAATCCTGGGACCGGCCCGAATTCAAGGCCCGGTCGCGCGTGACGTGATGCCTTCCGCCCACCCCTTGGGCCAGGAGGTTTCTCAACGTCTTGGCACATGTCTTCGAAGACATCTGCGGCGGGACAGATGATCGCCGTCCGTCCCTTCCGCCCCTCGGATGGCACCGCCTGCGGGCAGGTGTTTTTCCGTGCCGTGCGTGAAGGGGCGGCGGGTTTCTACGATCAGGCACAGCGTCTGGACTGGGCGCCCGAAGGCGTTGACGCGCCGGACATGGCCAAGAAGCTTTCGGCGCAATCGGCCTGGGTGTCCGAAGAGCGCGGCCGCATCACCGGCTTCATGTCGCTGACAGCGGATGGTCATCTCGATCTGGCTTTCGTGTTGCCCGAAGCGATGGGCAAGGGCCATGCCGCGCCGATCTACGATGCGCTGCTGGCCCATGCGCGGGCCGCCGGCCTGCCGCGCCTGACCGTGCATGCCAGCGAATATGCGCGCCGCTTCCTTGACCGGCGGGGCTGGCGTCTGGACCGGGTGGAGCTGCTGGCCCGCCCTTCGGGCATCACCTTCGACCGCAACCACATGTCGCTGACGCTGACGCCCAGGGCCGCAGCATGACCCGCGCCTTGCCTCCGGTCTGCCGCCCTTCGGGCTGGATCGCCATCTGGCGCCGGCTTGGCAATCTGTCCATCCTCAACCGGAGACCCGGCCCTTTCCTTTGAACCTATCGATTTCATTTGGAGAAAGAGCCATGACCAAGCTACCCGACCCGGCCGCAGACGGCGCCCAGATGTCCTTTGACGGACGCATGTCCTACGGCGACTACCTTGCCATCGACCAGATCCTGAGCGCGCAGAAGCCGCTCAGCACCGCGCATGACGAGATGCTGTTCATCGTGCAGCATCAGGTCTCAGAACTCTGGATGCGCCTTGCGCTGCACGAGCTGGACGCCGCGCGCCGTATGGTTGCCACCGACCGCGCGCGGGAGGCCTTCAAGATGCTGGCGCGGATCGCCCGGATCTTCGAGCAGCTGAACAACGCCTGGGATGTGCTGCGCACGATGACCCCGGCCGACTACACCACCTTCCGCGAGACGCTTGGCCAGTCGTCGGGCTTCCAGTCCTGGCAATACCGGCTGATCGAATACGCCGTGGGCAACCGCAACCTTGCCATGCTGAAACCGCACGCGCACCGGCCAGACCTTCTGGCCAAACTTGAGGCCGAACTGGCAAAGCCCAGCCTTTACGACGAGGCGCTGCGCCTTTTGGCCCGGATGGGCTTTGCCGTGCCGCAGGATGTGCTGGAGCGGGATCTGCGCCAGCCCTGGTCCTTCAATGAAGGCGTGCAGGAGGTCTGGGCGCAGGTCTATCGCGACCCCGTGGCGCATTGGGAGGCATATGAGCTGGCCGAAAAGCTGGTGGATTTCGAGGATTACTTCCGCCGCTGGCGCTTCAACCATGTCACCACGGTCGAACGGGTGATCGGGTTCAAGCGGGGCACGGGCGGCACCTCGGGCATCGCCTATCTCAAGCGGATGCTGGACGTGCAGCTTTTCCCCGAGCTGTGGTCGTTGCGCACCGTGCTTTGACAACCGCGATCCGCGGCGGGGACGGGTTTTGCCCGTCCCCGTTCACGAAGCCGTCATAACCGGGCAAGCCGCCGCCTGCGGCTTCTGCGGCAGTTTGACGCCCAACCCGGCCTCAGCTAGTGTCCGGCGCGATGGAATCCGGGGACATCGTTTCCGGAAAGGAAACCTTGTGAGCCACGCATGACCCTGACCGGCCGCCTGCCCGCCCGTATCCCACTGCTGAAATCGTCGATCCTTGCCCTTGCAGCCCTGCTGACCCTGTCGGCCTGTGTCGATCCGATCACCGGTCAGCCCGCCGGCACCCCCGCCCCGGCCGCAGACCAGCCTCCGCTGCCGACGCCCGAGGACAACGTCTATGTGGCGAAGTCGGACGGCCAGTACTCGGTCCCCGCGCTGCCGGTCGAGCAGATCCCCGAGGCCTACCGCCGTCAGGTCGTCGAGTACCCGACCGATCAGGTGCCCGGCACCATCATCATCAACCCCGGCCAGCGCGTGCTTTACTATGTCCTCGGCAAGAACAAGGCGATCCGCTACGGCATCGCCGTCGGTGCCGAAGGCTTTGGCTGGTCGGGTGAATCCATCGTGGCCAACAAGAAGCTCTGGCCGACCTGGACCCCGCCCAAGGAGATGATCGCAAGGAAGCCCGAGTTGTCGAAGTGGGAGAACGGCCAGCCTGGCGGCCCGACCAACCCGCTTGGCGCGCGCGCGATCTATCTGACCTCGGACGGTCGCGATTATGGCTACCGGATCCACGGCACCCCGGACTGGAAGTCGATCGGGCGCAATGCCTCCTCGGGCTGCTTCCGCATGATCAACCAGGACGTCATGGACCTGTATGACCGGGTGAAGGGCGGCGAGAAGGTCATCGTGCTGACCTCGAAGGGCGAGATGCCGACCGGCCTGTCGATCCCGAAACCGCCGGCCCCGAAGAAGGCTGCGGCGCCGAAGGCCGCGGCACCGGCTGTGCCGGCGCCCGAGCTGACCCTGATGGGCCCGCCGCCGGGCCTTGTGGCGCCCTCGACCCCGGCCCCGACCACCGATCCGGCGGTCGAGCCGGCGGCTGTCGACACCCCGGCCGTGCCCGCGGTGACGCCCGAGCCTGCCGCCCCTGCGGTTGCGCCGGCGGCCCCGGCCTGCGCTGTGCCCCTGGTCAACGGCACCTGCCCGCAGGACTGACCCGGCCACGACAGGCACTGATTTTCGACGAAAATCAGGGGCCCGCCAGGAAATGGCGGGCCCTTTTCAGTTTTGGGGGGCCTGCGTGATCGCGGCCGCGCCTACGGTGCCGCCACGGTCTCGCGCCGCATCCTTCATGTGCAGGCGGTGCTCGCGGCACTGGCTCTGGCCAGCGTTGCTGGCGGGCGTCCCGGGCGCGCCTCTGGCCGGCGGATGGAGGGGTTTTGCACCCCTCCACGCGACCATTGGTTGCTTGAACCAATGGCGCAAACCATGGTCGCATCCCCGCAGGATATTTGAGCCAAAGTGAAGGGTCTCGGATCGGCAGCGGTTCTAGGCCGCCCCTTCCAGCCGGACCTGCCGCCCCGCCACCCAATCGGCGCAGGCGCGGCCAAAGGCCTCGAACAGGGGGCGGGACACCGGGTCTTCGCCGGCGCGCCATTCGGGGTGCCACTGCACCGACAGGGTGAAGCCGGGCGCGTCCCTGACATGGATCGCCTCGGGCGTGCCATCGGGGGCGGTGCCGTCGATGACGATGCGGGGGCCCGGCCGGTCGATCCCCTGCCCGTGCAGCGTATTGGTCATCACCTCCTGCGCCCCCGTCAACCGATGGAAGACCGAGCCTTCGGCAAAGCGGACCGGGTGGCGCAGGGCGAACTGCTCCTCAAGCGTGCCATCGGGCGGCATGCGGTGGTTCATCCGGCCCGGCAGATCGCGGATCTCGGGGTGGAGAGAGCCGCCCATTGCCACGTTCACCTCCTGAAAGCCGCGGCAGATGCCAAGGAAGGGCTGGCCGCGCTCGACGCAGGCGCGGATCAGGGGCAGCACGATGGCGTCGCGGCCACGGTCGAAGGCACCATGGGCCGGTGTTTCCTCGACCCCGTATTCCGAAGGATGGACGTTGGGCCGTCCGCCGGTCAGCAGGAAGCCGTCGCAAAGCTGCATCAGGTCGTCGACCGAGACATAGCGCGGGTCGGCGGCGATGATGATCGGCAGGCAATGGGCCACATCGGCGACAGCCTCGGTGTTCATCGTGCCGCTGGCATGGACATCGTAGCGGTCATTGAGCGCATGCGGGTTGCCGATGATGCCCACAACTGGGCGGCGGGGCGGGCGCGACATGGCAGACAGGTCCGGCAATTGTGACATCCAGCACAAAGGATAGCCCCGGCAGCCCGCCGGGTGAAGGGGCAGATGCGGGGCCGATACGCACAATGCGCATGCGCTGGTGCAGGCTGCTGGACAATCGGGCAGGGTCACGCCGCTGTGACTTGCCTTCCCCCAGGGGGAAGCTGCGAGGCAGGCGCATCTGGACAGGAGAACCAAGATGACACGACGGTTGATGACGGCTCTGGCGCTGGTGGCGGGGGTGATGCCCGTGCTGGCCGGGGCGCAGGAGATGGATCACTCCGGCCATGGCGCAGCGACGGGGGCGGCTGGCTCCACCGCCGCGTTCGAGGCGGCGAATGCGGCGATGCATGAGGCGATGATGATCGATTACACCGGCAATGCCGATGTCGATTTCATCCGCGGCATGATCCCGCATCATCAGGGCGCGGTGGAGATGGCCAAGGTGGTGCTGGAGCATGGCAGCGACCCCGAGGTCCGCAAGCTGGCCGAGGAAGTCATTGCCGCGCAGGAGGCCGAGATCGCCTGGATGCAGGACTGGCTTGCGAAGAACGCGCCCTGACCTGATTTCCCGATCAGCCCCTGCCGCGCAGATAGGCTTCGGCCTTTTCCACCATGCGGGCCCGCGTCATCGGCAGACCATGGCCGCCGATGACAAGGCGGCAGTCCAGATGGCGCAACCGCTCCATCGTGTGGTGATAGTCGTCGGGACTGGCGCCGGGCAGATCGTCAATGAGCATGCCGTCATAGATCGCATCGCCCGACAGGAAGAGGCCGTCCTTCTGGTCCAGCAGGCCTATGCCGCCCGGCGAATGTCCGGGCAGATGCAGGACCGTCAGGGTCCGGTCGCCAAGGTCGATGCTGTCGCCCTCTTCCAGGGTCGAGGTCAGGGCTGCGGGATGCAACTGCCAGCCCGACAGGTCCAGCCCGGGCGCCGCCCCGCCAGGCCAGGCGGCGAATTCGGCCGCGAAAGTCGTGATACCCGGCAGGCCGGCGAAGCCCGCCAATTCCGCCGCATGCCCGCGGCGGTCAGGGAATTCATGGAAACCGCCGATATGGTCGACATGGGCGTGGCTGGCCACCGCGATCACCGGCGCACCCGACAGCGGCAGTGCGGGCCGCAAGGGCGCGATGCCGCAGCCGAAGTCGAACTGCAGATCGGCGTCGCAGCCGCGCAGGGTGACACAGACGGCGCGAAACATCGGGCAGACCAGCGGCTCTTCCAGCCGCCACAGGCCGGGCTCCACCTCATGGACGCTGTGCTTCATCACATCCCTTCCTGTCGCTTTCAGGCTGGCGGCGGCGCCGCCGCCCGCCTAGCTTGCGCGGCATGACAGCCCCTGCCCCGCCCCCCCCAAGACCGCTGATCGGCATCGGCCTGATGCTGCTGGCCATGGCCATACTGCCGCTGATCGATGTGCTCGCCAAGTTCCTTGGTCAGGCGGGGCTGCCGATCCTGGTGGTGGTCTGGGCCCGGGCGCTGTTCGGGGCGCTGATGGTGGCGCCCCTGGCGCTGCGGGCGGCCGGGCCTGCGGCCCTGCGGCCGCAAAGCCCGTTCTATCACATCTTCCGCGCGCTGCTTCTCTACAGCGCGACATGGTTCTTCTTCACCGCGCTGAAATACCTGCCCATCGCCGATGCGCTGGCAATCTTCTTCGTCAATCCCCTGATCGTGACGCTGTTCTCGGCCCTGTTCCTGCGCGAGAGGGTCGGCCCGCGTCGTTGGGCGGCGGTGGCGGCGGGGTTCATCGGCACGCTGATCATCATCCGCCCCGGCATGGTGGAACTGAACCCCGGCACTGTGCTGGCCCTTCTGGCGGGCGCCAGTCTTGGCAGCTATTTCGTGATGACCCGGGCAAGGGCCGGGCGCGAGGATGCCAATGTGCTGACATTCCAGACCAATGCCATCGGCGCGCTTGGCCTGACGGTGCTGCTGCCGATCGGCTGGCAGATGCCCGCGCCGCATCAGTGGCTGATGCTGGCCGGGGTCGGCGTGATCGCCACACTGGGCCATCTGCTGATCGCCCGCGCCTATGAGCAGGCGGAGGCCTCGCTTCTGGCGCCACTGGCCTTTACCGAGATCATCGTGGCCGTGCTGCTCGGCTGGTGGTTCTTCGGCGACCTGCCGGACCGCTGGACGGTGCTGGGCGTGGCGGTGCTGATCGGATCGGCCATCTACATCTCGGTGCGCGAGCAGCGGCTGCGGCAGATTTCCCCTTCACAGCGCGCTGTCGAAAGGCCATCCGGGATCTGATCTCCGGGCAGCAAGATGTCAGCACAACACCCCGCCCCGCCCCGCCTTTCGGAAATCCTCGCTGAGTTGGCCGGGGATGAGGCGCGCGCGCGCATCTCGGTCGGCGACATGGTCGAGACGATGCGGGTGCGGGCGTTCGGGGCGCTGCTTCTGATCTTCGCCTTTCCCAATATCCTGCCGACGCCGCCCGGCACGGCGGGGGTGCTTGGGCTGCCTCTGATCTTTCTGTCGGCACAGATGATGCTGGGGCTGGACCCCTGGCTGCCCGGCGTCATCGCCCGCCGGTCAATGGCGCGCAGCACCTTTCAGGGGCTGGTCACCCGCATAACCCCCTGGCTGCAAAGGGCCGAGGCACTGTTGACGGCGCGGTTCGAGATGCTGGCCCATCCGCGGGCGCAGCGCCTTCTGGGGGCGATCTGCCTCGTCGTCTCGATCGCGCTGGCGTTGCCGGTGCCCTTTGCCAATCTGGTACCCTCGGTCGCACTCTGCATCATCGGGCTTGGTGTGCTGGAGCGCGACGGGCTCTGGATCAGCCTTGGCGTGCTGGCCGCCTTCGGGTCGCTGGTCTATGTCGCCGGGCTTGGCTATGCGCTGGTCAAATCGGCGATCTTCGTGCTGATGAACGCCTTCTGAGCACGATTTTTCTACGAAAAATCCCGCCTCAGGCCCCGGCGGCGATCACCCCGGCCGCAGCCTCAAGCGCGCCCGAACCATGCGGCAGCCCAAGCGCCTTCAGGCCGGCATCCATCACCGCCAGCGCGCCAAGCGTCATGTGGGCGTTGACATGGCCCATATGCGCGACCCGCAGAAAGCCGTGATAGGCGGGATCTTCCGGCGGCGCCATGCCAAGGCCGATGCCAAGGGTCACGCCGGCGCGGTGTTCGCACCAGTCGCGCAGGCGGGTAGCATTCGGCGCGCCGAAGCGGGCGGCGGTGACCGAGCGGCCGCGCCATTCCGCACGCGGCACGTTCATGCCGATCTGCGGATTGCCCTGACCCCAGGCCTCGAAGGCGGCCCAGACCGTCCGGGCCAGCACGTCGTGGCGATGCCACGCGGCGGCCAGCCCCTCTTCATGCACAAGCATGGTCAGCGCCTCGCGCAGCGCGAAAAGATGCGCCGTGGGGGCGGTGCCGTCCCAGAGTTGCCAGAATTCGGTGGCCTCGGCGCGCGGGGTCCAGCGCCAATAGGGGCTGACCAGATCGCCCTGCCCGCAGCGGGCCTTCGCCGCCGCATTGAACCAGACGAAGGCAAGACCCGGCGGGGTCATCAGCCCCTTCTGGCTGGCGGCGACGGTGACATCCACCCCCCAGTCGTCCATGCGGAATTCGTCGCACCCCATCGAGGCGATGCAATCCACCGCGAAAAGCGCTGGGTGCCCCGCGGCATCGATGGCGCGGCGCAGCGCCGGAATGTCGTTGCGAACGGTGGTGGCGGTATCGACATGGGTGGTCAGCACCGCCTTGATGCGGCCCTCGCGGTCGGCGCGCAGGGCCGCCTCCAGCCGGGCCGGATCTGCGGGGGCCTGCTTGCCGAAGTCGATGACCTCGACCTCGATCCCAAGCGCGGTGGCGTGGGCGGCCCAGGAATGGCCGAACTGGCCGCAGGCCAGCACCAGCGCCTTTTCCCCGCGCGAAAAGAGGTTGGCCGTCGCGGCCTCCCACCCTGCATGACCGTTGCCGATATAGGCCGCCACATGGCCCGAGGTGCCGGCAACCGCGCGCAGGTCCGGCCAGAGGCTGTCGACCAGGTCGAGAAGCGCGCCCTCATAGATGTTGGGGCTGCCCCGATGCATCGCCCGCAGCACCCGGTCGGGCATGACCGAGGGGCCGGGGATGGCAAGATAGGGCTGGCCATTGGCAAGGGACATCGCGGACTCCTGTCGTTCGCAGGATATGGCTACGGCGGAACGGGCGCGGCTGCAACCGGCGCGCGCGCCCGGCAGCTTGAGGCCCGGACCGCGATCCGCTACACCCTTGACCTACCCGAAGGAGCGCCGCCTTGGCCGAGACAGACCCTGCCCCGACCCGCAGCCCCTTCCTGCGCTACTGGCGCGATTTCCTTGGCCGCCGCTGGAAGATGCTGCTGCTGGCCATGTCGGTCTCGGTGGCCGAGGGTGCCACGCTGGGCGCGCTGACCTGGCTTCTGGAGCCGCTGTTCGACGATGTCTTCGCCAGCCGGTCGACCGAGGCGCTGGTCTGGGTCGGCGGCGGCATCCTTGCGCTGTTCCTGTTCCGGGCGCTGACCTCGGTGATCGGTCGCCATCTGATCGCCCGCCTGAACCAGGAGACCACGGCCGACATGCAGGCGGCCCTTCTGGGTCATATCCTGACGCTGGACGGCAGTTTCTTTCACCACAACCCGCCCGGCAGCCTGATCGAGCGGGTGCAGGGCGACACGGCTGCCGCCCAGGCCGGGATGCAGTTGGTTGTCGTAGGGATGGCCCGCGATGCGGTCTCGCTGGTGGGGCTGTTCGTGGTGGCGATCGGGATCGACCCGTGGTGGACGCTGTCCGCCCTGATCGGCGCGCCGCTTCTTTTGCTGCCGGCCCTTGGGCTGCAGCGCTACATCCGCCGCAAGACCCTGCAGATGCGCACGGAATCGGGCCTGCGCGCCACACGGCTGGACGAGATCTTCCACGGCATCGCCCAGGTGAAGCTGAACCGGATGGAGAGCTATCAGCGGGGCCGTTTCCGCCAGATCCTGGATCGCATCGTCCGGGCCGAGGTGAAATCCTCCACCGGGCGTGCCGCCATGCCCGCGCTGGTCGATGTGGTGACCGGCATCGGCTTTTTCGCCGTCCTGATGCTGGGCGGGCGCGAGGTCGTGACCGGCAGCCGCACCACGGGCGAGTTCATGGCCTTCTTCAGTGCCATGGCCTTCACCTTCCAGCCGATCCGCCGCTTGTCGGACCTTGCCGGGCAGTGGCAGATCGCCCGCGCCTCGCTGGAGCGGGTCTACGGCTTTCTTGACCGCCGCCCGCTGGCCAGCCGCCCGGCGCAAAGCCGCGCGCTGCCGCAGGGCATGCCACCCGCCATAACCTTCCGAGATGTCACCTTCGGATATGAGGCCACGCCCGTCCTGCGCGGGCTGAGCTTCACCGCCGAAGCCGGCCGGGTGACGGCGCTTGTCGGCGCCTCGGGTGCCGGCAAATCCACGGTCTTCCACCTTCTCACCGGGCTGGCCGAACCGCAGGGCGGCCAGATCCTGATCGGCGGGGCCGATGTGATGGGGATGACCCTTGCCGACCAGCGCCACACCTTCGCCGCCGTGGCGCAGGAAGCCGCGCTTTTCGACGAGACATTGCGCGAGAACCTGATCCTTGGCCGCACGGGCATCGACGAGGACCGCGTTGCCGCCGCGTTGGCGGATGCAAGGGTGGACGAGTTCGTCTCGCGCCTGCCCGCCGGTCTTGAGACGCCCGCCGGGCCGCGCGGCAGCGCCCTGTCGGGCGGGCAGCGCCAGCGGGTCGCCATTGCCCGCGCCCTGCTGGCCGATGCGCCCGTGCTTTTGCTGGACGAAGCGACCTCGGCGTTGGATGCGGCGTCCGAGACCGAGGTCACCAAGGCTTTGGCCCGCGCACAACAGGGCCGGACCACGCTGGTCATCGCCCACCGCCTTGCCACGGTGCGCGATGCCGATCTGATCGTGGTGATGGACGAAGGCCGGGCGGTCGAGACGGGCACCCATGAGGAACTGCTGGCGAAGGACGGGTTATACGCCAGGTTGCATGCGCTGCAATTCCGCGGCTGACCCCTTGGCGGCGGCGCGGCGCCCCGCCTATATCGGGCGCGAAGGAGTATGCTGATGGGCGAAGCGGTGACGGGGCGGGTGGTCTGGCAACTGACGGGCAAGGACGTGCTGACCTTCCTGCAAGGTCTGGTCACCAATGACGTGCTGCCTCTGGCACAGGCGCCGGGGCTGATCTGGGCGGCACTTCAGACCCCGCAGGGCAAGTATCTGGCCGATTTCTTTGTCGCCCGCCGGCCCGGCGATACCGCCGAGCAGATCCTGATCGACCTGCCCGAGCCTCTGGCAGCGGGCGTCCTGCGCCGGCTGCAGATGTATCGGCTGCGGGCGGATGTCCAGATCGCGCCCGGCCCCCTGAAGGTGACGCGCGGCCTCGGCCCCGCCCCCGTCGGCGCCCTGCCCGACCCGCGCCACCCCGGTCTTGGCTGGCGTGCCTATGCCGAGACCGCCGGCACCGCCCCCGTCACCGACTGGGACGCGCTGCGGGTCGAGCTGATGGTGCCGGAATACCCCGCCGATCTGCAGCCCGACGACAGCTATATCCTTGAGATGGGGTTCGAGCGGCTGCATGGCGTCAACTTCCGCAAGGGTTGCTATGTCGGGCAGGAGGTCACCGCCCGGATGAAGCACAAGACCGAGCTGAAGAAGGGCCTTGTCCGGCTGGCGATCAGCGGCGTGGCGACGCCCGGAACGCCGATCACCCTGCCCGATGGCCGCGAGGCTGGTCGTCTGGGAACCGTTTCCGGGGGTCGCGCGTTGGCTTTCATGCGGTTCGACCGGATGCAGGGAGAGCTGCTGGCAGGACAGGCCCGTCTGTCGGCCGAATAACCTTGTCGCAATGCCGCACGAAATGCGGCAAAATCTTGACCAATTATTGAAACTGCCAAGAAGATCACCATATGTCGCTGGCTGCTTGCGCTAACGATCACTAGATATCGTAGGGGCCGTCGGCAGCCATGCATCAGACGCAAGGCTGTCATTCCAAACCGGAAACCCCCGAATCGGGTCCAAATCGTTACAAGCGCAGAGCGAACAGAAAAGACAAGACCAATACCAAGGAACTCGCTGATGCTCGACTCCATCGACAGCACGGCCTTCAACTTCGAGCAAGGCCAGCGCGCGCGCAAACTCTTTGCCGCCGTGGTTCTCGCGGCGCTTGATGATGCAATCGCCGACGACAAGAAATATGGCAATGGCCCCGACCAGATCGCCCGCTGGGCGCGTTCGCGCGATGGGCGCGAAGTGCTGTCCTGCTCGGGCATCGACCCGAATGAGCGGGTGGTGAAGGGCCTCATGGAATTCGTCTCGAAGGGCGTGCGCACCTCGGTCGCGCTGAGCCGCGAGGAATCCGAGCGTCGTCACGCGCTGGAAGCCGATCAGGCCGAAGCCGCCTGAAGCGGCTGCCTCCGGCAGAAAAAAGCGCGCCCCTGCGGCGCGCTTTTTCATTTGCCGGGGGGTGTTGCGACGCGGCATTGAGGCTGTCGCGAAGCGCGCCGTCGCAGAGCGCGATCTATCGCCGAAAAGCCGTCCGCCACGGCGATGCCAGGCGGTCAAAGCACTGTCATCTGATCCACATAAGTCTGCGCTTCGGCTTTACGGACCCTGGCTTGCCAGAGGCCCCGAGCTTTCGCCGAAAAGCCGCTCGCGCTATTCGAACTCGCGTGCGGTCATGGCGCGGTTGATCTCGACCCGGACCAGCTTGCGAACGTTGCGGGTGATCCGTTCGCCCAGAGTGCCCGCGAGTTCCTCGCGGATGATGTCGCGGACGACCTCGCGCAGCATCTCTTCGTCGAAAGATGCATCGGGGCTGTCGAACAGTCCCGGACCGGCAACGGCCGCGTCAGGCGATGGTTGGGCGGCAGCCTGGGGCGATGTCGCTTCGGCCACATGCGCCGCGACCGCATCATCCAGCTCGGCCCTGACCGCAGCCTCGGCCCGGTCGGCCCAGGCACGGGCCAAAGGATCGCTGGTCAGGTCGGGCTTGCGGGGGTGGGGTACGAAGGACAGCGGTTCGGGTTCGGCCCAGCCGGTCTCATCCTCGGCCCAGTCGACGCCCGGCACATCCTGCGCCGTCCAGTGTCCATGGCTGTTCGGCGGAGCAATCACATCGGCAGGACCATCGCCGGCCTCGCCCGCGGCGGCCCAGAGCACATCCTCTTCGCCCGCGATCAGTTCGGGGCGCGGCGGCAGCGGCGGGGCAGACTCGTCAACGTCAGCGTCGTCATAAACCTCTTGCGAGGCAGGGAAGGCCGCGCGTTCGTGCGAAAAGGCGTCCTCTGACAAAGCAAAGGCGTCGGCCGTCTCGAAGCCGGCGGCAGGGGTCACGTCGTCCGGGTCCGATCCCGGATCTTCCGGCAAGAGGTCAGCCACCGCATCGACAAATACGGTTTCCGTGACCGCTTCGGCAGCCGCCGGCACCTCGGCTGGGGCGGGGGCGGGTTCGGGCGACACCACACGCAGCGCCGGGGTAAGCAGCAGTTTGTCAACTTCCGCAGTCCCGGCCCCCACGGCGCCGTCGCCCCGGGCAGCCGCCATGGCGGCCCGTGCAGGGCGCAGGTCTTCCGAGACCAGACGGCGGATGGAGGACAGGACATCCTCGATCTCGTGCGAAGTCAGGGGTTCGGACATGAAACTAGGCCTGCCGGTCTTATGAACTTTACCGGCACCTTAGACAGAACGGCCCGGCCTGACAAGAAATTGGCACAAGGGCTGTTAACGATTGGTGAAAATCCGGGCGGAGAGGTGGCAGGGCGGAAACAATCCCCCTGCCCCTGCATTGCTTCAGATCAGTTGCCGATCTTCTTCAGGATCTCGTCCAGCTTCTTGCCACGGCTGGATGTGGCCGGGGCGTTCTTGACCGCGTTGTAATAGGCCTGCGGGTCATAGGTCGGGATACCCAGCTTCAGGTGTTCGACCGTCAGCAGGCCCATGCTGGCCAGCACCTGATAGACCGCAATGTAGCGGCCGGCCTCGGCCTCAAGCCGGGCAGAGCGGGCGTTCAGCAGTTCCTGCTCGGCGTTCAGCACGTCCAGCGTGGTGCGGGCGCCCAGTGTCGCCTCTTCGCGCACACCGTCGAAGGCTGCCTGCGCGGCGCGGATCTGCCGGTCCGAGGCCTCGATCGACGCGGCATAGACAGCCAGCGACGCCCAGGCATTGCCGACATTCTGCAGCACATCGACAACGGTCTGGCCAAGCGCGGCGCGCGAACGGTCCTGTCCGGCCAAAGCCTTGCGATAGCGCGCCGAATATTCGCCGCCGGCGTAGATGGTCTGGTTCAGACTCAGCCCCAGCCGCTCGGTCAGGTCGCCGTCGTCGGTCCACTGGACCGAAGCCCCCAGCCCGACCGTCGGCTTCATCGCGGCATCGGCAAGGCCGACCTGCGCCTCGGCCACCGTCACCAGTTCCTGCGCCTGCAGGACCAGCGGATGGCTGCGGCGGGCGACGGCCTGCGCCTCTTCCAGCGACTTGCCGATCTTCGGCGCAGCGGGAAGCCGGGCAAGCCGGCCGGGATAGGCGCCGGTGGCGGCCTTGTAAGCCTCGCGCGCGACCATCAGGTCGCCCTGCGCGGCCGCAAGGGCGGAACGGGCAGCGGCAAGGCGGGCCTCGGCGATCGACACGTCGGTCCGCGTCACCTCGCCAACGTCGAAACGGTCCTGCGCCGCGCGTAATTCCTGGGTGATCAGCCGCACGTTCGACTCGCGCAAGGCGACGATTTCCTGCGTCAGCTGCACGTTGACATAGGCCGAGACGGCGGCCAGCAGCACCTGTTGTTCCACGTTCACCAGCGCATGCCGCGTGGCGATGACGGTATGTTCGGCGATCCTGATGCCGAACTCGCGGCGGCCGAAGTCCAGCAGCATCAACTCGGCCGACAGCGTGGCCGAGGAGCTGAGACCTTCGGTCACCAGATGGTTGGTGGTATTGGGCAGATTGGTCCGCGCATAGCTGTAGCCGGCAGTCGCGGCAAAGCTGATCACCGGCATCAGCGACGAGACGGCGATGGCCACGTCCTCATCCGCGGCCCGCAGAACCGCCTGGTTCTGGTCCAGAAGATGCGAATTCTTGTAAGCCGCGATCAGCGCGTCTGCCAGCGTCTCGGCGCTGGCCTGGGCCACCGAAACGGCCAGCGCCGCCGTCACCGCCACCGCCCGCAGAAGTTTCCGCATGATCCGCCTTCCTGTTTCCTGTCGCCCGGACTTATACGCGCAGCCCCGGACTTTCCGTCGGTACAAGCGCGCGGCCCTGCAGACCGCACGCGGCATTCTTCACAGCACAAATCCGCGATTGCGGGCGAAGCCGGGCAAGATCGGGGCGGTGGCGTTGAACGAGAAGCGCCAGTCGATGCGCCCCCCCTGCTTGAGACCGATCTTCACGGTGCCAAGCGCACCCTCCATGAAGACGGCTGCAATCCGTCCGCCCTCTTTCAACTGGTCGGCCAGCGCTTGCGGCAAGGTCTCGATCCCGCCTTCGACGGTGATCACGTCGTAGGGGCCGTGCTTGGCGGCGCCGGCGGCCAGCGGCCCCGTCACCACGACGGCATTGTCGACACCCTCTTCGGACAGCGCGCGCTGCGCCTCGGCCGCAAGATCGGCATCCTCTTCCACCGCGACGACGGTTTCGGCCAGCCGGGCAATGACCGCGGCCGAGTACCCAAGCCCGCAGCCCAGATCCAGCACGATCTCTCCGGGCAGGATGTCCAGCGCGTCCAGCATCTTGGCCAAGGTCCGCGCCTCCAGCACCACGCGGCCGGGGGCGATCTCGACGTTGACGCCGACATAGGCGGCTTCCTGCAGGTCGCGCGGGACATAGACCTCGCGCGGGACGTAAAGCATCGCCTCGATGATCGGGAATTTTGTCACGTCCGAGGGGCGGACCTGCGTATCGACCATCATCATCCGGCGGGAGGCGAACTCGCTCATTCTGAACCTATCGGTTTAGATCTTGTCTGAATGTCCAACCACAGCGCGCGCCAAAGCGCAACAGCCATGTGCCCCGCCTTTGTGCCGCAGATGCCGAGGGAATTCCAGCCCCGGAAGATCACAGTCCCCCCCCGATCATGGCGCGGAAAGCACAGTCGCCCAGGACGCGGCCCGTGTCTCAAGCGTCTGGAAAGCCCGGCTGCCCTCGGCCAGGGCGGCGCGCACTTCGGCGTCCGGCTCTGCCGCGTCGCCGGAAAGCAGTTGCAGAAGGCATGCCTGTTCCAACGGATCGACCAGCGCGGCCTTCAGCGCCCAGGTGAAGAAGGTGCCAAACACCAGCACCGCCCCGGCGTCGCCGACAGGCAGCAGGCGGGCCAGCGCCGCCGCCGGGGCCAGAAGCACAAGGAAAGCAGGGATCAGCACGGCACAGCGCAGCACCACCAGCCAGCTGGCATTGGCCAGAATCACCGTCGCGGCCGAGGCATGGCGCACCAGTGCTGCCTGCATCGCGGCAAAGGGGTTCTTCGTGCCCGCCCGCAAGACCTGGGTCAAAAGCACCATGTCCAGTTGGGATTCGGCCCGGTTCAGCCAGAAACGTGCCACCCGGGGGCTGGTCTCCAGCCCGGCAACCGGCAATGGCACCGCATCGTGGCCCAGAAGGCCGGTGATCTCGTGCAGCGCGCGGCGGGTGGACAGATCCAGCACCATCAGCGGCGCCGGCAGGCCGATCGTGCCGGCGACCTGCTGTCTGGCGGCGGTCAGATCCGGCGCCTGCCCTGCCAGCACCAGCGCATGAGGGGCGGTCAAATGGAACAAGAGGTGATCGCGCAGGAAGAACAGCGCGCCGACCGCGATGGCTGTGCCAAGCACCGCCCCCCAGTAGCCGGCCCTGATCTGGAAAAGCCCGCTGCCGAAATAGCCGATGATATGGCCGACCCAACCCAGAATCAGGCTGGCCAGAACCAGGGCCAGCGCAATGGCCAGAAAGACCAGAAGCCGCTGCGCCAGCGCCCCTGCGCCGCGCATCACCTGACCGAACGCCTGCGAGAGGCTGAAGTCCCACATGCCGCATTCCCTGTTCGTCGCCGCCTCAGCCTGCCAAACGGCCTCTGCCAGATCAAGGGATCGTGGTCACAGGCCGCTCCGGCGAAAGCGTCGCCATGCCCATGCCGCGGAGCGTCGGGGCTGGCGCTGGCCTGACGGCGGTGCGTCAGCCAAGGATCAGCGAACGGATCGCCTGCACCTTCTCGGCCAGCAGGTCGGCATCGCCCCGCGCCTCGACATTCAGGCGCAGCAGGGGTTCGGTGTTCGAGGAACGCAGATTCAGCCGCCAGCGGCCGAAATCCAGGCTCAGCCCGTCGGTCAGGTCGCGCGCCTGTGCCTGACCGGCCAGCGCCGCCTCGACCCGTGCCACGACCGCGACGGCATCTTCGACGCGGAAGTTGATCTCGCCCGAGGATGGAAACCCGGCCCGCATCCGGTCGACCAAAGCCGACAGCGGCTGACCGGTGCGCCCCATCAATTCGGCCACCAGAAGCCATGGGATCATGCCGGAATCGCAGGCCATGAAGTCGCGGAAATAGTGGTGCGCCGACATCTCGCCGCCATAGACCGCGCCGGTTTCGCGCATTGCGGCCTTCAGGAAGGCATGGCCCGTGCGCGCCATCACAGCCCGGCCGCCGCCCCGCGCCACCGCATCGCGCGTGGCCCAGATCACGCGGGGGTCGTGGATGATCGTGGCGCCCGGCTCCTTGCCAAGGAAGGCCGAGGCGAGAAGCGCCACGACATATTCGCCGGGGATGAAGGCCCCGGTCTCGTCGAAGAAGAAGCAGCGGTCGAAATCGCCGTCGAAGGCGACGCCAAGGTCGGCGCCGGCCGCGCGGACCGCTTCGGCGGTGACCGGCTGGTTTTCGGGCAGAAGCGGGTTCGGGATGCCGTTGGGGAAGCTGCCATCCGGCTCGTGATGCAGTCGGGTATAGCGGAAGGGGGCACCCTGTGCGCCAAGCTCCTCTGCCAGCGCATCGAAGGTCGGCCCGGCAGCGCCGTTGCCGCAGTTGACAAGGACATGCAGCGGGCGAAGCGTGGCGGGATCGGCGAAGCCCGCCACCGTGGCGACATAGGCCGCGCGGGCGCCGGTCGCGCGAAGGACCTGCCCCTGCCCTTCGGCCGGAAAGGCCGCGGCGTCGGCAAGGTCATGCACCTGGCGCATCACCGCCGGCTCCAACGGCGCGGACCCCGCCCGCACCATCTTCATGCCGTTGTAATCCATGGGATTGTGCGAGGCGGTGATCTCGATCCCGCCATCGGCCCCGAAATGCGTCACCGCGTGATACATCTCTTCGGTGCCGCAAAGGCCAAGGTCCAGGACCTGAGCGCCGGCCGCCAGAAGCCCCTCGACGCAGGCGGCCATCAGTGCTTCGGACGAGGTCCGGCAATCGCGGCCGACGCAGACCTTGCGCGCGCCCAGAACAAGGGCAAAGGCCCGGCCGATGCGGCTGGCGATGTCCTCATCCAGGTCCTCACCCAACCGGCCGCGGATGTCGTAGGCTTTGAAACAGCTCAGCATTCCAGACTTCTGTCAGCCGCGCTGGCCGTAGTAAAGCCCAACGACATGCTCTGCCTCGGCAAAGAAAAGCCAGCGCGCGGCGAAGGCGCCCGCAATGTGCAGGGCAAGGGCAAGCGCGCGGAACCCCGGCAGCGGGACCAGCACCAGCAGGGCGGGCAAGGCCACGGCAAGGACCAGCGCGATCGCCCGCAGCTTCTGTGCATGGCGGCGGCCAACAACATGGATCATCTCGCGCATCAGGTAGTTGCCGGCGGTATGGGCGGGCTCGAAGACCTCCGGCCTGCCCAGCCGGTCCAGTCCGGTCGCGGTGCCAAGGGTCTGGGCGCGGGCGGCAAAGGCACCGTCGCCGCGTTTCCAGCCGTAGATCAGGGTTGCGCCAAGGATCAGGCACAAGAGGGCCGCTGCCCATCCCGGTGCAGCCAGGATGCCGCCCGCCGCCGCGGCGAAGGCGAAGAAGGTGGCCGGGGTGCTCCAGTGATTCCAGCGCGGCACGGTCTTCAACTGGGCATAGATCATCGAGGTGCAAAGCACGGTCGCGATGCAAAGGGCCGCCGCAACCCAGCCGATGGCCCGCGGCCAGCCAAGGCCCAGCCAGTCCGACAGCGCCATGGGGGCCAGCACCAGCAGGGCCAGGACCGAGGCCCAGCCTTCCCGCGACAGCCAGCTTGACCGCCACTGGGTGAAGGCCAGAAGCGCCCGCTGCGGGTTGCCAAGGTGGAAGGTCGAGGCCAGAAGCCCGATCACGGCCAGCGCATAGCCAAAGCCCCAGATGAAGAAGGCGGGCCATCCGGCGACCGGCAGAAGTCCGACGGCAAGGCAGGCAAGAAACCCGAAGCCAGCGCCGGAGAGCACGGTGAAGACGATGACCGAAGGTGCCGGATGCATCAGATCTTCCCCAGGATGCGGTCAAGCCAGCCCGCAATGCCGGTGGCCGCAATCGGCTCCAGCGCCGGGGCCTGCACAGCACCCTTCTTCCGGGGCGACAGATAGCGGTTGACGGGTTTCGTGCCCAGATCGGGCATCAGCGCATAGCCGCCACGCGCCTCAACCAGTTGCGAGACGGCACTTTCGGGGTCCGACAGGTCGCCGAAATGGCGGGCTCCGGTCGGGCAGGTGCGGACGCAGGCGGGGACGCGGTCTTCCTCGGGCAGGTGGTCGTTGTAGATCCGGTCGACGCAGAGCGTGCATTTCTTCATCACCCCCGCATCGGCATCCATCTCGCGCGCACCGTAGGGGCAGGCCCAGGCACAAAGGCCGCAGCCGATGCAGGCGTCCTCGTTGACAAGAACGATACCGTCCTCGCTGCGCTTGTAGCTGGCACCGGTCGGGCAGACGGTCACGCAAGGCGCATCGGCGCAATGCAGGCACGAGCGCGGGAAGTTCACCACCTGAGGCGCAGCATCCGGCACCGCGACCTGATAGGAATGCACCCGGTTCAGGAACGTGCCCGAAGGATTGGCGCCATAGGGCTGCTGGTCGGACAAAGGCACGCCATAGCCCTGATCGTTCCAGCCCTTGCAGGCGGTGACACAGGCCTGACAGCCAACACAGGTGTCAAGGTCGATCACCAGACCCAGCGTCTTGTCGACCTTTGCAGGAAGGCAGGTCATGGCGCGCGCCCTTCCGTTTTTCGCAGAGTGTCAGCGCCCACGCGTTTTCTGCGAAAACCCGCGCCCCTGCCCCCGCCCACGCGCGGCGGGTCGGGCAGGACCGCGAACTGCGGCTGCGCCATGCGGCCGTCAGGCCGGTCTTCCGCCGCGATCCGCTCGATCCGCACGCGGCAGTCGAACCAGGCCGCCTGTCCGGTGACCGGGTCCGAGTTGGAGAGGCGGGTTTCCCCCGGCAACAGCTCCGAGATCAGGTGGTTCAACAGGAAGCCCACGGTGCCTTCGGGCGCGTCCTTGTCCAGCGCCCATGCGCCGCGGCGCTTGCCGATGGCGTTCCAGGTCCAGACGGTGTTGGGGTTCAGCGCGGCCATATGGGCGGTTGGAACCTCGATCACCCCGTTGCGCGAGGAGACCCGCGCCCAGTCGCCGGGGCGGAAGCCCTGCCCCTCCCAGATCGCGGTCGGCAGATAGAGCACGTTGTACCCCTTGATCTGCCGGAGCCATGCGTTCTGGCTGCCCCAGCTGTGATACATGTCCATCGGGCGCTGCGTCAGGGCATGGACCGGATAGCCGAAGTCCGCATCGGCATCGCCGTAAGGCGGATACCAGATTGGCAGGGGGTGCATCGCCTGTTTCAGCCGGTCGCGCAGATGGTCGGGGGGCTGGCGGTCGCCCTGCCCTTCGGCGGCCAGCTGGAAACGGCGCATCGGCTCGGACCAGATCGAGACGAGATAGGGTTGCGGCGTCTCGTAAAGGCCAAGTTTCACCGCCCAGTCCTGATAGGCGGCGTTCCAGGGTTTGTAGAAGGACGCGCTTTCCGGGATATGGGCCTGATAGAAGGCACCATTCCCGATATAGCGCTGCATCTGGGCAGGGTTCGGGGCGCCCCGCCCCTCTTCGTCGCCGTTGCCGCGAAAGCCCATCAGCGGACCGATGCCGGGGCGGCGCTGGTGGCTGACGATGTAATCCTCATAGTCGCGGAACTTCGGTGTGCCGTCCTCGGTCACCATGCCCGGCAGGCCCAGCCTTGCGCCAAGATCCAGAAGCACGGTCTGGAAGCAGCGCACCTCACGGTCCGGCTGGATCACCGGCCAGCGGATCGCGTCCCCCGCGGCATCGGGTTCGGAAATCGGGCGGTCCAGCAGCGAGATGCAGTCGTGTCGCTCCAGATAGGTGGTGTCGGGCAGGATCAGGTCGGCATAGGCCACCATTTCCGAAGCATAAGCATCGGAATAGATGATGCGCGGAATGACGTATTCGCCATCCTCGCCCTTCTCCGTCAGCATCTCCATCACGCGCGCGGAATTCATTGACGAATTCCACGACATGTTCGCCATGTAGAGGAAGAGCGTGTCGACCCGGTAGGGATCGCCGGCATGGGCATTGGGAATGACCATATGCATCAGCCCATGGGCCGAAAGCGGGTTCTCCCAGGTAAAGCCCTTGTCGATCCGGGCCGGGCTGCCATCGGGCAGCAGCGCCAGATCGTCGGGACCGCGCACATATCCCAGATGCGGGCCGGACAGCGGCTTGCCGGGGGTAGAGGCGAAATGCGGTGTCGGATGGGCTTCGACGGGCTTGGGGTAAGGCGGTTTGAGCCGGTAGCCGCCGGGGGCCTCGACCGAACCCAGAAGGATCTGCAGCAGATGCAGCGCGCGGGCGGTCTGGAAGCCGTTGGAATGGGCCGAGATTCCGCGCATGGCGTGGAAGCTGACGGGGCGGCCCTGCATCGTGTCATGCCGGTTGCCGCGGAAATCCACCCAAGGCCGGTCCAGCGTGAAGGCGCGGGCAAAGGCGGCCTCGGCCAGTTCGGCGGCAAGGCCGCGGATGCGCGCGGCGGGGATGCCGACCTTTGCGGCCACCACTTCGGGCGCATAGTCCGGTTTCAGATATTCCTCGGCCATATGGCGGAAGACGGTCCGGTGGCCTTCCCATTCCGCACCCAGATCCGGCTCAACCCCCTGCCCGTCCCATGGCGCCGGCTGGCCCGTGCGGCGGTCGATGACGAAGGGCTGCCGCTCGGCGTTCTTCACCAGCATGCCCTGCTCAAGGCCGGGGTCGGCATTCACCAGCATCGGCGCATTGGTCCATTGCGCAAGGTAATCGAGGTCGATCTTGCCCGCCGCCATCAGGCAATGGATCAGCGACAGGATGAACAGCCCGTCGGTGCCCGGCGTGATGCCATACCAGTCATCGGCCACCGCCGAATAGCCGGTGCGCACCGGGTTGACCGAGATCACCCGCGCCCCGCGCGCCTTCAGCGTGCCGATGCCGATCTTGATCGGGTTACTGTCGTGATCCTCGGCCACGCCGAACATCACGAAGACCTCGGTGCGCGGCCAATCGGGCTGGCCGAATTCCCAGAAGGCGCCACCGATGGTGTAGATGCCGCCGGCTGCCATGTTGACCGAACAGAAGCCGCCATGGGCCGCGTAATTGGGGGTGCCGAAGGCCTGCGCCCACCAGCCGGTCAAGGACTGCGACTGGTCGCGGCCGGTGAAGAAGGCCAGTTTCTCGGGCGCGGTTTCGCGCAGCGGCTTCATCCAGGAGACCGCCAGATCCAGCGCCTCATCCCAGCTGATCACCTCGAACGCGCCCGAACCGCGCGGGCCGACACGCCGAAGCGGTGCCTTCAGCCGCGAGGGCGCAGTCACCTGCATGATGCCGGAGGCCCCCTTGGCACAAAGCACGCCCTTGTTGATCGGATGGTCCCGGTTGCCCTCGATGTAGGAGACGCGACCGTCTTTCATGTGCACATTGATGCCGCAGCGGCAGGCGCACATGTAGCAGGTGGTCTGCCGGATTTCGTCCGAAACCGGGCGCGCGGTCTCGACCCTGGGTTCAGTCATGCGCCCGCCTCCCGAAGGCTGCGCGCCTCCAGCGCGATCTGGCGCTCCTCTTCGGCTGGGATCACAAACACCTTCACGTCCCTGGCTATCCAGTCCAGCCCCGTCAGGATGCGGTTTCGGACCTGAACATCGTTCTCGCCAATTCCGCCCGTGAAGGCAATGGCATCAAGGCCCCCCATCGCCGCGATCAGGCTTCCGGCGTGGCGGGTGGCCCAGTAACAGAAGTGATCAATGGCAAAGGCGGCCTCGGCCGTGCCGACGGCGTGCAGGGCGCGCATGTCCGGGCTGCCGCCAAGGCCAAGAAGGCCGCTCTCGCGGTTCAGGACGCGGGCGGCGCCCTCGACACCATGACGGGCGGCAAGATCCAGCACCACCGCCGGGTCCATGCCGCCGCCGCGCGTGCCCATGGTCAGCCCGTCCAGCGGCGAATAGCCCATGCTGGTGGCGACAGACGCACCGTCAAGGATGGCACAGGCCGAGGCACCATTGCCCAAGTGGAACGCAAGCAGGCGCCTTGGCGGGCAATTTTGCGTCAGGTCCCGCATCACCCGGACAATCGCGGCGTAGGAGATGCCGTGGAAACCATAGCGCCGCAGACCCTGTTGCCGCTCGGCCAGCGGCAGGGCATAGGTCACCGCAACCTCGGGATTGGTTGCGTGGAAAGCGGTGTCGAAGCTGACATATTGCGGCAGGTCCGGGGCCAGCCGGGCCAGCGCCTCGATGCCGACCAGATTGGCCGGGTTGTGCAGGGGGGCCAGCGGGATGCAGGCGCGAATGTCGTCAAGCACCGCCGCCGTCACCCGCGCCGCTTGCCGGCTTGCCCCGCCATGGACCACCCGGTGCCCGGCGGCGGTCAGGGCGGCGACCGGGATCGCCAGTTGCCGCAGCCCCACCGCCAGGGCCGCGCCATGGTCCTCGGGGCCGCCCGCGCCGATCCGGTCGACCGACGCGCGGCCGACCTCGGCCAGATCCGGCCCGAAGGCCACCAGCTTGACCGAAGACGACCCGGCATTGACCACGAGACACGTCAAAGCAGCGCCTTTCCAAGACCCAGGGCCGCCAATGTGGCCAGCAGAAGGATGGAAAAGCGGCGGAACTCCTGCGGGTCGGTCCCGAAGAAGTGCCGCCCGCCCATCCAGTTGCCCAACACCGTCAGCGGCAGGCCCCAGAGGGCGGCCCAAAGCGTGCCCCAGCCGACCAGCCCGTGCGCCCAGTAAAGGGGGCCGGAATACAGATCCAGAAGCGGGAAATAGGCGATCAGCGTGGCGCGAAAGACCTGGGCCTGCATCGGCTGCGCTGCGAAAAAGGCCGCCACCGGCAGCCCGCCCATCCCGGGCGCATTGGCCATCCCCGACACCACGCCGACGGCCGCATTGCCGCCGCCTCGCACCTGATGCGGCAGGCGCCAGCCGGCCAGCAGCACGATGCACATCACCAGTACGTAACCCGAGATCACCGCCCGGGCCGCATCCTCGGAAATCGCCGTCAGCGCCCAGAGGCCAAGCGGAAGGCCGATCGCGGCACCGGCCAAGAGAAGAAGCACCCGGCGCCAGTCGATATCCTTGCCCGCCCCGCGCCAGGCCTGCATCGACATCACGAATTCCAGCACGGCCACCGCCGCCACCAGATGCAGCGGGTTCATCACCACGGTCGAGCCGGCGATGACGATTGCCGAGTAGCCAAAGCCCGAATAGCCGCGGATGAAGGCGGCGATGAAGACCACCGCCGCCATCCAGATCAGGCCGGCAAGGCCCAGATCGAACAGCACTCAGACCGCCTGCGGCTTCATGTCGGCACGGTCGATCCCGGCCACGGCCACGGGTTTCTTCATCGCATCGCGGCGGAAGGGCTCGCCCAGTTCCTGGTTGATCAGCGCCTCGATCAGCGTGGTCTTGCCGGCCTTCTGGTCGGCGATGGCCTTGGTCAGTGCGGCGCGCAGGTCGTCCATGGTCCTGGCCTGCACCCCCTGCAACCCGCAAGCCATGGCGATCCCGGCATAGGAGACCTTGGTATCCAGCTCTGTCCCGACGAAATTGTCGTCGAACCACAGGGTCGAGTTGCGCTTCTCCGCCCCCCATTGGTAGTTGCGAAAGACCACCATGGTCACGGCCGGCCATTCCTCGCGCCCAATCGCGGTCAGTTCGGTCACCGCGATGCCGAAAGCGCCATCACCCGAGAAGCCGACGACGGGCGTGTCCGGGCAGGCGATCTTGGCACCGACGATCGAGGGCAGGCCATAGCCGCAGGGACCGAAAAGCCCGGGGGCCAGATATTTGCGGCCGGCCTCGAAGGTCGGGTAGGCGTTGCCGATGGCGCAGTTGTTGCCGATGTCCGAGGAGATGATCGCATCCTTCGGCAAGGCGGATTCGATGGCGCGCCAGGCCATGCGCGGGCTCATCCAGTCCGGTTTCGCGGCGCGGGCGCGTTCGTTCCAGCTGGTGCCGGGATCGTCCGCCTCATGGTCCATCGACGCCAGTTCCTGCGCCCAACGGCTTTTGGTGGTCGAGATCAGCGTGCGGCGCTGCTCCCTTCCCTCATCGCCCGCCGTCGCGGAGAGGCGCGCCAGCAGCCCCTCGGCCACCTGTCTGGCATCGCCCACGATCCCGACCGAGACCTTCTTGGTCAGACCGATCCGCGCGGGGTTGATGTCGACCTGGATGATCGCCGCATCCTTCGGCCAATAGTCGATCCCATAGCCCGGCAGGGTCGAGAACGGGTTCAGCCTTGTCCCAAGGGCCAGCACGACATCGGCCCTGGCGATCAGCTCCATCCCCGCCTTGCTGCCGTTATAGCCCAAGGGACCGGCGAAAAGCGGGTGAGAGCCGGGGAAGGCGTCATTGTGCTGGTAGCCGACGCAGACCGGCGCCTCCAGCCGTTCGGCCAGTTTCATGCTGGCCGGGATCGCGCCGCCAAGGACGACGCCCGCGCCGTTCAGGATCACCGGAAAGCGCGCCGCAGAAAGAAGCCTGGCTGCCTCGTCCAGCGCAACCTCGCCGCCCGAGGGCCGTTCGAACTCGACGATCCGCGGCAGATCGATGTCGATGACCTGGGTGAAGAAATCGCGGGGGAAGTTGATCTGCGCCGGGGCCGAATGGCGTTTGGCATTAATGATCACCCGGTTCAGCACCTCGGCCACGCGCGAAGGGTCACGCACCTCCTCCTGATAGGCGACCATGTCCTTGAACAGGGCCATCTGCTCGACTTCCTGGAAACCGCCCTGCCCGATGGTCTTGTTGGCGGCCTGTGGCGTCACCAGCAGCAGCGGCGTATGATTCCAGTAGGCCGTCTTCACCGCGGTTACGAAGTTCGTGATGCCCGGCCCGTTCTGGGCGATCATCATCGACATCCTGCCCGAGGCACGGGTATAGCCATCGGCCATCATCCCGCCCGAGCCTTCATGTGCGCAGTCCCAGAACTGGATGCCGGCACGCGGGAAAAGGTCGGAAATCGGCATGAAGGCCGATCCGATGATGCCAAAGGCATGTTCGATACCATGCATCTGCAGCACTTTGACGAAAGCTTCCTCGGTGGTCATCTTCATGGCTTGGTCCTTGTGGCAATGTCTTGCGTCCACCCCGGTCCGGGGCAGCCCTTGGCCCTGAATCTAGCCGCGCGCCCGTGTCGCCCCTTAGGGCCAGCCGTTTCCCCGCTGTGTTGCCAGTTGACGCAGCACAGGCGACCTCGCGGAACAGGCGCTTTCGACGACAACGCGTCACCCCTGGCCGGTCTGCCGCGCCAATGCCTTGCCGATGCGCGCGATCCCCTCCGGGATGCGGTTCGGCGGAATCGAGGAATAGGCCAGACGGTAGAAGTTGCGCGCCTCGCGTGCAGGGTCGAAGAAACCGCGGCCGGGTTCGATCAGCACGCCCTCGGCCCGCAACTGCCGGGCCAGGGCTTCGGTATCCACCGCCTCTGGCGCCGCCATCCAGAAGGACGACCCACCGAAGCCGCCCTGCCCCGCGACCCCAAGACCCGCTTCGTCGATGGCCTCCTCCATCACCTGCCGGCGGCGCTTGAAGGCCGCGCGCATCCGGTTGATCAGCGCATCATAGTGGCCTTCAGCAAGGAAATAGGCGACCGTGCGCTGGCTGTGACCGGGCGGATGTTTCAGCACCATGGAGCGCAGGGCGCGCGCCTCGGCGATAAAGGACGGCGGGCCGACCAGATAGCCAAGCCGCATCCCCGGGAAGATCGACTTCGAGAACGATCCCGCATAGATCACCCGCCCGCCTTTATCCAATGATTTCAATGCCGGAGACACCGGCTTCAGGAAGGACATCTCGAATTCGTAATCATCCTCGACCACCACGAAATCGTCGCGGCTGGCAGCCTCCAGCAACGCCAGCCGCCGATCCAGCGGCATGGTCGAATTGGTCGGACACTGATGGCTGGCCGTGGTGAAGACCACATCGACCGGAGGCAGGCGCACCGGCAGCCCGCCCTCGTCGACATCGACCGAGGCAACACCTGCACCGCAGGTCTGCAGGATCCGCCGCAAGCCGGGATAGCAGGGATTCTCGACCACCGCGCGCCGGCCGGGCGCAAGCAGGACGGTGGCGGCCAGCCAAAGCGCGTTCTGCGCCCCCAGGGTCAGCAGCACCTCATCCGCCCCGGCAGCAATGCCCCGGCGCGGCAGGATGACCCGCAGGATCTGCTCGATCAGCAGCGGGTCGTCGCGTTCATAATAGTCGCTGGTCAGCGAGTCGAAATCCCGACGGCCAAGGGCCCGCAAGGCGCAGGCACGCCAGTTCTGATGGTCGAAAAGAGTCGGATCGGCCTGACCATAGATGAAGGGATAGGGGAAGCGTTCCCAATTGTCGGGGCGGTCCACACCGGCCATGGCGCGGGTGAAGCGGGCCGATGAAAGTGCTGCATAATCAACCTCTTCCATTGGACGGGCTGCCGCCGGAAACTCGGGCGCGCGCGGGGCGTTATCGCTGACGTAATAGCCCGAGCGTCCCCTGGCCATCAGGTAATCCGACGAAACCAGATCCGCATAGGCCAGCGTCACAGTGATCCGGCTGATCCCCAGATGGGCCGCCAACCCGCGCGAGGACGGCATCCGCTGCCCCGGCCGGAACCGTCCGGCCAGGATGCCCTCTGTCACCATGGCCCTGATGCGGCGCTGGAGGGTGCCGCCGGGGCCGGTGGTCAGGAAGAAGGCTTCGACGGGAATCGACATTCTGGCCTCATCCGGGGCGGCAACTGGCCCCATCAAGGCTCTTGCATGCGCGGAATGTCAACCGCAGAGCCTTGCGGCGCCCGCGGATGCCTCCGGCGGGGATATTTATGCCAAGATGAAGGGGAAGAGCTTCATCTTGGCATAAATATCCTCGGGGGTTTGGGGGTGAAACCCCCAACGGTTTCGTCCCGGAGCGCCCGCGTGGCGAACGCTCCGGGTGGATGCAAGGGGCTTAGCCGAAGACCTTGGTCAGCGCCTTGTCGATGGCGCCGGTGATCTCGTCGATGTCATCGGCGGTGGCGATCAGCGCCGGCGACAGGCAGAGCGTGTTGTTCAGCCCCGGCAGCGAGCGGTTGGTCATGCCGATGATCACGCCTTGCGCGTTGCAATCGGCCACCACGGCGGCGACCTTCTTCTCGTCCATCGGTTCCTTGGTCTTGCGGTCGGCCACCAGTTCGGCGCCAAGGAACAGGCCCGCGCCGCGCACGTCGCCGATCACCTTGTGCTTCTCCATCAGCCCGCGCAGGTTGGCAAGGCAGCGGTCGCCCATCTTCAGCGTGTTGTCGAGCAGCCCCTCGTCTTCGATGATCCGCATGTTCTCCAGCGCCGCAGCCGGGCCGGAGGTGCAGCCGCCGAAGGTCGAGATGTCGCGGAAGTAGCTGAGCGGGTCCGCCGCATCGTTCTTGAACATCTCGAACACCGCCTCGGTGGTGACGGTGCAGGAGATCGCGGCATAGCCCGAGGCGACGCCCTTGGCCATGGTCACGAAATCGGGCTTGATGCCGTAGTTCTGGTAGCCGAACCAGACGCCGGTCCGGCCGACGCCACAAACCACTTCATCAATGTGCAAGAGGATGTTGTATTTCTTGCAGATTTCCTGAACGCGCTCCCAATAGCCCTTGGGCGGAACGATGACGCCGCCGCCGGCCGTCACCGGCTCCAGCACGATGGCGCCGACGGTATCGGGGCCTTCGCGCAGGATGACTTCCTCGATCGCATCGGCGGCGCGTTCGCCGTAATTCTCGACGTCCCATTGCTTGCGGTACTCAAGGCAATGCGGGACCATGACGAAGCCGTCCGGGTAGGGACCATACTGCATCGCACGTTCGGCCTGGCCGCTGGTTGCCAGCGCGCCGATGGTGGTGCCGTGGTAGTCCCGCTCACGATACAGGATCTTCCATTTCTTGCCGCCATGGACGCGGTGCGACAGCTGGCGCACCATCTTGTAGACCTTCTCGTTCGCTTCCGAGCCCGAGTTGGAATAGTAGACGCGGGACATGCCCGGCATCTTCTCGATCAGCTTCTCGGCGAACAGGGCGCCGGGGACCGAGCCGCCGACACCGGCGAAATAGTTCATCTTGATCAGCTGGTCGCGCACCACATTGGCGATGCTTTCACGTCCATAGCCGACGTTCACCGTCCAGACCGCGCCCGAGACCGCATCAAGGTATTCCTTGCCCTTGGCATCCCAGACCCGCATGCCCTTGCCCTCGACGATCACGCGGGGATCGACGGTCTCGAACGCCTTGTGGTTGATCAGGTGGTGCCAGACATGGGCGCGGTCGGCCTCGACCACACGGCTCATGTCGTTCATTCCGGCGATGCCTTCCATGGCATGTTCCTTCCAAAGACGGGAAATTCTCTGCCGGACAGTATCGGGGATATTCGATGCGGGCCTTAGGTCCAGTCTGCGGGCTGGATTACAGCCAGACCTGGGCCGCCTGCGGCCGCCACCGGGTGCGATTCACGTATGATCCGCGTATGATCCAGGTATGACGCGGGTATGCACGTCCGGCAGCGTCATTTGCCGTAATAGTCGCGGTACCAGTCGACAAAGCGGCGCATGCCGTCGCGGATGTCGGTCTTCGGCTGGTAGCCGGTCAGCCGCTTCAGCAGGCTGGCATCGGCCCAGGTCGCCGGCACGTCGCCCATCTGCATCGGCAGGTAGTTGCGGACCGCCTTCTTGCCCAGCACCTCTTCGATGGCATCGACGAAATCCAGGAGCTTCACCTTGTCCGAGTTGCCGATGTTGACGATGCGGAAGGGCGCGTCCTTCGACAGGCTGTCGCCGGGCGCGATGGCCTCGCCCGGGGCGGGGCGGACGGGGGGCACGTCGATCAAGAGGCGGATGCCCTCGACCAGATCGTCGACGCAGGTGAAGTCGCGCCACATCTGCCCGTTGTTGTAGATGTCGATGGGCCGGTCGTTCAGGATCGCATCGACGAACTTGAAATAGGCCAGATCGGGGCGGCCCCAGGTGCCATAGACGGTGAAGAAGCGGAACATCGTCGTCGGCAGGTTCCAGAGGTGGGCGTAGGAGTGGCCCATCGCCTCGGTCGCCTTCTTGGTGGCGGCGTAGATCGTCAGCTGGCCGTCGGCCTTGTCGGTCTCGGCAAAGGGCATGTCCTCATTGGCGCCGTAGATCGAGGAGGTGGAGGCCATGAGGAGATGATCGACGCCAAGCCGCCGGGCCGCCTCCATCACGTTGAAGGTGCCGACCACGTTGGATTCGACGTAAGAGCGCGGGTTTTCAAGGCTGTAGCGCACGCCTGCCTGGGCAGCGAGATGGATGATGACCTGCGGGGCGAAGGCGTCGATGGCGGCATCCAGCGCAGGGATGTCTTCCAGCATCGCCTCGGTCGCGCTGAAACCGGGGGTCTGCAGCAGCCTTGCGTGGCGGGCGCGTTTCAGCCCGGTGTCGTAGTAATCGGTGATGCCGTCATAGCCGGCAACCCGCCAGCCGTGGCGCAGGAGAAGATCGGCCAGATGGTAGCCGATGAACCCCGCCGTTCCGGTGATGAACACGCGCCGCCCCTGCGCCGATCCGTCCTGCATCCTGCCACCCCTTCTTTGCGGCGGACCATGCGGCGGCAGAGGCACGGGGTCAAGCGGCAGCAAGGATTGCGAAGAGATTGAGGGAAATCGGGTCTTTCGGAGGGCCGCCGGCAACGATTCCTTAAACAGCCGCCCGCTATCACGGATGGTGCAGGGGCAGGCCCCGGCACAGCGCAGGGGGATCGTCCATGACAGCACCGCTTGAATTCATCCTGCCGGACCGGATTGCCGTCACCTCGGACAATGCGCTGCTGCCCTTCCTGCGCGACAATCCCGACGTGGCACTGGATGTCTCGGCGCTGCGGTTGCGCCGGCTGGACACGCCTTTGGTGCAGCTTTTGCTGGCGGCGGCGGCCGACAGACGTGCGCGCGGCATTCCCTTCCGGCTGACCGGGGTCGACCCGGATCAGGCGGCCCAGCTTTCCGCCCTCGGCGTGACCGACGCCCTTCTCAGCATTCAGGGGACCGCATGACGATCAAGGTGCTTGCAATCGACGACAGCCGCACGATCCGCAACCTCGTGCGCAAGGCGATGGAAGAGGCGGGGTTCACCTGCACCACGGCAGATGATGGCGTGCAGGGGATCGAACGCTTTGCCGAACTCGACCCCGATGTGGTGATCACCGATATCAACATGCCACGGATGGACGGGTTCGGCGTGATCGACGCGATCCGAGGCGGGGCGGCGAACCGAACGGTGCCGATCCTGGTTCTCACCACCGAATCCGCCGAAGAGCTGAAGTCCCGCGCCCGCAATGCCGGGGCCACCGGCTGGATCGTGAAACCGTTCGAGGACATGGCCATCGTCTCGGTCGTGCGGCGCGTCACCGGCGTCCGGGGCTGAAGGGGGCGGCCATGGCAACAATGAATTCGATCCGCGCCACCTTCTTCGAGGAATGCGAGGAACTGCTTGAGGCTTTGGCCGAAGGGCTGGCCCTGATGGCGGAAGGGGCCCACGATGCCGAGACGGTGAACGCGGTCTTCCGTGCGGTGCATTCGGTCAAGGGTGGTGC
The DNA here is from genome assembly GCA_934500835.1 of uncultured Paracoccaceae bacterium. Taxonomy (GTDB): domain Bacteria; phylum Pseudomonadota; class Alphaproteobacteria; order Rhodobacterales; family Rhodobacteraceae; genus Pseudogemmobacter. The sequence goes on along the minus strand of CAKSTR010000002.1, from coordinate 94,029 downwards.
GGGGGCCTTTGCGCTGGATGCGCTGGTCGCCTTTGCCCATCGGTTCGAGACGGTGCTGGACGGCATCCGGTCGGACCGGATCGAGCTTACGCCCGATGTGATGCATACGCTTTTGCGCTCGGCCGACCATCTGGCCGATCAGGTCGAAGCCGCGCGCGATGGCGCGGGCATCGACGCCGGGGTGACGGCCGGCTTCCTGGCCAACCTCGATCTGGTCCTGGGCGGCCCGCCGGTGGCCGATCCCGTCGCCGATGCCGATCCCTGTTTCGGCTTCTCCGCCCTGCCGCTGGATTTCGGCGCCGGTCTGCAGGACCTGCCCGCGGCCGAGGGCGGCTATCTGATCCGCTTCCGGCCCTATCCTGCGCTGTTCGCCAATGGCCACGACCCCGCACTGATCCTGGCGGCGCTGTCCGATCTGGGCATGACGACGGTGGAACTCGACAACTCGGCCCTGCCACCCTGGGTAGATTTCGACCCGGCCGGCAGCTATCTTGGCTGGACCATCCGCCTGACCACGACAGAGCCGGAAACCGTGCTGCACGAGGTGTTCGAATTCGTCGAAGGTCTCTGCGCGCTGGACATCGCGCCCGCGCCTGCGGCCCTGCCCGCCGCCGCAGCGGAACCGATCCCGGCCAGTCCGCCGCCGGTGCTGCGGGCGGAACCTTCGGCATCGCCGCCCGCCGCCGATCCCCCGCCCCGCAAACGCGAGGCAAAGGGGGCCGAGGACGAAGGCGAGGGCCGCGGCCCGAAGCCCACATTGCGCGTCGATCTGGAGCGGGTGGACCGTCTGATCAACGCGGTCGGGGAACTGATCATCAACCAGGCGATGATCGAGCAAAGCATCTCGGTCTTGTCGCTGCCCGCCGATGCCGAAGTCATCGCCCATGTCGAGGATTACCGCCTGCTGGCCCGCGACATCCAGGAGGCGGTGATGGCGATCCGCGCCCAGCCGGTGAAGCCGCTGTTCCAGCGGATGTCCCGCATCGTGCGCGAAGCGGCCGATGCCACCGGCAAGCAGGCGCGTCTGATCACCCTGGGCGAGGCGACCGAGGTCGACAAGACGGTGATCGAACGGCTGGCCGATCCGCTGACCCATATGATCCGCAATGCCGTCGATCATGGGCTGGAGGCCGCAGAAACCCGCGCCACGACCGGCAAGGACCCCGAAGGCACCATCCGCTTGCAGGCCGCCCATCGGTCGGGTTCGGTGGTCATCACCGTGCGCGATGATGGCGCCGGGCTGAACCGGGCCAGGATCCTGGAAAAGGCCGTCGGCAAGGGCCTTGTCCCGGCCGAGGCCGAGTTGAGCGACGGAGAGATCGACAACCTTCTGTTCAGCCCGGGCTTTTCCACCGCCGACAAGGTATCGAACCTGTCGGGCCGCGGCGTGGGCCTTGACGTGGTGAAGAACGCGGTCACTGCCCTGGGGGGCCGGGTGTCGATCGCTTCCGTCCCCGGCGAGGGCACCGAATTCATCATCACGCTGCCCCTTACCCTTGCGGTGATGGACGGGATGGTGATCTCGGTCTCGGGGCAGACCATGGTGGTGCCGATCACGTCGGTGGTCGAGACGATCCGCCCCGACGCCTCGGACCTGCACCAGCTGGGCACCGGCGAAAGCCTGCTGGCGATGCGGGGCCGCTTCATCCCCATGGTCGATGTCGCCACCGCCCTGGGGTTTCCCGACCGCGACTGCAACCGGCCGCCGCTGCTGCTGCTGGTCGAGACGGAAAACCAGAGCCAGTGCGCCCTTGTCGTCGATGAGGTGCACGACCAGCGGCAGGTGGTGATCAAGGGGCTGGAATCGAATTACGGCGCGATCCCCGGCATCTCGGCCGCCACGGTGCTGGGCGACGGGCGGATCGCGCTGATCCTTGATGCCGACGCCCTCACCTCGGCCCGCCCGATCACCGCCCCCCGCGCCGCCTGACAGGAGATGACGATGCAACCGCAGGACAGCCGCAGCGCCACCGATGTGGAGTTCGTCACCTTCCAGGCCGGGGGGCAAAGCTTCTCGCTGGACATCACCCACGTGCGCGAGATCAGGCGCTGGACGGCGGTGACGCCGCTGCCGCATGCCCCCAAAGAGGTGCTGGGGGTGATGAACCTGCGCGGCTCGGTCATCCCGATCTACGATCTCTCGGCCCGCTTCGGGCTTGGCGCGACGGCGGAAAGCCCGCGCAATGTGGTGGTGGTTGCGATGATCGAGAACCAGACCGTCGGGCTTCTGGTCGAGTCGGTCTCGGAAATCCTGTCGGTGGCGCGCGACCGCATCCAGGACACGCCCGATATCAGGTCGGAATCGACACGGCAAAGCATCACCGGCGTGATCCCGATCGATGAGGGGATGACCCGGGTGATCGACCTTGCCGCGGTGATCCAGACCCGCAGCCGACAGGCCGCCTGATGACGCTGCCCTCCAGCCTTGCGCCGACGCCGGCCCCGCCCGGCGCCCTGCCCTTCACCGCGCAGGATTTCGACCGGATCGCGGCCCTCGCCTATCGGGAATTCGGCCTGTCGATACAGGCATCGAAAAAGGATCTGGTCTATTCGCGGCTGGTCAAGCGGATCCGCGCCCTCGGTCTGTCGGGCTTCCAGCCCTATTGCGATCTGATCGAATGTGCCGAGGGCAGGTCCGAACATGATGCTCTGGTGTCGGCCCTGACCACCAATGTCACGCATTTCTTCCGCGAGACGCATCATTTCGACCTTCTGGCCGACCTTGCAATCCGGCCCCGGCTGCAGGCGCTGCGCGCGGGCGCACGGTTCAGGATCTGGTCGGCCGGCTGTTCGGCCGGGATGGAGCCCTATTCGATTGCGATGACGCTCTTGGATTGCCTGCCGGATGCGGCGCAGCTGAACATCCGCATCCTGGCCACCGACATCGACCCGGCAATCCTGGCCCGGGCGGATGAGGCGCGCTTCACCGCCGAGGAGTTGCGCCCCGTTCCCAACCGGATGCGGCCCTGGGCTTTCGATCCCGCCGTTCAGGGCCGGCACCGCATTGCACAGAAGGTCACCCGGATGGTCCGTTTTGCCGAGTTGAACCTGATGCAGGACTGGCCCCTGCGCGGCCCCTTCGACGCGATCTTCTGCCGCAACGTGGCGATCTATTTCGACAAGCCGACGCAAGGACGGCTGTGGCAGCGCTTCGCCGGCCTGCTGGCGCCGGGTGGCCTTCTGTTCATCGGTCACTCCGAACGGCTTGGCGGCCCGGCGGCGGCGGCCTTCACCTCGGTCGGCACCACGGCCTATCGCCGCTAGCGCCCCGGTCGCGGGGCCCAAGGAACACAGGAAGGGAACAGCATGAGCCTGAAGGATTCGCTGCGCGTGATGGTGGTCGACGACATGTCGGTCAGCCGGGCGCTGATCACGCAATCGCTGGAAGAGATCGGCATCAGACATGTCGCGACCGAGGCCGACAGCACGGCGGCACTTGGCAAGCTGGCCGCGAACCCGGTGCATCTGGTGATCTCGGACATGAACATGCCGGGTCTGTCGGGGCTGGATCTTCTGGGGGCGATCCGGCAGAACCGCAACACCCAGCGGATAGGTTTCATTCTGATCACCGGCACGCCGACGCCGGAAATCATGCAGAAAGGCCAGCACCTTGGCCTGAACAACCTGATCCGCAAGCCCTTCACCACCGCGACCGTCAAGGCCAGCATCGAACGTGTGGTCGGCCCGCTATGAGCGATGCCCTGCCGGCGCTGGACGACCTGCTGCGCCGCACTGCGGCCGAGATCCGGCGGTGCCGTGCAACCGTCATCCGGCTGGAGGAAACCGTGCATGGCCTTGTCGACTCCGGGGCTGCCGCCGGCCCGCTGCATGACTTGCAGGCGATCGACCTTCTGGATCAGCGGCTGCACGACCTTGCGCTCTGGACCGATGCGCTTGCGGCCTCGGCCCTTGGCTGCCGGACCGGGCACAGCGCCTGTGATCTTGCCCGCCCGCTGCGCCTGGCCGAGATGCGCCGGGCGCTTGGCGGGGCGGCGGGGGGGGAAAGCGCGGCCACGGGCCAACCCGAGGTCTTCTGATGTGCCGCCAGACCGCCTGCGGTCGCCATGGCGCGACACCTGCCCGACACGACCTTAACGTCCCGACGCCGGGGCCAAACCGCCAGGACCCGCCTCATGCCCAGTCTTGCCCTGCCCATCCGCCTGAAGGTCCCCGCCGCGGTGATCGGTCTTGGCCTTGGCGTCGCGGTCGTCACCCTGTCGATGGCCTATCTGACGGTGCGCGACCTTGCCGTGGCCGAGGCGAAGGCACAGGTCGACCGCATCGCGGTGGCACAGGCCGATGGCATCCAGCGCTGGCTTGCCGATATCGGGGCCGAGGCCGAAGGCCTTGCCGCCAATCCCGCCGTCGCCAAGGCGGTGGCGCAGCTGCGGTCTTCGGTCAGGGATCTGGGCGATGACGCGCTGGACCAGCTGCGTCAGGTCTATATCGACGGCAACCCCTATCCCGCCGGTGAACGGCACCGCCTGACCCGGGCCACGGCCAAGGGCGGCTATCACTACCGGCATGAAGACCTGCAGAAATACTTCGGCACCGTCGCCGGCAAGTCGGGCTATGACGACATCCTTCTGATCAGCACGGCAGGCGATGTGCTTTACAGCCTTGCCAAAGAGGACGAATTTGCAACCAGCCTGACCATGGGCCGCTACAGGGACAGCCCGCTTGCGGCGGTCTTTGCGGATGCGGTCTCGATGGGCGCGGGCGCGGTGGCGATTTCGGATTACCAGCCCTATGCGCCGGCGGGCGGCGGGCCGGCGATGATCCTCGCCACGCCGATCCAGGACAGCTATGGCAAGCTGGCCGGCGTGCTGGCGATCCGGCTTCCGGTGGCGCAGCTTGACCGGATCATCGACAAGGGCAGCGCAGGCATCGGCGATCTGGCGGCCTATGTCATCGGGCCGGATGGAACGGTGCGCGCCGCAAGTGCCGGCAGCAACCTGCAGCCGCTGGCCCTGCCCGTCCCGACCCCGCAGGTGCAGGCGACACCGGCGCCGCAAGGCCGGGTCTTTGCCGATGCGCCGCTGCAATCGGGCCTGACCGGCTTTGCCGCCACCCGGGCGCCTGCCCTGCCCGGCGGTCTTGCCTGGGTGGTTGTGGTCGAGCGGGACGCCGGCGCGGCCCTTGCCGGCCCGGCCGAATTCCTGCGCCGCAGCGTGATGTTCGGGACGATCGCGATCATCGTCATGGGGGCCGCCGGGATGGCGCTGGCGCATTCCATCGCGGGGCCGGTTGGCCGGCTCTCGCACGCGATGAGCGGGATCGGCGCCGGCGATCTGGCGACGCGGGTGCCCGGGGTGGCCCGTGGCGACGAGGTGGGGGCCATGGCGCGCGATCTGGACGGGCTGCGCCGCAAGCTGGCCGAAGCCGGCGCACAGGAACGCCGCCAGCAGGAGGCAAGGGATGCGGCGGATCTTGCGGTGGACAGGCTGCGCCTTGCGCTGCAGGCGCTGTCGGCGGGGGATCTGACGCAATCACTGGCGACCCCCTTTCCCGAGGGGCTGGACCGGCTGCGGCAGGATTTCAACCAGGCCATCGCCCGGGTGAACGACGCGATCGGGGATGTGATCCGCGCCTCTGGCAGCATCACCCGGACCGCGGGCACGGTGGGGGCTGCCGCCTCGGACCTGTCGCGCCGGACCGAGACCCAGGCATCGACCCTGGAGGAAACCGCCGCCGCGATAGATGAGCTGACCGCCAGCGTGCGCGGCACGGCCGAGGGCGCCGTCCATGCCGAGAAGATCACGCAGGAGGCGCGCAAGGAGACCGGACAAAGCGCACGGATCGTCGAGTCCGCCGTTGAGGCGATGACCGGGATCGAGACCTCGGCCCGCCATATCAGCCAGATCATCGGGGTGATTGACGATATCGCGTTCCAGACCAGTCTTCTGGCGCTGAACGCCGGGGTGGAGGCCGCCCGCGCCGGGGACACCGGCAAGGGGTTTGCCGTTGTCGCCTCGGAAGTGCGGGCGCTGGCGCAGCGCTCTTCTGCCGCGGCGAAGGAGATCAAGGCGCTGATCGCCACCTCCGGCCGCCAGGTCGAGAGCGGCGTGGCCCGGGTGGCCGAGACCGGCGCCTCGCTGAGCCGGATCTCGCGGCGGGTGGAGGAGATTGCCACGCTGGTCTCGGGCATCGCCCGGGCCGCGGCCGAGCAGGCAAACGGCCTCTCCGAGGTCAATGCCGGCATGGTGCAACTGGATGGCGTGACCCAGCAGAATGCCACCATGGCCGCCGAGGCCGAGAGTGCCAGCCGCTCGATGGCGGGCAGTGCCGCGCATCTGCAGGGGTTGGTCGGGCGCTTTCAGACATCCGGGGGCGCGGGCGCAGAGGTGATCGCGCTTGCGCCGGTCGCGCCCCGTCTGCCCGCCCCGGCCATGGGCAGACCGGCTGTTGCCAAAGCCGCTGCCGGCGGGGCGATGCCTGCACGGCAGGACGACGTCTGACCAGCTTTCCGGCATGGAGCCCGTGCATGACCCCGATCCCGACCGTCATCGTCACCTCCAGCCCGCTGACCATGTCGCGGCTGGGGCGCGAACTGGGCAGCCTGCCCGAGATCAGCCTTTGCGGCCAGGCCGGTGATCTTTCCGGGGCCTATATCCTTGTCGAACGCGCCCGGCCGAGGCTGGTGATCCTTGGGCAGGAGCTGACGCGCCACCCGGATTTCTCGGGCCTGCTGGCGATGTTCCGCGTGATGGAGATCGCCTGGCTGCAGATCGGCAGCGGGGACGGTGCAGATGGCGCGCCGTTTCTGGACCCGTCGCTTTCCGGGCCCGCGATGCTGCCGGCCCTGCACGCCAGCCTTGCCCGCCCGGCAGAGACCCTGCCCCCCCGCCCGCCGGCGCCGGCGCCGACCGTCAGGGCACGGCCTGACCGGCTCATCCTGATCGGTTCATCGACGGGCGGGATCGATGCGCTCTTGCACGTCCTGTCGGCCTTTCCGCCCGATTGCCCGCCGACCGCCATCGTCCAGCATACCGGGGCCGCCTTTTCGGACAGCCTGATCCGCCTGCTGGACCGCTGCTGCGCGGCCCAGGTGCTGCCCGCGCAATCGGGGGCACCGCTGCGGCCGGGCCATGTCATCGTGGGTGCCGGCTGCGGGGGACATATGCGGCTGCAGCCCGGCAGCCCGCCGCAGGTGCTGGTGACGCCCGGTCCGGCGGTCTCGGGCCATGTGCCTTCGGTGGACGAGATGTTCCGTTCGGCCCTGCCGATTGCGCAAAGGGTGGCTGCTGCCCTTTTGACCGGGATGGGCCGCGACGGGGCTGCCGGCATGCTGGATCTGCGCCGGGCCGGGGCGGCCACCATCGCGCAGGACGAAGCCACTTCGGTCGTCTACGGCATGCCGCGCGCGGCGTGGGAAAACGGCGGCGCCCAATGCCGCCTGCCGATCGCCCGCATCGGCCCCGAACTTCTGGCCCGCTGCGCCGACCGCCCGCCCGAGATGGCCGGCCGATGACAAGGTTCGCCGCGCGCAGCCTGCAGATCGTGCAGGGCGAATTCAGGGTCTCGTCCGATCCCGAAGAAGAGATGTCCACCATCCTCGGCTCCTGCATCGCGGCCTGCATCTGGGATGAGGGCTGCGGCATCGGGGGCATGAACCACTTCCTTCTGGCGCAGTCTCTGGCGCCCACAAGTGACGGCGCGGCGCCGCGCGACAACCGCTATGGCGTGCATGCGATGGAAGTCCTGATCAATGGCCTCTTGCGTGCGGGCGCGCGGCGCGATGCCTTGCGGGCCAAGCTGTTCGGCGGGGCGAAGATTTCGGCCACTTTGCGCGACATCGGCGCATCGAATGCCGCCTTTGCGCGCCAGTTCCTGAAGACCGAGGGCATCCCTTGCATCGCGGAAAGCCTTGGCGGCCAGCAGGCCCGGCGGATCACCTTTCACCCGGCGACCGGCCGCGCCCGCCAGTTGCTGATCCCGAACGAGCAGGCGCAGGAGCCGCGCCCCGCGCCCGGACCCGCGGCACGGACGAATGTGGAACTCTTCTGATCGCCGCCGGTGCCGCGGTCAGCCAAGGTGCCGGAAGATCGCCTCGAACAGGGCGATGTTGCGCTGGTCCAGCGCGTCGTCGACCGGCTCGGGCTGCGAGGACAGCTTGACGATGACCGAGCCGCTGGCCGGGTCCACCACCAGCCACTGGCCATGGATGCCGATGCCGCAGAACCATTGCTGGCGCGACCGATACCACTGGTTGCGATAGGCGCCGCCGGGCAGAAGCTCGGGGAAGTCGCCCTCGGCCCAGGCGCGGCGGTCGCCGCCATCGACGGTGTCGGCGACCCAGGCCGCAGGAACCACCCGGCCCTGCGCACCGATGCCGCCCTGCCGCATCATCTCGCCCACCCGGGCCAGATCGCGCGCGGTGATCGACACGCCGCCGGCGGCGCGCCCGGTGCCGACGGCATCCACGGTCAGCCCGACCGGGCCGCGGCAGCCGATCTTCTGCCAGACCAGCCGGTCCAGAAGGTCCGCCAGCCGCGCGCCGCCCGCGCGCTCGACCACCACGCCCAGCATGTCGGAATTGGGCGAGCGATAGGCGAAACGCCGGCCATAGGGATCAGGGCGCCGCGGCAGATTGCACAGGAATTGCCGCAGCGTCTCGCCGCCGCCGGGGTTCCACAGCATGGCGTTGCGATAGCGGGCAAAGGGGCTGCCCGGCTCCAGATAGGCCTCGTCGAAGTCAAGAACCGTTGTCATGTCGAGAAGATGCCGCAAGGTGGCATCGCCGAAGGCGGAGCCGGCCGCCTCGGGGACAAAGCGCGTCACCGGATCGTCGGGGGACAGAAGGCCCTCGGCCTCAAGCGCGCCGGCAACCAGCGCGGTCAGGGATTTCGAGATCGAGAACACAAGATGCGGCGCAAGAGGATCGGCGTGCGGTGCGGCCCAGTCGGCCAGAAACCGGCCGTCCTTCATCACGCAGAAGATGTCGGTGTCGCTGGCGGCCAGATGGTCGGCAAGCGCGGCCTGCCGCCCCTCTACGGCCAACTCGGCTTGCAGCAGTCGCGGGGTCGTGCCTGCAGGTTCGGGCGTCGGATCTGCCGGCGGGCGGATCGCACTTGGCACCAGTTCGGCCACGTTCTGGAAGGACCAGCGGCTGAAAGGTGCTGTCCGCCAGTTGCCAAGGATCACCGAATCGCGGTCGAACCCGTAGCGTTGTGCAAATGCCGATGTCATCGCGGCCCCCTTTTTCTGCCCTGTCCATGGGGTAGCGCCCGGCCCCGCGCCCGGCAAGGCTTCGCAGGAGTTTCGCGGGCAATCCCTGCCTCAGCCCAGCACGACGCGCGTGCCCCAGTTGCCGCAGGCGCGGGCCAGCGGTTCGGGCAGGGCAAGATCGGTGAACAGCGTGTCGATCTCGGCCAGCGAGGCGATGCGCGCGGGCGCCGCCCGGCCGATCTTGCTGTGATCGGTCACCAGAAAGCGCCGCCGCGCCCGGCCCAGGATCGCCCGGCTGACGCCGACTTCGGCCAGATCGAAATCCAGCAGATCGCCGTCCAGATCCAGCGCAGAAGTGCCGACCACGGCAAAATCGACCTTGAACTGCTCGAAGAACCCGGTGGTCAGCGCGCCGACCAGCCCACCGTCCGACCGGCGCAGCGCCCCGCCCGCCACCATGATCTCGCACCCCGGATTGGCCAGCAGGATATTGGCAACATTCATGTTGTTGGTGACGACGGTGATGTTGCGGTGTTGCAAAAGCTCTCGCGCGACGGCTTCGGTCGTGGTGCCGAGGTTCAGGATCAGGCTGGAGTTGTCGGGGATCTCGGCCGCGCAGGCCCGCGCGATGGCGGCCTTGGCCGCATCATTCATCCTGCGGCGCCGTTCATAGCCGATGTTCACCACGCCGGTGCGCGCCACGGCCCCGCCATGCACCCGATCGACGAAGCCCGCCTCTGCCAGGTCGGTCAGGTCGCGCCGGATGGTCTGCAGCGTCACGTCGAACCGCTGCGCAAGATCCTCGACGCCCACCCGCCCTTCGGCCCGGGTCAGATCCAGGATCGCGCTTTGCCGGATGTTGATTGCCATGGCGGTCCCTCATGCGCGGCCCCGAAGCGAAAGCGCGTTTTGGCAAGGTATCGCGCCATATCTGCGATTACAAATGTTCGTTTCACGCCATATCGCGCATATTCGAATGTTTCCAGTTGACGGAGGCCGGCACGGAGATGCACTAGAGAGAAGGCCCCGGCGCAAGGAGCAGGACGTGACCGAAGCACAGCCCGGCAGGACCGATCTCTTCATCATCGGGGGTGGCGTCAACGGCTGCGGCATCGCACGCGACGCCGCCGGGCGCCGGCTGAGTGTCACGCTGGCCGAACAGGGCGACCTTGCGCAAGGCACCTCCTCGGCCTCGACCAAGCTGTTCCATGGCGGCCTGCGCTATCTGGAGTATTTCGAATTCCGTCTTGTCCGCGAAGCCCTTGAAGAGCGCGAGACCCTGCTGGCGGCCATGCCGCATATCAGCTGGCCGATGCGCTTCGTGCTGCCGATGCACCGCGACATGCGCTTTGAGTCGGACACGCCGACCAGCCGGCTTCTGTCGGTCGTGATGCCGTGGATGAAGGGGCGGCGGCCGGCCTGGCTGATCCGTCTGGGGCTGTTCCTTTACGACACCATGGGCGGGCGCAAGGTGCTGCCCGCAACCCGCAGCCTGGACCTGACGACCGATCCCGCGGGCCGGCCGCTGAAGCCGAAATTCCGCCGCGCCTATGAATACTCCGACTGCTGGGTCGAGGATTCCCGGCTGGTCGTGCTGAATGCGCGCGATGCCCGGACCCGCGGCGCGACCATCCTGACCCGTTCGCGGGTGACGCAGGCGACGCGCAAGGGCGAGGCGTGGGAGATCACCACCGAAGGGCCGGACGGCCGCCGCATCCATCATGCAAAGGTGTTGATCAATGCCGGCGGGCCGTGGGTCGAGGATGTGCTGCGCAATGTCACCCACATCAATTCCAGCGAAGGTGTGCGGCTGGTGCGCGGCAGCCATATCGTCACCCGCCGCCTTTATGACCACGACCGCTGCTACTTCTTTCAGGGGCATGACGGAAGGATCATCTTTTCAATCCCTTACGAGCAGGACTTCACCCTGATCGGCACCACCGACATGGACCATCACGGCGCGCCGTCCCATGCGCGGTGCAGCGATGCCGAACGGGATTATCTGATCGCCTTCGCATCGGAGTACTTCGCCAGGGCCCTGACGCCGGCGGATGTGGTCTGGACCTATTCCGGGGTGCGCCCGCTGTACAATGACGGCGCAAAATCGGCCACGGCGGCGACGCGGGACTATGTGCTGTCGCTGGACCGGAACGGCCCGCCGCTTCTGAACGTGTTCGGCGGCAAGATCACCACCTCGCGCCGGCTGGCGGAAGCGGCGCTGGACAGGATCGCGCCGTTCTTTCCCGGCCTGCCCGGCAAATGGACTGCCCGCGTTCCCCTGCCCGGCGGGGATTTCCCGCTGGAGGCAAAGCCGGCGCTGGCCGCGAACCTGCAGGCGCAGTATCCGTTCCTGACTGCCGGCCACGCCGCGCGGCTGATCCGCGCCTATGGCACCGAGGCGCTTGCCATTCTGGGCAATGCCCGCGCCGCCGAAGATCTGGGCCGCGATTTCGGCGCCACCTTGACCGAGGCCGAAATCCGCTGGCTGATCGATCAGGAATGGGCGCGGACGGCCGAGGATGTGGTCTGGCGCCGCTCGAAGCTGGGGTTGCGGCTGACGGCTGACGACATCGCGGCGATCGGGGCCTATATGGACGAAGCGGTGCCCATCCGATCCGCCTGAGGCCCTGCGCATCGTCTATCCCGCCCCGAGGACGCCGAATGACCCAGATCCGCCCCCCCCATCTCCTGGCCATCGATCAGGGCACCACCTCCTCGCGCGCCATCGTCTTTGCGGTGGACAATGGCAGCCTCACGCCCGTTGCACAGGCGCAGGCCGAGTTTGCGCAGCACTTCCCGCAACCGGGCTGGGTAGAGCATGACCCGGCCGATCTTTGGTCCACCACCGTTGCAACCTGCCGGGCCGCGCTGGCGCAGGCCGGGCTGACCGGCGCGGGGATTGCCGCCATCGGCATCACCAACCAGCGGGAAACCACGCTGCTTTGGGACCGCGCGACGGGCCGGCCCCTGCACAATGCCATCGTCTGGCAGGACCGCCGCACCGCGACGATCTGCGATGCGCTGCGCGCGGCGGGGCATGAGGCGATGATCACCGCCCGCACCGGGCTGCTGCTGGACCCCTACTTCTCGGGGACCAAGGTGAAATGGGTGCTGGACCACATCCCCGGCGCCCGCGAACGGGCGGCAAAGGGGGAACTGGCCTTCGGCACCGTGGATTCCTGGCTGATCTGGAACCTGACCGGGGGGCAGGTCCATGCAACGGATGCCACCAACGCCGCGCGGACCATGCTGTTCAACATCGAAACCAACGATTGGGATGCCGAAATCTGCGGCATTCTGGATGTGCCTTTGGCGCTTTTGCCGCAGGTCCGGGACTGCGCGGCCCCCTTCGGGGTGACGGAGCCGGGCCTTTTCGGTCCCGCGATCCCGATCCTTGGCGTCGCCGGCGACCAACAGGCCGCCACCGTGGGCCAGGCCTGTTTCCGGCCCGGCATGATGAAATCCACCTATGGCACCGGCTGCTTTGCGCTTCTGAACACCGGGGCGGATCGGGTGCCCTCGAAGAACCGGCTTCTGACCACCATCGCCTATCGGCTGGAGGGCCGCACCACCTATGCGCTGGAGGGGTCGATCTTCATTGCCGGGGCCGTGGTGCAGTGGCTGCGCGACGGGTTGAAGATCATCCGCCAAGCCTCTGATACCCAAGGCCTTGCCGAGACGGCCGAGGCCGCGCAGGGCGTGGTGCTTGTCCCCGCCTTCACCGGACTTGGCGCGCCCTACTGGCGGCCCGACTGCCGCGGCGCGGTGTTCGGCCTGACCCGCAACTCCGGCCCGGCCGAGATGGCACGCGCCGCGCTGGAAAGCGTGGGCTACCAGACGCGCGATCTGCTGGAGGCGATGCGCGCCGATTGGGGGGCCGCGGCCGATGGGGTGTTGCGGGTGGACGGCGGAATGGCGGCCAGCGACTGGACCATGCAATTCCTGTCCGACATCCTTGGTGCGCCGGTCGACCGCCCGGTGGTGACGGAAACCACGGCCCTTGGTGCGGCCTATCTGGCCGGGGTGCAGGCGGGCCTTTGCCCCCCGCCCGACGAATTCGCGACGGACTGGGCGTTGGACCGCCGCTTCACCCCCGGGATGGATGCCGCCGAGCGCGAGGCCCGCTATGCCCGTTGGCAGCGTGCGGTGCAGGCCACGATCTCGTTCTAGGGGCGGAGCGGGGGCTAAAGCACCCCGGCCATGACGTTCACCGCAAAGGCCAGAACACCGAGATTGAAGAAGAAGGCGAACAGCCCGTGCAGGGTGACGGCCCGGCGGATGACCCGGCTTGAGATATCCAGATCGGCGGTCTGGCAGGTCATGCCGATGGTGAAGGCGAAATAGACGAAATCGGCAAAGACCGGCTCGCCGCCCTCGGGGAACTGGATACCGCCCGCATCCTTGCCCGACACCTTGTCGTGAAAGAGATGGTCGTAGTGAAAGGCGAAGATCAGGTTGACGAAAAGCCAGGCCAGGATCAGCGTCCCGGCGATGGCGCCAAATCCGATGCCGCCGGATTTCTCGCCAACCAGCCGGCCCAGCGCCAGCAGGATCACCGCCAGAACCGCGACCGAGGTCAGGAGCAGAAGCCCGCGCCCGCCATCGTCCCTTGCCGCGCGGGCGCGTGCCGCCTTGGACCCATCCGCCCGCCACAACGGCAGGGTCGAGGCGACGAAGATCAGCGCGGCAAGGTCAAAGCCAAGGATCAGCGCCTCTTCCGGGGCCAGGCGCAGCGCCAGCAGCAGGGTTGTCGCCAGAAAGACCACGAGGAAGGCCAGGAAACGCGGGTGGGGAATGCGGGACATCGGCGGACTCGGGATTTGGGCCTGCGGGAAACCCCGCTGCGACAGTATCCGCAATCTCGGGCCCTTGCGGCAAGGCCCCGCTTTGGCGAACATGGGCCGCAGTGAGGGAGAGGCAGATGACCACGCTGAAGCTGCGCATCTATTTCGACGAGGCGATGCTGGGCCCCGGCAAGGCCGAATTGCTGGAGGGCATCCGCGATACCGGATCGATCGCCGCAGCCGGCCGCGCCATGGGGATGAGCTACAAGCGCGCCTGGATGCTGGTCGAAGAGATGAACGCCGGCTGGCAGGCGCCGCTGGTCTCCAGCGCAAGGGGCGGTCCGGGCGGCGGCGGGGCGGCGCTGACCGATGCCGGGACCGAGGTGTTGCGGCTTTACCGCGACGTCATGGCCCGGGCCGAGGCCGCCGTGGCCGAGCCGGTCACACGCCTGGAGGGCATGCTGAAGCCCGGCAGGCCCGCGGTGGCGGTGACATCGGATATGTCCAAGGGAAGATAACGCTTGTGCCCGGCCCGGTCCGGGCTGTTATGTTCCCCCCGACATATCGTGAGGAGGAATCATGTCCCGCCGCATCCTGATCGCAGCCTTTGCGCTTGGCCTTGCCACCCCTGCCGCCGCCGAAGAGGTGGTGGTGTTCGCCGCCGCCTCGATGAAGACCGCGCTGGACAAGGTGGCCGCGGACTTCCAGGCCGCAACGGGCAATACCGTCACCATCAGCTATGCCGGGTCGAACGCGCTGGCCAAGCAGATCATCGAAGGCGCACCCGCCGACATCTTCGTCTCGGCCGCAGTGAACTGGATGGATGAGGTTGAAAAGGCCGGTCTGGTGGTGGAAGGCACCCGCCACGATCTTTTCGGCAATGAACTGGTTCTGGTCGCCCATGGCGATGCCGCCCCGGTCGAGATCGGGCCGGGCTTCGATCTGGCGGGCCTTCTGGGCGAGGGCAAGCTTTCCATGGCGCTGGTGGATTCGGTGCCGGCCGGCCAATACGGCAAGGCCTCGCTTGAGGCGCTTGGCATCTGGGGGGCGGTCGAACCCTCGGTCGCGCAATCCGACAACGTGCGCGCGGCACTGGCCCTGGTCGCCACCGGCGAGGCACCTTACGGCATCGTCTATGCCACCGATGCCGCAGCCGAGCCCGAAGTGAAGATCGTCGGCACCTTCCCCGCCGACAGCCATCCGCCGATCATCTACCCCGGCGCCCTTTTGACCGGCGCCGCCGATGCCGCCGACAAGGCGTTCTACGAGGCGATCACCTCGGATGCCGGCGACAAGGTCTTTGCCGATGAGGGCTTCGTGATCCTGAACTGACAGTGTAGACCCGCCGGATGACGGATTGGCTGTCCCCTGAAGAATGGCGCGCGGTGGCGCTGAGCTTGCGCGTCTCGGTCGTGGCGACCGTGCTCAGCCTGCCTCTGGGGGTGCTGGTGGCACTGGCGCTGGCGCGCGGGAGCTTTCCCGGGCGCCAGTTGCTGAACGGGCTGGTGCATCTGCCGCTGATCCTGCCCCCGGTGGTGACGGGCTACCTGCTCTTGCTGACCTTCGGGCGCAAGGGCTGGGTCGGGCAATGGCTGGACCAGTGGTTCGGGCTGGTCTTCGCCTTCCGCTGGACCGGCGCCGCCCTTGCCGCCGCCGTCATGGCCTTTCCGCTGATGGTGCGCGCCATCCGCCTTGCCATCGAGGCGGTGGACCCCAGGCTGGAGCAGGCGGCATCCACCCTTGGCGCCTCGCGCCCGATGGTGTTCCTGACGGTGACGCTGCCGCTGATCCTGCCCGGCATCGTGGCCGGGGCGATCCTTGCCTTTGCCAAGGCGATGGGGGAATTCGGCGCCACCATCACATTCGTGTCGAACATTCCGGGGCAGACGCAGACCCTGCCCTCGGCCATCTACGCCTTCCTGCAGGTGCCGGGGGGCGATGCGCAGGCGGCGCGGCTGGTGCTGGTGGCCATCGTCATCGCCATGGCGGCGCTTCTGCTGTCGGAATGGGTCAGTCGCGCCGTCGCCCGCCGGATTTCCGGCGCATGACACTGTCGGTCGCGCTTTCGCACGCCTTCGGCGGCTTCCGGCTGGAGGCCGCCTTCGCCGCCCCGCCCGGGGTGACGGCCCTCTTTGGCCGTTCGGGGTCCGGCAAGACCACGGTGGTCAATGCGGTGGCGGGCCTCCTGCGTCCGCAAAAGGGCCGGGTTGCGGTGGGCGACCGGGTGCTTCTGGACACCGAGCGCCGCATCTTCCTGCCGCCGCATCACCGCCGCATCGGCTATGTCTTTCAGGACGCGCGGCTTTTCCCGCATCTGACCGTGCGGCAGAACCTGACCTACGGCAGCTGGTTTGCCGGGGCCGGCACCCGCGACCTGCCCCGCATCGTCGAGATGCTGGGCATCGGCGCCCTGCTCTCGCGCCGCCCCGGCGCGCTGTCGGGGGGCGAGCGTCAGCGCGTCGCGCTTGGCCGCGCCATCCTGT
Organism: uncultured Paracoccaceae bacterium; assembly: GCA_934500835.1. Lineage (GTDB taxonomy): Bacteria > Pseudomonadota > Alphaproteobacteria > Rhodobacterales > Rhodobacteraceae > Pseudogemmobacter. The sequence goes on along the minus strand of CAKSTR010000002.1, from coordinate 77,594 downwards.
CCGCCCCGCAACTGCTGTTGATGGACGAACCCCTGGCCGCGCTGGACGAGGCCCGCAAGGCCGAGATCCTGCCCTATCTCGAACGGCTGCGCGACGAGGTCGGCCTGCCGATCCTCTACGTCAGCCATTCCATCGCCGAGGTCGCGCGTCTGGCAACGACGGTCGTCCTGCTGGAGGCCGGCCGCGTCACCGCCGCCGGCCCGATGGCCGAGGTGCTGTCCGACCCCGGCACCGCCCCCGCCCTTGGCCCTCGCGAAGCCGGCGCCGTCCTGCAGGCCCGGATCGAGGCGCAGGAGGAAGAGGACGGGCTGACGCGCCTTGCCACCGGCGCCGGCCCGCTCTGGCTGCCGCAGATCCCGGGCGCACCGGGCCGCAGCCTGCGCCTGCGCATCCTCGCGCAGGATGTGATGCTGGCGCTGCAGCCGCCGCAAGGGATCTCTGCGCTGAACCAACTGGCCTGCGTGGTGGACGCGGTCCATTCCGGCGACGGCCCCGGCGTCCTGGTGCGCCTTCGCGCCGGGGACGAGGCGCTGCTTGCCCGTGTCACCCGCCGTTCTGCCCGGGTGATGGGGCTGCGGCCCGGCCTGCGCCTTCATGCCGTGCTGAAGGCCGTTTCGGTGGCGCAGGAGAATGTGGGCCTCGCCCCCTTTCCCTGACAACCCGCTGCCGCCTTCACTTTGGCCGAAATATCCTGCCGGGATGCGACCATGGTTTGCGCCATTGGTTCAAGCAACCAATGGTCGCGTGGAGGGGTGCAAAACCCCTCCAGCCGCCGGGCACAGAAACCGCGCGCCTACAGCCGGGCCAGCAACCGCCGCACCTCAAGCCGCAGCTCCTTCAGCTCGAAAGGCTTGGCGATGAAACCGTCCGCCCCGATCTCAAGCCCGCGCCGCCGCTCGACCGAGGACCCGCGCGCCGTCATCATCAGGATCTTCACATCGCGCAGGGCGGGATCGCGCCGCACGCCCTGGCATATGTCATAGCCCGAGACCCCGGGCAGCATCACGTCCAGAAGCACAAGGTCGGGCCGCATCGCGCGTATCCGGGCCAGAGCGGCGGCGCCGTCCGCCACCCTGTCATGGTCATAGCCCTCGCGCGTCATCAGGAAGTCCAGCGCCAGCGCGATATTGTCCTCGTCCTCGACCACCAGCACGCGGTGCCGCCGGTCAGCCACGGCGCACCTGCCCGCCGCTGCGCAAAGGTGGACCTGCGCGGCCGGATCGCATAACCATCGAAGGGAATTGCAAAGGGGAACCCATGTCACTGCCGCAGCTTGTTCTGGCCCAGCTGGAAGACCCGTTCCGCATCATTCTGATCGTGGGGCTTGTCATCACCATGATCCGCACCCGGGCCCAGACCGGAACGCTGGTTCCGCTGGCGGCTGGCGTGGTCTTCGTGGCGGTGATCATCCCATCCACCCTTGGCACCCGCCTGGCCGAGCCGTTCTGGCTGCAGGTCGGCGCGGGGCTGATCGCAAATCTTGTGATCCTCGGCGTGGTCATGGCGCTTTACGAAGCGTATCGCCGGATTTCCAGCCGCTGAGGGGGGACGTGCCGGATCGCCCCGGCACGCCCTTGTCAGCCTTCGCAGATCATTTCTGATCGGCGAAGATGTCCTTCTTGTGGGTTCCGCCCGGCACGAAGAGCGCGCCGACCACCACGGTCATCACGGCAACCACGATGGCATACCACAGGCCAGCGTAGATGTTGCCGCTCTGCGCCGAGATCGCGAAGGCGGTCGCCGGCAGGAGGCCGCCGAACCAGCCGTTGCCGATGTGATAGGGCAGCGACAGGCCGGAGTAGCGGATGCGGGTCGGATAGAGTTCCACCAGCATGGCCGCGATGGGGCCGTAAACCATCGTCACCAGAATGATCAGATAGGTCAGGATCAGCACGATCGCGATCTTCTGGCCGGTGAAGATGTCGAAGAAGTGGGCCGCCTTGGCCACCGAGGTATTGTCGGCGGCGTTGATCGGATAGCCGGCAGCGGTCAGGGCCGCGTTCAGCTCGCTGTCGAAGCGCTTCTTCTCGTCCGCGGCGTTCTCGGCCTTGCCCGAGTAGCCCTGGATCACCGTCTCGCCGACCTTGACCGTGGCGATGGTGCCCGCAGGCGCCTCGGCGGTGTCGGAGTTCGCCGAGCGCGAGGTCAGGCCCGCCTTGATGATGTCGCAAGAGTTGGTGAACTTCGCAGTGCCGACCGGGTTGAACTGGAACGAGCAGTCGGCCGGATCGGCGGTCACGGTGATCTCGGTCTCATGCGCGTGGGCCAGCACCGGGTTGGCGACCTTGGTCAAGAGCGGGAAGACCCACATGTAGGTGACGGCGGCAATGGCGCAGCCGGCAAGGATGATCGGCTTGCGGCCGATCTTGTCCGACAGGCTGCCGAAGAAGATGAAGCCCCAGGTGCCGAGGATCAGCGACCAGGCCACGAAGACGTTGGCCGAGAAGCTGTCCACCTTGATCACGTTCTGCACGAAGAACAGCGCGTAGAACTGGCCCGAGTACCAGACCACGGCCTGACCGGCGGTAAGGCCGAGAAGGGCGATCAGGGCGATCTTGCCGTTCTTCCAGTTGCCGAAAGCTTCACGCAGCGGCGCTTTCGAGGCCGAACCCTCTGCCTTCATCTTCTTGAAGGCGGGGGATTCGTTCATCTGGAGGCGGATATAGAGCGAGACCGCCAGCAAGAGGATCGAGCCGAGGAACGGAATCCGCCAGCCCCAGGCCTGGAACGGGGTCCACATCTCGGGGGTGCCGTCGGCCAGCATCTTCGGCAGGCCTTCCGCGTCCAGCGCGGGCGTCGGGTCCCAGTTGCCGTTGACGTAGCCCTGCACCATCAGGATCACGACCAGCGAGAGCAGAAGCCCGAGCGTCGCCGTGGTCTGGATGAAGCTGGTGAAATAGCCGCGCTGGTTCTGCGGCGCGTGTTCGGCCACATAGACCGCAGCCCCGCCATATTCACCGCCAAGCGCAAGGCCCTGCAGCATCCGCAGGGCGATCAGGATGATCGGCGCCGCCATGCCCCAGGAATAGTAGCTGGGCAGCATGCCGACGATGAAGGTCGACAGGCCCATGATCAGGATCGTCATCAGGAAGGTGTATTTGCGGCCGATCAGGTCGCCCAGCATCCCGAAGACCAGCGCGCCGAACGGGCGCACGATGAAGCCCGCGGCAAAGGCCAGAAGCGCAAAGACGTTGCGCGTGGCTTCCGGGTAGGGGCTGAAGAAGTGCAGGCCGATCGTCGCGGCCAGCGAGCCGTAGAGGTAGAAGTCGTACCATTCGAAGATCGTGCCGGCGGAAGAGGCAAGAATGACCTTCTTCTCCTCCCCGGTCATGGGACGCGAGCGGTCGCGCACGTCCGGCGTTGCATAAGCCATCGATTTCCTCCTTGTGCGGCCCGCCATTTGCGGCGGTGCCTTCCCTTCGTTCCCGGCCGGGCCTGCCCTGGCGGACAGACAAGACCCCTTAGCCCGGTCGCAAGAGGTTTGCGCCGGTCGTCCCTTGGGTCTGCGCGTGACGCGCCCCCTTCCCTTCGGTCTTCCTTCCCTGCGCCCGGGCGTCCTGCCGACCCGGATTCAGGCGCTGTCAGGCCGCCACCCGCCCCACGATGCCGGCAAGGGCCGCGCGCACCTTGGCGATGGGACCCATCGCGTCGATGCGCTCCAACACGCCCTTGCCATCGTAATAGGCGATCAGCGGCGCCGTCTGGGCGTGATAGGCCTTCAGCCGCTCGCGCACAGTTTCGGCATTGTCGTCGGCGCGGCGTTTCATCGCCGTGCCGCCGCATTTGTCGCAAGTCCCTGCATGGGCAGGTTTCTTGAACTCGTCGTGGTAGCCCTCGCCGCAGGTGCCGCAGGTGTAGCGGCCCGAGACGCGGCCCACCATCGCCTCGTCATCCACGTCAAGGCTGACGGCGGCGGTGACCTTCTGGCCCGCACCCGCAAGCAGGGTGTCCAGCGCCGCCGCCTGCCCGGCGGTGCGGGGAAAGCCGTCGAGGATGATGCCGCGGGCCACATCGGGGGCGGCCATGCGGTCCTTCAGGATCGCCAGCACGATCTCGTCGCTGACAAGCTGGCCTGCCTCCATCACCGCCTTGGCGCGTTTGCCGGCGTCGGTGCCGGCAGCGACCGCCGCGCGCAGAAGATCGCCGGTGGACAGCTGCACAAGGCCGAACTCTTCTTCCAGCATGCGGGCCTGGGTGCCCTTGCCGGCCCCGGGGGGGCCAAGCAGGATCAGGACGGGCGCATTCGACATCATCGGATCACCCCTTGTTCATGCGGTTGTCGATCAGCTCGTCGACCACCGAAGGGTCGGCCAGGGTCGAGGTGTCGCCAAGGCTGCCATAGTCGTTCTCGGCGATCTTGCGCAGGATGCGGCGCATGATCTTGCCCGAGCGGGTCTTGGGCAGGCCGGGCGCCCACTGGATCAGGTCGGGCTTGGCAATGGGACCGATCTCCTGCCGGACCCAGGCCTCCAGTTCCTTGCGCAGCGCGTCCGAGGGTTCGACGCCTTTCATCAGGGTGACATAGGCGTAGATGCCCTGCCCCTTGATGTCATGCGGGTAGCCGACCACGGCGGCCTCGGCCACCTTCTCATGTGCCACCAGCGCGCTTTCGACTTCGGCCGTGCCCATGCGGTGGCCCGAGACGTTGATCACGTCATCGACCCGGCCGGTGATCCAGTAATAGCCATCGGCATCGCGGCGGCAGCCGTCGCCGGTGAAGTAATAGCCCTTGTACTGGCTGAAATAGGCCTCCTGGAAGCGTTCGTGATCGCCCCAGAGCGTGCGCATCTGGCCCGGCCAGCTGTCGGCGATGCACAGCACGCCTTCGGCCTCGGTCGCGTCCTGCACCGCGGCGGTGGCGGCGTCCAGCACCACCGGCTTGACGCCGAAGAACGGCAGCGTGGCAGAGCCGGGCTTGGTCGGGATCGCGCCCGGCAGCGGGGTCAGCATGTGGCCGCCGGTCTCGGTCTGCCAGAAGGTGTCGACGATGGGGCGGCTGCCCTTGCCGACATGGGTGTTGTACCAGTTCCAGGCCTCGGGGTTGATCGGCTCGCCCACCGTGCCCAGCACCTTCAGCGCGGACAGATCGTGCTTTTCCACCCATTCCGGGCCAAGGCCCATCAGGCTGCGGATCGCGGTCGGCGCGGTGTAGAACTGGTTGACCTTGTGCCTGGCGCAAACCTCCCAGAAGCGGCCGGCATCGGGCCATGTCGGCACGCCTTCGAACATCAGCGTGGTCGCGCCATTCGCAAGCGGGCCGTAGATGATGTAGCTGTGCCCCGTGACCCAGCCCACATCCGCCGTGCACCAGAACACATCGCCGTCATGGTAGTCGAAGGTCAGCTGATGCGTCATCGAGGCATAGACCAGATAGCCGCCCGAGGTATGCACCACCCCCTTCGGCTTGCCGGTCGACCCCGAGGTGTAGAGGATGAACAGCGGGTCTTCGGCCCCCATCTCGACATAGGGGCAATAGGGCTTGGCCCAGGCCATCTGCTGCTTGAGGTCGATGTCGCGCCCCTCGACCCAGGAGGTCTGGTCGCCGGTGTGCTTGACCACAAGACATTTCACCCGGTCCGAGCAGTGCAGAAGCGCCTTGTCGGCGTTGTCTTTCAGCGGGGTCTTCTTGCCGCCGCGCGGCGCGAAATCGGCGGTGATCAGCACCTTGGCCTCGGAATCGTTGATCCGGTTGGCAAGGGCATCGGGCGAGAAGCCGGCAAAGACGATGGAATGGATCGCGCCGATCCGGGCGCAGGCCAGCATGGCATAGGCGGCCTCGGGGATCATCGGCAGATACAGCACGACGCGGTCGCCGCGGGTGACGCCCAGCGACTTCAGCACGTTCGCCATGCGCGAGGTTTCTTCCAGAAGCTTCGCATAGGTGATGTGCAGCGCCGGGGTCTTGGGATCATCCGGCTCCCAGATGATCGCGGTCTGGCTGGCGCGGCTGATCATGTGGCGGTCGATGCAGTTGGCACTAACGTTCAGCGTGCCGTCCTCGAACCACTTGATGCTGACATCGGGCATATCGAAGCTGGAGTTCTTCACCTTGGTGAAGGGCTTGATCCAGTCGATGCGCTGGCCGTGCTCGGCCCAGAAGGCGGCAGGGTCCGATATGGATGCGGCGTAAAGGCGGGCATAGTCGGCCGCATCGACATTGGCCTTTGCCACGAATTCGGCGGGGGCGGCATACATGCCCTTGGCATCCGGCTGGATCGTCATCACTCTCTCCTCCATGACGGCAGGCGGAGCAGACCTGCCACGGATGTCCGGACCAGCGGACAACCCTCCATCGGGGATCATTGTAACGTGGGGTCAATTTCTTGATAACCCCTTTTATTGCAATAATAATTCTGTAAATGAATTTTCGGGATCACCCAGATTTCTGTAAACCGAATTTACCGCGTTCACATTTTTGTTGAAATTCCAAACCCCTGCGCCCGGCTGCCCCTGCGGCCCTGCGTCAAGGCCGCGGCGCCGCAAAGGACGAGGGCTTTCGCAGCCTTCCGGCGAGCAGGACGAATGGGCCGCTCGCCCCTGGCGGGAGCGAATCATCCGGCTGGTCCGTCAGGGGCGGCGCGGGGGCCTCAGCCCTTGGCGACGGCGATCAGTTCCACGATGGACCTGAGACCCAGTTTTTCCAGGATGCGGGCGCGGTGATGGTCCACCGTGCGCGGGCTGATTCCAAGAATGAGCGCGATTTCCTTGCTGGAGGTCTCGGCCGGATGGCTGACGATGTGATCGACGATCTCCATCTCGCGCGCGGTCAGCCGGTCAAACATTGCCTGCCGGCGCCGGTCGTCCTGGCGGGCGGCCAGCTGGCTGCGGGCGATTTCAAGCGCCGCGTCGATCCGTTCGATCAGGTCGGCCTGGCGGAAGGGCTTTTCCAGAAAGTCCAGCGCACCGCCCTTGATCGCCTGCACCGATTCCGGCACGCCGCCGTGCCCGGTGATGAAGATCACCGGCAGTTCGTCGCCGATGGCGTTGAGATGTGCCTGAAGCTCCAGCCCGTTCATCCCGGACATGCCGTAGTCCAGCACCAGACAGCCATGGCGACCGGGCTGATGCGCGGCAAGGAATGAGGCGGCGGAGTCATGCGCCTCGACCCGGTAGCCGCGCTTGTCCAGCGCCCGCAAGAGCGAGCGGCGGATCGCCTCGTCATCATCGACGACAAAGACCGTCAGCGGCTCGGCGGCCCGGTCCTCTGGCGGGGGCAGGCCCGTCATGCCGCCCGCCCCGCCGGCACGGTGAAGACAAAACGCGCGCCGCGCGTGCCACTGTGTTCATGCCAGATCCGGCCGCCGTTGGCTTCGATAATCGACTTGCAGATCGACAGGCCAAGCCCCATTCCGCTGCGCTTGGTGGTTTCGAATTGTGCGAAGGGCATCACGCCGGCGTCCAGCCCCGGCCCGGTGTCCTGCACCGCCACCGTCACGAACCCGTCCTGCGCCCAGGCGCGCAGCGTGACGCGCCGTTCGTTGTCGCGGTCCGGGGCCATGGCCTCGATCGCGTTTTGCAAAAGGTTGATCACCACCTGCGCCAGATGCACCCGGTCGGCCAGCACCGGCGGCAGATCGGATGGCAAGTCGCGTTCGATCACCACTCCGGCCTCGGCCGCCTCGGCGCGCACCAGGTGCAGGGTCTGGTCCAGCAATTCGCCAAGATCGAAGGAAATCCGCGCGCCGTCATCCTTGCGGATGAAGCTGCGCAGGGCGTGGATGATGCTGCCGGCCCGCAGCGACTGGCGTTCGATTTCCTGCAGGATCTCGCGCAGTTCGGCATCGGGCGCGGGCTGCTGGTCCAGCACCAGAAGCGCGGTGTCGGCGTTCTGGGCAATTGCCGTCAGCGGCTGGTTCAGCTCATGCGCAAGGCCCGAGGCCATCTGCCCCATGGTATTGCCCCGCGCCAGATGTGACAGGTCGCGGTTCAGCTGGTCGATGCGGGTTTCATTTTCGCGGCTGACGGTGATGTCGTCGATGGTCACCACCACATGCAGCGCCTTGCCGGCGCTGTCGCGGATCAGGTTGCCATTGATCGAGACCCAGATCGGCACCCCGTCCTTGCGCACCAGCCGCACCTCGCGATTGACAGAGAAGTCGCGGCTGCCGTCCTCCTGCTCGGGCCAGGCGGCGATCTGTTCGGGGCTGGCCAGATCGGCCATCTTCATCCCGGCCAGATCGTCGGCGCTGAAGCCGGTGATCGCGCAGAAGCGCGGGTTGACCCGCAGGAAAGCCCCGCAATGCGAGGCCAGCTGCGCCATGCCCAGCGAGGACAGCTCAAAGGTCCGGCCGTATTCGTGCTCCGCCTCGCGCCGGGCGGCGATCTGCTGCATCAGCGCATCATTTGCGCGCTCCAGTTCGCGGTAGGTGCGCGGAGCCGGGGCAGCGGGGTCCACCTCGCCCTGCGAGATCAGGGCCGAGCGGACGGCGAAGGCGCGCACCGGCTTGTGGATATAGTTGGCCAGCACCAGCCCGGCGACCCCGGTGATCGCCGCAATCAGCGCCGCGATCCAGGTGTTGTCCCTGCGGTTTTTCTTGATGTCGGCGGTGAAGTCATTCTCGGGCGCATAGACGGCGACGGTCCAGGGCAGGATATCGCTTTGCATCGGCATCAGCGTCGCCACATAGCGCGCGCGGTCATGGACGAATTGCGTCGGCGTCTCTGCGGCGACCCGCACCTGGCCTTCCTTCAAGAGCCCCCCGAAGGCGGCGCGCGCGATCGGATCCTCGAACTCGGCGATATTGGCAAAGCGCAGGGTGCCGTCGTCATCGCGGGTCTTCAGCAACTCCACCTGGGGATGCGCGATCACATCGCCATTGTCGTTGATGATCATGGCGCGACCATGTTCGCCGATGTTCAGCCGGGCCAGGAAATCCGAGATGCGGCTGATCTCGATATCGACGCCGATCACGCCCAGAACACCAGTGCCGTCCAGCACCGGCGAGGCCAGCGTGATCCCCGGCTCCTGCGTGGTGAAGAAGATGTAGGGGTCGGTCCAGATCGTCACCTTCTCGGTGCGGGCCCGCGTATACCAGAGCCGTTCGCGAGGATCGTAGAGGTCCGTCGGGTCGAACTCGTGCTTGACCGTCTGGAAATCGGGGGTGCGCCAGATCAGCTCGACCTGCCGCTCTCCACCCTCATGGGTGATGATCTTCGAGCGGAACGGCGCCGGTCCGTCAGGTGTCCGAAGCACCATGACGAAATCGCCGGACTCGCTGCCGTAATAGGCCCCGGCGAATTGCGGCGCGATCAGGAGTTGCTGGAACAGCAGTTGCTCCAGCCGCCGCGGATCGTCGCTGGCGATGACCCGGTTCTGCGCCAGACGGGCCGCCAGTTCGGCCGCCCCTTCGGCAGGACTCAGGAAGCCGCGGGCGTGTTCCATGGTGTTGATCCCGACATCGCGCAGAAGATCGCGCGCATGTCGGATCAGCGCCTGTTCCGAGGTCACATAGGAAGACGAGACCACCACCAGCACGGCCACGAACTGCAAACCAGCCAGACAGACCGCCAAGAGAACGCCAAGCGATGTTTTCACAGCTGTCCCTCGGCCCTTTGATGCAATCCTGCCGGATGCGGTAACGGCGGCCCCAGGGACCATGCCGGGTGAAGGCTGCGCCCTGCGGCGCAGTCCCCGCTCTCTAGCAGGTGGACGGTCGGTTACAAGGGGCGCAGCCATGGGCGTAGGCAGTTTTGCCTAGGCAGTGACACGAATTTACCCGGTCCAGCCGGGATGACAAAGAAGGCGTGTGCTGTAGCGGGTGTGCCCGGAGAGTCGTGTGGACTTTTTCCCATCGCGGCGCCGGGTGGAGTGTGTGGTACGAGTGATGCGCGCCCTGCCCCCTGGGCGAGGGCGCGCCCGACTGGCCGGGGCCCCGGCTCCGACCAGTCGGCTGGTTTCGCGGCAGCACCTTTTGGCCCCCGTTTCCCAGATGACCGGACCCGGTCCGGGGGCGGCGACCCGATGGCGGCCAGCCCGTCCCGGCAACACCCCGTGACGCGGGGTAAGGCATTCCACCCCAAGCCGAGCGGCGATCTGTTCACGATGACTTTTTTGTGGCAGATTGTCGCAAGCCAACAAGCCAACTCGCCAGATCAATTGGCAGACCGGACAGTAATGGAGATTAGGGACATGGGTTTCACTGAAGCAGTCAACAGCGTTCTCAAGCAGAATTACGCGAACTTCCAGGGCCGCGCCTCGCGGTCGGAATACTGGTATTACACGCTTTTCATTGTCGTCATCGCGCTTGTCCTGAGCGGACTTCTCATGCTGGGTATGGATTTCAATACCGGGCAGGTCAACGGCTTCGGCTATGTGATGATAGCCGTTCTGGCCGTCTTCTATCTGGCGATCCTGATCCCCTCGATCGCGGTGGCCGTGCGCCGCCTGCATGACCGCGACATGTCGGGCTGGTGGTATCTGGGCTTCATCGCGCTGAGCATGATCCCCTTCGTCGGCTTTGTCGCGGCGATCGCGCAGCTGGTGATCTTCTGCCTGAAGGGCACCGATGGCGACAACCGCTTCGGGCCGGACCCGTTGCGCCCTGCCGCACGTGCGGACATCTTCGCCTGATCGCGGACTGAATCGCAAACGGACCAGACCAGCGAAAGCCCGGCCCTTGTGCCGGGCTTTTTTCTGCGCACCGTAGGGCTGGCCGCCCTTGCAACCGGACCGAGAGCAGGTCAGGCTTCCCATGGTATTGGCGCAGGGTGGAAGGTTGCAGGACGAATTCGGGTCAAGATCAGGACAGTGCCCTGCCCGGCCCTTCCTCTGCCGATCCCCTGTCCGGGGTCTGATGGCGGCCCTGGTGCTGGCCTGCGTCCTGCCCGCGTCTCCCGCCCCTGCCCAGCAGCGCGCCGTGATCGAAAAGACGGCCGAGCCGCCGCATGGTGCGGCCTCGCCGAAGGTCGAGGAGACGCTGGCCAACGACGGCAGCACGACCGCGATGACCTATGTCACCGAGTTGAAGGGCGACCTTGCCGAGGGCCGGACCGAGATTGCCAGGCCCGAGACCAGGCCCGCACCCGAACCGGATCCGATCACCTTCGTCGGCAACGGTTCGGTCTCGACCGTGGTCATCGTGCTGGTCCTTGTGGCGGCCCTTCTTCTGTGGCTGCGGTTCGGCGGCGCGGGGATGCTGTTGGCCCGCGCGCCGGCCGAGCAGAAAAAGCCGGTGGTGGCGCCCGAGGCCTGGAACATCACCAATGACGACCAGACCGGCGATCCGCGCAGCCTGATCGACCAGATCGCCGGCATGCCGGACCGGGCAGCGGCGCTGGTGCGGCTGTTGCGGCACTGCCTTCTGACCGCGGCGGGCGAGACCGACACGCGGCTGGCCCGCGCCGATACCGAACGCACCGCCTATCGCCGCCTGCCGCCGGGCTGGCGCGCCGCCGGGCCGCTGCAGCAGATCCTTGGCCGGGCCGAGCTGGCACATTACGGCGGACGGCCGGTCAGCGACGAGGATTTCGCCGCCACGCTGGACCTTGGGCGCGGCATCCTGCTGCGAAAGGCGGGCGCCAATGGCTAGGAACCTGCCGCTGATCCTTGTCGTCCTTCTGGTGGTTGCCGGTCTTGGCGGGCTTCTCTTGCTTGGTGGATCGGGCAGCAACGAGCGCCGGCTTGATGCTTCGGTCATCGGGGTCAACGGGCTTTCGGCCTGGCTCAAGGCCGAGGGGCTGGCGGTCGAACGGTCGAACCCGCGGTTCCGGCCCTCGGCCTCGCAACTGTCTCTGCGCATCATCCCGCTTTACGACACCGACCTTTACAACACGCCGCCGGAGGCCGCGACACCGGCGCAGGCCTATTATGCGTCGACCCTGCGCAACATCGAAAACTGGGATCTGAATGCGCGGCTGTGGTACAAGCCTTCTCTGGTCGCCCTGCCGAAATGGGTGGCGGGCACGGTCACCTCGGCCACGGTGCACGAAAGCACGCTGATCCCGCTCTACGATGCCGAACGCCCCGTCGGGCAGGTCGGCAACTGGTCCTTGCGGCTGATCCGGCCCGTCAAGGGCTTCCTGACCGAGGAAGTGGGCGAACATGACCTTGCCCTCTTTCATCCGCAGCTCTTTGATCCCCTGTCGCTGGGCGAGGCCTGCGGCACCGTGATCGGGCTGGAACAGGGCGTTCTGGTCGCCCGCTGCTTCCTTTCCGACAGCGAAAACCCGACCTATCTGCTGTCCGACCCGGACCTGATCAACAACCATGGCCTGGCCCTGGCCGACAATGCCGCCTTCGTGACCTGGCTGATCAAGGCGCTTGCGCCGCAGTCGGCCACCAACGCCGAGGGTGCATTGCGGATCTACATCGACACCGAGGGCGAGGATCTGGTCGAATATTACGACTACAGCGATCAGCAGCAGTATTATGACCGCTCCGGTTCCGATCTCGCCCGCTTTTTCGCGCCGCCGCTGGCCGGTCTCTGGGCCGTGCTGGCAATCCTCCTGGGCCTTGCGCTGTGGCGCGGGGCGCGGCGGTTCGGACCGGCACGGGCCGATGCCATCGGCACGCCCGAACAGTCGAAACTGGCCGCCATCGCCACCAATGCGCGGCTGTTGCGGATTTCGGGCCACGATGCGCGCATGGCCGCCGATCTGGTGCAGGCCAATCTGTCGGATCTGGCGCAATCCACCTTCGGCCGGGCGGTCGGGGCGGGGCCGCAGGGCGTGGCCCGCCTTTTTGCCCATCTGGCCCGCAAGGATGCCCCGCGCGCGGCCGAGTTGCAGGCGGTTTCCGCCCGTCTCACCAACACCGCCGAACCGCTTTCCCCGGCCGAGCTGCAGCGCCAGCTTGATACCTTCCGCCGACTTCTGGAGAACCTGACCCATGGCAAGTGACGCCCCCCTTCCCGACGAGACCGCGCCGATGTCGCTGGCCGGCTTCCGCGCCCTGGCCGAAATGCTGCGGGCCGAGGTCCGCCGCGTCATCCAGGGCCAGGATGCGCTGATCGAGATGCTGCTGATCTCGATCTTCGCGCGCGGGCACTGCCTTCTGGAAGGCCCGCCCGGCACCGCAAAGACCCTGCTGGCGCAGACGCTGTCGCAAGTCACCTCGCTGCAGTTCGGGCGGGTGCAGTTCACCCCGGACCTGATGCCGGGCGATGTGCTGGGGGTGAACCTGTTCAACTTCCAGACCGGAGAGTTCCGCCTGACCCGCGGCCCGGTCTTCACTGACATCCTGCTGGCGGACGAGATCAACCGCGCCCCCCCCAAGACGCAATCGGCGCTTTTGCAGGCGATGAACGAGCGCGAGGTGACGATCGACGGCGTCACCCATTCGCTGGGGGATGAGTTCTTCGTGCTGGCCACCCAGAACCCGATCGAACAGCACGGCACCTATCCCCTGCCCGAGGCGCAACTGGACCGCTTTCTCTTCAAGCTTCTGGTCGATTTCCCGGACCGGGATGCCGAAATCTCGATCCTGTCAAAAGGCACCCGTGGCCCGGCCGGGGTGATGAAGACCGGGCTGCGGCCGGTGATGGACCGGGCGGTCCTGCGCGATGGCCACGCGCTGGTCGATGCGATCCGGCTTGAGGACAGCATCCTGCGCTACATCGTCGATCTGGTGCGCGCGACGCGGACGGATGGCGAGGTGCTGCACGGCGCATCCACCCGCGCCGCCGCCGCCCTTGCCGGGGCCGTGCGCGCCCGCGCCGCGCTGGACGGCCGCGACTATGCGCTGCCGGATGACGTGCAAAGCCTGTTCGTGCCCGCCATGCGCCACCGTATCGTGCTTGGCCCCACCGCCGAAATCGAGGGGCGCACCGCCGACGAGGTGCTGACCGCCATCCTCAACCGGCAGGACGCGCCGCGCTGATGCGTCCTTCCCGGCTCATGCTGGTGGCTTTGGGGGGGCTGGCGGCGCTGTCGGTGGCGCTGGTCGTCGCCCGGCCCGAAAGCCCCGACCTGCTGGTCTGGCCCTGGGCCGGTCTGCTGCTGGCCGCCGTCATCGACCTTGCCCTGACGGTGCCGGCCCGCGGCATCGCGCCCGAGGCCGACCTGCCCGCGCGCGGCTTTGCCGGCCATCAGGTCGCACTGACCCTTGCCCTGCGCGGACGCCGGCTGCCGCCGAAGCTGTGGGTGCGGCTGACACTGGACCCGGGGCTGGATCTGGCCGAGACGGCCCCGGCCGCGATCCCGCAAGGTGCGACCGAGATCGCCCTGCGCCTGCCGCTGACGCTGCGCGACCGCGGCGTGCAGAGCATCAGCCGGCTGTGGCTGATGTATCCCTCGAAACTGGGGCTGTTCGACATCCTGCCCGGCTGGCCGCTGGACCTGAAGATCCACGTCCTGCCCGACATCTCGCCGGTGCTGTCGGGCGCCATTCAGGCGCAGATGCTGCCGCTGATGGAAGGGGCCCGGGTGATGAACCTCAAGGGCGAGGGGTCCGAGTTCCACCAGCTGCGCGACTTCGTGCCGGGGATGGACCCGCGCAGCATCGACTGGAAACGCTCGGCCCGGGTGAACGACCTCGTCGCGCGCGAGACGCGGGTGGAGCGCAACCACCAGATCATCCTCTGCCTCGACACCGGGCATCTGATGGCCGAACGGCTGGCCGGGCTGACGCGGATGGATCATGGCATTCATGCCGCGCTTGCGCTGTGCTGGGCCTCGGGGCTGGCGGGAGACAATGTGGGGTTCTACAGTTTCGGCGCCCGTCCGCGCCCGCTGATCCCGCCCCGCCCGGGCCGTGCCGCCTTCGGTCCCATCCAGGCCGCCTGTGCCGACCTGAAACCGGATGAGGCCGAGACCAACCACACGCTTGGCCTGTCTGTGCTGAACGGCAAGCTGAAGCGGCGGTCGCTGGTCGTCGTGTTCTCGGACTTCGTCGACAGCACCTCGGCCGAACTGCTGGTCGAGAACCTTGCTGTCATGCAGCGTCAGCATGTCGTTCTTTATGTCGCCCTGCGCGATCCGGACCTGCAGGGGCTGATCCGGCCCTCCACTTCGGGCATGGATGACGTGGCGCAGGCGATCGCCGCCGCCGGCATCCTGCAGGAACGGCAGGCCGTGCTGGACCGGCTGTCGCGGCTGGGTATCCTGTGCCTTGACGCCGCCCCCGGGCAACTGACCTCGGCCCTGATCTCGCGCTATATCGAGATCAAGGCGAAGGAGATGATATGACCGACGCCGCCCTTTCCGCTGCACCGGCCGAACAGATCCGTTCCACCCGTTTCCGCGCGGAACGCGAGGCGGGGTGGAAGCGGCTGGACGATCTGGTGCGCCGGGCCGAAAAGCGCGGCGCGAAATCGCTGGGCTATGAAGAGGCGCTGGAGCTTGCCAGCCTGTACCGGCAGGCGATGAATGCGCTGTCGGTGGCCCGCGCAATCTCGATGGACCGCGCCTTGCTGACCTATCTGGATGCGCTGTGCGCCCGGGCCTATCTGGTGGTCTATGCCCCGCAGGAAAGCCTTGGCGGCCTTGTCACCCGGCTTCTGACCCGCGGCATCCCGCAGGCCGCGCGGCGGTCGGGCTGGCCGCTTCTGATCGGTTTTCTTGCAATGGCGCTTGGCGGCGTCCTTGGCGCGGTGCTTTACGACCTCGACCACAGCTGGTTCTACACCTTCGTGCCCGGCGGCCTTGCCGATGGCCGCACCCCCGAGGCCAGCACGGAATACCTGCGCTCGACCCTGTTCGACACCGGCGGCACCCATCACGACGATCTGTCGACCTTTGCGACCTTCCTTTTCTCGCACAACACCCAGGTTGCCATCCTGACCTTCGCGCTTGGCGTCTTTTTCACCCTGCCCAGTTTCCTTCTGACCTTCTACAACGGGCTTCTTCTGGGCGCCTTCTGGCGGATGTTCGACGAAAAGGGCCTTGGGTACGAGTTGACGGGTTGGCTGTCGATCCACGGCGTCACCGAACTGGCCGCGATCTGCATCGCCTGCGCCGGCGGCGCGCAGCTTGGCCTTGCGATGCTGCTGCCCGGCGACATGACCCGGCGCGAGGCCCTGCGTCTGCGGGGGCGCGATGCGGTGAAGCTGATGCTTCTGGCCGCGCTGATGCTGATCGCCGCCGCCGTGCTGGAAGGCGTCTTCCGCCAGACCGTGCAATCGACCGAGGCGCGGCTGGCCATCGGCTGGGGCATCGGTGCCCTGTGGACGGCATGGCTGGCGCTGGCCGGGCGCGAGCCTGACGCGCAGGCCGAAAGGGCTGCCGCATGAAAAGCTGGACCGCCACCGGCGTCCCGCAATGGGAAGCGAAGAACCTGATCCGGCACACGCCGCCCGAAAGCGTGCCGATCACCTTCCGGCTGTCCTCGCTTGGCGCGCGGTTCGGGGCGCAGATGCTGGACATCTGCATCACCTATGGCGGGGTGTTCCTGCTCCTGCTGCTGGTGGCCTGGCTGGGGATCTTCTCCTGGAACGGGCTTTTCACCTTCTACGCCCTGATCAGCTTCTTCGTTCGGGTGCCCTACTATGTGCTGTCCGAGATGGTCTGGAACGGTCGCACCCTGGGCAAGCGCATCCTTGGCATCCGGGTCATCAGCCTTGATGGCCGCCGGCTGACCCCGCATCAGATCGTCGCCCGCAACCTGATGAAAGAGGTCGAGGTCTTTCTGCCCATCTCCACCCTGTTCAGCGCGGCGGATCTGGGGATCGTGGTCGGGCTGACCCTTGGGGCCTGGATGCTGGCAACCGTGCTTGTGCCGGTCATCAACAAGAAGAACCAAAGGCTTGGCGATATGGTCGCGGGCACCATCGTCGTCGACAACCCTAAGCTGGAGTTGCTGCCCGACCTTGCCCAGACCGCCGCCGCCCGCGGCTATGAATTCCAGGCCGAACATCTGGCGATCTACGGCCGGTATGAGTTGCAGACCCTGGAGACGATCCTGCGCATCCCGCCCAAGACACCCGAGGCGCGCAAGCATGTCTCGGAAGTCGCGCAGACCATCCGGCGCCGGATCAACTACGACGAGAAGCTGCAGGAAGGCCACGAATGGGACTTCCTGATGGAGTTCTACCGCCAGCAGCGCGAATTCCTGGAAAGCCGCACGCTTTTTGGCGACACGCGCGAGAACAAGTTCCACACCTCGGCGATCCGGCCCGACCAGGGCCTGACGCGGCGCTTCGGCTTTCGGCCGCAACAGCTGGCGATCTATGGCCGCACCGAATTGCAGGCGTTGCAGGATGTGCTGCGCACCCCGCCGACCTCGGCCATTGCACGCAAGCATGTCTCGGACGTGGCGCAGACCATCCGCCGCAAGATCGGCTATGAAGAGCCGGTTGAAGAACGCGATGAGTGGAGCTTCCTGACCGAGTTCCAGCGCCAGCAGCGTGACTATCTCGACAACCGCCCGCCCTCCTCCGACTCGGCCGGCAGATAGGGTCCGCCCCGGGGGCGGAGTGGCGGCGGCTGGCGCGGCAAGACGATGCCGAACCGGCCTGCGCGCGCCATGCCGGGACCTGATGACGCCTGCGGCCCTTGCGCGGGTCTATGGCCTTCCGGCGCATGTTGCGGCACAAGACCACAGGGCCTTCGCCCTGCCCCGCGGCCAGGCCGCCCTCAGGACCAGACCCATGTTGCGCCAGTTCTTTTCCTATTACCGCCCGCACCTGCGCCTGTTCTGGCTGGACTTCGGCTCTGCCGTGCTGTCGGGGTTGCTGGAGCTGTCCTTCCCGCTGGCGATCACCTTCTTCATCGACCGGCTCCTGCCGCTTGGCGACTGGTCGCTGACCGTCTCGGCCGCGGTCGGCCTTCTGGCGATCTATGCCTTCAACACCCTCTTGATGATCATCGTCATCTACTGGGGCCACATGCTGGGCATCGAGATCGAGACCGAGATGCGCCGCCGCGCCTTCGCCCATCTGACCCGCCTCAGCTGGCGCTGGTTCGACCATGCCCGCACCGGCAAGCTGGTTGCGCGGGTCACCCGCGATCTGGAAGAGATCGGCGAGGTCGCCCATCACGGCCCCGAGGATGTCTTCATCGCCGTGATGACCTTTGTCGGCGCCTTCGGCCTGATGATGTATCTGCATCCGACACTGGGCATCACCACGGCGGTGATCGTGCCCGTCACCATCTGGGTTGTCGTGCTTTACGGCGGGCGGATGACGCGGGCCTGGCAGGAGATCTATTCCCGTGTCGGCCATTTCAACGTCCGGCTGGAAGAGACAGTCGGCGGAATCCGCGTGGTGCAGGCTTTCGCCAATGAGGCCCATGAAGCGAAATTGTTCGAAAAGGACAATCGCGCCTATCGCGCGACCAAGCTGGACGCCTATTGGATCATGGCGAAATCCTCGGCCATTCACTACATGGGCCTGCGCTTTGTGCAGGTCGTCGTCATGGTCGTGGGCGCGGGCTTCGTGATCCAGGGCAGCCTGTCCACCGGAGAGTTCGTCGGCTTCCTTCTGCTGGTCAACGTCTTCTTCCGCCCGCTGGAAAAGATCGCCGCCGTGATCGAGACCTATCCCCGCGGCATCGCGGGCTTCCGCCGCTATCAGGAGCTGCTGGCGACCGAGGCCGAGATTGCCGACAGCCCCGATGCGCAGCCCGCGCCGGCCTTGCAGGGCCGCATCGTCTTCGAGAACGTCTCCTTCGCCTATGACGCCAGCCGCCCGGTCCTGCGCGATGTCTCGCTTGAGGTGGCGCCGGGCGAGACGGTGGCCTTCGTCGGCCCCTCGGGCGCGGGCAAGTCGACCCTGCTTGCGCTGGTGCCGCGGTTCTACGAGCCGGCTTCGGGCCGGATCAGCGTCGATGGCCGGCCGCTTGCTGCCATGACACTGGAATCCTTGCGCTCCCAGATCGGGATCGTCAGTCAGGACGTGTTCCTCTTCGGCACCTCGCTGCGCGAGAACATCGGCTATGGCCGGCTTGGCGCCAGCGAGGACGAAATCATGGCGGCAGCCGAAAAGGCCCAGCTTGGCCCGCTGATCCGCAGCCTTCCCGAAGGGCTGGACACCATGTGCGGAGAGCGCGGGGTGATGCTGTCGGGCGGGCAGAAGCAGCGGGTCGCCATCGCCCGCGCCTTCCTGAAGAACCCGCCGATCCTGATCCTGGACGAGGCGACCAGCGCCCTCGACTCCGAGACCGAGCGTGAGATTCAGGCCGCCCTTGAGGCACTGTCCGAAGGCCGCACCACGCTGGTCATCGCGCATCGCCTTGGCACGATCCGCAACGCCGACCGCATCGTCGTGATGGAAGAGGGCCAGGTGCGCGAAACCGGAAACCACGCGGAGCTTCTGTCGAAGGGCGGGCTTTATACCAGGCTGGCGAGTTGAGCCGACAGGGGTGCCGCCCCTTGGCCGGCTTGCCCCGGCGGACTGTCCGGCGCGGGACCCATTCGGTGGCGTATCGTCCGACTTCTGCAAGCTCCATGCCACGCCCGACCCTGTGTTGACCGCCTGCTCCGCCGCGCCGGCACAGGAGCGAGGCCCGGAACGGCGACGCGACCTGCGCCCTGGTCCGGGCCGCAAAGCCCGACGACGAGACCGCCCTTCTCCCCGTCATCGGGGTCCCTGAGACCCCGCCACCGGCGACGTCGAGCCGGGTCCTGCGCAATCCACGATCCCGGTCGCGGCCATCCGGGCCGCCGGCGAAGGGATGCGGCGGGCCTGACCTCGCGTAAAGTCGTGTCCATTGTGCATAAAATCGCAGAAACCGCGCCCCATTGCGCGCCGGAAGGTGTTGACGATCCCCCCGCATTGCCTCAGGCAGGGGTATCGGCGCGCCGATGTGCGGCGCCCCTGTCCCCCGACTGTTCGGAGCTGTCCATGTTCAAGCGGCTATTCATCGCAATCATCCTTCTGGGCCTGATCGGCGGTGGCATTGTCTGGTTCAAGTTTTTCCGCGACGACATGATCGCGCAATATCTGGGCGGCATGGTTCCGGCGCCGACGCCCGTCACCACTGAGACCGTCGCCACCGTGACCTGGGAGCCGGGGATCGACGCCATCGGCACCGCCCTGTCGGCGCGCGGCGTGGATCTGGCCATCGAAGCCGGCGGGCTGGTGCAGGCGCTGACCTTCACGGCCAACGACCAGATCGCCGAAGGTCAGCAGCTGGTGCAGATCGACGACGCCTCGGAACAGGCCTCGCTTGAGGCCGCGAAGGCGGCGCTCAGCGTGGCGGTGGCCGATGCCAAGCGCGCCAAGACCCTGTCGGACCGCGGCGTGGGTGCGGCGAACACCGTCGAAAGCGCGGATGCGCAGGTGGAAAGCGCACGGGCACAGCTGGCGCAACTGCAGACCCAACTGGACCACAAGAAGCTGACCGCGCCCTTCGCCGGCGTCATCGGCATCCCGCAGATCGAGGTCGGCCAATATGTCGTGGCCGGCACCATCTATGCCACGCTGCAGGACCTGACCCGGATGCGGGTGGACTTCTCGGTCCCCGAACAGCAGATCGGCGCGCTGTCGCTTGGCGGCCCGCTGACTGTGACCACCGAGGTTGGCGGCTTCTCGGCGACCGGACGGATCATCGCGATCGAGCCGCGGGTCGACTCGAATTCCCGCATGGTCTCGGTCCGGGCCGAGGTCGAGAACTCCTCGGGCGTGCTTTACCCCGGCCAGTTCCTGCGCGTCCGCATCGCGCTGCCGAAGGAAGACAACGTGATCGCAGTGCCGCAAACGGCCGTCAGTTCAACCCTTTACGGCGACTCGATCTATGTCGTCCGCCCCGGCGAGAAAGCCGACGAATTCGTCGCGGACCAGATCTTCGTGACCGTCGGCCGCCGCTCTGGCGGGCGGATCGAGGTGATCAAGGGGCTGGCGGCGGGCGACCAGATCGTCACCTCGGGCCAGAACCGGCTGAACCCCGGCACCAAGGTGAAGATCGACAATTCGGTCGCCATCGACGCCGTCGCGGATGACGAGGCCAAGGCCGCCACCGAGGACGCCGCTCCCGGCACCGAAGCAGCGCCCGAAGCCGCCCCCGGCGCGACCACCGAACCCGCCGCGCAGGAGTAGGTCCCGATGAGCTTTTCGGAAATCTTCATCCGACGGCCGGTCCTTTCGACTGTCCTTGCGGCCCTGATCCTGTTCCTTGGCCTTGCCTCGGTGGTGAACCTGCCGGTGCGGCAGTATCCCGAAGTCGATGAGACCGTGGTCACCATCACCACGATCTATCCCGGCGCCGCGCCGGAGCTGATCCAGGGCTTCATCACCTCGCCCATCGCCGCCGCCGTCTCGACGACGGAGGACATCGAATACGTCACCTCCTCCTCCAGCCCCTCGGCTTCGGTGGTGACGGTGCAGATGAAGCTGGGCGCCGATCCCGACATTGCTTTGACCGAGGTGATGTCGAAGGTGCAGCAGGTCCGCGGGCAACTGCCCTCGGACGCCGAAGATCCGGTGATCGTCAAGGGCACCGGCATGACCTTTGCGCTGATGTATCTGGCGGTGCAGAACCCCAACATGACGTCCGAGCAGCTGACCGAGTACCTTGAGCGTGTGGTCAGCCCGCGTGTCACCAATATCGACGGCGTCGCCCAGATGCAGATCATGGGGGCCGCCGAATATGCGATGCGGGTCTGGCTCGATCCCCTGCAGATGGCGGCGCGCGGTGTCACCGCCTCGGACGTGGCGGCGGCGATCCGGTCTTCCAACTTCCTGTCGGCGCCCGGCAAGACCGAGAACGAATATTTCGTCTATTCGCTGACGCTGGATTCGACCGTGCAATCCGCCGATGCCTTCGGTGCCCTGCCGCTGGTGCAGGGGGCCAACGGCACGGTGCGCCTGCGCGACGTGGCCCGGATCGAGCTGGCCTCGGGCGCCACCGATGCCATCGTGACCTTTGCCGGCAAGCCCGGCATCTTCATCGGCATCGTGCCCGCCCCCGGCGAGAACCAGCTGGACGTGGCGGAAAACGTGCTGAGAGACCTGCCGGCCCTGCGCGACACCCTGCCCGAAGGCATGACCATCGCGCTGGTCTACGATTCGACCGAGACGATCTCGGCCTCGATCGACGAGGTGTTCAAGACCATCGCCGAGGCCGTGGCCATCGTGGTCGTCGTGATCCTGCTGTTCCTCGGGTCGTTCCGCTCGGTCGTGATGCCGGTTGTCACCATTCCCCTGTCGCTGATCGGGGTCTGCTCGATCATGCTGGCGCTTGGCTATTCGATCAACCTGCTGACCCTTCTGGCCATGGTGCTGGCCATCGGTCTGGTGGTCGATGACGCCATCGTCGTGGTGGAAAACATCCACCGCCATATCGACGAGGGCCAGAAGCCCGCCCGTGCGGCGATCATCGGCATGCAGGAGATCACCGGCCCGGTCATCGCCATGACGATCACGCTTGCCGCCGTGCTGTCGCCGCTGGCTTTCACCGGCGGTCTGACCGGATCGCTTTTCACCGAGTTCGCCCTGACGCTGGCGGGATCGGTGGTCATCTCGGGCATCGTTGCCCTGACCATCACCCCCACCATGTCTGCGCGGCTACTGACCCATGATGCGCCCGGCCGCTTCCAGCGGACGGTCGACCGGGTGCTGTCCGGGGTGTCGAACTGGTACGAGCGGCGGGTATCGTCCTCGCTGGATTACCGGCCCGTCACCGTGCTGATGGTCGCCGTGCTTCTGGCTGTCACCGGCTTCATGTTCGTCAACACCTCCTCGGAACTGGCACCGGAAGAGGATCAGGGCGCCCTCTTCGCCATCCTGAACGCGCCGCGCTATGCGTCGCTGGACTATACCGATGCCTTCACCAAGGAAATCGGCAAGCGGACGGCGGATATTTCCGAAGTCCAGACCTCGTTCTCGGTGGCCGGGATGGGCGGGTCGGCGTCGACCGGCTTCTACATCTGGGCGCTGAAGGACTGGGCCGACCGGACCCGCAGCCAGGCCGAGGTCCAGGCCCAGATCCAGGGCACGCTGGACGGCGCTCCGGGGTTGCAGGGCTACGTCTTTGCGCCGCCCTCGCTGCCGGGCGCCGGCGGCGGGCTGCCGATCTCGATGGTGCTGCAATCGATCCACTCCTCCGACCGCGTCTTTGAAGTGGCCGAGGAGATCCGGCTGAAGGCGATGCAATCGGGCAAGTTCATCGTGGTGCAGAACAGCCTTGCCTTCGATGCGCCGCAGGTTCGCCTGACCATCGACCGCGACCGCGCGGCCGAGCTGGGGGTTGCGGTCTCGGACATCGGGGCGACCTTGGGGATTCTGGTCGGCGGCGGCTCCATCGCCCAGTTCGACCGCGACTCCAACAGCTATGACGTCATCACCCAGGTGCCGGACGAATGGCGCAACAACCCCGAGAAGCTGACCGAGTTCTTCGTGCGCTCGGCCACCGGGCAGATGGTGCCGCTGTCCTCGGTCGTCGCCATCGACCCGGGCATCACCGCCGCCTCGATCGAACAGTTCAACCAGCTGAACTCGGCCACGCTGTCGGGGATGCCGATGATCGGCCTTTCCACCAGCGAGTCGCTGGCCGAGCTGGAGCGGATCGCGGCCGAGACCCTGCCCGACGGGTTCTTCATCGACTATTCCGGCCAGTCGCGGCTGGAAAAGAGCGAAGGCAACACCATCCTTCTGGCCTTCGGCGCCGCGCTGGTGGTCATCTATCTGGTGCTGGCGGCGCAGTTCGAAAGCTTCCGCGACCCCTTCATCATCATGATGTCGGTGCCGCTGTCGATCTTCGGCGCCGTGCTGCCGCTGTTCTTCGGGGTCTCGACCCTGAACATCTACACCCAGGTCGGATTGATCACCCTGATCGGCCTGATCACGAAGCACGGCATCCTGATGGTGGAGTTCGCCAACCAGCAGCGCGAGGAGCACGGGCTGAACCGCCGCGCCGCCATTGTCGCCGCCGCCAAGACCCGTCTGCGCCCGATCCTGATGACCACTGCCGCCATGGCGCTTGCCGTGGTGCCGCTGATCATCGCCGAAGGTGCGGGGGCCGCTGCCCGGCAGGCCATGGGTCTGGTGATCTTCACCGGCCTTCTGATCGGGACGATGTTCACCCTGTTCGTGGTGCCGATGTTCTACACGATGATCTCGCGCAGCGACGCCTCGCTTCTCATGCACCGCAAGGCGGTGGAGAAAGAGTTCGGCCCGGCCTGACCCGGCCGCACCCCGCAAAAGGAAAGGGCCTGCCCCCGGGGCAGGCCCTTTTTATTCAGGCGGCGCGCTGCTTGTCTTTCGCGGCCAGTGCCGCATCCAGCGCCAGAACCTGCGCCACCGCATGCGCTGCCTCGGCCCCCTTCTTCACGAAATGCTCGCGGAAGAAGGCGGTCAACTGGTCCACCGGCTGATAGTTGTGCGGCGTCAGCGAGACCGAGAAGCAGGGCACCCCGGTCTCAAGCCCCACCTGCATCAGCCCGTCCACCACGGCGGCGGCAACGAAGTCATGCCGATAGATGCCGCCATCCACCACAAAGGCGCAGGCGACGACGGCGTCATAGCCGCGGGCAGCAAGCTTCTTGGCCAGAAGCGGCATCTCGAAGGCGCCCGGCACGTCATAGGCATCGACCCTGGCGCCGGGCATCAGCGCGGCTGCCTCGGCCAGAAAGCCCTCATGCGCGCGGTCGACGATATCGGCGTGCCAGCGGGCCCTGATGAAGGCGATTTTTGCTATGTCAGTCATTGTTGGAACCTTTCCCCTTCAGTGTCAGGTCCCAGGACGCAACCACGCCCCCCCTGCCCTTGCGGGCCGGCGGGACGCGGTTCTCTACCATCCGGACTATACCGTCGGCCCCGGAGTTCCACCGGATCTGCTGACCCCGGCCCTTTCGGGACCGGGCGCTCGCGGGCTTTCACCGCCGGTGGGGAATTGCACCCCGCCCCGAGAACGCCCTTTGCTAGCACGCCCCCCGCGCCCCGCCAAGCGCGCCTGTCGCACAGGCAGGTCTGCAGGGATGTGGGGCGGCTGCAATGGAAAAGGCCGCCCCCGGAGAGGCGGCCTTCGTCGATCTGCCGTCAGACCTCAGAACGGGCTGTCGGGGAAGTAGAACTGCGCGGCATTCTCCGGCGTGATCAGGGTCGAGCCGATGATGAAGCGGCCATAGACCGGCGTCGAGGAGACGAAGGCCAGCGCCGTCATCTCGATCGCGGCCGAGATCTGCGCCGGCGGATAGGTCACGTCGACGGGGAACTGCTTGTCGCCGTCCATGATCTTCTTGACGATCTCTTTCATCCCGGCGCCGCCGATGATCCACATCTCTTCGGTGCGGCCGGCCTGCGCGATGGCTTCGGCAACGCCGATGGCCATGTCGTCATCCGCCGCCCAGACCGCGTCGATCTTGGGATATTTCGACAGGTAGTCCTGCATCACGGTGAAGGCGTCGTCGCGGTTCCAGTTGCCGTGCTGCTTGTCCATCACCTCGATGCCGGAGTCGGCAATGGCGGCCTCGAAAGCCTCGACCCGCTCGTTGTCCAGCGTGGTCGGGATGCCGCGCAGGATGACGACCTTGGCGCCCGAGGGCAGGTTGGCCTTGAAGTATTCGCCCGCGACGCGGCCAAAGGCGGTGTTGTCGCCGGCGACGTACAGGTCTTCGATGTTCGGCTGCGACAGGCCGCGGTCGACGACCGTCACCCATTTGCCGGCATCCTTGACCGCCTTGACCGGGCCGGTCAGCGGTTCGGATTCGAAGGGCAGGATCACCAGGCCGTCGATGTTGCGGGTGGCCAGCATGTCCTCGAGGTCATCGACCTGCTTGCCCGCCTCGCCCGCCGTGGCCAGCACGAACTTGAGGTTCGGATAGGTGGCCTCGACCCGTTTGATGGCCTCTTGCGCGTGCCAGTTCAGCCCGCCCATGTAGCCATGGGTGGCCGAGGGGATCGACACGCCGATGGTGTAGGTCTGCTCTTGCGCGGCGACCCGTGTCGCGGCGGCGGCACCGACGGCCACCATGGCGGCCGAGCCGAAGAATTGTCTGCGTTTCATGGACTTCCTCCCGATTGGGCCGCCGGTCAGGGCGGCTGTTGCTGGTTCCTTACCGGCCCTCGGCCGGCGCCTTCCCGCGCTGAAGCACGACGGCAAGCACGATGATGACCCCCTGGATCGCACCGTTCAGATAGGGCGAGACCAGATCGGCCAGGTTCAGGATATTGTCGATCAGCGACAGGATCAGGACGCCGACCACGGTGCCCCAGACCCGGCCGTAGCCGCCCTTCATCGCCGTGCCGCCAATGATGACGGCCGCGATCGCCTCAAGCTCCCACAGAAGCCCGGTGGAGCCGGACGCGGACCCGAGGCGCGGCACATACATGATGACCGCCAGTCCGACCAGAAGGCCAAGGAAGGCATAGGCCAGCGTGACGGTCCGCTCGACCTTCACCGCCGAATAGCGGGCCACCTTGTCGTTCGAACCGATCGCCTCGATATAGCGGCCAAAGCGGGTGTTGCGCATGACGATCTGACCCAGAACCGCCACCACGGCAAAGACGATGATCGGCCAGACGATGCCGAATACACCTTCGTAATAGACCGGGCGATAGAACTGCCGGGCCTCGAAATCCAGCGAGATGGTGCCGCCGTCGGACATCCAGGTCACCAGGCTGCGGAAGATGCCCATGGTGCCAAGGGTGACGATGAAGGGCTCGATCCCGGCTCTGGTGATCAGAAGTCCGTTGGCCAGCCCTGCGACAAGGCCGATCAGCAGCGCCGCCGCCATGCCGGCCAGCACCAGCGGCACGCCGATGCCCAGTTTCGGGATCATCAGGTTCATCGCCAGGATCATCATGCCGGCGATGAAGGCCGCCATCGACCCGACCGACAGGTCGATTCCGCCCGAGGTGATGACGAAGGTCATCCCCACCGCGATGATGCCGATGAAGGCCGAGCGCGCCAGCACATTGGTGATGTTGCCGGCCGAGTAGAAGTTCTCGTTCAGCCAGGCGCCAAGGGCCACCAGCACGATCAGCGCGGCCAAGGGGCCAAGGGCGGAAAGCGAGATCTTAGGCATGGGCGCCTTCCTCTTCGGTCACTTCGGCTTCGGTCGTGCCCATCACAAGGCGAACCACCGCGGTTTCGTTGATGTCGCTGCCGGTCAGTTCCCCGGCCAGCCGGCCCTGCCGCATGACCAGCACGCGGTCCGACAGGCCAAGGATTTCGGGCATGTCCGAGGAGATGACGATCACGCTCCGGCCCTCGCGGGCGAGGCGGTCGATGAAATGATAGATCTGTCTCTTGGTGCCGATATCGATCCCTCGGGTCGGCTCGTCGATGATGATCACTTCAGGTTCGGGCAGCATCGTCTTGGCCAGCAAGAGTTTTTGCTGATTGCCGCCCGAGAGGTTCCCCACCGCCATTTCGCGCTGCGGGGCGCGGATGTCGAACTCGGCAATGGCGTCGGTCAGCGCCGCCTCTTCCCTCGCGCGGCTGATCAGCGGGGTGCCGAAGCGCGGCAGGGTCGACAGCGTCAGGTTCTCGCGCAGGGTCTTGGACAGAAGAAGCCCGCGCTCTTTGCGGTCCTCGGTCAGATAGGCCAGCCCGGCCCGTTCCGCCGCCACCAGCGACGCGATCTGCTCGGGACGCCCATGGCGCAGGATGGTGCCGGAATGCGGGCGCAGGCCCACCAGCCCCTCGGCCAGTTCTGTCCGCCCCGCGCCGACAAGGCCCGAGACGCCCAGCACCTCGCCCTTGCGCAGGGCAAAGGACACGTCCTGCACCAAAGGCGGCACCGAGAAGCCGCTGACCTCCAGCACCACCTCGCCGAAGTCGGTCCGGCGGGGCGGGAAGATGTCGGTCACGTCGCGGCCGACCATGGCGGTCGCCATGCCGTCTTCGGTCAACTCGCCCCGCAGCGCCTGCCGGACGACGGTGCCGTCGCGCAGCACGGTGATGCGGTCGGCCAGATGCGAGACCTCTTCCAGCCGGTGCGAGGTGTAAAGCAAGGCCACGCCGGCGGCGCGCAAACGGTCGATCTGGCGGAACAGGATCTCCACCTCGCGATGCGTCAGCACGGCCGAGGGTTCGTCCATGATCAGCACCCGCGCCTTGCGGGACAGGGCCTTGGCAATCTCGACCATCTGCCGGTCGGAGACGGGCAGATCACGAATGCGGGCATCGGGATCGACGCGGCTTTCCAGCTGGTCCAACAGCGCCTTGGCCGCCGCCCGCTGCGCCTTGTGGTTCAGGAAGAAGCCGCCCTTCTCGCGCCCCAGAAAGATGTTGTCGGCAACGGTCAGATCCTGCGCCAGATTGAACTCCTGATGGATGACCACCACGCCCTGCGCCTCGGCCCCCGGACCCGAGCGGAAGCCGGCCGGCGCGCCATCAAGCAGGACCTGGCCTTCGGTCGGCGCCAGATAGCCGCCAAGGACCTTCATCATCGTCGATTTGCCGGCGCCGTTTTCACCGATCAGGGCGTGGACCTCGCCGGGATACAGGGCGAAGTCGATCCCGTGCAGGATCTCGATGGGGCCGAAACTCTTGCGGACCCCGCGCAGCTCAAGTGCCGGCGCGGCGGGAGTCACGGCGTCACCCATGCGCCATTGCGGCGCGAGGAGCGGACGCAGGCGTCCACGAAGCGCAGGCCCGACAGACCATCGGCCAGCGTCGGATAGACCACATCGGCGGGCGCGGGCTGGCCTCCCTGGGCGGCACGGATGGCGAGGGCGGCCTCGGCATAGATATTGGCGAAGGCCTCCAGATAGCCTTCGGGATGCCCCCCCGGCACGCGGCAGACCCGCTGCGCCTGCGGCCAGCTGCCCGCGCCATTGCGCGTCAGAAGCTGCTTGGGCTGGCCAAGCCGGGTGAACCACAGATGGTTCGGCTCTTCCTGCGACCATTCGATGCCGGCCTTGTCGCCATAGACGCGCAGGCGCAGCGAATTCTCGTTGCCCGGCGCCACCTGGCTGGCCCAGAGCATGCCCCTGGCCCCGCCCGCGTAGCGCAGCATCACATGGGCATTGTCGTCCAGCACCCGGCCCGGCACGAAGCTGGACAGATCGGCGGCAATCGCCTCCGGCTCCATCCCCGACACGAAGGCGGCAAGATTCCAGGCATGGGTGCCGATGTCGCCAAGCGCCCCTCCCGCGCCGGCCCGCGCGGGATCGGTGCGCCATTCGGCCTGTTTCGATCCCGAAGCCTCGACCTTCTCGGTCAGCCAGTCCTGCGCATATTCCACCTGCACCAGCCGGATATTGCCCAACTCCCCGGCCGCGATCATCGCCCGGGCCTGCCGGACCAGCGGGTAGCCGGTGTAGTTGTGGGTCAGGATGAACAGCGCCCTGGCGCTTTGCGCGGCCTTGGCCAGCTTCTTCGCCTCGGCCAGTGTCGCGGTCAAAGGCTTGTCGCAGATGACATGGACGCCGCGTTTCAGGAACTCGATCGCGGGGCCTGCGTGCATGTGGTTCGGGGTGACGATCGCCACCGCCTCGATCCCGTCCTTGCGACGCGCCTCGCGCCGCGCCATCTCGCGGAAATCACCGTAGCTGCGCGCCGCGTCCAACCCCAGTTCGGCACCCGAGGCGCGGGCTTTCTCGGGGCTGGAGGACAGCGCCCCGGCCACCAGCCGGAACTGCCCGTCCATCCGCGCGGCGATCCGGTGGACGCCGCCGATCAGGGCGCCCTGCCCGCCCCCCACCATGCCAAGCCGGATCGGTTCCATCCTTCAGCCCTCCAGCCCAAGCATGCGGCGGTTCTGCGCCCGATCGGTCGCGGCGCCGGCGAAGTCGTCAAAGACCCTCTCGGTCACGCGGATGATGTGTTGATCGACAAAGGCAGCGCCTTCGCGCGCGCCATCCTCGGGGTGCTTCAGGCAGCACTCCCATTCCACCACCGCCCAGCCGGCAAAGCCGTATTGCGTCAGCTTCGAGAAGATGCCGCCGAAATCCACCTGCCCGTCGCCCGGGCTGCGGAAGCGCCCCGCCCGGTTCACCCAAGACTGGAAGCCGCCATAGACGCCCTGCCGCCCGGTCGGGTTCAGCTCGGCGTCCTTGACATGGAACATGCGGATGCGGTCGTGGTAGATGTCGATATGGTGCAGGTAATCAAGATGTTGCAGCACATAGTGCGACGGGTCATAAAGCATGCAGGCCCGGCCGTGGTTGCCCACCCGGTCCAGGAACATCTCATAGCTGACGCCGTCATGCAGATCCTCGCCGGGGTGGATCTCGTAACAAATGTCGACGCCGCAGTCCTCGGCATGGTCCAGAAGCGGCCGCCAGCGGCGGGCGAGTTCGTCGAACGCCTCCTCCACCAGCCCGGCGGGGCGCTGCGGCCAGGGGTAGACATAGGGCCAGGCCAGCGCGCCCGAGAAGGCCGCCATGGCATCAAGGCCAAGGTTGCGGCTGGCGGTCAGCGCCAGTTTCACCTGATCCGCCGCCCATTCGCTGCGCGCCGCCGGTTTGCCGCGCAGCGCCTGCGGCGCGAAGGCGTCAAAAAGGTTGTCATAGGCGGGGTGAACCGCAACAAGCTGGCCCTGGATATGAACCGACAGCTCGGTCAGCTCGACCCCGGCTTCGGCGAGAGTGCCCTTCAGATCATCGCAATAGGTCTTTGAGCCTGCCGCCTTCGCAAGATCGATGAAGCGGGCATCCAGCGTGGGCATCTGCACCCCGCGATAGCCGCAGTCCGCCGCCCAGGCCGCAATGCCGGCAAGCGAATCGAAGGGCGCGGCATCGCCGATGAACTGGGCAAGAAACAGGCCGGGGCCTTTGATCGTCCGCATGTGCTCCTCCAAGAATCTCTGCGGATGAAATCGGTTGCATTTACGATAGGCGCATTATGTAATCGGTTTCAATACACTTTCTTTGCCTTCGTGCCGCAGGGGTGGCATAGGGCTGGCAGACAGGGGAAACGGGTGAGCCAGAC
This sequence comes from uncultured Paracoccaceae bacterium, assembly GCA_934500835.1. Lineage (GTDB taxonomy): Bacteria > Pseudomonadota > Alphaproteobacteria > Rhodobacterales > Rhodobacteraceae > Pseudogemmobacter. The sequence continues at coordinate 46,904 of CAKSTR010000002.1, read as the reverse complement.
AAGGCCCAGGATCAGTGACGTGGCGCGGCTGGCGGGGGTTTCGACCGCCACGGTCAGCCGTGCGCTGTCGAATCCGGGGATGGTCTCACGCGATACCCGCGCCACGGTCGAGGCGGCGGTGAAGGCCACCGGCTACCGGCTGAACCTGACGGCGCGCAACCTGCGCCACAGCCGGACGGGCGGGATCGTGGCCCTGGTGCCGAACCTTGCCAACCCGTTCTTCTCGCAGATTCTTTCGGGCATCGCCTCGGTGCTTGGGCCGGCGGGCTACAACCTGCTGGTGGCCGATACCCGCACCAGCGATCCCGAGACCCTGCTGGCCTATGCCGAGCCCTCGCGCGCCGATGGGCTGATCGTTCTCGACAGCACCCTGCCCGCCGAGGCGCTGGCAAGGGTGCCGCTGGTCGAGGCCTGCGAATGGGTGCCGGGGTTGAAGGCGCCGCGGGTCAAGATCGACAACCGCGCCGCCGCTCGGCTGGCGATCGACCATCTGGCGGGCCTTGGCCACCGGCGGATCGGCCATGTCACCGGGCCCGAGGGCAATGTTCTGGCGGTGGCGCGGCTTGCCGGCACCCGCGCGGCGCTGGCGGCGCAGGGGCTGACGCTGGCCGACCCGGCGATCTACCCCGGAGATTTCGGCCTTGAGTCCGGGCGGGCGGCGGCGGCCCTGTGGCTGGCGCAACCGCGTGAAGCGCGGCCCACGGCGGTCTTTCTGGCCTCGGACGAGATGGCCTGCGGTTTCATGGGCGAGGTGCAGCGCCACGGGCTGACGGTGCCTGGCGATGTCTCGGTCGTGGGCTTCGACGATATCGAGTTGATCGCCCATATCTCGCCGCCGCTGACCACGATCCACCAGCCGCGCGCCGCCCTTGGCCGTGCCGCCGCCGAACGCCTGCTGCGCCGGCTGGCCGGAGAGCCGGATGACGGCGATGACCTGATCCTGCCGGTCGAGTTGATCCTGCGCGCCAGCACGGCACCGCCACCGGCGTGACGGCAGATCCCGCCCCCGCCGCCTGATCACGCCCCGGGGGTCGGGGTGTTCCGGGCGCGGCGCGACGGCGGCACGCCCGCAGCGCCCTCCTTGCGGTCACGGTGCAACGCCGCGCGGCTCAGAAGCATCGTCGTGACCGGCGTCGTCACCATGACGCAGATGCCGACGACGATCTCATGCACCACCAGCCGCTCCTGCACCCAGGAATAGGCGCAGATCGAGGCGAGAAGGATGGCGGCGGTGCCCCAGCTGGTGCCAAGGGTGGGCGCGTGCAGGCGGTCATAGAAGCTTTTCAGGTGGAAAAGCCCGAAGGCCCCCAGCATTGTCAGCGTGCTTCCGATCACCAGCAGCAGCGCCACCGGCGCCGCCAGCCACAGCGGCAGTCCGTCCAGGGGGGTCATTCGATCACCTCGCCGCGCAGAAGGAACTTGGCCAGTGCCAGGGTCGAGACGAAGCCGCCGATAGCGATGACCAGCGAGGCCTCGAAGAAGAAGGGCGTGCCCAGCCGCATCCCGGTGACGAAGAACAGCAGCATCGTGGTGACATAGAGGCAATCCAGCGCCAGCACCCTGTCCTGTGCCCGCGGTCCCTTCAGGATGCGCAGCGTGGCAAGGACGCCGGCGATGGCAAGGGCGATCTGGGCATAGGTCAGGGCAAGCCAGAGCAGGGTGGCGCTTGTCATTGGGAAAAGGCCTCCAGCAGGCGGGCTTCATAGCGGTCGCGGATCAGGGCGGGCCAGTCGTCGGCCTCGATCATGTCGAAGACATGCAAAAGCAGCACCCCTGTCCCGGCATCATAGTCCAGCCAGGCGGTGCCCGGCGTGGCGGTGACGATCATCGACAGAAGCGACAGCCCGACAGGGTCGCGCAGGGTCAGCGGGATCTCGACGAAGGCCGAACGCCGCGCGCCGTGCCGGCCGTTGGTCAGCGTCAGCGCCGCCACCGCCCAGTTCGAGCGGATGATGTCGAGGCCCACCAGCGCCGCCAGCCGGATCAGCGGCAGATAGGCGCGGATGCGCGGGGTCTCGGGCTCGATCCGCGCGAAGACCCAGCCGGCGAACAGGGCAACCACGGTGCCAAGCAGCAGATGGCCGGGCGAGAAGCTGTTCAGCAACAGCCAGACCAGAACCAGCGCCAGCGACAGAAGGGGATGCGGGATCAGCCGTCTCATGGGCCGGCCCCCGCCTGATCGATGGGTTCGGCATCGCCGTTCTCCGCCGCGCGGGGGGCGCCAAGGACGCCCTGGGCATAGATCGCCGGTTGCAAAAGCGCGTTGGCCGTCTGCTGCATGAAGCGCATGGTGACATCGGCCTTGACGGTCAGCACCAGCAAGAGCACCACCAGCGTCAGCACCGGCGCGAATTCCAGCGCGAAGACGCGCGGCGGCGGGCCTTCGGCAGCCCAGAAGGTCTGGATGCCGACCCGGACAAGGCCGATCAGCGTGGCGAACCCCGCAAGCAGAAGCAGGATCACGAAGGCCCAGGCCATGACCGGGCTGATCGGGGTGGAGTCCAGAAGTCCGCGCAGGATGCCGAACTTGCCGATGAACCCCGGCAACGGCGGCATGCCGGCAAGCGCCATGGCAAAGACGCCAAAACACAGCCCCAGCACGGTCAGCGTGGCGGGAATGGCGATCCCCACCTCGGGCTGGCGGTCCTCTTCGCGCTCATCCAGACCATAGGCGTCGGCGGTCAGCGCCAGAAGGGCCGCGATGCCGCCCTCTTCCCGGCTCATCGGTTCGATCAACAGGAACAGCGCGCTGGTGGCAAGGGTGGAGCCGAGCAGGTAGAACAGCGCCCCGGCAAGGATCTGCGGGCTGGCACCGGCAACCACGAAGCCGGTCGCGGCCAGCACGGTCCCCGAGGACACCAGCACCAGATGCGCCGCCATCCGTCCCAGCCCCTGCGAGGCCAGGACGCCAAGGAAGCCGAAAGCCACGGTGGCCATGCCGCCCAGCATCAGCACCTCGGCCCCGAACCGGGCGGAGGCCCCGGCCTCTGCGCCGAAGAGCAGCATCGACAGCCGCAGGATGACGTAGACCCCGACCTTGGTCATGATGGCAAAGACCGCGGCCACGGGTGCGGCCCCGGCCATATAGGCGGTGGGAAGCCAGAACGACAGCGGCCAGATCCCGGCCTTGATCAGGAAGGCCACGCCCATGATCGCGGCCCCGGCGTGGAACAGCACCCGCGGCTGGTCTTCCAGCGCCGGCACCAGCACCGACAGATGCGCCATGTTCAGCGTGCCGGTGGCCCCGTAGACCATTGACACCCCGACAAGGAACAGAAGCGAGGCGGTCAGGTTGATCGCGATGTAATGCAGCCCCGCACGGACACGAAGTTGCCCGCCGCCATGCAGCAACAACCCGTAGGAGGCGGCCAGCAGAACCTCGAAGAAAACGAAGAGGTTGAAGAGGTCTCCGGTCAGGAAGGCCCCGTTCAGCCCCATCAGAAGGAACTGGAACATGGCGTGGAAATGCTGGCCCTGCCGCTGCCACCCGGCGGCGGAATAGATCAGCGCGGGCAGCGCCAGAAGCCCGGTCAGCACCAGCATCATCGCCGCCAGCCGGTCCACCACCAGGGCGATGCCGAAGGGAGAGGCCCAGTCCCCCAGCAGATAGAACGAAATGTCATTCCCGCCGAACATCCCGTCGCCCTTGGAGCGGATCAGAAGCTCGACCGCGGCGACCAGCGAGGCGATGACCGAGACGAGGCTGATGCCCAGCTTCATCTGGCGCTGGCGGTCGGCATAGATCAGCAGAAGTGCGCCCGCAAAGAACGGGATCAGGATCGGCGCGATGATCAGGTGTTCGGGAACGAAGTTCACGGCGCGCGCTCCTCGCCGTCGACATGATCGGTGCCGGTCAGCCCGCGCGAGACGATCAGCACCACAAGGAACAGGGCTGTGGTGGCAAAGCTGATCACGATGGCCGTCAGCACCAGCGCCTGCGGCACCGGATCCGTATAGGCGGCGGGATTGACGAAACCGCCGCGCGGCATCACCGGCGGGGAGCCGATGGCCAGCCGCCCCATCGCGAAGATGAAGAGGTTGACCGCATAGGACAGAAGGCACAAGCCGACGATCACCTGAAAGGTGCGCGGCCGCAGCAAGAGCCAGATGCCCGAGGCGGCAAGGATACCGATGGCGGCGGACAGCACCATCTCCATCAGTTCGCCCCCATCTTCTCGGCCAGTTTGGCGGCAAGCCGTTCGGGCGGGCGGGCGGCGGCCTCCCGCTCCTGCAGGCGGGCGATGCGCAGCGCCTGGTGCGCAAGGGCGACCAGCATCAGCACGATGGCACCGACGACAAGGGCGAAGACGCCAAGGTCGAAGACCATCGCGGTCGCGGCCGGCACCTCGCCGATCAGCGGCACCTCGATATATTGGGCATGGGCCGTCAGGAACGGATAGTCGAAGAGGAAGGCCCCTACCCCGGACAGCCCCGCGATCAACAGGCCGACCCCCATCCAGCGGATCGGCAGCACGGTCAGCCGCGCCTCGATCCAGCGGACGTCATGCGCCAGATATTGCAGAAGGAAGGCGATCGACAGCGTCACCCCGGCCGAGAAGCCGCCGCCCGGCAGATCGTGCCCGCGCACGAAAAGATAGGCCGCCATGACGATCAGGGCCGGGAACATCCAGCGCATGATGACCGAGGGCACGAGGAAGGATTCGGCCAGTTCCTCGGTCTCGGAGGCATCGCGGTCCTGCGGGTCCACCACGCTTTCGGGGGCGGGGCGGAAGCGGCGCAGAAGGGCGTAGACGGTGATGCCGACGATGGCGAGAACGGTGATCTCGCCAAAGGTGTCGAAGGCGCGGAAATCGACCAGGATCACGTTCACCACATTGGTGCCGCCGCCCTCCTTGTAGGCGTTGCGCAGGAACCAGTCGCCGACGCTGTTCACCACCGGCGGGCGGGTCATCATCACATAGGCCACCGCAGCAAGGCCGGCACCGCTGGCCAGCGCGATGACCAGATCGCGCAGGCGGCGCAGGCGGGCGGGCATCAGCTTGTCCTCGGCGATCTCCTCCAGCCGCTTCGGCATCCAGCGCAGGCCAAGAAGCAAAAGCACCGTGGTCACGATCTCGACCAGGAGCTGCGTCACCGCAAGGTCAGGGGCCGAGAGCCAGGCGAAGGTCAGGCAGGTGATCGCCCCGGCCCCGCCCAGAAGGACCAGCGCGGCAAAGCGGTGATACTTGGCCAGCCAGGCCGCACCGACGGCGCAGGCGGCCCCGGCCAGCCACATCAGCGCAAAGGCCGGGTGCAGCGCGTTGCCCACCGGCTTTGGCGCCATCTGCAGCGCCCCCCAAAGCGTGACCACCCCGGCCGAGAAGGCCAGCAGAACCACAAGGCGCAGCTGCGGCTGCAGGGCCTCGGTCCCGGCAAGCCGGTAAAGGCGGCGGGGCAATACCCAGGTGAAGGTCAGAAGCGCCCGCTCGAACGCCCGCTGCGCCCGGAAGCGGTAGATCAGCGGCGGGCCTTCCGGGCCGGTGGCGATGCGGCCGCCGAAGACCAGATACAGCACGGCGCCGCCGACAAGGGCGACGATGCTCATCATCAGGGGCAGTTCGAATCCGTGCCAGATCGCGATGTTGATATACGGCAGGTCCGGCCCCATCACCGATCGCAGCGCCAGGTTCAACGAGGAGCCGAGGGTGACACCGGGCAGGATGCCGACGACCAGGCAGGTCAGCACCAGCGCCTCGACCGGGCGGCGCATCCAGGCCACCGGCTCATGCGGGGTTTTCGGCAGGTCACGGGGGGGCGGGCCGAAGAACACCGTGGCGATGAAGCGCAGCGAATAGGCCACTGCAAAGACCCCGGCCAGCGTGGCGAAGGTCGCCAGCGAATTGTCCAGCCAGGTGCCGTTGTGCCAATCGGCGGCCTCGGCAAAGAACATCTCTTTCGACAGGAACCCGTTCAGGAGCGGCACCCCTGCCATGGCGGCGGCGGCGACGATGGCCAGCGTGCCGGTGATCGGCATGAAGCGCATCAGCCCCGACAGGCGGCGCATGTCGCGGGTTCCGGTCTCATGATCTATGATCCCGGCGGCCATGAAGAGCGAGGCCTTGAACACCGCGTGGTTCACGATGTGGAAGATCGCGGCAAGGATGGCGCCGGTGCTGCCGATCCCGGCAAGCGCGGTGATCAGGCCCAGATGGCTGATGGTGGAATAGGCCAGTAGCCCCTTCAGGTCATGCCGGAACAGCGCGATCATCGACCCCAGCAGCAGCGTCAGCATCCCGACGCCGGTGACGGTGAAGAACCACAGCTCGGTCTGGCCAAGGACGGGCGAGAAGCGGATCAGCAGGAACACCCCCGCCTTTACCATGGTCGCAGAATGCAGGAAGGCCGAAACCGGCGTGGGCGCCGCCATGGCGCCCGGCAGCCAGAAATGGAACGGCATCTGCGCCGATTTGGTGAAGCAGCCCAGAAGGAACAGGCCAAGGATCAGCGGATACATCGGGTCGGCCCGCACCAGATCGCCCGAGTCCAGCACCTGATCCAGATCGTAGCTGCCGACGATCTGCCCCAGCAGAAGCATCGCCAGCAAAAGGCACAAGCCCCCGGCCCCGGTCACGATCAGCGCCATCCGCGCCCCGTCGCGCGCCGCCTGCCCCTGATGCCAGTAGCCCACCAGCAGGAACGAAAGCACCGAGGTCAGCTCCCAGAACACCACCAGCATGATGATGTTGCCCGACATCAGCATTCCGACCATCGCCCCGGTGAAGGCCATGAGGAACGCGTAGAAGCGCGGCACCGGATCGGTCTTCGACAGGTAGTAGCGGGCGTAGATCAGCACCAGGATGCCGATGCCGAAGACCAGCGTGACGAAAAGCCAGACAAAGCCGTCCATGCGGAAGGTCAGGTTCAGCCCCAGCGAGGGCAGCCAGCGGATCGTGCCCCGCACCACCTCGCCCGCGGCGATGGGGCCGTGCAGGACGCCAAGGATCAGGATGCCGCAGCCGAGAAGCAGCCCCGAGACCCAGGCCGCGGCGCTGTGCGCCGTCGCGGAAAGCGTACTGGCGACGACGGCCGCAAGGAACGGCAGGGCGGCGAGGATGAGGAGCAGATTCTCTTCAATCATTGCTGCGTCGTGGCACCTTTCGCGATGGGAGTCCCGCCTGGGACCCGACCGGCGGACGCAGAACGGACGGCACCGCAAACGGCGGTTCATCGTCCTGTTCGGCGCCTCGGTGAATCCTGAATCGCTTATGAACCGTATCGGAGCGCCGATTCAAGAAGTTGCCGGGCATTTTTGCGGCAGAAAACGGCGATCTGACGAATTCGTCATCCACCGCCAGTCCTTGCAGCCCAGGCACAGGGCCACCGCCTAGCCCCTGGCGAAGATCGCCTTCAGCCTTTCGGTGTCGATCGCCTTGCAGATGCGGCCGGGCGGGCGGGCCGTGGGGGCGTCCTCGCCGGCCACGATGGCATTGATCACCGCCTCGTCCACCGCCTCGACCGCGGCCTGGTAGATCGGGTTCAGATGGTCGGGGTTCAGCTCGGTCGCGGTCCGGGTCAGGTCTTGCCGCGCAGCCATCGGCAGGGGGTTGGCGGTGGAAAACGCCATGAAGATGTCGCCCGAACTGTTGCCCCCCACCGTGCCGGACCGGCCGATGCCGATGGCGGCACGCTTGGCCAGCGCCCGCAGGCTGATCGGCGACAGCGGCGCATCGGTGGCGATGACGACGATGATCGAGCCGGTCTCTTCCTCGATGATGCGGTCCTCGGGCATCATCTCGCCCACCGGGCGGCCAAGGATGGTCAGCCATGGCCGGATGCCGAAATTCGCCTGCACCAGTGCTGCGACCGTGTAGTCGCCGCCCAGAGCGACCCGGCGCGAGGCGGTGCCGGTGCCGCCCTTGAACTCATAGGCGATCATCCCGTTGCCCCCGCCGGTCGATCCTTCGCCGACAGGCCCCCCGCTGGCCGCGGCAAGGGCCGCGCGGGCGTGGTCTGGCGTGACCGACAGCTTGTTGATGTCGTTCAGAAGGCCGTCATAGGTCTCGGCCACAACCGGCATGGCCCAGGCCACGCCTTTGAAATAGTCCTGATAGGTCTCGATCATCCATTGCACCGCGCCGGTGTGGCAGGCCCCGATGGCATGGGTGTTCGAAATCATCACCGGGCCAAGGAAATAGCCGGCATCGTCGATCCAATGCGTCCCCGTCATCTCGCCATTGCCGTTCAGCGCGTAATGGCCGGCCCAGACCGGGATCGCCTCGGCGCCCTTGCCGCGCGGCAGGATGGCGGTGACGCCGGTGCGCACGCCGTTGGCAGGATCGTTCAGGGTGCAGAACCCGACCTCGACCCCCGGCACATCGGTGATGGCATTCAGCGGCCCGGGCGTGCCGGGAAAGGGAAGTCCAAGGTCGCGGGCGCGTGGTTTCACAGTCATTTCACATTCCGGTTGAGCCGAGCCGACAGCCATATGCCAAGCACGGCCGCGACAAGGGAAGCAAGGATGATAAGCGTGGCGATGGCATTGATCTCGGGCTTCACGCCGCGGCGGATCATGCCGAAGATATAGACCGGCAGGGTCTGCGATCCGGTGCCCGAGATGAAATAGGTGATGACCAGATCATCCATCGAGATGATGAAGGACAAAAGCCCCCCGCCGATCAGCCCCGGCGCCAGTTGCGGCAGCGTCACCTTGCGGAAGGTGGCAAAGCCGGCCGCACCCAGATCGGCCGAGGCTTCTTCAAGCGCGGGGTCCAGACCCGCCAGCCGCGCCTGCACCACCAGAAAGACCACCGTGGTCAGGAAGGTGCATTGGCCGATGATCACCGTCATCAGCGACAGCCGCAGCCCGATGGTCGAGAAGAACACCAGAAGGGCGATGCCAAGCACGATGTCAGGCATCATCATCGGCAGGTGCATCCCCGCGCGATAAAGGGCGCGGCCGCGGAAATGGCGGCGCAGGCCAAGGGCAATGGTGCTGCCAAGGGCCAGCGAGATCAGCGTGGTCGAAAAGGCGACGATCAGGGAATTCTTCAGCGCAGCAATCAGTTGCGGCGTGCTTTCAATGTAGATCTGGGTCTTTGCGGGGTCCATCGAACGCTCGCCCAGGCCCAGAAGGCCCTTGTACCAGTCCAGCGTGAAGCCCTCCCAGATCAGCATGTTGACCGGGTTGGAGTTGAAGGAATAGCCGACGATCACGAAGAGGGGCGCGTAAAGGAAGGCGAAGAACACCACCGAATAGGCGGTCAGCGGCAGCCGTTTCATGATACGCCCCCCGCCTTGCGCGCCCTGGCGCTGAAGACCGCCAGCACGACCAGAACGATGCTCATCACCACCATCGCCAGCGCCGAGCCGAAGGGCCAGTTGCGCGACGAAAGGAACTGCTGCTCGATCAGGTTGCCGGTCATCAGCCCCTTCGCGCCGCCCAGCACATCGGGCACGATGAAATTGCCGACCGAGGGGATGAACACGATCACCGCGCCCGAGATGATGCCGGGCACCGTCATCGGCAGCGTGACCTTCAGGAAGGTCTGCCAGGGCCGGGCGCCAAGGTCGCCCGATGCCTCGATCAGCCCGCGGTCAAGGTTGTCGATGGCCGAGAAGAGCGGCAGGAACATGAAGGGCAACGAGATATAGACCATGCCGAGGATGACGGCGACGGGGGTATAAAGGATCTCCAGCGGCTGCGAGATCAGCCCCGCCGCCATCAGCGCGGTGTTCAGAAGACCCGAGGGCTTCAGGATCAGAAGCCAGGCGTAAAGCCGCACGATCATGCTGGCGAAGAACGGCAGCGCGATCAGCAGCATGAAGACCAGCCGCCAGCGCCCCGGCAGGCCCGCCACCCAGAAGGCCGCCGGGTAACACAGGGTCAGGCTGATCGCCACTGTCAGAAGCGCATAGAGCAGCGAGCGGCCGATGATCCAAAGGTAGACCGGCTCGAAAATCTCCATGATGCCGTCGGCCCAGCCGAAGATGCGGCCGTAGTTCCAGTGGTAGAAGGCCCATTCGACGCCGCCGTAAAGGCCCGGCGTCAGGAAGGAATAGATCAGGATGATCCCCAGCGGGATCAGGAAGAAGATGCCAAGGAACAACGACCCCGGCGCCAGAAGGCCAAGAAGACGCAGGTGCGGGCGGCGGGTCATGGGGCCGCCCCGATCAGATGCACGCGGTCGGGATCGGGGGCAAGGTGGACACGGGCCCCCTCGGCCGGGGCGGCGGCGCTGTCGCGGGCGATGACGCCGATCTCGTCGCCCTGATCGGTGACGACCTTCAGGTGCAGATCGGCGCCCATGTAGGCGGCGCGTGCGACGGTGCCGGGGATGCCGCCCGCCGCCAGCGCAAAGTCGCCGGGACGGACCACCGCCAGCACCTCTTCGGTGCCCGGGGCCACCTCTGCGGCAGGCACCGAAAGCGTCAGCCCGGCCATGGCGATCTCGGCCCGGTCGCCCTCATGGCGCAAAAGGCGGGCGGGGATCAGGTTGGTCTCGCCGATGAACCCGGCGACAAAGCGGTTGCCGGGATGGCGGTAGATCGCGCGCGGGGTGCCGATCTGCTCGATCCGGCCGGCGCGCATGACGACCACCCGGTCCGACATCGTCAGCGCCTCTTCCTGGTCGTGGGTGACGAAGACGAAGGCGATGCCCAGCCGGTGCTGCAGGTCCTTCAGTTCGAACTGCATCTGCTGGCGCAGGTTGCGGTCCAGCGCGGAAAGCGGCTCGTCCAGCAGCAGAAGCCGCGGCCTTGCGATGATCGCGCGGGCCAGCGCCACCCTTTGCCGCTGCCCGCCCGAGAGCTGCGAGGGCCGGCGCGCGCCGAAGTCGGACAGGCCGACCTTGGCCAGTGCCTCGGCCACCGCCGCCACGCGCTCGGCCCCAGGCACGCCGGCGACCTCAAGCGCATAGCCGACGTTGCGGGCGACCGTCATGTGCGGGAACAGCGCATAGGACTGGAACACGGTATTGACGGGGCGCCGGTACGGCGGCAGCGCCGTCAGGTCGGCACCGTCCAGCCGGATCGCGCCGCTGTCGATCTGCTCGAAGCCGGCAATCGCACGCAGAAGCGTGGTCTTGCCACAGCCCGAGGGGCCGAGGAGGGTGACGAATTCGCCCTCGGCCACCGTCAGGTCCACCCCGTCGAGGGCAGCAAAGCTGCTGCCCTCGGGCGTGGTGAAGCTGCGCCGCGCCGACGTGATCTGCAGAAGCGGTGCCATGCTGCGCCCCTTGCCGTGGCCGGTCATTGCGCCGTGCGGATTGCGTTCCAGGCCCGGTCGTAGAGCTTCATCGCCGCCCCCAGATCCTCAAGGATCTGCAGCCGCTCCCGCGTCTCGGCCGAGACGTTGATGTTGGGGTTGGTGCGGATCGCTTCGGGGGTCAGCTCGTTCGCGGGGGTGTTGGGCGTGCCGTTGAACTGCTGTGCGACGTTCAGGGCGGCGATGTCGGGGCGCAGGTAGAATTGCAGGAACTTCTGCGCGGCCTCCTTGTTGGGGGCCGTCTTCAGAACGCAGACGTTTTCCTGATACATGGTGCCGCCATCGGCCGGGATCACGTATTTCATGTTGGGCTTGTCCTGATAGAACATCATGCCACCGACGAACCCATGCGCCGCCACAAGATCGCCCGACAACAGGAGCGGGTGGATCTCATAGGTGAAGGCGGTCAGGTGCTTCTTGCGTTCGGAGATATAGGCCGCAGCCTCCGCCACTTCGTCGGGGTCCGTCGAGTTGATGTCGTGGCCCGTCATGATCAGCCCGACCGACATCACCTCGCGCATGTCGTCAAGCATGGTGATCTTGCCGCCGGTCTTTTCCGGGATCTGGAAGAAATCCGTCCAGCCCGTGATCGGGCCGGTGATGTCCTCGTTGTAGAAGATGCCGACAGTGCCCCAGGCATAGGGCAGGCAATAGGCGGACTCGGGGTCTTCCTTCGACCGCAGGAACGCCTTGTCGATATTGACGAAAGCCGGGTCCTGGTTGATGTCGGTCTGCTGCAGAAGGTCCAGCTTCAGCATCACGTCCTGCATCCAGACCGAGGGGAATACGATGTCATACCCCGTCGCCCCGGCCTGGATCTTGGCCAGCATCTCTTCGTTCGAGGAATAGGTGTCCAGCGTGACGGCGATGCCGGTTTCCTCGGTGAACTTGGTCAGGATTTCGGGGTTGATGTAGTCGCCCCAGTTGTACAGGGCCAGCGTGCCCTCGGCCTGAAGCGTGCCTGCGGACAGGGCCAGCGGCAAAGCGTAGATCATCGCCTTCATCATCGGTATCTCCTGTTGGTGCCACGGCTTATGCCGATTCTTGTCATTCGATGACAGAATGCTACCATCTGTTGGCAATGAATCAACGGATAACATGATTGACAATCTGAAAGCGCCCGAACTCTCGCCCCTCGCCGTCAGGATCAATGCCGTTGACGGCGTGTTGACCCGGTCCGAGACCGTGCTGGCCCAGTGGTTGCGCCTGAACGAGGCGGCGCTGGCGATGGAGACCGGCGCCACCATCGCGGCCAAGACCGGGCTGAGCGAAATCACCGTCAGCCGCTTTCTGCGCCGGCTTGGTTACAAGGGCATCACCGCGCTGAAAGAGGATCTGCGGGATGGCGCCTCGGCCCGGCTGGGGGGCAGCGATCTGTATCTGCGGCTGATGGACAGCGAGCTTGGCACCCTGATCCGCCGCGATGCCGAGGCGGTGCTGGCCATCGGCAACCAGATCGCGCGGCCGGAATGGCAAGAGGCGGTGGCGGCGATCCATGCCGCAGACGAGGTCTTCGTGACCGGCTTCCAGACCGTGAAGGGGGCCGCCGAAGATTTCTCGCGCCGGCTGGCAATCATCCGGCCCGGCGTCCGCTTTCTGGCCGCGCATGAATCGGGACTGGCCGAATGGATCACCGCCCCTGCCGCGCAAGACTGCCTGATCCTGATCGATACCGTGCCCTATGCGCGCGAGGCCGAGGCGATCGTGCGGCTGGCGCGCCGCAGCGGCATGGCGGTGGTGGTCATCACCGAAGAGCTGAACACCTGGGCCGCCGCCCATACGCCCTTTGTCTTCTTCGTGGTGAACGAGGTCCGGGCCTATGTCGAAAGCTCGGGTCCGCTGGTCTCGCTTCTCAGCGTGCTGATCCATGCGGTCGCGGCGCAGAGCCCGGAAACGGCGAAGGCCCGGCTTGCGGCCTGGCCGGGCCTGTTGCGCGAACTGAACCTGTTCTGACGCCCGCTCAGGCCAGCGGCAGCGCCTGATCCGCCGGCCAGCCGACCCAGACCTCGCCCGTCTCGGGCAGGGCCGCGAAATCGGCATCGCGGCCGGTGGCCTTAAGGGTCTGGCCCTGCCAGTCCAGCACCACGGTGCCCATCGCCCCGCCAAAGACCCGGCTGGTGATGCGCGCCTTCAGCGCGCCGGGCGCGGGCGAAAGCGACAGTCGCAGGGCCTCGGGCCGGACGGCGATCTGCGGGGTGTGGCCAGGGACAAGGGCACCATCGGGCAGGCGCAGCCCACCGGATTCAACGCTGCCTGTCAGGATATTGGCCTCGCCCAGGAAGCGGGCGGTGAAGGCGTCGCCGGGGGAATGATAGACCTCGCGCGGGGGGCCGTGGCGGATCAGGCGGCCGTCCTTCAGGATGCCGATGCTGTCGGAGAGCGACAGCGCCTCTTCCTGATCGTGGGTGACGAAGATCGTGGTGATCCCGACCTCGCGCTGAATGCGCTTCAACTCGATCTGCATGTCCACGCGCAGCGCCTTGTCCAGTGCCGAGAGCGGCTCGTCGAGCAGAAGCAGCCTTGGACGGGGGGCGATGGCGCGGGCCATGGCGACCCGCTGGCGCTGTCCGCCGGACAGTTGCGAGGGCTTGCGCGCGGCAAAGGCGCCAAGCTGGACCAGGTCCAGCGCCTCGGCCACCCGCGCGGCCTGTTCCGCCCGCGAGGCACCCCGGACGGCCAGTCCGAAGGCCACGTTCTCGGCCACGGTCATATTGGGGAAAAGCGCGTAGTTCTGGAACACCATGCCGATCTGGCGATCCTCGACGGCGACGGTGGTGACATCGCGGTCGCCGATATGGACCCGCCCGCGGTCGGGGCGGACAAAGCCCGCGATGGCCCGCAGAAGCGTGGTCTTGCCAGACCCCGACGGCCCCAGAAGCCCGAAGAAGCCGCCGTCCGGGAAGGTCAGCGTCACATCGTCCAGCGCGCGGGCGGCGCCATAGGTCTTGACCAGCCCCTCAACCCGGATCTCGGCCATCAGTCTTCTCCTCCGAAACGGGCAAAGCGCGCGGCCAGCAGCATGACCAGCATGGAAACCGCAATGATGATGGTGGATACCGCGTTGATTTCCGGGGTGAATCCCTTGCGGATCGCGGTGTAGATCAGGACGGGCAGCGTGGAATCCCCCGGCTCCGACAGGAAGTAGGAGACCACGAACTGATCGAAGCTGACCGCAAAGGCGAACAGGGCGCCGGCGATGACGCCGGGCAGAATGGCGGGCAGGGTCACGGCGGTGGTGACCTTCCACGGCCGGGCCCCAAGAGAGCGGGCAGCCTCTTCCAGCGTGCGGTCGAAGGTGGCCAGGCGGGCGGTGACCACGACGATGACATAGGGCAGCGCCAGCGCGACATGGCCCAGGATGACCGAAGGCGTGCCCCGCCCAAGGCCGATGCCGAAGAAGAAGATCAGCATCGCGGTGCCGGTGATCAGCCAGGGGATCGCGATCGGCGGGAACAGCAGCACGCGCAACACGGTCTTGCCCGGAAAATCATGCCGGAACAAGGCGATGGCGGCCATTGTTCCCAAGGTGGTCGCGATCAGCGTCACCACGCAGGCAATCCAGACCGAGCGGCCGGCAGCGGCAAGGATCTCGGCATTGCCGGCCAGTTTGGCATACCAGACGGTGCTGAACTCGAACGGGAAGCTGTAGAATTGCGAGGCGTTGAAGGACATCAGCGCCATGACAAGGATCGGCACGTAAAGGAAGATGAGGATCAGCGCCAGATAGGCGCGGCCAAGGCGGTGGAGGGTCATATCCGCGCCCTCCGCAGCATGGGAGAGGCGAGGCCGAGGATCAGCAGCACAACCGCCAAAAGGATGAAGGACAAGGCGGCGCCAAGCGGCCAGTTGAAGACGGCGACGAACTGGTCCTCGATCGCGGTGCCGTAATAGGTGCCGACCTTGCCGCCAAGGATGCGCGGCTCCATGAACGAACCGACCACCGGAACGAAGACCAGCACCGCGCCGGCGATCAGCCCGGGGGCGGCCAGCGGGATCAGCAGGCGGAAAAGAATGGTGCGTTTGGGCGCCCCTAGCGAGCGCGCCGCCTCGATCAGGCTGTCGTCGATGGCCTGCAGCGCCAGATAGGCGGTCAGGATGACATAGGGCAGGTAGGAATGCACAAGCCCGATGGTGATGGCGGACTGGCTGAACATCAGGCCCAGTTTCACCTCTCCGGGCAGGAGGGCCGAAAGGCCAAGGTCAAGCACGCCATTGCCGCGCAACACGATGGCCCAGGAGAAGATCCGCACGAGCGAGTTCGACCAGAACGGCAGGATGACCAGAAGAAACATCGCCTCGCGCGTGCGGCCCTTGATGGATTTCGCCAGCACAAGGGCGGCGGGAAAGCCAATCAGAAGGCACAGCGCGGTGACGGTCAGCCCCAGCTTCAGCGACTTCCACAACAGCAGCGCATAGGTCGGGGTCTCGAAGAAGGCGGCGTAGTTCGACAGGGTAAAGGACCAGTCGCGGCCCTGCCCCGGCAGATCGGTCAGCAGGCTGAAAAAGGCCATGGCCGACAGCGGCAGGAAGACCGCCACCGTCAGCCACAGATAGGCGGGCGACAGCAGTGCCGCCGCCCTTGTCGCATCGCGCCCGATCACTGTTGCGCCTTCAGGTCCTGCCACAGCTTCAGATAGGTCTCGCGGTCGGCATCCGAGACCGGCTTCATGAACTGCACCCGCGCCACCACGGCCGGATCGCCCAGAACCGTGCGGTTGAAGCTGGTTTCCGGCAGGGCCGCCGCCGCCTTGGTGTTCGACGTGGCCGGCGCGCCCTCGGCTTCCCATTTCACATAGAAATCGGGATCGACCATCCAGTCGATGAAAGCATAGGCCGCGTCCTTGTGGGTCGAGGTCGTGGGCACGGTCAGGCTGTCAAGCCAGCCGATCGCCCCCTCTTCGGGGATGACGAAGGCCACCGGCAGGCCGGCGGCAATGGAGCGCGAGGCCGAACCGGACCAGTAGGTTGCCACGGTGAATTCGCCCGCCGCCATGAACTGGTTCCAGTCGTTCTCGCTGGACCAGAAGGTGGTGATCTGGGGCAAAAGCTCTACCAGCTTGGCCTTGATCACCTCCAGGTCATTGATCTCGTTGATGTTCTGCCCGGTGGCAAGGGCGCCCAGCTGAACCGCCTCCAGCCCGTCGTCGCGGATCGAGACCTTGCCCTTGAAGGCCGGGTCCCACAGCGCGTTGATCGAGGTCGGCACCGGCGAGACTTCCGTCCCGTTCACCGCCAGCGCGGTCACGCCCCAGGTCCAGGGCACGCCATGCAGGGCACCGGCGGGGTTCAGCTCGGCATTGCCGGTCAGGGCGGGGTCCAGATCGGGCAGGTTCGGCACCTTGGCGGCGTCGATGGCGTCGATCAGCCCTTCGCCTTGCGCCTGCGGCAGATAGGCCGAGTTGATCATCACCACGTCATAGGCGCCCGGATTGGTGCGCAGCTTTGTCAGCATCTCCTGCTCGGAGGTGAAATATTCGTGGACGACGGTGTGCCCCGTCGCCTCGGTGAAAGCCTTCAGCGACCAGTCGAGGTCGGTGCCATAGCCCTGCCAGTTCAGGACGCGGATCTCGTCGGCACCGGCCATGCCGGCCAGCAGGGCAAGGGCGGACGTCATCAGCAAGCGGTTCATGGAGTTCCTCCGGTGGTGTTGGGTGATAAAGCGGCTGCGGCCAGCACGCTGCTCAGGTCCGGGGCCGTGGCCGGCCCTTCTGTCGTTGTCGAAAGGGCGGCGGCGATGTTCGCCAGCCTTGCGGCGCGGTCAGGCGGCGTCCCGCGCGCCAGAAGCGCAAGGAAATAGCCGGTATGGCAATCGCCGGCACCATTGGTGTCGATGGCATCGACGCGATGCGGCGGGATGTGCCGCGCCGGATGGCCGGGCAGCGCAAGGTGGCACCCCTTCCCGCCGCTGCGCACCAGCGCACCCTTGCGGCCCCTTGCCAGCGCCTCGGCTGCTTCGGCGGGGTCGGACAGGCCGGTCAGGAAGGCGGCCTCCGTCGCGTTGGCCGAGACCCAGGCGGCAGCCCGCATCACCGCTGCCAGCGTCTCGGGCGGGATCAGGGCCACTTGCGGGCAAGGATCGAAAAGCAGGTTCAGCCCGCGATGCCGCTGCAGCCAGCGGGTCAGCGCCGCGCGGCTGCCGGCATAGGTCAGGCAATAGCCCGAGATCAGCAGCCAGTCCTCTGTCGGCAAGTGCAGCCCGGCAAGATCGGCGTCCGAAACCTCTCCGTCCGCGCCTTCGCTGGCGATGAAGGTGCGCTCGCCCGTGGCATCGACCAGCACGGTGCAGCAGCCCTGATCCATGCCCGCCTTGCGGGGGCGCAGCGTCTCGATCCCCTGCCCCGCCAGTCCGGCGGCGCAGACATCGGCCAAAGGGCCGGTGCCAAGCGTGCCGGCATAGGCGACCGGCAATCCGGCACGGCGGGCGGCAACCATGGCGTTGAACCCGCCGCCTGCGGTCATCAGCGCCGCACCGCGCACCACGGCATCCGAGCCGGGGGCCGGCACGGCCTCGACCCGATAGACCAGATCGGCGCAGACGCCGGACAATTGCACCAGCCGGGTCATGCTGTCCCCCGCAGCGCAAGAAGCCCCGTCACCGTGGGCGCAAGATCCAGCCCGTTCACCGAAAGAACCTGCGCCACCTTGTCCTGTGGCAATGCCGCATAGCCGCGACAGGCCCCCGCCATGGCCCCGGCAATCGCGCCGATGGTGTCGGTGTCATCGCCGATGTTCGCGGCGATCCGCGCGGCCTTCCACGCATCGCCCCCCGCCAGCCGCACCACGCCGAAGGCCGCCGCCACGGATTCGCGGCTGGCGACCGAGGTGCCGATGGCGGCGGCCAGAGCATCGGCATCGGTCGCGGCCTGCAGTGCGGCCTCGATCCGCCCGGCCATATCCGCCTCACCGGCCGGGGCGCCAAGGGCGGACCCAAGCCGCGCCGCCTCCAGCGCCAGAGGCAGGGTGGCCTCGAAATCAGCCCCGTCGATGCCCTGCGAGATCACCGCCGCCACTGCCGCCGCCGCCGCAATCGCCTCACGCGTGGCATGGGTCACGCGGCAGGCGGCCTGCACGGCGGCAACCAGTGCGGGCAGATCGCCCGGCGGCGTGGCGATGCCCACCGGGGCGATCCGCATCGCCGCGCCATTGGTGGTGCCGGCCAACCCGGTCTCGCTGGCCGGGGTGCCGGCCAGAAGCGCCTCCAGGGCGCGCTTCGATGACGGGCCGAGCAGATCGCGCAAGCCGCGGCCGCGCACATCCGCCTCCCAGCCGATCAGGGCATTGGCCCAGGCCTTCTCATCCAGCCGCCCGCCGCCCGCAATCAGCAGCCCGGCCAGCAACAGCGCCTGTTCGGTGTCATCCGTCACCGCCGCAGCCGGCAGGCCGTGCGAGACGGGATGATCGTCGAAGGGTGCGACAAAATCGGTGATCTCGCCATAAGCCGCACGGATTGCGGCACGCGGCAAGGTCTGCGCCGGCATGCCAAGGGCGTCGCCCAGGGCCAGCCCGGCCAGGGTCCCCATCGCCCGATCCATATGTCTGTCCATGTGGCTGTCCATCAGAATTCGATCCTCAGGCCAAAGCGGGCGGGATCGAGGATGCTTTCGACATATTCCAGCACCTCGCCGCCCGCGTCCCGCGTCACCCGTTCCAGCCGCAGCATCGGCACGCCGGCGGCGCGCTGCATGATGCCGGCATCCACGGCCGAGAGTGCCGGAATGACGCCGGCGATCTCTTCCCCGCTGGCGGCCCCCAGCCCAAGGGCGGCAAGGGTGGTGCTCAGCGAACCGCCCTCAAGCCCCGCTTCGGGCACCGAGGCGAAGCCCTCGCGCCATGGCAGGCGCGAGCGTTCCAGCGAGATGCCCTGCCCCGCCTTGCGGCAGAACCGCAGCCGGTCGATCCGCAGGTAATGGCCCTGCCCGCCCAGCCTTTGGTCGGCCCGCAGCGATGATCCGGCATTGATCCCCAAAAGCCGCGTCTCCACCGCGCCGCCATCCTGCGACAGCGCCACGGTCCAGCCCCTGGAACTGTCGATGGTTGCACCGTCATAGGTGACGAAAGAGCCGATGCCGGTGCGCGTGGTGATCAGCCCCTGCCGCGACAAAAGCTCCAGCCCCCGCCGCACCGTGTTGCGGCTGACCGAGAAGCGGCGCATCAGCCCCGCCTCGCTGCCGATCAGATCCCCGTTCGACAGCCGCCCGGCGCGGATGTCGCGCTCAAGCGTGCGGGCCACCTGTTCGGATTTGGCAAGGCCGACCTCTTCGGGCATTCCCCTCCCCCGGAAGGAACCTGTTCCTACCTGTACCATGGCAAGAGGCAAGGATTCGGTCAACACCGTTCAGCGGCTCAGAGATACCCCAGATCCGCCGCCAGGGGGCCGGCGATGCTGCGGACCGGGGCCTCATAGGGGGTCCGGGTGATCCTGTCGGGGGCGACGAGACACCCCGCCGTCCCCCGCGGCACCGGCGCGCGATACAGCCCCAACAGCACCAAGCGCAAAAGCGCAGGGTCGGCCTCGGCCTCCTCGGCCCGGATTTCGGCATAGACGGCATTGCGATCGGCTGCCCATTGCCGCGCGGCGGCAATGCCGCGCGTCCAGTCCGCGGCAAGCGCCCGTTCTTCGCTGCGCCGCACGCCGGGGGCGTGCAGGCCGGCCGGGTGGCGCAGCACATGCAGGACGGGCATCGGCCGGGTGATCAGCGCCAGTGCCCCGGGATGCAGCACCGACAGGCGCAGACCCGGCAGCGCCTGACCGACCAGCGCCCGAACACCGGCAGAACCATCGCCCAGAAGATAAAGGTCGGCGGCTTCGGGCGGGGGGGCCGGTGCCGGCAGGGTCCGGGTCTTGAAGAACGGCAGGTGGCGCGTGGTGGCAGGCCTGTCCCCCAGGAACAGTCCGGGATCGGGGGCAGCCACGTCGCGGCCGGTGGTGGCCAGACGGTTGCCATGCCACAGGCGCGCACGGTCACGGGGGGCGAAGACGCGGGCGAGGTATTGCCCGCGCAGATCGTCCAGCGACAGGCCGGGATAGTGCCGCAGGCGCAGCACAGGTGTGGCGATCTGCGCAGGGTCCATGGTGACGGTATGCCCGCCCGTCCGCATCCACAGGCCCAGATCGGCATCGGCGCGGAAGAGGCGCTGCTTGGGATTGTGCTCCTGCATCCGCACGAAGGCGGTCATGCTGCGCAGAAAGCCTTCGGCGTCATGCTCTTCATCCTCGTGCCGGGGCGTGAAAAGCTGCTCTTCCACAGCAAAGGCGATCCGCCCCGCCTGCCCTGCCGCCGCTACAAGACCGGCAAGGGTCTGGCCTTGTGGCAGGTCAAGGAATTCATCGGCATCGGCATGCAGCACCCAAGCCGCATCCTGCGCGGCGATCAGGTCGCGTTTCAACATGAGCTGCGCCCGCAGGTCGAAGACCCCGGTCCAGGGCATATCCACGATCCGCTGCACCTTGCCGGTTGCAATCGCGCGGCTGTCGTCGGTCGATCCATGGTCAACCGCGATGATACCGCAGCCCAGGGCCTGCAGATGGTCCAGCGCGGCCGGCAGGGTGCGCGCGGCATTGCGGAAGGTCAGGATGGCAGTCACCTTGGATTGCCGGGCGGGCGCGGCGGGGACCGGCTGCGCCGCCCGCGTCGCCTTGGGCAGACCAAGGCCGCGATAGAGCCACCGGCGCCGGCGGAAGGCCTCGGGCTGGTTTACCGCGACATACTCCTCATGCTTGCGCAGGTTCAGTGCCAGAAGGGCCGGCAGGGCGCCACGCGGGATGCGGCGGTCACGGATCAACTGCAGGCTCATCTCCAGCACGGGAAGCCGGCGGTAAAGCCAGCGGTCGGTCTGCCGGTCCACCACCTCGGCATAGTGCTGCCAGGGGGTTTCCTCGCGGAAAAGCAGCACCTCGGGCAGCGACAGCTGCGGCCCCGCCGCCAGAAGCGAGACCATCAGATACCAGTCCCAGGCATTGAAGGGCCGGGGCGGGAAAGCCGCCCGCACGGCGGCGGTCCGCATCAGCCCATACATCCGCGTGCCGCCGGGATGGGCAAGATACCGGCGCACCCTTTCCGCCGGATCGCCTCGCAGGAAGGCGAGATTGGGCACCGGCCGGGCGGGCGGGCCGATGAATCCGGCCTGCGGCAGGGCCGAGACCGCCGCGGGGGCGGCCTCAAGCGCGGTCAGGCTGCGCGCCAGGAAATCCGGGTGCCAGTGGTCATCCCCGGCCAGCCAGACGAAAAAAGGCGTCCCGGCCAGATCCAAGGGCGCGCGGAAATTCATGAACCCCAGCCGTTCGGGCTGGCGCAGCAGACGGATGCGCGGGTCGGCGGCGGCGGCGGCCTCTGCCAGTTGCAGGCTGTCGTCGGTCGAGCCGTCGTCGCTGAGGATCAGCCGCCAGCCCGTCATCGTCTGCGCCTGCACCGAGGCGATGGCGCGGGCCAGGGTGCGGCCGTTGTTCAGGACCGGCATGCCCACCGTCACCCGCGCATCGGCGGCCCCGGTCATGTTGCGCGCCCGACGGCACGGAAGGCAAAGTCCGCAGCCTTGCGCGTCAGGGCAAGACCTTGCAGGAAACCGGCGGCCTGCGCCGCCCCGTTCGCGGGGGCCGACGCCGCACAGGCCGCAGACAGGGCGGCCCTTGTCGCGGGGCGCAGAAGATGCTCGAACCCGCGGCGCAGCGCGTAGGGGTCATCGGCGCGGGCCGTCAGGGCCAGCCCCCGCAGGGCGGCATACTCGGCCCGGAGCCATTGTTCGTCCTGCTCGGGGTGATCGTTCGGCACGAAAAGGGTGGGCAGGCCCGCGGCAAGGTTTTCGTGAAAGGTGTTGTAGCCGGCCGTCGCCACGGCGCAGTCAAAGGCGGCAAGATAGCGCGAGATCGGAAAGCCATCCAGAAGCCGCACATGCGCCGGCGGCGGTGCGGTGCTTTCGGCGATGCGCCAGCGCGCCAGCACCACCTGCAGATCGCGCCCGCCCCGCGCCGGGTCGGCCATGTCGAAGACCATCCGGGCCGGGCCGCCAAGATCGAAATTGTTGCCCGACCCAAGCTGCAAAAGCACCGCGGGACGGGACGGGTCCAGCCCGAGGATATCCTGCGCGGCGCGGCGCGGCAGGGCCTCGCCGGCATCAAGAAGCCGCACCGGCGGCACGCGGAAGGCGGCGGCCTGATGATCCACCGTCAGGCCGCGATCCACCGGGGCCGCAAGCTCGCCCGGCTCCAGCACGACATCGAAATGGCCCGACAGATCCAGATAGGCGCCCCCCACAGAGGGGCGCCACAACGGGCGGCGCTGCCAGACTTTCCACATCGCGGGAAACAGCCGGAAGGCGGCGAGCAGACCGTCATAGGGCACATTGCCGTCGAAGACGAAGACATCCGGGGCGCGATAGCGCAGGATCTCGGTCAGTTCGGCTGCAAGTTTCTGCGTCCAGGGCTGGTAGTCCAGCCCGGCGGCGCGGAAATAGGGCAGGTATTCCACGGCGATGCCTTCGTCGCGGACCACTTCGAAGGCCTTGCTCATGGTGGCGATGGTGGCGGGGGTGCCGGGCGACAGCCGCCGCGCCGTGGCCATGCAACGGGTCAGATGCCCCATACCGACCCCGTTCGAGGTGAAGTAAAGCACCCCGCCGCCCTGACGGGGCGTGGCCGGCCTTGCGGGCTGCCCCTGCCGCGCCGGCGGGCCGATCAGCGCCTCGGCCCGGGCAACTGCGCGGGCGGGGCCGTAGCGGGCACGCACCACGGCGATGGCTCGTGCCGCCTGCGCAGCCCGCGCCGCCGGATCGGCCTCGAAGCGGCGGACATGGGCCAGCACCTCCTGCGGCCTGCAATAGACCGCGCCATCGCCGAACAGGGGCTGGAACCCCGGCGGCAAGAGGCAGATCAGCCCCGACGCCATCGCCTCCAGCACCGAGCGGCCGAAGGCCTCGATCCAGGTCGCGCTGTGAAAATACGAGAAGTAATCCAGCGCACCAAGGAAGGCCGGCACCGGCAGCGCGCCGAAGGGCAGCACCTCCCAGTTCGCGGGCCGCTGGCCGACGATCGCATCCTGCGCCGCCGAATAGCCCATCAACCGCACGGTCAGGCCGGGATCATCCGGGTAGGCCGCAAGAAAGGTCTCGCGGTCGTCGGGCCATTTCTCGGCCTCGGGCCGGCTGTGGCGCCCCAGCACCGGCAGGCGTCGGGGCAAGGCCAGCGAAGGCGCGGCGAAAGCATCGGGGTCGAGGATGTTGTGCCAATCCTCGGCCAGCATCGGTGGCGGGGCCGTCTGGCGAAGCAGGGTCTCGCGCACCGCAGGGCCGACCGGCGCCCAGGGCGCGGGGCCGAACACTTCGGCCACCAGGGCCGCGACGGCCTGCACATCATATTGGGCGACACCGGCGGCATCGATGGCAGGATGATGCGCGATGATGACGCGGTGGCGGCTGGTCACCAGCGGCGGCACGGCCGGCAGACGGGTAAAGACCGCCGGATGGTGCAGGCAGCACAGATCCGCCTCGACCGCCACGCCGGGCGGCACCCAATGCGCCAGCCCCGTGTCATGCAGGGCCTGAATACCGGGGTGGATGGGGTGGCGCGGCGCCAGCGGCCCCGTCGCCAGCGCCAGAAGGCCGATGCGGTATCCCGCCTGCGCCAGCGCCCGCACCTCGGACGCGATCGAGGTCGAGGTCCCGCCGGGAAAGCGGAAATCGCCGACAACCAGAATGTCAACTTCCATGCTTGTCGCTTCCCGAAACAGGTCTATCACTATACCGGCACCGGTTTTCCTGTCCATGACGCCGCACCGCAGGGTGATCCGATGATCCGCCGCATCCGCCACGCGATCAAGGTCGCAAGCCGCGCCGCCGCCCATGACGGGCGGACAGGGCCTGTGGCCGCGTCGGAACCGGCTGCGGCCTGGGCGCTGGTCCACGTCGGTGACGCGCCCCTGCCCGAGGCGGACCTGGCCGCCCATCGCGCCCTGTGCCGGGCGCGCGGCTACCGCTGCCTTGTCATCTCGGACCGCCTGCCGCCGTCCTGCATCACGCCCGGCGAGGCGGTTTTCGAATTCGTTCCCTGGCCCTTGCAGATGGCCGAGACCCGCCCCGGAGGGCTTGAGGACGCCGCGGACTACAGCTTTCGCCGGCTGGGTCTGATCTTCGGTTTCTGGAAGGTTGCCGGTTGCACCTGGTCCGGTCCGGGCGCGGCCGAGTTGCTGGAACTGGCGCCGCGCGACGCGCATCCGCTGGTAAGGATATCCATACCCAAGGGGCGCCCCCCGGCGTGACGGTTGCGAATCTTCGCTTGCGTGCTACCCTTCTTGAATTGAATTTCAAGGGCGGATTTTGTCATGGCAGCAATCTCGCGTTTTGCCCTGTTCTGGAAGATGTTCTTCGTCGCCCTTATCAGCGGCTCGGCAGCGACGGCCGCCAGTCAGGAAGAGGTCGCGGCCTGGAACGCCGCCGTTTCGGCCAACACCTCCGACGCCTATTATCTTTATCTCAGCCTCTATCCCGCCGGCGACTATGTTGACGAGGCGCTTGCCGCCCTGGGCACGATCGGCACGACCGGCGCGCCGCGGCAGGTGGAGGTGCCGTCCCAGCCGACGCGGCCCAAGCCGCCCGCCACCGCGAAGCCCGGCACGGGCAACGGGACCGGGGGGATGTACTGATGCACGGTGCCGTGATGCCGCCCCGGCCCTTTGGTGCCCTTCTTGCCGCGCTTCTGCTGACGGCCTGCGTCGGCAATGCCGGTGAGGACAGTCTGACCTTCCGCCAGCCCGTGGCTGATCCGGGGCAGACCCTCGCCTCGGCCGCGACACCGGCGCAGCTTGTCGAGACGTTGCGCGCCAATGGTTTCACCGATGTGACCCGGCTGCGGGATGGTTCGGTCCGGGTGCGGTCAAACAGCCCCGCGCTGGTCGATTGCGGCACCATCGTGCAGGTCGCGCTTGGCAACCGGGCCGAGTTTCCGGGCAACAGCGCCAAGGCGGTGCTGATCGCCAAGCGTCCGCCGGGCGATCCGGCGGTTCGCATGCTGGGCAGCAAGTCCGAGATCGTGCTGAAGCCGCTGGACGGGGGCGGCTATGCGATCACCGAGTCGCATCAGGTCAGGCTGAGGTATGAGGCGCCGAAAAAGGGCCTCAGATCAACGACGACCGTGGCCTTCGATGGCACCGCCACCGCGCCCCTGGCCGACCACACCGCCTGCCGGGCCTCGGGCCTGATCGGCAGGCTGCTGGACTAACCCTCCCCGGGGCGGTGGCCCCAAAGGGCTGTGGCGGTGCGGCGCATCACCGCCGCCTGTCCCGCCGCCTGCGGCCCCAGGCTGGCAAGCCCGCCAGCCGCCGTCAGCCAATGCGCGCGTCCCGGAACACCGGGCAGCATCGCCTTCAGCGCCCGGCTTTCAGCGCCGGTCCAGAGCGGAATTTCGGCACCGCACCGCCTTGCCGCCGCATCGGCTGCGGCGGCAAGGCGCGCCGCAAGGGCATCCCCCTCCAGCGCGGCAAGCCCGGCCTGTTCCGTCGTGCCGGGAGGGGTGCCTGCCAGCGCCAGAAGACAGCCAAGCACCCAGTGGTCGCCAAACGCCGCATCGCGGCCAAGTGCTGCCAAGAGGGGCGGCGGCGCCTCGGCCGCCAGCCGCATCCCGCCGGCAAGCGCCCCGGTCGCATCTGCGGGGCCGGCCAGCTGCCCCAGCACGACCGGCAGCGTCGCATCCGCGGGCCTGTCGGGTGCCTCGGCCAAGGTGGCAGGCGCCGCCAGCCTGACGCCGAGGGGCCGCGGCAGGCCGGTGACGGCGCAGCGGCTGAGATAGCCAAGCACCTGCCCGACCCCAAGCAGGGCAGCGTCCGGCACATGGCGCGCGAAGGCCGGGCCGGGGGTGACGTCCCGGTCCAGGATCAGGCAAAGCGGCGCCTTGCATCTGTGCAGGGCAGCGGCAAGCCCCGGCGCCCCGCTGTGGAAAAGCGGCAGATCCTGCGCCAATCGCGCGGCGGGCTCACCCCCGGCATCGGCCCCCAGCCCGGCCAGATGGCCGGCGGCATTGGGATTGCCCATGGCCATTGCGGCGCGGAACAGCCAGCCCGCCCGCTGCGGGTCCGCCCCCGTTATCCGGCCCCCGGCATGCAGCCGGCCCAGATTGTCGAACGCCGCCGGATGGTCCAGAGCACCTGCCACTTCAAGCATGTCGCGCGCCAGATCGTCCCCGGCTGCCGAGCCCGAGCGCAGTTGCAGACGATAGCCCAACTGGTCGGCACGGGCGGGGCTGATTGCCGGGGACAGAAGGTCCAGCCGTGCCGCAAGACGCGACGGGTCGGGGCCGAACTCCGCCATCGCCTCGCCCTGCCCTTCGGCCAGACGCTGCAGATCGGCGTCCAGCCGCGGCCAGTCCCATCCCGGATCGGCAGGGCTGCCCCGCAGATAGCGCGGCATCACCTGCCCTGACCAGAGCGCGGCGATCCGGGCGTAGTCGTTGACGAACTCGGGCCGCCAGTCGGGCATCAGCCCGGGCAGCGCAAGGCCAAGCCTTGAGCCATAAAGCTGCCAGCGGCCGAAAGGCGCGTGGCGTCCGATCATGCACCAGATCGCGATCAACCGCGCGGTTGCGGGATCGTCGCGCCAGCCCGGCAACCCCTGCCGCACCGCCGCACCCTCGGCCATCCGGCGCAAGAAGACCGTCTCGCGCAGCCCGGCACGAAAGGCGTGAAAGGCGGTCTGCGCAGGATCGGTGACTGCGGCGCGCTCGGGCATGGTCACCTGGGCCGAGCGGCCGGGCCTGATCGCGGCGATGTCGTGATCCAGCGAGAGGCTGCCCTCGGGGGCGGCCTCATGCGTGCGCATCTCCTGCAGCAGCGCCTTGGGCCAGAGCTTGACACAACCGTTGCCGCTCCAGAGTCCGTTCACCGCATTGCGCGCCGGCCAGTCCAGCCGGAAGTCGCCGGTCAGAAGGGCCTGCGGCACCGGCGCATCGGCCAGCGCGGGGTCGATCCGGGTGTCGGCATCGACGGTCAGCACCCAATCGCCGGAAACCGCCGCGGCCGCCGCCTTGTGGCAGGCGTCCAGCCCCTTCACTCCGTGGACGCGCACCGCCCCCGGCAGGCGGGCGCGCAGGTGGCGCCAATGCGCATCGGCCCAAGGTTCGTCATAGGACAGGAACACCGCCGGAAAGTCGCGCAGCCGCCAGGTGGCGCGGCGGGGGGCTGGGTCCGCGTCATTCCCCGCGTCATTCATTGACAAGGTTGAAATCCAGAAGACCGTATTGCGCGATCCAGTCGGCGGCGATCCTCTCTCCGGCGGCGCGCTGTTCGGGGGCCATCATCAGCAGGATGCCTGCGATCCGTTCCTCGGCATCCGCAAGTTCATCTCTGGAATCGCGGGTGTCGCGGATCAATGCCGCCTCGCGCGCGATGATGTAATTGGCATAGGCCTCGGGCAGATCGGGGCCGGTCTCGGGCAGTCCGTCGCGCAGGATGTCCCCGATCATGATATGCGCGCCCAGATAGTTGCGCTGCGCCGAAAGCCGGAAATAGGCCAGCGCCGTGTTCAGGTTCTTCTTCACGCCCCAGCCGTCCTGAAAGGCGCGACCCAACTGGAAGGCGGCATAGGGATTGCCCGCATCGCTGGATTTCACCAGCCAGTTGATGCCGGTGTCGGTGTCCTTGGTGGCACCCTTGCCGCGCATATGCGCCATGCCGACCAGATTCTCGGCATCCGAACTGCCAAGGATCGCCGCCTGCCGGTAAAAGGCGACCGCCCTCGCTTCATCGACCTCGGTCCCCAGGCCCTTGCGGTAGAAATCGCCGTAGGCGACGAAAGCGTCCGGCAGGCCGTTCTGCACCGCAAGCGCGATCCAGCGCATCGCCTCGGGGTAGGATTGCTGCACGCCCCAGCCTTCGCGGAAGAAGATCCCGGTCATCATCTGCGCAGCAGGAGAGCCCATCAGCGCCCCCTTGCGCGCGGCGATGAAGGCGCGCGGCAGATCCACCTCGACGCCGATACCCTGCCGGTAGAAGGCCGACAGACCCATATAGGCCGATGGGTTGCCCTGTTCGGCCGCCAGTTCCAGATAGTGCAGCGATTCGTCGTAGCGCATCGCCAGCCGCAGGACGCCGGCCAGATTGTTGGTTAGCCTGCCGTTGCCGGGATCGGCCTTCACCGCCTCGATGCAGGCGCGCAGGGCAGCACGCACGTTGACAAGATCATGCGGAACAGGCTCCACCAGCCCCCAGATGTCAGACTTGCCGGTGGCGAGGATGTCGCAGGCGGTGACTTCGGACATCAGCCCTTCGGGTATGGCGCGGGCCGGACCGTCGACCTCGATCTCCATCAGGGGGAAGGCGGGGGTGTCGCCCTGGCCGATCTCGGTGATCTGGCGCTTGGCCAGATCGGCCAGCGGATCGGCGGGGAACAACTCGATATACTGTTCGAAATCCCGCGGGTCCGAGCTTTCGGCGATGGTCAGCCAAGCGGTGGTCGACAGGCTGATCTCGCGCCCCGAGACCATCTCGACCAGCACCTCGGGGGCGACATCGCGCCTAGGGCGGATCATGATCGGCGTGCGGGTGTTGTCGATGTACCAGGGGGTCTGCGCGCCGCCCGTGGCAAGGCGCACGCGGGCGCGCACCATGCGCAGCACGTCGCGGAAATCCTGTTCGGCCCCCTGCAGCGCCGAGGCGAGCGCCGCCGTATAGGGGCTGTTCGCCCCGGTCCCGTCAAAGGCGACGGCGCCCGGTGCGGTGGCATAGGCGATGATGGTGTTGGCCGGCGCATCGACCAAGGCAAGCCCGGTGCCGCTGGCGCTTTCGCCGCGCAGGGGCGAGTTGCGACAGGAATCCAGAATGACCACAAGGCTTTGCGTGCCGATGGCATTCATGCGCCCGACCAGATCGTTGATCGAGACCGCACCGTCGCGCAGCGCCTGCCCGCCGGTGGGGCGGATGTCGGATGGCAGCGCAAGGTTCTGCCCCTCCAGTTGCACCGCATGGCCGGCAAAGTAGAACACCCCGACCTCTGCCCCCTTCTCGTCGGCGGCAATGCGGTCCATGGCGGCATCGACTTCGGCCTTGCTGGCGTCTTCAAGGTAGTAGACGCGGAACCCCATGTCGTTCAGAACCGCCGCGATGGTGCGCGCATCGTTCAGGGTGTTCTGCAGGGGCGCTATGTCGGGGCTGTCGTAATGCGCCACCCCAAGCACCAGCGCCCAGCGCTCCTGCGCCACGGCGGCCCCTGCCAGCAGAAGGCAGGCGACCAAAAGACCGGGCAGGCGCAAAAGACGCAGAAAAAGGCGGGCGACTGGCATGGTTCAATCCCGAAGGCAATGCAGGACGCGAGGCGTGTTTCAATGCGACAAAGGCTAGCATAGGTTGGGCGCAGGACCAATCAAGTGATCATCTCTCCACCCCGGATGGACATCGCATGGACGCCTTCACCCCCAGGGCCTTCGACCTGATCGAGCACAGCAATGCCGATCATGCGCGCACCGTGCTGGTGGACTGGATGCTGGGCAACAGCTGCAGCTATGCCTGCAGCTACTGTCCGAAGGCCCTGCACGACGGCTCGGTCCGCTGGCAGACGGCCGAGATGGTGCTGGCCTTCTATGACCTTCTGCACCGCCATTATGTCCATCACCGCGGCCGCCGGGTCTGGCTGCAATTCACCGGTGGCGAGCCGACGATGCACCCGCGCATCATTCCGCTGCTTGAGGCCGCGACCGGGCGGGGGTTTTCCGTCAGCCTGATCTCCAACGCCTCGCGCACGCTGCGGTTCTGGCAGAAGATCACCCCGCATCTGGACAGCGTGATCCTGACCTATCACAACGAATTCGCGGACTTGCCGCATTTTCTTGATGTGGCCTGCCTGCTGGCGGACCGGATGCCGGTGCATATCAATGTCACCATGCGGCCAGATCATTTCGACCGGACGCTGGCCGAGGCAACTGCACTTCGGCAGGCGATGCCCTCGGCCTCGATCACGCTGAAGCCGCTGCGGGTCGGCTTTGACTCGGTGCTTTTCGACTATACGCCGGATCAGCTTGCGGCGATGAACGCGGGCCTGCCCGCGACCGGCCCGGTGCAGGGCGCGATGCCGCGCGGCACGATGACGGCGCAGGGGCCCGGCCTGCCGCCGCGCCCGGTGCGCGCCAACGAGTTCATGATCCGGGCCGAAAACCGCTGGAGCGGATTTCTCTGCAACGCCGGGCTTGAATCGCTGCGCGTCAAGGGGGATGGCGGCATCACCCGCGCGGTCTGTTCGGTCGGCGGCGAGATCGGCCGGCTTGGCGGCGAGATCACCCTGCCCACCGCGCCCATCCTGTGCGACGCCGGGGTCTGCGTCTGCGTCGCCGATATCCTGATCACCAAGACCCGGCCCCGGCCGAGGCATTAACTGGCGGCCAAGCCGTCGAAAGTGGCGGTCAGTTCCGTCCACAGCGCAGCCGGCAGATCTTCTGGATCAAGGAGCGGCACCGTGGTCTCGGCAGTCTGCAGATAGCCCTCGGGCGGATCGATGAGCAGGTCCTGGTAGCGATCCATCACGGCCCTCTCCTCCGCCGCGACCAGAGGATGGGCCGAGCCAAGCCGCAGGTGCCGCGCCCCTTCCAGCGCCGCCGTGAACGGCCCAAGCCAGTCCGGCGAGGCCTGCCGCAGCACAGCGAGCAGCGCCAGCCGGCGCTGTTGCTTTTCGGCATAGCGGGCGCGGCCGGCCAGATGCAGGTTCATCAGCCGCACCAGCGCGGTCTCGGCCGCCGGCGGGGTCAGGTTGTCCCGTTCGGTGGCGAAATGCGGCGCCTCCTGCCCCAGCCCCAGCATCTCGTCGATGAAGGCCGGCCCCAGATCGGCGCCCTCGGCGGTCTGCGCTTCGTGGATCGTGATCCGCAGGGCATCGCGGCCGAACACCTCCTCCAGCCGGCCAAGCTGGCGCAGCGGCAGCACCGGCGCGCGCCATGGCGTGTCGTCCCGGGCGGCCACCCGGTCAAGATAGCCGTCGAAGCCATCGTCCTGTCCGTGCTTGACCAGTTCGGCCCAATGCGCGGGCCACAGCGCCGCCAGCCGCCGCAGCGCATAGGCGACGCGGACCTCGGCCTGCGGGAACATCCGGTGCAACTGTCGCAAGGCATCGGGGGCCAGCATCGAGAAATTCTCGCTGGACAGGACGACCGCGCGCCAGCCTGTCGCCTCGCGCGCCAGTGCCGCCAGCATCGCGTCCTCGCCCGACCGGCAGGCCTCGGCCAGACCCGAGTGGCTGATTCCGGCGCGGCCGGTCAGCGGGTAAAGGATGCCAAGCCGGGCCAGCCGGGCCTCGCCCCGCACCAGCGCCTGCTGCAAGGCCGTGGTGCCGGTCTTGTGCGGCCCGGCGTGCAGGATCAGCGTCGCCGTCACCGCGCAGCCCCGCGGCGGCCGGGGTTCGCCAGCACTGTTGTCGGCGGTTCTGGTGCCATGCCGTATCCTGCCCCGGCCCGGCCCGCCGCCGCAAGCCGTCGCAGGCCGCCTGCGGCGTCGCGATGTCGCATCCCACCAAACCGTGCCGCCGCCTGACCTGTCGCGGTCGCCATCCTTGCCTATGATACCGGGCAGGAAGACAGGAGAGCCCGCCGATGCATGTCGCAACGCTTCTTCATACGGATATGTTTGCCGTCCAGCTTGACGGTGCCAAGGCCGGCATCGGGGATCTTTTCCCTGGCTGGACCACGCTTGACCGCTTCGGGCTGGTGATCGACGAGACGATGGGCGGCGTCGGGGCCACGCATCTTCTGCAAAGCGCGATGATGGCCTATTACGACGCAAGGCCCGAGCGGCGCGCCGCCCGCGCCGTCTACCCCGAGATCTATGCCTTCCACATCGGCAAGAGCCATGGCGCCCACGCGCCCTATGACTTCTGGCCCGCCCGGCGCGAGGTGGTGCTGCGCACCGATGACCCGCGCGAAGTGCTGGATGCGATCAACGACCGCGGCATCACCCGGCTGGCGATCCCCGACCGCCCGATGCGCGACGTGATCCACCGGCCGAAAGAGCCGGAAGCCGCGCTGGACCGCATCGCCTCGGCCTTCGTCTACAGCCCGTCGGGGCGGGTCGCGGGCGGGGATGTCGAAATCACCGGCACCGACAGGCGGACCGAGTTCAACCCGACCCAGACCCTGCGCCCGGTGGCCGAGATCATCGGCCAGCGCCGCGCGCCCGGCGCCCTCAACTCCAGCGGCATCCCGATCAAGGAGGCCGACGACGACTATTCGCGCTGGCTTGAGAGCTGCGATGCCGAGATCCGCCCCGAGGACCGCCAGCGCGCCCGCGACCGGCGCGAGGCACTGCGCTCGCCCGAGGGGCTGGTGACGGAAAGCTACCGGCGGGTCGATGTGGCCGAGGCGCTGAAGCGTCTGGCCTCGGCCGGATCGGGGCAGGCCTCGCCGGCGGCGGAGTAAGGGGCGCCGGGACGCCCCTGCCCCGTCATTCGGCGGCCTTGCGCGCCTCGGCCAGCCAGCCGTCATATTCGGCGCGGTGGGCGGCGATCCAGTCCTCGACATGCCGGTCTATGGCGGCCGAGGTATCATCGCCATCGGCGATCAGCTTGTTCTCGGCCGAAACATCGTTGATGTCGATGGTGGCGACCTCGAACAGCCGCGCCGCCGCCGGGTTGGCGGCCAGAAAGTCGTTGCGCGCGATCACCCGCAGGCTGTCCACCGCGAAACCAAGGTTCTTGCCCTGATAGACGGTATTGCCGGTCGCCCCGTCAGGCAGCGAGGTGTAGGGCACCGAAAGCCATTCGACATCCCTGCCCGGCACCAGGGCCCCCGATACCCAGAACGGCGTCCAGGTGTAGTAAAGCACCGGCTCGCCATCATGGGCACGGGCGATGGTGTCGGCGATGATGGCGTTATATTCGCCCTGATTGTGCGAGACCGTATCGCGCAGGCCGTATTCGGTCAGCTGATGCTCGATCACCCGTTCGCACCCCCAGCCGGGGACGCAGCCGGCCAGGTCGGCCTTGCCGTCGCCGTCCGCATCGAAGCGCCTGGCAACCTCGGGGTCCTTCAGCATCGACAGATCGGTGATCCCGGCGTCATAGCTGGCCTTGTCCACCAGATAGCCCTGCAAGGCGCCGTCGATCAGCACGCCGACCTTGCTGATCACCGCCTCGCCGCCCGCCTCCTGATAGAAGCTGTCATGCAGGGTGTTCCAGCCCAGGGGATGGAAATCGGCATCCCCGGTGCCGACCGCCAGAAAGGCGGTTTGCGAGGTGGTCTCCTGCGGCTCGGCCACCGAGTAGCCAAGATCCTCAAGCGCGCGGAAGAGGATACGCGAGGCGAACATCTCTTCCAGAAGCGGCTGGATGACGGGGCGCACGGTCACGCCCTCGCCGGGCCGGTCGTTGGCCAAGACGGGATCGGCTGCCAGCAGCGCGGTAAGCGCCGTGGCAAGGGTCAGCGGTTTCATCCTTCTCTCCCTTTTCTGGGTGGGTTCAGTGTCGCCTTTCGCGGGGCTCGTGATGTTTCAGCCGGTCCAGCGGGCAACCGGGTCGCCAAGCACCTCGCGCCGGACGGTGATGCCCAGGCCCGGGGCCGACGGGGCAAAGACGCCGCCGCGGGTGACGGGGGCATCGAAATCGGCGGTCTCAAGCGTGACCATGTCACGGCAGTCAAGGATGCAGCGCAGGTTCCGTTCGGGCACCGTGGCCCCCAGATGCACGATGCCGGCAAAGGCGATCACGGACCCGACCGTGTCCTGGACCGAGATCGTCAGCCCCGCCGCCCGGCAGATGTCGCGATGCCGGCGCCCGCGCGTAAGCCCCCCCGCCTTCGAGATCTTCAGCCCGATGCCATCGGCAATATCCTCTGCCACGATGCGGGCTATGTCGCCGTCCAGTTCCGCCAGTTCGTCCATGATGATCGGCACGCTGCAGCGCCTGCGCAGGCTGGCGGTCTCGCGCCAGGTTGCGCAGGGGGCTTCCAGCACGAAATCAAGCCCGTCGGGCAGCATGCGCAACATGCGCAGCGCGGTTTCGGGCAGCATGCCGCCATTGGCATCGACCAGAAAGAACTCTCCGGGGCGGCGGTCGGCCAGACAGGCGGCGATGCGTTCGGCATCCAGCGCCGGGCCGCCCTCGCTGTCCAGCGCGCCGATCTTGACCGAATGGCCCAGATAGCCGCGCTGGCGGTGGCTGGCGACCCGCGCGCGCATCTCTTCGGGCGGACCGGCATAGATCGACGAGATCGTCGGCATGCGATGGCCGGTGGCCCCGCCCAGAAGCTCGCTGACCGGCAGGCCGACGGATTTGCCGAAGATGTCCCAGCAGGCGATGTCCAGCGCGGTCTTGGCGTGGTGATGCCCGACCAGCGCCTCGTCCATTGCATCGTTGATCCGTTCGACCTGACGCGGATCGCGGCCCAGAAGATGCGGGGCGATGTCCTCGATCCCGGCGCGGGTGCCGCGCGCATGCGCGGCGATATAGGTCGAACCGAAGGGCGTGCTTTCTCCCCAGCCTTCAACGCCTGTATCCGTCTCCATCCGCACGATGGCCGCATCGAAGCCGCGGTATTCGCGCCCGCCCGACAGAAGGTAGACCCCGCCGGAATAGGGCAGATGCACCTGGTAAAGTTCGATTTCGCGGATCTTCATGCGTCCACCTGCGGGGGGATCAGCACCAGCTTGCCGGTATGGGACTTGGACAGGAAATCGCGCTGCGCCTGCGCAATTTCGGACAGGGGATAGGTGCGGGCCACGACGGGGCGGATCTCGTTCGTCTCGATGTAGCGGATGAGGTTTTCAAAGACCTCGTCCTCCTGGAAGGTGCAGCCGAACAGCGTCAGGTCCTTGAGGTACAGCGTGCGCAGGTCCAGCTCGCAGATCGGGCCGGCGATGGCACCGGCGCAGGCGTAGCGGCCCCCGATGCGCAGCAGGTCCAGAAGGACCGGGAAGGCCGGGCCGCCGACGATGTCCACCACCACGTCGACCGAACCGCGCCCCAGTTCGGCGACAGGATCGGCATTGCGGTCAATGGTCCGGTCGGCGCCAAGGCTGCGGAGTTCCTGCGCCTTCGCGGCGGCGCAGATGGCGATGACCTCTGCACCCCGGCGTTTGGCCAATTGCACGGCGGCCGAGCCGACCCCGCCCGAAGCCCCCGTCACCAGCACCCTCTCGCGCCCGACCTGGGCACGATGCAGCATGTTTTCGGCGGTGGAACAGGCGCAGGGGATCGAGGCCAGTTCGGCATCGGACCAGGTGCTGTTCACGGCATAGACCTCGGCCGATGGCGCGACGGTGAACTGGGCGAAGCCGCCGTCGATCTCGCTGCCGAAGGTCCAGCATTCCCAGGGGCGGTGGCCGACATAGCTGCGCAGCATGTTGCGCACCAGCACGCGCTGGCCGATGCGGGCGGGGTCCACCCCCTCGCCCACCGCGACGATATGGCCGCAGGCATCCGCGCCCTGAATGCGCGGCAGGTTCAGCGGCACCCCGGACCAGCTGGCATCGGCCTCGTCCGGCCGGGCGCCGGCGCTGTCACCGGTCGCCGTCTCGACCTTCTTCGAATACCAGCCGATCCGGGTGTTGATGTCGGTGTTGTTCACCCCTGCGGCGGCAACGCGGATCAGCACCTCGCCCCTTGCCGGCCGCGGGGTCGGCACGTCCTGCCGGTAGTCCAGCTTGTCGAAGTCGCCATGCCCTGTCAGCAGGACGGCGGTCATGGTTTCGGGGATCATCTCGGTCTCTTGATCGGGCTTTTCATGGCCAGACCATCGGCCCGGGCGGCCTTCGCGATCAAGCGAAGAAGATACCGCCAAGAGTTGAGGTCAACTCAACGCTTGGCGCCCCTGCGCCAAGAGCCAGTCGCGCAGGATCACCGCCTGCGGCGACAGCGGGCGCCGCGCACTCCATGTCACATGAATGGCGAACGGGTCATCGACCGCTGCCGCCGTGACCTGCCGCAACTCGCCGCTGGCCAGCAGCGGGTCGACCGAGCTGGTCCAGCCCAGCGCCACGCCCTGCCCGTCACGCGCGGCCTGCAGGGCGATGACATAGCTGTTGAAGCGCCGGATGTTCAGGCCCTGACCGGAGATGCCGTTGGCCTGCAGGAAGCGCGGCCAGGTCATCCAGGCCCAGGTCGGCCCCTCGACCGACAGAAGCGGTGCCGCGGCCAGGGCGGCGGGGGTGCGCAGCGGATGGCGGTCCAGAAAGGCCGGGCTTGCCACCGCCACCACCCTTTCGTCCTGAATGCGCAGCGCCGTCTCCCCCGGCCAGTTGCCATCGCCATAGCGCAGGTTCAGGTCGATGTCCGGCCGCTCGCCCTCCTGCTGGCGTTCGGATATGACGTGCTCCACCACGATATCCTGATGGTCCGCCCAGAACGCCCCCAGCCGGGGCATCAGCCACAGCTGCATCGTCGCCATGCTGGAAAGGATCGAGACATGCGCCCGTTCGGCCGAGGCGCGGACATGGCGCAGGGTCAGCGCGATATGTTCGAATGAATCGCGCAAGGAGGCAGCCACCGCCTCGCCCTCGGCCGTCAGGGACACGCCCTGCGCGTGGCGATGCACCAGCGGGCGGCCAAGATCGGTCTCAAGCAGGCGCAACTGCTTGGACACGGCGCCGGGCGTCACATTCAGCTCTTCGGCGGCCCGGGTCATGTTCAGCTGCCGCGCCACCGCCTCGAAGGTGGCAAGGGCGTTCAGCGAGGGAAGGTTGTAGTGCCGCCTGACCATCGCCGCAGGCTACAGCCCCTTGCCACGGACGGAAAGATGCGACGCCGGCGAGAATGGCGGCGCAACCTGCCGCTTTCTGACGATGCATGGCCGTCTTTGCGGTGCTAGCCTGCGGCAGACATGCCCCCCGTGATCCGAACACGGGGGCCCCCCGCGACCCATTTGATGATGGAGCCAGAGATGTCCGCCGTCCTGCACTTCCGCGAGTCTGACCGGCAGTTCGAACCCTATGGCGACGATCCCGCCCGCGCCCAGATCAGCCGGCTGGTCGGGCCGGAGATCAGCACCTCGATGGGCGCGGGGATCGCGCGCTTCGACAACTGCTCGATCGCCTGGACCGTGCTTTATGACGAGTTGATCGTCACCCTGTCGGGCAATTTCCGCCTTCGGGTCGGGGGAGTGGTGCATGACTGCCGTCCGGGCGATGTGCTCTGGGTGCCGCAGAACACCGCGCTGCACTACGAAGGCGATGGCGCGACGGTGTTCTATGCGCTCTCGCCCGTGGACTGGCGCGAGCGGGCGAAGGTCGCCGCCCATGGCTGATGGCGCCTTTCCGCATCTTTTCGCGCCGCTGACCATCCGTGGGCGGGTGATCCGCAACCGGATCATGTCCACCGGCCATGACACCATCCTGCCCACCGATGCCGTGGTGAACGAGGCGTTGATCGCCTATCACCGCGCCCGCGCCAGGGGCGGCGCGGGGCTGATCGTGACCCAGGTCGCCGGCGTGCATGAAACCGCGCGCTATACCTCGCATATGCTGATGGCGACCGAGGATGCCTGCGTCCCCGGCTACCGCGCCTTGGCCGAGGCGGTCCATGCCGAAGGTTGCGCCGTGGTCTCGCAGCTTTTCCACCCCGGACGCGAGATCATGGAAACCGCCGACGGGATGCTGGCGGTGGCCTATGCGCCCTCGGTCTCGCCGAATGAACGCTTTCACGTCATGCCGGTTGCGCTGGATCAGGAACTGATCGACGAGATCGTCCAGGGCTATGCCAGCGCGGCGCGGCGGATGATGCAGGCCGGGCTGGACGGGGTCGAGTTCGTGGCCAGCCATGGCTATCTGCCGGCCCAGTTCCTCAGCCCCGCCGTCAACCGCCGCAACGACGCCTATGGCGGCAGCCCGGACAACCGCCTGCGCTTTCTGCGCGAGGCGCTGACCGCGATGCGCGCCGCCACCGCGGATGATTTCATCATCGGCATGCGGATGAGCAGCGACGAACGCGACGACACCGGAATCGACCAGACCGAAATGCTGGCCTGCTGCGTGGCGCTTGAGCCGCTGGTCGATTACGTCAGCATCACTGCGGGGACCTCGGCCACCGCCGGGGGGGCGGTGCATATCGTGGCACCGATGGCCTATCAGAGCGGCTATCTTGCCAAGGATGCCGCGCGCTTTCGCAAGGCGCTGCAGGTGCCGGTCTTCGTCACCGGCCGCATCAACCAGCCGCAAGAGGCCGAGGCGATCCTTGCCGAAGGATCTGCCGACATGTGCGGCATGACCCGCGCGATGATCTGCGATCCGCAGATGCCGCAAAAGGCCGAGGCCGGCCGTCTGGACGACATTCGCGCCTGCATCGGCTGCAATCAGGCCTGCATTGGACATTTCCACCGCGGCTTGCCGATCTCCTGCATCCAGTTCCCGGAATCGGGGCGCGAGCTGGCCTATGGCACCCTGCCCCCTGCGCCGGTGCCAAAGCGGGTGATGATCGTCGGCGGGGGGCCAGGCGGGATGAAGGCCGCGATCACGGCGGCAAAGCGCGGCCATCAGGTCACGCTCTATGAAGGCGAGGCCCAGCTTGGCGGGCAGGCAAGGCTGGCGCAACTTCTGCCGCGCCGGTCGGAATTCGGCGGCATCATCACCAACCTGACGCGCGAACTGGAACTCGCCCAGGTCCGCGTCCTGCGCAACACCTGGGTCGACCGCGCCCTGGTCGAACGCGAGGCGCCCGATGTGGTGATCCTGGCCACCGGCGCAAAACCCTACCGCCCCGAGATCGCGCTGGATGACAGCGTGCAGGTGGTCGATGCCTGGCAGGTCCTGCGCAAGGAGGTGCGGCCGGGCGCCCGCGTCGTGGTGGCCGACTGGCGCACCGACTGGATCGGCCCCGGCATCGCCGAATACCTGACGCGCGAAGGCAGCCATGTCGAGCTGGCGGTGAACGGCACGCACCCCGCCTCGGCGCTGCCGCTTTACGTCCGCGACAATATCGTGGCCGAGTTGCACCGGCTGGGCGTGCGCGTCACCCCCTATGCGCGGGTCTTCGGCGCCGACAGCGCCACCGTCTACATGCAGCACACTGCCAGTGGCGAGCCGATCCTTTTCGAAGGGATCGACACGCTGGTGCTTTGCCACGGGCATGAGGTGGTGAACCCGCTGAAATCCGCCCTGAAAGGGCTGGACATCGTGGTGCATTCCATCGGCGACTGCCTTGCCGCCCGCACGGCGGAAGAAGCGGTCTATGAGGGGCTGAAGATCGGCGCGGCGATCTGACGACGGCCGCGCGCAACGACGGGGAACGGCTGGCCGCGACAAGCCGCGCGATGCCGTAGCGGTTCAGCCGGCGGTCTCGGTCAGGGCCTGGCGGACATGGTCGATGCCCTGCTGGATGTCGCGCTCCACCGCCTTGGCCAGCGCCACGGCGTCGTGCCGCCGCATCGCCTCCAGCGCCTCGGAATGGCGGTCGGGCAGCGGCGCGCGGCCATAGCGGCCGATCACCGCCCGCAGGGAGGGCCCCGCCCGCAGCCAGAGCGACCGCACAATGT
The DNA here is from genome assembly GCA_934500835.1 of uncultured Paracoccaceae bacterium. Taxonomy (GTDB): domain Bacteria; phylum Pseudomonadota; class Alphaproteobacteria; order Rhodobacterales; family Rhodobacteraceae; genus Pseudogemmobacter. Next base: position 7,287 of record CAKSTR010000002.1, on the reverse strand, counting down.
CCACCAGCACCGGCGCCTCGGACGCCTCGTAAAGCGCGAAGTGGAAGGCATGGTTCGCCGCCAGATAGGCCGGGATATTGCCACCGTCGATGGCCGCATTCACCCCGGCATCCGCCGCCTCCAGCCGCGCCAGAAGGGCCGGCGTCACATGGGCGCCGGCCAGTTCGGCCAGCTTCGGCTCCAGCGTCAGCCGGGCAAAGGCGACCTGGTCCAGCATGGCCACCGTCATCGGCGGCACCGCAACCCGGCGGTTGCCCTGCGGCAGCAGCGCCCCCTCCGCCGTCAGCCGGCGGATCGCCTCGCGCACCGGGGTCATCCCGGCGCCAAGATCCTGGATCAGCCCCTGGATCGTCACCGGCTGGCCCGGCGCCAGATGGCCGTAAAGGATCATGTCGCGCAGCCGCGAATAGGTCACCTCATGCGAGGGCACCTTGCGGTCACGGCCAGTCCCGCCGGCCTCGCGCATTGCCTCGTTTCCGCCGTCCGCGTTCATCCTGCCCCCGCTTCTGCGGCTGACAGTCTTGCGCCGCGGCGCCGGACAATCAAGATGTGATCAAATCGAAGGGCCTGTCGCACCGCGCCATTCCGCCTGCAGCCGGTCATGGTGGCGGATCAGCCACTGCAGCGTCAGGATCATCGGCGCATTGCCAAGCTCGCCTGCATCCATCCGCGCGACGATCTCGGCGAAATCGACCAGATGGCCGCGAATGTCCTCGGCCTCTTCGGCAAGGCCGAACGTGCCCGCCACGCCATCGGGCAGATCGCAGGGCGCGACATAGGAGTAGAGATATTCCGAGAACGCAGAGGTCGTCGGATAATACTCCGCCGCCTTCAGCAGCGGGCCAAGGGTCAGCCCCGCCTCTTCCTGCGCCTCGCGCCGCCCGGCCTGTTCGGGCGTCTCGCCGGCGTCGATCCGGCCGGCCACCGGCTCCAGCTGCCAGGGGTTCACCTCGCCGCGGACCAGAGGGCCGACCCGGACCTGCTCCACCACAAGCACCCGGTCGCGCACCGGGTCCCAGGGCAGCACCGTCACGGCATCGGCGCCGATGAAGACCTCGCGCTGCAGCACCGGGCTTTGCCCGCCGTCGAAGCGGCGGAACTGCATCCCGAACACTTCGGTCGAGAAGAAACCGGCGAAAGGCAGTTGCAGATCGCTGCGGATCACATCGCCCGGTCCCGCATCGCGCCGCAGCCCCCGCGGGGCCGCCGCCACGCGCGCCCTGACCGCCGAGGCCGCCCGCACCAGCATCGAATTGCGCCGCGCCCGCAGACGGTCGGCGGGCACCTTGCCCCAAAGCGCCATGATGTCCGCAGCCATCCGCTCCTCGACGGCGGGATCGGGGGCGGCAAGCCCGCCCGTCACCTCCCTCCAGAAGGCAAGGCGCGCAGCGGCATCGGCGGGGTCATCGCCCGCGACAAGGCGTTCCAGACCGGAAGACATCTTCACCGCCAGCGCCGCGCGGCCGATTCGGTCAGCACGCCCGCCAGCGCCCCGCCCACGACCAGCACCCCAAGCACCCCTGGCGTCAGCATCTTGCGGGCATGCTCCAGCATGAAATCGAACACCCCGAGCACGGCATCCATCGGCCCGTCATAGGCCATCTTCTCGGTCTGGCCATACATCAGCCAGGTCGAGAACAGCAGGAGCGCAAAGAACACCAGCGTCGCCGATGTCCGCAAGCCCGCCCCGATGGCGTCCGAATAGCTGCCCCCCACCAGCGACCCCATGGTGCGCCAGCCGACGATCACACCGATCAGCGCGGTCAGTTCGCGGAACCGGCCGACAGCGGCCCCCTCGCCCAGAGCGGGCACATGGGCATTGGCCGCCAGCCATCCGATCAGGGCGAAAAGGACGGCAGCGACAAGCTTGGCAGTTGTTGGCATTCAGGGGTCCGGTCGGCTGAAGGTGATCTGCGTCACGTCGCAGTTTCCGCCGTGAAAGGCGCCCGCGCAAGAGGTCAGGTAGAAATCCCACATCCGGCGGAAGCGGTCGTCGAACCCCATCCGGCGGATCTCGCCCCAGCGCGCGGTGAAGGTCTCGCGCCAGCGGCGAAGGGTCAGGCTGTAGCTTGCGCCAAAGGTGATCGCCTCGCGGAAGGCCAGCCCGGCATCCCCGCCCGCCCCGCGCAGCCGGGCCGCTGTGGGCAGCATCCCGCCGGGAAAGACGTATTTCTGGATGAAATCGACGTTGCGGCGATAGGTCTCCCACCGCGCCTCGGCGATGGTGATGACCTGCAGAACGGCCCGGCGGCCCGGCGCCAGCCGGTCGTGAACGGTGCGGAAATAGGTCGGCCAATATGTCTCGCCCACCGCCTCGAACATCTCGATGCTGGCGATGCCGTCATAGCGCCCGGTCTCGTCGCGGTAATCCTGCAGCCGGATCTCGACCCGGTCGGAAAGCCCGGCCCGCCGGATCCGCTCCACGGCAAAGTCGTGCTGCGCCCGGCTGATGGTCAGCCCCGTCACCCGCAGCCCACGTTTGCCCGCGGCATATTCGGCAAACCCGCCCCAGCCGCAGCCGATTTCCAGCACATGGTCGCCGGGCGCCACCCCCATCCGGTCCACCATGCTGGCATATTTCCGCTCCTGCGCGGCCTCCAGACTGTCCTGCGGCGTCTCGAAGATCGCCGAGGAATAGGTCATGCTGTCATCCAGCCAGAGCCGGTAGAATTCATTGCCCAGATCGTAATGCGCGGCGATGTTCTTCTTGGCCTGGCGTCTGGAGTTGCTTTGCAGCCAGAACCGCAGCCGCTCCCACGCCCGGACCAGCGCCTGCCCGGGGTAGCCGTCGCCGACCTGCAGATTGGCCGGACGCAGCATCAGATCCAGCAGGGCCTGCAGATCCGGGGTCTCCCACCAGCCGTCCAGATAGGCTTCACAGAAGCCAAGCTCGCCCTCGCGCACCATGCGGGCGAAAAGATCGGGGTTCTTCACCACGATCTCGGCCGCCTCGCCGGGGCCACGGCCTTCGCAGCGAAACCGCCGGCCGTCCTCGAACACGAAATCCAGCCGCCCCTCGGCCAGCTGCCCGGCAATCTCGAACACCGCCGCGAAATAGCGCGGCAGGTCCTGCTCGCCCTTGACCGTCGTCCTGACGCCCATTGCCCCACCCCCAAGGATACCAGGCCTGCGGCAAACAGCTTCCACGAAAGCGGCTTTCTGCTCAAGCCCCTCGAGAGCACGGCCCCGGGACGCCTCCGGCGGGGATATTTTTGCCAAGATGAAAACCGCCACTTTCATCTTGGCTGAAAATATCCTGGGGGTTTGGGGGTGAAACCCCCATCGGTCACGGTCGGCCCGATGTGCCGCCGCCGGCCTGCGAAAAGGCTTGCGGCGGCAGCCGCGCAATACTCCCGCTAAAGCACCCGATCCAGCGCCGCAATCAGGCGGCTGACCTCATCGGCACTGGTGTAATGCACCGCCGACATCCGCAGCACACCCTTGTCCCGGTCGATGCCCAATGCCTCAAGCGGCCGCACCGCGTAGAAATCGCCGGCCCAGCAGGCGATGCCGTTGCGGCCCAGCTCCTCCGATACCGGCTCTGCGGCACGGTCCAGTTCCACCGCTACGGTAGGTGCCCGGCGCGCGGCGTCGCGCGGGCCGATCAGCCGCAGATCATTGCGGGCGGCAAGGAAATCCAGCAGCGGCTGGATCACCGCCTCTTCCTGCGCCCGCATCAGGTCATGCACCCCGCGGTTGCGCGCCGCCGCATCGCCGGTGATGCCGTGATGCGCCGCCAGATCGTCGATGTAATCCGCCATGCCCGCGCAGGCGGCGACCTGCGCGTGATCCGGGCCGGCCGGGGTATGGCGCTTGTAGAGCGTGCCCAGGTTGAAGAAATGCCCCTGCCCCGGCAAGTCCATGCCGAAGTCCTGACGGATCACCATGATGCCCTGATGCGGGCCATAGGTCTTGTAGGCCGAGAAGAGATAGACATCTGGCCCAAGTGCCGGAATATCGGGAAAGCCGTGCGGCGCATAGCTCACCCCGTCCACCACCGTCCGCGCGCCCGCGGCCCGGGCCAGATCGCAGATCGCGGCCACGTCATTCACCTCGGCGATCACGTTCGAGCAATGCGGAAAGCAGACCAGCCGCACCCTGCCATCCGCCAGCAGCTTCTGCAGATCGCCCGGGTCCAGCGATCCGGTGCCGGGGTCCAGCTTCCATTCGCGGACCTCGATCCCCTCATCGGCCAGCCGGCGCCAGACGCCGGCATTCGCCTCATGGTCCTGATTGCTGACCACGATGGCCGCATTCCTGCCCGCCAGCCATTTGCGCACCGCCTGCGCCAGAACATAGGTGTTGGCGCTGGTCGACGGCCCGAAGGACACCTCTTCGCGCGCCACCCCCATCATGGCGGCCAGCCTCGTGCGGGCCTCGTCCATCTCGGCCCCGCCGGCCTGCGCCCCCGGATAGGGCCCATAGGGCTGCACCTTGCGGTCGGTATAGAAGCGGGTCAGCCGGTCCACCACCTGCCGGCAGGGATAGCTGCCGCCGGCATTCTCGAAAAAGGCATGCGACGACAACACCGGCGAGGAAAACGCCGGGAATTGCGAGCGGACGAAATTCAGGTCTAGCGCCATCGGGCGGCTCCATCTTGGGCCGCGAGGCCGGACCCGCGCGCGAGGCGGGAAATCCCGGTCCGCGGCAGGTCTTCCAGCCAGACCCGCGCATGTCTCCGCACGGGCCAGTGCCGGGGGCTTCCCGGCATCGTCATCAGCAGTAGCCGCCCCGGCGCGCTGCCGCAATCCCCAAGACGACGGCTCGTTCCATCAGCACGAAGAACCTGCCCCTTTCACTTTGGCGCAAATATCCTGCGGGGGGTCCGGGGGGCGCAAAGCCCCCGGCCGCCGGGCAGCAAACCGCACGCCCGCTCCCAGAAAACCGAAACGCCCGGGAGGTTTCCCCCGGGCGCCCCTTTTTTCTGTCATGCCGGGATCAGAAGCCCGACTTGATCAGTTCGAACTCCTCGACCAGCTTGTCGCGCAGCTCGGGCTTCATCGGGGTCTGCAGGAACAGCGTGGTGTCGATATGGTCGACGAAGGCCGCAGCCCGCTCTTCGGCCGGGATCGTCGCCATGGCTTCGGTGTTGGTGTTGGCATAGCCGATGGCATCCACGATGGGCCGCGCGCTGGAGGGCGCATACATCGAATTCACCCAGTCATAGACCTTGTCTTCCTTGCCCGGCCCGTCCTTCATGTTGACAAAGCCGCAGAAGAACGAGGTCGAGCCCTCTTTCGGCGCGCGGTTGAAGCCGACCGGGAAGTTGTCGGCCTTCAGGATCGCCACCGGGTCGTTCCAGGACCAGGCCACCAGGATCTCGCCCGAGGCCATGGCCTGCGACAGTTCCGACGGGTCCGACCACCAGGACCGCACATTCGGCGCCACTTCGCGCAGCCATTCGGCGGCGGCGGTGATCTGCTCTTCGGTCACATTGTCCCACGAGGTCGTGCCGGTGGCCAGGAAGGCCAGCGCCCAGACGTCATCCGCGTTGTCCGAAATCGAGATTCGGCCCGCATATTTCGGGTTCTTGAACACCTCGAGCGAGGCGACATCCTCTTCCGGCACTTCGTTCAGGTTGTAGGCGATGGCGGTATAGGCATAGTCGAAGGGCAGGAACCACACCCCCTGATCGTCCTTGATATAGGTCGATTCAAAAAGATGCGGGTCGATATTCTTGAAGGCCTCTACCTTCGAGACATCCCAGGGCTCGATCAGGCCGGCCTCGCGATAGCGCGGCACCGCCCCCGGGCAGGGATGCACCACATCGGCGCGGAAACCGGACGAGACCTTCTGGAACGCCTCGTCGTCATCGGCGAAGAAGACATAGGTCGGCTTCTGGCCGTTCTTGTCGACATAGGGCGTCAGCGCGCCGTCGATCTCCCATCCCGCCCAGTCAAGCACGGTCAGTTCGGGATCGGCGGCATGGGCGGCAGTGGCAAGGGCAAGTGCGGTGGCGGCACCGGCAAGAAGGCGGGCGATAGGGGTCATGGTGGCTCCTTCGGCAACGGACGGCGCCTTCCCCCGGCGGCCGCCCCTTTTGATGTGGAAGAAGGCTAAGCGAGGTGCGGCCTGTCTCACAAGCCTGAAACGGCCAAGCCTGTCAGCGGGATTCCGCCCAAACGGGCATTCCCTGCCGCCCGACCGGCCCCCGCAGGCCGATGCCCGGCGACAGCCCTACCTGGCGACCCCCGCTTGCGCGCCGGCTTTATTGCGCTCCCACGGCATCTGTGCACCAAGATGGGCCTGGAGGATCCCTATCGGCGAGCGGGCATTTCGGAAGGTACCCCTGTCCGGCTCGGCCTGACGAAGAATGTGTTCCGGGCGCACGGGCCTTCCGCATCTGATCAGATGCTTTTTGGGATCAGGATTCGTTCCGATTACAGCCAGAACATGACGGTCACAGCAAGGCTTCAGCCGCCAACAGGTCATAGTAGGGTCGATGATGCGCGAGGTGTTCCGCCATTCGCGGATTGGTCCTGGCCATCTTGTCGAACTTCTCACGCGTCTCACGGATTTCATCGGCGCTGAGCGGGCGTATGCCGCTGGAGGCGCTGACGTCGCCATGCCAGCCGCCGACCTGATCCCAATCCTTCGGCTTTTCATTCTGCCACTCAAAGGCAGCCTCCGAGAAGGGCAAGCCTACGGCCTGCCAATATTGCGCCATCGCGGCGCGGGTATCGGCACGAACAGCCTCGGCGCGGATGACAACGGGTTTTGCACCCGCCGCCTTCAGGGCCGAATAGTGCCTCCACTGCGCCTCCAGGCCGATTTCCTCCAGCGTCACCTCGGGATCGAGCTTATGGTAAGAGCTGATCGAGGCCACCGGATCGCGGATCAGGAAGGTATTGACCAGCCGACCGGCAAAGCGGGCATCCTCAAGGATATGCGGCATGACGTAATAGGACATGTCCTTGAAGAAGACCGGCCCTTTCTCGGCGCGGGCGATCAGATGATCGCGGATCGCCTCATAGCTCACCGGATGATCCGGGCGCACCTCGAAATGCGGCATGACCCTGATGCCGCGATGCACGTAATAATCGTACATGAAGGGCTCATGCGCGCAGTCAAGGTCGCCCCGTTCGCGCATCACCCGCTCCATCGCGGTCGACATCGAGCGGGGATGCGACCAGAGGGCAAATATCTTGTTCATCTCGGCTCTCCTCCTCTCGAGAGGTTGATCAGGCCCATCGATTCCAGCTTCAGGATGACCTGATGGGCGCAATGGTCGACATCGACATTCTCGGTGTCGACCACCAGTTCGGCATGGGTCGGGGTCTCATAGGG
>CAKSTR010000001.1 GCA_934500835.1 uncultured Paracoccaceae bacterium | reverse complement strand
CGGCGATGCTGGTGATTCTGGTGGGCTTCGGACTGGTGCAAAGCGCCCATGTCCACCGGCCGCGCTAATCCCGGCGGCCGGGGGTTTCACCCCCGGACCCCCAGGATATTTCTGCCAAGATGAAATCCGGGCGGGAGGCCGGTGATCAGAGGATCTTCTGGCCGGTCTTTGCCCAGTCCTTCATGAATTGCTCGATCCCCTTGTCGGTCAGGATGTGGTTGGCCATGGCCTTGATCACCGACGGCGGTGCGGTCATCACATCGGCGCCGATCAGCGCGCATTGCGAGGCGTGGTTGGCGCTGCGGACCGAGGCGGCAAGGATCTGGGTGTCGAAGCCGTAGTTGTCATAGACTTGGCGGATGTCGGCGATCAGTTCCATCCCGTCGAGGTTGATGTCGTCGAGGCGGCCGATGAAGGGGCTGATGAAGGTGGCGCCGGCCTTGGCGGCCAGCAGGGCCTGATTGGTCGAGAAGCACAGTGTCACGTTGACCATGCGGCCTTCGCCCGACAGCACCTTGCAGGCTTTCAGCCCGTCCCAGGTCAGCGGCACTTTCACCGCGATGTTCGGGGCGATTTCCGCCAGCTTGCGGCCCTCGGCGATCATCTCGGGGGCGGTCAGGGCGACGACTTCGGCGGAGACCGGGCCTTCGACGAAGGAGCAGATCTCTTTCGTCACCTCAAGGATGTCGCGGCCGGACTTCATGATCAGCGACGGGTTGGTGGTGACGCCATCCACCATGCCCAGGTCGTGCAATTCGCGGATCGCATCCACATCGGCAGTATCGACGAAGAATCTCATGGGTGGCTCCTTTGCGGAATGGCGGGGGTGGAGGTGTCAGGGTCGCAGGGCTATTACCGCATAAGGGGGCGGCGCGAAAGGGCGTGCTGCGGCAGGTGTTGGCGCTAACGGATGGTCGAGCGGCAGTTCATGGAAGGCGAGACGGTGGGGGTCCTGACCACGGAGCCCATCGGCCGCGTGCTGGACTATCGCGCGCCGGCGGGCGGCTGTGGCACCGGGGATTTCGTCGAGGTGCCCCTGGGCCCGCGCCGGGTGATCGGGGTGGTCTGGGGGCCGGGGAAGGGCGACTGGGACCCGGCCAAGCTGCGCTCGGTCAACCGCGTGCTTGACGCCGCACCCATGCGCGAGGAACTGCGGGTCTTCCTGCAGCGGGCGGCCGATTACACGCTGACGCCGCTGCCCGCCATGTTGCGGCTGGCGACGCGCGCGCCGGGGCTGGGCGATCCGCCGGGGATGCGCAAGGTCTACCGCCTTGCCGGGCCGGTGCCGAACGCGCTGACCGAAGCCCGGCATCGCGTGATCGAGGCGCTGCGCGCCTATGGCGGGGCGGCGGTGACCCTGGGCGAGCTGGCCGAGGCCGCCGCCTGCGGGACGGGCGTGGTCAAGGGGCTGGTCAAGATGGGGGTCGTGGCCGAGGTCGAGGCGCCGAAGGATCTGCCCTATCCGCGGCTTGACCCCAGGGGCCTCATGCGGCTGGCGGGCGATCAGGTGGCGGCGGGCGATGCGCTGGCCTGTGCGGTGGCCGCCGGGGATTTCCAGGCGATCCTGTTGAAGGGCGTCACCGGATCGGGCAAGACCGAGGTCTATCTGGAGGCGGTGGCGGAGTGCCTGCGGCGGGGGCGGCAGGCGCTGGTCCTTTTGCCGGAGATCGCGCTGACCGCCGATTTCCTTGCCCGGGTCGAGGCGCGTTTTGGCGCGCGGCCGGCGGAATGGCACTCCGGCGTCACGATGACCGAACGGCGGCGGCTGTGGAAGATGCTGGGGCAGGGCGAGGCCTCTTTTGTCGTGGGGGCGAGGTCGGCGCTGTTCCTGCCATTCCGCGACCTTGGGCTGATCGTCGTCGATGAAGAGCACGACACCTCGTACAAGCAGGAGGAGGGGGTGCTGTACAACGCGCGCGACATGGCGGTGCTGCGGGCCTCGATCACGGGCTGCCCGGTGGTGCTGTCCTCGGCCACGCCATCCCTGGAAAGCTGGGCCAATGCCGAGGCGGGAAAGTATCAGCGGCTGGACCTTGGCGCCCGGTTCGGTGCGGCCGAGATGCCGCAGATGCGCGCCATCGACATGCGGGCCGAGAAGCTGCCGGGGGACCGCTGGATTTCCGAGGTGCTGGCCCATGGCGTGGCCGAGCGGGTGGCACGGGGCGAGCAGGCGCTGTTGTTCCTCAACCGTCGTGGCTATGCGCCGGTGACGCTGTGCCGGGCCTGCGGGGCACAGGTTGGCTGCGACCACTGCGATGCGCGGATGGTGGAGCACCGCTTCCTGAAGCGCCTCGTCTGCCATCAATGCGGCGCCACCAAGCCGGTGCCGGTGGCCTGCCCCTCCTGCAGTGTCGAGGGCCGGATGGCCGCCGTCGGTCCGGGGGTGGAGCGGCTGGCCGAGGAGGTGGCGGCGCGCTTTCCCGAGGCGCGGCTGGCGGTGCTGTCCTCGGATCTTTTCGGCAGCGCCCGGGCGCTGAAGGATCAGATCGCGGCGATTGCCGAAGGCGCGGCGGACATCATCATCGGCACCCAGATCGTTGCCAAGGGGCATAACTTTCCGCTTCTGACGCTGGTGGGCGTGATCGACGCCGATCTTGGCCTGCAGGGGTCGGACCTGCGGGCGGCGGAACGCACCTTTCAGCTGATGCGGCAGGTGGCGGGGCGGGCGGGGCGGGCGGAAAAGCCCGGCGAGGCCTGGCTGCAGACCCACCAGCCGGACCATCCGGTGATCCGCGCCATTCTTGGCGGCGATGAAGAGGCGTTCTGGCGAGCCGAGGCGGAAGAGCGTCGCCTCGCCGGAGCGCCGCCCTATGGGCGGATGGCCGGGATCATCCTTTCCGGCCCCGATCTGGCGGCGGTGTTCGAACTGGCGGCAGAACTGGCGCGCAACGATGCCCCTTTGCGGGCGGTGGGGGCCGAGGTGTTCGGCCCGGCCCCGGCGCCGATTGCGCGGGTGCGGGGACGCCATCGGGTGCGGCTTCTGGTCAAGGCGCCAAAGGCGGCGGCCCTGCAGCCGGCGCTGTCGAAATGGGTGGCAAGGGTTCGGTTGCCAAACGGCCTGCGGCTGGCAATCGACATCGATCCGCAAAGCTTCTTCTGAAGATTTCGGACCTCGTTTCCTCAGGGCTATCCAGTGCAGCCTTGCAACGCCACGTGCAAAATGCTGCACAAACCCGCGAAAACCTGTAAGAAGACGATGGCATGGACTGCTATAGTTCCCGCCAAGCAGAAAAGACCAACCGGGCAAAGCTTACATGATCGAACCTGACCTGCGCGACCGCATCCTTGCGGAGCCCGAGACGATTCTGGAAGATCGCGACCTGATGAACGCGCTTGTCGCTGCCAATGAGCGGGCGATGGGCGCGAATATCATCGACCTGCGCGGCATTGCGATGCAGCGACTGGAAACCCGGCTTGACCGGCTTGAGGATACCCATCGCGGGGTTATCGCTGCGGCCTACGAAAACCTTGCCGGCACCAATCAGGTGCATCGGGCGATCCTGCAACTGCTTGATCCCCTGGACTTTCAGGAGTTTTTGCGCGCCCTGACCGGCGATGTTGCCGCCACCCTGCGGGTGGATTGCGTGCGGCTGGTGCTGGAGTCGGTGCAGGATGCCGAAGACCCGGCGCTGCGCCGTCTTGGCGATGTGCTTTACGTGGCCGAGCCGGGCTTCGTTGCGAATTATGTCGCGGGCGGGCGCAACGTGCCCCTGCGGCCCGTCACCCTGCGCCAGGTGATGCCGGAAAGCGATGCGCTTTACGGCGACCGCGCCGGCTATATCCGGTCGGAAGCACTGCTGAGGTTGGATTTCGGCAAGGGACGCCTGCCAGGGATGCTGGTTTTCGGCGCGGAAGATCCGCATCAGTTCAAACAGACCCATGGCACCGATCTTCTGGCCTTCGTCGCCGGCGTGTTCGAAAGGACGATGCGCCGCTGGCTGTCATGAGTGGCCTTGCCCTCTCGGCCGAACTGCGACAGGGGCTGGCCGACTGGCTGGCGCAGCTGTCGGCGCTGAAAGGGGCAAGCAGGCATACGATTGCTGCCTATTCCGCGGATGTCGCGCGCTATCTGGAGTTCCTTTCGCAGCATCACGGCGAAAGCCTGGGGCTGCGGCGGGTGGCCGAAACCGGCCAGTCCGACCTGCGCGCCTGGATGGCGCATGAGCGCGGGCGGGATCTTGGCGCAAGATCTCTTGCGCGGGCACTTGCGGCAGTGAAGGGATTCACGGCCTGGGCCGCCGACCGCAGCGAGGTCGAGGCGACTGCCGTCCTGTCCTCCCGCGGTCCGAAATACCGCCGAAAGCTGCCGCGCCCGCTGTCCGAAGAGGGCGCGGCAGATATGCTGGAGACCGTCGGTCTGCAGGCCCGTACCGACTGGCAGCAGGCCCGCGATGTGGCGGTGGTGACGCTGCTTTACGGCTGTGGTCTGCGGATCTCGGAGGCACTGGGCCTGACCGGCGCCGATCACCCCTTGCCCCAGGTGCTGCGCGTCGCCGGCAAGGGCGGCAAGACCCGGCTGGTGCCGACCCTGCCCGCAGCCGCCCAGGCTGTCGCCGCCTATGTCCGCGCCTGCCCCTATGATCTGGCGCCCGGACAGCCGTTGTTCCGCGGTGCCCGTGGCGGGCCGTTGTCGCCCCGGATGATCCAGCTGGCGATGGAGAAATCCCGCCTGCAGCTTGGCCTGCCCGCCACAGCAACGCCGCATGCCCTGCGCCACAGCTTCGCCACCCATCTCTTGTCGGCCGGGGGCGACCTGCGCGCGATTCAGGAATTGCTCGGCCATGCCTCACTGTCGACCACCCAGGCCTATACCGCGGTCGATGCCGCAAGGCTGATGGAAGTCTATGAGCGCAGCCACCCCCGCGCACGCGCCCCCGCACACACCCCCGCGCGTGTGGAGCATCGTAAACCCTGACCCTCAGACGGATTGCACCGCGGGCAGAATTGGTTCATCAAACGAACATGTCAGATCGTCTCAAGGCCCTTTCCGTCCACCTTCTCACCGCCACCGGCGCGGTACTGGCGATGTGCGCCATGCTCGCCGCCGTGGAAGAGAAGTGGAGCCTGATGTTCCTTTGGCTGGTGGTGGCGCTGATCGTCGACGGCGTCGATGGCCCGCTGGCCCGGCGCTACGACGTGCAGAAGAACTGGCCGACCTATGACGGCGTTCTGATGGACCTGATCATCGACTATCTGACCTATGTGTTCATACCGGCCTTTGCCCTGTTCAAATCGGGCCTTCTGCCCGGCTGGACCGGCTGGCTGGCGATCATCGTGATCTGCTACGGCTCGGTCATCTATTTCGCCGACACCCGCATGAAGACCAAGGACAAGAGCTTTGCCGGCTTCCCGGCCTGCTGGAACATGGTCGTTCTGGTCCTTTTCGCGATCGAACCTTCGCAGACCGTGATCCTGATCGTCGTCCTTGGCCTGACGGTGGCGATGTTCACCAACTTGAAGTTCATCCACCCCACCCGGACAAAACGCTGGCGCCAGCTTTCTCTGGCGATGTGCGTGTTGTGGATCGTCTTTGCCGCCTGGGCGGCCTGGGTCGATTTCGCCGAGGGCAGCCTGGCGCATTGGGGCCTGATCGTGACGTCGCTTTACCTTGTGCTGGCAGGGATCGCGCAGCAGATCATCCCCGAGGGCATCCGCCGGCTGCACTGACCCGATCCTTCGGTGAAGGGCCGCTACAAGCGCGACAACAGAACCCCGGCGACGATGACCCCAGCGGCAATGGCCTTCTCGCGGCTCATCCTTTCGCCGAAGGCGAGCCAGCCGATCAACACCGCGAACAGGATCGAGGTCTCGCGCAGCGCCGCCACCAGGGCGATGGGGGCGAAGGTCATCGCCCAGATGGAAACCGCATAGGCGCCATAGCTCGCGGTCGAGGCCAGCGCCCCCATCCGCCACGCCCGGCCATCGCGCGGCACGATGCTCCAGCCACGCAAAAGCAGCATGCCGGTGGTGAAAATCATGCCATCCGCCACAAAGACCCAGGCGACATAGGCCGCCGGGCTGCCCGAGATGCGCGCGCCCATGCCGTCGATCATCGTATAGCAGGCCGTGGCCAGCGCCGAGCCAAGGGCGAAGGGCAAGAGCCGACGGTCCTCGCCGCTGGTGAAGACGCCGCGTGCCATCAGCAAGATTCCCGCCGCCAGCACCGCAATCGCCAGATACTGCCGCCCGGTCACCGCATCGGCAAGGATGAAGGCGCCGACCAGCGCCACCATCATCGGCGCCGCCCCGCGGGCGATGGGATAGACGCGGCTCAGGTCGCCCCGGTCATAGGCATAGCTGAGGAAGAACTTGTAGGCGAAATGGGTGCAGCCCGCAGCGATCACCCAAGGCACCGCCGCCAGCGCGATGGGCGGCGAGAAGGCGACCACGGCCAGCCCTATCGGGATCTCGACGATCGAGAGGATCACCATCCCGCCCACCTTGGAAGTGCCCAGCTTGATCAGCGCATTCCACAGCGCATGCAGGAAGGCCGCCCCCATCACCGCCAGAAAAACTGCGAAACTCATGCCGCCACCTGCATCAATACCACCCCGAGAAGGATCAGACCGCCCGCCGCCGCCTTGTCGCGGCCCACGGGCTCATGGAACAGACGCCAGCCGATCAGCATGGCGAAAAGGATCGAGGATTCGCGCAACGCGCCCACCATGGCGATGGGCGCCTGCGTCATCGCCCAGACCACCACCGAATAGGCGCCAAGCGAGGCCATGGCGGCCAGCGCGTCGCGACCCCAGCCGATGGCGGGGACACGAAAGATTTCCGGCCCCTTCCGCAGCGCGACCGCAAGCCCGAAGAACAGCCCGTCCAGCGCGAAGGTCCAGCCAAGGAACATCACGAGATCCCCCGCCGCCCGCGCGCCAAGCCCGTCCACCAGCGTGTAGCCCGTGGTCATCGCCGCCGTGGCCAGCGCCCAGGGGATCAGCCGGCGGCTTTCGCCCGCCCGGATCGCGCCGGCCGCCATGGTCAGGATCCCGGCCACCAGCACAAGGATCGCCAGGACCTCGCCCCGCGTCAGCAGGTCGGCCCCAAGAATGGCCGAGACAGCCAGCACCATCAGCGGCGCCGATCCCCGGGCCAGCGGGTAGACCCGGCTCAGGTCGCCATGGTCATAGGCGGCGGCAAGACAAAGCTTGTAGCCGGTGTGCAGGACCGCGGCGGCGATGACCCAGGGCCAGACCGCGGCACCCGGCAAGGGCGCGAAGGACAAGAGGACGATGCCGATCCCGCCCTGGACAAGGCCCATGACCAGCAGATTCTGCAGCCGCGACCCGCCCGCAGTTCCGGTGCGGATCAGCCCGTTCCAGGCCGCATGAAGAAAGGCCGCGCCCAGAACGGCCAGGAAGACGCCAAGGCTCAAGATTGCGGCCCGTCATGAAACTGTCACAAACAGGGCTACAGGGCCTTGGTGGCCGCTGCAAGCGGGGTTCAGATCAGAAGACCCGCAGCACCTTCGTGGCGCAGAAGGGCAACTTTGGTCTCCACTCCGCCGGGGGCCGAAAAGCCGCCAAGGGTTTTCGCGCCAAGGATGCGGTGGCAGGGAATGATGATCGGGATCGGATTGGCGCCGCAGGCCTGACCAACGGCCTGCGCGGGGGCGCCGACAAGGGCGGCGATCTCGCCATAGGTTCGGGTCTCGCCAAAGGGGATGTCGAACATGGCGCGGCGGACTTCGGCATTCAGCCCGCTGCCCCAGTCCAGCGGCAGGTCGAACACCGTGCGGGTGCCGTCAAGATATTCGGCCAGTTGCCGCAGCCCTTCGGCCTCGACCGCTGTCGCTTCGCCTTCGTGCGGTCCCCAATCCAGCGCGACGATGCGGCCCGCCGCCTCGCGCAGCGAGATCGGACCGAACCGGGTCTGCAGGGCAGCCGTCACGGGAAATCCAGCACCAGCTGCGGCTTGGCCTCGCCGTCGTAAGAGGCATCTGCCTCGTAATGGACCAACCGGAAGCCGCCGTCGCGCAGCACCCAGGTTCCGGCATCATAGGCGTCCCCGACGCCGCGCCAGTATCCGGTGGCCGATAGCGTCGCCGTCGTGGGGTCGAAACTGGCGTTGACCGCCGACGGGTTTGCCGACCAGCCGCCGACAGTCACCGATTTGAGCGGGCTTTCGAAGTCCTCGGGATTCTCCATCACGACGTCCAGCGCAGGCTGCGCCAGCGAGAGCGGAACAACCCCGTCCAGATCGGTGTGCAACAGAAAGACATCGGTGACGTTGTAGGCGCCGATATTGCAGCGGAACTGCCAAAGCACCGCGGCTTGGGGTTCCATGCCCGACCAGTCCATCTGCAGATCGTGGCGCTGCGGGGCCTCGATCACGCTGCCGTCTTCGCCAAAAGCCGAACCGCAGAGATCGGCGAAACTGGCCGCGAAGACAGCCAAGGCTCTGTCATCCAGCGGATCGGCAAGGGCCGGTCCGGCCGTCAGGGCCAGCAGCAGGGGCAGGGCTTGTCGCATTTCGGTCTCCGGATCCTGGAAGGCCATGCTGCCATGTCCCGTGGCCGCTTCCAACCCGGATCACGCGCATGCCAAGGGAGGGAATCCCTGCCGATGGCCGGTCACTGCCCTTGTCAGGACTGCCCTTGTCAGGACTGCCCTAGTCAGGACCGCCCTTTCATCGCCGCTGCGGCGGACATGCCAAGCGGTGCAAAGGCCTCGCGCAACAGGGCCGCCATCCCCTCCAGCGCCGGAGAGTTGCCGCGCGGATTGCGCCGTAGCAGCACCCTTGCGCTGTCGACATGGGAATAGCCATCCTCGCCGGTCAACTCGCGGCAGCCCACAGGGATGGTGCTGCGCGACAAGGGTGCAATCGCCATGCCGTTGGTCACAGCCAGCCGGAACCCCCCGGCCATGTCGCAGGTCCAGGCGGCACGCCAGTCGATGCCGTGGCGGTTCAGCGATTCCTCGGCGTAGTCGCGGCTCCAGTCCGATTTGAAGTAGACCGCCACCGGCACCGGCCGGCGCAGGTGCTGCTCGTGATGCACCGAGGTCACCCAGACCGTCGGGTCGACGCAAAGAATCTCGCCCTTCTGCACATAAGCCCAGTCGTAGATCACCGCGATGTCGATCAGATCCTCATCAATCGCCGCCAGCAGGGCCGAAGAGTGATCGACCCGGACCGAGACCTGAACCCCTTCGTGCCTTGCGTCAAAGGCTGCCAGCGCGCGGGGCAGCACGGTGCCGGAATATTCGTCGGGAATACCCACCCGCACCGGCCCGACCAGCGGCTTTTCCCGCAAGGCAAGGACCGCCTCGTCAAGCGTCTGCACCACCCGGCGGGCATAGGGCAGAAGCTGCTCGCCCCGTGGAGTCAACGTAACCCCGCGGGCCTGGCGAATGAATAGCGGCTGGCCAAGCGTCTCTTCCAGCCGCCTGATCTGCAGGGAAACCGCGGATTGCGTGCGGAAAAGCCGCGCCGCTGCATGGGTGACCGAACCGGTATCGGCCACCGCCAGAAAGCTGCGCATCAGGTCACTGTCAAGCAAGGGGAGCATCGGCGATAGGTATGAGTGAAACTTATGTCACATATAAAACCTATTCGCTTGTGAAATGTCAATCCATGGCTCATATTTGATCCTATGATCAAAAGGAGGCCTATCATGCTCGCTCGTCTCGTTTCCCTGCTGCAATTGCGCAAATCGACCGCGTTCTTGCTGGCGCGGGTCGACGACCGGCTTCTGGATGATATCGGCCTGTCGCGCGCAGAGCTGCAAGAGATGCATAGGGGTGTCTCGCCGCTGAACCAGCATGCCCGCGCTGCCGCACACCCGTCGGGCAGGGCGCACCCTGTCGTCGCCTGACGGCGCTTCGCGCGGATGGGATGACTGGCATCCCTCCGCGCCTTTTCTTCCATTCTGAACAAGGCCCCGGACATCGCCCGGGGCCTTTGGCCTTCGTCCTTCACTTTGGCCGAAATATCCTGCGGGGAGGTCTGGAGGGGTGCAAAACCCCTCCAGCCGCCGGCCGGGGGCGAACCCTCAGCCCTGGGACAAGGCTTCGCTGCAGCGCTTGCAGGTGCCGGGGTGTTTCTGGTGGCCGACTTCCGGCAGGATCTGCCAGCAGCGCTGGCACTTCTCGCCGGGGGCCGGCTCGAAGACCACGCCCACGCCCGGCACTTCGGGCAGGCGGAAGGCTTCGGGCGGCTCGGCGTCGCCGGTCAGCTGGATGCCGCTGGTGATGCAGAGATTGGCGAAATCCACCGATTTCAGCGCGGCAAGGATCGCGGTATCCGCCACATGCACCACAGGTGCTGCCTCAAGGCTGGCACCAATCACCTTGGCGGTGCGCTGCACCTCCAGGGCACCTGTGACCACGCGGCGGGCGGCGCGGATGCCCTCCCATTTCGCGGCCAAGGCGTCGTTGCGCCAGCTTGCGGGCGTTTCGGGGAAGTCCTGCAGGTGGACGGACGACGCCTCGCCCGGATGCCGGCACAGCCAGACCTCTTCCATGGTGAAGACCAGGATCGGCGCAGTCCAGACTGTCAGGCGCTGGAACAACAGATCCAGCACGGTGCGGCAGGCCCGGCGGCGCAGGCTGGTGGCGGCGTCGCAGTAAAGCGCATCCTTGCGGATGTCGAAATAGACCGCCGAGAGGTCCGTCGTGCAGAAGGTGAACAGCTTCTGGAACACGCCCTGGAAGTCGTAGGCGGCATAGCCAGCCCGCACCTCGGCATCCAGCTCGGCCAGACGGTGCAGCACCCATTGCTCCAGTTCCGGCATCTCCGCCGGCGAGACCCGTTCGGCCTCCGAAAAGCCGGCAAGGTTGCCCAGAAGGAAGCGCAGGGTGTTGCGCAGCCGGCGGTAGCTGTCGGCCACGCCCTTCAGGATTTCCTTCCCGATCCGCAGATCGGCCGTGTAATCCGACAGCGCCACCCAAAGCCGCAGGATGTCCGCCCCGTATTCGTCGATCACCGCCTGTGGCGCGACCGTGTTGCCCAACGATTTGGACATCTTCATGCCCTTCTCGTCCAGCGTGAAGCCATGGGTCAGCACGCCTTTGTAAGGTGCGCGGCCCTTGGTGCCGCAGGCCTGCAACAGGCTGGAGTGGAACCAGCCGCGATGCTGGTCGGTGCCCTCAAGATACAGGTCGGCAATGCCGTCTTCGGTCCCGTCCTCGCGGTCGCGCAGCACGAAGGCATGGGTCGAACCAGAGTCGAACCACACGTCCAGAACATCCATCACCTGTTCATAATCGGACGGGTTGACGATGCCGTGCAGGATTTTTTCCTTGAACCCTTGCACATACCAGACATCGGCGCCTTCGGCTTCAAACGCCTCGGCGACGCGCAGGTTCACGTCCGTATTGCGCAGAAGGAAGTCCGGGTCGGTCGGCTTCGCGCCCTTCTTCACAAAGCAGGTCAGCGGCACGCCCCAGGCGCGTTGCCGCGACAGCACCCAGTCGGGGCGGGCCTCGATCATCGAATGCAGGCGGTTCTTGCCGGTCTCGGGCGTGAAGGTCACCAGATCGCGGATCGAGGTCAGCGCCCGGTCGCGGATGGTGGAGCCGTAATTCGACTGGCCGTCCTCGATCTTGCGGTCGATGGCGGCGAACCACTGCGGCGTGTTGCGGAAGATCAGCGGCGCTTTCGAGCGCCACGAATGCGGGTAGGAGTGCTTCAGCTTGCCCTTGGCCAGAAGCGCGCCCGCATAGGCCAGCTGCTTGATGACGGACACGTTGGCCGGGCCTTCCTTGCCCTCGGGCGTCAGGATCGCCTGCCCGCCGAACACCGGCAGATCGGCGCGGTAGCTGCCGTCCGGCTCGACGTTATAGGTCATCGGCAGGTTGAACTTCTGGCCGATGATATAGTCATCCTCGCCATGGCTGGGCGCGGTATGGACAAAGCCCGTGCCCGCGTCATCGGTGACATGGTCGCCGGGCAGCATCGGGACGTCAAAGTCCCATTCGCCCTTGCCGCCTTCGATACCCCGGAAGGGGTGGGCGAGGGTCAGACCTTGCAACTCTTCGGAACTCACGCTTCGTTCCCGTACGTAGTGAGCCGGCGTCAACTTTGCGGCCGAAAAAACGCCTTCCGCTAACTTGTCGGCCACCAAGAAACTCGCGCCTGCGGCTATGGTGCTACCCTCAGGAGGGTTGTTTACCTGATAAAGACCGTAGGAGATTT
Organism: uncultured Paracoccaceae bacterium; assembly: GCA_934500835.1. Taxonomy (GTDB): domain Bacteria; phylum Pseudomonadota; class Alphaproteobacteria; order Rhodobacterales; family Rhodobacteraceae; genus Pseudogemmobacter. The sequence continues at coordinate 762,718 of CAKSTR010000001.1, read as the reverse complement.
CCGGATTATAGGCGACAGCGCGGTTCTGAGGCAAAGTCCACGGTGTGGTTGTCCAGATCACTACCTGCGCACGACGAATCTGAAGATATCGCGCGTTGTCAGAGAATTGCTGTTGGCTCGCACGCTCATAGCCCATGTCACCTGGGTCATATCCTGGAACATCGGAAAAATGATCTTGACGCGGGTGAGCTGTGGCGACCACCGGGAAAGACACCCAGATCGTGTGGCTGGTATGGTCGTGATACTCGACCTCCGCCTCGGCCAGCGCGGTCTTTTCGACCGGAGACCACATCACCGGCTTTGACCCCTGATACAGTGTGCCGTTCATCAGAAGCTTCATGAACTCGGTTGCGATCACGGCTTCGGCGTGGAAGTCCATGGTCAGGTAGGGCCGGTCCCATGCGCCGGTGACGCCAAGGCGCTTGAACTCCTCGCGCTGGATGTCGATCCAGCCCTCGGCGAATTTTCGGCATTCCTGACGGAAGGCGACGGTGTCGACCTCGTCCTTGTTCAGCCCTTTCGCCCGGTATTGCTCTTCGATCTTCCATTCGATCGGCAGGCCGTGGCAGTCCCAGCCCGGCACATAGCGGCTGTCCTTGCCCATCATCTGCTGGCTGCGGACCACCATGTCCTTCAGCACCTTGTTCAGCGCATGGCCGATGTGCAGGTGGCCGTTGGCATAGGGCGGGCCGTCATGCAGAACGAAGGATTCGCGCCCGGTCTTTTCGCGCAGCCGGTCATAGACGCCGATCCGCGCCCAACGGGCCAGCCAGTCGGGTTCGCGCTGCGGCAGGCCCGCGCGCATGGGGAAGTCGGTTTCCGGCAGAAACACGGTGTCGCGGTAGTCGGGGGCAGTATCGGGCGTATCGGCGCACATGTCGGGCGGTCCTTGCAAAGGATAGGTCGGTCAGCAGGTCGGATGGATCTTGCCCCGGCGGCCGGGATCAGGCCGCCGGGCCGGTAATTCGCAAGGGGAACCGGCCGTGTCGCATGGCGCGCCTTATAGGCGCTTGCCGCCCGGCGGTCCAGAGCGGGCGGTCTTTCCTGACTGGACAGCCGGCGACCCTTGCGCTCTGACTGCCGGGCCTGACCCGGAGACCGCCATGAGCCTGCCTGCCCCCCGATTTCTTGCGATTGCCGCCGTGCTGACCTTGCCCGCGCCCGTTGCCCGCGCCGAGGCGCCGCTTCTGGCCAGCCAGGTGCCTCAGCTTGCCATCACCGCGCTGGCCGACCTGCCCGCCGCCTCCCCGGCGAACGCGGACCGGCAGCTCTGCGACCACCTCTTTGTCGGAACGCCGGCCACCCCGGCCGGTCAGGCCACCATGGCCAAGGGCTGGGCCGTGACGGGCGAGGCCGCCTTCGGCCCCTATACCGCCGTCAGCTTCATCGGCAAGGCAGAGGCGGCCACCTCGGGCACCTGCGAGCTGACGCAGGGCAATGTCGGGATCTGGTCGGGAAACCAGATGGTTGCGCTGGTCTTCACGCAAAACCCCGATGACGACCTGATCGGCTCTGTCATCCCCTCGGGCCTGGGCCTTCGCATCCTGTCGGGCTCTGTCGTCCCCGGCACCGTGGCCGACCTGCGCCTGATCGGCGGCACCGACATCGCCGTGACCCCACCCGCGTTGTCCGAGCCCGTCTGCGGCGGGCGGGCCGAGGTGCCCCTGGTCGAAGGGATGCCCATCGACATGGCCCGCAAGCTTCTGGTCGATTATGGCTGGCACGCTCAACCGCAGGACGCTCCGGGCGTCGGCATGGCCGCGGACATCGCCGCCCGTGGCGTGACCGAGGTCGAGGACTGCTCCGGCACCGGCTTCGGCTTCTGCTCCTACCTCTATGTCGGCCCGGCCGGCGGCCTGTCGGTCATCACGGCGGGCGAGATCTGGGACGGCGGCCTGCCGACAGTGACCGGGTATGCGATGACCTGTGCCTCCTGACCTTGCGGGCCAACCCCTTCACTTTGGCGAAAATATCCTGCGCGGGTGACCATGCCCGCGCCAATGGTTCAGGCAGACATGGTCGCTGGAGGGGCACAAAGCCCCTTCAGCCGCCGGTCAAAGGGCCGTGTCGCCTTTCTTGCAGCCCCAACCCGCACAGGCCAGAGTGCCGCAGATGACGCAATCTCTGACCATTGCCGTAGCCGGGGCCGGGATCGGCGGGCTTGCCGCTGCGGCCCTGCTGGCGCCGGCGCATGATGTCACGGTCTACGACCAGTTCGACGCACCGCGCCCGGTCGGGTCCGGCCTTGTGTTGCAGCCGGTCGGGCTGCGCGTCCTTGACCTTTGCGGCGCGGGGGATCAGGCGCGCGCGCTCGGGGCGCGCATCACCCGGATGGAGGGGGACGAGGTGACGCGCGGCCGCCGCATCCTCGATGTCTCCTACGACCGGCCGGGCGGGCCGGTGCATGGGATCGCCATCCATCGCGCCGCCCTTTTTGGCGCGCTTTATCGTACTGCCCTCGCGAAAGGGGCGCGGGTGGTGCCGGCGACGCGGATCGTCTCGGCCCCACAGACGGGCGCGCGGCGCTGGCTTGAGGATGCGCAAGGCGCCCGCCATGGCCCGTTCGATCTGGTGATCGACGCGGGCGGGGCCGCATCGGTCCTGTCGCCGATGCAGGCGCGGCCGCTGCGCTATGGTGCGGTCTGGGGTGCGGTGCCATGGCCCGAGGCGACCGATCTGCCGAAGGACCAGCTGCGTCAGCGCTACCGGGCCGCCAGCCACATGGCCGGCGTGCTGCCGCTTGGCCGGATCGACGCGGACGGGCCATGGCTGGCGGCGGTCTTCTGGTCGCTGCCGCGCCCGGCGCTGGACCTTTGGCCGCAGACCGACATCAATGACTGGAAGGCCGGGGTCGCGGCACTCTGGCCGGCGATGGAGCCATTCCTGCGGACAATCCGCGCGCCGCAGGACATGACCCCGGCCCGCTATTCCCATGGGGCATTGCGCAGGCCATGGGCGCCGGGGCTGGTGCATATCGGCGATGCGGCGCACCGGACCTCGCCCCAGTTGGGGCAGGGGGCGAACATGGCGCTTCTGGATGCGCTGGCGCTGGCGCGAGCCCTGACCGAGACGCTGGCGCTGCGTGAGCCGGTTGACGAGGCCGGCCCGCGCTATGCGCAGATGCGACGCTGGCATGTGCGGCTGTATCAGGCGATGTCGGCAGCTTTCACCCCGCAGTATCAGTCCGACAGCCGGCTGATGCCCTTCCTGCGCGATCATCTGCTGGCCCCGATGGCGCGGACCTGGCCGATGCCGCCGATCCTGACGCAGCTGGTGCGGGGCACGCTGGTGCCGCCTCTGGCCGGGCAGCGGTTCTAGGGCTGCTGGCCACTCCCTTCGCCTCCGTCACAATATTTCGGTCAGGAGGGGGTAAGGGGGAACCGGTCCGGTGGACTTGGACCCGCGGCCAAGGCAGGATGGGCGTATGAAGGAACCTTCGATCAATGTCCTTGGCGGGGCGCTGCTGCCCTGCTCGACCGCGCCTCTGACCGGATTCTTCCGTGACGGCTGCTGCAACACAGGCCCGCAGGACCGCGGGCTGCATACGGTCTGCGCCGTGATGACGGCCGAGTTTCTGGCCCTGTCGAAATATCTTGGCAACGACCTGTCCACGCCGCGCCCGGAATACGGCTTTGCCGGGCTGAAGCCGGGGGACCGCTGGTGCCTTTGTGCCGCGCGTTTCCTGCAGGCGCATGAGGAGGGGGCGGCACCTCAGGTCCATCTTGCCGCCACCCATATCAACACCCTGCATGTGGTGCCGCTTGAGGTATTGCAGGCCAACGCCGCCGATCCCGCCTGATCCGGGCCGCTCTAGCGGCCCGCCGTCCGGCCGCCGCTCCGGGACCGGCCCGCAAGGCTGGCCGCGACAAGGTGTGCTCTTGCGGCTGATTGCGGCAAGGCGCAGGCTATGCCCGATGAACCCGCCGCGCTTTCCCATCACCGAGCCCCAGATCGACGCCGTCGTCGCCGCCTTCTATGCGGCGATCCGCCGGCACCCCGGTCTTGGCCCGGTCTTCGCCGCCCATGTCTCCGACTGGCCCGAGCATGAGGCCAAGATCGCACGTTTCTGGAGAAACGCGATCCTGTTCCAGCGGGTCTATGACGGCAACCCGATGGCGGCGCATCTGAAGGCCGGCAATGTCCAGCCGGGCATGTTCGAGCCCTGGCTTGGCCTGTTCGACCAGACGCTGATGCGCGAACTGCCCCCCGAGACGGCGGCCGCATGGTCAGCACTGGCGCATCGCATCGGGGCAGGCCTGCGCTACGGGCTGGTCGACAACACCCCGCGCGGCCAGCCTCCGGTCCTGCGCTAGGCGTCAGACGGTCATCGTCACGCCAAGGTGCTTGGCCACGGTGAAGATGTCCTTGTCGCCGCGGCCACACATGTTCATCACGATCAGGTGGTCCTTCGGCAGCTTGGGCGCGATCTTCATCACATGGGCCAGCGCGTGGCTGGGCTCCAGCGCGGGGATGATGCCTTCGAGCCTGCAGCACAGCTGGAAGGCTTCCAGCGCCTCGGCATCGGTGATGCTGACATATTGCGCCCGGCCCACGTCATGCAGCCAGGCATGTTCGGGGCCGATGCCGGGATAGTCGAGGCCCGCACTGATGGAAAAGCCCTCAAGGATCTGCCCGTCGGGGTCCTGCAGAAGATAGGTTCGGTTGCCATGCAGCACGCCGGGGCGGCCGCCGGTCAGGCTGGCGCAATGCTCCATCCGGTCGTCGACGCCCTTGCCGCCGGCCTCGACCCCGATGATGTTGACCGAAGGGTCGTCAAGGAAGGGGAAGAACAGTCCCATGGCGTTGGACCCGCCGCCGATGGCGGCAACCACGGTGTCGGGCAGGCGGCCTTCGGCCTCTTCCATCTGCCAGCGCACCTCCTTGCCGATGATCGACTGGAAGTCGCGCACCATGGCCGGATAGGGGTGCGGGCCGGCGACGGTGCCGATGCAATAGAAGGTGTCGCGCACATTGGTCACCCAGTCGCGCAGCGCATCGTTCATCGCATCCTTCAGCGTCCCGCGGCCCGAGGTGACGGGGATCACCTCCGCCCCCAGAAGCTTCATGCGGAAGACGTTCGGGGCCTGACGTTCGACATCATGCGCGCCCATGTAGACCACGCATTTCAGTCCGAACTTGGCGCAGACGGTGGCGGTCGCCACCCCGTGCTGGCCGGCGCCGGTTTCCGCGATGATCCGGGTCTTGCCCATGCGGCGGGCCAGGATGATCTGCCCCAGCACGTTGTTGATCTTGTGCGCGCCGGTGTGGTTCAGCTCGTCGCGCTTCATGTAGACCTTGGCGCCGCCGAGATGCTCGGTCAGCCGGGGTGCGAAATAAAGGGGCGAGGGGCGGCCGACATAGTTCTTCCACAGATCGTCCATCTCGGCCCAGAACGAAGGGTCGGTCTTGGCATGCTCATAGCGCGCTTCCAGATCGAGGATCAGCGGCATCAGCGTTTCCGAGACGAACCGCCCGCCGAAGATGCCGAAGCGGCCGGCCTCGTCGGGGCCCGTCATGTAGCTGTTCAACCCGTCTTCGGCCATTTGCCTGCTCCCCTGCTGGTCCCTTCTTCCTCTAGCCCCGTTGCGGGGCAAGGAAAAGAGGCAGGGCGTTGCGCCAGGGGGCCGGATTTTCGCCGAAAATCCGTCAAGGACGAGTTTTCGGCGAAAACTCGGGGGCGGCGATGCACGGGCCGGGCCGCATGGGCAGTGCGGGAGGGGTGCAAGCGCAGCCTTGCCTTGCGCCGGATTCCTTGGGATTGGGGGAGGGCAGGCAGGACGGAGGCGGCGATGATCTTCACGGTAGCGATCGACGGGCCGGCGGCGGCGGGCAAGGGCACGATCAGCCGCGCGGTGGCGGATCGCTTCGGGCTGGCGCATCTGGACACCGGGCTTCTCTACCGTGCCGTCGGGGTTCTTGGCGGCGATCCGGTGGCCGCCGCCCGCGCCCTGCGCCCCGAGGATCTGGCCCGCGACGGCCTGCGCAGCCTTGAGGCCGGGCAGGCGGCCTCGCGCGTGGCGGCGATCCCCGAGGTGCGGGCGGCGCTGGTCGCCTTCCAGCGCGGGTTTGCCCGGCGCGAGGGCGGCGCCGTTCTGGACGGCCGCGATATCGGCACCGTGATCTGCCCGGAGGCCGAGGTGAAGCTGTTCGTCACCGCCAGTCCCGAGGCGCGGGCGCATCGCCGCTGGCTTGAACTGGGCGGCGATGAGGCCCGTGTGCTGGCCGAGGTCAGGGAACGCGATGACCGCGACATGAACCGCGCCGATGCGCCCTTGCGTCCCGCGGCCGATGCTTTGCCGATCGACACCACCGCGATGCGGATCGACGAGGCGATTGCGGTTGCCGTCGCGGCTGTTGCCGCGCGGATCGGCGGATCTTCCCGCGCCGATTAGCGGGCCCGATCACTTCTGGCCAGCCGCTGGAGGGGTTTTGCACCCCTCCAGACCTCCCCGCAGGATACTTCGGCCAAAGTGAAGGCGGCAGTCGATGAGGGGGAAGGTGCCTGCCGGGCGGTGCCTGGCCGCAAGGGCCCTTCTTCCTTGCTCTTCGCGGCTCAAGCCGGTATAGGCCGCGCATCCTGAAAGGAGTCGTCCCCCTTCCGGTTTCCCCGGAGGGTTTCGCCGTTTTCAGGGCCAGTGAAAGACCGGCGGAGCCAACCGCATGGCCAGACATAACCGTTAAAGGATGAAAACTCGCATGTGCGCCAAGAACGCAATGGATGAATTCGAAGCCCTCCTGAAGGAAAGCTTCGAGATCGACACCCCCGAAGAGGGCACTGTCGTCAAAGGCAAGGTCATCGCCATCGAGGCGGGCCAGGCCATCATCGATGTCGGCTACAAGATGGAAGGCCGTATCGATCTGAAGGAATTCGCGAACCCCGGCGAAGCGCCGTCGATCAATGTCGGCGACACCGTCGAGGTCTATCTGGACCGCGTCGAGAACGCCCGCGGCGAAGCGCAGATCAGCCGTGAGAAGGCCCGCCGCGAGGAAGCCTGGGACCGTCTGGAAAAAGCCTATGCAGCCGAGCAGCGCGTCGACGGCGCGATCTTCGGCCGTGTCAAAGGCGGCTTTACCGTCGATCTGGGCGGTGCCGTTGCCTTCCTGCCCGGCAGCCAGGTGGACGTGCGCCCCGTGCGCGATGCCGGCCCGCTGATGGGCATGAAGCAGCCGTTCCAGATCCTGAAAATGGACCGTCGCCGTGGCAACATCGTTGTCTCGCGCCGCGCGATCCTTGAAGAATCGCGTGCCGAACAGCGTGCCGAAGTCATCGGCAACCTGACCGAAGGCCAGGTGGTCGACGGCGTGGTCAAGAACATCACCGAATACGGTGCCTTCGTTGACCTGGGCGGCGTCGACGGCCTGCTGCACGTCACCGACATGGCCTGGCGCCGTGTCAACCACCCGTCCGAGATCCTGTCGATCGGCGAGACCATCAAGGTCCAGGTCATCAAGATCAACAAGGAAACCCACCGTATCAGCCTGGGCATGAAGCAGCTGCAGTCCGATCCGTGGGATGCGGTGGAGAAGGCCTATCCGATCGGTTCGGTCCACAAGGGCCGCGTCACCAACATCACCGATTACGGCGCATTTGTTGAGCTGGAAGCCGGTGTCGAAGGTCTGGTCCACGTCTCGGAAATGAGCTGGACCAAGAAGAACGTCCACCCCGGCAAGATCGTCTCCACCTCGCAGGAAGTGGACGTCATGGTGCTGGAGATCGACTCCGCCAAGCGCCGCGTGAGCCTTGGTCTGAAGCAGACCATGCGCAACCCGTGGGAAGTCTTCGTCGAGAAGTATCCGGTGGGTTCGACCATCGAGGGCGAAGTCAAGAACATCACCGAATTCGGTCTGTTCGTGGGTCTCGACGGCGACATCGACGGCATGGTCCACCTGTCGGACCTGTCGTGGGACCAGCGCGGCGAAGACGCGATCCAGTCCTACCGCAAGGGCGATGTGGTCAAGGCCGCAGTCACCGAGGTCGATGTCGAGAAAGAGCGTATCTCGCTGTCGATCAAGGCGCTTGGCGAAGACACCTTCACCGATGCGGTTGACGGCGTGAAGCGTGGTTCGGTCATCACCGTCGCCGTCTCGGCGGTCGAGGATGGCGGGATCGAGGTCGACTACAACGGCCAGAAATCCTTCATCCGCCGCAGCGACCTGAGCCGCGACCGTGGCGACCAGCGCCCCGAGCGTTTCCAGGTCGGTGACAAGGTCGACGTGCGCGTCACCAACATCGATCCGAAGACCCGCAAGCTGGGCATGTCGATCAAGGCGCGCGAGATCGCCGAAGAGAAAGAGGCCGTCGAACAGTACGGTTCCTCCGATTCGGGCGCTTCGCTGGGGGATATCCTTGGCGCCGCGCTGAAGGACCGCAGCTGATCGCAACCCGCCTCTGGCGGTGAAACAGAAGGGCCCCGCAGCACTGCGGGGCCTTTTCCTTTGTTCCCCCGGCAGCCCAACCTTCCGCCAAGTGCCCGTTTTCATTTGTCAGACGGCGAAAGATGTTCTTATAGTCTGCCTTGCAACAACGTGGCGGCCGCTGCCCATGAGCCGGCCACAGGGGGGACCCAGGGATGATCAGGTCTGAACTGATCCAGAAGATCGCGGACGAAAACCCGCACCTGACGCAGCGCCACGTCGAGCGCATCGTCAACACGGTCTTCGAGGAAATCATCGAGGCCCTCGCCAAGGGCGACCGGGTGGAGCTGCGGGGATTCGGCGCCTTCTCGGTCAAGGCGCGCGATGCCCGTGTCGGGCGCAACCCGCGCACGGGTGAATCGGTGCAGGTCGATGACAAGAAGGTTCCCTTCTTCAAGACCGGAAAGCTTTTGCGTGACCGTCTCAACGGCAAGTGATCTGCCGCCCCTGCAGCGGCCGGTCCCGGCTTGCAGCCGCCGCAACAGGCGTCGATACTGGGGCCGACCGTAACGGGGGTGGCTCATGCTGCGCTATCTGAAGTATCTCTTCATCGCCTTCACCGGGCTTGTCCTCCTGGTGCTTGCGCTGGCCAATCGCGACGCGGTTCCGGTGCGGCTGATGCCCGCCGACATGGGCAGCCTTCTGGGCCTTGACCATGTCTGGAACCTGCCCCTTTTCCTGGTGATCCTGGCATCTGTCGCCCTGGGCGTGCTGATCGGCTTTGTCTGGGAGTGGCTGCGCGAGATGCGCATCCGCTCGACCGCGCGCGGCAAGACGCGCGAGGTGTCGCGGCTTGAACGCGAACTCGCCGTGCTGCGCGACGAGAAGGATGGCCCGAAGGACGAGGTTCTGGCGCTGCTGGAGAACGGGCGCAGCTGATGGCCGATACGCGCATCAAGATCTGCGGCATCCGCACTCTGGATGACATGGCCGCCGTGGCTGCGGCGCGGGCGGCCTATGTCGGGCTGAACTTCTTTCCGAAGTCCCCGCGCTACGTCACGCTGGAGCAGGCCCGGGCGTTGGCCTTGGCCGCGCCCGACGGGCTGTGCAAGGTGGCGCTGGTGGTCGATGCCGACGATGCCACGCTGGACGCGATCGTGCAGGCCATGCCGGTCGACATGCTGCAGCTTCACGGGCACGAGTCCCCCGACCGCGTGGCCGAGGTGAAGGCGCGCTATGGCCTGCCGGTGATGAAGGCCGTCGGCGTCTCTGCCGAGGGTGATCTGGCGCAGGTGCTGGAATATTCGCTGGTGGCCGACCAGATCCTTGTCGATGCCAAGGCGCCGAAGGATGCCGTGCTGCCCGGCGGCAACGGCCTGCCTTTCGACTGGCGACTGGTCGCACAGCGCCGCTGGCTGCGGCCCTGGATGCTGGCGGGCGGCCTGACTGCCGCGAATGTGGCCGAGGCGGTCAGGCTGACCAATGCGCGGCAGGTCGATGTTTCGTCAGGTGTCGAAAGCGCGCCGGGGGTCAAGGACCCGGCCAGGATCGCCGCCTTCGCCGATGCGGCCCGGCATGAAAAGGCCGGGGTGCCGATCCTGCGCTAGGCGTGTCGGCCGCGCCGCCGGTCCTGTTCCCGCCGGCCCTATCCCCGCCGGATCGCCGCCCCAAGGCCGTTCATCAGCCCCTCGAAGATCGGGAAGGAGGTGACGATGGGCGAGCCGTCGTCAATGGCGATCTCGCGCTTTGCGGCCATGCCGGCGATCATGAAGCTCATGGCGATGCGGTGATCGAGGTGGGTCTTCGCCGTGCCGCCGCCCGGCATGCCGCCCGGTCCCATGCCATGCACGATCAGCACGTCTTCCTCTTCCTCGACCCGCACGCCGCAGGCCTCAAGCCCGCGCGCCATGGCGTCGATCCGGTCGCTTTCCTTGACGCGCAACTCTTTCACGCCGCGCATCACGGTGCGGCCTTCGGCAAAGGCCGCGACAACCGAGAGGATGGGATATTCGTCGATCATGCTCGGGGCGCGGTCCTCCGGCACTTCGATGCCTTTCATCGAAGGTGAGAAACGGACGCGCAGATCGGCCACCGGCTCGCCCCCCTCTTCGCGCGGGTTCTCGAAATCGATCAGCGCGCCCATTTCGGCCAGGGTCAGGTAAAGCCCGTTGCGGGTCAGGTTCTGGCTGACGCCGGGGACGCGGATGTCCGAACCTTCGACGATCAGCGCCGCACAGGTCGGGAAGGCGGCGGAGGAGGGGTCGCGCGGCACGGCGACCGACTGCGGCCGCAGCTCCGGCCGGCCGGTCAGGGTGATGACATGGCCCTCGGCCGATTTCTCGACATGCAACTCGGCGCCAAAGCCAAGCAGCATCCGCTCGGAATGGTCTCGGGTCGGCTCGCGTTCGATCACCACGGTCTCGCCCGGCGCGTTCAGCCCGGCCAGAAGCACGGCAGACTTCACCTGCGCCGAGGCCACCGGCAGCGCATAGCGCACCGGCACCGGGTTCGCGGCACCCACGACGGTCATCGGCAGCCGCCCGCCCTTGCGCCCGAAGCTTTCGGTGCCGAACAGCGACAGCGGATCGGTGACCCGTCCCATCGGCCGTTTGCGCAAAGACGCATCGCCCGTGAACGTGGCCGAGATCGGCGTCGTGGCCATCGTCCCCATGATCAGCCGCACCCCGGTGCCCGAGTTGCCGCAGTCGATCACATCCGCCGGCTCGGCAAACCCGCCGACACCGACGCCATTCACCGACCAGGCGCCTTCGCCATGCCGGGTGACAGTCGCGCCGAAGGCCCGCATCGCCGAGGCAGTGTCCAGCACGTCCTGCCCTTCCAGCAGCCCGGTGATCTTCGTCTCGCCAATCGCCATCGCCCCGAAAATCAGCGCCCGGTGGCTGATCGACTTGTCGCCCGGCACCGAGGCTGTGCCCTTCAGCGGCCCCGCCTTGGCAGAGATCATCGGTTGGGCTTCACCATGGCCGGACATGCGCTTCTCCCTGAGATACCGCGACGCTGATAGCGCAAGCGGGAACAGGGGTCCAGCCGGGCGCGGCGATGGAAAGCGCGGACGCTCCGCGGGGGATATTTAAGCCAGAATGAAGGGCTTTCATCTTGGCTTAAATATCCCCGCCGGAGGCTCCAGCCTCTACAACCGGCGGAAGGTCAGGTAATGGGGCGCGCGGCCCTCGCGCAGCGCCTTTTGTTCGTAGCGGGTGGAAAGCCAGTCCTCCCACGCCGCGCCCTCGCCGGTCTGGCTGACCAGCGTGAAGCCTGCGGCGGGCACTTCCTCCAGGGTCTGGCGGACATAGTCGGGGATGTCGGTGGCCACGCGGAACTCGGCCCCTGTGGCCATGCAGCGGGCCAGCGGCAGCAGGTGGTCCGGTGTCACGAAGCGGCGGCGGTGATGACGCGCTTTCGGCCAGGGGTCGGGGTAGTTGAGGAAGACCTTCGACAGGCAGCCATCGGGCAGCACATCGAACAATTCGCGCACGTCGCGGGGGTGAAGCGAGAGATTCGTCACCCCTGCCGCGCGGATCTTGCCCAGAAGCATGGCGATCCCGTTCACGAAAGGCTCGGCCCCGATGATATGGACCTGCGGGTTGCGCGCGGCCATATGCACCAGATGCTCGCCACCGCCGAAGCCAACCTCAAGCCACAGCGGCTTGCCTGCCGCGAAGCCAAGGTCGAGGTGGGTGCGTGAGGGGTTCTCGGTCTCGGTCACGCCTTTCACGGTCAGGGGGCCGAGGTCTTCGGCCAGATAGTCTTTCTGGCTGGCCCGCAGGGTCTTGCCATGCGTGCGGCCATAGAAGTTGCGGCGGGGAAGGGGGGCGCTGTCGGACATGGCAGGGCCTTTAGCGCCGGGCCGGGGCAGGGGTCAAGGTGGCGCTGCACCAGCCGGACGGTGCCGGCTAATGCTCATCCCAGGGGATTACGCAGGCCGTGGGTTTGCCGGGGCCGGGCAGGGTCTCAAGCGCGCCGCCAAGAAGGTGGCATCCGGCCCCGTGAGGCAGTGCGAACCACGCCGCCACAAGGGCCAGCAGCGCCGCAAGGACGATCAACCGACCCCGCGGGCTGGCGAAGGGCTGGCGATTCAATGCGAGGCGCTTTTCGACAAAAGGTTCACCACCAATACCCCGCCAACGATCATCGCCATGCCGATTCCGCCCCAGAGGTCCAGCTTCTGGCCGAACACCACCCAGCCGACGATCGCCATCAGCACGATGCCCGTCCCGGCCCAGACCGCATAGGCTATGCCGACGGGAATGGTCTTCAGCGTCAGCGACAGAAGCCAGAACGCCAGGGCGTAGCCGGCAACCACAAGGATGCTGGGCGCCAGTTTGGTGAAACCTTCCGAGGCTTTCAGCGCCGAGGTCGCCATCACTTCGGCGAGGATGGCAAGGAACAGGAAAACATGGGCCATGGGATCGCCTGATTGCTGCGCATCGTTCCAGATCACACGCGGCGGGGCCCGTCACGTTCACGTCCGCGTGAAGGGAATGCCCGGCCGCCCTTTGACGGGTGGCCGGGCAGGGAGGCGGAGTGGCCTATTCGCCGTGATAGGTGATGGTCTTCACATCCTCGCCGGGGGCGGTCTTCTGCCGCCGCACGATCAGCCGGTTCAGCGCGTTGATATAGGCGCGCGTGCTGGCCACGATGGTATCGGTATCGGCGGACGATCCGGTGACGATCCGCCCCTCCTCCTCAAGCCGCACCGAGACGGTGGCCTGCGCATCCGTTCCTTCGGTGACCGCATGGACCTGATAGACCTGCAGGTTGGCCTTGTGCGGGAAAAGCATCTTCACGCACATGAAGGCCGCATCGACCGGACCGTCGCCGGTGGCGTCGATCTGGTGCTCCACCCCGTCGATCGCCAGGGTCATCTCGGCCTCCTGCGGGCCATCGGTGCCGCAGATCACCCGCAGGCGTCTCAGCTGCAGATATTCATGTGCATCGTTGGTCTGCTCGTCGGACACCAGCGCGATCAGGTCCTCGTCATAGACTTCCTTCTTGCGGTCGGCCAAGGCCTTGAACCGCACGAACACATCGTTCAGCTGGTTGTCGGCCAGTTCGACCCCCAGTTCGTTCAGCTTGGCACGCAGGGCGGCGCGGCCCGAATGCTTGCCCATGGCGATGTTCTTGACCGTGAGTCCGATATGCTCGGGCTTCATGATCTCGAAGGTTTCCACGTTCTTCAGCACGCCGTCCTGATGGATGCCGGATTCGTGGACGAAGGCGTTCTTGCCGACGATGGCCTTGTTGGGCTGCACCACAAAGCCCGAGACGGTGGAGACCCGGCGCGACAGATGCATGATCTTGGTGGTGTCGATGCCGGTCCGGAACGGCAGGATGTCGTTGCGCACCCGCAGCGCCATGACCACCTCTTCCAGCGCGGTATTGCCGGCGCGTTCGCCCAGGCCGTTGATCGTGCATTCGATCTGGCGCGCACCCGCCTCGACCGCGGCCAGGCTGTTCGCCGTCGCCATGCCCAGGTCATTGTGGCAATGGGTGGCAAAGATGATCTCGTCGGCACCCGGAACCCGCTCCAGGAGCATGCGGATGATCTTGGCGGATTCCATCGGGTAGGTGTAGCCCACCGTGTCGGGGATGTTGATCGTGGTGGCACCGGCCTTGATGGCGATCTCGACCACGCGGCAAAGGTAATCCGGCTCGGTCCGCGTGGCGTCCATCGGCGACCACTGGATGTTGTCGCACAGGTTGCGCGCATGGGTCACGGTATCATGGATGCGGTCGGCCATCTGATCCATGTCCAGATTGGGAATGGCCCGGTGCAGCGGCGAGGTCCCGATGAACGTATGGATGCGCGGGGACCTGGCGTGTTTCACCGCCTCCCAGGCCCTGTCGATGTCCTTGAGATTGGCCCGCGCCAGCCCGCAGATGGTGGAGGTCTTCGCACGCCTGGCGATTTCGGACACGGCGGCGAAATCGCCTTCGGATGCGATGGGGAAGCCCGCTTCGATCACATCGACGCCCATCTCGTCCAGAAGGCCGGCGATCTCCAGCTTTTCCTCATGGGTCATGGTGGCGCCGGGCGATTGCTCGCCATCGCGCAAGGTGGTGTCGAAAATCAGGACACGGGGTTGCGTGGTCTTGTCGGTCATATCGGGAAATCCTTGCTCTCTCAGCTTCTTGCGGCAGTCCGGGCGCTTGTCACCTCCGAGCGGTCGCGCCCGGGGGCACGCTCAGAGGAGGCTGAGAAGCAGAAGGCCAAGGGCGAGGGACGGGCGGATGCCCGGCGCAGCGGCAGAAATGTGCGAACCCTTGGTCATGCTCATCGGTTACACGAAGGGCGGGGGGCTTGAAAAGGGGGTTTCGCGCAGGGACCGGCGCTTTTCCAAAGGAGCGGCTGTCGCCGCAAGCCTTTCCTCTCGCCTCTGCGCGCAGGCGCGCAACCGGTTCGGGATGCCTCCGGCGGGGATATTTGAGGACAGAAAATGAAAGATCCCGCATTTTCTGTCCTCAAATATCCTCGGGGGTTTGGGGGTGAAACCCCCATCAGGCGACGCCGGCCACAAGGAAACCGGCCAGCCACAGACCAAGGGAATGCGGCGGCAGCCGCTCCGCCGGATTACGGGGCGGCGGGTTCGGCCGGGGCTTCGCCATCTGCGGGGGCGGCGCCATCGGCCGGGGCGTCGGGCGTGCCGGCGGGGGCGGCGGTCAGGATGCCGTCCTGCCAGATGCCTTCGGCCACCTGGCCGGTCTTGTAGGTCATCTTGCCCTGCCCGCTGCGCCTGCCGGCCTTGAAGGCGCCCTCGTAGATGTCGCCCGAAGGATAGGTGGCCTTGCCGACACCGTCGATCTCGCCGCCCTTCCAGTCGCCGGTGTAGACAAAGCCGTCCGGCATCCGGATCTCGCCCTGGCCTTCGCGCAGGCCCGCCTTGAAAAGCCCCTTGTAGGTGGTGCCGTCCGCATAGGTTGCCGTGCCCACGCCTTCGCGCGACCCGGCCTTCCAGTCGCCCTCATAGCGGTAGCCGTCGGGATAGGTCATCACGCCGGTGCCTTCCGGCTGGGCATTGACGAAATCCCCCTCATAGACCAGCCCGTTGGCATAGGTCGCCTTGCCCTTGCCCTGGATGACGCCCTTGTCCCATTGCCCGGTATAGGTGGAGCCATCGGGATAGGTGATCGCCCCCTGGCCCTGCGCCTGATCACTCGCCATGGCGCCGACATAGACCGAGCCATCGGGATAGGTCACGGACCCCGTGCCCTCCATCCGGCCTTCGACCCATGACCCTTCGTAGCGAAAGCCGTCCTTGGCGGTGAACAGCCCCTGCCCATGGCGGCGGTCTGCCTTGAAATCCCCCTCGTAGACATCGCCCGAGGCGTGGGTCACCTTGCCCTTGCCTTCGCGCTGGCCATTGACGAAGGGCCCCTCGTAGACATCGCCGTTGGGCTGGGTCAGCTTGCCGGTGCCATTGATCTGGCCGCCGGCCCAATCCCCGGCATAGGTCAGCCCGTTCGGCATCACGAGGGTTCCCTTGCCCGCGCGTTCGCCCTTCACAAGCCCGCCTTCGTAGATCGTGCCATCGGGATAGGTGATCTTGCCCTGACCTTCCTTCACCCCGGCCACCCAGTCGCCCTCGTAGCGATAGCCGCCGGGGTTTTCGATCGCGCCCTTGCCGTGGTGCTGGCCGTTCTCGAAGGCGCCGGTGTAGACCGCGCCATTGGCGTAGACGGCCTTGCCCTCGCCGGTCATCTTGCCGGCCACCCAGTCGCCGTCATAGGTGCCGCCATCGGCAAAGGTGATCTTGCCCTTGCCCTGTGGCTGGCCCTTGTCGAAGGCGCCCTCGTAGACCGATCCGTTGGGGTATTTCGCCACGCCCTGGCCCTTGATCTCGCCGGCCACCCAGTCGCCGGAATACTGGTAGCCGCTGGGAAGGGTATAAGTGCCCTTGCCATCCTGCCGGCCATTCCTGAACGTGCCCTCATAGATCGAGCCGTCGTCATACTGCTTGGTGATGACCTCGCCCTCGGATTGCGCAAGGGCCGGGGGGGCTGCAAGGGCGGCGGCCAGAGCGGCGGCGGGGGCCAGAGCCGTGAGCTTGCGCATCGGAATCTCCTTTGTGCGCGAATCCGGGGTGCAGCCTATGAGCCACCCTTGGCGCTGGCAAGTCGGGCGGCTAGAACCAGTGGGAACGAATGGGAGAGCCGCGATGACCGATACCCTCCGCCTGTTTCTGGTGCAGGCCAATCCCGTGGTGGGCGACATCGCCGGCAATACCGCCATGGCGCGGGACTGGTGGGCAAAGGGCAAGGCGGCCGGTGCCGACATGGTGGCGCTGACCGAGATGTTCGTGACCGGCTACCAGACCCAGGATCTGATCCTGAAGCCCGCCTTCCAGCGCGCCGCGCAAGCCGCGATCGAGACGCTGGCCCGCGACTGCGCCGATGGCCCCGCCCTTGGCATCGGGGCGCCCGCGGTGAAGGACGGAAAGCTTTTCAACGCCTGGTGGGTGCTGCAAGGCGGCCGCGCCACGGCCACGGTGCTGAAGCACCACCTGCCCAATGACGCGGTTTTCGATGAAAAGCGGGTGTTCTCCTCGGCCGATGTGGCCGGCCCCTATGTGGTGAACGGCGTCCGCATCGGCACCCCGATCTGCGAGGATGCCTGGCATCCCGACGTGGCCGAGACCCTGCAGGAGACCGGGGCCGAGATTCTTCTGGTGCCCAACGGCAGCCCCTATCACCGCGGCAAACCGAACCTGCGGCTGAACCTGATGGTGCAGCGCGTGGTCGAGACCGGGCTGCCGCTGGTCTATCTGAACATGGTCGGCGGGCAGGACGATCAGGTCTTCGACGGCTCCAGCATGGTGCTGAACCCGGGCGGGCATCTGGCCGTGCAGATGGCGCAGTTCGACGAGGCGGCCGAACTGGTGACCTTCCGCCGCACCCCCGACGGCTGGCAGGCCGATGAGGGCACCAAGGCGCCGATCCCCCCCATCGGCGAGGCGGACTATCGCGCCTGCGTCATCGGTCTGGGCGATTACATGCGCAAGACCGGATTCAGGAAGGCGGTTCTCGGCCTGTCGGGCGGGATCGATTCCGCCATCGTTGCGGCCATTGCCGCCGATGCCATAGGCCCCGAGAACGTCCGCTGCGTCATGCTGCCGTCCGAATTCACCTCTGCCCATTCGCTGGAGGACGCCGCCGCCGCCGCGCGCGCCCTTGGTTGCCGGCTGGATTCGGTGCCGATCTCGGGCGCGCAAGCGGCCGTGGGCGCGGCACTGGCGCCCCTGTTCGAGGGCACCGATCCCGGCGTCACCGAAGAAAACATCCAGTCCCGCCTGCGCGGACTTTTGCTGATGGCGCTGTCGAACAAGTTCGGCGAGATGCTGCTGACCACCGGCAACAAGTCGGAAATGGCGGTCGGCTATTGCACGATCTACGGCGACATGAACGGCGGCTACAACCCGGTCAAGGACATGTACAAGACCCGCATGTTCCTGACCGCGAAGTGGCGGAACGAGACCCACCGGCCCTGGATGAAGGGCCCGGCGGGCGAGGTGATCCCGGGCCGGATCATCTCGAAACCCCCCTCGGCCGAATTGCGTGCCAACCAGACCGATCAGGACAGCCTGCCCCCCTATGAGGTGCTGGACGCCATCCTCGAAGGACTGGTCGAAAGGGATCTCTCGGTGGCCGAGATCGTGGCGCAGGGCTTCGATCCGGCCACGGTGAAACGGGTCGAGCATCTGCTCTACATCGCGGAGTACAAGCGCCACCAGTCCGCCCCCGGTGTGCGGCTGACGCAAAAAGCCTTCTGGCTGGACCGCCGCTACCCCATCGCCAGCCGCTGGCGCGACCCCTCCGCCGGCTGAAGGAAAGGAGCGGCTGTCGCCGCAAGCCTTTCGTCTCGCCTCTGCGCCTTTCAGACGCAACCGAATCGGGTTTTGCCTCCGGCGGGGATATTTCCGCCAAGATGAAAGGCTTATTTCATCTTGGAAGAAATATCCTCAGGGGGTTTGGGGGCAGAATGCCCCCATCAGCCTCCGGCAGTCACACGAGATGCCGGCAGCCCGAACCAGAGGCTTGCGGCGGCAGCCGCTCCTTTGGAACGCAGAGGTCAGAGCATGCCGGGGACGACCTGATCCGGCGGGCGGTGGCCGTCGGCGAAGGTCTTGATGTTGATGATGACTTTCTCGCCCATCTCCAGCCGGCCCTCGATGGTGGCCGATCCCATATGCGGCAGCAGGACCACGTTGGGCACTTCGCGCAGCCGGGGGTTGATCTCGGTGCCATGCTCGTAGACGTCGAGACCGGCCCCCGCCAGTTCTCCGGCGCGCAGGGCGCGGGTCAGGGCGTTCTCGTCGATGATCTCGCCACGCGAGGTGTTCACCACCACCGCCGAGGCCTTCATCAGCTTCAGCCGCCGCGCATTCAGAAGGTGGAAGGTCGAGGGCGTATGCGGGCAGTTGACAGAGACGATATCCATCCGGGCCAGCATCTGGTCAAGGCTTTCCCACCAGGTCGCCTCAAGCTCGGCTTCCAGCTCGGGGCGCTGGCGGCGGCGGTTGTGGTAGTGCACCTGCAGCCCGAACGCCTTGGCGCGGCGGGCCACGGCGCTGCCGATCCGGCCCATGCCAAGGATGCCAAGCCGCTTGCCGGCCAGGCGGTGGCCAAGGAAGGACATCGGCGACCAGCCCTGCCAGCCGCCGGCCTGCATCACGGCCAGACCTTCGGGGATGCGGCGGGTGACGGCCATGATCAGCGCCATCACCATATCTGCGGTGTCTTCGGTCACCACTCCGGGGGTGTTCGACACCAGGATGCCGCGCTGGCGCGCGGTGGCGACGTCGATATGGTCCACCCCGGCGCCGTAATTGGCGATCAGTTTCAGCTTGCCGCCCGCCTGCGCGATCAGCCCTGCGTCGATCTGATCGGTGATCGTCGGCACCAGCACATCGGCCCGCGCCATCGCCGCCGCCAGTTCCTCGCGCGTCATCTTGCTGTCGGTTTCGCGCAGCTCGACGTCGAAGAGTTCCTTCAACCGCGTCTCGACGATCTCGGGCAGGCGTCGCGTGACGACAACACTCAGGCGCTGGATTGGCATGGCTTCTCCCCGGGGTCTTTCAAATCGGTCCGCTCTGAGGCACAGTGGCGGGAAGCGGGGCGGTTCACAAGCCCCCGGGCACGAGGCATGGGCAAGGGCGGACGGCATTTCGCAGGCGGAAAGCCGCGAAGCCGCCGGCGCCGGAAGGGGCGGATGATGCGGATCGGAAGATTTGTCGCGCTGGCGACCCTGGCAGGCGCCTTGTGGGCCGGCGGGCATGGGCTGCCGCTCAGGGCCCAGACAAGCACCGAGGATAGCCCCGCCCCCGCTCTTGCCGCTGCCGAGGCCGAGCTTGTTGCCGGTGCGGCGGTTCCTGCGACCACGAAGAAGGAAAAGGACTGCAAGCCGGGCTTTGGCTGCGTCACCAACCTGCCCCTGCCGCGTTTTGTCAGCCTGAAGGGCGATGAGGGCAACGCAAGGCGCGGCCCCGGCCTGACCCACCGCATCGACTGGGTCTTCACCCGCCCCGGCATGCCGCTGAAGATCACGGCCGAGTTCGACAACTGGCGCCGTGTCGAGGATCAGGATGGCGCCGGCGGCTGGGTCCATTACGCGCTGCTCTCGGGCACACGCTCGGTCATCGTCACGCTGGACATGGCCGAACTGCGCGACAGCCCCTCGGCCAATGCCCGGGTGGTGGCGCAGGCAGAGATCGGCGTGATCGGCCGCGTGCTGGAATGCCAGCCCGACTGGTGCCGCATCCAGTCTTCGGGCGAGCGGGGCTGGATTGCCAAGGCCGCGCTCTGGGGCGTCGCGCCCGGAGAAATCATCGAGTAGGCTTGCGCTACCGGGCCACGGACGCTAGCGCTCCGACTTGTGGACATCAGGGTCTATAGGCGTGCGGACAGGACGATGGCTGATCGGGATACCAGACTGACGCTGACGGCCGGGCTGGCTTCGGTTGCAGTATCTGCAACGCTGGTCGCGCTGAAACTCTGGGCGCTGGCGGCGACCGGGGCGCTTTCGATCGCGGCCTCGCTGGCCGACTCCGCGCTAGATCTGATGATGAGCCTCGCCGCCGCCGCCGCGCTGATCTATGCCGCGCGCCCCGCGGATGAGGATCACGCCTTCGGTCACAGTTCTGCCGAGGATCTGGCAGCACTGGCGCAGGCGGTATTCATCCTCGGCTCGGCCTGTCTGATCGGCTGGTCGGCCGTCGGCCGGCTGATGGCGCCCGAGCCGCCCCGTCTTGTGGATGAGGGACTGGGCATCGCGGTGATGCTGGTCTCGATGGCGCTGACGCTGGTGCTGGTCTGGTGGCAGGGCAGGGTGGCGCGGCGCACGGGCAGCAAGGTGGTGGCGGCGGACCGGCTGCATTACATCGGGGACCTCTTGCCCGGGGCCGGCGCGGTCTTCGCGCTTTACGCCTCGTCCCGCTGGGGGCTGTCGACGGTCGACGGGCTGGTGGCGCTGGTGGCGGCGGTGGTGATGGTGTTCGGCGCGCTGCAGATCGGCCGCGGTGCCTGGGATGCGCTGATGGACCGCCGGGCCGACCCCGAGGTGATCGACGGCATCGCCCGCATGGCGCGCGGCTGGCCCGGGGTCCATGGCTTCCACGATCTCAAGACGCGCACGGCCGGGCGGCGCATCTTCATCAATCTTCACATCGAACTGGACGGCGATCAGACCCTGCGCGAGGCGCATGAAATCGGGGCGTCGCTGCGCCGGGCGATTCTGAAGACCTACCCGCAGGCTGATGTGATCATCCACAAGGATGTCGCCCCGAAGGATGGCAATCCCGGCACCTGACCCGGGATCAGGCGGAACGGCTGCCGCCCCAAGCCCTTGCGGGCGGCGAGTCTTGTGTGGACCCGGTCGTCCGATGGGGGTTTCACCCCCAAACCCCCAGGATATTTGTCCCAAAGTGAAGGAGGCCCTTTCACTTTGGTGCAAATATCCCCGCCGGAGGCATGTCACCCTCGCCGGTTGCGCGCTTGCGCGCAGAGGCGAGAGGACAGGCTTGCGCCGCAAGGCGCCCCTTTTGAAACCGCCGCTTGCATCGGGCCGGAACCTGTCTGATTGTGCAGATGTATAACAAAGCCGGCAGCCATGAAGACCGACCGTCGCCCCTACCGTCGTGAAAGCGAGGACAGCCGCCGCGAGGCGCTGATCGCGGCCACGCAGGCGCTGGTCTCGGAGGGGGGGGCACGGGCTGCCACCGTCCGGGCCATTGCCGAACGGGCAGGGGTCACGCCGGGGCTGATCCGGCACTATTTCGGCTCGAAGGACGAGTTGTCGCGGGCGGCCTATCGCCAATTGATCGACGGGATGACGGACAAGGGCTCCGAGGCGCTGTCCGGCGCGGGTGCCGCGCCCGAGGAGCGGCTGGCGGTCTTTGTCGCGGCCTCGCTGCGCCCGCCGGTGCTCGATTCGGCTGCTGTCGGGCTTTGGGCCGGCTATCTGCACACGGTGCGCGCCGACCCCGCCCTTCTGGCCGCGCATGAGCGGGGCTATCTGCGCTATCGCGATGTGTTGCAGGGGCTGATCGCCGGTCTCGGCCGGCCCGGCGCGACCGATGAGCAGATGCGGCGCGAGGCCATCGCCTGCAATGCCGTCATCGACGGGCTCTGGATGGAGGGCGGGGTGCTGCCGCACGGCTTTGCGCCCGGCGAGTTGGTGCGCATCGGGCTGACCTCGGTCGGGGCCATACTGGGGGTGGATCTGCTGTCGCAGGGCACGTTCATCCCCGAACTCGGCCCCGGTTTCGGCGGGGATGTGGGCGGCAGCATGGGCTGGCCGCCGTCGGCAGGCGTGGCACCGGAAGGAGGCGCAGGATGAGATATGCGGATGTGACCGGGCGGCTGGCCGGACTGGGTTCGGACAAATGGGAGGTGCATACCCTGGCCCGCGCCGCCAAGGCCGAGGGCCGCGCCATCATCGAGCTGACCATCGGCGAGCCGGACGTGCCCACGCCGCCCGAGCTGATCGCCGAGGCCGGCCGGGCCATGGCCGCGGGCCGCACCGGCTATTCTAACGGCCGGGGCGAGCCCTTGCTGGTCGCGGCCCTTGCCCGGCGCTATGCCGCACGGCGGGGGCGGGCGTTCTCGACCGATCAGGTGATCTGCCTGCCCGGGACGCAGACCTGTCTTTACGCCGCCTTCCGCACCCTGCTGCAACCGGGCGACGAGATCCTTGTCGGCGATCCGATGTATGCCACCTATGAGGGGCTGATCGCGCAGGCCGGTGCGCGGATGGTGACCGTTCCCTTGCGGGCCGAGCGCGGTTTCCGCATGGACCCGGCCGATGTGGAGGCGAGGATCACGCCGCGCACCCGTGTCCTTTTCCTCAACACCCCGCACAACCCAACCGGGGCCGTGCTGCGCCGCGACGACATCGCCGCCTTGGGCGAGGTGGCGCGCCGGCACGACCTGTGGATCGTGGCCGATGAGGTCTATGAGGAGATGGTCTTCCCCGGCGTGCCCTTCGCCTCGCCGCTGGACCTGCCGGACCTGGCCGAGCGGGTGGTGGTCGCCTCGTCGATCTCGAAATCGCACGCGGCCCCCGGCTTCCGGTCGGGCTGGGTGGTGGGTCCGGCCGAGTTCGCCGAGCGGCTTCTGCCGCTGTCCGAGACCATGCTCTTCGGCAGCCAGCCCTTCATCGCGGACATGACGGCGCTGGCCGTCTCGACGCCTTCGCCGGTTGCGCCGGGGATGGTGGCACGCTTTGCCGCCCGAGCCGACCTATTGGTGCGGGCGCTGGACGGTGTGGCGGGTCTGCGGGTCCATCGGCCCGAAGCGGGGATGTTCGCGCTGGTCGATGTGCGCTCGACCGGGCTTTCGGGCCGCGACTTCGCCCTTGGCCTGCTGGCCGAGAGGGATGTTGCGGTGATGCCGGGCGAAAGCTTCGGCGAAGGTCTGCGGGGCTGGCTGCGCCTGTCCCTGACGGTCGAGGACGGGCTGATCGCCCGCGCGGCGGAACGCATTGCTGCCCATGCGGCGGCCAACAGGGGGAATGCGGCATGACGACGGTCGGGGAACGTCTGGTCGAAGGTCTGGCGGCGCGCGGGGTCGAGGTGGTCTTCGGCATCCCCGGCGTCCACACGATCGAGTTGTACCGCGGCCTTGCCTCGGGGCAGATCCGCCATGTCACGCCGCGCCATGAACAGGGCGCGGGCTTCATGGCCGATGGTTATGCCCGCGTCAGCGGCAAGCCCGGCGTCGCCTTCGTCATCACCGGCCCGGGGCTGACCAACACGCTGACTCCGATGGCGCAGGCCAAGGCGGATTCGGTGCCGATGCTGGTGATCTCGGGCGTCAACCGCCGCGCCTCTCTGGGGCTTGGTCTTGGGATGCTGCATGAATTGCCCGATCAGGCGGCCATGGTGCGCCCGCTGTGCCATAGCGAGCGGCTGGAAGATCCGGCGGATCTTGGCCCCGTGCTGGACCGGGCCTTCGCGGCGATGCTTGGCGCCCGGCCCGGCCCGGCGCATATCGAGATCCCGACCGATGTGATGGGCCTGCCCTGTCCGCCGCTTTCCGCCCCGGTCGCCCCGCCTGTCGCCCCGCCTGCCGCGCCGCAGGTGCTGGACGAGGCGGCAGCCCTCTTGAACGCGGCCCGCCGCCCGGTGATCCTGATCGGCGGCGGCATGCGCCATGCGGAACCGGCCCTTCGGGCGCTGGCCGAGGCGCTGGATGCGCCCGTCATCCAGACCTCGAACGCGCGGGGGCTGATGCATGGCCATCCCCTGACCGTCGCCGCCTCGCCCAGCCTTGCCGCAACCCGCGCGCTGATCCGCGAGGCCGATGCAATCCTTGCCCTTGGCACCGAACTGGGGCCGACCGATTACGACATGTATGTCAACGGCCAGTTGCCCGACCTGTCGGGGATGATCCGGGTGGACATCTGCGCCGACCAGCTGGCCCGCCACAAGGCGCGGCTGCCGATCCGCGCCGATGCCCCGGCCTTTGCCGCCGCGCTTCTGCCGCGGATCGCCGCCCGCAAGGGCGAGGGCGCCACCCTTGCCGCAGCCGCCATGGCCGCGGCAAGGGCCGAGCTCGGCGATCTTCATCCCGCGATGCCGGGCCAGCTGGCCATGGTCGAGGCGATCCGGGCCGCCCTGCCCGGCAGCCTGATCGTGGGCGACAGCACCCAGCCGGTCTATGCCGCCAACCTGACCTATGACCACGATCGCCCCGGCGGCTGGTTCAACGCGGCCACCGGCTATGGCGCGCTTGGCTTCGGTCCCGGTGCCGCCATCGGGGCGGCCGTCGCAAGCGGGGCCCATGTCACCTGCCTGATCGGCGATGGCGGGCTTGGCTTCGACCCCGCGGAATTGCGGGTGGCGGTGGACGAGAACCTGCCCGTCACCTTCCTTGTCTGGAACAACGCCGCCTACCGCGAGATCGCCGAGGCGATGATCGCCGCCCAGACCAGAGTGATCGGCTGTAGTCCCAGCCCCTTCGACATGTCCCATTTCGCCGCCGCCTGCAGCCTGTCCTTCGCACGGGTCGCGCAGGAGCCCGAGGCGCTGAAGGCCGCCCTGCGCCAGCCGATGACCGGGCCGCGGCTGATCGAGGTTCAGGCGCGCTGAACCTTCCCCGTCCGGCCCGCTACCGCGGCCATCACCGGGGCCAGGATCAGGATCAGAAGCAGCATGGTTGCGGCAAAGACGAAGGCCGACCGCAGCCCGAAGATGCCTGCGATCACGCCAAGGCTGGGCGGCCCGAAGAAATAGCCGAAATAGCCGAAAAGCGTGGCTCGCGCGACGGCGCGCGCCCGCGCCTCGTCCGGGCCAAGCCGGCCGACCAGCGAAAAGGCGGTGGGGGCGATGACCGACGATCCGATCCCCATCACGATGAACCCGGCATAGGCCATCGTCGGCGACAGGGCCGCCGCCGCAATCAGCGCGCCGGCGGCCGAGATCACGGCCCCGGCCTTCAAAAGGCGGAACGGCCCGATCCGCCCCGCCAGGCCTTGCCCCGCCAGCCGTGCAAAACCCATGGTCAGGGCAATTGCCGCCGGTCCCATCGAGCCCTGTTCGGGACTGCCGCCCAGGGTCTTCTCGATATGCAGGGCCGACCAGTTCTCGGCCGCGTTCTCGGTCAGGAAGGCCACCAGAACCATCGCCCCGCCGATCACCGGCACCAGGCCAAGCCCGCCGCCCGACCCGTCCTTCGGCGCATGCAGGCCCTCGATCCGGCCATCCCGCTCGATGGTGAAAAGGGCCGTGACCAGGGCAACCCCGGCCATGACGCCCATCACCAGCCCCGGCGACCATGCCATGCCGCGCATCAGGCCGGTGGCGATGGCTGCGCCGGCATAGCCGAAGGAATAGGCGGCGTGGCTGAGGTTCATCAGATGCAGCCCGCGCTGATGCTCGATCTGCGCGGTGCGGGCGTTCATCAGAACGTCGGTCAGGCCGGTCGCCGCCCCGCAACACATCATCGCCAGCGGGAACAGCCACAGCACCTGAACCTGTCCGGGCAGCGCGAAAGCCAGCGCCATCAACCCCGTGGAGACCGGCAGCGCGATCCGCCCCATCCACCCGCCGATTGCCGGGGCGAACAGCATGGCCGTCACCGCGGCGAGCGGCGTGAAGAGCAGGAGAAAGCCAAGCTCCGCCTCGTCCGTCCCCAGCATGGATTTCAGGTCGGGCAGGATGGCCGCGAAAGTGCCCCAGACCATCCCCATGGCGGCAAAAGCCGCGACCGCGGGACGGGCGACCCGAAGGGTGGGAAGGATGGGCATGAAAGTCTCCGCTGTCTGCCCTCCCCTAGCCTGTGGCGACGGGCAGGGTCCATCCCGGACGCGACATCCGCCGTCGCCCCTGACCCGCCAACCCGACAGGGGAGCCGCCTCCGGCCCCATCGAGGGGCCGCGCGGCGGCGTTGCCACGGATCAGGGGCAGGGGGGCGCCGAGGTTGACGCCGCTGCCTCCGGCGGGGATATTTGCACCAAAGTGAATGGGCTTCCTTCACTTTGGTGCAAATATCCTGGGGGTTTGGGGGTGAAACCCCCATCGGCCGACGGTGGCCGCGCGGCATGCGGCAGCCCCGCAAAATGGCCTGCGGCGGCAGCCGCGCGATGGGATCTGCCGATTACCTCTTTTCCCGGCGGCCATTCCCCGCTATAGGCCCCCGGTCGCGCCATGCACCCTTGGAGGATGGCGGACGGATATAGGAGAATGACTATGGCTCGTGAGATCCCCGATCTTCAGGCTGTGGTGCGGACGGGGACAGGCAAGGGGGCCGCCCGTCAAGCCCGTCGTGAGGGCAACGTACCCGGCATCATCTATGGCGACGGCAAAGATCCGGTCGCCATCAACCTGAACTACCACTACCTTCTGAAGCGGCTGAAGCAGGGCCGGTTCCTGCAGACGCTCTTCAACCTCAAGGTTGAAGGCCGGCCGGACCAGCATGTCATCTGCCGCAGCGTCCAGCGCGACGTGGTGAAGGACCTGCCGACCCACGTCGACTTCATGCGCATCCACAACGAATCGCGCATCAACCTCTTCATCCACGTCGATTTCGTGAATGCCGACAAGGCCCCCGGCCTGAAGCGCGGCGGCACGCTGACGGTGATCCGTCACGAGGTTGAACTCGAAGTTCTGGCCGGCGACATCCCGGACCACATCACCGTGGATCTGGAAGGCCGTCAGATCGGTGACGTCATCCACATCGAGGACATCACCCTGCCGAAAGGCGTGAAGCCGACCGTTGCCCGCAACTTCGCGGTGGCGAACATCGCGGCGCCTTCGGGCCTTGCCGCTTCGGCGGAAGAGGAAGCCGAGGCCTGAGCCTTTCGCTTTCAAGACCTGCGGAACCGGGGGGCCTTCGTGCCCCCCGTTTTCATTCCGGCTCACGGCCAAAAACCACTGTCGCCCCGCGAGAGCCTTCGGGGACATAGGCAAAGCCCTGCGCCGACAGCGCGTCGAACAGCTCCTTCGTTCCGGCGGCGCCATAGGCTGCGGGGTGGATCTCGACCACGACCAGCCTTACCCCCGGCAGCGGCTGCGCCAGCACGGCCCGTTCGGCACCTTCAATGTCGCAGCAGACCACCGTCGGCAGCACCTGAGCCAGAAGCGGGCCGATGGGCAGGGCGGGCACGCGCAGAAGGCGGGCATTGGCGGGCCAATCGTCGGCACCCTTCAGGGCCGAGGCCCAGAAGGCCGGGCGCTGGCCGAACTCCACCTCTCCGGTTTCGGTGGCCGTGACGGCACCCTGCAGGATGCGGGCGCCGGGGAAGCCGTTGGCGGCAAGGTTGGCGCGGGCCAGACCGGCGGTCTCCGGCCCGGCCTCGACCCCGGTCACGGCGGATTCGCCCACGACCCGGGCGGCCAGGGCGCACAGAAAGCCAATCCCCGCCCCAAGGTCAAGGAAGCGGTCCTCCGGGGTCAGATGACGCAAAAGCGCATCGGCCTCCTGCCCCTCGTAGCGGCCCGAGGACAGCGCCTGCTCCAGCCCGCCGCGCAGCGCGCTTTGCGGCAGGGACAGGGTCAGGCCGCGCAGGGAAAAGTCGGGCATCGGGCACCAAAGGTTGAGAGGGCGCGGCAAGGCCGCTATATCGCCTGAGGCTAAGGCCGTGCGGCTGCAAGGTCCAGCAGGAGGGGTGCCGGTGAAACTTTGGGTCGGTCTGGGAAATCCGGGCGCGAAATACGCAGGCAACCGCCACAACATCGGCTTCATGGCGCTGGACCGGATCGCAGCTGACCACGGCTTCGGCCCGTGGAAGAAGGCCTTTCAGGGGCTGGTCAGCGAAGGCCGCTTCGGGTCCGAAAAGGTGGTGCTTCTGAAGCCCGAGACCTTCATGAACCTCTCCGGCCAATCCGTCCGCGCCGCGGCGGATTTCTACAAGCTGGGGGTCGAGGACATGACCGTTTTCCATGACGAGCTGGATCTGGCCCCCGGCAAATGCCGGGTGAAACAGGGCGGCGGTCATGCCGGCCACAACGGGCTGCGCTCGATCCATGGTCATATGGGCGAGGCCTATGCCCGCATCCGGCTGGGCATCGGCCATCCCGGCCACAAGGACGCCGTGGCGCATTACGTGCTGCATGATTTCGGCAAGGCCGATCAGGACTGGCTGGACGATGTGCTGCGCGGCATATCGGACGGCGCTCCGGCGCTGGCCGCTGGCGACGCCCAGAAGTTCATGAATGCGGTTTCCCTGCGGGTGGTGCCGCCGCGATCCTCGACGACGGCCGAGAAGCCGCCAAAACCCGCGGCAGATGCCCCGGTCGCCGGGCCGGCGACGGAAGACAACCGCAGCCCGATGCAAAAACTGCTGGACCGCTTCCGCTGAGCGTTCCCCTCCCGGCCTTCACTTTGGCAGAAATATCCTGCGGGGGGCCCGGGGGGTGCAAAACCCCCCGGCCGCCGGCCAGATGGCACGCCGGTTGCCCTTGCGCCCGATCGGGCCTAGCCTTCCGCCCATGTCAAATCCCACGCCCGATACCATCGCCCCCTCGCTTGAACTGTTCGAACAGCTTGCCCATGAGGCCATCGCCACCCTGCCTGAACCCTGGCGCACGCCTGCCACCCAGGTCGTCCTGCGGATCGAGGATTTCCCCTCGGACGAGATGCTCGAGGCGATGGACCTGCATGATGCCTTCGAGCTGACGGGCCTTTACGAAGGCATCCCGCTGACCGAGAAATCGACGGCTGACCAGCCCACCCATCCCGATCTGATCTGGCTGTTCCGCCGCCCGATCCTGGACGAATGGTGCGAACGCGGCGATGTCTCGCTCGCCGAACTAATCACCCATGTGGTCATTCACGAAATGGCGCATCACTTCGGCTGGACCGATGCCGAGATCGCCGAGGTCGATCCCTGGTGGGAATGACGCACAGCGCCTTGTGCGCTCCCGCACGGGGGATGACGCCTCTGTGAAGCGGGATGGCGGCCCGTCGGCCTATCCTTGCAGGCATCCATCACAGGAGGACCGCATGACCCCGCTTTCCCGCCGTCACGCGCTGATCGCCGCCGCCGCCCTGCCGATCGCCCCGTTGCTTGGCGCGGCGCCGGCGCAGGCCAAGGCCGACAAGCAGGGCAAATCCGTGCCCCGTTTCCATCGCTTCCTGGTTGGCGACTTCGAGGTCACCTGCCTGCTTGCCGGCACCCGCACCACCGAAAATCCGCAGGAAACCTTCGGCACCAACGCAACTCCCGAGGATTTCGCGGCCCTTGCCGCGCTGAATTTCATCCCCGCCGACCGGACGCAGAACTTCTTCACCCCGGTCCTGGTGAACACCGGGGCCGAGTTGATCCTGTTCGACACCGGGCTGAATGCCGAAGGCACCGGGGTGGCGCTGGCTGCCGCCGGGATCTCGGCGGAACAGGTCGATGCCGTGGTGCTGACCCATATGCACGGCGACCATATTGGCGGGCTGATGGCTGCGGACGGCGTGACCCCGGCCTATCCGAAGGCGCGCTACATCACCGGCGCGGTCGAGCACAATCACTGGTCTGCCGCCGGAAACGAGGGGTTCGACAGGAACGTCCGCCCGCTGAACGACCGAATGACCTTCCTTGACGATGGCGGCGCTGCGGCGTCCGGGATCACCGCCGTTCTGGCCCCCGGCCATACGCCGGGGCACATGATCTACATGCTTGATTCCTCGGGCCAAAGGCTGGTGCTCACGGCAGATACCGCCAACCACTATGTGTTCTCGTTGCAGCGCCCCGATTGGGAGGTGCGCTTCGACGCCGACAAGGCTTTGGCGGCGCAAAGCCGCAAGACCGTGTTCGGCATGATCGCCGCAGACCGGATTCCCTTCATCGGCTATCATATGCCCTTCCCGGCTGTGGGATATGCCGAGGCCGGGGAGGAAGGCTTCCGCTTCGCGCCGCAAAGCTACCAGCACCTGCTGGAGGGCTGAACCCGCAGCCCGCCCGTCCCCTGCCGGTTGCCGGCAAGGGCGACGCGGGGTGTTCCCTCTGCCGGCCACGCGGGTTATGGTAGCGATAACATCACGCTGCCGTCTGCCCCGGAGGGCCCCCGATGCCCGAGCAAATCCCGATCCTGACCCTGACCCTGAACCCCGCGCTGGACATGGCGGCCGAGGTGCCCGAGGTCATTTCCGGCCAGAAACTGCGCTGCTCCGAGCCTTTGCTGGACCCCGGCGGCGGCGGTCTGAACGTCAGCCGCGCCATCCGCGCCCTTGGCGGTGACAGCCTTGCGCTGGTCGCCATCGGCGGGCTGACCGGCGACCGGCTGGCCGGGCTGATCCGGGCGGCCAATATCACCTTCCTGTCGATCCTGGGCCCCGGCGAGACCAGGCAATCGCTGACCGTCACCGAACGAAAGACCGGCAGGCAATACCGCTTCATGCTGCCCGGCCCGGTCTGGGGCGAGGCCGAACGCGCGCGCGTCTTCACCCTTTTGCGGGCCACGTCGCGTCCGGGTGGGCTGTCGGTGATCTCGGGCAGCCAGCCGCCCGGCGTGCCTGCCGATTTTCCCGCCCAGCTGGCCGGATCGATGCCCGGCAGCCGGGTGGTGCTGGACACTTCGGGCAAACCCCTCAGCGAAGCGGTGGCCCATCCGATCCCCAGTCTTGAAGTGTTGCGGATGGACAGCGAAGAGGCCGAGGGCCTGGCCGGAGGCACGCTCGGCAGCCGCGAGGAAACTGCCGATTTCGCGCAAGGTCTGGCCCGGCGCGGCGTGGCACGGAAAGTGGTGGTCGCCCGCGGTGCCGACGGCAATGTGCTGGCCACGGCCGACCGCCGTCTCTTTTCGCCGGCCCCGAAGGTGCGGGTGAGGTCCACCGTCGGTGCCGGCGACAGCTTTGTCGCGGCGCTGGTTCTGGCCATGGCCCGCGGCCAGGACGATGCCGAGGCGCTGGCCATGGGCGCCGCCGCCGCCGCCGCTGCGGTGATGACCGACGCCACCCAGCTTTGCCGGCCCGAGGATGTCATGCGCCTGCGGCCCGACACCACGGCCAGCCCGCTTTAGCCGCCCTGCGGGGCCAGCAGGAACTCTCCCACCAGTGGCAGATGGTCCGAGGCCCGGTCGGCCTCGGCGCTGCGGTGAACCTTCATCCGCAGGGGCCGGAACTCGGCCGTCACCGCCATGCGGTCCAGCGCGAAGACCGGCCAGCGGCTGTGATAACTCGGCCCGCCCGACAGGATGCGGAACTGCCGTGCCAGCCGGCCCAGACCCACCGCCAGCGAGCGTTCGTTGAAATCCCCCGCGATCAGCGTGGGCATCGCGTCGCCGTCCTGCAGAAAGCCCAGGACCGCCGTCAGCTGCAGCCGGCGCGAGCTGCGCAGCAGCCCCAGATGCACGCCCACCACCCTGAACGCCTTGCCGTTCCGCATCATCTCGACCGAGATGCAGCCGCGCGGCTCCAGCCCCGGCAGGTCGTGCAGCCGCACGCCCGTGACCTCGATCCCGGGGGCCGCCAGCACCGCGTTGCCGTGCCAGCCAAGCGAGATGCGGCCATGGTCCAGCCCCACCGGCTCCAGCCCGGTTGCGGCGCGGATGGCGGCGCTGTCCAGCACCGGCCGGCGCGGCGGCAGGCGCAGGTCGGCCTCTTGCAACAGCACCACCTCGGCCCCGGTTTCGGCGATCACCCGCAGGATGCGGGCGGGGTCGCGGCGGCGATCGGTCCCCACCGCCTTGCGGATGTTGTAGCTGGCAATGCGCAGCGGATCGGACGGGGATGTGCTCACAGGATCGGCGCCCCCAACCGCATCACCCCTTCGGCCAGCCGCCGCAACCGCCCCGAGACGGGCAGCCCTTCGTCGCAGCCCGCCGCAAGCGCCTCGATCCGGGTCTCAAGCGCCGCCACGGTTGTGGGATCGTGGCAGGCGACCATCATCTCGAAGTTCAGAAGCATCGAGCGGATGTCGAAATTGGCCGAGCCGGTCAGGGCGAGGTCGTCGATCAGCAGGCATTTGGCATGCAGCATGCCCTGCGGCTGGCACAGGATGCGCACCCCGGCCCCGCTGGCATCGCGCAGATAGGCGCCGCGGGCCAGATCGGCGGTCCACTGGTTGGACCGGCGCGGGATCACGACGCGGACATCCACCCCGCGCCGCGAGGCGGTGCAAAGCGCGCCTGACAATGGCTCGGACGGCACGAAATAGGGCGTCACGATCCAGACCCTGCGGTCGGCGCGGTGAATTGCCGCCACCAGCCCGTCATGCAGCCTGTCGTCGGGGTCGTCCGGTCCGGCTGGCACCAGTTGCAACTCGGCCCTGCCGGCGGCGGTGTCGGTGGCCTGCAGGTCGCCCGGGTCGCAGCGCGTCACCGCCCAATCCGCGCGGAAGAGTGTGACCAACTGCTTCAGAAGCGGCCCCTCGACGGTGAAGCTGAGATCGCGCCATGCGCCCGGCGGCGAGGCGAGATATTCATCCCCCACATTCCGCCCGCCGGCCCAGGCCTGCCGGCCATCGATCATCACCAGCTTGCGATGGTTGCGCAGGTTCAGCCGGCCGCGGTCCACCAGCGCCGGAAAGGGCGAGAAGTAATGGACCTCGCCGCCGGCGGCCCGCAGCGCCGCAAGTTCGGCCCGTGGCCGGTGCAGCGATCCCAGCCAGTCCAGCATCAGCCTGACCTCGACCCCGCTGCGGGCCAATTCGGTCAGCCGGTGGATGAAGGCACGGCCGCTGTCGTCGCGGGCGACGATGTAGAGAAGCACATCCACCCGGCTTCGGGCTGAGGCCAGCAGCGCCTGCAACGCGGCCGCCGCCTCCTGCGGGGTGTCGTGAAAGTCGATCCGGTTGCCGCCGGCCGGTGCGGGGCAGCCAAGGGCGGTAAACACCGGCGCAGGCCCGGGGCGCATCGGTCCCGTTGTCCCCGACCCGAACGGCAGGGCATGTCGCCGCCGTTCCTTGCGAAAGCCAAGGGCGATGAACAGCGGCACCGCGACATAGGGCAGCAGGATGATGAACAGGATCCACGCGGCCGAGGATTGCGGGCTGCGCGACCGTTGCAGCGCCATCATCACCGAGACGGCGACAGCCAGAACGCCCAGAACGACCAGCACATGCTCGAAGAACAGGAAAGACATCGTGCATCCCGGGCGACAGGCGCCTCTGCCGCCAGACTAGCGGCAGCGGGGGGCAAGGAAAAGCTTTGCCGTCAGCGAAAGATCGCGGGCAATGGCACGAAATCGTGCGACAAACGCAAAAACAGGTGGTGGCACCGTTGATCCTGATGCCACCAGACCCTAGTTACCGCAAAAAGCGCAGCGCAATCCGGGACAGTTATGGAAATCTTCACCTATCAGGGCTTCATGGCCCTTCTGCAGGTCATCGGCATCGACCTTGTTCTTGCCGGCGACAACGCCATCGTCATCGGGCTTGCCGCGGCCGGCCTGCCGAAAGAGCAGCGGGGCAAGGCGATCCTGGTCGGCATCATCGCCGCCACGATCATGCGGATCGGCTTCGCCCTCTTGACCACGCAGCTTCTGGCCATCGTCGGACTTCTGCTGGCGGGCGGCATCCTTCTGCTCTGGGTGTGCTGGAAGATGTGGCGCGAGCTGCGCGAAGGCGGGCACGAGCAGCACCACGAGGCAACCGAGGCGCTGACGGCCGAGGACCTCGACAAGGACGGCGATGTGGCGGGGAATGCGCCGCGCAAGACCTTTGCCCAGGCCGCCACGCAGATCGTCATCGCCGATGTGTCGATGAGTCTGGACAACGTGCTGGCGGTGGCCGGTGCTGCGCATGGCCACCCGACCGTCCTGATCATCGGCCTGATCCTGTCGGTCGCGCTGATGGGCTTTGCCGCCACCTTCATCGCGCGCCTGCTGAACAAGCACCGCTGGATCGCCTATGTCGGGCTTCTCATCATCCTTTATGTCGCGCTGAAGATGATGTGGGACGGCGGCTGCGACATCGACTGGAAGATGAACCAGGTCTTCGATTACATGCCGGCGGGGATGTGCTCGGTCAAACACTGAGCCGCTGACGGTCCGAAACGGACAAAGCCCGCCCGGGATCACCGGGCGGGCTTTTGCTTTTTTGCGCAGGGGCTGCCGGCGTCAGAAGCGGTTCGGCAGCACCGGGGTCAGGTCGATATGCGGCGACCGGCCGGCGACCAGATCGGCGACGATCCGCGCCGTCACCGGAGCCATGGTCACGCCCAGATGACCATGGCCATAGGCATGGATCACCTCGGCCCCGCCTTGCGAGGGGCCGATCACCGGCAGGCTGTCGGGCAGGCTGGGGCGAAAGCCCATCCATTCACGGTCGGGTGTCGGGGGCAGATCGGGGAAGATCTGCCGTGCTCCCTCGATCAGCCGGGCGATGCGGTGGGGCGAGGGCGGGGCAGTCAGCCCGCCCAGTTCCACCGTCCCCGCCACCCGCAGCCTGCCCTCCATCGGGCACAGGTAGAACCCCCTTGCGGTCGGGCAGGCGGGGCGGGTCAGCCGGGGCGTCGCCATATCCCATTCGACATGATAGCCGCGTTCGGTGTCCAGCGGCACCCGGTCGCCGGCCATCAGCGCCAGCGCGCGGGAATGCGCGCCGGCGGCGATCACCACCCGTCGGGCGTGCAGGTGAAGCCCTGTCCCGTGCAGGGTGACGCCATCGACATGACGCTCCAGTGTTGCGACGCGAGCGGGGATCAGCCGGGCCTGCGTCAGCACGCGGGCGGCGATCAGGCCCATCATCCGGCCGGGATCGTTCAGGAACATCGCCTGCGGAAAGAAGGCAGCCCCGGACATCGGCGGCAGGCCGGGTTCCAGCGCGGCCAGGTCATCGGGGCCGAGGAGATCCACCTTCACCCCAAGCGCCCGGCGCGAGGCCAGTTCGGCCCCTGCGGCCCGATAGGCAGTGTCGGACTGGTAGAGATACAGGCAGCCGCGGTGCTGCAGGATATCGGCGGCACCCGCCCGTTCGGCCAGCGCCTGCCACATCGGCCCGGCCTCCTGCAGCACCGAAGCAATGGCGCGTGCGTTGCGGGCCGCGGCGTGGGGCAGGGACTGGCGGGCAAACCGCATCAGCCACGGTGCCAGCGCAGGCAATGCCGCGCGCCGGATCGACAGGGGCGACATCCGGTCGAACAGAAGCGAGGGCAGGTTGCGCAGCACATCCGGGGTGCCGACCGGGGCCACCGCATAATCTGCGATGGTCCCGGCGTTGCCATAGCTGCAGCCCATGCCGGGCTGGCCGGGGTCGACCAGGGTGACATCGCGCCCCTCGGCCAGCAGGCGCTCGGCCACCGCAAGCCCGATGACCCCGGCGCCGATCACCGCAATCTCTGTGTCATCCCGGCGGATCATCCGATCACCCTCCGGCGCCGGCGCGCGTCACCGGATACCCCGGCGAGGACGCGCAGGCGCCGGACGTGCCCCGCCTCAGAGGCAGGCCTCATAGAGCGCGCGGGTGTTCTTCTTGGTCATCTTGATCGGGTTGCCGCCGCAGGAAGGATCCTCCAGCGCCATTTCGGTCAGCATGTCCAGATCGGGGTTCTTGACGCCCAGCTTGGTCAGGTTTTCCGGGATGGCCAGTTCGGACCGCAGGTCCATGATCCGTGAACGGAAGCCCTTGAACCCACCCTTGATGCCGCAATAGGCGGCGGCGGCTGCAAGGCGGTCCTTGATGGCCTTGCGGTTGAAATCCAGCACCATCGGCATCACCACGGCATTCGTGGTGCCATGGTGGGTGCCATAGACCGCCCCGATGGGATGGCTGAGGCTGTGGATCGCGCCCAGACCCTTCTGGAAGGCCACCGCGCCCATGGCGGCGGCAGACATCATATGGGCGCGGGCCTCAAGATTGTCGGGCTTGGCATAGGCGACCGGCAGGTTCTCGAACACCAGCCGCATGCCTTCCAGCGCGATACCCTGGCTCATCGGGTGGTAGAAGGGGCTGCAATAGGCCTCAAGGCAATGGGCCAGCGCATCCATGCCGGTGCCGGCAGTGATGAACTTCGGCATCCCCACGGTCAGCGCCGGGTCGCAGATGGTCACCTTCGGCATCAGCGCGGGGTGGAAGATGATCTTCTTCTTGTGGGTGTCGGAGTTGGTCAGCACCCCGGCACGGCCCACTTCGGACCCGGTTCCCGCCGTGGTCGGCACCGCGATGATCGGCGCGATTTTTGATCCATCGGCGCGGGTATACCAGTCGTCGACATCCTCCAGATCCCAGACCGAGAGGCCTTTCTTCTGGCCGGCCATCAGCGCGATCATCTTGCCCAGGTCAAGGGCCGAGCCGCCGCCGAAACAGATCACGCCGTCATGCTTGCCGGCCTTGTAGACGGCGATGCCGTCTTCCATGTTCTTCTCGTTCGGGTTCGGGTCCACGTCCGAGAACACCGCCCGGCCAAGTCCGGCCTTTTCCAGCACGTCCAGCGCGGCGGCGGTGATCGGCAAGGCCGCCAGCGCCTTGTCGGTCACCAGGAGCGGCTTTTTCAACCCCGCCGAGGCGGCATGTTCGGCCAGCTCGCCAATCCGGCCGACGCCGAACTTGATGGCGGTCGGGTAGGACCAGTTGCGGTTTGGAACCTCGTGGGACATGTCACACCTTCTTGAGATGGTAGGATTTCGGACGGGTCACCGAATGGTAACCCAGATAGGAGAGCGAGCCGCCGCGCCCGGTATCCTTGCACCCGGTCCAGCACAAGGCCGGATCAAGGTAGTCGGCGCGGTTCATCATGATGGTGCCGGTCTGGATCTGCGCGCCAAGGGTGGCGGCGGTCTCGTAATCGTCGGTCCAGATGCTGGCGGTCAGGCCATAGGGGCTGTCGTTCATCAGCCGGATCGCCTCGTCATCGCCCGAGACCTTCATGATGCCGACCACGGGGCCAAAGCTTTCTTCGGTCATCACCCGCATGTCATGGCTGACATTCACCAGCACCTGTGGCGCCAAATAGGCGCCACCGTCATCGGCGGGGAAGCTGGCCGGGTCGATCAGCGGTTTTGCCCCCTGGGCCACCGCCTCGGCGATCTGGTCGCGCACGACCTTGGCGAAACGGACATTGGCCATCGGGCCAAGCGTGGTTTCAGGGTCCATCGGATTGCCCAGCTTCAGCCCGTTGGCCCAGGCCACGGCCTTTTCGACAAAGGCATCATACAGGCTTTCATGGACATAGATCCGTTCGATCCCGCAGCAGCACTGGCCCGAGTTGAACATCGCCCCGTCCATCAGCGTGTCCACCGCCGCATCCAGATTGGCATCGGCGCGGACATAGCCCGGGTCCTTGCCGCCCAGTTCCAGCCCAAGCGGGGTAAAGGTGCCGGCGGCCGCGCGTTCAATCGCCTGCCCGCCGCCGACCGAGCCAGTGAAGTTCACGAAGTCGAAGGCGCGGCCGGCAATCAGCCCTTCGGTCGTGGCGTGGTCAAGGACGACGTTCTGGAACACATCTTCGGGGATACCGGCGGCATGGAAAGCCTGCGCCAGACGTTCGCCGGCCAGCAGGGTCTGGCTGGCGTGTTTCAGGATGATGGTATTGCCGGCGATCAGGCCCGGCACGATGGTGTTGATCGCGGTCAGGAACGGATAGTTCCAGGGCGCGATGACGAAGATCACCCCAAGGGCTTCGCGCGCGATGTAGCGGCGGAAGGCGTTGGAATCCTCGATCATCTTCGGGGCCAGCGTCTCGGCCGCGATGCTGGCCATATAGTCGGTGCGGGCATTCACGCCGCCCATCTCGCCCTGACCATAGCGGATCGGGCGGCCCATCTGGCCGGCCAGTTCCTTCGCGATGTCTTCCTTCATCCCGGTCAGCTTCGCCACCCCGGCCTTGACCAGCGCGATACGCTCGTCCAGCGGGCGGGCGGCCCAGGGTCCCTGCGCGGCACGGGACCGGGCGACGGCGGCTTCGGCCGCCTCCGGCGTCAGCGGCTGACGCTCAAGGTAGACCGAGGCATCGGCCGGGGAAATCAGTTGGATCGGTTTCATCTTCTGTCTCATCGGGGGAAGGGGGGCGGGCAGAAAGCCCGCCCCGATTGGGATCAGGCCCGCTCCAGCAGGCGCTGGAGTTCGAAATCGGTGACCACGCGGTCGGTCTCAAGGATCTCCCACTGCGCGGCGTGGTGGTAGTGTTCGACCACATCGTCGCCAAGGGCCTTGCGCAGCATCTTGCTGCCCAGAAGGGCCGCGGCGGCGTCGCGCAGGTTGTGCGGGATTTCGCGAGCGTTCTTGGCCGAATAGACATCGCCCGAGAATTCCGGCTCCAGTTCCAGCTTCTGCTCGATCCCCTCCAGACCGGCGGCCAGCAGGGCGGCACAGGCCAGATAGGGGTTCACATCCGATCCCGGAATGCGGCATTCCACGCGGATCGCCTTGGAGTGCAGCCCGCAGATGCGGAAACCGGCGGTGCGGTTGTCGGCGCTCCAGACCGCCTTGGTCGGCGCGAAAAGCCCGATGCAGAAGCGTTTGTAGCTGTTGACATAGGGCGCAAGGAAGACGGTGAGTTCGGTGGCATAGGCCAGCTGGCCGGCAAGGAAATGCTTCATCGTCGCCGACATGCCGTGCGGATCGTCGTGGTCGGCGAAGGCCGCCTTGCCGTCCTTGGTCCACAGGCTCTGGTGGACATGGGAGGAGGACCCGGCCTTGCGGTGGTCATACTTGGCCATGAAGGTGACGGACTTGCCCGCCGCATGGGCGATCTCCTTCACCGCCTGCTTGACGATCACATGGTTGTCGGCGGTGTCCAGCGCGTCCGAGTATTTGTAGTTCACCTCATGCTGGCCGGCGTCGGCCTCGCCCTTGGTGTTCTCGACCGGGATACCGGCGGCGTGAAGTCCGTTGCGCACGGCCCGCATCAGACCCTCTTCCTTGGTGGTCTGGAAGATGTGGTAATCCTCGTTGTAGCCGGAAATCGGTTTCAGCGCCGACAGGCCGCCGTCGCGCAGCCCGTCATAGCTGTTCTCGAAAATGTAGAACTCCAGCTCGGTCGCCATCATGGGTTCGAACCCCATGGCGCGGGCGCGCTCGACCTGCCGCTTCAGGATCGCGCGGGGGCTGACCGCGACCGGGGTCTTGCCGTCATGTTCCAGGA
This sequence comes from uncultured Paracoccaceae bacterium, assembly GCA_934500835.1. Lineage (GTDB taxonomy): Bacteria > Pseudomonadota > Alphaproteobacteria > Rhodobacterales > Rhodobacteraceae > Pseudogemmobacter. The sequence goes on along the minus strand of CAKSTR010000001.1, from coordinate 723,398 downwards.
AGTCGGCCAGCACCAGCACCGTGCCCGGCAGCCAGGGAAGGGCACGCATCGTCGACAGGTCCGGCTTCATCATGTAGTCGCCATATCCCGTTTCCCAGGAGCTGGTCTTGTAGCCGGGGACGGTGGTCATCTCCATGTCCACGGCCAGCAGGTAATTGCAGCAATGGGTTTCCTTGTGGCCGCCCTCCACGAAGAAGGCGGCGTGAAAGCGTTTGCCCATCAGGCGGCCCTGCATGTCGGGGGCGGCCACCAGCACGGTGTCGATCTCGCCCGAGGCGACAAGTTTCTTCAGGGCGTCAAGGGTCAGGGTTCCGGGCATCTTTGTCTCATGTCTTTGTCGGTTTCGGAAGGTCCGCGGCTGCGGTCAGGCGGGGCGGGCGGTCAGCCCTGCGGCCCCGCGCCTCCGAACTCGGGCTTGCGCGGCCAGCAGTCGGACGCTGCAAGAATCTCCATTCATTCCTCCTTGGGGCAGGCAGGGCGGGCCGGCCGGCCCGCCCTGCCTGTCACCCTTAGCTGTAGCGGTAGGGCCGTCCGGCCTTCGACATCACGTCGTTGTACTTCTTGATGACCTCGACCACCTTGGCCTTCACCTCGGATTCGGCGGCGATTTCGTCCCAGAAGGTGGCGGCAGCGGCTTCGACCGTGGCCCATTCGGCATCCGGGATCGAGGTCAGCTGCAGCTTCGGCCCGTTGACGCGCAGGTCGGCCTCGCCGCCCCAATACCACCACTGGCGGTAGTAGTGCGACTGCTCGAAGCAGACCTTCATCAGGGCTTGCAGGTGCTCGGGCACTTCGTTCCAGCGGTCCTGATTGGCGAAGAAGTGGCCGATCCACGCGCCCGAGATGTTGTTGGTCAGGAAGTACTTGGTCACATCGGCCCAACCCACCGTGTAATCCTCGGTGATGCCCGACCATGCGATGCCGTCGAGTTCCCCGGTCTGCAGCGCGACCTGGATGTCTTCCCACGGCAGCTGCATCGGCACGACGCCGAATTGCGCGAGGAAGCGGCCGGCGGTCGGGAAGGTGAAGACGCGCTTGCCCTGCAGATCGGCAAGGCTGTTGATCGGGTCCTTGGTGGCAAAGTGGCAGGGGTCCCACGACCCGGCAGAGATGTGCTGCACGCCCACCTTGCCGTATTCTTCCTTCCAGATCGCGTCCAGCCCGTACTGGTTGAACAGCACCGGCACATCAAGGCTGTAGCGCAGCGCCAGCGGGAAGTAGCCGCCGAAAACCGTCACCTCGGTCGGCGATTGCATGGAATCGTCATCGGATTGCACCGCGTCGATGGTGCCCGCCTGCATGGCGCGGAACAGCTCGGACGTGGGCACCAGCTGGTCGGCGTAATAAAGCTCGATCTCCATCTGGCCGGCGGCGATCTTGTTGAAGGCGTCGATGGCGGGTTTGCACACATGCTCGCCAAGGGCAGCCCCGGCATAGGTCTGCATCCGCCATTTGATCGGCGCGGTCTGCGCACGAACGGCAGGGGCGGCAAGAGCGGCGGCCCCGGCAAGCGCGCCGGTGCTGAGGAATTTCCGTCTGGTCGTCGTCATTGGTACCTCCGTTGGGTGGGTGGGTTGCGGCGGGTCTTGCGCCCGCTTTGTCAGGGTGCGCCGTAAACCTGATGCGGCAGCCAAAGGGCGATTTCGGGAAAGACCATGACAATGACCAGCGTCACGATCATCAGCCCGACAATCGGGACGATCGAGCGGTAGATGTCGGCCAGCGACACGTGGTCCGGCGCCATGGCCCGCATCAGGAACAGGTTATAGCCGAAAGGCGGTGTGATGTAGGCGATCTGGCAGGTGATGGTGTAAAGCACGCCATACCATATCAGCACGTCGCCGGGCGGCATGCCAAGGTCCAGTTTCGCCACCAGCGGGATGTAAAGCGGGGCCACGATCACCAGCATCGCGGTATCGTCAAGGAACATCCCCATGACCAGGAACGACACCTGCATCAGGATGAGGATGGTCCAGGGCGACAGGCCCATGTCCTTGAGGAACAGGTTCTCGATGGCGGCGACGGCGCCAAGGCCATCGAAGACCGCTCCGAAGGCAAGGGCGGCAAGGATGATCCACATGAACATGCAGCTGACCCCAAGGGTCTGGACCATGCAGCTTTCAAACACCGGCCTGCTCATCCGGCCGCGCACCAGCGCGACCAGCGTGGCGATCGACGCCCCGATGACCGAGGCTTCGACAAGGCTTGCCCAGCCGTAGATGAAGGGGCCCATCATGGCGGCGAAGATGGCGAAGGGCAGGATGCCCGCGCGCAGCAGGCGATACTTTTCGGCCTGCCCGGCGGCGCGTTCCTCGGGCGTCAGCGGCGGCCCGAGCGCGGGGTTCCGGGCGCAGCGGATGATGATGTAGACAAGGAAGACCCCGGCCATCAGCAGGCCGGGGAAAACGCCGGCCAGCCACAGCTGCCCCACCGGCTGCCGCGCGATCATCGCATAAAGCACCAGCACGACCGAAGGCGGGATCAGGATGCCAAGGCTTGACCCGCCCTGGATGACCCCGGTGATCATCACTTTGTCATAGCCGCGCTTCAGCATCTCGGGCAGGGCGATGGTGGCACCGATGGCAAGGCCCGCCACCGAAAGCCCGTTCATCGCCGAGATCAGCACCATCAGGAAGATGGTGCCGATGGCCAGCCCGCCCGGGATCGGCCCGAACCAGACGTGGAACATCTTGTAGAGATCGTCCGCCATGCGGGTTTCCGACATGACGTAGCCCATCCAGACGAACATCGGCAGGGTCAGCATCGGATACCAGTTCATCAGCTTGATGGTGCTGGTGAAGGGGATGGCCGACCCGCCCGTCCCCCAAAGCAGCAACCCGGCCAGCGCGCCGACAAAGCCGATGACCGCAAAGACCCGCTGCCCGGTCAGCAGCATGATCAACATGCCGCCGAACATGACGATGGCGATATATTCGTTCGGCATCAGATTTCTTCTCCGCGCAGCCGCGCGAGGTCGCGGATCAGGAAGGCGATGGATTGCAGGATCATCATCAGGGTGCCAAGGCAGATGATGATCTTGATCGGCGCCATATAGGGGCGCCAGACCGTCCGCGACCGCTCGCCGATCTCAAGGGCGTAGATCGTGCTGTCAAAGCCGCCGTAAAGCACGACGCCCAGAAAGAAGATCATCGCAAAGACGGTGATGCTGTCGACGAAGGCCTGCTGTCGTGGCGACCAGCGGCCGTAAAGCAGATCCATGCGCACGTTGGCGCCCAGTTGCAGCGAATAGGCGCCGCCAAGGATGAAGTAGCTGACCATGGTGAACTGCGCCATCTCCTGCGTCCAGAGCGGCGGGCGGCCGAAGGCCTTGGCGATGATCGACCACAGCAACACGCCGGCCAGCAGGAACAGCAGATACATCGCCATCCTGCCGATGCGGTAGTTCACCGCCTCGACGATGCGCACGAAGGCAATCAGGACATGGGGCATCAGAGGTACCCCGTCCGGGAAAGGTTGCAAATGTCTGCACCCAAGGGTGCCGCAGCGGCGCGGGCCATGATCGAGTCGACTCCCTGGTTTTTTCTTTCAGCGTTCCCTGCCGGGCCGCTATCTGTCAAGATTTTTCCAAAGGCCGATTCTCTGTTACATTTGTTTCTTCCCGGCTTCAGGAAGGCGCGGACGATGGACCACCCCGATCCAAGGTCGATGATTGAAGACCGCATGCGTGCGGCCCTGCCCGACCTGACCCGGGCCGAGCGTCAGGCGGCCAGCCATATCCTGTCGCATTTCCCGATGTCGGCTCTGGGATCGATCACGGCGCTGGCGCGGGCGGCCGAGGTCTCATCGCCCACCGTCGTCCGGCTGGTGCAGAAACTGGGCTTTCGCGGCTATACCGACTACCAGTCCGCGCTGCGGGCCGAGGTCTCGCGCCTGCTCGTAGCGCCCCTTTCGCTGCCCGAGGGCCGGACCGACACCGCCCATCCCCTGCAGGGCTTCGCCGCGCAGGTGGTGGCCAACATCGACGCCACCCTGATGCAGATCCCCGCGCGCGAATTTCTTGCCTCGGCGGCGCTGCTGGCAGATACCTCGCGCCGTGTCACCGTGACGGGCGGGCGACTGACCCATGCCCATGGCGACTATTTCGCAACGCTCCTGCGGGTGATGCGGGCCGATGTCACCTTCCTCGCGGATGTGCTGACCGACTGGCAGCAGGCGCTTCTCGACCTGCGGGCCGGCGATGTGGCGGTGATCTTCGACATCCGCCGCTACGAAAGCAACGCCGTCCATTTCGCCGAACTTGCCGCCGAACAGGGGGGCGAGGTTGTCCTGATCACCGACCGCTGGCTTTCCCCCGCCGCGGCCCATGCCCGTCACGTTCTGGCCTGCGCCGTCGAGGTGCCGGCGGCCTGGGATTCCACCGCCTCGATCCTGTTCCTGATCGAGGCGCTTCTGGCGCAGGTCCAGGGGCATCTGGCCGATCAGGTTCAGGCGCGCCTCAACCGGCTGGAAGACCTCTTCGCCCGCACCAGGGTTTTCCGCGCCCCGAAAGTCGGCGGAAAAGCCTAGCCCTGCCTGCTTTCACTTTGGTGCAAATATCCTCGGGGGGTGCGGGGGGCGAAGCGCCCCCGCCGGCCCGCCAGAACCGGCTCAGCTCAGATAATGCTTCACCGGGGCCAAGGACGGCGGCGGTTCCTCGTCCAGATGGGGCGCAAGGCTGATCTCGGCCGCGCGGCACAGCGCGTCCAGCGCGATGCCGTTCTGGCTGGTGGCGAAAGGGTGGCTCAGCTCTTCCGTCACCTCGGCCAGACCAAGGAACATATAGGCCACGACCGCCACGAAAACCGGGGTCATCCAGCCGGCCGGGCCGACCAGCGCCAGCGGCAGCAACAGGCAGTAAAGATAGGTGGTGCGGTAGATCAGCAGGGAATAGACGAAGGGCAGGGGGCTGTTCGCGATCCGCTCGCAGCCCGCCTGCTGCGCGGCGATATTGCCCAATCGCCCGGTCAGGGTGCGCGCGCCGAACCCGTCCAGCCTGCCATCCCGATGCGCGGCCGCGACCCGCGCGTTCACCCGGTCCAGCGCGGCGCAGGGCGGATGGGCGGCGTCCGCCACCTTTTCCTGCCCCGGCACGCCGGGCGACAGGCGCCGCAGGTTGATCCGGTGGGCATGCAGGAACACGAGGGCCGCGCGCAGGATCTCTTGCCGGGTCGCGGCATCGGCGACAAAGACCTCGACCTCGCGCGCAAGGCTGCGCAGGTCGGCCAGAAGTCCGCCCCACAGCTTGCGCGCCTCCCACCAGCGGTCATAGGCGGCGTTGTTGCGAAAGCCAAGGAACAGCGACAGCCCGATCCCGAAGACGGTGAAGGCCGCGCCGTCCAGCCGCAGGGGCAGGTCCAGCCAGTGATCCAGCGCCACGACACCCGCCGCCACTGCCGTCAGCAACAGCACCGGCGGCAGGATGCGCGGCACGATCGACCCGCTCAGCGCGGTCAGCAGATCCCAGACATCCGGCTTGTCCCTGACGATCATCGCATTCCTCCGCTGCAGTCCGCTCCCGTCTTACCATGGCCCAGCCAAAGCGACAGGGCTAGCCGGACAGCGGCGCACCCTGGGCCGGCTGGCCCATGCCGGGCACCAATCCCGCGGTTGTGCGGCGGAGGAAGGCGGCTTTTCTGTCGCGCGGCCTTGATCCGGCGGATTGCGCGATCCCTCACAGGCCGCCCGGCTGACGCCGTTGCGTCACGCAGATTTCATATCCCGGTGTGCCAAGCGTCACATGGGCATCGTAAATCCGGGCGCCAGCAACTGCGGTCCGACCGATGCTTTTCGCCCATGCCCCCCTTGGCGCAGCGCTGACCCGGCTGCCGCATACCGACCCGCTGGAGCGCGCGCTCTGGGTCGATCTTTACAAGCCGATGCCCGAACAACTGGCCCGCGCCAACGCCCTTGGCGTCGAGGTGCCGACGCTGGCCGACATGGAAGAGATCGAACTGTCGAACCGGCTTTACCGGGAAAACGGAGTCGATTACCTGACCGTCGTCCTGCCCGGCCAGACCGAGACGGAAGAGCGGGTTTCCGCCCCGGTCTGCTTCATCCTGACGCCCAGTCACCTGATCACCGTCCGCCACCATCGCCCGCGCCCCTTCGAGACCTATCCGACCCGCGCCGACAAGGTCGGCCCCGGCTGCGGCGATCCAAAGCGGCTGTTCCTGTCGCTGGTCGAAGAGATCATCGGCCGGCTTGCCGACCTGCTGGAGGCGTCCGGTAGACAGCTGGACCGGATCGGCGCGCGGGTCTTCGATCTTGCCGGCGCCGACCGCGACCTTGCGCAAGCCCTGCGCGATGTCAGCCACGAGGCCGACCAGGTTGCCAAGGTGCGGCTGTCGCTGCTGACGCTGGAGCGGGCGGTCAGCTATTTCGCCCAGGCCCTGCCCGATGGAAGCGAGGCGCTGCGCGGGATGGTCAAGGGGCTGATGCGCGACATTCAGGCGCTTGAGGTTCACGGCGATTTCCTGACGAACCGCATTGCGATGACCTCGGACCTGGCCCTTGGCATGATTTCGGTCGAGCAGAACACCGCCACCAAGATCCTGTCCGTGGTGGCGGTGATCTTCCTGCCGCCGACGCTGATCGCCAGCATCTACGGGATGAACTTTGCGATGATGCCGGAACTGGCGCTGTCCTGGGGCTATCCCCTGGCGCTTGGGCTGATGCTGGCGTCGGCCATCGGCACCATCGTCTTTTTCCGCTGGCGCCGCTGGCTTTAGCCGGTCCTCCGGCGGGCGACCGGCAAAAAAAACCGGCGTGCGGCCGACGGAAACCCCATGGTGCCGCGTAGGACACAAGGCGCAGCCCCTTGCCCGCCCCTGCGCGGCGCAGGGTCACAACCACGCGAGACGGCTTTCCCTTTGCGGCCAGGTGCCTATCATGCCAGCCGCCAGCCAGACCCGCCAAAGGAAGGACCACGGCCCCGTATGAGGATCATTCCCCAGCTTCTGGTCGTTCTGGGCCTTGCCCTTGTCGCCGTGCCGGTCTCGGGCCGCTTCTTCCCCGCCAGCCACCCGATGCTGTCCAGCCTTGGCCTGCTTGGGCCGCTTTCCGCCATGGGGCTGGTGCCGGACAGCAAGGCCGCGGGCGCGCAGGCCCCGGGCGGGCAGCGTGCCGTGCCGGTCGTGGCCGCCCCGGTGCGAGAGCAGGTGTTGCGCGACGTGATCACCGCCATCGGATCGGCCCGCGGGGTGCAGTCGGTCGCGCTGGCGCCCGAGGTCTCGGGCCGCCTTCTTGCCCTGCGCGCCGCGCCGGGCGAGATGGTCAAGGCCGGCGACCTGATTGCCGAACTGGATGACGAGGCCGCCGCCCTTGCCGTCCAGCGGGCGGAACTGGTGCTGGCCGATGCGCAGGCCACGCTGGACCGTATCGACCGGCTGGCGGGCACCGGTGCTGCCACGACGCTGCAGCGCCAGGATGCCGAACTGGCGCTGCGCACGGCCGAGTTGGCGCTGCAATCGGCCCGCCGCGATCTGGCCGACCATCGCCTGACGGCCCCCATCGCAGGCTCGGTCGGGCTGATCGAGGTTCAGGTCGGCGACCTTCTGACGCCTGCGACCGAAGTGACCCGGATCGAGGACCGCTCGGCCCTGATCATCGACTTCCGCGTGCCCGAACGGGTGGCCGCGCTGATCCGGGTCGGCGACCCGGTGGACGCTCTGGCCGTCTCGTCCCCCAACCACAGCATCGCGGGACGGATCACCGCCATCGACAACCGCGTCGAGGAAGCCAGCCGCACCCTGCGCGTGCAGGCAAGGATCGAGAACGCCGGCGATGGCTTGCGGGCCGGCATGGCCTTTCGCGTGACGCTGGAGTTCACCGGCGCCGAATATCCCGCCGTCGACCCGCTGGCGATCCAGTGGGGGTCCGAGGGCGCCTATATCTGGGTGATCCGCGACAGCAAGGCCCGGCAATTGCCGATCCGCATCCTGCAGCGCAACGCCGATGCCGTGCTGGTCGAGACCGCCCTTGCCCCCGGCGATCTTGTGGTGACGGAAGGCGTTCAGGCCCTGCGCCCAGGGAGCGAGGCCAGTGTGACGGCCCCGCCCGAGGGCAGCTGAGATGGAAAGCGATTCCACCGGTCCGGGCCTGCGCACCGCCCTTTTCATCCGCCGTCCGATCCTGGCCTTCGTGCTGAATGCACTGATCGTGCTTGCCGGTCTTGCGGGCCTTCTGGGCGCCGATGTGCGCGAATTGCCCAATGTCGACCGGCCCGTCGTCACCGTCTCGACCGCCTATTCCGGCGCAGCACCCGAGACGGTGGACCGCGAACTGACGGCGGTGATCGAAGGTGCGGCGGGCCGGGTGCCGGGGGTGAAGTCGATCTCCTCCTCCTCGCGCTTCGGCACCTCGCGGGTAACGGTCGAATTCCGCGACTCTGTCGATCTGGACGTGGCGGCGACCGATCTGCGCGATGCGGTGGCCCGGGTGACCAACAGCCTGCCCGACGGAGCCGATGCGCCGCGCGTGGTCAAGGCCGACGCCGATTCCGATGCGGTGATGCGGATTGCCGTCACCTCGTCGAAACGCAGCGCCGAGGATCTGACCCGGCTGATCACCGATCTGGCCGAAACGCGGCTTCTGTCGGCCCCCGGCGTGGCCGACCTGCAGATCAACGGCGACCGCGGGCTGATCTTCCGCGTCGATGTCGACATGATGCAGCTGGCCGCGCGCGGGCTGACCCTGGCCGATCTGCGCACCAAGCTGGGCGACGTGGCCTTCGACTCGCCCGCAGGCGCCCTGTCTTCGGACCGGCAAAGCCTGATGGTGCGCACGACCGCCGCCATCAGCACCGCCGCCCAGATGGAGGCGCTGACAGTTGCCGGCGATGTCCGGCTGGGAGATGTGGCGCAGGTGACGCTTGGGCCGGAGCCGGGCACGACCATTCTGCGCTCGAACGGCGAGACCGGGATCGGCCTTGGCATCATCCGGCAGGCCAATGGCAATACGCTGGAAATCTCGAAGGCGGTGCGGCAGGTGGTGGCCGACCTGCAACCGATCCTGCCGCAGGATGTGCGGATGTTCATCACCTCGGACAGCGCCGATTTCATCAATGGCGCCATCCATGAGGTCGAGATCGCGCTTGGCCTTTCGGTCCTGATCGTGACGGCGGTGATCTTCGTTTTCCTGCGCGACGCCCGCGCCACGCTGATTCCGCTTGTCGCCATTCCGGTGGCGCTGATCGGCACGCTGGCCGCGATCTGGCTGGCCGGGTTCTCGGTCAACATCCTGACGTTGCTGGCGCTGGTGCTGGCCACCGGACTGGTGGTCGACGATGCCATCGTGGTGCTTGAGAACATCGTCCGGCGCCGGTCCGAAGGCATGGGCGCACGCGCCGCGGCCGTGCTTGGCACCGGACAGGTGTTCTTCGCGGTTCTGGCCACCACGACGACCCTGGCCGCCGTCTTCGTGCCGCTGTCGTTCCTGCCGGGGCAGACGGGCGGGCTCTTCCGTGAATTTGGCTTCACCCTTGCCGTTGCGGTCCTCTTGTCGTCGATCACCGCGCTGACGCTGACGCCGGTCCTGGCCGCGCGCTTCCTGCGGCCACATGCGGAAAGCCACGGGCCGGTCGCGCGGCTTGGCGACTGGCTGGCCCGGCTTTACGCCGCAACCCTGCGGATGTGTCTAAACGCGCCGCTGGTCGCCTGTTTCGTGGCCGTGCTTTTCGCCGCCGCCGCCGTGGCCAGCGCCCCCCTCCTGCGGCAGGAACTGACCCCGCCCGAGGACCGCGCCGCCATTCTCTTCTCGGTGCAGGCGCCGCAGGGCGTTTCGCTGGAGTTCACCAACCAGAAAATGCGCGAGATCGAGTCGCTGATCGACCCCTTGCGCGATACGGGCGAGGTGAAAAGCACCTTCGCCATCGTTGGGCAGGGCGGGCAGGACAATCGCGGCTTCATCGTGGTGACGCTGGCCGACTGGGCCGAGCGCAGCCGTGGCCAGGACGAGATCGCGGCCGAGTTGCAGGCCAAGCTGCGCAATGTGATCGGCGTGCGGATCTTCGCCATGCAGCCGAATTCGCTGGGCATCCGCGGGGCAGGGCAGGGGCTGTCGTTCGCGCTGGTCGGCGACGATTATGGCAAGCTGGCGGAGGTGGCCAGGGACCTGGTTGCGCAAATGGAGGCCGATCCCCGCTATGGCCAGGTCCGGCTTGGCTACGACACCACCCAGCCGCAGCTGTTCGTCGAGATCGACCGCACACGGGCCGAGGATCTTGGCGTCAATATCGACGGCATGGGCGAGGCCTTGCAGGCCGTGCTGGACGGCCGCACCGTGGGCACCCTGTTCCTCGAGGACGACAGCTTCGACATCCGTCTGGTCTCGACCACCGATCCGGTGAACGATCCCGGCGATCTTGAACGGATCTTCGTTCCCTCGCGCGATGGCCAGATGGTGCCGATCTCGACCTTCGTCACCCTGACCGAACGCGCCGTCGCACCCGAGCTGCAGCGCGAATCCCAGATGCGGGCGGTGCCCCTTTCGGCAGGGCTGACCCCGGATCTGGCGCTTGGCGATGCACTGGCCGAGGTGCAGGAAATGGCGGCCCCCCTTCTTTCTGCCGACATGCGGATCGTGCCCCTGGCCGAGGCGGCGACCCTGGGAGAGACGTCGGCCGGGCTGATGGTCACCTTCGGGATCGCGCTGGCGGTGGTCCTCCTTGTGCTTGCGGCCCAGTTCGAAAGCTTCGTCTCGGCCGTGATCGTGATGGCGACGGTTCCCCTGGGTCTGGCCTGCGCGGTCTTCGCGCTTCTGGCGACGGGCGGCAGCCTGAACGTCTATTCGCAGATCGGGCTGGTTCTTCTGGTCGGGATCATGGCGAAGAACGGCATCCTGATCGTGGAATTCGCCGATCAGCTGCGCGAACAGGGCGCGACCGTCCGTCAGGCCATCGAGCGTTCCGCCACCCTCCGCCTGCGCCCGGTGATGATGACGATGATCGCCACCGTCCTTGGCGGCCTGCCCCTTGTGCTGGCGCAAGGCGCGGGTGCCGAGGCGCGTGAGGTTCTGGGCTGGATCATCGTCGGCGGGCTTGGGCTGGCGACGCTGGCCACGCTCTATATCACCCCGGTTGCCTATCTGCTGCTGGCCGGTCTGGCCCGCCCGCGCAGCCACGAGCAAAACCTGCTGGATCAGGAAATGCGGGCAGCACAAACCCCCGCAGAATAGCCTTCACTTTGGCTGAAATATCCCGCGGGGAGTGCGGCCATGGTTTGCGCTATTGGCTCACGCAACCAATGGACGCGGGAGGGGGCAAACCCCTCCAGCCGCCGGACCGGGGCCGCTGCGGCTAGCCTATCGTGCGCTCCAGAAGCCGCAGCCAGTTGCCATGTGCCAGCTTCTCCAGAAGGGGCCGGTCGTAGCCATGCGCGGCCAGCGCCCCGATCAGCCGGGGCAGGCCGGTGACATCGCCGATCACCTCGGGCGTGGTGCAGCCGTCATAGTCCGACCCGAAGCCAAGATGATCCTCGCCCAACCGGTCCAGCAGGTGATCCATGTGGCGCAGCACCGGGTCCCAGCCGGTCTGGGCAATCCGCTGTCCGTCCGGACGCAGGAAGGAGACCGAGAAGTTCAGCCCCACCATCCCGCCGCTTTCCCGCACCATGGCCAGTTGACGGTCGGTCAGGTTGCGCGACGAAGGCGTCACCGCATGGGCGTTGGAATGGGTGGCGACCAGCGGCGCATCGGACAGCGCCGTCACGTCGTTGAATCCGGCCTCGTTCAGATGGCTCAGGTCCAGCATGATCCGCAGGGCATTGCATTCTTTCACCAGCCGCTTGCCGGCCTCGGTCAGGCCCGGCCCGGTGTCGGGGCTGGAGGGGAAGGCAAAGGGCACGCCGTGGCCGAAGGCCGTGGGCCGCGACCACACCGGACCAAGCGAGCGCAGCCCGATGGCATGGAAAAGGTGCAGCATGTCGAGGTCCTCGTCGATCGCCTCGGCCCCCTCCATATGCATGATCGCCGCCACGGCGCCCCCGGCCATGGCCGCCCGGATCTCGGCGGTGGAGCGGCAGATGCGGAAGGCGCCCCGACTGGCCCGCTCCATCCACAGAAGATGCCCGGCGAGTTCGGTTGCCACCGCCAGCGAGGGCGCGAAGGCCAGCGGCGCCGGCAACGGCAGGCTGTAGGGCGGGCTCTCCATCTGCCGCTGCTGGTCGGTATCATCATGCGCGATGGGCGAGGGCAGGTAGATCGCGAAGAAACCACCGGCAAAGCCATTGGCCTGCATCCGCGGCAGGTCCAGATGGGTGTCGGGGCCGCCCTTCAGGAAGATGTCCCCGCGCCGGTCGGGCGCGTGCAGCAGGGCATAAAGCAGGTCGTTGTGGCCGTCGAAGACGGGGATCATCGCAAGGCTCTCCTAAGGGTCAGGCCGGCGCGGCCGGGTCCAGCATGCGGTCGGCCGAGGCTTCGAACAGGCTGCGGGCATAGGCCGTCGTCATCCGGGCCGAGGCCAGATCCTCCCGCGCCAGCTCCTCGACCGCGCGGCCGTGCTGCATGACCAGCACCCGGTCGCACATATGGTCGATCACGGCAAGGTCGTGGCTGACCATCAGGAAGGTCAGGCCCCGCTCGGCGCGCAGGCGGTCCAGAAGGTTCAGCACCTCGGCCTGCACCGAGGCATCCAGCGCCGAGGTCGGCTCGTCCAGGAGAAGGATCGCCGGCTCCAGCATCAGGGCCCGCGCGATGGCGACGCGCTGGCGCTGCCCGCCGGACAGCTGGTGCGGATAGCGGAAGCGGAAAGCGGTTGGCAGCCCCACATCCGTCAGCGCCTTGACCACCCTGGCGTCAGAATTGCCGATGCCGTGGATCGCCAGCGGCTCCGACAGGGTGCGGTCGATGGTGTGGCGGGGATGCAGGCTGGCGTAGGGGTCCTGGAACACCATCTGCACCTGCCGGCTGAATCCCGGCCCGCGGGGGGGCGCCAGCGGCTGGCCCGCAATGTGGATGCTGCCGCCGGTGATCGGCGCCATGCCGCAGATCGCCCGCAGGATGGTGGACTTGCCCGAACCGCTTTCGCCCACAAGGCCATAGCTTTCCCGTTCGGCGACCGAAAGGCTGACGCCTTCGACCGCGCGCACCTCGCGGCCCTTGGCGCGGAAGGTGACCGAAAGATTGTCGATCTCGATCAGGCTCATGCGACGCCCTCCTGCGCCCAGGCGCCGCTGCGGTCCAGCCCGGGCAGGGGCGCACGCGGGCCGCCGATGCGGGGCAGGCAGTTGAGAAGGCCGCGGGTATAGGGGTGCTGCGCCGAGGTCAGGTTCTTCGCCTCAAGCTCTTCGACGATGCGGCCCTTGTACATCACCAGCACGCGGTCGCAGAACCGGCCCACCAGCCGCAGGTCGTGGCTGATGAAGATCAGCCCCATGCCGCGGTCGCGCACCAGCGCGTCAAGGATCGACAGCACTTCGGCCTGCACGGTCACATCCAGCGCGCTGGTCGGCTCGTCCGCGATCAGCAGGTCAGGCTCGGGGATCAGCATCATCGCGATCATCACCCGCTGGCCCATCCCGCCCGACAGCTCATGCGGAAAGGCGGACATCACGCGTTCAGGGTCGCGGATCTGCACCGCCTCCAGTGCTGCAATGGCCTTGGCGCGGGCTTCGGGGCCGCGGATGCGGTCGCGGCGGCGCAGGCCTTCGGTCAGTTGCTCGCCCACCGACATCACCGGGTTCAGGCTGTATTTCGGGTCCTGCATCACCATGCCGATGCGCTTGCCGCGCAGGGCCCGCATGTCGCGCTCACTGGCGCGCAGCAGGTCCTGCCCGTCGAAGACCATCCGGTCGGCCTCGATCCGCCCGGGCGGCCGGATCAGCCGCAGGACAGAGCGGCCGGTCATCGTCTTGCCCGAGCCGCTTTCGCCCACGATCCCCAGCCTCTCGCGGCCAAGCGAGAAGGAGACGCCGCGGACCGCCTCGACCGGGCCGGTCTCGGTGTCGAAGGTGACGCGCAGGTTCTGGACTTCGAGCAGGCTCATTTCCCGGCACTCCTGGGATCCAGCACGTCACGCAGGCCATCACCCAGCAGGTTGAAGCCAAGCGAGACAAGGAAGATCGCAAGCCCGGGCATGGTGGCGACCCACCACTGTTCGAACAGGAACTTGCGGCCGGACGAGATCATCAGCCCCCATTCCGGCAAGGGCGGCTGGACGCCCAGGCCAAGAAAGCCCAGACCGGCGGCGATCAGGATCACCCCGGCCATGTCCAGCGTGACGCGGATGATGACCGAAGGCAGGCACATCGGCACCACATGACCCCAGATGATCCGCCCTGCGCCCGCGCCCTGCAGTCGGACGGCGGCGATATAGTCTGAATTGCGGACGGTCAGCGTTTCAGCCCGCGCGATGCGGGCATAGGGCGGCCAGGCGGTCAGCGCGATGGCGAAGACGGCGTTCTCGATCCCCGGGCCAAGCACGGCGACCAGCGCCAGGGCAAGGATCAGCCGCGGGAAGGCAAGGAAGATGTCGGTGATGCGCATCAGGACCGCATCGACCCAGCCGCCGAAATAGCCCGAGACAGTGCCGATCAGCAGGCCCAGCAGAGGTGCGGTCACGGCGACCAGCGCGATGATGTAAAGCGTGATCCGGCTGCCGTAGATGATGCGCGACAGGATATCGCGGCCGAAGTCATCGGTGCCCAGGATATTGCCGGGGCTGCCCGGCGGCAGAAGCCTGCGCGACAGATCCTGTGACAGTGGATCATTTGGCGCAAGCAGCGGCGCGAACAGCGCCACAAGAAGCAGAAGCCCCACGATGACCAGCCCGGCCATCGCCAGCCGGTTCCGGCGGATCCGCAGCCACGCCAGATAGCCCTGCCCCAGCCGGGCCTGCCGGCGCGAGGTCGGACTGGGGTCGGTCAGCCATGCGCGAAGGGTGCTCATACCGGCCTCCTCATGCGTGTGCCGGTCATGTTCTGGCCCTCGGATCGACCAGCCGGTACAGGATGTCGCTGGCCATGTTCAGGGTGACGAAGGCCACGCCGACCACCACGGTGCCGCCAAGGACCGCCGGCATGTCGGCGGCGAACAGCGCATCGGTGATATAGCTGCCAAGGCCCGGCCAGGCAAAGATCGTCTCGGTCAGCACAGAGCCTTCCAGCAGATAGGCGTAGCTCAGGGCGATCACGGTGATCAGCGGCACCAGCACGTTGCGCATGGCATGGACCCAGACCACCCGCCATTCCGGCATCCCCTTCACCCGGGCGGTGGTGATGTATTCCTGCGACAACTCGTTCATCATGAAGCTGCGGGTCATCCGGCTGATGTAGGCCATCGAGACATAGCCAAGCAAAGCCGCCGGCAGCACGATATGCGACAGGGCGTTGCGGAACATGTCCCAGGCGCCGTTCAGGGCGGAATCCAAGAGGATCATCCCGGTGTACTGGGTCATCTGGAATTCCATCATCATCTGATAGCTGGCGTCCAGCCGCCCCGGCCCCGCCACCCAGTCCAGCTTGCCATAAAACACCAGAAGGCCGATCAGCCCCAGCCAGAAGACGGGCATCGAATAGCCGATCAGCCCGACCACCCGCACCACCTGATCGGCAATGCTGCCGGGCCGCGTTGCTGCCAGCACGCCCGCCGGCACGCCGGCGATGACGCCGAAGAGGGTGCCAAGGGTCGCCAATTCCAATGTGGCGGGAAAGCGGTGGGCGACCTCGCTCAGCACCGGCTCGCGCGAGCGGATCGAGGTGCCAAGATCGCCGTGCAACGCGTCCCAAAGGTAGATGCCGAACTGCTTCCACATCGGCTCGTCCAGCCCCAGGGCAAGCCGGGCCGCGTCATATTGCGCCGTCGTGGCGCGTTCGCCCAGGATCGACAGCAAGGGGTCGATCGGCACGACGCGCGAGATGACGAAGGTGAAGAGAAGCAGGCCCAGCAGGGTCAGGGCCAGCGTGAACAGGCCGCTGCCCAACCCCCACAGCAGGGGCCGCAGCCGCGAGGGGCGGGGGGCGGAGGTGATGTCGGTCATGGAATGCGGCCCGCGCGGAGGGGTCCCCCGCGCGGGCCATGGCCTTACTTTGTGACCAGCCAGTAGGAGGCGGAGTCGACCGCCCCGCCGGTGTAGAAGCCGCTGACATTGGCGCGTGCGCCGGTCTGTTGCAGCTGGCCGAACATCAGCACGAAGGCGGAATCGTCGCGGTGCCGCTCCTGAATCGACTTGTACATCTCGGCCCGCTTGGCCGCATCCATCTCGGCCACGGCGGCGGCGGTCTCGGCCCCCAGTTCACCCGGGTCCCAGGCGGTGCGCCAGGCCAGATAGCCGGTCGCCTTGGCCTCGTCCGAGTTGTCGGGGTTCATCGCGAAGGTCGAAGCGTTGGTATGCGGGTCGGCATAGTCCGGCCCCCAGGTCTGCAGGGTGATCTCGTGCTGGCGGGCACGATACTTGTCCAGCACGGTGGCGCCGTCGCCCACGTCCAGCGTCAGCTCGATCCCGGCTTGCGCGAAGGTGTTCTGGATGGACTGGGCGATGTCCATCCGCTCCTGGCTGTTGCGGACGGTCATGCTGACCTTCAGGGGCAGCGGCACGCCGGATTCGGCCAGCAGCGCCTTGGCCTTCTCGATGTCCAGATGATAGGGCGTGTCGTCCAGCGCCCCAAGGAAGCCCGAGGGCAGGAAGGCCTGATGTACCGCCCACTGGCCTTTCAGGATGGTGTCGGCCATGCCCTGATAGTCCACGGCCCAGCGCATCGCGTCCAGAACCTGCGGATTGGCCAGCGCCTCGACCTTCTGGTTCATCGCCAGATAGTAGATCTGGCCGCCGTCGTCATTGGTGATCTTCACGTCGGCATTGCCCTCAAGCCCGGCCACATCGGTCGGGGTCAAGGCGCGGGCGATATCGACGTCGCCTTTCTCAAGCAGAAGCCGTTCGGTCGCGCCTTCCGGCACATGCTGCATGAAGACGTTCTTCAGGATCGCATCGCCGCGCCAGTGGCCGGCGCGGGCCTCAAGGATATAGCCCTCGTTCGGCTTGAAGCTTTTCAGCACATAGGCGCCGGTCCCGGCCGAATTCGACTTCAGCCAGTTGTTGCCCATGTCGCCATCGACCTCATTGGCCATGACGGTCTTCATGTCGATGATATTGCCGGTCTGGGCGGTCAGGCAGTTGTAGAAGAAGGTCGGCGCATAGGCCTTGTCGGTGGTGATGGTGACGGTGTCGCCGTCGAAGGTGATCATCTGGTCGACGTTTTCGGCGGTGAAGCCGAACTGCGTCAGGATGAAGGCCGGGTTCTTGTTCAGCTTGACCACGCGGCGCAGCGAACCCGCGGCATCCTCGGCCGTCATCGGGTTGCCGCTGGAGAAGGTGATGCCCGACTTGATCTTGAAGGTGTAGGTCAGGCCGTCCTCGGACACCGACCAGCTTTCGGCCAGACCGGGGACCAGTTCGCCCGGCTTGGTCGGGTCCAGTTCGACCAGCGAGTCATACAGGTTGTTCGTCATGTCGAGGCCCGAGAATTCAAAGGCCTCATGCGGGTCGATCGAGACGATGTCGTCGATGGCATCCGCCAGAACCAGCGTATCCGCCGGCGTCTCGGCGAAGAGCGCGGCCGGGGCAACGCCCGCCATCAGCACCGCAAGCGCGGTTGCACGGCACAGACCTTGCTTCAGGATCATCTTTCCACTCCCTGTGTTTATCTTTCTTGGGGACTCAGGCTTCACCGGCCAGTTCCTTGACCGATTGGACAAACGCGCCGCGCGGCTGTCAATGACATTCGGCGGTCTGGCCGGGCGCCGCATCGCGCCCAGCAGGGTCAGGCCCCGCGCCGGGGCCGCCGGCTTTCCAGCCAGCGGAAGCCAAACACGATCAGCCCGGCCAGGGCCAGATAGATCGCCGCGACAAGGAACAGCGGCTCGTAGGTGATCAGCGTGTCCTGGCGCACCCGGCTTGAGACCGCGTAAATCTCGATCACCGTGATGGTGGCGACCAGCGGCGTTGCCTTCAGCTGCAGCACCGTCTCGCCGCCCAGCGTCGGCCAGACGCCCTGCAGGGCCAGTGGCAGCGAGATCCGGCTGAAGATCTTGCGGCGCGGCATGCCCATGGCGCGGGCGGCTTCGATCTGGCCGTGCGGCACGCTGGCGAAGGCGCCGCGCATCACCTCGCCCTCATAGCCGGCATAGGACAGCGACAAGGCCAGAAGGGCATAGGGCCAGGCCTGGCGCAGGATCGGCCAGAGATCGCTTTCCCGGATCCAGGGGATGCCGGGGAAAAGGGAGCCCAGACCGTAATACAGAAGCCAGATCTGCAGCAGGAGCGGTGTGCCCCGGATTACCGTGCAGAAAGCCCGGGCCGGAAGCGCCAGGAACCATGGACCGGAGGCCTGCGCCAGACCCAGCGGTACCGCCAGCGCAAAGCCGATCAGCACCGACAGCACCAGCAGCCATATGGTCCGCCAGATGCCCTGAAGGATCATCGTCTGGTACTTCGACTGGTGCAGCCAGTCCCAGTTGCCTGCAAGAGTGATCCAGAGGACCAGCCCGGCCGCGATCAGCAGCATGACGATCCGATGGGGGCGGGCAAGGGCGCGCATCATCTGCCCCCCGCTGTACGGGGCCGATCGCCGCGCCTTGCCCAGGCCTCAAGCCGGGCAAAGCCCCAGGTCGACAGCAGCGAGATCGCCAGATAGATCACGCCCGCCGCGATGAAGAAGGTGAAGAAGGCCTTGGTGGTGCCGGCGGCCTGCCGGGTCGCCAGTGTCAGTTCCGAGAAGCCCACGATGGCCAGAAGCGCGGTGTCCTTGGTGGCGATCAGCCACAGGTTCGACAGACCCGGCAGCGCAAGTCCCAGCATGGTTGGTATCGTGATGCGCCGGGCGATCTTGCCAGGGGACATGCCCATGGCGCGCGCGGCCTCGATCTGCCCGGGGGGCACGGCAAGGATGGCGCCGCGCAGGACCTCGGTCGCATAGGCGCCCTGCACCACGCCAAGCACCAGCACACCGGCCACGACGCCGGAAATCTGGATGCGGTCATATCCCAGGGCCAGCATCAGCTGGTTCACCAGATCCGTCAGTCCGAAGTAAAGCAGCAGGATCAGGATCAACTCGGGCAGGGCGCGCACGACCGTCGTATAGACGCCAAGGCAGTCGCGCAGCACCGGGCCGCCGTAGATCTTGCCGTAAGCGCCCGCCAGCCCGATCATCAGGCCAAGACCAAAGGCTCCGACCGCAATCTGCATCGAGGCCCAGAGGCCCGCCAACAGGGTGCCCCCCCATCCGGGGGGGCTCAGGGCCAGAAGGCCAAGGGTGCTTTCCATCGATCAGCGATCCGATGCGCGATCAGTCACCATAGATCGAGGAGGTGAAGTATTTCGACGTGATCTCGTCATAGGAGCCATCGGCGCGCACATCGGCGATGGCCTTGTTGAACTTCGCCTTCAGCTCTTCGTCGCCCTTGCGCAGGCCGATGCCCACACCCGGCCCGAGCACATCGAGATCCTCGGGGACCGTCCCCATCAACTCGCAGCAGGCCGAGCCTTCGGGCGAGGCGAGGAAGGCGTCCAGCGCGATGGAATCGGCCTGGATCGCATCGATCCGGCCGGCGACCAGATCCTGATTGGCCTCATCCTGGGTCTGGTAGACCTTGATCTCGCTCGCTGCGGCGCCGAAGTGCTTTTCGGCATAGGTCTGGTGCACGGTCGAGACCTGCACCCCCAGAACCTTGCCGGTCAGGCCGGCGGCATCCGGGGTGATGCCGGCGCCCTTGGCGGCGACGATCACCGTCGGCGTGTTGTAGTACTTGTCGGAAAAGTCGATCACCTTCTGACGTTCGGCGTTGATCGACATCGAGTTCATGATGGCGTCGATCTGGCCCGCGTTCAGCGCCGGGATCAGCCCGTCCCAGGCGACCGGGGCAATTTCGCATTCCAGTTCGGCCTTGGCGCACAGCGCCCACATCAGGTCGATCTCCCAGCCGGTCCAGTTGCCCGAGGCATCGGCGCTGGCGAAGGGCGGATAGGGCTCCGGCGCCATGCCGATGCGGACCTTCTCGGCCGAGGCGGCACCGGCGGTCAGGGCCAAGGCCACGGCGGCGGCGGCAATTTTCAGTCTGGTCATTCGGTATCTCCCTGGGTTGGATTGTTGTGCGGCCTTCTCAAGAGACCGATTTCAGAAACTGCTTCAGCCGGGCCGATTTCGGGTCTCCGAACAGCTGGTCCGGCGGTCCCTGCTCCTCGATCAGCCCATTGTAGAGATAGACCACATGGTCCGAGACCTCACGGGCGAATTTCATCTCATGCGTCACCAGAAGCATGGTGCGCCCTTCGTCTGCCAGCGAACGGATCACCGCCAGCACCTCTCCCACCAGTTCGGGGTCAAGGGCGCTTGTCGGCTCGTCGAACAGCATCGCGCGCGGTTCCATGCACAGGGCGCGGGCGATGGCGGCGCGCTGCTGCTGGCCGCCGGACAGGAATGCGGGGTAGGCGTCTTCCTTTTCGGCCAGACCGACCCGGGCCAGAAGCTTGCGGGCGCGGGCGGCGGCCTCTTCGCGGCCAAGGCCAAGCACATGGACCGGCACTTCGATCAGGTTCTCCAGCACGGTCTTGTGCGTCCAGAGGTTGAACTGCTGGAACACCATGCCAAGGCTTTGCCGGATGCGTTCGATCTGGCGCCGGTCGGCCGGGGTGCCGTCGGCACGGCAACGCACCTCTTCGCCGCCGATCACGATCTTGCCCGAGCTTGGCGTCTCAAGGAAGTTGACGCAGCGCAGAAGCGTGGATTTGCCCGACCCCGATCCGCCGATCAGTGTCACCACATCACCCTCGTGCGCCGTGATCGAGACGCCCTTCAGCACCTCGTGCGCGCCAAAGCTCTTGTGCAGCGCCTCGACCCTGATGGCCTCGGCGGCGCGTCCCGCCGGGGCCGCTGCGTCCGTCTTCGCGGGCAGGTCCATTCTGCGATCTCCGTGCAGTGGCGGCTTGCGTGATCCTGGGCGTCTGCGGGGCATGTTCTACGCAAGTGCAATTCAATGCAAGCGTTTGGCGCGCCCGAAGCATGGCGAGATCCCGGCGCGCGGTGTCGGAAGTGCGGGCTACAAGGGTCGGTCTCTATGCTAGGCTGCCCCGACTCGGCCGGCCCGGCCGGGCATGAGGGAGGAAACCATGGCACCGAAATACGCGGGCGGTTGCGCCCATGTGCATGTGACATCGGCGGCGGAGCCGATCGACAACCATGAATGCCACTGCAATGTCTGCAAGGCCGTGACCGGCCAGCACAGCACGCATGTGGCCTTCTTCAACTATGGCGATCTGAAGGCCGACCATCCCGAAAAGATGAAGCGGGTGCCCTTCAACAAGGACAATCCGAACGGCCCGCTGGAAATCTGCCTCTGCACCGATTGCGGCGCCGTCCTGATGCTGGATGACAAGCAGCACCGCATCCGCGTCGCGGTGCCGAATGTGATGGGCTATGACGATGCCGCCTTCCCCAAGGCGACCTATCACGCCTTCTGGGACGAAACGAAGGGCTATCCCGCCCCGACGGACGGCCGCCCGGTCTATGCCGGTCTGCAGCCCTCGTTCGTCTGGCCGCCTTCGGCCTGACCCGGCGCGGCTGGCCGGAACGTGATCGGAAAGGCAGGACGCGGTTTTGCCTTTCCGGCCCGTTTGCGCTATTCAAGGGGCAGAGCAGCCCCGAGAGACAGCAAATGTCCCGCATGTTTTTCCCTGCCGCCTTCTGTGCGGCACTTGCCGCCGGCGCGGTGCAGGCCGATGTCTGCGACTACCGGCTGAGCGAGATCATCTCCGAACGCGCGCCGAAGCTGGCCGCAGCGGCGGCGGATGCGACCGTCATGGCCCGCTTTGACCCGACCGCACCGGATTTCCTGACCCTGGTCGATGCCAATACCGGCTTTACCGCCGTTGGTGCGGCCGTGGCCGGCGCCCGGGCGGTCAAGGCGATGTCCGGGGCGGCGGCGGGGGCCGAGGCCGTCGCGGGGGCGGGCAGCGCCGTGCTGACCAGCCCGGTTCTTGGCATGGCCGCAGGGGCGGCAGCACTTGGCTTTGCCGGGGTGGAAACGGTCTGTCGTTTCAAGTCGGAACGCATCACCGACTACTACGAGGTTCTGGCCGTGCTTGCGGCCGTGGCCGAAACCGCCGACCGCGACTATTTCCAGCTGCAACTCGGCCCGCCCCGGAAAAAGGGCGCCGTGGTCGAGATCTGGGACGCGAAATCCGGCGTGCGCAAGCAATACCGGGTGGCCGACCTGATCCTGTCGCGCGGAGAGCTGAAGCTGACCCGCTGGGGTCCGAACAAGAACCTTGGCGTGCTGATGCAGTTCGAAGGCGGGGTGCCGCAGGTCCGGCCGGCGCCCTGAACGCTTGATCTTGTGCGCACCAGCGTGTAAGCGCCCCCGGTGGCCATCCGGGCCACAGGAATCAACCAAGAAATGCCGTGTGGACCCCATCCGTCGCAGGGGGGTCTTTCCGGCCAGGAGATGCGACATGAAACTGAATGAACTTCGTGACAACGAAGGTGCGGCCCGCAAACAGAAGCGCGTTGCGCGCGGCCCCGGCTCGGGCAAGGGCAAGACCGCCGGCCGTGGTATCAAGGGCCAGAAATCCCGCTCGGGCGTGGCCATCGGCGGCTATGAAGGCGGCCAGATGCCGCTGTACCGCCGCCTGCCGAAGCGCGGCTTCTCGAAGCCGAACCGGCTGGAATTCGCCGTCGTGAACCTGGGCCTGATCGAGAAATTCATCGAGGCCGGCAAGCTGGACGCGAAGGCCGAGATCACCGAGGACGCGCTGGTCGCAGCCGGCCTGACCACCAACAAGCGGGACGGCATCCGCATTCTCGCCAAGGGCGAGATCAAGTCGAAAGTCACCCTTAACGTCACCGGCGCATCGGCCTCGGCCATCGAAGCGGTGAAGAAGGCTGGCGGCTCGATCACGGTTTCGGCCAAGGCGGAAGCTTCGGCCGAATAAGCGGGTTGTGAGCGGCCGGAAAGCCGCTTACATCAGCAACGGTTTTCCAGCGCCGCCGGACCGGAAAACGGGTCCGGCGGCGTTGTCCATCAAAAGGGCAGCACATGGCATCCGCCGCAGAACAGATGGCCGCGAACCTTTCCTGGGGCGCGCTCGGCAAGGCGACCGATCTTCGTCAACGCATCTTCTTCACCATCGGGCTTCTGATCGTCTACCGGTTGGGAACCTATATCCCGGTGCCGGGGATCGACGGCGATGCGCTGCGCAATTTCATGCAGCAGGCGGGGCAGGGGCTGGGGGGCATGCTGAACATGTTCACCGGCGGTGCCATCAGCCGGATGGGGATCTTCGCCCTGGGGATCATGCCCTACATCAGCGCCTCGATCATCGTGCAGTTGCTGGCGACGATGTACCAGCCCTGGCAGCACCTGAAGAAAGAGGGCGAGCAGGGCCGCAAGAAGCTGAACCAGTACACCCGCTATGGCACGGTGGCGCTGGCGATCTTCCAGGCCTACGGGATTGCGGTGTCGATCCAGGCGGGCGAGCTGGCGCATGAGCCGGGCTTCTTCTTCGTCGCCTCCTGCGTGATCACGCTGGTCGGCGGCACCATGTTCCTGATGTGGCTGGGCGAGCAGATCACCGGCCGCGGCATCGGCAACGGCATCTCGCTGATCATCTTCGTCGGCATCGTGGCCGAGATTCCGGCCGCTCTGGCGCAGTTCTTCGCCCAGGGCCGGTCGGGCGCGCTGTCCACGCCGGTGATCCTTGGCATCCTTGTGATGGTCGTCGCCGTGATCACCTTCGTGGTGTTCATGGAGCGCGCGCTGCGCAAGATCCACATCCAGTATCCCCGCCGTCAGGTGGGCATGAAGATCTATGACGGCGGCTCGTCGCACCTGCCGATCAAGGTCAACCCGGCGGGCGTGATCCCGGCGATCTTCGCCTCGTCGATCCTGCTCCTGCCGACCACAATCGGTACCTTCTCGGGCAACAACACCAATCCGGTGCTGTCGTGGATCACTGCCTATCTGGGCTATGGCCAGCCGCTGCACCTTCTGGCGCTGGCCGCGCTGATCGTGTTCTTCAGCTACTTCTACACCTCGAACGTGTCGTTCAAGGTCGATGACGTGGCCGAGAACCTGAAGAACCAGAACGGCTTCATTCCCGGCATCCGTCCCGGCAAGAAGACCGAGGACTACCTAAACTATGTCGTGGACCGTATCCTTGTGCTCGGCTCGGCCTATCTGGCGGCGGTCTGCCTTCTGCCCGAAATCCTGATCAGCCAGGTCGGTGTGCCCTTCTACTTCGGCGGCACCTCGGTTCTGATCGTGGTTTCGGTCACGATGGACACCATCAACCAGGTGCAGTCGCACATGCTGGCCCACCAGTATGAAGGCCTGATCGAGAAGAGCCAGTTGCGCGGCAAGCGCCGCAACGGCGCGGCCAAGGCGCCCGCCAAGGCCCCGGCGAGGCGCTGAGGCATGGCGGCGAAGAACATCATCCTGCTGGGGCCTCCGGGTGCCGGCAAGGGCACCCAGGCCAAGCGGCTGGAAGACAACCGCGGCATGGTGCAGCTGTCCACCGGCGACATGCTGCGCGAGGCCAAGGCCTCGGGGACCGAAATGGGCAACCGCGTCGCCGAGATCATGGACAAGGGTCAGCTGGTGACGGATGAGATCGTCATCGGCCTGATCGCCGAAAAGCTGGAGAAGGGCGCCCCCGGCGGCTTCATCTTCGACGGCTTCCCGCGGACGCTGGCCCAGGCCGACGCGCTTGGCCGGCTTCTGGCCGAGAAGGGCGCGCGGCTGGATGCGGTGATCGAGCTGGTGGTCGAGGACGCGGGCCTTGTCGGCCGCATCGTGCGCCGCGCCGAAGAAGCCAGGGCCGCCGGCCAGCCGGTGCGCCGGGACGACAACCCGCAGGTCTTTGTCGAACGTCTGCAGGAATACTACAAGAAGACCGCGCCATTGCTTGGCTACTACTATGCCAAGGGCGGGTTGACGCAGGTGGACGGCATGGCGGATATGGACACCGTTGCAGCCGAGATTGCGAAAGTTCTTGACAGGACCTGAATCTCCTGCCTGTCGCCCTTGACGGGCGGCGGAATTCCCCTTATGGCACAGCGTCCCGGCATGGAATCGCCCATGGTCGTGGTTTCCCGTACATATGGGAAGATCGTCGTTCGCGGCCCAAGTGCCGGGAACAGTTGTGAAAAAAGGCTCTGGCGCTACGGAGCCGCAACCGGAAGGAAAGGCACGCATGGCACGTATTGCTGGCGTCAACATCCCGACCCAGAAACGGGTCCCCATCTCTCTGCAGTATATCCACGGCATCGGCCCGCAAGCCGCCGGCCAGATCTGCGAAGCCCTGAAGATCGACACCACCCGTCGGGTCAACCAGCTGACCGACGCGGAAGTGCTGGCGATCCGCGAATACATCGACGCCAACTTCACCGTCGAGGGCGACCTGCGCCGTGAAGTCTCGATGAACATCAAGCGTCTGATGGACCTTGGCTGCTACCGCGGCCTGCGTCACCGCAAGGGCCTGCCGGTCCGCGGTCAGCGCACCCATACCAACGCCCGCACCCGCAAGGGCCCGGCGAAACCCATTGCCGGCAAGAAGAAGTAAGGGGAGCGCTGAGATATGGCACGTGATCCGAAAGCCGCGCGTGGCGGCAAGCGCAAGGAACGCAAGAACATCGCCTCGGGCGTTGCTCATGTGAACTCTTCCTTCAACAACACCAAGATCCTGATCTCGGACGTTCAGGGCAACGCCATCTCCTGGTCGTCGGCCGGGACCATGGGCTTCAAGGGGTCGCGCAAATCGACCCCCTATGCCGCCCAGATGGCTGCCGAGGATGCCGGCCGCAAGGCGCAGGAACATGGCGTGAAAACGCTGGAAGTCGAAGTTCAGGGCCCGGGTTCGGGCCGCGAGTCGGCGCTGCGTGCGCTGGCTGCCGTGGGCTTCAACATCACCTCGATCCGCGACGTGACGCCGCTGGCCCACAACGGCTGCCGTCCGCCGAAGCGCCGTCGCGTCTGAGGCTGCGTGACTATCACCGGGCTGCGCCACCGCGCGGCCCGGTCTTTGCGTTTGAAAGACCCTCGGGCGCCCCTGTCCTTCGGACCATGGGACTGGCGGCAAGAATGGAGGCGACAGCATGATCCACAAGAATTGGCAGGAACTCATCAAGCCGGCGAGCCTGGTCGTGAAAGCGGGCGCGGATGCCTCGCGCGTGGCCACTGTCACCGCCGAGCCGCTGGAACGCGGCTTCGGCCTGACGCTGGGCAACGCGCTGCGCCGCGTGCTGATGTCTTCGCTGCAGGGTGCCGCGATCACCTCGATCCAGATCGACAACGTGCTGCACGAGTTCTCGTCGGTGGCCGGCGTGCGTGAGGACGTGACCGACATCGTGCTGAACCTCAAGGGCGTCTCGATCAAGATGGACGTCGAGGGGCCGAAGCGCCTGTCGATCTCGGCCAAGGGGCCGGGCGTCGTGACCGCGGGCGACATCTCGGAATCGAACGGCATCGAGATCCTGAACAAGGATCATGTGATCTGCCACCTTGACGATGGTGCGGACGTGTTCATGGAACTGACGGTCTCGACCGGCAAGGGCTATGTCTCGGCCGACAAGAACCGCCCGGAAGATGCACCGATCGGCCTGATCCCGATCGACGCGATCTACTCGCCGGTCAAGAAGGTCTCGTACGAAGTGCAGCCCACCCGCGAGGGGCAGGTGCTGGACTATGACAAGCTGACCATGAAGATCGAAACCGACGGCAGCCTGACCCCGGATGACGCCGTGGCCTATGCCGCGCGCATCCTGCAGGACCAGCTGGCGGTGTTCGTGAACTTCGAAGAGCCCGAGCAGGCCGGCAAGCAAGAGCTGGACGCGGGGCTGGAGTTCAACCCGCTGCTGCTGAAGAAAGTCGACGAGCTGGAGCTGTCGGTCCGTTCGGCCAACTGCCTGAAGAACGACAACATCGTCTATATCGGCGATCTGATCCAGAAGACCGAAGCCGAGATGCTGCGCACCCCGAACTTCGGCCGCAAGTCGCTGAACGAGATCAAGGAAGTGCTCTCGGGCATGGGTCTGCACCTTGGCATGGATGTCGAGGACTGGCCGCCGGAGAACATCGAGGATCTGGCCAAGCGCTTCGAAGACCAGTTCTGATCCATGGGCGGGGGCAACCCCGCCTGACGGAAAAATGCCCGCGCAGGCGGGGAAAACCCTGGGCTGATGCCCCAACGACGCGGCCCGCAACGCACGGGCCGCAACACAAAGCAAAAGACGTCATAGGAGAAGAAGATGCGTCATTCCAGCGGCTACCGCAAACTGAACCGCACCCATGAGCACCGCAAGGCGCTCTGGGCGAACATGGCCGGCTCGCTCATCGAGCATGAGCAGATCAAGACCACCCTGCCGAAGGCGAAGGAACTGCGCCCGATCGTCGAGAAGCTGATCACGCTTGCCAAGCGCGGCGATCTGCATGCCCGCCGTCTGGCCGCGGCCCAGCTGAAGCAGGACAAGCATGTCGAGCGCCTGTTCGCCATTCTCGGCCCGCGCTACAAGGAACGTCAGGGCGGCTACATCCGCGTTCTGAAGGCCGGTTTCCGCTATGGCGACATGGCGCCGATGGCGATCATCGAATTCGTCGACCGCGATCCGGCCGCCAAGGGCGCTGCCGATCTGGCCCGGGTTGAAGCCGCCGAGGATTGATCCCGCGCTACCCCGCCGGACCCCTTCACAAGGCCCGCCATCCGGCGGGCCTTGACATTTTTATGCCTCATTTTGGCCCGCACATTGCCAAGCAATTGTCCAGATTGCTATTTTCCCTTGCAGTCAGCGGTTACAACACCAAGATCAATCACAAGTAGAATCGGCCCCGTCCGATCCGAGGTTCCATGTCAGAGCGGAAGGTCTTGTCAGTGTTGCTCGATCAGCTGGATCTTCTGGCGCCCATGGGCTTCAACGTCGGGCTTCATATCCGGTTCGCGACTCCGCTTGTTTACAAGAGTTCATACCCGGATGCCTGGGTGGAATACTACAATTCGCATTCCTACTATCTCCGAGATCCCCTGGTATTTTGGGGGGTCGGGGTCGAAGGCACCACGAGATGGAGCTCGATTCCCTTGCCGGATCCGTTTGGTGTTATGAAAAAGGCTGCCGTGCACGGGCTGAATTTTGGGGCGGTGTCGTCCTACGGTCCGATCACCTCGCGTTCCATCGTCGGTATTTCGCGGGCCGACCGCGAGTTCAGCGATGACGAGCTGGCGGCCCTGCGCGAACTCACGATCAGGTTGCATATCGAGGCCAAGCCGCCGTCGGACCTGACCAGAGCGCAGATCGAAGCTTTGCAATGTGTCGCAAATGGGGACCGGCACTCGGCAGCAGCGGAGAGACTTGGCATCACGGAAAGCGCCTTCAAGGCGAGGCTCACGTCGGCGCGCATTCGCCTTGAGGCGCGCACCACGTCTGAGGCGATCCGTAAGGCGCGCGAGTACCGGCTGCTATGACCTGATCTGTGCCTTCCCCTTCCAAAGGTTCTGCCAGGCCTAAAGAAGGAGAAATACAATGGAAGTGACTACCTTGTCGTTCGAGAATCTGCACAATCACGGGCAGCTTTTCGCAAACATGTTCCGGGCGCGACACCGGACCTTCATCCAGCACAACAAGTGGGACCTGCCACAGGCCGACGGGATGGAGTTCGACCAGTATGACACCCCGGCAAGCCGCTGGGTGGCCGTCCACAAGCATGGCGAGGTTCTGGCGGGTGTCCGTCTGACGCCGACCACGCACAGATGCGGCATCTACAGCTACATGATCCGAGATGCCCAACTGGGTCTGCTTGAGACGATCCCGTCCGACCTTCTGGGCTTCAAAGCCCCGGTCGATCCCTACATCTGGGAATCGAGCCGGGTCTTCGTCTCGGAGGCGGTTCCCGCGGCCGAGCGGCTGCGCGTGCAGATGCAGCTGATCAGCGAGATGGTGATCTCGGCCCGCACGCTGGGTGCGACCACGCTTCTGGGCATCATCCCCGAGCACAGCCCCCGGCTGGCGCGCCGGGTGGGGCTGGATTGCCTGCCGGTCGGTCCGGTGATGGACACTGGCGGGATGCGTTCGGTCTGCGTCTCGATCTCGATGGCGACCAAGCTGCATTAGGGGTGGTGCAGGTGGGGTTCAACACGGGGTCTTCCGATCAAGGGGGACCCCACCATCCAGGGATGTGGCCGTCATCCGGGCGCGCTCATCCCGCCCGCAGCGGCGGGCCGCCGGCATCTGTGCCGGCCGAAGGTTCCCGCGCAGCCGCGAAGACGGCTGCGGCCGCCTATGGCACCTGGAAGTGCTTTGGAAAAAGATGGGCGGCACAGGTCCGTGCCGTCGCCTGGGCCTCGGCCACATCATAGGGGTTGGCAAGGGTCATCAGGTCCAGCCAGGTGCCCTCGATCGTTACCCGCAGGATGCGCGCAAGGCGCACGGGATCGCCGGAATAGCCGCCTTCCTCGACCAGCCGGGCACAGATGGCCTCAAGCGTCCTGTTGTAGTCCTCGTCCTTTTCTCCGCAGGCCTCCTGATACATCGGCCGGCTCTGAGCCTCGCCCCAGAAGGCGCACCATGCCGCCTGACGGTCGGGCGTGCAGACGGCGGGCGAGAAATCCGCCTCGATCAGCGCCATGAGTTGCTGCGCGGGCGAGGGGCCGGCCCCGGCCAGCGCCTGCAGCCAGTTCTCGCGGTACTCTTGCGCCAGCGCCGAAAGCGTCTCGGCCAGCAGACCTTCCTTGCTGTCGAAGTGGAACAGCACAAGCCCGTGTGACAGGCCAGCGGTGCGTGCCACTTCGGTCAGCGTCGTGCGGGCGAAGCCGCGGGCGGCAAGCGTGCGAATCGTCGCGTCGATGATCTGGGCGCGGCGGGCCTCGCGGCTCATGGTGCGGGGTTGGCGCGGCGCTTCCGCACCCTCGGCCTGCGGGCCTTCTGAGGCAACGACATTGGTCACTTGGCGGTCCTTCCATGCGAAAGGTCTTCGGGACAAACGGCCTTCGGCGGCCTGGCGGACGGCGGATTTTCCGCCGGGTGTTCAACAGGCTGACCGCGCGCGCAATGTCGTCAGGCAGGCTGGCGCGACCCTAGGCGAGTCCGTCGTGGTTTTCCACCGTCGATCCGGGGCGGAGGGGGACCCGTTCACGGCATTCTGTATCTGATTGACAACTCAGTCAATGGCGTGACAGTCTGACGCATCCGCCAACAGGACCTGGACCAGCCATGACCGCCCCAAGACTGCCCGCCCCGAGCCGCGACCTTTCCAAGTCGAATGCGCAATACCAGCGGGCGGTACAGCGGCTGCCCCTGGGCGTGTCCTCGACCTTCCGCTACTGGGGGGATGACCGGACGATCTATGTCCACCACGGCAAGGGCGGGCGAACCTGGGACATCGATGGCAATGCCTACGTCGATTATCGGCTGGGCTATGGGCCGGCGATCCTTGGCTATGCCGATGACCGGGTGGATGCCGCCGCCCGCAAGGGAATGGAGGTGGGCGGCGTTTTCGCGCTGTCGACCGAAAAGGAGCTGACCGTCGCCGACCGGATTTCCAGGATGGTCCCGGCCGCCGAACTGGTGCGCTTCTCGAACTCGGGGACCGAGGCGGTGATGGCCGCGCTGCGGCTGGCCCGCGCCTTCACCGGGCGCGAGGAATATCTGCTGGTCGAAGGTGGCTATCACGGCCTTTTCGATGCCGCGATGTGGATGGCGGATATGGAGGGCTGGACCCCCGGTTCGAACGACGATCCCGAGATGGTGCCCTATGGCAAGGGCATCCCGCCAACCGTCAAGAAACTGGCCCATCTGGTGCCGATGAACGACATGCAGCGGCTGGAGGACACCTTCAGAAAGCATGGCGACCGGCTGGCGGCCATGCTGATCGAGCCGATCCAGGGCAATTGCTGCGGCATCTCGGCCCGGCGCGACTATGTCCAGCTGGCCCGTGACCTGTGCACCCGCTACGGCGTTCTGCTGATCATCGACGAGGTGAAGACCGGCTTCCGCGTCGGCAAGGGCGGCATTCAGGGTATTCTGGGCATCAAGCCTGACATCACCACCTTTGCCAAGGCGGTGGCGAATGGCTATCCGATCTCGCTGGTGGCGGGGCGCGAGGATGTCATGCGCACCTTCCGTTATGGCGGGGCCAGCCACGGCGGCACCTATACCGCGCATTCCGTCAGCCTTGCGGCGGCGGAAGAGACCTTGCGTATTCTGGACGAAACCCCGGCGCTGGAGACGCTTGCAACTTACGGCGAGACGCTGAAATCGGGGATCTCCGACATCCTGAAAGCGCGCGGCATCACGCATTCCTTCTCGGGCCACCCGTCGATGTTCGGCATCTTCTTTGCCGAAGTGCCGCCCGACAATTATCGGGCGTGGAAGACCAGCGATTACAGCTTTTACGACCGGATGGCGCATTATCTGCACGATCTGGGGATCATCGTCGAACCCGACAGCCGCGAGCCATGGTTCATGTGCGAGGCGCACGGGCTGGAGGCGTCGTGCCTGACGGACACGCTGAAAGCGGTGGAAACTGCGGTCGACCTGACCTTGCAGGATCAGGCCGACGGCACGCTGGACGCTGCCGAATGATCTACGATGCGGTGATCGTGGGCGCGGGCCACAACGGGCTGGTGACAGCGGGCTATCTGGCGCGCGCCGGGTTGAAGGTCTGCGTGGTGGAAAAGAACGACTGGATCGGCGGCGCGGCGGTCAGCCGCGAGCTTTTCCCCGGCTTCACCTACTCGAACTGCTCTTACGTCAGCAGCCTTTTCCGGCCCGAGATCATGCGCGATCTGGACCTGCCGAAATACGGGCTGCAGATCCTGCCCTACGAAGGCGGCGCAGTGTTCCAGGAAGGCGGCGGCTACCTTGGCATGTACCGCGACCATGACGCCAACCGCCGCGAATTCGCCCGCCATTCCAGGCGCGACGCCGAGGCCTATGACATCTACGCCCGCGACATCCTGCGCTTTTGCCGTTTCATCCGGCCGATGCTGATGCGCACGCCACCGGACCCCAGCAGCTTCCGCCCCCGTGATCTGGCGGAATTGATGTGGCTCGGCAAGGAGATGGGCACATTGTCCGAGGAGATGCGGGCCCGCATGGTGCAGTTCTGGACCATGTCGATTTCCGACTTCCTCGACGAATATTTCGAAAGCCCGGTGATCAAGGGCTATCTGGCGGTCTCGGCGATCATCGGCACCGCTCTGGGGCCGATGTCGCCCGGGTCGGCCTATGTGCTTTTGCATCACTACATGGGCGATGTGGACGGCAATGTCGGTGCCTGGGGTTTTGCGCGCGGCGGCATGGGGTCGATCACCAGGGCGCTGACGCAAAGCCTGCAGGCGGCGGGTGGCGAGGTGCGCACCGGCCATGGTGTCGAGAAGATCCTTGTGAAGGGGGGCCGTGCGGTCGGCGTTGCGCTGTCGAACGGCGACGAGGTGAAGGGCAAGCGCGTCATCTCCAACATGGATGTCAAGCGCACCTTCCTGAAACATGTCGATGAGGGCGACCTGCCGGGCGATTTCCTGCGTCGCGTCAAGGCGTTCAAGATCCGCGGATCCTCGGGCAAGCTGAACATCGCTCTGGAGTCAGCCCCCGTCTTCCCGGCCCTGCCGGAAGGCGCGCCGAACATCAAGGGCGACCTCCACTTCACTGATTCCATTGAAAAGATGGAGCGCGGCTATGACGACTGGAAGAACGGCCAGTTCAGCCGTGATCCGTTCCAGGATGTGATGATCCCCACCATGATCGACCCGACCATGACTGCGCCGGGCAAGCATTTCATGTCCTGCTTCGTGCAATATGCCCCGCCGAAGATCGCGGGCCGTGACTGGACCGATGCCGACCGCGACGCCTTCCGCGACACCTGCCTGAACCAGATCGAGGCCTATTCGCCGGGCTTCAAGGACCGCGTGCTGCATGTCGAGGTGCGGACGCCGCGCGAGTTGGAGGCCGAAGCGGGCCTGACCGAGGGCAATATCTTTCAGGGGGAGCTGACCTTTGACCAGCTTCTCTTCAACCGCCCGGTGCCGGGCTATGCGCAGTATCGCAGTCCGATCAAGGACTTGTGGATGTGTGGATCGTCCACCCATCCCGGCGGTGGTGTGATGGGCGCGCCGGGCCGCAATGCGGCGGCCGAGGTGCTGCGCGATGCGGGGATCAAAGGGGGGATGCGCGATGCCTATGCCGTCCTCTGATCGGGCCTTGGACGTGCTGGTCATCGGCGGCGGCGTCAACGGGCTGGCCTGCGCCGCCCGGCTGGCGGCGAAAGGCCGCAAGGTCACGCTGGTCGAGGCCGCGCCAGCGGTCGGCGGCGGGGCGGGGGAGCGGGAGTTCGCCCCCGGCTATCGCGCCCCCGCTCTGGCCCATCTGACGCAGGGCCTTGATGCGCGGATGGCCGAGGGCATGGGGCTGGAACGCCATGGCCTTGCCTTCCATCCGCCGCTGGCGACGACGGTGCTGGCGGGTGTCTCGGATCTCTTGGTGGTGAATGGCGGCAACACGTCCGGTCCCGATACCGACGCCTGGGCCGCGCTGCATCGCAAACTGGCGGATTTCGCCCGCGTGCTGGCCCCCTTCCGGCAGATGCGCCCGGTGAAACTGGCCGGCGAGAACCGTCTCTTTGGCCTTGCCAAGAACGGTCTGGGCATCCGCGCCTTGGGCAAGGATGACTTCCGCGAACTGCTGCGGATGGTGCTGATCAACGCCTATGACGTGGCGGTGGACGAACTGACCGATGACCGGCTGCAGGCACTTCTTTCCTTTGACTCCACCTTGGGGGCCTGGCTTGGCCCGCGCTCGCCCAATTCGCTGATCCTCTATCTCGACCGGCTGTCACGCGGCACCGATCCCTTGCTGCCCAGGGGCGGCATGGGGGCGCTGGCTTCCGCGTTGGGCAGGGCGGCCGAAGCGGCGGGTGTGAAGATCCGCACCAACGCGCCGGTGGAGCGGGTGCTGATCGAGGGCGACCGGGCAATCGGCGTCCGGCTGGCGGGCGGCGAGGACGTGCGGGCGGCCCTGGTGGTTTCGGCCATGAACCCGCGCACGACCTTCCAGAAACTGGTCGGGGCGGCGGCGCTGGACACCGGCTTTTTCAAGGCGGTCGGTCATATCCGGTCGCGGGGCGCGGCGGCAAAGCTGCATCTGGCGTTGAAGGGCCAACCCGACTTCCGCGGGGCGGATCTGAAGTCCCGCATCGTCATCGCGCCTTCGGCCGAAGCGGTGGAGCGCGCCTTCAACCCGGTGAAATACGGCGAGGTGCCGGACGTGCCGGTGATGGAGGTGGTCCTGCCCTCGGCCCATGAGGGCGGCATGGCGCCGGAGGGGCACCACGTCCTGTCGGCCATCGTGCAATACGCCCCCCATGACCCCAAGGCAGGGCTTGAGGCCGCTCGGGCCGAGATGCTGGAGAATGCGCTGGCCGTGCTGGAGGCGCAATCCCCCGGCCTGCGCGCCATGGTCGCCCATGCCGAACTGCTGATGCCGCAAGACATCGAAGCGCGCTTCGGCATGGTCGGCGGCAACTGGCATCACGGCGAACTGGCGGTGGAGCAGATGCTGTTCAACCGGCCCACCTTTGCCACCTCGCAATATGCCACGCCCTTGCCGGGCCTGTGGCTGGCAGGTGCTGGCAGCCATCCGGGCGGTGGCGTCAACGGGGCTGCGGGCTGGAACGCGGCGCAGGCCATTCTGGAGGCAAGGACCATGAAAGGAGTGGGGGCATGACCGCGCTGACCCATTTCCGCACCCCGCTGCTGCCGACGCCCTTCCACGCGCGGACGGCGCCGGCCAATACGCTGAACCGTTGGGGGCCATGGGGCGGCTACATGACCGCGTTGTGCTTTGGCGACAGCGACATGGAATATACCGCGATCCGCAACGGCGCCTCGGTCTACGACCTGTGCCCGATGGTGAAATACCGCATCACCGGGCGCGATGCGGCGGCCTGTCTGAACCGGCTTACGCTGCGCGATGCGGGGAAACTTTCGGTCGGGGGCGTGCAGTACACCGGCTGGACGGATGATGCGGGCAAGCTGCTGGATGACGGCACGCTGTTCCGCCACGGCCCCGAGGATTACCTGATCTGCTGTCAGGAACGGCATCTGCCGTGGTTCCTTGAATCCGCCGTTGGTTTCGAGGTGCAGGTTCATGAGGTCACCGAAGAGATCGCCGCCCTGTCGCTGCAAGGCCCGTGCTCGGCCACGGTGCTGCAGGCGGCGGGTTTCGATGTGCAGGCGCTGAAACCCTTCCGCATGGCAAAGTTCCCCTTCGGCGGGGGAGAGATCACCATCTCGCGCACCGGATTCACCGGCGATCTGGGGTATGAACTGTGGCTCACCCCGGATCAGGCGCTGCCGTTCTGGGATCACCTGATGGCGGCGGGCGCGCCATGGGGCATCCGGCCCATCGGCAGCGATGCGCTGGATCTGGCGCGGATCGAGGCCGGTTTCATCATCACCAACCTGGACTTCATTCCCGCCCATCAGGCCCTGCGCGAAGACCGGCCGCGCAGCCCCCTGGAACTGGGACTGGGCTGGATGATCGACTGGGACAAGGGCCATTTCACCGGCCGCCGCGCACTTCTGGCGGAAAAGGCGAAGGGTTCCGACTGGGCGCTGATCGGGCTGGACATCCCCGGCAACGTCAGCGCCGAAGGATCGATCCTGTACTGGGACAAACGGGTCGAGGCCGGGATGATCACCGCCGCCGCATGGTCTCCGGCGCTGAAGGCCAATGTCGCCATCGCGCAGGTAAAGGCGAAATACGCCCGGGCCGAGGATCTGTGGGTGGAAATCTACGCGCTTCGCGAGCTGCAATATGCCAAGCTGATGCTGCCGGTGACACTGGCCGAGCGGCCCTTCTTCAACCCGCCCCGCAAACGCGCCACGCCGCCGGGGAGGGTATGATGGCGCGGTGGCCCACCGCCCGGCGCCGGAGTTTTCAAAAACTCCGGCCCGAAATCTTTGAAGATTTCGTGGCGATTTCTTCAAAGAAATCGCTGACTTGAGGAAAGGGAAGCCATGGACGATCATCGCCACCCGCACTCACCCCGTCTTGACAATTGCCCCGAGGGGCTGCCGCGGGCGGCCTATCTGGACGGCGACTGGTATGCACGTGAGATGGCCACCATCTTCTCGCGGCAATGGGTGATGGTCGGGCGGCTGGTTGATTTCGCCACCGGCACCATGCGGCGGATCACCGTGGGCAATGCGCCCCTGATCGTGACTCGCAGCCCCGATGGCACCTTGGGCGCCTGGCACAATTCCTGCACGCATCGCGGCTCCGAACTGTGCCGGGGCGAGGTGGAGCCCTTGGGCAAGCTGATCCGCTGCCCCTATCACGCCTGGTCCTTCGCGGCTTCGGATGGCCGGCTGGTCTCGACCGCGCATGCGGTGCCGACCGATGATTTCGACCGCAAGGCCCATGGCCTGCGCCCGGTCTCCCACAGGGTGTGGAACGGCTTTCTTTTCCTGAACCTCGCGGCCGATCCCGGCGAGATCACCAATGATGCCGGCCTCGACCGGCTGGACAACTGGCCGATGGACAGTCTGGTGACCGGTCACCGTTGGGAGACGGAGATCGCCTGCAACTGGAAGGCCTTCTGGGAGAATTACTCCGAATGCCTGCATTGCCCCGGGATCCACCCCGAATTGTGCGACATGGTGCCGGTCTATTCCCAAGGCATCATGGGGCCGACCGAGGCGCCGGGCTGGACGCCCGACAGCGCGCTGCCGGCCGGCAATCTGAAGCCGGGGGCTGAAACCTGGACGCCCGATGGTGCGGTCTGCGGTCCCGTCTTCCCCGGCCTGACCGAGGCAGAGCGGGTTGCGGGCTACAGCTTTGTCACCTTCTGGCCCTCGGCCTATGTCGTGGCGCATGTGGACTATGTCCGTTCGGTCCGGCTGGTGCCGGAAGGGCCGGAAAAGACCCGGCTGGTCGCGGAATGGCACTTCCCGGCCGAGACGCTGGCGCAGCCCGGCTTTGATGCCGGCAAGGTCGCCGCCTTTGCCATGCTGGTGATGGAGCAGGATGGCGCGGCGTGCGAGATGAACCACAGGGGCATCCGGTCGCCTGCCTTCAAGGCGGCCCGGCTGATGCCCGAAGAGTTCGAGCTTTTGAGGTTCAAGACCTGGGTTCTGACGCAGATGGAGGGATGATCGTGACCGAACTGCCGATGAAATCGCTGGCGATCCCGAATGACTGGGACCGCTCCGGCCTGCCGGCCTGGACCTACCGCAGTCAGGCCCTGTTCGAGCTGGAACGCGACAATGTCTTTCTGAACCACTGGCAGGTCGCGGGCCATGTCAACGACATCCCCGCGGCCGGCGACTGGCTTGCCTTCGATCTGTTCGGAGAGCGCGCCGTGGTGATGCGCGGGCAGGATGGCGAGGTGCGGGCCTTCCACAACCTGTGCCGTCACAGGGGCGCGCGGGTGGTGGATGGCCAGCAGGGCCATTGCCGGGGGGCGGTGATCTGCCCCTTCCACGGCTGGGTCTACAATCTGGACGGCACCCTGCGGGGGGCCGCGCAGCCGACCACATTCGGCACGCTCGACAAGTCGAAATTCGCGCTGAAACCCATCGAGATGGAGGTGTTCCACGGCTTCATCTTCCTGCGCTTCCAGCCCGGTCCGCAGCCCGCCGTGGCCGACCTGCTTTCGCCCTATGCCGCCGATTTCGGGGCCTATGACGCGGGGGCGCTGCTGCCTGCCGATCAGGCGCTGTGGCATACCGATCTGCCGGTGAACTGGAAATCGGTGCGCGATGTGGACAACGAAGGCTATCACGTTGCGCTGGCCCATCCCGCGCTGCAGGAGCTTTATGGCCGCGACTATCGCGACCTGTATCTCGACAACGGGCTGCATGTGTCGATCGGCTTCTTTGGCGACCGTCCGGGACGGCGCTGGTCGGTGAAGGAATATGTCAAGCACGCGCCGGAACAGCCGCATCTGCCGGACCACCTGCGCAAGAGCTGGACCTATTACGGCCTCTTCCCCAACACCGTCTTTGCCTTCACCCCCGAAGGTGCGCAGTTCTACCACGACCTGCCGCGTGCACCGGGCACGACCCATCTGACCGGGCGCACCTACCGCTTTCCCAACGAGTCCCGCCAGCAAAGGCTGGCGCGCTATCTGGCGGCGCGGATCGACCGCGACACCTCGGCCGAGGATCAGCAGCTGACGATCTGGTCGAACGAATCGATGAAAAGCCAGGCCTTCGACGGCTTCCATCTGTCGGACATGGAATACGGGCTGCGCCGCCACCATGACCGGCTGCGGCTGATGGTTCCGGTGATGGCGCAGGCCGAGGCCCCCGCCGAAGCCGAAATCCCGGTGCTGAACAAGGAAATGCTTGGCAGGCGCTGAGTTCGGACTAGAGTTTTGATCAAAGAAGGCCGCGCAAGACGGCCCCACAGCAGAGGAGAAAGACCCATGAAGCTCACACGTCGCTCCACTCTTGCGGCCCTCACGGGAGGCTTGGCCATGCCCTGGGTCCGCCCGTCCTGGGCGCAGGCCGGCACGGTCAACGTCTACAACTGGGCCGATTACATCGGCGAAACCACCCTTGCCGATTTCGAGGCCGAAACCGGGATCGGTGTGGTCTACGACTTTTATTCCAGCGCCGAGGAAGCGCAGGCCAAGCTTTTCGCCGGATCGACCGGCTATGATGTCGTGCTGCACTCCGGCATGTCGATGGGCCGCTTCATCGAGGCCGGGGTGTTCCAGAAGCTTGACCGCTCCAAGTTGACCGGCTGGGCCAATCTGGACCCCGAGCTTCTGAAGATCGTCGAAGGCTATGACCCTGGCCACCAGTACGGCGTGCCCTACATGTGGGGCTCGGTCGGGATGACCTACAATGTGGACATGGTGAAGGAACGTCTGGGCGATGATGTCGACCTGAACGATCTTGGCGTGCTTCTGAACCCCGAGTCGGCGGCCAAGCTGGCGGATTGCGGTATCTCGGTCCTCGACAGCCCGACCGATTCGGGCTTCATGATCCTGAAGTATCTGGGCATCGACACCGATACGGCGGGCGAGGCCGAATATGCCCGCATGGCCGAGGCCATCGCGCCGATCCGGCAATACATCACCACGTTCGACAACGCCAACTATCTGACAACGCTGCCGAATGAGGAACTGTGCGTCGCCAATACCTGGTCGGGTGACTATGGCGTGGCCAAGACCCGTGCAGCCGAGGCGGGGATCGAGGTGAACCTGGCCTACTTCGTGCCCAAGACCGGGGCGCCGGCATGGTTCGACCTTTGGGTGATGCCCAAGGACGCCCCCAATGTCGAGAATGCCTACAAGTTCATCGACTATCTGCTGCGCCCCGAAGTCATCGCGGCCTGCACCGATTTCACCGGCTATGCCAATGCCAACAAGGCGGCGACGGCGCTGGTCGATCCCGCAATCTCTGCGGACCCGGCGGTCTATCCCGATGAAGAGACCCTGAAGCGGATGTACACCCCCAAGCCGCAGACCGACGCGCAGGAAGAGGCGCTGACCCGGATCTGGACCAAGATCAAGACGGGCGGCTGACCAGATGTCCTCCTCCGCTGTCGAGCCCTTCCTGAAGATCGAAGGGGTCTCGAAGCTGTTCGGCACCTTCCAGGCGGTCCGCGAGGTTTCGCTGACCGTCGAGAAGGGCGAGATCTTCGCGTTGCTTGGTGGTTCCGGCTGCGGCAAGACCACGCTTCTGCGGATGCTGGCAGGGTTCGAGGAACCGACCTCCGGCCGCATCTATCTGGACGGGCGCGACATGGCAGGCGTGCCGCCCTGGGACCGACCGGTCCATATGATGTTCCAGTCCTACGCGCTTTTCCCGCATATGACCGTGGAGAAGAATGTGGCCTACGGGCTGAAGCACGAGAAGATGACCAAGGCAGAGCGCGAGGCGAGGGTGCGCGAGATGCTGGATCTGGTGCAGCTGACCCCGTTCGCGGCCCGCAAGCCGCACCAGATCTCGGGCGGGCAACGGCAGCGGGTGGCACTGGCCCGGGCGCTGGCGCGGCAGCCCAAGCTGCTTTTGCTGGATGAACCGCTGGCAGCCCTGGACAAGAAGCTGCGCGAACACACCCAGTTCGAACTGATGTCGATCCAGCAGCGCACCGGCGTCACCTTCATCGTGGTGACCCATGATCAGGAAGAGGCGATGACGCTGGCCGACCGGATCGCGGTGATGGACAAGGGGGTCGTCCGCCAGATCGGCAGCCCGACCGAGATCTACGAATTCCCCAACAGCCGCTTCGTCGCCAGCTTCATCGGCTCGATCACCTCGTTCGAGGGCACGGTGCAGACGCGCGAGGCGGGGCAGTTGGTGGTCGATGTGCCGGCCCTTGGCGGCCGCGTTCTGGCGCGCGATGTGGCCGGCGTGGTCGAGGGGCAGGCGGTGACGCTTGCGATCCGGCCCGAAAAGCTGGTGCTGTCGAAAGAGAAGCCCGAAGGTGCGAATGCCATCGAAGGCATGGTCAAGGATCTGGCCTATTTCGGCAAGGACAGCCTGTACCGCATCACGCTGCCCTCGGGCGAGCTGGTGCAGGCCCATGCGGTGAACGCCCGTCGCGGCACGGAATCCGCAAGGGTGGCCGACTGGGACGACCGCATCTGGCTGAGTTTCGATCCCGGCTCGGCCATCGTTCTGGCGGAGTAGCGCCATGGCAAGCACGCGCTTCTCCCGCTGGTTCGATGTGAAGGGCTGGCCCGGACTGTTGATCGGTGCCCCCTATGTCTGGCTGGTGGTGCTGTTCCTGGTTCCCTTCCTGATCGTGGTGGCGATGAGTTTCGCCACCAAGACTCCGACCGCGCCGCCGATCAGCTGGTGGTCCGATGACTACAAGATCACCCTGAACTACGAGCCCTATGCCCGCGCCCTTGGCGACGGGCTTTATTTCCGGGCCTTCGTCACTTCGGTGATCAATGCCGCGCTTGCCATGATCCTGTGCCTGCTGATCGGCTATCCGATGGCGCTTGGTCTGGTCCGCGTGGCGCCGGCGTGGCGCAGCATCCTGATCATGCTGGTCATCCTGCCGTTCTGGACCTCGTTCCTGCTGCGGGTCTACGCCTGGATGGGGATGATGGGCCGCAACAGCTGGTTCAACGGGCTTCTGACCGACATGTGGAACTTCCTTGTGCCCATGGAGTGGGCGGTGAAGTCGATCCCGATGATGAACACCAATTTCGCGGTCGTTCTGGTGATGGTCTACACCTATCTGCCCTTCATGATCCTGCCCCTGTTCGCCAGCCTTGAGCGGCTGGACCCCACGCTGGACGAGGCGGCGATGGACCTCGGCTCGAAGCCCGCCCGCGTCTTCTGGGACGTGACTTTGCCGCAATCCGTGCCCGGCATCATTGCGGGCGGCATGCTGGTCTTCATCCCGGCGGCGGGTGAGCTGGTCATTCCGACGCTGGTCGGAAATGCCTCCAGCCCGATGATCGGACGGGTGATCTCGGACGAGTTCGCACAGGCGCGCGACTGGCCGATGGCCTCGGCGGTGGCGGTGCTGCTTCTTCTGCTGATGGTGGTGCCGACGATGCTGTACAGCCACTTCCAGGCCCGGGCGGGGGGTAGCAAATGAAACGGCGTCCGATCTTCCTGATCACCGTTCTGGCCTTCGGCTTTGCCTTTTTCTACATCCCGATCCTGTCGATGATCGTCTATTCGTTCAACGAAAGCCGGCTGGCGACGGTCTGGGGCGGGTTCTCGACCAAGTGGTATGTGTCGCTGTTCTCGAACAAGCAGGTGATCGCGGCGCTTTGGCTTTCGCTGAAGATCGCCTTCATCTCGGCTTCGGTCGCCACCGTCCTTGGCACAATGGCCGGGATCGCATTGGCGCGGTTCCGCAAGTTCCG
The DNA here is from genome assembly GCA_934500835.1 of uncultured Paracoccaceae bacterium. GTDB lineage: Bacteria > Pseudomonadota > Alphaproteobacteria > Rhodobacterales > Rhodobacteraceae > Pseudogemmobacter. Next base: position 681,587 of record CAKSTR010000001.1, on the reverse strand, counting down.
GGGGCGGGTGCTGTTCTCGGGTCTTGTGACGGCGCCCCTGATCATGCCCGAGGTGATCACCGGCATCTCGCTCCTGATGTTCTTCATCATGCTGGCCGAGTGGATCGGCTGGCCGGCGCAGCGCGGATTCACCACGGTGACGCTGGCGCATATCACCTTTTCCATGGTCTTCGTGACCACGGTGGTGCAGGCGCGCATGGTGCAGGCCGACCGCGCGATTGAAGAGGCGGCGATGGATCTGGGGTCGCGGCCCTGGCAGGTGATGTTCGATGTGACCCTGCCGGTGATCTTCCCGGCGGTCATGTCGGGCTGGCTTCTGGCCTTCACCATCAGCCTTGACGACGTGGTGATCACCTCGTTCACCACCGGGCCGGGATCGACCACGCTGCCCCTTCTGATCTGGTCCAAGGTCAAACTGGGGGTGACACCTGACATCAACGCCCTTGCCACGCTGATGGTTCTGGTGGTCGGGGTCGGGGTGGCCATTGCCGGCATCCTCATGAACCGGGCGGCGGCGCGGGCCAGCGCCGATGCGCGGATGGCCTATCGGGCCAACGAATGAGCGGTCTTCTGGGCGTCCCCCTTGGCGCGCTCGGCTCGGGCCGGGCGCGCTATGGCAGGGCGATGCGGCTGTTCGCGACCGGGAAACTGTCATCCGCGCAGCTTGAGGCGTACCGGGTTGCCGCCGCCGACGATCTGCGCCCCCCGCTTGAGGTGCTGGAGGACCGCAAGCTGCCGGTGCCGGACGATCCGCCCGCCACGGCCGAGGATCTGGTCCGCGCCTTGGTGGAGGAGGCGGACCGCTATCTTGCCGGGCTGCCCGGCCCCGGCGTGACCGAGGTCCGCACCCTGATCGCGCGCTGGCGCGACGGGCCGGTCCGCTTGCCCGTGGTCAGCCCGAATGCGGTGGTCGACCGGTATCTGACATCGGCGCTGGAGGCGGTGCCCGGCCAGCCGGCGCTGACCGGCGCCATTGCCGCCGCCGCGCCGCATCTGCGCTGGATCACCTATGACGGCTATCCGCCGCAGGAGGTCGGCACCGATTTCATCCGCAGCCACGCCTTCTGCTCGTTGATCGGCGAGGCGGCCAGCATCCCCGCGCAGGACTTCGACCTGGGCATCTTCCTGATCGCGCCGCATGTCCTTTACCGCGACCACGCCCATCCCGCGCCCGAGCTTTATGCCCCGCTGACCGGCCCGCATGGCTGGCGCTTCGGCCCCGACCGGCCGCTGCTGCAGAAGCCCGCGCATCGGCCGGTCTGGAACCCGGCCCATCAACCGCATCTGACCAAGGTCGGCCCGGTGCCGTTCCTGTGCCTTTTCGGCTGGACGCGGGATGTCTGGCTGCCGGCCCATATGATCCCCGCCAGCGACTGGCCGGAACTGGAAAGGCTTCGCCTTGGCTGACCTTCTGATCCGCAATGCCCGCATCCGCACCATGGACCCCGCGCAGCCGCTTGCCGACTGGCTGTTGGCCCGGGATGGCCGCATTCAGGCGCTTGGGCAGGGTGCGCCGCCCCCGGCGGACGAGGTGATCGACGCCGGCGGCCGACTGGTGCTGCCAGGCTTTCAGGATGCCCATGTGCATCTTCTCTCGGGCGGGCTGGATCTTGCAACCGCGGCCTATCTTTATGACGCGGTGACCGAGGCCGACCTTCAGGCAACCCTTGGCGCCCATGGTGCCGCCAAGCCCGACCTGCCCTTGATCATCGGCGCGGGCTGGCAGCCGGGGCATTTTGGCGACCACAACCTGACGGCGCATGTGCTGGACCGGGTGACGGGCGACCGGCCCGCAGTGGTCTATGACAGCAGTTTCCACAACGCCTGTTTCAACTCGCAGGCGCTGGCGATGATCGGGATCACCGATGCCACGCCCGATCCGGTCAACGGCCATATCGTCCGCGACGGGGCAGGGCGTGCGACAGGGATGCTGCACGAAGAAGCCATCCCTTGGGCCATCGCCCGCCTGCCGCAACTGACCGACGCGCATTGGTATCAGGGCCTTCTGGCCGGGCAGGCCCATGCCAATGCCCATGGCTTCACCGGCATCCTTGACCCTCGGGTGACGGAGCAGGAGGCGCGGATCTATGCCCGCGGGCTGGCCGAAGGTGCGCTGACCCTTTGGGTCTGCGGTGCTGCCCTGGTGACCGAGGCCGACACGCCGGAAACGGCCGTCACCCGGCTGTCAGCCCTGCGCGCAGCCCATCCGGGGCCGGAGTTCCATGTCCATTCCGCCAAGTTCTTCATGGATGGCGTGTTCGAGAACCGCACCGCCGCCTGTCTGGCGGATTATGCCGACCGGCCCGGAACTGCGGGCTGCATGTTCGGGGCGGATCAGACCAGGGACCTTTTCACCGCGCTGGACGCCGCCCGCTTCGCCATCCACGTCCATGTCATCGGCGATGCAGCCGTGCGCCGCAGCATCGAGGGGCTTGAGGCCGCCCAGGCCGCCAACGCCCCCTGGCCCGCGCAGCACCAGCTGACCCATCTGCAACTGATGGACCCCGGCGACTATGCCCGGCTGGCCAGGGTGGCAACGGCGAACATCCAGCCCCTCTGGGCGCGACTGGACCCGCAGATCCCCGACATTGCGCTGGAGATGATCGGCCCGGACCGCCACGGCGACACCTATGCCTTCAGGAAGATGCTGCAGGCGGGGGCGGATTGGTGCCTGTCCTCGGACTGGCCGGTGTCCACGCTGAACCCGTTCGAGATCATCGAAACCGCTGTCACCCGTCAGGCCCGCAAGCTGGACGGGGCGAAGGAACCGTTCCAGCCCGGCCAGCGCCTGACGGTGGAAGAGGCGGTGGTGGGCTACACCAGCCATGCCGCAAGGGCCTGCTGGCGGGCGGGGCTCACGGGGCAGTTGCGGACCGGCTTCTCGGCCGATCTGATCGTGCTTGATCAGGACATCTTCGCCTGCGCGCCCGATGCGATCTCGGACACGAAAGTGCTGCTGACCCTGTTCCGCGGCAAGGTGGTGCATCGGACGGGCGCGGTCTGACCGCCGGTGACGGCTGTTGATCCGCATCAAGGCGGGGTGCCCCTTGCGGTGCCATGCTTGTGCCGACCTGTTTCAACCGGAGGCCGGAATGCTTCGCCTGACCATGATCCTGTTCTCGATCGTTTCCACGTCGTTGATGGGGGCGTTCATCGTGGCTGCCCTGACCACGGGCCACACAACAATGGTGCCGATCCTGATCGCGGCCGGGCTTGGCTTTGTGCTGGCGATGCCGGTCAGCTGGCTGGTGGCACGGCAGATCGCGGGCTGAAAGCGCAGCCCAAGGGACAAACGGGCAGGGGCACAGACGGAGAGGCTCAGGCGTCCAGGAAGACCCGCACGGTTTCCTCGAATTCGCGGGGCTTGTCGGCGTGCAGCCAATGGCCGGCCCCCGGCAGCTTGGCAAAGCGGCTCTTGGGGAAAAGCGCGCGGATGGTCTCGCGGTATTCCGGCAGGACGTAGCGGCTTTCGCTGCCGGTCAGAAACAGCGTCGGCCGGTTGAACTGCCCCTGCGTGCCGGGCCAGCCGACGATCTTCGGCATCTCGGATTCAAGCACCGGCAGGTTCAGCCGCCAGTGCGGACCCCCTTCGGCCTTCAGGTCCAGCGATTGCAGGAAGAAAGCGCGTAGGCCGGGGTCGTCCACCGTCGCCGCCAGCCTGCGGTCGGCCTCGCCGCGCGAGGTCACGCCGGCCAGATCCAGCGCCATCATTGCACGGGCATGGTGGCTTTGGTCATGCCCGTAGGCCACGGGCGCGATGTCTGCGACCACCAGCCGCCGCAGGGGGCCGGGGGCGGTCAGCGCCAGTTGCATCGCGGCCTTGCCGCCCATCGAATGCCCCAGAAGATCGACCTCGGCCCCCAGCGAGGCAACCACCCCGGCCAGATCCGCCGCCATTTCGGGGTAGCTTTGTGACGGAAAGCGCGGGCTTGTCCCGTGGTTGCGCATGTCTACCGCAACCACATCGCGACGGTCCGCCAGCCGGCGTGCGATCACCCCCCAGTTTCGCCCGCTGCCGTACAGCCCGTGGGCGATGACAAGGGGGGGCATCGTGGCGCCCTGCGCGGCGGGATGGCGGATGGTTGCAAGCATGTCCGTTTCCATAGCGAAACGCGGTGTTCTCGGCCAGAGCGGTTGCATCGTGGCGCCCCTTGCGTAAAACCGGACCGCAGGAGGATCGCATGAGCGCGACAACGATCACCCAGATGGCCGACCGGATCTCTGCTCTGCTGGAGGAACGGTTGTCGGTGCGCGGCCGGACCTTCCCGGAGAAGGTGCGCAAGGCGGGGCGGCGCCTGCCGCGCAAGGTGCGGCTGGCCGCGACCTATCTCGCCGAAGCCGGAGAGATGGCGCAGAACCCCAAGCTGCTGGTTCGGGTGGATGAAACCGAAGTCGCCGCCGCCTATGACATCTGCATCCGCCATCTGCGCGGCGTCAACCGCGGCGAGCGGCGCAAGTCGGCCATCGTCGGCGCCGCCGCGTCGGCCGCCTTCGGGCTGCTTGTCGTGATGCTGCTGGCGATTGGCGTGATCTACTGGCGCGGGCTGATCTGAACGGGCCTGCCCTTCGGATAAAGCGCCGAGCGGCTGACCAGCGTCACCGTCACGAAGGCCACATAAAGCAGAAGATACCACGACCCAAGCTTGGCAAAGCTGACCATCCGGTCCGGGGTCTGGCCCGAGTAGAGCCAGGTTCCGGTCAGGGTGCCGATGTTCTCGGCCAGCCAAAGCGCGAAACTGGACAGGAAAGCCGCCACTGGCAGCGGCATCCACCAGTCATGGTCATGGATGCGGAACCAGATCCTTGTGCGGCCGAAGATCAGGAGGGTGGCCGCGAAAAGCCCAAGCCTGATGTCGGGCAGGAAATGATGGGCGAAGAAGTTCACATAGATTGCCGCCGCCAGAACGAAGGTGATCCAAAGCGGCGGGTAGGGTGTGAAGCGCATGTCGAAGATACGGATCACCCGCGCCATGTAGCTGCCGACCGCGGCATACATGAAGCCGGAGAACAGCGGCACGCCCATCAGTTTGAAGATCCCGGCCTCGGGGTAGGCCCACGACCCGGCGCCGACCTTGAACCACTCCATCGCCGTGCCGGTCAGATGGAAAAGCAGGATGACCCGCGCCTCCTCCCAGGTTTCCAGCTTCTTCCACAGGAACAGGCCCTGGGTGGCGATGGCGAAGAGGAACAGCGCGTCATAGCGGTGCACCGGCCAGCCAGGCTGCCAGATCAGCTTGCTGCCGATGATCGCGGCAAGGAGAAGCCCGCCGAACAGGCAGGCCCACCCCTGTTTCAGCACGAACATCACCAGTTCTGCCAGCGCATAGGGCAGACGCGCCCGCGCCCAGTCGCCCATGCGGCGTTCAAGGCTGCGGGTGGCCGGGGTTTGGTGGGGATGGCCGGGGTCACTGGTCAAGGGCACGGGGTATGTCCGAAAATGTAAAGGGCGCGCCATGATCGCGCGCCCTTTGGCCGTGTCAATGTCGGGAAATCACAGGGTCGGGTAAAGCGGGAACTTGGCGCAAAGCATCTCGACCTCGGCCCTGACCTTGGCTTCGACTGTGGCGTTGCCGTCCTCGCCATTGGCGGCGAGGCCGTCGACGACCTCGGTGATCCAGCGGGCAATCTGGCGGAACTCGGCCTCCCCGAAGCCGCGGGTGGTGCCCGCGGGCGTGCCGAGGCGGATGCCCGAGGTCACGAAGGGCTTTTCGGGGTCGAAGGGCACGCCGTTCTTGTTGCAGGTCAGATGGGCGCGGCCAAGGGCGGCCTCGGTCGCCTTGCCGGTCACCTTCTTGGGCCGCAGGTCGGCCAGGCACAGGTGGTTGTCGGTCCCGCCCGAGACGATGTCGATCCCGCCCTTCATCAACTCGTCCACAAGCGCCGCCGCATTGGCCTTGACCTGCGCGGCATAGGCCTTGAATTCGGGCCGCAGCGCCTCGCCGAAGGCCACGGCCTTGGCGGCGATCACATGCATCAGGGGGCCGCCCTGCAGGCCGGGGAAGACCGCCGAATTGATCTTCTTGGCAATTTCTTCATCATTGCACAGGATCATCCCCCCACGCGGCCCGCGCAAAGACTTATGCGTGGTCGTGGTGCAGACATGCGCATGCGGGATGGGCGAGGCGTGAACGCCGCCCGCCACCAGCCCCGCGATATGCGCCATATCGACATGGAGGTAGGCCCCGATCTCATCCGCAATCGCCCGGAAGGCAGCCCAGTCCCATTCGCGGCTATAGGCGGTGCCGCCGGCCAGGATCAGTTTCGGCCGGTGCTGCAGCGCCTTGGCACGGACCTCTTCCATGTCCAGCCGCTGGTCCTGCTGGCGCACGCCATAGCTGACCACGTTGAACCATTTGCCCGACATGTTGACGGGCGACCCATGCGTGAGGTGCCCGCCCGAGTTCAGATCAAGCCCCATGAAGGTATCGCCGGGCTTCAGAAGCGCCAGGAACACCGCCTGGTTCATCTGGCTGCCCGAGTTCGGCTGCACATTGGCGAAGTTGCAGCCGAACAGCTCCTTGGCGCGCTCGATCGCCAGGGTCTCGGCCACATCGACGAACTGGCAGCCGCCATAGTAGCGCTTGCCCGGATAGCCTTCGGCATATTTGTTGGTCAGCACAGACCCCTGCGCCTCCATCACCGCAAGGCTGACGATGTTCTCGCTGGCGATCAGCTCGATCTCATGCCGCTGCCGACCAAGCTCGGACCGCACCGCGCCAAAAAGCGCAGGGTCGCGGGACGAAAGCGGTTCGGTGAAAAAGCCGGGGTCAGAAATGGGCATCAGCAGGGTCCTTCGCGGCCTGAAAAGGTGACTTCGCCTTTTAAGGCATGGGGTCGCGGCGGGAAAGGGTCGAAAGCGACAGGATTCGCAGCGTGGGCGAAACCTTTCCGCCACGCAGAGGCGGGCGGTCCAGTTCGGAAACGGAGGAGGCCGATTGCGGGGGTTGAGTTTGCGCCTTGCTGCCGCCAAGGTCGCGGGCAAGGGGGGCCGCATGGGCAACAGGATCAGATTCACCGCAAGCCGCGCGCCTGCCGCGGTTCAGGCCCTTGCCCGGCTGACGACGCGCTACGGGCAGGCCGATGTGCGACGGGCGGATGTGATCGTGGCGCTTGGCGGCGATGGCTTCATGCTGCAGACCCTACACGCGCAATCCGCGCGCGATCTGCCGGTCTATGGCATGAACTGCGGAACCATCGGCTTTCTGATGAACGGTCTGGCCGAGGACGGGCTGGTGGAACGGCTGGCCGCCGCCGAAGAGACCGCGATCAACCCCTTGTCGATGCGGGCGGAAAACGCCCGCGGCAAGGTCACCGAGGCGCTGGCGATCAACGAGGTCTCGCTCCTGCGGCAGGGATCGCAGGCCGCCAAGCTGCGCGTGCTGATCGACGGGCGCGAACGGCTGCCCGAGCTGGCCTGCGACGGCGCGCTGGTTGCCACTCCCGCCGGATCGACGGCGTACAACTATTCCGCCCATGGCCCGATCCTGCCCATCGGCTCGGACGTTCTGGCGCTGACCGCCATGGCGGCCTTCCGGCCCCGACGCTGGCGTGGCGCCGTGCTGCCGAAGTCCGCAGTGGTCCGCTTCGAGGTGCTGGAGCCGCAAAAGCGCCCCGTGATGGCAGATGCGGACAGCCGCTCCTCGGTCCGCGACGTGGCCTATGTCGAGGTGGCCTCGGTCCCGGACGTTACCCATCGGCTGCTGTTCGACCCCGGGCACGGGCTGGAAGAGCGGCTGATCGGCGAGCAGTTCACCTGACCCCCCCCGGACCTGTGGATGGGGGCAAGTGCAGGTTGCCTCCAAAAGCCGGGACTTCCCGCCTTCATTCTGGCTCAAATATCCTGCGGGGAGGTCCGGAGGGGTGCAAAACCCCTCCGGCGGCCGGCCGAAAGTCCTAGGCCTGCCGTTTCGTCCCCCAGACCTCCAGCTTGCGGTAGAGCGTCGAGGGCGAGACATCCAGCTCCCGCGCTGCCAGCGGCACCGAGCCGTCATGCCGGGCCAGGGCGGATTCGATCGCCTGACGCTCGATCTGCGCCAGCGTCCGCCCGGGCAGAGCCGGGGGCGCGGCATCGCCCGGACCGGGGGGCGGCGTCTCGGCGGCAAGGCTGGCAGGCAGCATGGCGGGCGTCACCACCCCGCCATCATGCAGGACCACCACATTGCGGATGACGTTCAGCAATTGCCGGACGTTTCCGGGCCAGGGCTGCGCTTGCAGATGGGCGCGGGTCTCGGGCGCAAGGCCGACAAAGCTTTTGCCCTCTTCGGCGGCGAAACGCGCCAGCGCCGCCTCGGCAATCACGATCACATCGCTGCCGCGGTCGCGCAGGGGCGGCATGTGGACCGGCACGACATAGAGCCTGTAATAGAGATCCTCGCGGAACAGCCCACGGCGCACCTGGTCCAGCGGGTCACGATTGGTGGCGCAGATGATGCGGACATCCACCTTGCGCGGCCGCACCGCGCCGACCGGCTGGATGGTCGAGGTTTGCAGGAAGCGCAGAAGTTTGGTCTGCAGGGGCAGCGCCATCTCGCAGACCTCGTCCAGAAAAAGCGTGCCGCCATCCGCCGCCGCCGCAGCACCCGGCTTGTCCGAGATGGCACCGGTAAAACTGCCCTTCATATGGCCGAAAACCTCGGATTCCAGCAGGTCCGGCGGGATTGCACCGCAGTTCAGCGCGATGAAGGGCCCGGTATTGCGGGCCGAGCGGGCATGAATGGCCAGCGCCGCCAGTTCCTTGCCGGTGCCGCTTTCGCCGGTGACGAAGATGGTGGCCATCGAGCGCGCGGCCTGTCCCAGGGTGCGGTGGACGGCCTGCATCACCGGCGACGATCCGATGAAGACCGACTGGTCCGACGGCGGATCGGCTCTGCGCCGCGGCGGGCTGTCGCGGCGGCTCTCGCGGGCCATTTCCGCGGTGGCGGCCCTGACTGCGGACAGGAAGCGGTCTTCCTCGAAGGGTTTGACAAGGAAGTCATAGGCGCCGGCGCGCATCGCCTCGACCGCGCGGCTGACGGTGCTGTTGGCGGTCATCACGATGATGCAGACATCCGTCGTCTCGGCCAGGATCTCGTGCATCAGGGTCATGCCGTCGCGGTCCGGCAGGATCAGGTCCAGGAGCACAACCTTCGGACGGTGACGGCGAAAGGCGTCGATGCCTTCGGCGGCGGTGCCGGCCAGCGCCACCGGAAAGCCCGCCGCGCTGAGGACCGACCGATAGATGGTCTGGAGCGAGGGCGTATCTTCGACCACCAGAACGGGGGGGGCGGTCTGGTTCATCCCGGTCTCATGGCGCGGTGGCGGCAGACAAGGGCGCGCAGCGCGGCGATGCCATCGGCGATGGTCGCCGCAAGGGCCGCTGGCAGCGGTTCGGTGCCATGGGCGACTTCGTTCAGCGCCCTTGCATCGGCGGACAGCCCGTCAGCGCCAACCGACCCCGCGACCGAGATCAACACATGGGTCGCAGCGCGGACCGCAGCGCGGTCATCCGCCGCGACGGCCTCGGCCAGGGCGGCGGCGTTGCGGCCAAGGTCCTGTTCCAGCTGCGCAAGCAGCACATTGCCTCCTGTCGGGCCGGCAAGCTTCAGCAGGTGGTCAAACCGACCCACATCCATCCGGGGGTTGAGTGTGTCCTGCATAGCGGTCCTGATCCCTGCGGCGAAAGTGGCACGGCACTGCGGGGCAAGTCCAGCCGTCGGAGGCGCCGTCCCGACCCCGCCGGGACGGCCGCAAGGGCAGGCGGTCTACCCTTTGGCGAGGCCGAGCGAGCGCAACGCTTCCGTGATCTCGTCCAGGATAGCCGGGTCGTCGATGGTGGCGGGCATCTTCCAGTCGGCGCCATCGGCAATCTTGACCATCGTGCCGCGCAGAATCTTGCCCGAGCGGGTCTTGGGCAGCCGGTTCACCACCACGGCGCGCTTGAAATCGGCGACGGGGCCGATCTTTTCGCGTACCAGGCGGATGCATTCGGCGACGACGTCGCCCTCGGCCCGGTTGCACCCCCGGTTGACGCAGAGAAGGCCAAGCGGCGACTGCCCCTTCAGATCGTCCGTCACCCCGATCACCGCGCATTCGGCGACATCGGGGTGGCTGGCCAGGACCTCCTCCATCGCGCCGGTGGACAGGCGGTGGCCGGCGACATTGATGACGTCATCGGTGCGGGCCATGATGTAGAGATAGCCGTCCTCGTCGATGAAGCCGGCGTCGCCGGTCTCGTAATAGCCGGGGAAGTGGTCGAGATAGCTTTTGCGAAAGCGGCTCTCGGCGTTCCACAGCCCCGGCAGGGTGCCGGGGGGCAGCGGCAGTTTCACCGCGATGGCGCCCAGGGTGCCGGGGGAAACGGCGTGGCCGCCCTCGTCAAGCACCTGCACGTCATAGCCGGGCATGGCGACGGAAGGGGAGCCGATCTTGACCGGCAACGGCTCGATCCCCATCGGGTTGGCGGCAATGGCCCAGCCCGTCTCGGTCTGCCACCAATGGTCGATGACCGGCACCTTCAGGTGGCGCTGCGCCCATTGGATGGTGTCGGGGTCGGCCCTTTCGCCGGCCAGGTAGAGGGTCTTCAGCGTCTTCATGTTGTAGTCTTTGATGAACTCGCCGTCCGGGTCGTCGCGCTTGATGGCGCGCAGCGCGGTGGGGGCGGTGAACAGCACCTTGACCTTGTTCTCGCTGACCACCCGCCAGAAGGTGCCCGCATCGGGGGTGCCGACCGGCTTGCCCTCAAACACAACCGTCGTGCAGCCGGCCAGCAGGGGGCCATAGCAGATGTAGCTGTGCCCGACGACCCAGCCCACGTCCGAGGCCGCCCAGAACACATCGCCCGGGCCGCAGTCATAGATCGCCCGCATGGTCCACATCAGCGCGACCATATGCCCGCCGGTGGGGCGGATGACGCCTTTGGGCGCGCCGGTGGTGCCCGAGGTATAAAGGATATAGGCCGGATGGTTGCCTTCCACCGGCACGCAATCGGCGGGTTCGACGCCATACTGGAAGGTGTGCCAGGCCACATCGCGGCCTTCGACCAGCTTGGCCACTTCCTGCTCGCGCTGGAAGATGACGCAGAAGTCGGGCTTGTGGCTGGCCATGTCGATGGCGGCATCCAGAAGCGGCTTGTAATGGACCAGCCGGTTCGGCTCCACCCCGCAGGAGGCCGCGATGATCGCCTTTGGCGTACAGTCGTCGATCCGCACCGCCAGCTCATTGGCGGCAAAACCGCCGAACACGACCGAATGGATGGCACCCAGACGGGCGCAGGCCAGCATGGCCTCAAGCGCCTCGGGGATCATCGGCATGTAGATGATGACGCCGTCACCCTTCGTGACGCCCTTGGCGCGCAGCGCACCCGCAAGGCTGGCCACCCGCCGTTGCAGTTCCTTGTAGGTGATGCCCTTTTTCAGATGCGTCACCGGGCTGTCATGCAGGATCGCCAGTTGATCGCCGCGGCCGGCCAGCACATGGCGGTCCACCGCGTTCCAGCAGGTGTTGACCATGCCGTCGGTGAACCATTCGTAGAACGGCGCGCGACTGGCATTCAGCGCGGTTTTCGGCTTTTCGGCCCAGTCGATCGCCCCGGCCGCGTCCAGCCAGAACCTCTCGGGGTCGGCCTGCCATTTTGCATAGATGTCAGCGTAGCCCATGCCGCAATCCTCCTCCTCGATCCCGAGGCGGTGTTACGGCAGGCGGCAGCAATGACGCAACGCTGTTACCGGGAACAGAAGCGGCCTTGCGACAGAAACTTTGCAGATTCCGCCCTCGCATCCCTGCGAATATTTGCAAAGGCGGCGCAATGGATATTTCCGGCGCGAACTCTGTCCGGCTTTGCAAACTTTTGCCGCTGGCTTGCGAAGCTGCGCGACTCACCCGGCCGAAGCCGTTTGGCCGCGGGCCAGAGCCGACAGGTGAGGCGCGCGGCCAGTTCGGCGGCAGCCCGCTTCAGCTGTAATGCGCCACGGGGGTGCCGGCGATGGCGGACATGTTCAAAAGCCCCCGCGCGGTGATCGAGGGCGTCACGATATGGGCGCGGTTGCCCATGCCCATGAGGATCGGCCCGACCTCAAGCCCGCCCGCCTTCATCTTGAGAATGTTGCGCGCGGTATTGGCGGCATCGGTGAAGGCAAAGACCAGCACATTCGCCGCGCCCTCCATCCGCGAATTGGGGAAGATCCGCGACCGCAGCTCGGGGTCAAGGGCGGCATCCACGCTCATCTCTCCCTCATATTCGAAGGCCACTTCGCGTTCGTCCAGAATCTCCAGCGCGGCCCGCATCCGGCGCCCCGAGTCGCTGTCGAGATTGCCGAAGTTGGAATGGCTGCACAGCGCCACCTTGGGGGTTACGCCAAAGCGGCGGACGTGGCGCACGGCGCCGCAGACGGTCTCCGCGATCTGCTCGGGCGAGGGGGCGACGTTCACATGGGTGTCGGCCACGAACAGCGGGCCGTCCTCCTGGATCATCAGGCTCAGCGCGCCATGAGGCCGCAGCCCGTCGCGCGCCAGAACCTGCCGGACATAGCCGAGGTGCCAGAGATACTGCCCGAACGTGCCGCAGATCAGGCTGTCGGCATCGCCCCGATGCACGGCCACGGCGCCGATGGCGGTGGCGTTGGTGCGCATGACCGCGCGGGCCACGTCGGGGGTGATGCCCCGCCGCTCCATCAACTGGTGGTAGGTCTGCCAGTAGTCGCGGTAACGGTGGTCGCTTTGGGGGTTCACGATCTCGAAATCGCGGTCAGGACGGATCGGCAGGCCGGCGCGTTCGGCCCGGACTGCGATCACATCTGGACGGCCGATCAGGATCGGCTTGTCGGTGGTTTCCTCAAGCATGGCATTCGCGGCGCGCAGCACGCGCTCATCCTCGCCTTCGGCAAAGATGATGCGGCGGGTGGCCTGGCGGGCGGCCTCGAAGACCGGGCGCATGATCAGCGCCGAGCGGAAGACCGAGCCGTCAAGCCTTTCGCGATAGGCGTCAAGATCGGCGATGGGGCGGGTGGCGACGCCGGTTTCCATTGCCGCGCGGGCCACGGCGCTGGCGACAACGCCGATCAGCCGCGGATCGAAAGGCTTCGGGATCAGGTACTCGGGGCCGAAGGTCAGGGTCTCGCTGCGATAGGCGGCGGCGGCCTCGGCGCTGGTGGTGGCGCGGGCCAGTTCGGCGATACCCTCGATGCAGGCCAGTTCCATCGCGTCGTTGATGGTGGTGGCGCCAACGTCCAGCGCGCCCCGGAAGATGAAGGGGAAACAAAGGACGTTGTTGACCTGATTGGGGAAATCGCTGCGGCCGGTGGCGATGATCGCGCCCGGCGCGACGGCCCGCGCCTCATGCGGCAAAATCTCGGGCGTGGGGTTGGCAAGGGCGAAGACGATGGGGTCGGTGGCCATCTTCGCCACCATCGCGGGCGTCAGGACACCGGGGCCCGAAAGGCCAAGGAAAAGGTCCGCCCCGCCGATCACGTCATCCAGCGATGCGGGCGTGGTGCCTTGGGCGAAATTGGCCTTCTGAGGGGTCATCTGGGCTTCGCGGCCGTGATAGACCAGACCTTCAAGGTCGCAGAGCCAGACATTCTCGCGCTTGACACCCAGTTTCACCAGCATTTCCAGACAGGCGATACCGGCTGCCCCGCCACCGGTCGAGACGACCTTGATCGCGTCGAACGACTTGCCCGCCACATGCAGCGCATTGGTCGCGGCCGCGCCGACGACGATGGCGGTGCCATGCTGGTCGTCGTGGAAAACCGGGATATTCATCCGCTCGCGGCACAGTCGTTCAACGATGAAACAATCAGGGGCCTTGATGTCTTCAAGGTTGATGGCGCCGAAGGTCGGCTCCAGCGCGCAGACGATGTCGGCCAGCTTGTGCGGGTCGGATTCGTTCACCTCGATGTCGAAACAGTCGATGTTGGCGAACTTCTTGAAAAGGACGGCCTTGCCCTCCATCACCGGCTTTGAGGCCAGCGCGCCGATGTTGCCCAGCCCCAGCACCGCCGTGCCGTTCGAGACCACGGCCACAAGATTGCCGCGGCTGGTGTATCGGCTGGCCGTGGCGGGATCGGCCTTGATTTCAAGGCAGGCCTCGGCCACCCCGGGGGAATAGGCGCGGCTCAGGTCGCGGCCATTGGCCAGGGGTTTGGTGGCGCGGATCTCAAGTTTTCCGGGCTTGGGGAATTCGTGATAGTCCAGCGCCGCCTGCCGCCCGGCCTGCCTTGCGTCATCCTGGCGCCCGTCGTTCCGATCTTCCGCCATGCCACCCTCCCTGAGATGGTTGACCATTAAACCATATTCCACAATGGGCCAAGCCGCCGGAATGCCGCAACAGCTTTCGGCGCCGGTTGCAAATGCGCCCCTGTGTCGATCTGAGCATTTCCGCGGGCGCGGGCCAAGGGGTGTGTCAGGCGGTTTGATGAGCAAAGAAGTATTCTTTGATGTGGAAGAATAATCCATTAATTCAGCATAATCCGGGTATTATGAAATATATTGACAAGATGTGCCGATATACTGGATATAAAAGTATACTTTACACCCGTCGCCCGATGTCCCGAAACAGCCACCGCCAACGTATCCATGACATGATCCGCGCCCGGCTTCTGGCCGGCGAGATCGGGCCGGAAGACCGGCTGGTCGATCACGCCATCGCGGCCGAGATCGGCGTCTCTCGGATGCCGGTGCGCGAGGCCCTGTTGCAACTGACGCATGAGGGATACCTCGAAAGCACCAGTCGGGGCTTTGCCCTGCCGCAACTCTCGCCGCAACGGGTGGCCGAGACCTTCGCGCTGCGCCGGCTTCTGGAGCCGCATGCCGCTGCTTTGGCGGCGCAGGCGCGGAATGCGCAGGCGCTGCAGCGGATGGAAGAGGCGCTGGCCACCCTTCGCACCGCCGGGGATGTGGCGGGCTTTCACCGCGCGGCGGAAAGTTTCCGCAACGCCTGGATCGCCGCCATCCCGAATGGGGAACTGCGCGGCGCGATCCAGCGTTACGCGGCACAGGTGCAGCAGGTGCGCTTTGACACCATGTCCTCGGCCGCCGCCCGCAAGACCATTGTGGAAGGCCTTGCCGACCTGTTGGCCGCGTTCAAGGCTGGCGATGCACTGGCCGCCGCCGACCGGACGTTGCGTTTCATCCATGAGGCCGAGGCGGCACATGCCAGCCACCCGGCCGCGTCAGACCCCCCAAGGAGAGCCAGATGACCGAGATCAAAGCCGAATTCCGCCTGCCAACCCAACAGTTGCGCGATGACCTGCCGTTCTTCACCAAACAGCTTGGCTTCCGGCTGGACAGCATCTTCCCCGCCGACGACCCGCAGGTCGCGGTGCTGTCGGGCCACGGGCTGCGGTTGCGGATCGAGAAGGGGGCCTCCGAAGCCCCCGGCACGATCCGTATCCTGACCGACGATGCCGGTTTCGCCGGAGGGCAGAAGGCGCTGGTGGCGCCCAATGGCACAAGGATCGAGGTGGACGAACTGAACCCGCCGGTGATCACGCCGGCCACCGAACACGCTTTCGTGGTCCGCCGGTTGGCGGATCAGGCGCCCTGGGTGATCGGACGGGCAGGGATGGAGTATCGCGACCTGATCCCGACCCGGCTGGGCGGCGCGATGATCGCCAGCCATATCCGCGTGCCGGACGGCCCGGTGCCGGACATGGTGCATTACCACAAGGTCGGCTTCCAGCTGATCTTCTGCGTCGCCGGCTGGGTGGATGTGCTCTATGAGGATCAAGGCGATATCCGCCGCATCCATGCCGGAGACTGCTTCATCCAGCCGCCCGGCATCCGCCACAAGGTGCTGCATTCCGAAGGGGTGCAGGTGGTGGAGATCGGCGTCCCCGCCGAGCATGTGACCGAGATCGACCATGAGATGAAGCTGCCCACCCCGCATTTCCGCCCCGACCGCGAATGGGAGGGGCAGCGTTTTGTTCACAACATCGGGGCCGAGGGGGCCTTTCAGCCCTTCCGCATTCCGGGGTTCGAGGCGCGGGACACCACGATCAATGCGGCGACCAGGGGTGTTGCCTCGGTCATGGTGGCGCGGCCGGTCGGCGTTGCGCCGTGGACAAAGCACCATGGCGACATCCTGTTCACCTTCGTGATGAAGGGCGGGATGGTGCTGGAGGGCGAGGGCAAGGCGCCTTACCGGCTGGAGCCGGGCGACGCATTCGTGATCCCTCCGGGCATGGCGACGCGCTATTCCGAACCCTCGGCCGATCTTGAACTGCTGGAAGTGTCCCTGCCGGGCACCCCCGAGACCGAGATCGTTGCGGGCTGAGGCCGACGCTGCCGCCGAAGGCCGTCGCCCCGGCGGCAGCCCGACCGCCACCCCGTGCCGACAGGTCGCAGGCGGGTCTCGGGCCGCCCGGCCTGGCCGGGCGCCATTCTACCGCTTGCGGGCGCGCCCTTCCGGCTGCATCCTGACCGCATGGTCAGGAAAGCGGAGGCGGGCATGGATCTCGTGGCAGCGGCAGCAGAGGTGCGCGAACACGCCTGGGTGCCCTATTCGCGCTTCAAGGTGGGTGCCGCCATCCGCGCGGAAAGCGGCAGGCTTTACGTCGGCTGCAATGTCGAAAATGTCGCCTATCCCGAAGGCACCTGCGCCGAAGCCGGGGCCATCGCCGCCATGGTCGCAGGCGGCGACACGCGGATTGCCGAGATTGCCGTCATCGCCGACAGCCCCGAACCCGTGCCCTGTTGCGGCGGGTGCCGGCAGAAGATCGCCGAATTCGCCGGCGGCGATGTGGTGGTCACCCTTGCAACCACCGATGGCAAGCGCCGCACGCTGACCGTGGCCGAGTTGTTGCCCGGCGTGTTCTCGGCCGCCCATATGGACCGGGCCTGAAGCCGCGATGGACGCCCGCCTCATCATTGCGCGCATCCGCGAGGGCCTTCAGCCTTCGGCTGATGAATTGAACTGGTTCGCGCAAGGCCTGGCCTCGGGCGCGGTCAGCGATGCTCAGGCAGGCGCCTTTGCCATGGCGGTGCTTTTGAAAGGGCTTGGAGAACAGGGGCGCGTCGCCCTGACCCGGGCGATGCGCGATTCCGGCCGGGTGCTGGAGTGGGATCTGCCGGGGCCGGTGGTCGACAAGCATTCGACCGGCGGGATCGGGGATTGCATCTCGCTTCTGCTGGCGCCGGCGCTGGCGGCCTGCGGGGCCTATGTGCCGATGATTTCGGGCCGCGGCCTTGGCCATACCGGCGGCACGCTGGACAAGCTGGAGGCGATCCCGGGTTTCCGCACCGGGCTGGACGAGGCTGCCTTTCGGCTGCAATTGCGCGACATCGGTTGCGCCATCGTGGCGGCCAGCGCCGATCTGGCCCCGGCGGACAGGCGGCTTTATGGCATCCGCGATGTCACCGGCACGGTGGAATCCGTTGACCTTATCACGGCCTCGATCCTGTCGAAGAAGCTGGCGGCGGGGCTGGAGGCGCTGGTGCTGGATGTGAAATGCGGCTCCGGTGCCTTCATGAAGACGCCCGAAGCGGCCGAGGATCTGGCCCGCGCGCTGGTCGCCACAGCGCAGGGGGCGGGCTGCATGACCTCGGCGCTGATCACCGACATGACGCAGCCGCTGGCGACGGCGGCCGGCAATGCGCTTGAGGTGATCGAGGTGATGGAGACGCTGACCGGCACTTCGGTCAACACCGCGCTATGGGATCTGACGGCCGCGCTTGGTGGCGAGGTTCTGGCGCTGGCCGGCCTTGCCGACGACGCCGATGACGGTGCCGCCCGGATCGCGCAGGCGCTGGAATCCGGCACCGCGGCCGAGCGTTTCGGCGAAATGGTGGCCGCCCAGGGGGGGCCGGGCGATTTCGTAGACCGCTGGCCCGATCGGTTGCCGGCGGCCCCGGTGATGTTGGAGGTGCCGGCGCTGGCGGACGGATTCGTGACCGCCATCGACGGCGAGGCCTTGGGCCATGCTGTCGTTCATCTGGGCGGGGGCCGTCTGCGCGAAGGCGACCGTGTGAATCCCTCGGTCGGCCTTTCGGATCTGGCGGGGCTTGGCGAAGAGGCCGGGGCCGGCGTGCCGCTGGCCATGGTCCATGCGGCGAATGAAGAGGCCGCGTGGGCGGCGGTCGAGGCGGTGCAGGCGGCCTATCGCGTCGGTCCGGTGGCCCCGCAGGAACCCGATCTGGTGCTGAAGAGGATTGCCTGATATGGCCGAGGGGCGCGCGTTCCTGATCGTGCTGGATTCCGTCGGTGCCGGCGGGGCGCCGGATGCGGCGGATTTTGGCGATGAGGGCTCCTGCACGCTGGGTCATATCGCGGCGGAATGCGCGGCGGGACGGGCAGAAGTCGGGCGCAGCGGCCCATTGCGCATGCCCAACCTTGACCGGCTGGGTCTGGGCGAGGCGGTGCGTCTTGCCTCGGGCGCTGCGATGCCGGGGTTCGATGCCCGGCCCGAAGGGGTGTGGGGTGCCGCCGAGGAGGTCTCACGCGGGAAGGACACGCCCTCGGGGCATTGGGAACTGGCGGGCGTGCCGGTGCCCTGGGACTGGCACTATTTCCCCGATACCGTCCCGGCCTTTCCGCCCGATCTGATGGCCGAAGTCTGCAGGCTGGCCGGGACCGCGGGCATTCTTGGCAATTGCCACGCCTCGGGTGTGCCGATCATCGAGCAGCATTGTGCCGAGCATCTGCGGACCGGCTGGCCGATCTGCTATACCTCGGCCGATTCCGTGTTCCAGATCGCCGCGCATGAAGAGGCTTTCGGGCTGGAGCGGTTGTTGAAGCTTTGCGCCGACCTTGCCCCCGTGCTGCACGCCATGAAGGTGGGCCGGGTGATCGCGCGGCCCTTCGTCGGCGCTCCGGGGGCGTTCAGGCGAACGTCCAACCGCCGCGATTTTGCCATCGCCCCGCCGGCGCCGACGCTGCTGGACTGGGTGGCGGGGGCCGGGCGGGCGACCCATGGCATCGGCAAGATCGGCGACATCTTCTCGATGCGCGGCGTGGGCAAGCTGTGGAAGGGCAAATCCGACGCTGAACTTTTCGAACATCTGGTGCGGCTAGGCGGCGAGGCGGAGCCAGGTTCTTTGACCTTTGCGAACTTCGTTGAATTCGACACGCTTTATGGCCATCCGCGTGACGTGGCCGGTTACGCCCGCGCGCTGGAGTGGTTTGATGCCGCACTTCCCCGGTTCCTGACGCATCTGCGGCCCGGGGATCTGGCGATCTTTACCGCCGATCACGGCAACGACCCGACCTGGCGCGGCACTGACCACACACGAGAGCGGGTGCCGGTGGTGGGGTGGGGCGTCGGGGCGAAGGCGGTGGGGGCGCGCGGTTTCGTCGATGTGGGGGCAAGCGTGGCGGCGCATCTTGGGGTGCCGTCGCAGGGGCCGGGACGGTCGTTCCTGTGACCGGTGCCGGGGGCACCCCCGCGCGGCCACGGTTTCTTGAACCCGTGGCGCAACCGTGATCGCACCCCGGCGGGATATTTGAACCAGAATAAAGGCAGGAGTTGCGCGTGAAAGATTTGCCGAAGGTCGAGTTGCACCTGCATCTGGAGGGGGCGGCGCCGCCTGCCTTCATTCGCGGGCTGGCGCAGGAAAAGCATGTCGATCTGTCGGGCATCTTCGATGCGGCTGGCGGCTATCGCTACAAGGACTTCTGGGATTTCCTGAAGGTCTATGAGGCGGCGACCTCGGTCCTGACCTCGCCCCGGGATTTCCATCGGCTGACCCTTGCTGTGCTGGAGGAAAGCGCCGCCCATGGCGTGGTCTATACCGAAGCGTTCCTGTCGCCCGACTTCTGCGGCGGGCGCGATCTTGGGGCGTGGAGGGAATATCTGCACGCCATGGAGGAGGCAGCGGCCAGTGCCGAGCGGGATTTTGGCATCACGATGCGGGGCATCATCACGCCGATCCGCCATTTCGGCCCCGAGAAGGCCCGTGAAACCGCGATCTGCGCGGCCGAGACGGCGGGGGATTTCATCACCGGCTTTGGGATTGGCGGCGACGAAAAGATGCTGACACCAAAGGATTTTCTCTGGGCCTTCGATTGCGCCCGCGAGGCGGGCCTGCGCATCACCGCCCATTCCGGCGAGTGGGGCGCGCCGGACACCATCCGCGACACCCTCGTCACGCTGAACCCCGAGCGGCTGGGGCATGGTGTGCGCGCCATCGAGGATCTGGCGCTGGTCGATGAGTTGGCCGAACGCGGCACGGTGCTGGAGGTTTGTCCGGGGTCGAACGTTGCCCTTGGCATCTATCGCAGCTTCCGGGACCACCCGATCAACGAACTGGACCGGCGCGGGGTGAAGGTCACGATCTCGACCGATGATCCGCCGTTCTTCCACACCACCATGTCGCGTGAATATGAAGAGCTGCACCGCGCCTTCGACTGGGATGAGGCGCAATTTGCCCGTATCGCGCGGCAGTCGCTTGACGCGGCCTTCTGCGATGCCGATACGAAGGCCCGGATTGCCAAGAAGCTGGAGGCCTGAATGCTGGATCACCTGACCGTCGTTTCGCACCCTTTGGTCCAGCACAAGCTGACGCTGATGCGGGAAAAGGACACATCGACCGCATCCTTCCGCAAGCTGCTGCGCGAAATTTCGCTCTTGCTGGCCTATGAGGTCACCCGCGAACTGCCGATGACCACGAAGCGGATCGAGACCCCGTTGGAGCCGATGGACGCGCCCACCATCGACGGCAAGAAGCTGGCGCTGATCTCGATCCTGCGGGCGGGGAACGGGCTTCTGGACGGCATTCTTGAACTGATCCCGGCGGCGCGGGTCGGGTTCGTGGGCCTTTACCGCGACCCCGAGACTTTGCAGCCGGTGCAGTATTATTGCAAATTGCCCGAGCAGATGGACGACCGTCTGGCCATCGTGGTCGATCCGATGTTGGCTACGGGCAATTCCAGTGCTGCGGCGGTCTCGCTCCTGAAACAATCCGGGGCCAGGGAAATCCGCTTCCTCTGCCTGCTTGCGGCCCCCGAGGGGATCGCCCGGATGAAGGAGGCGCACCCCGATGTTCCGATCGTCACCGCGGCGGTCGACAGCCATCTGAATGACCACGGATATATCGTTCCGGGACTAGGGGATGCGGGCGACCGCATGTTCGGCACGAAATAAGGGGGGTAGCCTCTTTACTCGGAAACAGTCTTGTTCCAATACTTCCCCAAGCTACTTGGGGGTAGTCATGTTTGGAAAAGTTCTGTCGGCTGCCGTTCTGGCGGCCGTGTCTGGTGCCGTACCCGCCCTTGCCGATCTGGCGAGGCCTGCGGAAATGCCGCCGGCGTCCTTCAATGGGCAACAATATGTCGACAGCCGTGGCTGCGTCTTCCTGCGCGCCGGCTATGGTGGCAAGACGACCTGGGTGCCGCGGGTGACGCGTGACCGCAAGCAGCTGTGCGGCTATGGGGCCTCGGGTCCGATCGAGGTTGCGGAACCGGCGCCCGCCCCGTCTGCCCCGAAGGTCAAGACGGCTGCGGTCGAGACCCCCGGCCCGACGGTTGCGGCCAAGCCGACGCCCGCCCCTGCGCCGACCGTGGTGTCCGCCCCGAAGCCCGATCCGATCCCTGCGCCGACCGTGACGCGGCCGGCGACGGCGACCGAGCTTGCGGCAACTGGCGGAACCGTCGTCACGGCGCCGACCGGCGGCGCGGGCTACCGTCTGGCCTGCCCCGCGTCGAACCCGGTTGCCGAGCGGTTCGAGGTTCACGGCGGCGGCACCAAGATCCTTTGCACGACGGGCGACGGCACGTTGGCCGGTGCCACCTTCCCGCGGCTGGTGGCGGGCGATCTGTCGGGCGCTGCCGTGGGCTATGATGCCTATGCCGGCACCCCGGTCGCCAGCGGCGACAGCGGTGGCTATGTGGCCGAGGGCAAGGCGCAAAAGTCGACCAAATCGGCGAAATATCCGCCGGCCACGCCGCCCGCCGGCTACAAGCTGGCCTGGGATGACGACCGCCTGAATCCGAACCGGGGCAAGCAGACCGTCGATGGTTTCCTGGCCATGGACGAAATCTGGACCCGCACGACCCCGGCCGAACTGCGCGAAGACAGCAAGATCAAGCGCAAGCCGGTGACCATCGTCGTGCGCCACCGCGACGGCTCCACCTCGGAACATGACGGCTATGTGCTGTCGTCCAAGGGGGGCGAGAAGGTGGTGCAGATCAAGGGCAGCGAAGAGATTCTGGTTACGAAATCCACCAAGTCGGTGGCGCCCGAAGTCTCGGCCCCCAAGGCCACCAAGACGGCGAAGGCCGTGAAACCTGCGGTCGAGCCGGTGGCGACGGGGCGGTTCCTTGTGCAGGTCGGCACCTTCGGCGTGGCGTCCAACGCCGAGGGCGTGGCGGGCAAGCTGAAGGGCCTGGGCCTGCCGGTGGCGCGCGGCAAGCTGAACGGCGGGGCATTGACGGTGGTCTATGCCGGCCCCTTCGGATCGGCAGGAGAGGCCAGGCAGGCCCTGTCCGCCGCGCGCGGCCTTGGCTTTGGAGATGCGCGCATCGTCCAGTAAGGGGTAAGGGCGCGCCTCCCCAAGCTTTGGAAAATCCCGGACCGGGCCGTCACAGGCCCGGTCCGATTGCTTTGAAGAGAGCGGACTCAGCCGCTGCAGACCGATTGCAGCGCGACCCAATCGCTGTCTGACAGCAGGGGACTTGGGATCAGCCCCTTGAACGGGTCTGCGGCCCTCAGGGTCTGGCTGGCGCCGGTTTCCAGCGTCTCGGCCCAGGGGGTCATCGGGATCTGCGCCTTCTCGAACGCCTCGACCAAGGCGGTCTGAGGCGGCAACTCGCGGTCCTCGCGCAGGAAGGCCTCGCCATAGCCCTGCAGCGCATCGGCGGGCAGCTCGCCCGTCGTCAGCAGGCGGAAGGTGTCGATCAGCCCGGCATGGTCAAGGATGTCCAGCATGGGATCGCGTGCCTCGGCCGCCACGCCTTCGGCCAGCGCCGCGCCGGCAATGGCCTGGGCATCCTCGCCGGTCTCGGCCAGCTTGCGCGGCAACAAGATCACGCCGCCGGGCAGGTGGGCGGGCTGGTCCAACCCCTCGGGCAGGACATAAAGGATGGGCGTGTCCTCG
This sequence comes from uncultured Paracoccaceae bacterium, assembly GCA_934500835.1. GTDB lineage: Bacteria > Pseudomonadota > Alphaproteobacteria > Rhodobacterales > Rhodobacteraceae > Pseudogemmobacter. The sequence continues at coordinate 658,583 of CAKSTR010000001.1, read as the reverse complement.
GCGCCGAAGATGCGTTCGGAGAGGCGGAACAGCGCCGGCAGCGCCACGTCGCCGCTGCAGGGCTGGCCGGTAAGCCGGGTGATGTCGTCCAGCGCCCGCTGCCCGATCTCGGCCCGCTTTGCCGGTGGCACAACCGAGGCAGTGTGGCTGACCAGGACGCCCGGCAGCGCGAATACCGCGAAAAGAAGGATGGCTGCCGTGACGCTGCCGGTCAGCACGCCGCGCAACCGGCCGGGGCGGGGGGTGGCCGCCCGCACCGCCGACTGCACGGTTTTCAGCGCGGCGATCATGTCGGGATCGGCGATTTCCAGCTCTTCGTCCGCCTCGTCGCCGGGGGCGTAGAGGGCGGGTCGCTGGCCCGGGTTCAACCGCAGCACCGCTGGCAGCGACCAATGCGACAGCACCAGATCCGAGCGGGGATCGGCCAGCATCAGCGTGGCTTCCCCCATGCGGACGATCACCTCGCGCCGCTGATCGTCGGCATCCGCGCGCCAGAGCCCGGTGCTTTCCAGCCGTGCATACTTCTTCAGTGCCGTCATCCGCGTCCCTTGCCCCGCCCGGACCTTAGCCGCCCGCGCCGCCGGCCACAACAGGGCCCTCAGATCAGCTTGGCCACTGCGCGAAGTTCGAACTTCTGGATCTTGCCGGTCGAGGTTTTCGGCAGATCGCTGAAGATGATGTGCTTGGGTGTCTTGAACCCGGCCAGATGGGCGCGACAATGCGCCACCAGATCGGCCTGGCTTGCCTCGGCCCCCGGTTTCAATTCGACAAAGGCGCAGGGCACCTCGCCCCATTTGTCATCCGGTTTCGCCACCACGGCGCAAAGCGAGACGGCAGGGTGTTTCATCAGCACGCCCTCCACCTCGACCGACGAGACATTCTCGCCGCCCGAGATGATGATGTCCTTGGCCCGGTCGGTGATCTTCATATAGCCGTCGGGATGCTGGAACGCGATGTCGCCCGAGCGGAACCAGCCGCCCTGGAACGCCTCGGCCGTGGCCGCGGGGTTCTTGTAGTAGCCCTTCATCACCAGATTGCCGCGCATCGCGATCTCGCCCAGGTGGGTGGCGTCGCGGGGGACGGGCGCGCCCTGCGTGTCATGGACGGCAGCGCCCTCCAGCATCGCCATCGACACGCCGGTCCGCGCCTTCAGGGCGGCGCGGTCATCGCCGGTGGTGTCCTGCCAATCGGGTTGCCAGAGGCATTCCATCGCCGGGCCGTAGGTCTCAGTCAGGCCGTAGACCTGGGTGACGTTGAAGCCCAGGGGTTCGAACGCCGCAAGCGTGGCGGCAGGCGGCGGGGCGCCGGCGGTGAAGACCTCGACCATATGGTCGAAGCGGCGGCGATCCTCGGGTTTCGCGTTGACGATCATGTTCAGCACGATGGGTGCGCCGCCGAAATGGGTAACACCTTCGTCTGCGATGGCGTCGTAGATGGCCTTTGCCGAAACGTCGCGGCAGCAGACCAGCGTGCCGCCCAGCATCGGTACCATCCAGGGCTGGCACCATGCGTTGCAGTGGAACAGCGGCACGATGGTCAGCACGACCGGGAAAGTCTGCATCCGCCAGGCCAGCGCATTGGCCATGGTGGCCAGATAGGCGCCGCGGTGGTGATAGACCACGCCCTTCGGCTGCCCGGTGGTGCCGGAGGTGTAGTTGATCGCCAGCGACTCCCATTCATCCGCCGGCATCATCCAGTCGAAACCGGGATCGCCGCCGGCCAGAAGATCTTCATAGGTCAGGTAATGACCCGAGGCGGTGAAACCATGGTCGACGACCTCGACGATTTGCGGGGCAGCCCCCTCCATCCGCCGGATCGCCTCTTCCGCCAGGGACAGGAAGGCGGTGTCGCACAGGACGATCTTCGCGCCCGCATGACCGAAGGCATAGGCGACGGTATCGGCATCAAGCCGGATATTGATGGTGTTCAGCACGGCTCCGCAGGCGGGCACCCCGAAATGCGCCTCGGCCTGGGCGGGAATATTGGGCAGAAGCGTGGCCACCACATCGCCCGGCTGCACCCCACGCCGCACAAGGGCCGAGGCCAGCCGGCTGACCCGCAGGCTGTATTCGGCGTAGCTGAGGCGCGTCGATTTCCACACCAGCGCAGGACGATGGGCGAAGATCTCGGCGGCGCGTCGCAGATGGGACAGCGGCGTCAGCGGCGCATAGTTGGCGGCACATTTCTCCAGCCCAGACTCATCCGGCAACCAGCCCATGAAACCCTCCTTCATGTCGCATTCAGGCGTGCGAGTGTCACATTAACAGTCTTCATTCGGTCGACCAGAGCGAAGACGACAGGACCATGACGATCCCGCAGCCTCCCGACAGAACCATTGCCGCCGCCGGGCTGATCGTCAGCTATGCGGTGATCATCGGCTTTACGGACAATTTCGTCCTTGGCATCTCGGAAGAGGTCGGGCTCTGGCAGCTGCATCTGACGCGGTCGGTGCTGGCGATGGCGCTTTTGATCGCATTGGCGCCGCTGATGGGCCTGAAGCTCTGGCCAAGGTCCTGGGGCGGGGTGACTGCGCGCTCGGCCCTGCACGGCGTGGGCATCATGATCTATTTCGGCGCGCTTGGCTTCCTGCCGGTGGCCGTGGTCGCGGCCGGCCTTTTCACCGCGCCGATCTTCGTCCTGCTGATCTCGGGGCTGGTCTATCGCCAGCGGATCGGACCTTACCGCATTGCCGCCGTTGCCATCGGCTTCCTGGGTGTGATCCTGGTGCTGGGACCATTGGCACAAGAGGGGGAGTCGCTGGCCGCCTTGCTGCCGGTGGCGGCAGGTGCGCTTTATGCGATGGGCAATATCGCGACCCGGCAATGGTGCGCCAATGAGACTGCCGAGACGTTGCTGGCCGGCTTCTTCGTGGGCCTTGGCGTTCTGGGCGCAATCGGAATGGCGGTACTCACCTTTCTTCCGGTGGAGGTGCCGGCGGGGCCGCTTGGCTATCTGCTGCGAGGGGCGGTCTGGCCATCGGGCAATGCCTTCTTCTGGATCACCGTGCAGGCGGTCGGGTCGCTGATCGGGGTGGGGCTGGCGATCCGGGCCTATCAGATCGCCGATGCGGGCCGGGTTTCGGTGCTGGAATACACCATCCTGCCGGCCTCGGCCTTCTGGACCTGGCTGCTTTGGGGCGAGGTCCTGGGCGGGGTGGCGTGGATCGGGATGGCGTTGATCGCCGCCGCCGGTATCCTGATCGCCATGCGGGCAAGGGCCGAGGAGGCCAGGCCCTGACGGCCCCGTCGCGGGCTAGTCGCCCATAGCCTCGCGCCAGTGCTTGCGGCAAAGGCTCTGGTAGGTCTCGTTGCCGCCGATCACCACCTGCGCGCCGTCCTTCAGCGCCTGCCCGTCCGGCCCCTTGCGCACGACCATGGTGGCCTTCTTGCCGCAATGGCAGATGGTGCGGACCTCGCGCATCTCGTCGGCCCAGGCAAGAAGTGCTGCCGAGCCGGGGAAGAGGTTGCCCTGGAAGTCCACCCGCAGCCCGTAGCACATCACCGGAACTTTCAGATCATCGACCGCCCGGGCCAGCTGCCAGACCTGCTCTTTCGACAGGAACTGCGCCTCGTCGATGAAGGTGCAGGCCACCGGCCCCTCAGCCAGCCTTGCCTGAAGCTTGGCGAACAGGTCCTCGCCCGGCGCGAAGGTGTCGGCTGGCTCGCCAATGCCGATCCGGCTGCCGATCCGTCCTTCGCCGGCCCGGTTGTCGAACTGGGCGGTGATCAGATAGGTCTCCATCCCGCCTTCGCGGTAGTTGTGCGACGCCTGCAGAAGCAGCGTCGACTTGCCCGCGTTCATGGTCGAGAAGTGGAAATACAGCTTTGCCATGCCGCGCTGCCTACAAATGACGGCCGGGCTTGGCAAGCCTGCCGCGCGAGTGAGTGGAGGCCCGCCTTCCTGCGGTGGCACTGGCGACAAGCGCCCGGAAAACGGGGCAGGGGAGACGCTATCCGCCAGTCTTTCGTCTGCCGGTGATCGACCGAACCGACGAAAGCCTCACGGGTCACGCCAATGAGACAATCTCTCCGCCCACCCGTCCCTGACGCATGTGGCGGCCCCCACCCAAAGCCGATGCTGGGGACACCGGCCACTCGCTACGGTTCCGGTTGCCCGGAACAGGTTTATCAATGACAATCCCGCGGCGGCGGATTAATGGGAAATGCCGCCGCGATTTCCCCGCGACCCCGCGACGATCTTACCGGAGAAACCCATGTCTGCCGCCAGTTACCTCAAGAAACACACCGAAGCCCTGGTCAAGGACGTCGGGATCGAGGCCGCCTGCGAGCTGACGGGGAAGTCCAAAGCGACACTGGGCCGTTATTATTCCGACAGTGACGAGCATGACGACCGTTTCATGCCGGTCGATGTGGTGGCCCAACTTGAGGCGGCGGCACGTTTCCCACATGTCACCTCGGCACTGGCCGATCTGAAGGGGATCACCCTCAGCTATGACGCCGAGCGCCACAACAGCACCTCGAAAGGCGTCAATCAGGACGTGGTGGCGCTGGCACAGCGTTTTGCCATGCTGATGAGCGAATACAATTCGGCCATCAGCGACGGCCGGATCTCGGCGAACGAGGCCAAGCGGCTCTTGCGCGAGACGCTGGCGATCCAGCAGGTGCTTCTGGACATGAAGCTGAACCTTGAGGACGAGGTCAGCTGAGCCGCTGACCTCGGGTTCCCGTCAGCCCCGGCCCGGGGTGCGCCGCGGCGCCTGACCGCCGCCCTGCGGCCGGCCACCCTGGGGGCGCTGGCCCTGCGGCCGGGCACCCTGCGGCTTGCCGCCTTGCGGTTTGGCGGCCCCTTGCGGGCGAGGGGCTTTCTGCTTGGCCGGGTTCGCCGACATCTTCTGACCCTGCCGCCCGCCGACCTGCGGACGCTGGCCACGGTTCTGGCCCGGACGCGGCGCCGCAGCCACCACATCCGCCGCCCAAGGCGCGCCACCCAGGATCGGCAGCGGCTTTTTGAGAAGCTTTTCAATGGCCTGCAGTTCCACCATCTCGGCCGGAGAGCAGAAGCTGATCGACGATCCTTCCGCGCCGGCGCGCGCGGTGCGGCCGATGCGGTGGACGTAGTTTTCCGGCACGTTGGGCATGTCGTGGTTGTAGACATGGCGCACGGTGGGAATGTCGATGCCGCGGGCGGCGACGTCGGTCGCAACCAGGACGTCGACCTCACCCGCCTTGAACTCGGCCAGGATGCGGTCGCGCTGGTTCTGGCTGCGGTTGCCGTGGATGGCACCGACGCGGAAGCCCCAGCCGCCCAATGTCTTGGCCAGCTTGTCGGCACCGTGCTTGGTGCGGCTGAAGACCAGAGCCTGCTCGCCGGGGTGCTTTTTCAGATAGTCCTCAAGCAGACGCGCCTTGTCGCCGTTGGGAATGAAATGCACGCCTTGCGTCACCTTCTCGGCGGGCTTTCCGGGCGGGTTGACCTGCACCTTGACCGGATTGCGCAGATAGGTGTCGGCGATCTCGTCAATGTCCCTGGGCATGGTCGCGCTGAACATAAGTGTCTGACGGCGGAGGGGAATATGCTTGGCGATCTTCCGCAGGCTGTGGATGAAGCCCATGTCCAGCATGTGGTCGGCTTCGTCGAGGACAAGGTAGCCGCATTTCTCAAGGCTGACATTGCCCTGCTCCAGATGGTCGATCAGCCGGCCCGGAGTGGCCACCAGCACGTCGGTCCCGCGGGTCAGCGCCTGCTGCTGTTTCAGCTGCGAGGCCCCGCCGACGACCATCAACACCTTGATATGAGTGCCTTTTGTGAAGGTCTCAAGGTTCTCCTTGATCTGCAGCGCCAGCTCTCGGGTGGGGGCAAGGATCAGGGCGCGGACGTTCTTTGGCCCCGGAGGATGCGGGATGTCCAGAAGCCGGTGCAGGAGCGGCAGCCCGAAGGCGGCGGTCTTGCCGGTGCCGGTCTGCGCCAGCCCCATCAGGTCCTTGCCCTGCATGATCTGCGGAATGGCCTGCGCCTGAATGGGCGTAGGGGTCTTCAATGTGGTTTTCTCAAGGGCTTTCAGAAGCTTGTCAGAAAGGCCGAGGTCCTGGAAAGTGGTCATCTTCGTTCCGTCGTCAGAGGGACGGCCAGCCCTCGCCCACCGCGAATGCGGTCAGCCGTGCGCGCCGTCGGCGCCCCTGCGTGATGGTGGGAACCTTTCGTCCGGGCCCTTCGGTGCTCACGCGGCACGGGCGGACGGACCGGGGGGAGATGGGGGATGCGGGGCGGGATGTCAAGCGTCAGACCGGGTATGATCCCCGTATGACGCGGGTAAGACGCGGGTAAGACCTGCGTGCGCACGCCGGGTTTACCGGATCTCGCGGGCCTTGGGCGCAGGATGGCCTGCGGAGGTGAAGCCATGACCCAAAGGGAAATCAAGCGCCGCAAACACTATCACGAGATGGCCGAGCGGCTGCGCCGTCTGGAAGAGGCGCTGCATGACGCCAGCCCCGGCGCGGAGGCGGTGCCGAAGGCCTGGCACGAGATCGCGCAGACGCCGGGCACAGGCCGCAAAGAGCGGGTGACGATGTGGGTCGAGGCGGATGTGCTGCGCTTCTTCCGCAGCCTTGGTCTGGGACACACGACCAAGATGGCCGATGTGCTGGCCGCCTTCATGCACGCGCGGCTGGCGGGCGTGGTGAAGGGGCCGGAGGATGTGGATTACTTCGAGGCCGAGCGCGAAAGCCGGACCCGGCGGGCGGCGCAACTGAAGGCGCTGGGCCGGGTAGGGCGGGCAGCCCGGGCCGCGCTGGACGGTGACGTGCGGTCGGCGGAACGGCTGGTCAAGGCGGCGCGGGATGCGCAGGGGGTGTTTGAGGAGTGAGGGGTGGATCGACGGCATCCGGCGGGCTGGGGTCGAGGTCGCATGGGCTGACGCGTAACACTGCGGGGCCTAAAACCGAAGAGGCATTGTGCGTCTGCTCTTACGCAGTAAAACTTGCTCCCGTTCCCATTGCTTAGTCAGCCGGAATCTACTACATTAGTCGGGCCGGGAGTGCGTCAGACTGCACGTCAGGGCTACGGCTCTGCCCGGCGTCTATACCCAGTTTGTGGGGAAGCGGACTAGGCCATAACCTTCGAAGTCCCCGTTGGGTTTCGCGCGGAATGAGCCCTTTATTTTGTCGAAGAAACTGGCGTCATTTCTTTCGAATGCCCGCCAGGTCGCGCCAGCCACCATATCCGCGAGTTGAATGCCGACACTCATGTGTGAGGGGGCAAAGAAAAGCCCTTCGACAAAGTTTGTATACTTCGACGTAAATTTGCCTGCTTCCATCACTAAACGCTCGTGCTGCTGCCGCATCTTTGCATCGTCTTTGCTGCCTCGGTGATCCGCCACGATAATCCCACAATGGTTGGTGCCGGATGTCCTCGAGATGTCTTGCAGAAAATACTGAAATCTCTCAGTGATTGGCTTATAGGTTCGGAAGTAAATATCGTCTTGGCTATTGATGTCTGCGCGCATGTACGCAGACCTGCAGTGGCATACGCATGCGATCAATCGGATTGATCGTTGCTCCGTTATTATCTTAAATACCGCTGATCTAAAATCGTCGCGTTGGGGTTGCGCCCAATCTCGCATCGGATTTTCCTTATCGGCGTTGTTGGGCGCGAAGTAGCGCCATTTAACCTCTCCGTGATACTTCGTTGCCGCTTTTAGTCCTATCAGTTTTTCCTGAACACCATGCCATGCCGTCTCCGGAACGATGACGGCACCAATGGCAAATGTGCGCGGCTCATCTGCACCCAGCTTGGCAGGCGTGCCGCTTTCATCAATGAAGCACAAATGCATTGCAAAATCCTCTCGTCAGAAGATTGCAGCACAATCTATCCTTGTAAAGTCCGCACCCCATACCCCTCGCCCCGCGCCTTCATCGCGGCGACGGCGGCGATGCTGGCGGCGGCGGTGGTGAAGTAGGGGATCTTGTCCATCAGGGCGACGCGGCGGATGTCGCGGCTGTCGCTGATGGCCTGGGTGCCTTCGGTGGTGTTCATCACCATGGCGATTTCGTCGTTCTTCAGCCGGTCGACGATGTTGGGGCGGCCCTCATAGACCTTGGCGACGCTTTCGCTGGGCACTCCGTGGCCGGCCAGCCATTGCGCGGTGCCCTTGGTGGCGACGATCTGGAAGCCAAGGGAAATCAGGTCCTTGGCGGCGGCGGCGAGGTCTTCGCTCTTGTCGGAATCCTTGACCGACAGGAAGACGCGGCCCTGCTCGGGCAGGGTCATGCCGGCGCCCATCTGGGCCTTGAGGAACGCGAGCGGGAAGGTGCGGTCCCAGCCCATCACCTCGCCCGTCGAGCGCATTTCCGGCCCCAGAAGCGGGTCGACGCCGGGGAAGCGGGCGAAGGGCAGCACCGCCTCCTTGACGCTGAACCAGGGCGTGTTCGGATCGGCCAGCGTCATCGGGTCCATCAGCGGCAGCGGCGTGTCGGGGCCGACGCCCTGCGGATAGGGCGCGCGGGCGGGGAAGTTCGACAGCGGCTCGCCCGCCATCAGGCGCGCGGCGATCGAGGCGATCGCGGAATCGGTGGCCTTGGCGACGAAGGGCACGGTGCGCGAGGCGCGCGGGTTCACCTCGAGGACGTAGATCACGCCGTCCTTGATGGCGAATTGCACGTTCATCAGCCCGACCACGTTCAGGGCGCGGGCCATCTGGACGGTCTGGCGTTTGAGTTCCTCGACGGTTTCGGCCGAAAGGTGGTGCGGCGGCAGGCAGCAGGCGGAATCGCCGGAATGGACGCCGGCTTCCTCGATATGTTCCATGATGCCGGCGACATGGACGTTCCGGCCGTCCGACAGGGCATCCACGTCAACCTCGACCGCGCCGGAGAGGTAGCTGTCCAGAAGGACGGGGCTGTCGCCCGAGACCTGCACGGCGGTGGTGATGTAGCGTTCCAGCTGCTCGTCAGAGCGGACGATCTCCATCGCGCGGCCGCCAAGGACGAAGGACGGGCGGATGACCAGCGGGTAGCCGACATCCCTGGCCACGGCGAAGGCCTCGTCACGGCTGCGGGCGGTGCCGTTGTGGGGCTGCTTCAGGCCGAGGTCCTGCAGGAGGCGCTGGAAGCGTTCGCGGTCTTCGGCAAGGTCGATGGCATCGGGGGTGGTGCCGAGGATCGGGATGCCTTCCTCGTGCAGGGCGTTCGCCAGCTTCAGCGGGGTCTGGCCGCCGAATTGCACGATGACCCCGTGAAGGGTGCCGTTTTCCTGCTCCACCCGCAGGATTTCAAGGACATGCTCAAGGGTCAGCGGCTCGAAATACAGCCGGTCCGAGGTGTCGTAGTCGGTGGAAACGGTCTCGGGGTTGCAGTTGACCATGATGGTCTCATAGCCCGCCGCGGTCAGCGCGAAACAGGCGTGGCAGCAGCAATAGTCGAACTCGATCCCCTGACCGATGCGGTTGGGGCCGCCGCCAAGGATGACGACCTTTTTCGCTGCAGAGGGCCGGGATTCGCATTCCACATCGCCCATCGCCGGGGCTTCGTAGGTGGAATACATGTAGGGCGTCTGGGCCTCGAACTCGGCGGCGCAGGTGTCGATGCGCTTGAAGACGGCGCGGACGCCAAGGTTCTTGCGGGCGCGGCGGACCTGGGCCTCATCGCGGCCGGTGAGGTTGGCCAGACGGGCATCGGTGAAGCCCATCATCTTGAGCTTGCGCAGACCTTCGGTGGTGACGGGCAGGCCGTCCTTGCGGATGCGGGCTTCGGCATCGACGATTTCGCGGATGCGGGCAAGGAACCAGGGGTCGAAGGCGGTGATGGCCTGAATGTCGTCATCCGAGAAGCCGAAGCGCATGGCCTGCGCGATCACGCGCAGCCGGTCGGGGGTGACTTCGGAGAGCTTCTTCGACACGGCGGCGCGGTCGGGTGCGCCGGGGATGGCGATCTCGTCAAAGCCGGTCAGGCCGGTCTCAAGCGAGGCCAGCGCCTTTTGCAGCGATTCATGGATGGTGCGGCCGATGGCCATGGCCTCGCCCACCGACTTCATGGCGGTGGTCAGGTTCGGTTCCGATCCGGGGAACTTTTCAAAAGCGAACCTCGGGATCTTGGTGACCACATAATCTATTGAGGGTTCAAAGCTGGCCGGTGTCACTTTTGTGATGTCGTTGTCCAGCTCGTCCAGCGTGTAGCCGATGGCGAGCTTGGCCGCGATCTTGGCAATCGGGAAGCCGGTGGCCTTGGAGGCCAGCGCGGAGGAGCGCGACACGCGGGGGTTCATCTCGATCACCACCATGCGGCCGTCCGCCGGGTTGATCGCCCATTGCACGTTGGAGCCGCCGGTCTCGACCCCGATCTCGCGCAGGACGGCAATGCTGCCGTTGCGCATGATCTGGTATTCCTTGTCGGTCAGGGTCAGCGCCGGGGCGACGGTGATGGAATCGCCGGTATGGACGCCCATCGGATCGACGTTCTCGATCGAGCAGACAATAATGGCGTTGTCGGCGCGGTCGCGCACGACTTCCATCTCGTATTCCTTCCAGCCGAGCAGCGACTCATCGACCAGAACCTGGGCGACGGGGCTGGCCTCGAGGCCGGATTTCACGATGGCTTCATAGTCGTCGCGGTTGTAGGCGACGCCGCCGCCGGTGCCGCCAAGGGTGAAGGCGGGGCGGATGATGGCGGGCAGGCCGATGTGTTCCAGATCGCGCAGCGCCTGCGCCACGCCCGAGGCGATGTCGAAGCGGCCGTTCACCTTTGGCGCGGCAACGATGGTCGCCTTGGGGTTCTCCAGCCCGATCCGGTCCATCGCCTCGCGGAACAACTTGCGATCTTCTGCCATTTCGATGGCGTCACGCTTGGCTCCGATCAGCTCTACCTTGAACTTATCCAACACACCCATGTCAGCCAGCGCCAGCGCGGTGTTCAGCCCGGTCTGCCCGCCCATGGTGGGCAGAAGGGCGTCGGGGCGTTCCTTCTCGATGATCTTCGCCACCACTTCGGGGGTGATCGGCTCGATATAGGTGGCATCGGCCAGCCCCGGATCGGTCATGATCGTGGCGGGGTTCGAGTTCACCAGGATGACGCGGTAGCCTTCCTCGCGCAGCGCCTTGCAGGCCTGGGCGCCGGAGTAGTCGAATTCGCAGGCCTGACCGATGACGATGGGACCGGCGCCAATGATTATGATCGACTGGATGTCGGTTCTTTTCGGCATGGCGGCCCCCTGACTGTGCGCAAATCTGCCGGGGTTATAGAGATCGGCGGCGGGTGCGCAAGGGCGAAACGGGCCGGGCGCCGGAGGCAGGTTTGCCGGAAGAAACTTGCCGGAATCCTGCGAAGGATTTTGGTCCTACGGGCTTCGGCTGCGTCGCATTCCGGGACGCCAGGGTCGGGAAAGCCTCTGGCGCGGGGGGGCGGCGCGGCGTAATGCGGAACGGGGAACCGGGAGCGTGCAGTGATCCTTGTCGAACATGGACCGATGGGCCGGCCGGCGCTGTTTGCAGCGCCGCGTCAGGTCATTGCCGCCCATGCCCCGGCCGAGGTGGGCCGGGCGCTGGCGCAGGCCGAGGCGTGCCGGGCCGCAGGTGCATGGGTTGCGGGCTATATCGCCTATGAGGCCGGCTATGCGCTGGAGCCGAAGCTGGCCCGGCTGATGCCACGGCGGCGCACCGGCCCGCTGGTGCTGTTCGGCGTCTTCGACGGGCCGCAGGCGGCCGATGCCGTGCTGGAGCGGGCGGCCGAAGAAGGGCGCGGCACCACGATGACCGCGCCCGAGCCGGTGGTGGGGCGGCGGGCCTACGGCAATGCGGCGCGCAAGGTCTTTGACTATATCGCGGCGGGCGACTGCTATCAGGTCAACCTGACCTTCCCGATGGCGGCCGGGCTGGTCTCGGGCACGCCTCTGGGGCTTTACGGGGCCTTCCGGCGCACCGGGGCGGTGGGCCATGGCGCCTATGTCGATCTTGGCGTGGGGCCGGTGATCGTCTCGCGGTCTCCCGAGTTGTTCTTCCGCACCGAGGCCGGGGGCCGGATCGAGACGCGGCCGATGAAGGGCACCCGCCCGCGCGGCGCCGATGCGGCGGCGGATGCGGCGCTGGTGGCGGATCTGGCGGCCTCGGTGAAGGACCGGGCCGAGAATCTGATGATCGTCGATCTTCTGCGCAACGATATCTCGCGGCTGGCGCAGGTCGGATCGGTCAGGGTTCCGGCGCTTTACGCCATCGAGACCTATTCGACGGTGCATCAGATGACCTCGACCGTCGAGGGCCGGCTTGCGGCGCCCGCCACGCTGCCCGGGCTGATGGCGGCGCTGTTTCCCTGCGGATCTGTCACCGGGGCGCCGAAGATCCGGGCGATGGAGATCATCCGCGAGGTGGAGCGCCACCCGCGCGGCATCTATTGCGGGGCGGCAGGATGGATGGGGCCGGATGGCGCATCGGATTTCTCGGTGGCGATCCGCACGCTTTCGGTCACGGGCGACCGCATCGTGATGAATGTGGGCGGGGCGCTGACCCATGGCTCCACCGCGGCAGGCGAATGGGAGGAGGCGCTGTGGAAAGCGCGCTTCGTGAAGGCGGCCGTCAGCCGGGGCTGAGGCTGATCGAGACGATGCTGTGGGACGGGGAGCGGTTTCCCCGCATCCTTCTGCATATCGAACGGCTGCGCCGGTCGCGGCAACGGCTTGGCTGGGCCCGGCCCGGGGGCGAATTCGACTGGGACTGCGACGTTGCGCTGCCTGCCGTGCCGGCGCGCGTCAGGCTGACGGTGGATGCTGCCGGTGCGGCAGAGTGGCAGGTGGCCGATCTGCCGCCGGCGCGGGCCGAGTGGCGGGTCGGGCCGGCGGCGGCGGCGGTCTGTTCGGGCGACCCGTGGCTGACGGTGAAATCGACCCGGCGCGAGGCGCAGGACGCCGCACGGGCGGCTTTGGCGCCAGGGCTGGACGAGGTCCTGTTCCTGAACGAACGCGGCGAGGTGACCGAGGGCACCATCACCACCGTCTTCTTCGACCGCGGGCAGGGGATGCGGACGCCGCCCTTGTCCTCGGGCCTGTTGCCCGGCGTGCTGCGGGCCGAGCTTGGCTGCCCCGAAGAGGTGTTGCGGGCGGAAGACCTGCCGCAGGTCCGGCTTTGGGTCGGCAATGCGCTGCGCGGGCTGATCCCGGCGGTCTGGGCCGGCTAGCGCCGGGGGCCAGCCCCCGGCTCCCGGGATATTTCTGCCAAGATGAAGGGGCAGGAGCGGCTCTCATGCTTCTTTCAGAATGAAGTATCCCCGCCGGAGGCAGCGACATCGGCCACAGGCGCCAAGGCGGGGTTGACTTGTCCATCGCCCCGGAGTGTATCGGCGCGATGGAAGATCGAACCCTCGGAAGGGGAATGAGGATGCATGTCTACCGCAGCCATACCTGTGCGGCGCTGAACAAGGCCCATGTGGGCGAGACCGTGCGGCTTTCGGGCTGGGTTCACCGGGTGCGCGACCATGGCGGCGTGCTGTTCATCGACCTGCGCGACCACTACGGCATCACCCAGGTGCTGTGCGATGGCGACAGCCCGGCCTTTGCGGGGCTGGAGAAGGTGCGGGCCGAATGGGTGATCCGCATCGACGGCCGGGTGAAGGCGCGGGACGCCAGCCTTGTGAACAGCAAGATCCCGACCGGCGAGATCGAGGTCTATGCGACCGAGGTCGAGGTGCTGGGCCAGGCGGACGAGTTGCCGCTGCCGGTCTTTGGCGAGCTGGACTACCCCGAGGAGACCCGGCTGACCTATCGCTTCCTTGATCTGCGCCGCGAGGGCATGCATCAGAACATGATGCTGCGCTCCAACGTGGTGCGCTGGCTGCGGGGCAAGATGTGGGATCAGGGTTTCAACGAGTTCCAGACCCCGATCATCACCGCCAGCAGCCCGGAGGGCGCGCGCGACTTCCTGGTGCCGTCGCGCCTGCATCCGGGCAAGTTCTACGCGCTGCCGCAGGCGCCGCAGCAGTTCAAGCAGTTGATTCAGGTGGCGGGGTTCGACCGCTATTTCCAGATCGCGCCCTGCTTCCGCGATGAAGACCCGCGTGCGGACCGCTCTCCGACCGATTTCTACCAGTTGGACATCGAGATGTCCTTCGTGACGCAGGAAGACGTGTTTGCCGCCGTGCAGCCGGTGCTGCAGGGGCTGTTCGAGGCTTTCGGCAAGGGCCGCAAGGTTCATGCCGACTGGCCGCGCATCGCCTATCGCGACAGCCTGAAATGGTACGGGTCGGACAAGCCCGACCTGCGCAACCCGATCAGGATGCAGGACGTGTCCGAGCATTTCCGCGGCAGCGGTTTTGCGATCTTCGCCAATGTGTTGCAGAACGAGGGCACCGAGGTTCGCGCCATTCCCGCCCCCACCGGCGGCAGCCGCAAGTTCGCCGACCGCATGAACGCCTTCGCCCAGAAAGAGGGCCTGCCGGGCATGGGTTACATCTTCTGGCGCAAGGCCGAGGATGGCTCTACCGAGGCCGCCGGTCCCATCGCCAAGGCCATCGGGCCGGAGCGGACCGAGGCGATCCGGGTGGAACTGGGTCTGGCCGAGGGCGATGCCGTCTTCTTTCTGGCCGGCAAGCCCGAGGTGTTCCAGTCGGTCGCCGGCAAGGCGCGCAACGAGATCGGCAATGAACTGGGCCTGACCGAGAAGGACAGCTTCCGCTTTGCCTGGATCGTCGACTTCCCGATGTATGAGAAGACCGACGAGGGCAAGATCGACTTCAGCCACAACCCCTTCTCGATGCCGCAGGGCGGGCTTGAGGCGCTGAACGGCGATCCGCTGGAGGTCTACGCCTATCAGTATGACCTGGCCTGCAACGGCTATGAGGTGATCTCGGGCGGCATCCGCAACCACAAGCCGGAAATCATGTACAAGGCGTTTGAACTGGCGGGTTATCCGAACAGTGAAGTCGACAAGCGCTTTGGCGGCATGGTCAAGGCGTTCAAATACGGGGCGCCGCCGCATGGCGGCTGTGCGGCGGGCATCGACCGGCTGGTGATGCTGCTGGCCGATACGACGAACATCCGCGAGGTCATCATGTTCCCGATGAACCAGCGCGCCGAGGATCTTTTGATGAACGCGCCTTCGGACCCGACGCTTCAGCAACTTCGGGAGCTGAACCTGAGGGTGGTGCCGAAGGAAAGCTGATGTATCAGGCTTCGGTCCCCGTCTTCCGCCATTACCTGTCGCGCATCAGCGACATGGTGGCGGTCGCGGGGCCGGATGCGCTGGATGCGCAGATCGCCGATGCCTTCCCGGCCCGCGCGCAATTCGCCATTGCCGCGGGCCTTTCCTTGCGCGTCGCCTGCCCGCTGGCCGGGCGCGAGGTGCCGGACCTGCCCGAGAACCTTGGCCCAAGGCTGGCGGTGGCGCGCGCCACGCTTGGGTCGATGAAACCGGCCGAGTTCGAGGGCGCCGAGGCACGGGTGATCAGTCACCGCGCTGGCTTTGCCGATATCGACCAGACGGCAGAGCAGTTCCTGTATCTCTTCGGCCTGCCGAATTTCTTCTTTCATGTCACCATGGGCTATGCCGCGCTGCGGGCGGCAGGGGTGCCTTTGGGCAAGGAGGATTTCGACGGCATCCACAGCTATCCGAAGGACTTCCGCTTCTGACCGACCCTTGCGGCCCGGCCTCTGCCCGGCATAGCCTGACGGTATAGACCGGGAGGAGCGCAGCGTGAGTGACGAGGCAAGACTTGGCCGCGAAGTGAGGAACTGGACGCCGCCGCCGCGCCCGGGGCATGAGGCGATTGAAGGCGGCGTGGTCCGGCTTGAACCCCTGTCCGCCGATGGCCATGCCGCCGACCTGCATCGCGCCTTTGCCGGACATGAGGCCCTGTGGGATTACATGCCCTACGGACCCTTCGTGTCGGCCGGGGCCTATCACCGTTGGGCCAAAGAGCGCGAGGCGGCGGAAGACCCGCGCTTTTTCGTGCTGCGCGACCGGGCGACGGGGCATTGCGGCGGCATCGCCAGCTATCTGCGCATCGCGCCCGATGCGGGATCGATCGAGGTCGGCCATATCTGCATCGCGCCCGAGATGCAGCGCGGCCTTGCCGCGACCGAGGCGATGTGGCTGATGATGGACTGGGCCTTTCGCGCCGGCTACCGCCGCTATGAATGGAAGTGCAACGCGCTGAACCTGCCCTCGCGCCGGGCGGCGCAGCGGCTGGGCTTCAGCTATGAGGGGGTCTTTCGCAACCATCTGGTGGTGAAGGGCCGCAACCGCGACACCGCCTGGTTCGCGGTGACCTGCGAGGACTGGCCGGCGCTGTCCGAGGCCTTCCGCGCCTGGCTGGCACCGGGGAACTTCGATGCCTCGGGCCGCCAGAAGGAGCGCCTCTCGGACCTGACCCGCCTGACCCGCTTTGCCGCCGATCCGTCGCTGAATTGAGCGCCTTTGTAGGCGCATTGCTGTTTCTCGCCTCTGCGTGCAGGCACGCAACCGGCGATGGCGTGCCTCCGGCGGGGATATTTGCTGTTCTGAAAGAGGCCGCTTCTTTCAGAATGAAAATATCCTCAGGGGGTTGGGATTTGTTGAAGACAAATCCCATTCGGGGGCAGACTGCCCCCGCCGGCAAGGCAGGCCACAGGTCCCGTCACCGGCCCGAACGAAAAAGGCATGCGGCGGCAGCCGCGCAATTTGGCTGCGGGCGGGGCTGGTGCGGGCGGGCGGGGCGCATTAGCTTTCAGCGCGAACCGTTCCGGAGTTGACCATGCCCGCCCGCAATCAGGCCGCCCTCGATTTTCTCGGCAACCGGCGTTCCCGCCCGGCCAAGCTGTTCACCGCCCCGGTGCCGGCGCGGGCCGAGCTGGAAGAGATTCTGACCGTGGCGCTGCGGGTGCCCGATCATGGCAAGCTGGAGCCCTGGCGGCTGGTGGTGATCGAAAAGCCCGCCTTCGCGCGGCTGGCCGATCTGGCCGAGGCGCGGGCGCGCGAGACCGGGGAGGAGGAGAAGATCGCCAAGGGGCGTGGCCAGTACGACCTGGGCCAGCTGGCGGTGGTGGTGATCGCCTCGCCCAGGGAGGGCAAGGTGCCCGCGGTGGAACAACTCCTCTCGGCGGGTGCGCTGTGCATGAACATCGTCAATGCGGCGACGGCGGCGGGCTGGGGCGCCTGCTGGCTGACCGGCTGGCCTGCGCATGATGCGCAGTTCCGCGCCCAAGCCTTCGGCTGCGCGCCGCAGGAGATCGTGGCCGGCATCATCCACATCGGCACCCCGCCCGCCGACGGCCCCGACCGGCCGCGGCCTGACCTGGCGCGGGTCGTGACCTGGGCCGCAGCGTGATCTTCAACGACTTCCTGAAGGCGCTGGGCCAGTTGGGGGACGGGCGTTTCCTGCGGGTGATCCTGTTGGGGATCGCCCTGGCGCTGGCGCTTCTCTTCGGCGTCTATGCGCTGTTCCTGATGGCCATTCAGGCGCTGACGCCGGATGCGGTCGACATCCCTTGGGTCGGCACCGTCGAGGGGCTGCACAGCGTTCTTGGCTGGGCCTCGCTTCTGTTCATGCTGGGCCTGTCGGTCTTCCTGATGGTGCCGGTGGCGGGGGCCTTTTCCGGGCTTTTCACCGATTCCGTGGCCGAGGCGGTGGAGGCAAGGCACTATCCCTGGCTGCCGCCCGCCCCCGGCGCCGACAATCGTTCAGCCCTGATCGAGACCCTGAACCTGCTGGGGCTGATCCTTCTGGTCAACGTGCTGGGGCTGGTGTTCCTGCTGCCCTGGACCGGGCCTTTCTACACCGTTGCCTTCTGGGGGCTGAACGGGCTGCTGCTGGGGCGCGAGTATTTCATGTCGGTGGCGCTGCGCCGTCTGCCGCCCGATGAGGCCAAGGCGCTGCGCAAGCGCAACTTCGGGGCGATCTGGCTGGCCGGCACGCTGATGTCGATGCCGCTGGTGATTCCGCTGGTGAATCTGGCGGTGCCGGTGCTGGGCGTGGCGACCTTCACCCATCTTTTCCACCGGCTGGTGGCGTCGGGGCGCTAGTCCAGGTGGTGAAAGCCGAGGCGGTGGAAGAAATCGATGTCGGCCAGCGTGATCCAGCCCGACATGATGATGGCCACCACCACCGCCCAGATCCCGGTGGCATAGAGCGTGGCGATCCTGGCGCTGCGGCCGACATCCTCGACCGCCGGGGCGCCGGGCGGGGTGCCGGGCACGACTCCTTCATCCGATTCGGCCTGGGTTCGGGTCCGGACCTGCAACACGATGTAGAAGGTCAGGAACCAGAACACCGCAAAGAGGACAATCGCGCCGGTGATGGTCATGCCTGCTCCAGTTCGACAAGGCAGCCGTTGAAATCCTTGGGGTGCAGGAACAGCACCGGCTTGCCATGGGCGCCGATCTTCGGCTCGCCCGTGCCAAGGACGCGGGCGCCCTGTGCCTTCAGCCGGTCGCGCGCGGCAAGGATGTCATCGACCTCGTAGCAGATGTGGTGGATGCCGCCCGAGGGGTTCTTTTCCAGAAACCCGGCGATCGGCGAGGCATCGCCAAGGGGGTAGAGCAGTTCGATCTTGGTGTTCGGCAGGTCGATGAAGACCACGGTGACGCCATGCGCGGGTTCGTCCTGCGGCGCGCCCACGGTGGCACCCAGAGTGTTGCGGTATTGCGCCGAGGCGGCCTCGAGGTCGGGCACGGCGATGGCCACATGGTTCAGTCGTCCGATCATGGCGGCTCCTTCGGGCTGGCTTTGCCGCCTTATGGGCGCGGGCGCGCTGCGGGGCAAGTGGCCTGCGCGTCGCAGACGGCCGGAAACCAGCCGGAATCCGCCATGGGCCGGCCGGCGGTTAACCCTTCGTTCATGGGGCTGCGGCTAGGGTCGGGGAATGCCATCCAGAAGGGACCGCTGCCATGCCCTCTCTCCCGCCGCCGCCGCTGCCGGACCGCATGGTGCTGGCACCCCGGATGCCACAGCCGGTGACGGGTCGGTTGCCGCTGCAGGGCATCACCCTGCTGGCGGTCGAGGACAGCCGTTTTGCCTCGGACGCGCTGCGCCTGCTCAGCCTGCGCTCGGGCGCGCGGTTGCGCCGGACCGGCACGCTGGAGCAGGCCCGCGCGCATCTGCGCGTCTATCGCCCCGATGTGGTGCTGATCGATCTTGGCCTGCCCGATGGTCGCGGCGAGGATCTGATCCGCCAGCTGGCGGCAACGCCGGCGCGCCCGGTCCTGCTGGGGATGAGCGGGGACCCGGACGGGCGCGGCCCCGCCCTGGCGGCGGGTGCCGACGGTTTCGCGGAAAAGCCGCTGGCCGGGCTGGCCGCCTTCCAGCGGGCGATCCTGTCACTTCTGCCGGGCCGGGCCGGGGGCTGGCTGGCCGAGGGCGAGGTCATCGCCGATCCGGCCGCGCTGCATGATGATCTGGCGCAGGCGGTGCGCGCCCTGGATGCCTGCCCCGCTGTCGAGCAAAGGCTGTATCTGGCCGGTTTCCTGTCCGGTCTGGGGCGGCAGAACCGGGATGCCGCCCTGGTCGAAGCAACGCGCGACCTGGTCCTGCCCGACATCGGGGCCGGGCGTCTGGCGCGGCTTCTGGACGAGCGGTTGTCCGAAAGCGCGCCGTTCCGGCCCGGCGCGCCCTGATCCGGGGCGTCACCTATTCCAGCCGGAACACCTTGTCGCGTGAGGTTGCACCGCGCAAAAGGACCAGCCGCGATTTCGCCACCCCCATCGCCCGCGCCAGCATCTCCTGCGCGGCCGCCGTCGCCCGGCCGTTCTCGGGCACTTCCGTCACCGCGATGCGGACCGGCTCGCCCGGCAGAAGGGCCGGCTGCCGCGCATTGGGCGTGACCCGCACGGCAATCTCTGCGCCGGGGCGGGCAAGGGCGGAAAGGTCGGGCAGGGCAGGGCGGGCCATGGCCGACCTTTGACCTCTGCCGCACCCCGTGTCAAACCGGGGTGCCACAAGGAGGGCCATGATGACCACCGCATTCTTCTGGGACGAACGCTGCTTCTGGCATGGCGGCGGCAACTACGCGCTGACCCTGCCGGTGGGCGGCTTTGTCCAGCCCTTGCCGGCAGGCCTGCCCGAGAACCCAGAGACCAAGCGGCGCCTGAAGAATCTGGCCGAGGTTTCCGGCCTCTGGCGCGAAATGCGCACCGGATCGGCCGAGGCCGCCAGCCAAGAGGACCTGGCCCGGGTCCATCCGGCCAGCTATCTGCAGGCCTTCA
Source organism: uncultured Paracoccaceae bacterium (assembly GCA_934500835.1). Lineage (GTDB taxonomy): Bacteria > Pseudomonadota > Alphaproteobacteria > Rhodobacterales > Rhodobacteraceae > Pseudogemmobacter. The sequence goes on along the minus strand of CAKSTR010000001.1, from coordinate 638,473 downwards.
AGGCCACCTCGGATGCCGGCGGCGGCGAATTGGGCCTGCGCACGCCCTTCGGCCCCGGCGGCTATGAGATTGCGGCGCTGTCGGCCGGCCTTGCGGTGCAGGCGCTGCGCGCGGTGCTGGCGGGCGAGGTGGCCAACGCCTATGCCCTGTCGCGCCCGCCGGGGCACCATTGCCTGCCGGACTGGCCGAACGGCTTCTGCCTTCTGGCCAATATCGCCATCGCCATCCACGCGGCCCGCGCCGAAGGCCGCGCCGCGCGATTTGCCGTGGTGGATTGGGACGTGCATCACGGCAACGGGACCGAGGCGATCTTTCTGGACGATCCCGATGTCCTGACCATCAGCCTGCATCAGGAGGCGAACTATCCGTTGGACACCGGGGCGGCCGATGTGCGTGGGGCGGCGGGCAGCAACATCAACATCCCGCTGCCGCCCGGCACAGGCCACAAGGGCTATCTTGCCGCTATGGACCGGATCGTCCTGCCGGCGCTGCACGGGTTCCGGCCCGATGTGATCGTGGTGGCCTGCGGCTATGATGCCTCGGCCTTCGATCCCCTTGGCCGGATGCTGGCCACGGCCGAGACCTTCCGCCTGATGACCGCAAGGGTGAAGCAGGCGGCGGCCGATCTTTGCGCCGGCCGCCTGGTGCTGGTGCATGAGGGCGGCTATTCCGAGGTTCATGTCCCCTTCTGCGGCCATGCCGTGCTGGAGGAACTGACCGGCAGCGCGATCCGCGCCGCCGATCCGATGGCGCGCACGCTGGAGAAACGCCAGCCGAACGCGCGGTTCGACGGCTTCCTTGACGGCTGGATCGACGATCTGGCGCGCTTCTTCGGAACCTGAGCCCAGCCCGGTCGGGAAGATGGTCGCGATGCGGTGGCACGTCGTCGTGACGGAAGCGGCCAGCGGCTTGGCATCCCCTACGGCGTCCTGTCGCCGACAAACCCGGAAAGACCTTCCGGGCAAAGGAAGGGGCAGGGGCCGGACGCCCGGTCGCCGCGCAAAACTGCCCCCTTCACTTTGGCGCAAATATCCTCTGGGGGTTCGGGGGGCGAAGCGCCCCCGACGGCGACGCCCGCCGCCCGCACTTCCGCTAGCCCCCATGGACAGGGAACGCGGCGGCAGCCCCCCGTTCGGAGCGCGTCAGCGCCCTTCCTGTGGCCGCGGGCTTGCGCTATATGCCGCCCCATGTCGCAAAGCCCGCCGATCCTTCGCCCCGATCTTGCCCGCGCCACTGTCCCCGACACGCGGCGGGAAGGCCAGCCGACCATCGGCATGGTCAGCCTCGGCTGCCCCAAGGCGCTGGTGGATTCCGAGCGTATCCTGACCCGCCTGCGGGCCGAGGGCTATGCGATCAGCCCCGATTACCAGGGCGCCGATGCCGTCATCGTCAACACCTGCGGCTTCCTCGATTCCGCCCGGGCCGAGAGTCTGGACGCCATCGGCGAGGCGATCAGCGCCAATGGCCGCGTCATCGTTACCGGCTGCCTTGGGGCGGAGCCGGAATACATCACCGGCCAGCACCCCAGGGTTCTGGCCGTCACCGGCCCGCATCAATACGAATCCGTGCTGGATGCTGTGCATCTGGCGGTGCCGCCGGCCCCCGATCCCTTCATCGACCTGCTGCCCGCCAGCGGCGTCAGCCTGACGCCGCGGCACTACAGCTATCTGAAGATCGCGGAAGGCTGCGACCACAAGTGCAAGTTCTGCATCATCCCCGACATGCGCGGCGGCCTGACCAGCCGCCCGGCGAAAGCCGTGCTGCGCGAGGCGGAAAAGCTGGTGCAGGCCGGGGTGAAAGAACTGCTGGTGATCTCTCAGGACACCAGCGCCTATGGCACCGACTGGAAGGGGCGCGAGGAAAAGTTCCCGATCCTTTCGCTGGCCCGTGACCTTGGCAGTCTGGGCGCCTGGGTGCGGATGCACTACGTCTACCCCTATCCGCATGTGCGCGAGCTGATCCCGGCGATGGCCGAGGGGCTGATCCTGCCCTATCTCGACATCCCCTTCCAGCATGCCCACCCCGACACGCTGCGCCGGATGGCCCGACCCGCCGCCGCCGCCCGCACGCTGGACGAGATTGCCGCCTGGCGCCGCGACTGCCCCGAGATCGTGCTGCGCTCGACCTTCATCGTCGGCTATCCGGGCGAGACCGAGGAAGAATTCCAGACCCTGCTGGACTGGATGGACGAGGCGCAGCTGGATCGGGTGGGCGCCTTCCGCTACGAGAACGTCAAGGGCGCGCGGTCGAACCTTCTGCCCGACCATGTGCCCGAAGAGGTCAAGGAAGACCGCTACAATCGCTTCATGGAGAAGGCCCAGGCCATCTCCGAGGCGAAGCTGGCGGCCAAGGTGGGCACCCGGCTGGAGGTCATCGTCGATGAGGTCGATGAAGACGGCGCCACCTGCCGCACCAAGGCCGACGCGCCCGAGATCGACGGCAACCTGTTCATCGACGCAGGCTTCGAGGGGCTGGCCCCCGGCGACATCGTCACTGTCGAGGTCGACGAGGCCGGGGAATATGACCTTTGGGGCCGGCGGGTCTGAGCCGGGACGGCCGGTGCCGGGCCATCGCTGACCATCCGACCCGCTGTCACCCGGATCTTGCCGCAATACTGGGGTTGAACCGGGCAACGCAGGCCGATCACGAGTGCCGCCTGCCCGACTGGTTCATCCACAGGGAAACGACCGCCCTTCAACAGATGTTCCAAAAGCTGCCGGGGGAAGGCGTCAGCCATGCCGAGGGGCTGGAGGCTTTCGTGCTGGTGGCGGATCAGGACGGGTGCGGCCCTGTTCCCGCTACCCCACCAGCACCACGACCCAGGCCACCCCGCCGGCCAAGGCCGCCAGCGCCACCCCGGCGCTGCCGCAGTCCTTGGCTTTCTTGGCCAGGGGATGCGTGTCGGTCGAGAGGTAGTTCACCGTCTCCTCGATGGCGGTGTTCAGAAGTTCGGCCGCCAGCACCAGAAGGCCAAGCGCCAGGATCAGCGCGCGTTCGCCGGGGGTGAGGTCCAGCGAGCAGGCCAGCGCGGCCGAGGCGATGTTGAGAAGCGTCCATTGCCGCAGGGTCTTTTCGCTGGCCCAGGCGGCGGACCAGCCTTGCCAGCTCCACAGCACCGTGTTCCAGAAGCGGCGCGCTTCCGATTGCAGGAAATCCATCCGTTCCTCCCTCTCCCCAAGGGAAAGGCTAGCCGCCGGCGCGCTTTGCGTCCAGCAGGGCGCGGACGCAGGTGACGACATGGGCAAAGCGGTCGCCGCCCAGATGGACGCCGCCATACCAGCGGGTCACGACCACGACGAAATCCTGCAACCCTTCGCGCTCAAGCATCCGCAGGATGACGGCGCCGGCCCCGCTTTCGCCGTCGTCGTTCTTCAGCGGACCCTCGGTCGATGACAGCAGCGCCCAGCTGTTGTGGGTGGCCTTGGCGAAGCGTTTCTCGCGCTTCAGCGTGGCGATGAAGGCTTCGGCCCCGGCGCGGCCCTGCACCGGGCCACCCGAGGCGGCATAGCGCGAGCCGCGGTCGCTCAGGACATCGTCGATGCGGATCATCGGCCCTTGTCGCCCCGACCGGAGCAAGGGTCAAGCCGGCAGGAAGGGGTCAGAGCGGGGCCAGAGCCTCAAGCCCCGGTTTGTTGGGGCAGAAACCCGGCACGCCGGCAGCCGGCCCGGGCTGAGACAACAGACGATCGCAGCTGCCCTGGGATGCGCATCTGTCACAGGCCCGCACCAAGGCCGCCAGTTCTTCCCGCGATAGCCAGCCCTCGACCACCGCCTGCGGCAGGCTGAGACCCAGCATCCGCGCCATGCCGCGGGTCAGACCCCAGGCGCGGGGGGCTTCGGGGAAACCGATCATGGGCCGTTCCTCCTGTCGCAGATGCGCCAAGGGTGGCAGAGGCCGGATCGCATGGCCTTGACCTGGATCAACCGCCGGTCAGGCGGCGCACGGTTTCGGCCACCAGTTCCTTGCGCATCGCATTGGCGGGATGGGTGTTGCCGAAGCCCTGGCCGGGGTCCGGCAGCCGGTCGAAGAAGGCAGCCCCCCTGACCGGATCGAACCCGGCGCGCAAGGCAATCTCGGCGCCCAGGGCATCGGCCTCCAGCTCGAAGTCCTGCGAATATTGCTGTGCGCCGATATTGGCGCCCAGGGCCTGCGCCTGGCGGACTTCCTCGGTGGTCAGGCCGGAGGCGCTGGCAAGGGCACCGGCAAGCATGGCGCCCGTCGCGGCGTTCTGTTCGCGGCGGAGGATGTGGCCGGCGATGTGATGGGCCGCCTCGTGCCCCATGACGAAGGCCAGTTCATCGGGATTGCGCGCCATCTCGATCAGCGAGAGGGTGAAGACGACATAGGGCCGGCCGCTGCGGTCGATGGTCTGGAACGCGTTGGGCTGCTGGCCGGGGCGGTCGTCCACCGCGATCTCGATGTTGCATTCCAGCGGCCCTTGCCGCAGGCGGCGGCAAAGATCCTCGGCCACCGGCTCCACGCGCGTGGCCACGGCGACAAAACGCGCGGCGGCGCTGTCGGGGATGGGGGCGGGTGGCGGCGCGGCGGTCCCGACGCAACCGGACAGCGCAAGCAAAGTGACGAGCAAGGCGACGGGCAGGGCAACAGGGGCAAGGGTACGAAGCGTCGGCATTTGGGGCGGTCCGAAGGGGCGAAGGCGAAGCTACCAGCATCGCACGCCCGGGCGGAAGCCCCGCTCACGCAAGCGTCACCGGCGCAGGCGGGGCTGTGACCGCCCCCCCGCGAATCCGTTGTGCCGGGGGCGGGCGGAGGCTAGGCTGCGCCCATGTTCACCATCGAGCACGAATTCGACGCCACGGTCATCACCCTTGTCGACGAGGGGGGCGATCTGCCGCTGCAGGGCGACATCACCATCTCGGCTTTCGAGGATTGCGTGACGGTCGAACAGTTCGACCCCGAGACCGGCGACAGCCAGCTGCTGACGCTGTCGCTGGCGCAACTGGCCGACCTGGCGGCGGCCTTGAACCTGCCGGAAGGCAGCTACCGGCTGGAGCGCCCGGGAAAGGGCTGAGCCAAAGGAGCGGCTGCCGCCGCAAGCCTTTTTGCCTGGCGGGGGCTGTGTCATGTGGCTGCCCTTGCAGGTTGGGGGTTTCACCCCCAAACCCCCAGGATATTTCCGGACAGAAAATACCGCAGCCCGATCTGCATGTGTCGCCCCCGGACGGGCTGACCCCGGCCGGGGGATTGCGGCGGCGGACGGGCAGAGGGCAGCGATCTCGGCCATTTGATGCCGCAGGGGGCGGCGGGTTCTTGCCGGAGAGGCGGTGTGGCCCTAGGCTTTGTTTCCAAATCATAAACCGAAAAGGGGTGTCGATGCGGTGGCTGTTCCGGGCGGTCGGAGCCCTCCTTCTTCTGGTCCTGCTCGGCCTGGGGCTTCTTGCCCTTGTGCCCTCCGAGCGGATTGCCACCGCCGCCGCGCAGCAGTTCGAGAAGCTGACCGGGCGCGCCCTGCAGATCGAAGGCGATGTCTCGCCGCGGTTCTGGCCGGTTCTGGGGGTGACGACCGGGCCGGTCACCATCGCCAATGCCGAGTGGTCCGATCAGGGGCCGATGCTGCGGGCGGAAAGCCTGACCATCGAGTTCAATGCCTCGGCCCTGCTGGGGGGCGAGATCCGCGTTCTTGGCCTGCGGGCGGAACGGCCGCAGATTCTGCTGGAGCGCGCCAAGGACGGGCGCGAGAACTGGGTGTTCGGTGGCGGAGGTGCGGCCGGCGAGGTCACGGCCGAGACGCCCGGGGTCGGGCGGGCCTATACGCTGGAAGAGGGGCTGATCCGGGACGGCACGCTGCGGTTCATCGACCACGGCGCCGGCCGCGATGTCACGCTGGACAACCTGCAGGTGCGGCTGGCGGTTCCGGATTTCTCGGGGCCGGCCACGGCGACCGTCAGCGCGCTGGTCGAGGGGCAATCGGTCAATCTGGAGGCAAAGGCGGGGGTGTTTTCGGCCTTCACCGAAGGAAGGGTGGTACCGATGGCCGTCAAGGCCGGGATCGGTGGCTCGACGGTGGTTTTCGATGGCCGGGCCGGCTGGTCGCCGGTTGCGGCCGAAGGCACGCTGACGGCGGATCTGCGCGATCTGGCAGCTGTTGCGGCGCTGGCGGGGGCTGCGGCGCCGGACCTGCCGCAGGGGTTGGGGGCCGAGGCGCTTTCGGTTGACGGCCAACTGACGCTGGATGGCAGCGGCGCCGCCTATCTGCGCGGCGCGACGATCCGGGCGGACGGCAATGTGATCACGGGTGATCTGGACCTGAAACCGGGCAAGGACCGGCCCAAGCTGACGGCGCAACTGACGGCGCAGGCCTTGTCGATGGCAGGTCTGTCGGGCGGGCAGGGCGGCGGGGCCAAGGGCGGGATGGAGGCCTCGGGCTGGCCGACCGCGCGGATCGACGTCTCGGGACTTGGCGTGCTGGATGCCGAGTTGGCGCTGATGGCGGGGTCGGTCGACCTTGGGCTGGTCAAGTTCGGCGAGACGCGGGTGCTGATGACGCTGGACCGGGCGCGGGCGGTGTTCGACATCCGCCAGCTGGCAGCCTATGGCGGCTCGGTCACGGGCGAGTTCGTGGTGAACGGGCGGGGCGGGTTGTCGGTCGGGGGCAAGCTGGCGCTGGCGGGGCTGCAGATGCAGCCGCTGCTGGTCGATGTCTCGGGTTGGGACCGGTTGATCGCGCAGGGCAACCTGACGCTGAACTTCCTGGGTGTCGGCAATTCGGTCGATGAGATCATGCGCGGGCTGAAGGGGGACGGGGCGATCAGCCTTGGCAAGGGCGAGCTGAAGGGGCTGGACATCGGCGGCATGCTGCGGACGCTGGACGCGGGATATGTCGGCGAGGGGCAGAAGACCATTTTCGACGGCGTGGCGGCCAGCTTCACCATTGCAGGCGGCGTGCTGTCGAACAGCGATCTGAAGCTGGTGGCGCCCTATGTCACGGCCACGGGCGCGGGCGAGGTCGGGCTTGGCACGCGGACGCTGAACTACCGGCTGCGGCCGACGGCCCTGGCGGGCGAGGACGGCTCGGGCGGTGTCATGGTGCCCTTGCTGATCACCGGTCCCTGGGCGAAGCCCAGCTTCAAGCTGGATCTGGAGTCCATCGCCCGCGAGAAGATGGAGGCCGAGGCGAAGGCGGCGGAAGAGCGACTGAAGGCCGAAGCGGCGGCGGCCGAGGCAAAGGCCAAGGCCGAACTGGAGGCGAAGCTGAAGGACGAGTTGGGTGTCGAGGCCGCCCCGGGGGAAAGCCTTGAGGATGCTGCCAGACGCCGGGCGCAGGAGGCACTGGATGCCGAGGCGCGGCGGCTTCTGGAAGGGATTCTTGGCGGCAACTGAGCAGGAATTTTCTGCGAAAATTCAGGGCCATGGGGTGCCGCGGGCTGTGGTGCAGCGCGGGTTTGACCGCATTGCCGGCGAAACGTCGTGGGCTTGGGAAGAGGGGCGGCTTGGTGGCCGCCCCTGTCCGGTTTACTGAACCGCTGCCGTCGGGCGCGGCGTGGTTGCCGTTTCGGCGGGCAGCACCGGCAGCGTCATCGTGGGAAGGGTGCCGGTCAGGCTGTCGAGGAAGGCCACCAGCTGCGCCGTCTCTTCGGGGTGCAGCGATTCGCCAAGCTGGCTTTCGGCCATGATCTCGACCGCCACCGACAGATCCCAGACCTTGCCCGAATGGAAGTAGGGCGCTGTCAGCGCGATGTTGCGCAGGGGTGCTGCGCGGAAGACATATTCGTCGTCCACCGTCTCGGTGACCGCGAAGCGGCCCTTGTCGCCTTCGGGCAGGATGTCGGAGCCGGGCTTCTCGATCAGGCCGAAAGGATAGTAGCCATGGCCGCCCACGTTGACGCCCGAGTGGCAGGACGAACAGCCCTTGTCCATGAAAAGCTGCAACCCGGCCTTGGCATCGGCGGTCATGGCATTGTCGTCGCCATTGAGCCAGGCATCGAACGGCGCCGGGGTGATCAGCGTCGCCTCGAAAGCTTCGATCGCCTTGGCCATGTTGTCGAAATTGACCGGGGCCTCTTCGCCGGGGAAGGCGGCGGTGAAGGCGCTGACATAGGCCGGCATCGAGCTCAGGGTTGCCTCGACCTGGGCCGGGGTGTTCGCCATCTCGACACCGGCCTGGATCGGACCCTTGGCCTGGGCGGCGAGATCCTCGGCGCGGCCATCCCAGAATTGCGCCTCGTTCAGCACCGCGTTGAGCGCGGTCGGCGCGTTGCGCGGACCCTTCTGCCAGCCATGGCCGACCGAGGTTTCCATGTTGTCATCGCCGCCCGTGGTCAGGTTGTGGCAGCTGTAGCAGCTGAACACGCCCGAGGCCGAAAGCCGCGGGTCGAAGAACAGCGCCTTGCCCAGTTCGATCTTTTCGGGAGTGACGGGGTTGTCCTTGACGGCCGGAACGGTCGAGGGGAGGGGCTTGAATGTCTCAAGGGCAAGGTCGCGCAACTCGTCCGCGCTGGCGGAACCGGCAAGGGCTGTGCTGATCAGCGCAAGGGTGAGGGTTAGGCGCATCTGGCTCTCCTGTCGTGCATCTTCGTTCGCGCAAGGAGAGGGTGGCGGATATCGCCGGGATCGGCCATGACTTAGATCAATTCTAAACTGTTACTGAAAATACAGATATTTTTGTGGCCTTTTGGCCGGAAATGCAAACGCCCGCCGGGGGGCGGGCGTTTGCATCGGTATGATCGTCCTGCCGGGGCGGATCAGCGACGGCGGTCGCGCCGGGCACTCATCGGCTGGAAGGCCACGCCGACATGGGCCTCGCAATAGGGCTTGCCGGGAAGGCTGGGCAGGCCGCAGAACCAGAAATCTTCGGTCGCGGGGTCGCCGATCGGCCATTTGCAGGTGCGCTCGGTCAACTCCATCAGCGTCAGTTTCCTGGCGCGCTTTTCCACCTCGCGGACCGAGGCCAGCGCCTCGGGCGAAATCTCGTTCAGGCTGGGCTGCGGCGGCAGCGGGGTGCCGGCGGGCACGATGGCCTTGCGCAACGGCAGGGGCGTGACGTTCGAGACCGGAGCGGCGGGTGCCGCGGCGGCTGGACGCTCGGCCGCCGGCCGGGGCGCTGGTTCGGCCTTGGGGGCGGAAGGCTCCGCCCGGACCGCAGCCGCAGGCTCCACCCGGGGCGCTGCCGGAGGGGGCGACGGCGGAGCGACCTCTTCGTCATCCTTGCCGCCCACGCGGTTCGACAGGCCCAGTCGATGCACCTTGCCGATCACCGCATTGCGGGTGACCCCGCCAAGTTCCTTGGCGATCTGGCTGGCCGACTGGCCTTCCGCCCACATGCGCTTGAGCGTCTCGACACGCTCGTCGGTCCAGGACATCTGTTTCTCCGCCTGTCTAGAAGGTTCGGGCATTCTACCCGTTTGCACAGGGGGGCCGCAAGGGCGGCTCTTGCATCGCGGGTTATCGCTGGTCCGCCGGGTCCATGCCGCGGGACATGCGCGCGACCGGCGGCAGTTTGCTGCGCGGCTTGCGCCGCAAGTCCATTGTCTCGTCGTCGGCCTGCGCCTCCTCCTCGGTGTCGGGGTTCTACCCCGAACCCCGGGATATTTGAATCCAGGTGAAGCGGAGGGGCTTTCCTTGCCCGCCGCTTTCGGCTAAGGCGCGAAGATGACCATGAGCACCGTCCATTTCGCAAATACGCGACGCCGATAGGCGGCTGGTCTGGCCTGCCCGGCCGAAAGGGCATTCCCCACTGCTTTCCGTTGACACCCGCAACCGCCCGGCCTTACGGCTATGGCTTCCGATCCAAGGGGCTTTTCGATGATTTCTCCCGTCCTGCCGACTTACAACCGTGCGCCGATCGCCTTTGAGAAAGGTGCGGGCTGCTGGCTGACCGCGACGGACGGGCGACGCTTCCTTGACCTTGGCTCCGGCATCGCGGTGAACGCGCTGGGCCATGCCCATCCCGCACTGGTTCAGGTTCTGACCGAGCAGGCGCAGCGGCTCTGGCATGTGTCGAACGTCTATACCATCCCCGAACAGGAACGGCTGGCCGCCCTTCTGGTCGAGAAGACCTTTGCCGACACGGTCTTTTTCACCAATTCCGGCACCGAGACCGCCGAGTTGGCGATCAAGATGGCGCGCAAGTTCCACCATGAGAACGGCCAGCCCGGGCGGATCGAGATTCTCTCTTTCGAAGGGGCGTTCCACGGCCGCTCTACCGGTGCCATTGCCGCGGCAGGGTCGGAGAAGATGGTCAAGGGGTTCGGCCCGCTGATGCCCGGCTTCCGGCAGTTGCCATGGGGCGACATCGACGCGGCCATCGCCGCGATCACCCCCGAAACCTGCGCCGTCATCATCGAGCCGGTGCAGGGCGAGGGCGGCATCCGCCCCGCCGGCGATGCCGTGCTGAAAGCCCTGCGCCAGCGCTGCGACGAGACCGGCAGCCTGCTGATCTTCGACGAGGTGCAATGCGGCATGGGTCGCACCGGCCGGCTTTTCGCACAGGAATGGTCTGGTGTCGCCCCCGACATCATGATGGTTGCCAAGGGCATCGGCGGCGGCTTTCCCCTGGGTGCGCTGCTGGCCACCGAACGCGCGGCTGCCGGCATGACTGCGGGCTCCCATGGCTCCACCTACGGCGGCAATCCCCTGGGCTGCGCGGTTGGCGCGAAGGTGGTCGAGATCATCTCGGCCCCGGCCTTTCTGTCCGAAGTCACCCGCAAGGCCGCGCTTTTCAGGCAGGGGCTGGAGGCGCTGGTCGCCGCCCATCCGGATGTGGTGGACTCCGTCCGCGGCGAGGGGCTGATGCTGGGCCTGAAATGCAAGGCCGCCAACACCGATTTCGTCAAGGCGGGCTATGAGGCCGGCATCCTGACCGTCGCCGCCGCCGACAATGTCATTCGCCTTCTTCCCGCTCTCAACATCCCGGATGAGGATATCGCCGAGGCGCTGACGCGCCTTGACCGCGCCGCAGCCGCGACACCGAAAGCGGCCTGAATTTCATCTTGGTCCAAATATCCCACGGGGTGCGACCACGGTTGCGCCACTGGTTCAGAAAACCGTGGTCGCGAGGGGGTGAAACCCCCGGCCACCGTCAGAAAAGCAAAGCGACATGAAACACTTTCTTGATATCCACAAGACCGACGCCGCCGAATTGCGGGGCATGATCGACACCGCCCATGCCATGAAGACCGCCCGCAACGGCCGCCCCAAGGGCACCCCGGATGACGACCAGCCCCTCAAGGGCCATATGGTTGCGCTGATCTTCGAGAAACCCTCGACCCGCACCCGCGTCTCCTTCGATGTCGGCGTGCGCCAGATGGGCGGCGAGACCATGGTGCTGTCGGGCAAGGAGATGCAGCTTGGCCATGGCGAGACCATCGCCGATACGGCCCGGGTGCTGTCGCGCTATGTCGATCTGATCATGATCCGCACCTTCGAGGAGGCGACGCTTCTGGAGATGGCGGAACATGCCACGGTGCCGGTGATCAACGGGCTGACCAACCGCACCCACCCCTGCCAGATCATGGCCGATGTGATGACCTACGAGGAGCATCGCGGCCCGATCGCCGGCAAGAAGGTGGTCTGGTGCGGCGACGGCAACAACGTTGCCGCCAGCTTCCTGCATGCCGCCGGTCAATTCGGCTTCGACTTCACTTTCACCGGGCCGGAAACCCTTGATCCTGAAGACAAGTTCATTGCCTTCGCGCGTGAGAAAGGGTCAAAGGTCACCATCCAGCGCGACCCTTTCACCGCCGTCGAGGGCGCGGATCTGGTGGTCACCGACACCTGGGTTTCGATGCATGACCCGGAATCCGCGAAGGAACGCCGCCACAACCAGCTGCGCGCCTATCAGGTGAACGAACAGCTGATGAGCCGGGCCAGGCCGGATGCGCTTTTCATGCATTGCCTGCCCGCCCACCGCAACGACGAGGCGACCAGCGCGGTCATGGACGGCCCGCATTCGGTGATCTTCGACGAGGCGGAGAACCGCCTTCACGCCCAGAAGGCGGTGATGCGCTGGTGCCTCGGGCGCTGATGCGCCGGCCGTCGCCCCGGTCAGGGGCGGCGGTGCCGTTTCGGGGTTGCGCCCGGCGGGGGTTGCGCCACCATGGCGGCCAAGACCCGAACCGGAGCCCCGCCCATGATGCACCCCATGTCCGTCCTGACCTTCGACCGCTTTCTTGCCGCCCTCTCGGGGCTTTTGACCCGGGCCGAGGTACATTGCGAGGCGCGGAAGATCACCCCGGATGCCATTTTGCAGTTCCGGCTCTTTCCCGACATGTTCCCGATGGCCGTTCAGGTGCAGCTGGCCTGTGATTTCGCCGCCCGGGCCGGCGCCCGTCTGGCCGGGATCACGCCGCGCAGCTTCCCCGATACCGAAGCCACTTTCGCCGAGTTGCAGGCGCGCATCCAGACCGCCCGCGACTACATCGCCGGCTTCGACCCCGCCGCCTATGAAGAGGCGGCCGAGAGGATCGTCACCTTCCCGGCCGGCGGGCGCGAGATGCAGATGGCAGGGCGCGACTACCTGACGCTTTACGCCATGCCGCAGTTCTTCTTCCACCTGACCACGGCATACAACATCCTGCGTCACAACGGGATCGAGATCGGCAAGTCCGACTTCATGGGCACCGCGGGATGACCGGGGCCGGCCGCGGCCTTCAGGCTTCTGTCTGCGGCTGCCGGCCGCCCACCTCATGCAACTCGTCCGCCATGGCGGCGCGGCCGGCGCTGGCGGCGACCACCAGAAGCAGCAGCGACAGCGCGCCGTAGGTCGGGCGATAGCCCATATGCTCGGCGATCCAGCCGATCGCCGAAGGGGCGATCAGGATGCCGGCATAGCCGACCATGGTGACGGTGGAAATCGCGGTACTGGCGGCGTGGCCCGGATAGTTGCCGGCGGCCGAGAACATGATCGGCACCATATTGGCAACGCCAAGACCCGCCAGCACGAACCCCGTCAGCGCGACATAGGGATGCGGGGCGGCGGCGGCGATCATCAGCCCTGCAGCACCGATCAGCCCCGAAAAGCGCAGCGTGCTGACCGCGCCGAACCGGTTGCGCACCGCATCGCCCAGAAACCGCATGAGCGCCATGGCACCGGCGAAGAAGGCAAAGCCAAGCCCTGCGACGAAGGGGCCGGCCAGCAGCTCCTTGCCAAGGAACAGCGCGGCCCAGTCCAGCACCGCCCCCTCGGGCACCATGCAGAAAAGTGCAAGCGCCCCCAGAAGCCACAGGCCGGGGTCGCGCGGGACGACCGGCCCGCGCGATGCCGGGCTGTGGGCGGCGGGATGCGGCGGCTCGCCGCGCAGGTGCGGCAGGGCCAGCAGCATCAGCACCCCCACGGCCACCGAGATGATGAGGGCCTGCTCGCGCGCGCCGGCCTGGGCGATCAGCCAGCTGCCGGCGGTGCCGCCGGCAAAGCCGCCCAGACTCCAGAACCCGTGCGAAGAGGACATGATGGCGCGGCCCAGCCGACGCTCCACCTCGACCGCATTGGCGTTCATCGCCACATCCGTGGTGCCCGCCATCGCGCCGAAGCCGGCCATCGCCGGGGCCAGCAACCAGAGCGAGGGTGACAGCACCACCAGCGGCAGCGTCGGCAGCATTGCCAGGCCGAAGACCCGCAGCACGGCGACCGAGCCATAGCGGGCGATCAACCGGCCGGCAAACAGCATCGCGAAGATCGCGCCGATGCCAAGCACGAGGATCAGCACGCCAAGGGCCGTCTCGCCGATCTGGTGGCGCGGCAGCAGCAGCGGAATCTGCGGCGCCCATGCCCCCATGATCGCGCCGTTTCCGGCGAACATCGCGGCCAGCGCGTAGCGGGCCTTGCGGGCGTCCTGCGAGGTCATCTTGCGGCTCCTGTTAGCGCCAGCAGCCATATCCAAGGGCGCAGGAAAGCGGAAGGGCAGGGCCGGTCACGGAATGTTGCAACAGGCTGCAGACGGGCGGCCCCGGGCGGCATCAGCCCCAGCGGAACCCCTGCAGATAGCCCGGCACCGCAAGGCCGGGCGCCACATCCGCCGCCGGCTCTGGCGTGCCGATGGCGGTGGTCATCGGCAGATGACCGGCCCAGACCGGCCAGGCCAGATCCTCGGGCGGGTCCGTCGGGTCCGGGCCGCCGATCTTGGCCGAAGCCTCGTCCAGCGGCAGCGACAGCACCGCCGTCGCCTTCAGTTCCTGCGCGGTCATCGGGCGCAACGTCTCCCACCGGCCGGGGAAAAGGCGCTCCATCATCAGCCGCAGGGCTTCGGTCTTCTCTCCGGGGTCCGTCAGCTTCTCTGCCCGTCCGAACACCATGGCCGAGCGGAACGACACCGAATGCTCCAGCCCCGAGCGGGCCAGCACCATGCCGTCGACGCAAGAGACCGTGACGCAGACCTCCTGTGCCAGTGCGGCCTTCACCATCCGGCTGGCCGACGACCCGTGCCAGAAGATGCGGTCGCCCGTGCGCCATTGCAGCGTGGGGGTCACGGCCGGCGCGCCGTCGACCAGATGGCCGATATGGGCCAGCGGCATGGCATCAAGGATGGCATATAGCGTCTCCCGGTCATAGGCGGCCTTTTCGTGCAGGCGGCGCAGGCGGGTGCGGGGGCTGGCGGGTTTCGGCATGGTTCCTCCTTGGTGGCGGAGGTTATCGTGCCGAAGGGCCGGCCGGCAATGGCGGCGGCAGGCCGGGCGGCATCGCCTGCGCAAGCGAAAGGCCCCGCCGGGTCGCGACCGGCGGGGCCTTGCAGGCGAAAAGCCGAAAGGTCAGGCCGCGGCCTGGGCCTTTTCGATTTCGCGCTTGATCTTCAGGGCGTTGGACGACAGTTCGTCGTCCTTCGATTTTGCGAGGAAGGCGTCAAGGCCGCCGCGGTGATCCACGGTGCGCAGCGCCGCTGCCGAGATGCGCAGCTGGAACGACTTGCCAAGCGCGTCCGAGATCAGCGTGACCTCGTTCAGGTTCGGCAGGAACCGGCGGCGGGTCTTGTTGTTGGCATGGCTGATGGTGTTGCCGGACATCGGGCCCTTGCCCGTCAGTTCGCAGACGCGCGACATTCTGGTCTTCCTTCGATTCGTCAAAACGGACAAGGGGCGGGGAATCCCGGCCCTCGAATGAGATTGCGGGCATGTAAGGGGAAACGGGGGGGCCGTCAAGCGGCAAGGGCCACTCCGGCGCCGCCTCTTCTGGCATGAAGCGCCGTCCCGGGGCAAGCACCGGCGCTTGCGGTCCGTCCTGCGGCATGGAAGGAAGCCGGCGCCGGAGGAGGCGCGCATGACCATCCCGATCCATGAACTTGCCGCCCTTGCCACGGCGACCTGCTGGGCGACAACCGGGCTGATCGCCGCCGATGCCGTGCGTGCCCTTGGCGCCTTTCATTTCAACCTCTGGCGTCAGGGATTCGTCACGCTGGTGCTTCTGGTCGTGGTGACGCTGGGCGGCGGCTGGATCGGGCTTGAGGGGACTGCGGTCGCGGTTCTGGCGTTGTCGGGGGTGATCGGCATCCTACTGGGCGACACGTTCAACTTCGCCGCGGTGGGGCGGATCGGGCCGCGCCGGGCGGGCGCGATCTTCGCGCTGAACGCACCGATGGCCGCGGTCCTTGGCTGGGCCCTCTTGGGAGAGCGGATCGGCCTTCAGGCCGCAGCCGGCATCGCCCTGACGGCGGCCGGGGTGGCGGTGGCGATTCTGGGCCGGCCCCGGGCCAACGCGCACCGGCTGGAAAGCCTGCGGGGCACGCTTTTGCCCGGTATCGGTTTCGGGCTGCTGGCGGCCCTGGGTCAGGCGGCGGGATCGCTGATCGCGCGGCCGGTGATGGAGACGGGGCTGGACCCCTGGCTGGCCTCGCTGGTGCGGGTGGGGGCCAGCGGGCTGGTGATGGGCCTGGTGGCCGCGACGCCGATGGCACCGCCGCGCCCGCGCGCCGTCGCGCCGCTGGTGGTGGTGCTGACCGCGACGACGGCGCTGATCGGCCTTTTCCTTGGGATGACGCTGTTCCTTTTCGCGCTGCAGGGATCGCAGACCGGGGTCATCGCCACGCTTTCGGCCACCTCGCCGGTGATCATCCTGCCGCTGCTGTGGTTGCGCACGGGACAGCGGCCGACCGCGACAAGCTGGCTTGGCGCGGCGATGGCCGTGGGCGGGCTTGCGCTGATCTTCACCCGCTGAGCCGCGTTTTTTCGACGAAAAATCAGGCCTCCCGGCCAAGAAGGCGCAACATCTCGGCCGCTGCGGCCTCCGGGGTGCGCCTGCCGTCCTCGACGCTGGCCGCCAACCCCGCCATGATGCCTTTTGCCGGCTCCCGCGTCAGCACCTGCAAAAGCCCCTGCCGGACCTCTTCAGCAAAGGCCTCGGCCGCCTGTTCGGCGCGGCGGCTGGCCCAGTGGCCATGGCTGCGGCGCCACTCGGCAAGGGTCTGCATCTCTTCCCAGGCCTTGTCGAGACCAAGCCCGGTTGTCGCGCTGACGCAAAGCGCCTTGGGGAAGCTGTCGGGATCCTGCGGGCGGCGACGCAAGAGGCGCAGGGCGCCGGCATAGTCGGCCTGGGTGCGGGTGGCGGTGGTCAGGAGTTCCCCATCCGCCTTGTTGACCAGAATCATGTCGGCCATTTCCATGATGCCGCGCTTGACGCCCTGCAATTCATCGCCGCCTGCCGGGGCCATCAGCAGCAGGAACAGGTCGCAAAGGCCCGAGACCATGGTCTCGGACTGGCCGACGCCGACGGTCTCGATCAGGATGACATCGAAGCCTGCAGCCTCGCACAATGCCACCGCCTCGCGGGTGCGGCGGGCGACACCGCCCATCTGCGCCTGGCTGGGCGAGGGGCGGATGAAGGCGGACGGATGGCGCGAGAGCAGCTCCATCCGGGTCTTGTCCCCCAGGATCGACCCGCCCGAACGGGCCGAGGAGGGGTCAACCGCCAGCACGGCCACGCGCAGGCCGGCGTTCACCAGCATCATGCCGAAAGCCTCGATGAAGGTGGATTTGCCCACCCCCGGCGTGCCCGAAAGCCCGATGCGCAGCGCCTGCCGGTCGCGCCCGAGCGCGGACAGCAGGTCCAGCGCCTGCGCGCGGTGATCGGGCCGCGCGCTTTCCACCAGAGTGATCGCGCGCGCCAGCGCCCGGCGGTCCCCCGCCCGGATCGCCGCCGCCATGTCCTGTTGCGCCGTGATGTCCATGGCTCTTCCTGCCCGACCCGGAGGAAAAGCGCCAGAGGGCGAAACAAATGCGCGGCTGCCGCCGCAGACCATTTCGGTGCGGCAGGCGGGGTCTTTTGTGTCGGGTGTCGCCGATGGGGGCATTCTGCCCCCAGACCCCCTGAGGATATTTTCAGACAGAAAATGAGACGGAAGCCTTTGCTGTCTTCTGTCTGGAAGTATCCCCGGCGGAGGCGTGAGGAACGGCTGGCGCCGGCGAGGGCGCGCATCGTGCCGACGGCTGGTATCGGGCGGCGGGGCTTGCGATAAGGCGTCATGGCCGAACTGCCCGTCATCCATGTCCTGCCTGACCTGCGCGCGGCCCTGGCCGACCGGGGCCTGGCCGTGCTGCAGGCGCCGCCCGGGGCCGGCAAGACCACTGTCGTGCCGCTTGATCTGATGGAAGCGGGCCTTTTCTCTGGCCGCATCGTGATGCTGGAGCCGCGCCGGCTGGCGGCCCGGGGGGCGGCCGAACGGATGGCGGCGACGCTTGGCGAGTCTGTGGGCCAGCAGGTCGGCTACCGGATCCGGGGGGAGGCGAAAGTCTCGGCCGCGACAAGGATCGAGGTGGTGACCGAGGGCATCCTGACACGGATGATCCAGTCTGATGCCGAGTTGCCGGGCATTTCCTGCCTGATCTTCGACGAATTCCACGAACGCTCGCTTCAGGCCGACCTTGGCCTTGCGCTGGCGCTGGAAATCCGCGCTGCGCTGCGCCCCGACCTTGCCCTGCTGGTCATGTCGGCCACGCTTGAGGCAGCCCCGGTCGCCGCGCTGATGGGCGATGCGCCGATGATCACCGCCGAGGGCAGGGCCTTTCCGGTGGAAACCCGCTGGCTGCCCCGCCCGCCCGACGCGTCGCTGCGGTTCGAAGCCGCCATGGCCGGGCTGATCCGGCAGGCGGTCGAGGAAACCGAAGACGGCGGCATCCTCGCCTTCCTGCCCGGCGAGGGCGAGATCCGCCGGGTCGAAGCCATGCTGCAGACGCTGCCCGGTTGCAGCCTTCGCCCCCTTTTCGGCGCCATGGATTTCGCGGCGCAGCGTGCGGCCCTTGCCCCGGCAGAGGGTCGCAAGATCGTCCTGGCCACCTCGATCGCCGAAACCTCGCTGACCCTGCCCGACATCCGGGTGGTGGTGGACGGTGGCCGCGCCCGCCGCGCCCGCTTTGACCCCGCTTCCGGCATGTCGCGCCTTGTCACCGAACGGGTGACGCGGGCCGAGGCCGAACAGCGCCGGGGCCGCGCCGGGCGGGTGGCCGCGGGCATTTGCTACCGGCTCTGGACTCGCGGCGAAGAGGGTGCCCTTGCCGCCTTCCCGCCGCCCGAGATCGCCGCCGCCGATCTTGCCCCCCTTGCGCTGGAACTGGCGCAATGGGGATCCGAGGACCTGCCCTTCCTGACCCCGCCTGCCCCCGGCCCGCTGGCCGAGGCCAAGGCGCTGCTGACTGATCTTGGCGCGCTGGAGGCGGGGCGGATCACCGCCCATGGCCGCGCCCTTGCCGCGCTGCCGCTGCATCCGCGCATTGGCCACATGCTGGCCGTGGCCGGGCCGGGCGCGGCCCCGCTTGCCGCCCTTCTGGAAGAGCGCGACCCCCTGCGCGGTGCCGCGCCGGACCTTCTGCAGCGGCTGAAAGCCATCGACCTGCCGCCCGCCGAGGCCCATCGCCCCACGATCGAGCGGATCCGGGCCGAGGCGAGACGTCTTGCCCGTGTCGCCCCAAGGGGCAACCGGCCGGACCTGACGGCGGCCCAGCAGGCCGCCCTTGCCTATCCCGACCGAATCGGCCTGCGCCGCAAGGGTGACGCCCCGCGCTATCTTTTGTCGGGCGGCAAGGGCGCCATCCTTCCCGGCGGTCCCCTGACCGCCGCCCGGATGATCGTCGCCACCGATCTGGACGGCGACCCGCGCGAAGCCACGATCCGGCAGGCCATCGCCTTGCCCGAAGCCGAATTCCGCGCGCTCTGCGCCGACCGGATCCACTGGCGTGACAGCGTGGAATGGAACCGGCGCGAGGGCAGGGTGGCCGCCCGCCGGCACGAGGTCTTCGGGGCCCTTGTCCTGGACGACCGCCCCTGGCCTCAGGCGCCGGCCGAGGCGCTTGCCGTCGCTGCGCTGGAGGGGCTGCGGCTGACCGGCCTGCCGTGGCTGCCCCTTGCCCGCCGCCTGCGGGCAAGGATCGCGCTGGCGGGCGAAGAAGGCTGGCCCGAGGTCACCGACACGGCCCTTCTCGACACAGCCGAAGATTGGCTTCTGCCTTACCTGGCCAAGGCCCGGACCGAAGCCGACCTGCGCGCGCTGGACCTGACCCCCGCCCTGAAGGCGATGCTGACATGGGACCAGCAGGCGCGGCTGGACCGTCTGACCCCGGCCGGCTTTGTCACGCCCTTGGGGCGACATGTCCCCATCGACTATGACGGCGACCATCCCGGCATCGAGGTGCGGCTGCAGGAGATGTTTGGCGTGACGGTGCACCCGACGGTGGGGGCGCATCGCCTGCCGCTCAGGATCACTCTGCTGTCACCGGCGCAACGCCCGGTGCAGGTGACGCTGGATCTGCCGGGCTTCTGGGCCAATTCCTATGCGGACGTGCGCAAGGACATGCGCGGCCAATACCCGCGCCACCCCTGGCCCGAAGACCCGACCGTGGCGGAACCGACGCTGAGGGCAAAGCCGCGCGGCACCTGAAGGCTGCCGGCTGCCTGAGCGAAAGACCGCTCCGGTCCTTCACTTTGGCGAAAATATCCTGCGGGGTGGTCTGGAGGGGTGCAAAGCCCCTCCAGCGGTCAGCACCGGGAAACCCGCTTCAGCCGGCGCAATAGGCCTCGGCCATGGCGCCGAATTCCTTGTAACGCTCCCAGAAGGCGTCATCCGCCGGGCGCTGCGAGATCCAGACCGCGTGGGCGGCATCCGGATCCTTGAAGAACTTGGCGGCGCGGCGCTGGTCGCTGCGGCTCAGCACCTCGTCGGCGACCTTCTGGATGCAGCCGCAGAGCGGGCGGTTGGCCCCGTCACGGCCCGACCGCATGCAGGCGGAATCGATCGGACCGGCCAGTGCGGACGAAGCGAAAAGCGGAAGCACAAAGGGAACGATAAGGGCGGCAAGGCCGGCCCGCAGCACAGGTTTCGTCATGATCTGCCTCATTGCCGGTGGCGTGAGCCTCAAGCGAAGGCCCTGCGCCAGCGATCGTTTTCTGGAAACAATTCTGTCAAAAATCAGCGATTCTTTCAATGCCGCACTGCAGCTGCGCGGGGACCTGCCGAAACCGCGATGTCTTGATGTGCCGACAGGAACCGCACACCAGATGCTGCGTTCCGCGCCCTTTTGATCCGCCGGAGCCGCGGCCCGCATCCTGGCCCGTCTTGCCGCCCGCCGCGACCCTGTTGCCGAGCCTGCGCGAATCAGATCACTCTCGACAAATCGCAGCCCATTGCCCGATACGCCAGAGTTTCCCAAGCCCGGCCCCTTCGCGGGTCACAGCGCCCATATGGCCTATGTGCCCCGCACCCCGATGCAGTTCCCGGGCGACATCCAGCATGATTTCCGGGACTACCAGGCCGACAAGGCGCGGGAAACCATCTCCGACTGGCACGGCAGGGCGGCCGAGACATGGCTGCGCGCCGCGCGGCTGACAGGGCGGCAGATGGGCGGGCGGACCGACCCGATCACGGACGGCCTGACCGGGGATGGCCTCTTTGACGGCCGCACACTCTGGGTGGCGCAAAGCCATATGGCGGCGTATTGGCGCGCCCATCACCTGCACGATGCCCTGCACAGCAAAGAGCGGATCCTTGGTCCGCCGGACCGCGATCTTTACACGTGTTCCTATGCCGGCCTGCTGTTCCGCTACAGGCGCTACCTGCTTGAGCGGATCGACATCTGGTACAGGATCAAGCCCGACCTGATCGAGCTGTTCCTGCTCGCGGTGGCGGGCGAGCATACCGCCTCGGGTCAGGCGGTCGAGGCCGAGCTGTTCTACACCCTGGCCGATCTTTACCCCGTGCCGGGACTCGTCACGCCGAAGCCTCTTGGCATATAGCCCAGCTGCCCCCTTCCCGGCCCAATGCAGCCACGCTATATGCGGCGCCATGACCGAGCTTTCGCTGATCCGCAATTTCTCCATCGTGGCGCATATCGACCACGGCAAATCCACCCTTGCCGACCGGCTCATCCAGATGACCGGGACGGTGGCGCAGCGTGACATGAAGGCACAGATCCTAGACTCGATGGATATCGAGCGGGAGCGGGGCATCACGATCAAGGCCAACACGGTGCGGATCGAATATCCGGCGAAGGACGGCAAGACCTATGTCCTGAACCTGATCGACACCCCCGGCCACGTCGACTTCGCCTATGAGGTCAGCCGTTCGATGCGTGCGGTCGAGGGCTCGCTTCTGGTGGTCGATGCCTCGCAGGGCGTCGAGGCGCAGACGCTGGCCAACGTCTATCAGGCGCTGGACGCCGGGCATGAGATTGTGCCCGTGCTGAACAAGATCGACCTGCCCGCCGCCGATGCCGAGCGGGTGAAGCAGAACATCGAGGATGTCATCGGGCTTGACGCCTCGAATGCGGTGCCGATCTCGGCCAAGACCGGCCTTGGCATCCCCGACGTGCTGGAGGCCATCGTCACCCGCCTGCCGCCGCCCAAAGGCGACCGCGACGCGCCCCTGAAGGCGATGCTGGTGGACAGCTGGTACGACCCCTACCTTGGCGTCGTCGTCATGCTGCGCGTCATGGATGGCGTGGTGAAAAAGGGCGACCGCATCCGCATGATGCAGACCAACGCGGTCTACGGCATCGACAAGCTGGCCGTGCTGAAACCCCAGATGGTCGACATCCCCGAACTTGGCCCCGGCGAGATCGGCATCTTCACGGCGTCAATCAAGCAGGTCCGCGACACCAAGGTCGGCGACACCGTCACCCATGAGCGCAAGGGCTGCGCCGAACCGCTTCCGGGGTTCAAACCCTCGGTCCCCGTCGTTTTCTGCGGCCTCTTCCCCGTCGATGCCAATGATTTCGAGGCTTTGCGCGACGCCATCGACAAGCTGTCTCTGAACGACGCCTCGTTCAGCACGGAAATGGAAACCTCGGCCGCCCTTGGCTTTGGCTTCCGCTGCGGCTTCCTTGGCCTTCTGCACCTTGAGGTGATCCGCGACCGGCTGGAGCGCGAATACGATCTGGACCTGATCACCACGGCCCCTTCGGTGGTCTTCAAGCTGTATATGAAGGACGGCGAGGTGCGCGACCTGCACAACCCCGCCGACATGCCCGACCTGACCCTGATCGACCATATCGAAGAGCCGCGGATCAAGGCCACCATCATGGTGCCCGACGAATACCTTGGCGACATCCTGAAGCTGTGCCAGGACCGCCGCGGCATCCAGCTGAACCTGACCTATGCCGGCACGCGCGCCATGGTCGAATACGACCTGCCGCTGGCCGAAGTGGTCTTCGATTTCTACGACCGGCTGAAATCCGTGACCAAGGGCTATGCCAGCTTCGACTACCAGATCAGCGAGTATCGCGAGGACAATCTGGTCAAGATGTCGATCCTGGTGAATGACGAGCCGGTGGATGCGCTGGCGATGATGGTTCACCGCGACCGCGCCGATGCGCGTGGCCGCGGCATGGTCGAGAAGCTGAAAGACCTGATCCCCCGCCACATGTTCAAGATCCCGGTGCAGGCCGCCATCGGTGGCCGCGTGATCGCGCGCGAGACCATCTCGGCCATGCGCAAGGACGTGACCGCGAAATGCTATGGCGGCGACGCCAGCCGGAAGCGGAAGCTTCTGGACAAGCAGAAAGAGGGCAAGAAGCGGATGCGCCAGTTCGGGAAAGTGGAGATCCCGCAGGAGGCGTTCATTTCGGCGCTGAAGATGGATTCCTGACGCCCTTGTAGAAAGCGGGCCGGGTAAGGCAGCATCCGTGGCAATTGCGGCTCTCGGCCCCGTTCATGCGCGGCTGAGATCGGCTGGAATAAAGATTCCGTAAAGGTTGTGTCTTCTCAATTGCTCCCGAGGGCCATTCCGGCCCGAATCGGAGGAGCAAAGTTGAACATTCGCATTCTCGCCCTTGGCCTTGTCGTGCCGCTGACAGCCTGCGTCCAGCCACCGAAATCGCCGATGGAACAACAGGCCCGTCTGGCCATGGCGGCGCAATTCGCGGCGCAGAACTGCGGCGGATTCATCGGTGGCTATGAGGGTGCCAGACGCATGAAGGAAGATGCAAACAAATCAATCGTGCTGGCCCGCAATCTGGGCGCAACCGATACGGTTTTTGCGCAGGCCAAGGCGGATGTGAAAAGCACTTTCGATACCGCGGTGATCTTTACCGACCGGCAATCGGCCTGCAACGATCTTGTCAGTCAGGTGGCCTGGCACAGCACCTAGGGCCGGGACGAGGCCGGTTCCCATCCTTGACCAGTTCATGTGCGGCGGGGGCGGTTGCGGGCAGGGGGGCTTTCTGATGTCCCGGGCAGGCCTTAACGCAGTATTAACCAGAGCACGCCATGCTGGGCCGATGAAACGGCTTTTTGTGCTATTCCTCCTCGCCGCCTGCTCGCACAGCCCGGCGCCCGAATTCTTCGGGGCCGACCGCACCGAAGTGACGCGGGACGGGCGACAGTATGTCCTTTACCAGAAGGGCGACCGGGTCGAGATCGTGCGGCTTGGCTATGCCCGCAATGGCGAGCATCAGGCGATCCGCGCCACCATGATCGCCCTGATCCCCGAGGTGACGGGCTGCAAGCTGCGCGAAACCACCCTGCAGGGCGACTCGGGCGAGATGCGGGGCAGGGTCAGTTGCGGCCAGGCCTCAAGCCCCGACTGACCCCTGCCTTAAAAAATGCCCCGCAAGCGATGGATCCGAAAAGGAATTCCAGCGTTGCCCTATCAACGCACGCCAGTGTGCAGCGCCAGCGGGCCAAGCGTCCGACAAAGAAAGGGTGGCTCGTGTCAACAAGGGGCATGATTTCCCGCGCGTCCCGTGGCAGGATTCACGGCAGGGAGGGGCCCAGCATGCCACGGATCGCCACGGACTTTCACGGACAAACCGTCATCACCACCTTCGAGACCACGCCTGCGCTGGCCTTCGACCTGATGGATGCGTTGCAGACCGCCTATGCCGATTGCATCTCGAAGCAACCCGGCTTCATCGGTGCCGGCCTGCACATCAACGACGCCCGCACGCGGGTCTGCAATTACTCGCAATGGCAAAGGCGCGAGGATTACCAGGCCATGCTGCGCAGCGCCGAGATGCGGGAAAGGAACCGGCACATCAACACGCTTTGCAAGGGGTTCGAGCCAGTGATGTATGACATCATTGCCGATTACTAGGGGCGTTTGCCCCGATTATGGGAGAGTAGAATGGGTATCGAAAGCATCATCATCCTGATCCTGATCGGCGCCATTGCCGGCTGGCTGGCAGGACAGATCGTATCTGGCTATGGCTTCGGCCTGATCGGCAATATCGTCGTCGGCATCGTCGGTGCCTTCATCGCCGGGCTGATCCTGCCGCGGATCGGGCTGGCGTTCGGCGGCGGCTGGCTGGCCGCGATCATCCACGCCACAATCGGTGCGGTGATCCTGCTGGCGCTGTTGAAACTGGTGAAGCGGGCCTGAACAGCGGGCGGGGTCACTTCTCGCAGGCGACCCCGTCTCCGTCGCGGTCCAGTCCGTAGATGTCATCGCCGATGACATAGACTGGCCCCCGCACATATTCCGGGCCATTGCCGCTGCCGCCGGCACAGTCCACGTCCGACGCCACCGGCACGCAAACGCCACCATAATTGGGGTCGCATTCCTGCGCGGCGGCGAGGCCCGGTGTTGCCGCGATCCAAAGCAGAACACAAATGCAGCGGCGCATGGCGGTTCGCCCTCTTCCGTTAAGGAAGATTAATAATCCGCCGATCGCAAGGCAATGGACCGGCCCCCCGAAGCTGCGGCCTGACCGCCCGACAGGCGGTCAGGCTGAACGGTCAGAGGGCGGAGACCGGATGCACCCAGCCATGCGGGTCGTTCGACTGGCCGCGCTGCAACCCGACCAGCGCATCGCGCAGCCGCGTGGTGACGGCGCCGGTCTGGCCGTCGGCGATCACCACCTCGCCACCCTCGAACTTGACCTTGCCGATGCCGGCGATCACGGCGGCCGTGCCGCAGGCGAAGGCCTCGACCAGCTTGCCGCTGGCGGCATCGGCCTTCCAGTCGTCGAAGGAGTAGTTGCGTTCGGTGATCGTCAGGCCGGTGTCGGCGGCAAGCTGGATCAGCGACTTGCGGGTGATTCCGGGCAGGATGGTGCCCTGCAGCGGCGGCGTGATGATCGAGCCATCCTTGAACACGAAGAAGACGTTCATCCCGCCCAGTTCCTCGACCCAGCGGTTCTCGCGGGCATCAAGGAAGACGACCTGGTCGCAGCCATTGGCCGCCGCCTGCGCCTGCGCGATCAGGCTGGCGGCATAGTTGCCACCGCATTTCGCGGCCCCGGTGCCACCCGCCGCCGCCCGGGTATAGTCCTGCGAGGCCCAGATGGTGACGGCCTTGGCACCGCCCTTGAAATAGGGCCCGACAGGAGAGGCGATGACGCAGAAGATGTATTCCTTTGCCGGCCGCACCCCCAGAAACGCCTCGGAGGCGAACATGAAGGGGCGCAGGTACAGGCTGCCCTCACCCTCGGGCACCCATTTGCTGTCCTGCGCGACCAGGCGCTTGACGGCATCGAGGAACACCTCCTCGGGCAGTTCCGGCATCGCCATGCGGCGGGCCGAGGCGTTGAAGCGGCGCGCGTTCTCGTCCGGGCGGAACAGGACGATCTGGCCATCGGCCTTGCGATAGGCCTTCATGCCCTCGAAGATTTCCTGCGCGTAGTGCAGGACGCTGCTGGCCGGGTCCAGCGCGAACGGTGCGCGGGCGGTGATCTGTGCCGAATGCCAGCCCTTGCCCTCGGTCCAGCGCACGACGGCCATGTGGTCGCTGAAGAGCGTGCCGAAGCCCAGTGAGGCAAAGGCCTTGCGGCGCTCATCCTCGGGCATTGGCGAGGGATTGGCGGTGATGTCGAAATGCATGCTCTGCTTCCTTGGTGGTATGCTGCCATTCAGCCCGGAAGCCGCGCCGCTGCAAGCCCGTCCAGCCAGTATCCTGTCGAATTCTGCGGCTGGACGGCGGCCGGGCCTGCGGACCGGGCTGAAGTCGTTGCCAAACTAGCCGGAGTCGCGGCGGTTTCCAACCTCGGTTGCCGAAAGGGGGCTGCGTTTCGCCCCTTGATGCTGCGGGCCGCTTTCGCCACTTTGGCGGACAGTTCCGGGGAAAGCGAAATGACCATCACCATCGCCGAGGAAAATCCGCTGACCGAAGATCTGGCGCTGCTGTTCGACCGGCACACGGCCGACATGCATGCCGACACGCCGCCGGAATCGATCTACATGATGGACCGCGGCGCGCTTTCCGCTGCGGGGATCCGGTTCTTCGTGCTGCGCGACGGCGGGGTGCCGATGGCAATGGGCGCCTACAAGTCGATCGCACCGGGCCATGCCGAGCTGAAATCGATGCATGTGCTGGCCGAGGCCCGGGGGCGCGGCCTGTCGCGGCGAATGCTGGATCATCTGCAGACTGAAGCATCGCGTGACGGGCATATGCGGCTGTCGCTCGAAACCGGAATCCAGCCGACCTTCGTCGCGGCCCGGGCGCTCTACGAACGCGCAGGCTTTGCGATCTGCGGCCCGTTCGGCGACTACGGCCCCGATCCGAATTCGGTTTTCATGACGCGGTCCCTGGGCTAGAAAGACCCGACGGTTCCGTAGCTCAGCTGGATAGAGCAGCTGCCTTCTAAGCAGCGGGTCGAGGGTTCGAGTCCTTCCGGGGCCGCCAATATCTTTGCAAGTTGTTGAAGGTAAATGGCTATTCCAGCCATTTGCTGCCATTGCGGCAATCGTTCACGCGGCCCGGGCGTGATCCGTTTCCGATGGATTGGGCCCTCTTGCCTGCCGACATGCATCGCGCCCCCGTGTCTGACAGGCCGGGGGCAATGGCGGCGCGGCGTGCGGGCGCAAGGTTGGCTACGGTCGCCCGCCCATTGGCAGCGGGGCAAGACGCGCCGCTGCCGCGCCGGCGCTACGGCGCGAAAAGGGGCCGCGGCGCTGCCAGCCCCTGATCCTTGGTTGTGATCGCGGTCCTGTGCGGCAAAGCATCATGCGCGCCTGCCGTTCGCATCGACGATCATTTCGCCATCTTCCTTGTAAAGCGGGCCGGGCGGAAGCTGGTCCAGCAAATCCAGAACCAATTGCGACGGCCTGCACAGCCGGACACCCTTGGGTGAACAGACGATGGGGCGATTCACCAGAACGGGATGCAGAACCATTGCATCCAGCAGTTCGTCGTCGGTGACGGCGGGGTTCAGCAAGCCCATCTCCTCGGCTGGCGACCTGGAGGTCCGCAGCGCCGCACGCGGGGACAGGTCCGCGGCGGCAAACAGGCCGAGCAACTGGGCGCGGGTCCATCCCGTGTCCAGGTAGTCTATCACCACGGGCGTTTCGCCGGCGGCGCGGATGATGTCGAGCACATTGCGCGACGTGCCGCACGCCGGGTTGTGATGGATCACGATTGTCATGCCAAACTCCTGTCACGATACAGCCAGCCGCAGAAAGCCAGGGCAAGCAATGCGCCAGACAGCTCTGCAACGACGAAGGCGGGAACGTCGAAAAGGCGTATGCCCGCGTAAGTGTCGGTCAGTGCCCTTGCGACGGCAACTGCCGGATTCGCGAAACTGGTTGACGATGTGAACCAGTAGGCCGCGGTGATATACAGCGCGACGAGGTGCGGCACGGCGGCCAGCTTGAGGCGCAACCCCGCCAGGATCGTCAGGACCAGCCCGAAGGTGGCCACCGCCTCCGACACCCATTGTCCTGCTCCGCCGCGCAAGGTCTTGCCCGCCTGAACAAGCGGCAGGTCGAACATTGCGTGGGCGAGAAGTGTTCCTGCGATACCGCCGGCAAGCTGGACGGAAATGTAGGCCCATGCCAGTGCCGCTGACATCTCGCCCCGAACGGCGAACACCATGGTGACAGCCGGATTGAAATGCGCCCCCGACACCGGAGCGAGAATTGAGATCAACACCAGCAATATCGCGCCGGTCGGAAGTGTATTGCCCAGCAGCACAATGGCGCCGTCAGCAGACAGGCTTTCCGCCATGATGCCCGACCCGATCACGGTCGCCACCAGAAGCCCGGTGCCCAAAGCCTCTGCCACCAGCCTGCGGGAAAGGTCAGGCGCAGGCACACCGAACCTCGGCCAGAACCTTGCGGCATAGGTCGGGGCGTCCGCCGCAGCAGTCCTCCAGCAGAAATGCCAGAAGGGCCTCCATGCCGTTCATGTCGGCGAAATACCTGACCGAACGGCCTTCGCGGCGGCTGGAAATCAGCCCCGCCTGCTGCAGTATCGCCAGATGGGTCGACATGGTGTTTTGCAGGGCGCCGGTCCGCGCACTGATCTCACCCGCCAGCAGCCCATCCGGCCCGGCCTGAGCGAGCGTGCGGAAGGCGCTCAGCCTTGTTTCCTGTCCCAACGCCGACAGGCCTGCGAGTGCGCGAATCATATCCATATATCGAGAATAGTCGAATTATATGGGATCACCAAGCCCTGTCGGGTGGGCGACTTATGACGGCTTTCGATTGGCGTGATCAGGCAACGGGCCTGATGCCCGCCAATGGCCTGGGCCCGGCGAACATCCGGTTTGGGCAAGGTGTTCGACCTTTCGGACCCGGATTGACCGATCGGCGGAATTGGCCGGTTTTCCGCCCGGCCATCCTGTCAGGTCACACCAGCCGCGACACTTCCATTGCGGCGCGCACGAAATCGGCGAACAAGGGATGCGGTGCGAAGGGTTTTGACTTCAGCTCCGGGTGGAACTGGACGCCGATGAACCAGGGATGGTCCTTGACCTCGACGATTTCAGGCAGGCGGCCGTCGGGGGACATGCCCGAGAAGATCAGCCCGCATTTCTCCAGCTGGTCACGGTACTGGATGTCCACCTCATAGCGGTGGCGGTGGCGTTCCTCGATGGTGGTGGCGCCGTAGATGCGGGCGACGGCGGAGCCGTCCTTCAGGTTGGCGGTATAGGCGCCAAGACGCATGGTGCCGCCCTTGGCATCATCGGCCTTGCGCCGCACGGTGTGGTTGCCCTGCACCCATTCCTTCAGGTGGTAGACCACGGGGGTAAAGCGGCGCTCGCCCTTCTCATGGTCGAACTCCTCGGAGCCGGCGTTCTGCAGGCCCACCAGATTGCGGGCGGCCTCGATCACCGCCATCTGCATCCCGAGGCAGATGCCGAGATAGGGGATCTTGCGTTCGCGCGCGAAACGCGCGGCGCGGATCTTGCCCTCGGTCCCGCGTTCGCCGAAGCCGCCGGGGACGAGGATGGCGTGGAAGCTTTCAAGGTAAGGTGCGGGGTCTTCGCGTTCGAAGATCTCGGCGTCGATCCATTCGGCGCGGACCTTGGTGCGGTTGGCCATGCCGCCATGGGTCAGCGCCTCGGCGATGGATTTGTAGGCGTCTTCCAGCTGGGTGTATTTGCCGACGATGGCGACGCGGACTTCGCCCTCGGGGTGCTGGATGCGGTCCATCACGTCTTCCCAACGCGAGAGGTTGGGCTTGGGCGCCGGGGTGATGCCGAAGGCGTCGAGCACGGCCTGATCAAGTCCGGCGCGGTGATAGGCCAGCGGCGCCTCGTAGATGGTGGAAAGGTCGTAGGCCGGCACGACCGCCTCTTTGCGCACGTTGCAGAAGAGGGCGATCTTTTCCAGTTCGCGTTCGGGGATCGGGTGTTCGGACCGGCAGACAAGGACATCGGGGGCAAGGCCGATGGACTGCAGTTCCTTGACCGAGTGCTGGGTGGGCTTGGTCTTTAGTTCACCTGAAGCCGCAAGGTAGGGCAGCAGCGTCAGGTGCATCAGGATCGACTGGCCGCGCGGGCGTTCATGGATGAACTGGCGGATGGATTCGAAGAAGGGCAGGCCCTCGATGTCGCCGACGGTGCCGCCGATCTCGCACAGCATGAAGTCGACCTCTTCATCGCCGATGCGGAGGAACTCCTTGATCTCGTTGGTGACGTGAGGAATGACCTGGATGGTCTTGCCGAGGTAGTCGCCGCGGCGCTCCTTCTCAAGCACGTTGGAATAGATCCGGCCGGACGAGATCGAGTCGGTCATCCGGGCATGGACGCCGGTGAAGCGTTCGTAATGGCCAAGATCAAGGTCGGTCTCGGCGCCGTCATCCGTGACGAAAACCTCGCCATGTTCGAAGGGCGACATCGTGCCGGGGTCGACGTTCAGATAGGGGTCCAGCTTGCGCAGACGGACGGTGTAGCCGCGGGCCTGCAGAAGCGCCCCAAGGGCCGCAGAGGCAAGACCCTTGCCGAGAGAGGAAACGACGCCGCCGGTGATGAAGATGTAACGCGCCACGCCGGGCCTCCCGTGTTCAAATGCGATTCGGTCGGGTGGAATCGCAGCACCACGGGAGTTGGGATATACCGCCTCCCGCCATCATGCACAAGCCGCCCCCGCAAGATGATGTTTGCGGGGACGGGATGGTGTCAAAGGATTGTGGGTCAGTTGCTGCCGGTCGCCGGAGCGGTGGTGCCCTCTGCCGGGGCAGGGGTGCCTTCGGCGGGGGCGGGCTCTTCGACCGGCGGCGGGGTCAGCGCGGCATCGGCCGGGGCCGGCGGCAGCAGGCTGTCCGCGTCCGACGGGGCGGGCGCCGTTTCGGCCGGGGTTTCGGTCGCAGGAGCGCTGTCGAGGACCGAGCCGCCGCCGCTGTCGCGGGCCGACATCACCGCAAGGGTGATCGAGGTGCAGATGAAGGCCACGGCGAAGACCCAGGTCAGCTTGGTCAGCCCGGTCGCCTGACCGCGCGCCTGCATGTTGCCGCCACCCGAGAGAAGTGCGCCGCCCTCGTTGCGCTGCAGAAGCACAACGCCGATCAGGAGAAGGGCGAGGATCAGATGGACGGTAAGGACGACGGTTTCCATGAAGGCGCTGTTCCCCGGGGGTCAAGTCTTGCGCGGCCATTTAGGCGCAAGCAGCGGTCGGCGCAAGGGAGGATGCAGGCACGGCTGTCTCGGGCGGCCTTGGGGGGCCTTTCGGCGGCGTTGCCGCGAAGCGGGTTTCAGTCAGCCCGCGGCTGGTTGCCACAACTCAATCGGGTTGCCTTCGGGGTCATGGATGCGGGCAAAGCGGCCGACCTCGGAATTCCATTCGGCGCGGGTTTCCACCTCGAGTCCGGCCGCGGTCAACGCGGTGATGAAAGCGTCCAGATCGTCGACCCGGAAGTTGATCATCCATTGTTGCGCCGGTCGGCCGAAATAGCCGCTGTTCTGCGCGAAAGGGCCAAAGATTGTGGCGCCGGCTTCCTGCTGCCAGACTTCGTGGTGCAGATCGGCAATGCCGAGATGCTGTCGATACCACTCAGCCAGCGCGACCGGGTCCGCTGCCCTGAAGAATACCCCGCCGATCCCAAGCACCTTCGGCATGGTTTCCCCCCGGCCAATGGTCGATCCTGCCAGCATAGCAGCAAGGCTGGCCCATACCAGCGGCGCGGTCGCGGGCGGCGGCCAGCCTGTTCGTCGGCCCGCATCATATGTCGCTTTCGGGATGGCGGGGCGGGGGCAGGGCGGCTAGCCATTAGGGATGACCAGTGTTCCTGTTCCTGCCCCGCATTCCGATCGCATCCTGCCCGGCATCCTGCTGATGCTGGCCTTCTGCCTGCTGGCGCCGCTTCTCGATGTCTGCTCCAAGCTGGCCGCGCAGGGGGGCATTCCGGTCGGCCAGATCACCGCTGCCCGCTTTGTGGTGCAATGCCTGCTGATGCTGCCGATCACCTGGGCGATGGGGCTGAGCCTGCGTCTGTCGGGCCGGGCGCTGGGGCTGGTCACGCTGCGGGCGGCATTGCTGGTGTTTTCGACCTTCGCCTTCGTGTCGGGCATCGCGGTGATGCCACTGGCCGATGCCCTGGCCATCGTCTTTGTCGAGCCCTTCATCCTGCTGCTCCTTGGGTATCTGCTGTTCGGCGATCAGGTCGGCCCGCGCCGTATCGCCGCCTGCATCGTCGGTTTCGGCGGGGCGCTTCTGGTGATCCAGCCGTCGCTGCGGGCGTTCGGGCTGATCGCGCTTTGGCCGCTGGGCACTGCCTTCTCGTTCGCCTTTTACATGCTGGTGACACGGCAGGTGTCGCAGATCATGCATCCGGTCGCGATGCAGACCCACACCAGCTGGACCGGTGTCCTGATCTGTCTGCCGATTCTTCTGCTGATGAACGATGGACCCGTCCCCGATCTGGACAGCGTGATGCCGACGGGCTGGATGTGGCTCTGGCTGTTCGGCGTCGGCTTCTGGGCAGCCGCAAGCCATATGTGCATGACGCAGGCGCTGACCTGGGTGCCGGCCGCAACGCTGGCGCCGCTGCATTATCTCGAGATCGTGGTGGCGGTGGCTCTTGGCTATCTGGTCTTCGGCGATCTGCCGAACAGCCTTACCTTCGCGGGCATAGCCATCATCGTCGGCTCGGGCCTCTATATCATCTATCGCGAGCGGCTGGCGCACAAGGCGCGGACCACTCTGGTGCTGCCAGAAGCGCCCTGATCGCCGCGTCAAGCCGCGCCCTTGGCAGGATCGCCAGCATCCCCGGCTGATCGAAGCGCAGCTCCACCCGCGCCTCGGTCACCAGATTAGAGGTGCCGATCATCCCCCAGGGCGCGAAGTCCAGACCCTGAAGCGGCCAGAACAGCCCTTCGCTTTCCGCCGTCAGCCGGGCCAGAGGGAACAGTGACAACGGGTCGCCGGTTCGCATCGAAAGGCTCAGCCTTGGTGGTGCGGCGAAGGCGATGTCCTTCGGGCCGATCACGATGCAGCGGCGGTCCGGCATGCGCACAAGCGCGTTCATCACCGCAAGCCCGTGGTCGATCCTTGCGCCGGTGAAGCCGACCGCAAGGATCAATGGCGCCTCGATTGTCTGCAAGGCCTTGTCGAAATCGCTGCGGTCCTGGCTGGGGGTGGGGTGCAATCTGTCGGCCGGAATGGTGGCCCGGGCGGCGTCCGAGATCGAGTCGAAGTCGCCGATCACCGCATCGGGCATCACCCCTGCGGCCAGCAGCCGATCCGCGCCACTGTCGGCGCCGATGGCCATTGGCGCCCGCTTGCGTGCAAGTTTCAGGTCCCGGGCGGGCAGAGTGCCCCCTCCGACCAGGGTGACGGCGTTCGTTGATTGGACAATGGGCGGAATCATCGGGATACTGTTCGAAATATGGCAATGTGCCGGGATGCGGGCCACAATCAATCCTTCAAATTACCCCCGTCTGTCCATGGAATCGAACATGGGACCGATAGGATGGCGGGACCGAGTAGTGCGAAAGGCAAGCAGCCAATGAATGGTGCAAGCAAGATCCTGACGGTTTCCTATGGCACTTTCAGCTGTACGCTGGAAGGGTTTGATGATCCGTTCAACACCATGAAGGCGATAGCGGAGTATTTCCGCGATCTGGCGGCCGGAGACCGCTACTTCGGAGCAGAGCCGCCGACGCCCGATGCCGCAATGTTGCACCGGATTGCCGAGCGTGAGGTCCAGCGCCGCGTCGAGGCGCGGATCGAGGACAACAATGTCATCCTGCGGGCGGGCGATGAGCCGGTGGCCGAACCGGCCGCTGCGGCCCTGGCGCCGGCTGCCGAAGCGCCGCCCGCCCAGCCCGTAGCGGTCACGCCGCCCGCGCCTGAACTGGTAAACGCCGCGACGGAAGAGGCGCCTGCGGCTGAAGCCGTCGCCGAAACGGTCGCCGAAACGGTTGTTGCCGAACCTGTCGAGGATTTCTCGGAAGTGGTGGCCGAGCCTGCAGTCGAGGAGACCGCGGCAAAGTCCGGGCCGGACGCTGACGCTGCCGGGCCGGAAACCGAGGGTGCTGCCGCCCCTGCGGAGCCGCCGGAAGTGCCGGTTGCCAAAGGTGCGGTTGCCGAAACGGTTGCGGCCGAGGAGCCGCCCGAAGAGGACATCGAGCAGCGCCCGTCGCTGGCACCGGCCATGCCCGAAGGCGTGGTGGCCAAGCTGGCCCGCCTGCGGCGCGCCGTGGCATCCAACGACGCGGAAACGCTGGCGCCTGCCGCCGCGTTGCCTGCGCATTTCGAAGATGAACATGCCGACGACGTCGCCGAGTTTTCGGACCTGACCGAGGCGTTTGCCCTTACTGATGTCGTGGCGGATGAGCCCGCCGACAGCCCGCTTGCCGAACCCGCCGCTGACCCCGCCGTGGCCAAGGAGGCCGCGACCGAAGCCGGGCCGGACGAAGCAAGCGATGCCGATGTGCTGGCCCGTCTGGGCGGCCTTCTGGTCGACGAGGACGAGGTTCAGGCCGCAACCGAGGTCCCGGATGAAGATGACGCGCCGCCCGCCGCGATCGAACCCGTGGCCGAAGCCGCCCCGTCCGAGGATGACGGGCTGGCCGGACTGATCGCCTCGCTGTCCGGCGGGGGGGAAGGCATGGCTGAGGTTGCGGAAGCGATGCCGACCGCTGCCGACCCCTTTGCCGATGACATGGAGTCGGAGGACGAAGAGGTCTTCGCCTTGGCCGAAGCGCCCGAGGTGCCGGAACTGGCCGAAGTCTCCGGCGATCTGAACGACGATCTGCCCGAAGGCCTGTCGGATGTCTGGGACGAAGAACCTGCCCTGCCGGAGGAACTGGCCGGTATGGTGGACCCTCTGCCCGAGGATCTCGCCAACGAGATCGAGGATCGGCTGACGCTTGAGGCCGAGGCCGAAGCTGCTGCGGAAGGGGTCGCGGGTGCTGCGGTTGAACCCGTCGCGGCCGAACCGGATATCAATGAGGGTGAGACTGTCGCCGCCGCCAAAGCCGCAGAGCCGGCGGAGCCTGCCGAAGCGGCGGCCACGGACACGGCGGAACCCTCTGACAAGCTGCAGCGGGCGCGGGCCCGCGTGATCAAGATCCGCCGGATCGCTCCCGCCGCGCAGGCGGATGACGCCGGCGATGCGCCCAAAGCCCCCAGGGCCGAGGCAGAGTCGGCGCCTGATGTGCAGCCGCGCGATGACGACATGGTGCGGCTGCTGCGCCAGGCCGACGACGAGATGTCAGAGCCCGAGAACCGCCGCCGTCTGGCCGCGATCCAGCACCTGAAGGCCGCCGTTGCCGCCACCGTGGCCGAGCGCCGTGCCGGAGTGGTGGAGCCGTCCGACGAAGACCGCGCCGATCCCTACCGCGCCGATCTGGCCCGTGTCGTGCGGCCGGTCCGCCCGCGCCCGGCCGAGGGCGAACGCCATTCCCGTCCGGCAGGGGCCGCAGACGCCGTCGGCACCGAGGGGGCGGCCCCGGCCATCGACCGGCCCGCACCTCTGGTTCTGGTGTCGGAACAGCGCATCGACCGCAGCGCCCCGCAAGGCGTGGTCTCTCCGGTGCGTCCGCGTCGGGTGGTCGGCGGGGCCGCGACGGCTTTGGCGCCCGGCGCCTATGACATCGCGGCCGAGCCTGCACCGCAGCCGGTGGCGCAAGACGAAGAAGCCGAGGTTTCGGCCGCCGAAACCGCCGAGATCGCGGCCGATACCGCGATGATCGCGGCGCTGGACGATGACAGCGGCGACGACGCCGAAGACGCCGGCAACATCTTCGACGACAGCCGGGGATTTGTCGATTTCGCCGAGCGGCTGGGCGCCAGTGGTCTTTCGCAGATGCTTGAGGCCGCCGCAGCCTATGCCACCTGCTTCGAGAACCGCGAGCAGTTCACCCGGCCCTTCCTGATGCGTCAGGTCGAAGCGGGACGGCTTGGCGCCGGTTTCACCCGCGAGGACGGGCTGCGCGGCTTCGGCACGCTGCTGCGCGAGGGCCGGATCGCCAAGGTCGGCCGGGGGCACTTCGTGCTGGCGGATAACTCGAGCTACCTGGCCGAGGCGCGCAAGCTGGCGCGCTGAGGTCGCGGGCCGACAAGGTCAGTGAGGCGGGTCCTGCGGGCCCGCCTTTTCGCTGTCGGGGGCATCGGGATCTGCCTGGCCGATCCCGCGGAAGATGCTGCGGAACGGCAGGATCCACAGCATGCCAAGCCCGACATAGACCAGAAACTCGGCCCAGATCGGCAACCGGCCGAAACGGGCATCCGCCCAGTTCACCACCGTGACGGCGACGATGATATAGACCGGCATGCCGACCAGAAGGATCAGCAATGCCAGCCGCTTGCGGGTCTTGTAGCTCAGGGCCATCGGCTCTCCGTCTGCCTCTGCTGATGCCTCACCGCCCGGCGCGGGGGCCGCGGCGGGCAGTGAGGCGGCTAAAAAAGCCGCGCGTCAGTCGGCGAAGGGGTCGGTCACAAGGATGGTATCGTCGCGTTCCGGGCTGGTCGACAGAAGGGCGACCGGGCACTGGATCAGCTCTTCGATCCGGCGGACGTATTTGATCGCCGCCCCCGGCAGGTCGGCCCAGCTGCGCGCGCCGGCGGTCGACTCGCTCCAGCCTTCCATCTCTTCGTAGATCGGCGTGACGCGGGCCTGCAGATTGGCGGCGGTGGGCAGGTAGTCCAGCGTCTCGCCGTCCAGCTCATAGCCCACGCAGATCTTCAGCGTCTTGAACCCGTCCAGCACGTCCAGCTTGGTCAGCGCGATGCCCGAGACGCCCGAGGTCGCGCAGGTCTGGCGCACCAGCACCGCATCGAACCAGCCGCAGCGGCGCTTGCGCCCGGTAACGGTGCCGAATTCATGCCCGCGGGTGCCAAGACGGTCGCCATCTTCGTCGAAAAGCTCGGTCGGGAAGGGGCCTTCGCCGACGCGGGTGGTATAGGCCTTGACGATGCCAAGCACGAAATCGATCGAGGTCGGGCCAAGGCCGGTCCCCGTCGCCGCCATGCCGGCAAGGGTGTTGGACGAGGTCACATAGGGGTAGGTGCCGAAATCGACATCCAGAAGCGAGCCTTGCGCCCCTTCGAACAGGATGCGCTTGCCGGCGCGGCGGGCCTCGGTCAGCACTTTCCAGACGGGTTTGGCGAAAGGCAGGATCTTTGGCGCCACCTCCATCAGCTGCGCCTTCAACGCGGCCGCATCGACGGGCGGCAGGCCAAGCCCGGCGCGCAGGGCGTTGTGGTGGCCCAGAAGCCGGCCGATCCGGGTGTCCAGCGTGGCCTCGTCTGCCAGATCGGCGACGCGGATGGTGCGGCGGCCGACCTTGTCCTCATAGGCGGGGCCGATGCCGCGGCCGGTGGTGCCGATCTTGGCGACCGAATTCTGCGATTCCCGCGCACGATCCAGTTCGCCATGCACCGGCAGGATCAGGGGGGTATTCTCGGCGATCAGCAGGTTCTCGGCGGTGATGACCACGCCCTGCGCCGCCAGCTTGTCGATTTCCGCCAAAAGCGCCCAGGGGTCCAGCACAACGCCATTGCCGATGACCGAAAGCTTGCCGCCGCGCACGATCCCCGAGGGCAGCAGCGACAGCTTGTAGACCGTGCCGTCGATAACCAGCGTATGCCCGGCATTGTGGCCGCCCTGGAACCGGGCAACAATATCGGCCCGCTCGGAGAGCCAGTCGACGATCTTGCCCTTGCCCTCATCGCCCCATTGGGCACCCACCACGACTACGTTGGCCATCGGGTCCTTCCTTCCATCGGAATTGCGGCCGACCCATAGCGGATGCCGTGCCCGGTGGAAAGGGGGCCTGACCGCTGCAGCCACGGTGCCCGCGATTGCGGTGCCGTGACGGCGGACCTTGGGCGGTTAATCCGCTCTCTGGCTATTGGGGTGGCGCACCGGCTTCGATGCAACCGCCGCCGCACCGTCAACCGCCGCCGCGCGGTGAGGGGGCGGAGCAGAAAACGGATCTGGAGGCAATGGATATGGAGAAAGGCGCCTTCAAGCGCCCGGCAATATTCGCATTGTGTGGAAGTGGTGCCCAGAGCCGGAATCGAACCAGCGACACGCGGATTTTCAATCCGCTGCTCTACCAACTGAGCTATCTGGGCACGCTTTGGTGGGCGGGTGATAGCGAAGGGCGGGGGGGCTGTCCAGAGGGAAAACACCCCGTTTGTTGCGCTAATGTCGGGGCTTCGCCGAAGGGGGCGTGGCGCCTTCCTCTGCGCTGTCCACCGACAAATCATCCTCTCCGGCGCCATTCTCCGGGATGCGGTAGCTTTCGTTCAGCCAGCGGGCAAGGTCGATGTCCGCGCAGCGCGACGAGCAGAACGGGCGGAAGCGTTGTTCGACCGGTTTGCGGCAGATCGGGCAACGCGCGCTCACAGCAGGTCCCGCAGGGCAAGGCGGTCGCGGCGGCGGGTCAGCTCGTAAAGGCCAAGCGTGGTCCAGCCGGCAAGGTTGGTCTCGCCATCGGTCTTGAAGGCGGCCTTCATCACCTGGTCAAGGATGTGACGCTCGCGCTTGGGCATGGGCGCAAAGTCGATCACCACCTGACCGCCAAGCCCGCGCAAACGCAGCTGGCGCGGCAATTCGCGGGCTGCTGCAACATTGGCCTTCAGCGCGGCGGCGGGCGAGGTATCCGCGCCGGTGTTCACATCCACCGCGATCAGGGCGCGGGTGGATTCGATCATCATATGGCCCTCGGCCAGATCGACGCGAGGGGCAAGCAGGGCCTCGATCTCGTCGATGACGCCAAGGTCGGCGAAACAGCCATCCTCAAGCACCTCGTCCGGGGCGGGGTCCAGCCAGTCGCGCCAGGCGAGGTCATGCGCCGAGGGGCCGTCGAGCAGCAGTTCCGGCCCGCCGGCCAGATCGGCAAGGATGGTCTCGGCCAGCCCGCGCATCGCGGCGATGTCCTCGGCGACGGCCTGCGGTTCAGCCTCTTCGCAGGCCGAGCGAAGGATCAGGCCAAGTGTCTCATCCGCGCCGGCCATGCCGGCAGAGGCCATGGTTTCAAGGGCCGAACGGGCGGCCTCGTCGCGGATGCGCCGGCTGATGTTCAGGCCGGGCGCGCCGGGGGTGACGATGGCGAAGCGCGACTTGAAGAGAAGGCGGGTGGTAACAGGGGTGGCCTTTCCGGGTTCGGTCGGGCCCGAGACCTGGACCAGCACCCGCGCGCCGGGGGCGATGCCGGCGGTCTGGCGCAGAAAGCCGTTGCCGACGGGCAGCTTCACGAACATGCCGCCCATGCCCTTCATCGGGCGATCGGCGACGGCGCGGTAGATGCCGCCGGGAATGGCCTCGTCGCCCTCGGGGTCGATTGCCAGTTCCTCCAGCCGGCCGTCCACCATCAGCGCGGCGGCCGGGCGGTCGCCGATCCGGTCAAGGCAGAGAACCCGTCCCTTCATGCGTTCCTCCAGAGCGGCCAGCCCGCAGTCTGCAAAAGAGTGGAGGTTTCGGCCACGGGCAGCCCCATGATGCCGGTGAAAGACCCCGAAATCCACGGGATGAAGGCGCCGGCAAGCCCCTGGATGCCATAGCCGCCCGCCTTGCCCTGCCATTCGCCGCTGGCGAGGTAGCCGTTCAGCTCATGGTCCGAAAGCCGCTTCATCTTCACCGCGCTGACGCTTTCGCGCGCCCAGATCCTGTCGCCCAGGCGAACGGCGACGGCGGTGATCACCTCGTGCCGGCGCCCGCCCAGAAGGGTCAGGAAGGCCGCGGCCTCGCCGGCATCGGCGGGCTTGCCAAGGATGCGGCGGCCAAGTGCTACGGTGGTATCGGCGCACAGCACCAAATCCCCCGCTCCGGCCTGCACGGCCAGCGCCTTTTCCCGCGCGATGCGGGCCGCATAGGGGCGCGGCAATTCGCCCTTGCGCGGATCTTCGTTGATGTCGGGGGGCAGGATCGCATCGGGCGTGATGCCCATCTGCGCCAGCAATTCCTTGCGGCGCGGCGATGCGGACCCCAGGATCAGCCGCAATTCAGCTTACTTGAAGCGGTAGTTGATGCGGCCCTTCGACAGGTCGTAGGGGGTCATTTCCACCTGCACCTTGTCGCCGGCCAGAACGCGGATGCGGTTCTTGCGCATCTTGCCTGCCATCGTCGCGATCAGTTCATGGCCATTGTCGAGTTCGACCTTGAATGTCGCATTGGGCAGGAGTTCCTTGACGACACCGGGGAATTCGAGAATGTCTTCCTTGGCCATGGTCACTCCGATAGGGGTCAGGCCCGCGGAAGCCGCAGGCCTTTCTGGCCGGGCATATGCGCCCGAAAGCCCCGGCTTTCAAGCGGAATCTGGCCTGGCTTGCCGCAGAGCGTCGCGCGGCCCCTCGGGCGGCATCTCATTTCCGGATCATTTTCGGACAAATGACGCGCGGGCGGCCATTTTCTGTCCTGAAATATCCCCGCCGGAGGCATGCGCCGCTGCGATCCGCGGGCGGTATCAAAGCTGGCGCATCCAGAATTGCAGGGGTTTCACCGTCTCGGCGCTGTCGCCCAGATCCTTCCAGGCGAATTCGGCAAAGACCCCCTCCAGCGGCTGATAGCCGCGGCCCCGCCAAAAGGCGTCATTGGTGCGGAAATGGGTGGGGCGCATCGGATGGTCGTCCGGGCGCTTGACCGAGCAGAAGGCGACATGGGTCCGGCCTAATCTGCGGGCGTGGTCTTCGCGCAGGTCGAAGAAGCGGTGACCCAGGCCACGGCCGCGATAGGCCGGCAGCAGCACCGATTCCGCGCCGTAAAGGATCTTCTCCACCGGCAGGCCGATCTTCTTCAGCGCGCCGGCAAAGCCCTCGGCATGGTCCTCCATCGGGGTGGAGGTCGAGGCGCCGATCAGCTTGTCGCCATGGAAAGCGCCCACCAGAAGGGCGCCGGGGCTGTCGCGGTAGGTCTGCAGGTATTCGCGTTCGTAATCCAGCGACCCGTCATAAAGATAGGGCCAGTCACGGAAGACGGCGATGCGCAGGCGGGCGACGCCGTCCAGCGCCGCCTCAAGGTCGGCGCCGGTCAGGGCGCGGACCGACACCTCGCCCAGATCGGCTGAGGTCATGCCGACACCTGCGCAACCCAGTCGTTCAGGTTGTAGAACGTGGTGATGCGGGCGATCTTGCCCCCCTTCACGTCGAAGAACCCGCCTGCCGGCAGGACATAGCGCTGGCCCTTGGCTTCGGGCAGGCCGGGGTCGGTCTTCAGATAGTCGCCATGCACCACGAATTCCGCCGCCGCCCGGTCGCCGGTGTCATTGGCGAAGACCACCATGTCCTTCAGCACTTCACGATAGCTGACGCCCATGTGGCTGCAGAACTCGGCGAACATCTCCTTGCCGGTCCGGTGGGCGCCCTCGTTCACCCGATGTTCGATGTCATCGGTCAGGCAGGCCAGCATTCCCGCGGCATCGCCGGCGTTGAAGGCATCGTAATAGCGCTGGATCAGGGCAATGGTTTCGGCGCGGGCCATCGGAGTCTCCTTTGTATTGCGGCAAGAGACTATGCGCCCGCGCGTCCCCCGCCAAGATGGGGGGGACGCAATGGCACCCGAATGCGACGCCTAAAGCGCCGCGGCAACCGTTTCGGTGAAGGGCGTGGTCGGACGCCCGATCAGTTTGCTGAGCGTGCGGCTGTCATCGAACAGGGCACCATGGCCCGATTGCGCATCGCTGTCGGCCAGAATGGCGGCGAATCCGGCGGGCAGGCCGAAGCCTTCCAGCGCCTTGGCATAGTCCGCCTGCGGCATGTTCACATAGGCCACCGGCTTGCCCGATGCCTTGGCCACCGCCGCGGCCAGATCTGCGCCGCTGAAGGCGGTATCGCCGGCCAGTTCATAAGTCTTGCCCTCGTGGCCGGTGCCCGTTGCCACCACGGCGATCGCCTCGGCATAGTCCTTGCGGGCGGCGGCGGCGACCTTGCCCTCACCGGCCGCGCCGAGGATCGCGCCATGTTCGACTGCGGTACCCAGGGCGCCGGTGTAATTCTCGGTGTACCAGCCGTTGCGCAGAAGAGTGGTCGGCAGGCCACTGGCGGCCAGCGCCGCCTCGGTCGCGATATGGTCCTGTGCCAGGATCATCGGGCTTTTGTCGCCCTTCAGGATCGAGGTGTAGACGATGCGGCCAACGCCGGCCTCTTTCGCGGCCTTGATCACCGCCTTGTGCTGGCCCGCCCGGTCATTGAAATCGTTGGACGAGATCAGAACCAGCACGTCGACACCCTTCAGCGCCGCCGCATCGGCCCTGGTATAATCGAAGGCGCGCGCCTCCACCTCCAGGTCGGCGGCTTTGCCGGGGGTCCGCACCAGCGCCACCGGGGCCGCGCCCCTGGCCTTCAGCGCCGCCACGGCAAGGCGGCCCAACTGTCCGGTCGCGCCGGTTACTGCAATCGTGGTCATCTTCGTCTCTCCGCTGGGGATGGTGTCGTCTTGACCAACCCTAGATACGCCCATACTTACGAAAGAGAAGTACACACATTTTTGTCAGTATTCCAAAGGCGCGCACATGAACCGGAGCACGGATGCACAAGATCTGATCGACCAGTGGCAGCGGGGCAATGTGCTGGCGGCGGACTGCCCGTCGCGCGCGATCCTGCAGCACCTGACCAGCCGCTGGGGCACGCTGGTCATGGTGGCGCTGGCCACAAGAACCCACCGCTTTGCCGAGTTGCGCCGCGCCGTCGGCGGGGTCAGCGAGCGGATGCTGAGCCAGACCCTGAAAGAGCTGGAAGCCGACGGCATGGTCCTTCGCACCGCACATGACGTCGTGCCGCCGCATGTGGACTATGAACTTACCCCCCTGGGGCAGGAGGCCGCCCGCCACGTCATCGCGCTGGTCGGCTGGATCGAGGGCAACCTGCCGCGCCTGCTGGCGGCGCAGGCGGCCTAGGCGGCGTCCCCGGTCGTCGGCGGGCCGAACCGGTCGACCATGCGGGCGTGGATCTGGTCGCGCGCCTGACGATAGGCGGAAATCCTGGCCTCGCGGCTTTCGCCCAGGCCCGTCGGGTCCAGGATCGGCCAGTATTCCACCTCAAGGTGGTGATAGCGGGTCAACTCCAGCGCCTGACGCTGGCTGGCGGGCGACAGCGCCACGATCAGGTCGAACTGGCCCAGATCGTCGCCCCATTCCTGCATTTCCTCGAAACTGCGAGAGCGGTGCCGCGACAGCTCGATCCCGATCTCCTGGCAGACGGCGATCGAGAAGCCGTCGATCTCCATATCGTTCTTCACCCCGGCCGATTGCACATAGGCGCGCTGGCCGTAAAGCTTCTTCATCAGTCCCTCCGCCATTGGAGAGCGCACCGCATTGTGGTCACAGCAGAACAGCACGGACTGCGGGAATGAGCCCAAGATCACCCCCAGTGCAGGACGCAGATCAGGGTGAAAAGGCGCCGCGCGGTGTCCAGATCGATCTCGGCCTTGCCGTTCAGACGCTCTTGCAGGATCGAGGCGCCCTCATTGTGGATGCCGCGGCGGGCCATGTCGATGGCTTCGATCTGCGAAGGCGGCAACCGCTTCACCGCATCGAAGTAGCTTTCGCAGATCTGGAAGTAGTCCTTCACGACCTGCCGGAACGGGCCAAGGCTCAGGTGGAACTCGCCCGCCGGGGTGTCGGTCTCGGTCGCGATGCCAAAGACCAGCCGCCCGTCACGGATGGCCAGTTGCAGCCGATAGGGGCCGACGGGAATTTCGCGGCCCTCGCGGGCGGGAAGGCCGAAGGAGTTCTCTTCCAGAAGGTCGAAAACTGCGACCCGCCGCTCCTGCTCGATTTCGGGTGTCGGTCGTGACAGCCCCTTTTCATCGATGTCGATGTGGCAGATGCGGTTGGTCATTCACGTTTCCCTGGTCGGCTGGCTCCTTGATGCCCGACCGGCCAGCCGGGCACAAGATGCGGCTGGCCGGCCAGGGGATCAGTCGCACCGGCCGATGCTGGCAACTTCATAGCTGGTCTTGCCCACACCCGCCGGGGAGATCGCCCGCAGGAAGACTGAAAGATCGCAGTCGCGGCTTTCGACTTCCCACTCCAGCAGGCCATCGGCGGTGGTGCCTTCCCGCTCCAGTTTCTCGACCGGAACCTGCCGCAGCGCGTCTGCGACTTGCGGGCTGGCCAGAATGACGCCGATCTGCTCGGCGCTGTCATGATAGCCCGACAGCGCCGCCGAGGCGGGCATGGCCGAGAGGATCAGGCCCGCAAGGGCGGGGGCAAGGGTCTTGGTCATCGCATCTTCCTTCTGCTGCTGGGGTCTAGATGGGCAGTCGGTGTCGCGATCTCAACCGTTCAGCCGGTCAAGCCGCGCCCTGACGCTCAGCCCATGGGCGCCAAGACCCTCGGAGGCGGCCAGCGCCTCGGCGGCAGGGCCAATGGCTTTCAGTGCCTCGGGCGTCATGCGGGCAAGCGTGGTGCGCTTCATGAAGTCCAGAACGTTCAGCCCCGACGAGAACCGGGCCGAGCGGGCGGTCGGCAGCACATGGTTCGGCCCGCCGACATAATCGCCGATCGCTTCGGGCGTGAAGGCGCCAAGGAAGATCGCCCCGGCATGCACGCAGTCGCGGGCCAGCGCCTCGGGGTCGGGCGTCAGGATCTCAAGGTGTTCAGGCGCGATGCGGTTGGAAAGCTCGGCGGCCTCGGCCAGCGTCCGGACCGTGATCACCGCCCCGTTCTGCGCCCAGCTGGCCCCGGCGATGGCGCGGCGGGGCAGGGTCTCAAGCCGGGCCTCGACCGCGGCGGCGACGGCCTTGCCGAAAACGGCATCGGGGGTGATCAGGATGCTTTGCGCGCTTTCGTCATGCTCGGCCTGCGACAGAAGGTCGATGGCAACCCAGTCCGGGTCTTGATCCCCGGTGGCGATCACCAGCACTTCCGAGGGGCCGGCAATCATGTCGATGCCGACGCGGCCGA
The DNA here is from genome assembly GCA_934500835.1 of uncultured Paracoccaceae bacterium. Taxonomy (GTDB): domain Bacteria; phylum Pseudomonadota; class Alphaproteobacteria; order Rhodobacterales; family Rhodobacteraceae; genus Pseudogemmobacter. Next base: position 593,595 of record CAKSTR010000001.1, on the reverse strand, counting down.
AGACGCGGCGCTTGGCGGCCGCCACATACGCATTGCCCGGCCCGGTGATCTTGTCGACCGGCGCGATGGTCGCGGTGCCGTAAGCCATCGCCGCCACCGCCTGCGCCCCGCCGATCCGATAGATCGTGTCGACCCCGGCCAGTTGTGCCGCCAGCAGCACCAGCGGATTCACCGCGCCGCCCGGCGTCGGACAGCAGATCACCAGCCGCCCGACCCCCGCAACCTTGGCGGGGATGGCATTCATCAGCACGGATGAAGGGTAGGAGGCCGTGCCGCCCGGCACATAAAGCCCCGCCGCCGAGACCGGCGTCCAGCGCCAGCCCAGCGTGGCACCGGCGGCATCGGTCCACATCGCGTCCTCGGGGCGCTGCCTCTCGTGATAGGCGCGGATGCGGTCGGCGGCCAGTTCCAGCGCGGCCCGTTCCGCGGCCGGCACCCTTGCCACCTCGTCCGCGATCTCCCGGGCCGAAAAGGCCAGCCGGTCCGCGGTCAGGTCCATGCGGTCGAAGCGGCTGGTCAGCTCCAGCACGGCGGCGTCGCCCCGGCTGCGCACATCGGCGATGATGGCGGCGACAGTGGCGTCGACATCCTCGGCCTCTTCGCGCTTCATGCCCAGAAGTGATGCGAAATCCGCCTCGAAACCTGCATCTTTCGTGTCGAGAAACATCGGCATCTTCGGCCCTCCGGCAAATCCGGCCCCGGGATAGGGGAGAGGCCTTCCGCTGTCAAACTGCGCGGCTGCCGCCGCAGGGCCTTGTCGGTGCGGTGAATGGCGTTCCGTGCGGCTGATGTCGCTGATGGGGGCATTCTGCCCCCAAACCCCCTGAGGATATTTGGAGGACAGAAAATGAGAAGGGCGTCTTCCATTTTCTGTCTTTCAAATATCCCCGCCGGAGGCACGGCCCGAGCCGGTTGCGCGCTTGCGCGCTTGCGCGCAGAGGCGAGACAAAAGCCTTGCGGCGCAGCCGCGCAATCATTCCCCGTGGTCGGGGGCGCGGTGCGAGGGGGCGATGTAGGGCCGGGTCACGTCTTCCAGCCGGGCGTCCAGCGTCTCGACCTCCAGCGCCACCGCGCCGTCTCCGGCGAGGATCAGCGTCAGGCGGCCGGTGCCGTCCTCGCCCGGCTGCCATGTCAGCGACAGGATCGACAGGACTTCGTCCTTCCGGCCCGGGTCGATGCCCATGACCCTTGCCGACAGCACATCCTCGACCGCCATGAGGGCGCGCACCCGTTCAAAGGGGCGGCGGTCGCGGGTGGCCTCGTCACGGTCCTCCCAGCGGAATCGGTTCACAAGGGCCGCAAAGCGGCGGCGGCGGCGGTCGTAGTTCATGTCGGCGGCGGTCAGCACCGCGTCCTGCAGAATTGCCGACAGCACCGGCACATCCTCGGCCGCCCCTGCCAGCAGCCGCAGCGGGCCTTCGTCGCCGTCCCGGAACCTTGCGTCCGCCATCCGGTCTACTCCGCCTTGATGCGTTCGATCTTCGCCCCGCAGGCCGAAAGCTTTTCCTCGACCCTCTCATAGCCGCGGTCCAGATGGTAGACCCGGCTGACCACGGTCTCGCCCTCGGCGGCAAGTGCTGCAAGGATCAGGCTGACCGAGGCGCGCAGGTCGGTGGCCATCACCGGTGCCCCACGCAGCCTGTCGACGCCGTGGACGGTGGCAAGACCGCCATGGACTTCGATCTTCGCCCCCATCCGCATGAGTTCGGGGGCATGCATGAAGCGGTTCTCGAAGATCTTCTCTTCCAGCACCGAGGTGCCCTCGGCGGTACACAGAAGCGCCATCATCTGCGCCTGCAGATCGGTGGGAAAGCCGGGGAAGGGTTCTGTCACCACGTCCACCGCCCGCACCCGGCCGTTCCTGCGCGAGACTTTCAGCCCGCGTTCGGTTTCGGTGACCGAGATCCCGGCCGCGTCCAGCTTTTCGCAGAAGGCGCCAACAAGGCTGATCCTGCCGCCAAGGCATTCGACCTCGCCGCCGGCAATCGCGGGCACCAGCATATAGGTGCCAAGCTCGATCCGGTCGGTCACCACCGGATGGGTCGCGCCGCGCAGCGCGGTGACGCCTTCGATGGTGATGGTCGGGGTGCCCTCGCCCTCGATCTCGGCGCCCATGCGGCGCAGGCAGTGGACAAGATCGACAATTTCGGGCTCGCGCGCTGCGTTCTTCAGGACCGAGGTGCCTTTGGCCAGTGTCGCGGCCATCACGAAATTCTCGGTGGCCCCCACGCTTGCGAAACGCATCTCGTGCACAGCGCCTTTCAGGCCGCCTTGCGTCCTGGCGTGCAGATAGCCGTCACGCAGTTCGATCTCGGCCCCGAGCGCCGCGAGCGCGTCGATATGGATGTCCATCGGCCGCGCGCCGATGGCACAGCCGCCGGGCAGCGAGACCACGGCATGGCCAAGTCGCGCCAGCAGCGGCCCCAGCACCAGATTGGAGGCCCGCATCTTGCGCACGATGTCGTAATCCGCGACCGGGTTCAGCACGCCATGCGAGGACATGGTGATGACCTTGCCCTCCTGCAGGGCCGAAACCTCGACCCCAAGGCTTTGCAGAAGCTGCGTCATGGTGCGGATGTCTGACAGGCGCGGCGCATTGGTCAGGGTCAGCGGCTCTTCGGACAGAAGCGTGGCCGGCATCAGCGCCAGACAGGCGTTCTTGGCCCCCGCGATCGGGATCACCCCGTTCAGCGCCCCGTTGCCCTTGACCAGAATCGAATCCATGCCTGCCTCACTCGTTCTTGTTGTTGTCGCCCGACGGCCCGGCCGTGCGCGCTTTCGCCTGTGCCTTTCGCCGCGCCATATTGGCCTTGAGGGCCGCTTTCAGCCGGTCCTCCCGCGTGGCCGGACCCGCTGTCGTGCGGGGGCTGGCAGGGGCTGGCTTCTGGTCCGGGTCGCGCATGCCAAGCTGAATATCGCAGCATGGGTCAGCGGTCCAGAGCGGCTCCCCGGGGGTGGCGAAAAGGGGGTTGCGCCCCCCGCGGGCATCGTCTATCTCCCCGCCACCAACGGCGCTGCAGTAGCTCAGTGGTAGAGCACTCCCTTGGTAAGGGAGAGGTCGAGAGTTCAATCCTCTCTTGCAGCACCATTTTCCCCTCGACTACAGACGGATAGACGGGCCCGGCCTCAGGGTGCCCCATTTGCGTGGTCATGGGCGCAGAGGTCGTGGTTGCTCAGGGTTTCGATCACCCGGCAATCGGCGATGGTGCCGCGGGCGCATTGGGCGACCATGCGTTCCAGTTCCGATTGCAGCGCCTGCAGGCGGCTGATCCGTGCCTTCACCGCCCGCAACTGGCGTTTGGCAATCGCGTCGGCGCCGCCGCAGGGGCGGTCGGGGTTGTCTGACAGGCTGAGGAGTTCGCGGATCGCATCCAGCGGGAAGCCGAGGTCGCGCGAATGGCGGATGAAGGCCAGCCGCTCCTGCACCTTGGGGCCATAGAGCCGCTGGTTGCCGGCGCTGCGCTCGGGCTCGGGCAGCAGGCCGATCTGTTCGTAATAGCGGATGGTCGGAACCTTCACGCCGGTTGCGTCGCTCAGTTTTCCGATGGGCAGCATGGAAACCTCTTGCAGCTCTAGTTGCTAGAGCAATTAGGGTCCTGATTCGACGAGATCAAGAAGTGTGCCAGTCGGGCGGGCGGGAGACGGAAGATGACGGACAGGCCGGAACGGCGGGAATGGGTGGTGACGGGCATGGATTGCGCCGCCTGCACCGTGAAGGTGACGCGGGCGGTGGAGCGGCTGCCGGGTGTCAGCGAGGTCAGGGTGGCCCTGATGGCAGAGCGGCTGTCGCTGGATCTGGCGCCGGACGGGTCGGCCGAGGCGGTCGAGGACGTGGTGCGGCGCCTTGGCTATGGCATCGCGCCGAAGGGGCAGGAGGCGCCGCGCAAGAAGGCCTTCGTCCAGCCTGGGCGGGACCACGAGGGCCATGAGCACCCCGACGATGACCACAAGGACCACGACCACAGGGACCACGACCACACGGGCCATGACCACGGCAGCAATGATGCTGACCACGGCGCGCCGGGGCACGTCCATTCGCACGACGATCCGGCGGATCGCGGCAAGCCATGGTATCTGACGGGCAAGGGCCGGCTGGTGATCGGAACCGGTTTGCTGTTGGCGGCGGCCTGGGGGTTCGAGTTGCTCACCTCGGGCGCCTATGGTTCCTGGGCCTTTCTTGCGGCCTGCTTGATCGGCGTGGCCCCGGTGGCCAGGCGCGCCTTTGCGGCCCTGCGCATGGGCCAGCCCTTCACCATCGAAAGCCTGATGACCATCGCGGCCATCGGGGCGCTGTTCATCGGTGCGGCGGAAGAGGCCGCGCTGGTGGTCTTCCTGTTTGCCGTGGGCGAGGTGCTTGAGGGTGTGGCAGCCAACAAGGCGCGCGACGGCATCCGGGCGCTGGCGGGGCTGGTGCCCAAGACCGCGCTGCTGGAGCAGGGCGGCACGGCCCGTGAGGTGCCGGCGGAGACACTGGAAATCGGCCAGACCGTGCTGGTGCGTCCCGGCGACCGGGTCCCCGCCGATGGCGAGATCGTCGAGGGCAGCGGCGGCATCGACGAAAGCCCGGTGACGGGCGAAAGCGTGCCGAAGACCAAGGGCCCGGGCGAGGCGGTGTTTGCCGGCTCGATCAACACCGAAGCGGCGCTGCGGGTGCGTGTGACCCGGGCGGCATCAGACAATACCATCAGCCGCATCATCCGGCTGGTGGAAGAGGCCGAGGAGGCCCGCGCCCCGACAGAGCGCTTTATCGACCGCTTCTCGCGCTGGTACATGCCGGCAATCGTCGGGCTTTCCGCGCTGGTGGTCCTGATCCCGCCGTTGCTGGCCGGGCAGGAGTGGGGGACCTGGGTCTATCGCGGGCTGGCGCTGCTGCTGATCGGCTGCCCCTGTGCGCTGGTGATCTCGGTCCCAGCCTCGATTGCATCCGCACTGTCTTCGGGGGCCCGGAAGGGGCTTTTGATGAAGGGGGGCGCGGTGATCGAGGCGGCGGCGAAAGTGGAGCATATCGCCTTTGACAAGACGGGCACGCTGACCCATGGCAGGCCGGTTGTCACCGATCTGGTGCCTGTGGCAGGGGTGAATGAGGCCGATCTGCTGGCGGTGGCAGGCGCCGTCGAGACCGGATCCAGTCATCCGCTGGCGCAGGCCATCCTGCGGCGAGTGGCCGAGGCGGGGGTGGCCGCGCTGCCCGCGCGCGGGGCGAAAGCCATCGTCGGCAAGGGTGTCGAGGCCGAGGTGGACGGCAGCATGGCCTGGGTCTCGTCCCCCCGCCATGCCGCTGAGGCGGGCGGCATCGACGCGGCTGGCACGGCCCGCGCGGCCGCGCTTGAGGCCGAGGGCAAGACCGTTGTGGCCGTTTTCCGCGAAGGTCGGCCGCTTGGCCTGATCGCCATGCGCGACGAGCCGCGCGCCGATGCGGCCGAGGCGATGCGGCAGCTGCGCGACATGGGCGTCGGCGCCACCATCCTGACCGGGGACAACCCGCGCACGGCCGCCGCCATCGCCGGTGGTCTGGGGATGGAGTTCCGGGCCGAGATGATGCCCGAGGACAAGCTGGGCGTGATCCGCGAGATGTCGGCAAAGGGCGGCGTGATGATGATCGGCGACGGCATCAACGATGCCCCGGCGCTGAAGCAGGCGGGTGTGGGCGTGGCGATGGGATCGGGGACGGATGTGGCGCTGGAGACCGCCGATGCCGCCATCCTGCGCGACCGGGTGACGGATGTGCCCGCCCTGATCCGGCTGGCGCGGGCGACCATGGGCAACATCCGGCAGAACATCACGCTGGCACTGGGGCTGAAGGCGGTGTTTCTTGTGACCTCGATCCTTGGGATCACCGGGCTGTGGATCGCCATTCTGGCCGATACCGGGGCGACGGTGCTGGTGACGCTGAACGCGCTGCGGCTTCTGGCCTATGATCCGGGACGCGAAGGCTAGGCGTTTGCGTCTCTGGCCGGCGGCTGGAGGGGTTTTGCACCCCTCCAGACCTCCCCGCAGGATATTTCGGCCAAAGTGAAGGCAGCAGAGGCTGCTCTTTTTGGGGGATCGCGGGCGGGTCATGCGGCGATGAAATCGCGCACGAATGGGGTGGCGGGCCGGGCGCGGATGTCGGCGGGTTTGCCGATCTGTTCGATCCGGCCGCCTTCGCTGGCGCCGGACATCACGACGACAAGGTCGGCCAATTCCATCGCCTCGTCCTGATCATGGGTCACGAAGACCGTGGTCAGGCCGGTCTCGTCATGGATGTCGCGCAGACCTTGCCGCAATTCCTTGCGGACCTTGGCGTCAAGGGCGCCGAAGGGTTCGTCCAGCAAGAGCATCCGCGGCTCGATCGCCAGCGCGCGCGCAAGGGCCACGCGCTGACGCTGGCCGCCGGAAAGCTGGCCGGGGAAGCGGCGGCCGATGTCGGGCAGCTGGATCAGATCCAGGAGTTTCTGCACCCGGCGCGAGATTTCGGCCGGGGCCGGGCGGCTTGCCCGCGGGCGGGCCTTCAGGCCATAGGCGATGTTTTCGAACACGTTCATGTGCCGGAACAGCGCGTAGGACTGGAAGACGAAGCCGGCCCGGCGCTGTTGCACCGTCAGGCCGGTGGCATCGGCCCCGTCGAACAGGACGCGGCCCGCGGTGGGAAACTCCAGACCGCCAAGGATGCGCAGAAGCGTGGTCTTGCCCGACCCCGAGGGGCCAAGCAGGGCCACCAGCGCCCCCGAGGGGATGGCCAGCGACACCGGCGAAAGCGCCGCCGTGGTGCCGAATTGCTTCGAGATTTCGTCGATTTCGATGTGCATGGACTGTCTCCTAATGCCGGCGTGAACTGGCAAGCTGGTCGGCATGGCGGATCTCGAGGGCGGTTTTGAGCAGGAGCGTGACAAGGGCCAGCAGGGTCAGGACACCCGCCAGGCTGAAGGCCGCGACCGAGAGATATTCGTTGTACATCATCTCGATGGTGATCGGCATCGTCGCGGTCTGGCCCCGGATCTTGCCCGAGACCACGGCGACCGCGCCGAATTCGCCCATGGCGCGGGCGTTGCACAGAAGGACGCCGTAGAGCAGCGCCCAGCGGATATTGGGCAGGGTGACGGTCAGGAACGTCCGCCAGCCGCTGGCGCCAAGGGTCAGCGCGGCCTCTTCCTCGGCCCGGCCCTGTTCGATCATCACCGGGATCAGCTCGCGCGCGACGAAGGGGAAGGTGACGAACATCGTGGCAAGGGCGATGCCGGGCAGGGCGAAGACGATGGGGTAGCCATTGGCCACCAGCCAGCCCCCCATCCAGGAGTTGGCGCCGAACATCAGCACGATGCACAGCCCGGCGACGACCGGAGAGACCGAGAAGGGCAGATCGATCAGGGTGATCAGGAAGGCCTTGCCGCGAAAGTCGAACTTGGTGATGAACCAGGCGGCGGCGATGCCGAAGGCGGCGTTCAGCGGCACCGCAATCGCGGCGATGAGCAGCGTCAGCCGGATCGCGGCCAGCGCGTCGCGGTTGCCAAGGCTGGAGACAGCAGCCAGCCAGCCCTTCGACAGGGCCTGCGCGAAGACCACCAGCAGTGGCGCGAAGACCAGAACGGCCAACCCGAGGGCGGCAAGTCCGATCAGTATCCAGCGGGCCAGCGGTGATTCCTCGGTCGCGGTGCGGAAGGGGCGGGTGAATTGCGGGGCGATGTCAGACATTTCCAATCCTCCGGCGGCTCCAGACCTGAATCAGGTTGATCACCAGCAGCATGGCGAAGCTGATCGCCAGCATGGCGATGCCGATGGCGGCGGCCTCGTCATATTTGAACTCTTCCAGCCGGATCACGATCAGAAGGGGGGCGATCTCGGTCACCAGGGGGATGTTCCCCGCGATGAAGATGACCGACCCGTATTCACCGACTGCGCGAGCCAGCGACAGGGCAAAGCCGGTCAGTGCGGCGGGGGTCAGCATGGGCAGGATCACCCGGCGCATGGTGTGGAAGCGGCTGGCGCCGAGGGTGGCAGAGGCTTCCTCGACCTCGCGCTCGATCTCTTCGATGACGGGCTGCACGGTTCGGGTGACAAAGGGCAGACCGACGAAGATCAGCGCCAGAAGGATGCCCCATTGGGTGAAGGCGATCTTCCAGCCGATCCCGGCCGCCAGCGACCCCAGCAGCCCTTTGGGCGCGTAAAGTGCTGTCAGCGCGATCCCCGCGACAGCAGTCGGCAGGGCGAAGGGCAGGTCGACCGCGGCGTCCAGCAGGCGGCGGCCGGGAAAGCGGTAGCGCACCAGAACCCAGGCCAGAAGCACGCCGAAGACAAGGTTGAAAAGGGCGGCAATCAGCGACAGCCGGAACGACAGGTAAAGCGCCTTCCAGACCCTTTCGCGGTTCACGGTGTCCCAGATCCCTTCAGCCCCGAAACTGGCGCCCCTCAGAAGAAGGGCGCCGATCGGCAGAAGGACGACGATGGACAGCATCGTCAGCGTGATGCCCATCGAGAGGCCCAGTCCGGGCATCGGAGAGCGGTGGACAAGGGGCTTCCTCTGGGGGCTGACCATCGTTCTGCTCATGGCTTGCGCTTACCTGGGCACATAGATCTGGTCGAAGATGCCGCCGTCGCCGAAATGTTCGGGCTGCGCCTTGGCCCAGCCGCCGAAGTGGCTGATGTCCACCAGGTCCACTGCGGGGAAGCGGGCCACATCCTCGGCAGCGGCGGCCGAAGGATCCCAGGCGCGGTAGAAGTTCTTGAAGGCCAGCGCCTGCCCTTCGGGTGAGTAGAGGAAGGCCAGATAGGCCTCGGCCAGCTTGCGTTGGTCATCGGTCTTGATGTTGCTTTCCACCAGCGCCACCGGCGGCTCGGCCAGGATCGAGACCGAGGGCACCACGATGTCGAACTGGTCGTCGCCCAGTTCTTTCAGCGCAAGGTAGGCCTCGTTCTCCCAGGCCAGCAGCACGTCGCCGACGCCGTTCTGCGCGAAGGTGTTGGTCGAACCGCGGGCGCCCGAGTCCAGAACCGGGACATGTTCGAAAAGGGTTTTCACGAAGGCCTGCGGGTCCTGGCCGTTCTTCTCGGCCCAGGCCCAGGCGGCCAGATAGTTCCACCGCGCCCCGCCCGAGGTTTTCGGATTCGGGGTGATCACCTCGACCCCGTCGGCGACCAGATCGCCCCAGTCCTTGATGCCTTTGGGATTGCCCTCGCGGACAAGGAACACGATGGTCGAGGTATAGGGGCTGGAATTGTGCGGCAGCTTCGCCTGCCAGTCGGTCGGCAGCTTGCCGGCCTCGGCGATCTTGTCGATGTCGGATGGCAGCGCCAGCGTCACCACCTGCGCGTCAAGCCCGTCAATCACCGCCCGCGCCTGACTGCCCGAACCGCCGTGGCTGGTTTCGATCTCGGGCGCGGTGTTGCCCTGTGCCGTCCACCAGGTTGCGAAGGCCTCGTTCACCTCGCGGTAAAGCTCTCGGGTCGGGTCATAGCTGACGTTCAGCAGCGACTCGGCCTGCACCGCCGACGGGCTGCCGCCAAGGGCCAAAAGCGCCAGCGCCATTGCCGAAAGCGTGCCTTTCAGCACCCGGCCGATGGGCCAGCCTGTCAGGTGAAGCGGGCCATCGGCGATGGTCAGTCGGCCATCGGCGTGATTGCGCACGACGGGTCCCTGCGCCGAGACGGTGCCGGCAAGTTGGATGGTGGCGAACATGGCTTTCTCCTTGGTGAGCGGCGCGGCACGCCGCAGGGATGGGCGGAACGGCAGCAGGCCCAGGATGGAATGGGGAAGCGGAAGGGCGGTCATCGGGAACTCCTCTGTCCATCGGGCTGTCATCGGCCCGCTGCGGATTGCCCCTTAATAACGACAGATGAAGTCGAGTATTTCAAAGGAAAATTCACGTCAAAAGTGATCGTGATTATAGAACGAGATTCTCTGCGGCCTGGCCCAAGGGTGGCCGGGCGGTCGTTGGACGTGTTTTATTTCAGGTGGTTAGGCCTGAACGGGTGCCCCAAGCACCTGTTCGGCGATGCTGCCCTGGCGCAGCATGTCCTCGAGCGTCAGCGACTCGATGATCAGAAGATAGGACCAGAACACCTCGGCAAAGACCTTGCGGATGCGGCAGGTGGCCTCGTCCGTGCAATCCTCGCAGCGCTGATAGGCGCGGCGCGACAGGCAGGGCAGGGGGGCGATCGGTCCGTCGATGGTGCGCAGAAGCTCCGAGAGAGACACCTCGGCGGGGCGCTTGATCAGGCTGTAGCCGCCGGCGCGGCCACGGGTCGAGGCGATGACGCCGGCGTTGCGCACCTCAAGCAGGATATGCTCGAGAAACCGCTTCGGCGTGCCCGAGCGTTTGGCGATCTCTTCGATGGTCAGCGCCTGCGGCTGCTCTTTCGCGGCCTCGTCGGCCAGCGCCAGAAGCGCCTTCAGCGCGTATTTCATCTTCTGCGTAATCATGTCCCAAGCGTTACGCCGCGAAATCCCGGGAATCAATGTCGGGATTACCGGAACCCGTTTCAAGCGTGTTTCCGACTATACACGATAAAGGCGCTAGACATTTGTTCCTTGCTCTGCATCCTTGAGGGGAGGAACCTGCCGTCCCCGAAAGGAAGGGTGCCATGACAGATCTGGACCTGATCGACCGCAAGATCGTGGCCGAGTTGATGGAAGACGCCACGCAGCCCATCGCGCGCATCGCCGACCGTGCGGGACTGTCGCAGACGCCGGCCTGGAAGCGAATTCAAAAGCTTGAAGCGACCGGCGTCATTACCGCCCGCGTGGCGCTGGCGGACCCTGCCAAACTGGGTTTTGGCCTGACCGTCTTCGTCGGGATCGAGGCGCCCGACCATTCGGCCGAATGGCGCGCCAGTTTCATCGCCGCCGTCGAATCGATTCCCGAGATCATGGAAGCTTGGCGCATGGCGGGCGAGATGGACTATCTGTTGCGAGTCGCGGTGCCCGACATGGCGGCCTATGACGCGCTTTACAAGCGGCTGACGGACGCGGTGGCGATCAAGAACGTCACCAGCCATTTCGCGATGGAGCGGATGAAGTTCACCACCGCCTATCCCGTCGACACCAAAAACCGCTAGGAAATCCGCCACGCGGGCATGAGATTCTCCGGCCTTGCGGATTTTTGGAATGATTAATCACGAGTACCTTGCTAGATTAACTTATGGTGAGTCGCTGGGGCGATGGTCCGGGATTGGTCTGCTCTGATCCTGCCATGTGCTGCGGGGGCGCTGCCCGCCACAAAGGAGCCTGCCTTGAACCGTCTCTTCCGACAGCCCGACCGCGGCGTCATGGGCTATGCCGCCCTGGCCGTCTTTGCCGCCGCCTATCTTTTCGCCATGATGCTGATCGTGGCCCCGAAACAGATGCTGCCGGCACCCGCCGCTGCAGTCTCCGACAACACTCAATCCACCGAATAGCGCAGGACGCGCCAGCGGATCGCCGGTCCTTCGGGGGCGCTTACTGGACGCCCATCTGGATCGAATAGGTCACCGATTTGCCATCGGGTGGCGGGCCGAAGTTGCCCGCGCGGCGCACGGCATCGACGGCCGCCTTGTCAATCGCCGCATTGCCAGAGCTTTGTGCCACCTGCACCCCTGCCAGGCCGCCGCTGGCCGAGATCGTAAAGGATACCACCGCGGTTCCCTTGCCCTTGCTGGCCTTGAACCGCCTCTTGACCTTCTTGAAGACCGAATTCTGATAGGCCTTGGGCGACACGTTCGATCCGCCCTTGGCCTTGCCCGACTTTTCCGCCGTCGCCCCGGCCTTCGCAGCCGGTTGCGCGCTGTCCTCTTTCGGCTTCTCGGCCTTTTCGGCTTTCTTGACCGGCTCTTTCTTCTTCTCGGCCTTCTTCTCCGGCGGCTTTTCTTTTTTCTTCTCGGGCGGTTTTTCGGCCTTCCTGACCTCTTTGACGTCCTCTTTCGGCTCTTCCGGCGGGGGAGGCAGCGCCAGGTCGGCCACGACCGGTTTGTCGATCTGCGGCAGCGACATGGCGGTCTGCACCGGCAGGTCCGGGGCGGTGTCTGTCTCCAGTTCGGGCGGCGGCTCCATCTCGGGCGGTTCGAACTGCTGGGTGACCTGATCCATCACCTCCGGCGCGTCCTCGGCCACGGCCGCAACATTGGGCGCGCTTGAGGGCAACATCGTCAGATCCAGCATCATCGGCGCGGCTTCGGGGCGCTGCTCGGCCGCAATGGCCAGGGCCGCAGCCCCCGACAGGATGGCGGCAGAGGAAACCCCTGCCAGGATCCAGCCGAGATCGCGAGAGCGGGTGGGAGACGTGGTCACTGGGCACCCTCCAGTCCGACAAGGGCCACCTTGAGGTAGCCCGCGTTGCGCAAGGCATCAAGCACGCCCATCAGCGCGCCATAGTCGATGGAGCGGTCCGCGCGCAGAAAGACCGGCGTCTCGCGGTTGCCCTTGGTACGCGCGTCCAGTGCGGCGCCGACGGCGGCGGTGTCCATGGGCGTCTCATCCAGCAGAAGCTGGCGGTCCGCGGTGAAGGTCAGCCAGAGCGGGTCCTGCGGACGGTCGGTGGCGGGTGCGTTGGTGCCGGGCAGGTTCACCGCCACATCCACGGTAGACAGCGGCGCCGCCACCATGAAGACGATCAGCAGGACCAGCATCACGTCGATGAAGGGCGTGACGTTGATGTCGCTCAACTCGTCGTCGTCATCGTCCAGCCTGACCGCCATGCCTCAGCCCTCCATGCGCGCATCAAGCGCCCGGCTGAAGCGGTGCAGCACCTCGGCGCGGCCATCGGCCAGCCCGTGGCGGAAGCCGTTGATGCGGCGCATGCAGCGGTTGTAGAGCAGCACCGCCGGAATGGCGGCGACCAGGCCGATCCCGGTGGCCAGAAGCGCCTCGGCAATGCCGGGGGCAACGACGGCAAGGTTGGTGGTCTTGGTCTCGGCGATGGCCAGGAAGCTGTTCATGATGCCGAAAACGGTGCCGAACAGCCCGACGAAGGGCGAAACCGCACCGATCGAGGCCAGAAGCCCGGTGCCGCCGCGCAGCCGCTGGACCGCGCCGGCCTCGATCCGCTCCATCGACAGGTCCAGCCGTTCATTGGCCGAGGCGCGCAGATCGGCACTCAGCCTTGCCGGCAGCCCGGCCAGTTCGGCCGCGGCGGCGCGGCTGGTCTCGGCCAGCGGTCCATCGCCGGCGATTGCGGTCACGCCTTCCGACTCGCGGATCGCGCGCGCGGTCTTTGCAAGTCTGGCGAACACCATCCGGAACTCGACCACCTTGAAGATGAAGATCGTCAGCACGGCGAAGATCGAGGCCGCAAGCAGCGCCATCACGGCCTGAACGACCGGATGCGCCTTCAGCACAAGGCTGGACAGGCCGGTCTCGACATGACCCTCGGCCAGCGGCACCACGGCCGGATCGGCTGCCGCAGGTGCCGTTGCTTCGGTCCCGCCACTGTCGGCGGGCGCGGTTGCAGCGTCATCCGGGCCGGCGGCGGGCGTGGTTTCCGGCGCTGCGGGCTGATCGGGGGCCGCCGCCGCAGGTGCGCTGTCGGTCGCAGAGGGCGCCGCCGGCGCGGTTTCTGCCGCGCTGCCGGGCTGATCCAGCGCGGGCGCATCGGTCGCCACGGGTGGCGGCGCATCGGTCTCCTGCGCCAGCGCCGGCAGGGCAGCGGCAGCCGCAACGCACAGGAAAACGATCAGCGGAAGCGTCTTCAACATCTCTTCCCTTCGCCGGGGATTGGTCCCGTCATTGTCGCGGCCTTGTCCCGGCGCACCGGATTTCCCCGGCAGGACAGGACTGAAACGCGATCACCTCTTGTCGTCCCGGCAGGGAGGGCGGGCGTCAGGCCTTGGCGGGCGGCAAAGGGCCAATGCATCGGCGTCGATTCCCCTGCGGGCGTTCTGCATGTCGGGCTGGCCGGATCACATTCCGAGGCTGGCGGCCAGAAGATTCTGGCTTGAACTGTCAGGTTCGGGCTTCTAAAAATGCCTACTGTAATTGTCAAGTATCCGCCGCCGCATCACGACGGCGGAACCTGATGACGCGCCCCAGCTATCCGCCAGAGATGCGTGTTCCGAGAAACGACTGGAAGGACACATCATGGCCAAGCCTGACCCCGAGCAGATTCGCGCCCTGCGCACCCAGAACCTGAAAGCCCGCGCCCGCGATTTCGCCATGGTCCAGGGCATCACCGAGGCCGATCTGGTGGCCGCCCATGTCGGCCACGGTGCCACTGCCATCGTGGCCGATCCCGACCGGCTTCTTCCCTGGGCGGGCAAGCTTGGCGATGTCATGGCGCTGACGCGCAACGCGCATTGCGTCCACGAGCGCCGCGGCGAATACAAGGACTACCGCACCGGGGCCTTCGCCTCGATGGTGCTTGGGCCAGAGATCGACCTGCGCATCTTCGGCAAGCACTGGGTGCATGGCTTTGCGGTTGAAGAGGCGGGCGAGGACGGGCCGAAGCGCAGCCTGCAGGTCTTCGACGCCGCCGGCGATGCGGTCCACAAGATCTGGCTGAAGCCTGAATCCGATCACGCGGTCTGGGCCGATCTGATTGCGAACATGCGTCTGCCCGAACAGGCGCAGGCGCTGAGGCTGGCCGCCCGCGCCAGGGTCGAGCCGGCCAAGGGCGATTTGTCGCAGGCAGCCGCGTTGCGCACGGCCTGGGATGCGATGACCGACACCCACCAGTTCATCGGCCTGGTCAAGGATCAGGGCATGAACCGGCTTGGGGCCTATCGTGTCGCCGGCACGCCCTATGCCGAAAGGCTGGACCCGCAGGCCGTGACCCTGACGCTGGAGCGCGCCTCCGAAGGCGGCATCCCGGTGATGATCTTCGTCGGAAACATGGGTTGCATCCAGATCCACGGCGGCAAGATCGACAAGATCCTGCCGATGGGTCCCTGGATCAACGTCATGGACCCGCGTTTCAACCTGCACCTGCGGGCCGACCGTCTGGCCGAGGTCTACCGCGTCTGGAAGCCCACCCGCACCGGCGATGTCTTCAGTATCGAGGGCTTCGCCGAGGATGGCGAGCTGATCCTGCAGATCTTCGGCTATCGCAAGGACACTCCGGCCGAACCCTGGAACGCCCTTGTCGGCGGCCTGCCGCGTCTGGAAGAGGTGCCGGCATGATCCGCGCGACCCATTCCGTGGAAGGAGTTGGCAGTTTTCTACGAAGAAAATTGCCCGTTCTTCCGCTGGCCTTGGCCCTTCTGCCGATCCCGGCGGCAGCACAGGATGCGCAGCGGGTGATCTCGCTTGGCGGTTCGGTCACGGAAATCGCGGTGGCGCTGGGCGCCGAAGACCGGCTCATCGCCCGCGACACCACCTCCAACTACCCGGCCAGCATCGAGGCGCTGCCGGATGTGGGCTATATCCGCGCCCTCTCGCCCGAGAATGTGCTGGCGCTGGCCCCTGACCTGATCATCGCCGAAAGTGACGCCGGTCCGCCCGAGGCGGTCGAGGTGCTGAAATCCGCCGGCATCCCTTTCCTCCTGATGCCCGAGGCGCATGGCGCGGACGGTATCCCCGCCAAGATCATCGGTGTCGGCGCGGCACTGGAAAAGCACGCGGAAGCCAAGGCTCTGGCCGAGACCGTCAGCATGGGGCTGGACGAGGCGAAGGTCCGCGCCGCCGCCGTGACCGCGCCGAAGCGCGTCCTCTTCATCCTGTCGCTGACCGGCGGCCGGGTGATGGCGGGGGGCGAGGGCTCTTCGGCCGAAGGGATCATCCGGTTGGCGGGCGGCAGCAATGCCGGCACCGGTTTCCAGGGCTACAAGCCCATGACGGATGAGGCGGTGATCGCCGCCGCCCCCGACGTCATCCTGATGATGGAGCGCGAGGGCGATCTGGCCATTGCCAATGCCGAGGTGCTGGCCCATCCCGCGCTGGCGGAAACCCCGGCCGGCAAATCGGGCGCCATCGTCCGCATGGACGGGATGCTGCTTCTGGGCTTTGGCCCGCGCACACCCGAAGCGGCTGCCACGCTTTACGAGGCCTTCTACGGCAACGGGGGCTGATCCCGTGGTCGTGCTGATGTCCGACCTGTCGCGGCCCGGCTTCCGGCCGAAGCCCTATGGCATCACCGCAGGATTGCTTGCGCTGGTGATCGCTGCCTCGGTCCTGTCGCTGACGTCGGGCGCGGCGGGCCTGGGCCTGGGCGATCTTGTGTCGGCCCTGTTCGGCGAGGGCCTGTCACAGCGCGATGCCGTGGTGCTTTACGACATCCGGCTGCCGAGGCTGGCGATGGGGCTGGCGGTTGGTGCGGCGCTGGCGGTCTCGGGCGTCTTGTTGCAGGGGCTGTTCCGCAACCCGCTGGCCGATCCCGGCATCGTCGGCATCGGTGCCGGCGCGGGCCTTGGGGCTGTGCTGGCCATTGTTCTGGGCGGGCTCTTGCCGCTCTGGATCTCGGATCTCGTCGGGATGCATCTGGTGCCCTTTGCGGCCTTCTTCGGCGGCTGGGCGGCAACGCTGATCCTGTATCGCACCGCCACTGCGGGCGGGCGCACCGATGTGGCGACCATGCTTCTGGCCGGGATCGCGCTGGCGGCGCTTGCCGGCGCGGTCACCGGCGTGATGGTCTACATGGCCGATGACCGCCAGTTGCGCGACCTGACCTTCTGGGGCATGGGATCCTTGGCCGGGGCAACCTGGACCAAGCTGGCCGCCGCGCTGCCGCTGATCGGGCTGGTGATGGTGATCGCCCCGATGCTGGCCCGCGGCCTGAACGCCCTTGCCCTGGGAGAGGCGCAGGCCGCCCATATGGGCCAGAACGTGCAATGGGTGAAGCGGCTGACGATCTTCGGGGCCGCCGCCGCGACAGGGGCCGCCGTGGCGGTTTCGGGCGGCATCGGCTTCATCGGCATCGTGGTGCCGCATCTTCTGCGGCTGGCGATGGGGCCGGACCACCGCCGGCTGATCCCGCATTCCGCGCTGCTGGGTGCGGGCCTGCTGGTGCTGGCCGATCTGGTCTCGCGCACCATCGTCGCCCCGGCCGAACTGCCCATCGGCATCCTGACCGCGCTTTTCGGCGCCCCGGTCTTCCTGTGGATCCTTCTGCGCCAGAAGGGCGCGTTGCGGGGCTGAGCGAGTGCTGGAAATCACCGATCTTCACGCCAGCCTTGGCGGCCGCAAGGTGCTGCACGGCATCAGCCTGACCGCCCGGCCGGGCGAGGTCCTGGCGATCTGCGGCCCGAACGGCGCCGGCAAGAGCACCCTTCTGCGCGCGACCCTGGGCGAGATCGCCGCGCAAGGGCGCATCGCCCTGAACGGTCTTTCGGTGGAAGGGGCCAAACCCGCGCAGATGGCCCGCCTCCGCGCCGTGCTGCCGCAGGACACCCAGGTCGCCTTTGCCTTCACCGTGGCCGAGATCGTCGCCATGGGGCAGGAGGCCGGCGATTTCGGCGCTGACCCGTCGCTGATCGACCGGGCATTGGCGGCGGTCGGCTTGCAGCACCTTGCGGCCCGATCCTTCCAGACCCTTTCGGGCGGAGAGCGCCAGCGCGGCCACCTTGCGCGCGCCTTGGCGCAGGTCTGGGAGCCGAAGGGGTCTGACGGGCCACGCTGGCTGTTTCTGGACGAGCCTGTTGCCAGCCTTGACCTTGGCCACCAGCTGCAGGTGATGCGCCTTGCGCGAAGCTATGCCGATCGCGGCGGCGGCGTCGTGGCGGTGATGCACGATCTGAACCTGTCGGCGATGTTCGCCGACCGGCTGGCCTTCCTGATCGATGGCCGGCTGGTCGCCGACGGTCCGCCGGCCGAGGTGCTGACCTCGGCCCTGCTGGAGCAGGCCTATGGCTGCAAGGTCGCTCTGAACACCGCGCCGGCGCGCGGGCCCTGGTTCGTGCCGCAGGCCTGTGTATAGCCGCCTAGTCCAGGGGTTGCGTCATGCTGGCGGGCGTTGCGGCGAACATATCCTTGGGGGCAAGGACCAGCACCATGATCGCGGCATAGGCGGCGAAGAACAGGACGGTCGCAACAAGCGCATAGTTGCGTCGAGGGCGCATGATCTCGGTCATTCCGTGGTCTCCCTTTGGGCAGCGTTGGAGCCGAAGACGGGGTCCGAATGGAAACAGTCTACCACCGATGGATGGGCCTGACCGTCTAAACTTGCGCTTGTCTGCGGGACATTTTTCCGATGATTTTGACGTCACCGGAAATTATTCCGCGTATCTGGTCTTTCTGCGCCTGCGAGCGGAATTATCATGCGCCTGCGGCAAGGTCGCCGATTCAAGGGCTGCACCTTTGGCCGGCCGGAACGGAAACGGCCGGCCCGGGATGCCCGGACCGGCCGCCTTTCCCGTCAGAGAACGGGATCAGTAGCAGACGTACCAATATTCGCAGTAGCCGTACCAGTCACACCAGTATTCCCAGTAGCAGGCACCGCGCGACTTGGTCTCGGCATCGTCGCGCAGGGCGTCGGCCTTGGCCTTGATCAGTGCGTCATCGGGGGCCAGGGCGACGGCTTCGTCCAGAACGGCGGCCAGATCCAGCGGAGCGCCGGCGGTCTCGATCGTGGTACCTTCGGCAACCGAAACCATCATCTGCACGCCGGCGATCATCGCCAGGGCGTCCTTGTGGGCACGGCCATAGTTGATCATTGCATTGGCGGTGGTCAGGGTGCTTTTCGCCTCGGCCTGCGCGACGGCGTCGGGGGCCTTGGCCTCCTGCGCGAAGGACGGTGCGGCAGTCATAACGGCGGCGCTCAGCGCAAGGGCAGCAAAAATACGTTTCATTTCATTCTCCCGAGAAAGTGTTACTGCACGACCCGTTACCCGTTTCAATGAACTGTGGTTCAGGGGCAGGGTCACAGTGCTACAGCCGGTCAAACGGGGCAAATGAATTTGGCTGTCATCTTGGCGCCGGGTTGGGAAAACCCGACTGACTGAGGCGCATTGCAACCCTTGGGTGAAAGGGCGGCCGGGGCACGATTTTTCGACGGGAAATCGGGTTCCCCCCTGGCCTGCCGTCAGTCCCGTTTGCCCGCGAAACGCACCTGCCAGTCGGCGCGCTCTTCGTCGGTGATCTTGCGGAAAAGGTTCTCGGGCACCGAGAAGCCATGGCCCGGAGGCAGGGCGCCCATGGCCGCGGCGATGTCCTCGGGCCAGCTCCAGTCTTCGGAGCGGATGGCCTGCATCATCGTTGCGGCGGCATCCGGGATGAAGGGGCGCGACAGCACGGCATAGAGGCGGATCAGGTTCAGCGCCAGCCGGATCTGCGCCTGTGCCTGCTCGGGGTCGGTCTTGACCACGGTCCAGGGTGCTGCGGATTGCAGATATTCGTTGCCGATCACCCAGA
Organism: uncultured Paracoccaceae bacterium; assembly: GCA_934500835.1. GTDB lineage: Bacteria > Pseudomonadota > Alphaproteobacteria > Rhodobacterales > Rhodobacteraceae > Pseudogemmobacter. Next base: position 574,370 of record CAKSTR010000001.1, on the reverse strand, counting down.
TCCCGCGCAACTCGGCCGCGGCCTTGCGGATCTCCATCGTCTCCATGCAGGCCGCATAGTCCCTGATGCGGGTCCTGAGCTCCTCGATGAGCCGCTCTTCCTGCGCGCCGTAGCTGCCGCCCGCCGGCACTTCTGCGCCGAACTTCGAGACGCAGAACTTGGTGACCCGGCTGACAAGGTTGCCCAGGACATCGGCCAGATCCTTGTTCACCGAGATCTGGAAATTCTCCCAGGTGAATTCGGAATCGCTGGATTCCGGCGCATGGGACAGAAGCCACCAGCGCCAGTAATCCGCCGGCAGGATCGACAGCGCCTGATCCATGAACACCCCGCGCCCGCGCGAGGTCGAGAACTGGCCACCGTCATAGTTCAGATAATTGAACGACTTGAGGTAATCGACCAGCTTCCACGGCTCGCCCGACCCAAGGATGGTGACCGGGAAGGACAGGGTGTGGAAGGGCACGTTGTCCTTGCCCATGAACTGGTAATAGGTCACGTCGTCCGCGCCCTTGTCGGTGCGCCACCAGCGTTCCCAGTCGGCGTCCTGCCTGCCATTGGCATCGGCCCATTCGGCGGTGCAGGCGATGTATTCGATGGGCGCGTCGAACCAGACGTAGAAGACCTTGCCCTCCATCCCCGGCCAGGGCTGGTCGCCCTTCTTCACCGGGATGCCCCAGTCCAGATCGCGGGTGATGCCGCGGTCCTGCAACCCCTCGCCGTCGTCCAGCCATTTCAGCGCGATGGAGGTGGTCAGGATCGGCCAGTCGGACTTGGAGTTGATCCAGTCGCGCAGCTGATCGCGCATCAGAGATTGCCGCAGGAACAGGTGCTTGGTCTTGCGCAGCTCCAGGTCGAACGAGCCCGAGATCACCGAATGCGGGTTGATCAGGTCGGTCGGGTCCAACTGCTTGGTGCAGTTGTCGCACTGGTCGCCGCGCGCGGAATCGAAGCCGCAATTCGGGCAGGTGCCCTCGATATAGCGGTCGGGCAGGAAGCGGCCGTCGGCGACGGAATACATCTGTTCGGTCTCGGCCTCGCGGATGAGGCCGGCCTTGTCCAGTTGCCCGGCGAAATGCTGGGTCAGCCGGTGGTTTCGCTGGCTGGACGATCGGCCGAAATGGTCGAAGGACAGCCGGAACCCCTCGGCCAGAGATTTCTGCACCTCATACATCTCGGCGCAATAGTCGGCGACCGGCTTGCCGGCCTTGGCGGCCGCCAGTTCGGCCGGGGTGCCATGTTCGTCGGTGGCGCAGATGAACATGACCTCATGGCCGCGCGCCCGCATGTAGCGGGCGAACAGATCCGCCGGCAGCTGGCTGCCGACAAGATTGCCCAGATGCTTGATCCCGTTGATATAGGGGATGGCGGAGGTGATGAGGATCCGTGCCATGGATGCGCCTTTCGTCCCGGTCGCGCGGGGTTTACCGCGCCACGGGGCGAAGGGCCAGAGGGTTGCATCGCCGCTGCCATATTGAGCGGCTGGCGCCGCAAGCCTTTTGTCTCGCCTCTGGCGCGTTCCGCGCCAACCGGCTCGGTGCTGCGCGCCGCGCGGGGATATTTTCCTTCTGAAAGAAGCAGCCCTCTTTCAGAACCCAAATATCCCGGGGGTGAGCCCGGAACGGGCGAGGGGGCAGCGCCCCCTTGCCTTCGTCAAAGCGCGGTATAGCCGCCGTCGACCAGATGGTAGCTGCCGGTGATGAAGCTGGCCTGATCGGAGAGAAGGAACAGGGTCAGCGCCGAGACTTCGGCCGCGGTGCCCATCCGCCCGGCGGGGTGCTTGGCGATCAGCCAGTCGCGGGTCGCCTGATCGAAGCCCGACAGCAGCGGGGTGTCGATGAAGGCGGGTCCGACCGAATTCACCCGGATTCCTTGTGTGGCATAGTCCTGCGCCGCGCTTTTGGTCAGCCCGACCACCGCATGCTTTGCCGCCACATAGGCCGGCGACCCGGCAAAGCCGACCGAGCCGAGGATCGAGGCCATGTTCACGATGGCACCGCCGCCCGACTTCAGCATCGCCGGGATGCCGAAGCGCAGACCGTAGAAAACCGCGTTCAGGTTGACGTCGATCACCTGCCGCCAGCCCTCGACCGGGTATTCCCCGGTGGGTGCCGACGGCCCGCCGATGCCGGCATTGTTCACCAGAAGATGCAGCCCGCCATGCGCCATCGCCGTGGCGACCTGCGCCTCGACCACTGCCGGATCGGCGACATCACCGGAAACGGCCACAGCCTTTCCGCCGGCGGCCACGATCCGGTCCGCGACCTTCTGCGCCACCTCCTGCTTCAGATCGGCGACCACCAGGATTGCCCCGGCCGCCGCAAGATCCAGCGCGATCGCCTCGCCGATGCCCGAGCCCGCGCCGGTCACCAGCGCCGTCTTGCCGTCGAACCTGATCTGCATCCGACTTTCTCCTTTCGCTTGTGCCTGGGCAGCCTACCATCCCGGCCGGCCGCCCGGATTGACATGGCTCAACCCCGGCGCCGGGGCGGGCCGGCTTGCGCCCCGCCCGGGCGCGTATAGGTTGGGCCGCGAAAGGGATTTCACCATGAAGATGATTCCGCTGGGGGCCTCGGGCCTGACCGTGTCCGAGCTGTGCCTTGGAACCATGACCTGGGGCAGCCACAATACCGAGGCCGAGGGCCACGCCCAGGCCGACCTGGCGCTGGAGCGCGGGGTGACCTTCTGGGACACCGCCGAGATGTATCCGACCAATCCGGTGCGGGCGGAGACCGTGGGCCGGACCGAAGAGATCATCGGCTCGTGGCTGGCCGAGCGTGGGGGCCGGTCACGGCTGGTGCTTGCCACCAAGATCGCCGGCAAGGGCCAGACCATCCGCCCTGGCGAGCCGATCACCGGGCGGGCGATGCGTGCGGCACTCGAGGCCTCGCTGCGGCGGATGCGCACGGATTACGTCGATCTCTACCAGCTGCACTGGCCCAACCGCGGCAGCTATCACTTCCGCCAGCACTGGTCCTACGCGCCCCACGGTCTCGACCGCGCGGCGGAGACGGCGCATATGGAGGATGTGCTGACCACGGCAAAGGCGCTGGTCGAGGAAGGCAAGATCCGTGCCATCGGCCTGTCCAACGAAAGCGTCTGGGGTGCGGCGCGCTGGCTGCATCTGGCCGAGACGCTGGCCTTGCCGCGCATGGCCGCGGTCCAGAATGAATACAGCCTGCTGTGCCGGCAGTTCGACACCGACTGGGCCGAATTCTCGATGATCGAGAACATGCCGATTCTGGCCTTCTCGCCGCTGGCCACGGGTCTGCTGTCAGGCAAATACGCCGGCGACGTCACACCCGAACGCACCCGCCGCAGCCATACGCCCGATCTTGGCGGCCGGATCACGCCGCAGGTCTTTCCTGCGGTCGCGGCCTATCTTGGCATCGCGGCGCGACACGGGCTTGACCCATGCCAGATGGCGATTGCCTTCTGTCGTTCGCGGCCCTTCACCACGATCCCGATCATCGGTGCGACCAGCCTTGCCCAGCTTGAGACGAACATCGGAGCTGCGGATCTGGTGCTGACGCAAGCCGTGCAGGACGAGATCGCCGAGACCTACCGCGACCACCCGATGCCCTACTAGGGCTTGCGGCAAGGGTTGGTTCGGTCCACAACTGCTTTTGCGGTGGGGGATGGTTCTGGCCATGCGGTCAATCTTGCGGAACATGGTGGCGCTGGCTGGCGCCCTGATGCTGGCGGGCTGCGTTGCGGGCGGTGGCACCGCGGGCAAGGCGGGGGCGCCGAACCCCGTCACCGGCGGCAAGATCGAGGTGACGGCGCTGGATGCCCCTTCGGCGGCGAAGCCGGGGCAGGTCAAACCCGGCGAAGCGTTGCCCGGCCCGGCAAAACCCGCGCCCGATGCCGCGACAGCGCCAACGGCGGCACAGCCCGACACCGGGCCGCGTCCCGAACCAAAGCCGCAGCCGCAAAGACCCGCCGAAGCTGCGGCGCAGGAAGAGATACCCGTTCCCGAGGCGGCCGCTCCGGCGCCCGAAGAGCAGAAAAGCGCGGCCCGTCTGACCTGCGAGAAACGGGGCGACATGTGGGTGAAGGCTGGCAAGTCCTCGGTGCATACTTGTGTCAAACGGACGAAGGACGCCGGCAGGAAATGCAGCAACGGCACGCAGTGCCAAGGCGAGTGTCTTGCAAGATCAAGGACCTGCGCGCCATATCAGCCTCTTTTTGGCTGCAATGAGATCCTGCAGGACAACGGGGTAAGGATGACGCTGTGTCTCGACTGATCCTTGTGCTGTGTCTGGCGCTTGCCGCCTGTGGCAATACTGCGCCCGACAAGACCGCCGCCTTCCGCAAGGCAGGGGCGCCGATCTGGTCCTCGGCCGCGTTCGATGCGGCGCGGATCGAGGGAGACTGGCAGCAGGTTGCGACGTTCACCGCAGGCGACACGCCGGGGTGCAAGCCGGGCGGCATGCAGGTCAGCCGTGGCGCTGCAGGTCTTGAGATCATGGCCCGGCTTTGCGTGAACGGGCGCGAGTTGCGGGCTGCGGGGCCGCTGAAGATGGTCGGGCCGGGGCGGATGGCGGTGCCGGGAATGGCGGATTGGTGGGTGATCTGGGTCGACAGCGGCTATCGCACGCTGGCAATCGGCACGCCGGACGGCACCTTCGGCTTCGTGCTGGACCGGGGCCGGATCGGCCAGGACCGCTTTGTGGCGGCCGCCGAGGTGTTTGATTTCAACGGCTATTCCAAGGCGCGGCTGAAAGGGTTCTAGGCGCGATTTTCGACGAAAAGCAGGCCCCGGGCTGCAGTCACAGCTTCAGCTTCAGAGCGCGCAGATGGCCGGCGGCATCGCGGGCGCCGATGTCGGCCTCGCGCACCAGCCAGTCGAAATGTTCGGTCATCGACTGCACCCGCGCGGCATCCCGAAAGGCGATGTAGCTGCGGCCAAGGTAGATCACCGCCAACAGTGGACCGAAGATGGTGACAGGGGCCGAGAACACCCGGCGCGCATCGAAAAGGCAAAGCCGCAGCGAGGGATAGAGCGTGTCGCAAAGGTCGGCCAGCCGGTCGATCTGTTCGGCACGGATCGCGGCCGGCAGACCCCGATAATAGCCGGTTGCGCTGGCGAAGCTCTCCAGCTCATGCAGGGGCAGGGCGATTTCGTAATCCGAACGGGCGCCGCGCATCCAGGCCAGACGGTCCTCGAAAGCGCCGATGGCCTGCCCGGCGCTGCGGCCCAGTTGCGGGGCATATTCCCATTCCACCACCGCACGGGTCTTCAACATGTCGGGCAAGGTCGCCGGGACGTGCCGAATCTTGTAGCCTGCCGCCTCGCGGTGCCAGGCGAAGATGGTCTCGTCGATCAGGGCACGGGGGGCTTCGGTGATGGTCAGCGAGGTGGCAAGGAGGTCGGCGACCGGCTCGGGGCGCGGCGAAAGGCCAAGAAGCCAGTCGCTGGAGACACCAAGTGCTGCCGCGCAATCGGCAGCCAGCTGGGCGTTCGGCATGCGGACCGAAGGCGCCAGCAAGGCCGAGAGGGTGGAGCGGTCGACGCCGCAGGCACGCGCCAGTGCCGCCTGGGTCATGCCCCGGCGCTGCATCGCCTCGGACAGCCGCAGGCGGAACAGGGCGGCACGGTCGCGCTTGTCCATGATTTCCGGCATGTGGTGACTATCCGAAACGATGGTGACTTTGTGCTGCGCATACTCGGCGTTCCCGGGCGGGGACGCAAGTGTTACGCTGTTCGGGAAATATGCTTTTAGGTCAAAATCTTGCGACACTCCGACTGCACCTGCGAATGGCCGACCCTGCTTATGCTGCTGCTGACCTATGGGGTCTGGGGGCTGGCGACGACGGTGATCTGGCAGTGGTCCGGGGTGGCGGCTGTCATCCTGACCGGGCTGGCGATCGCTCAACATTCGTCCCTGCAGCACGAGGTGCTGCATGGCCACCCGTTCCGCAACCGGCACCTGAACCATGCGTTGGTGTTTGTGCCGCTGGGCTTGGTCTACCCCTATATCCGGTTTCACGACACCCATCTGGCGCATCATCACGACCCGGTGCTGACCGATCCCTATGACGACCCGGAGTCCAACTATCAGGACCCCGAGGTCTGGGCCCGGATGGGGCCGCTGTGGCGTGCGCTGTTGCGGGCCAACAACACCCTTCTGGGGCGTATGGTGCTGGGCCCGATCATCGGGGCCGTGGTCTTCCTTGCTGGCGACTTGCGGGCCTTGCCGCGGGACGGCAGGATCGCGCTGGCCTACGCGCTGCATGTGGCAGGCCTGGCGCTGCTGCTGTGCTGGTGGTGGATCGGACCCGGGCAAATGTCCCTGGGAGGCTATCTGCTGGCGGCCTGGCTGGGGGGTGCCATCCTCAAGATCCGCACCTATCTGGAGCACCGCGCGCATGAGGCCGCGCGCGCGCGGACGGTCATCGTCGAGGATCGCGGCCCTTTGGCTTTGCTGTTCCTGAACAATAACTTGCACGTTGTTCATCATATGCACCCGCAGGTGCCCTGGTACGATCTGCCGGGCGTCTACCGGAGCAATCGCGATCACTATCTGCGGCGCAACGACGGCTATCTCTACCGCTCATACCTTGAGGTGTTCCGGGCCTATTTCCTGAAGGCCAAGGACCCCGTGCCGCATCCGGTCTGGCCGGTCCGGAAGGTAGAGGATCAGGCTGCACGAGACTGATATGCAACGGAAAAGCGTAAGGCTCGGGTGGCCGGAAGGGGCCGCCTAGTCAATCCGCCTGAAGGTGGGCACATCGCCTGAATTGTCGAAGAAGGGCACGCCGGGCTGGGTGCCGCCGGCCAGGAGATTGGTGATCTCGGCCAGCACGACCTCGGTGATGAAGGGAAGGTCCAGCGCCCGCGCCTCGGCCAGCCCGATCCAGTGCAGATGCGACAGTTCGGCGGAGGCGGCCGAGAAGCCCTCGGTGTCGCCCGAGACATCCCCCGCATCGGCAAGGAAGAAGCGGGCGTCGAAGCGGCGGCTGCGGCCGGGCGGGGTTATGGCGCGGAAGACGAAGCGCAGGGTCGGCCGGTCGGCCCGCAGGACAAGGCCGGTTTCCTCGACCAGCTCGCGCAGGGCCGCGGCGACCAGCGGCCCGGGTTCGGTCGACAAGGACAGCCGGCGCGTGCAATCGGGCGACAACGGCAGGGGCGCCGCCATATCGTCGCCGGCATCCACACCGCCGCCGGGGAAGACGTATTTCGACGGCATGAAGGCCGCCCCGGCACCGCGCTGACCCATCAGCACCTGATGCCCGCCCTGCGGCAAGGCACGGGTCAGCACCACGGTTGCCGCGGCGCGGATCGGCTGGGCGGGCTCTACCCCGGTCATTCGGCCGGTGTCGGCCGCGGCCCGGCGAAGCCGTGCATCCGCTTGGCCCATTGCAGCCCGACAATCGCGCCCTTCAGCCGGGGCAGCAGCCAGAGCGACAGGGCCACGCAACCGACCGAGAAGATCGAGGCAGTGATCAGCGGGTCGGGCCGCAGCTTGGTGAAAATGACCAGCATCAGCGGGGCCATCAGGTGCCCGACGATCAGGATGGTCAGATAGGCCGGGCCGTCGTCGGCCCGGTGATGGTGCAGCTCCTGCTGGCAGACCGGGCAGGCATCGTGAACCTTGAGATAGCCGCTCATCAACGGGCCGGCGCCGCAGTTGGGGCAGCGCCGCCGCCAGCCGCGCAGAAGGGCCGGCTTCAGCAGCCGCTCCTCGTCGGAAGGGGTATCGGCCTGGGTGGAAAGAGCGAGATCTTGGAGCACGGGGACAAGCCTTGGGTCTGAGGACGCCAGCTACATAACCTGAGTCTGCCCCGAACCAAAGCCCTGTGATCCGGCTGTGTCGGCATGTCGCAAGGGGCGGGGACGGAAAGCGACGGAAAGCCGGGAGGGCGGCGTATGAAAGGGCATGGGGCGGCGTGGCTGCCCGGCTTCAACGCTTGAAGGAGAAGATGACGATGGCGAGCAGAATGCTTATGGCCCTTGCGGCGGCAGGAATTGCGGCGGCGGCCCTGACGACGGGCGCCTTTGCGGAAAAAGGCCCGAAGGACGGCCTTGGCGGCCCTTTCATGGAACAGCGCTTTGACGAACTGGACGCCGACAAGGACGGCAAGGTGACCGAGGCCGAAATCCAGGCCTGGCATGCGGCGCGCTTTGCCGCGGCCGATGCCGACAAGAACGGCACGCTTTCCGCCGATGAGCTGACGGCCATGCAGGTCGCCCGGATGCAGGAGCGGATGGCCGAACGCTCGGCCCGGATGATCAAGAAGCTGGATGCCAATGGCGATGGACAGCTCTCGGCCGAAGAAATGGCCCAGATGGGCAAGCGCGAGACTCCGTTCGAGCGGGCCGATGCCGATGGCGACGGCGCGATCTCGAAGGAAGAGGCGCTGGCGGCGGTTGATCATGGCAAGTCCGGCAAAGGCGGCAAGGGCGGCAAGCACGGCAAGCGCGGCGACCATGGCGGTCCCGATGGCTTCTGGTGGGACCTGAACTGACGTGACTATGATCGGCCGCGCGGAAGATTGGCCCGCGCGGCCGGTTCCGGGTAAAGTAGCGCCGGGATGGCTATGGCATTCGACGTGATGTCAGACGTGACGGACGACATGCTGCTGGCGCGCTATGCGGCCGGCGACCGGCAGGCGGCGCGCATGCTGGCCGACCGGCTGCTGCCGCGGGTCCTGGGCTATGCGGCGCGACTTCTGGGCGGCGACCGGGCCGAGGCCGAGGATGTGGCGCAGGAGGCGATGCTGCGGCTGTGGCGCATGGCGCCGGGCTGGCGGGCCGGAGAGGCCAAGGTCTCGACCTGGCTCTATCGGGTGGTGACGAACCTCTGTACCGACCGGCGGCGCGCGGCAGGGCGGCGAGAGATGGCGATGGGCGACGATCTGCCCGATGCACCTGACGAAAGCCCGGCCGCCGAGACGCAGTTGGTCGAGGCGGCACGCCTAAAGGCGCTGGATCAGGCGTTGGCCTCGCTGTCCGACCGTCAGCGCGAAGCGGTGGTGCTGCGCCATATCGAGGGCCTGTCCAACCCAGAGATTGCCGGGATCATGGGGATCGGGGTCGAGGCGGTCGAAAGTCTGACGGCGCGGGGCAAGCGGGCGCTTGCATCTGCGCTGGCACCCAGGCGGCATGCCTTGGGCTATGCGGAGGATTGAAGGATGACCGGAATGCAGGATCTGGATGATTTCCTTGCCGCGGCACGCAGGCCGGCCGCACCTTCTGAGGGGCTGGTGGCGCGGGTGCTGGCGGATGCCGATGCGGCGATGCCGAAGGCCGTCGCCGCCGAGCCGGTGCGGCTGCGGTCCCGCTGGCGGCGGCTTGTCACGGCGGTGACGGCCGCACTTGGCGGCGGGGTGATGGCCACTGGCCTTGCCTCGGCTGCGATGGCAGGGGTGGCGATCGGCTATGCCGGGCCGGTGACCTCGGACTGGCTGGCCGCCGCGGTGTCGCAGGGCAGCGATGTTCAGGTGACGGCGGCAAGCGATCTGTTCCTTGGAGAGGGTTGAGCAATGGCGGATGGGACGACCGGCCGGAATGGCAACCGCGGGCTGAAGATCGCGCTTGCGCTGTCGCTGGCGCTGAACCTTTGCGCGGCGGGTGTGGTGGCCGGGGCCTGGCTTCGCGACGGCCCACCGCATCGCGGCGGCAAGGATTTCGGCCTTGGCCCGCTGAGCGAGGCGCTGAACCGCGACGATCGCAAGGCGATGCGCAAGGCCTTTGTCGAGCATCATCCCGACATCCGCGAGGGCCGGCGCGAGGCCAAGGCCGAGTTCGACGCGGTGGTGACCGCATTGCGGGCCGAGCCTTTCGATCCTGTCGCGCTGGATACTGCCCTTGCGGCAGTCGCCGCGCGCAACCAGTCGCTCTTGGACACCGGGCGGGAACTGGTGGCCGAGCGGCTGAAAAGCATGAGTCCGGCAGAGCGGCTGGCCTTTGCCGACCGCCTGGAAGAACGGCTGGGCCGGGACGGCAAGCACGGATCGGACAAGGACAAGGACAACGACAAGGACAACGACAAGGACGAGGACAAGGACAAGGACAAGGACTGACAGAAGGGGACTGACAGAGAGGGCGGGCCCCTTTTCAACGCTCAGGCGGCCGAACGTCCGGCAAACGTGACCTGATTGCGCCCCGCCGATTTCGATTGCAGAAGCGCCATGTCGGCCCGGTCCACCAGATCGCCCACATCCTCGGCCACCGTCCCCCGTCGGCCCATCGCCACCCCGATCGAGGCGGTGACATGCACGGTCTGGCCCGAGGGCAGGGTGATGGCATTCTCGGCTATCACCTGACGCAGGCGGCAGGCCACCCGCTGCGCATCAGCCAGCGAGGTCTGGGGCAGGGCCGCCAGAAACTCTTCGCCACCGATGCGGGCGAGAAGATCGCCCATCCGCAGATTGTCGGACAGGCGGCGGGCGACTTCTGCCAGAACCCGGTCGCCGGCGGCATGGCCGAAGCTGTCGTTCACCGATTTGAACCGGTCCAGGTCCACAACCATCACAGCGAATTCTGCCCCCTCCTGCGCGGCCTGCGCGGCGATTCCGGCCAGTCGGGGAAGGGCGTAGCGGCGGTTGTAGATCCCGGTCAGCGGGTCGATGACCGCCAGCCGCAACCCGTCCGCGACCGTGGCGCGCTGCCGGTCGGCCTGGCGCTTTCGGCGCAAGAGGATGCGCAGCCGCAGTGCCAGCTCGCGCGCGCCGACAGGGCGGGCCACGACGTCATCGGCGCCCAGATCGAAGGCGGTCGCCGTCACCCCTTCGTCCCGGGTCGGGGTGATGATGCAGGTTGCCGCGTGCCGGGTGGCCGGGCGGCTGGCCAGTTCCGACAGCAGCCGCAGCCCGCCGCTGCCGGGATCAGGCCCGGCTTCGATCACGAAGACATCGGGCAGGGGATCGCTCGGCGCCACCATGGCGGAGCGCACCGCCATCGCCTGATCGGGCGACAGGACAACAAGCCGGTCACGCAGGCAGGGTTGCAGATCGCGGCACCAATGCGTCGACGTCCCGGGACACGAGGAGACCAGCGCGATGGTTCCCGAGGTTTCGAACCCCGAGGGGCTTTCGGACAGGCCAAGCACCGAATGCGCCGGCACCCCCCAGGCCGAGGCGACAAAACCCTGCTCGCCCCGCGTGCGCAGAAGGTTGCGCACCCGCGCCAGCAGAACCTGATCCGCCACAGGCTTCGACATCACGTCATCGGCGCCGGCGGCAAGGGCCAGCAGCCGCTCATCGGGGTCTTGCACGGCGGTCAGGACAATGACCGGAACGGAGCGGGTCGCCGGATCGGCCCGCAATTCGCGCAGCACCTGCGTGCCGTGCATGTCAGGCAGAAGCAGGTCCAGCAGGATCAGGTCGGGCCGCTCGGCCCGCGCCATGGCAAGACCGCTGCGCCCGTCGGCCGCCAGAAGCGGAACGTAACAGGCATCCTTGAGTTTGACCTTGTAGATGATGCGGTTGATCGCCACGTCATCGACAATGAGAATACGTCCATGCATTCCAAAGCCGCCAATCCCCGCACTGACACATCCGACAAGATGCGGTGCGGCTGGTAAGCACAGTGTTCCTCAGAGAGTTAAGAAATCCTTTCCCACTTTAGGACAATGCTTACCTTTCCGTGCGCAAACCCGCATCATTCCGGGATAACCGCCTTCTACGGGGACATGAGATGAAAAACAGGCAGGAATCCGCCGAAAGCCTGGCCCTGCAGGCCCTGGCCTGGCTGGCCGGAGAGGATGAGGCCTTTGGCGCCTTCCTTGCCGCAAGCGGCAGCGATGCCGGCGAAGTTCGTGCCCGCGCGGGCGATCCGGACCTTCTGGGTTCGGTCCTGGATTTCCTTCTGGCGGACGAGGGCCTGCTTCTGCGTTTCTGCGCCGAGACGGGAATAGACCCCGAAGCGCCGATGCGGGCGCGGGTCCTTCTGCCCGGGGGCGATGTGCCTGACTGGACCTGATGGACTTTTGTCCCGCGCCGGGCAAAGACTGGCGCGGGCAGTTTCAGGGAGAATGGGCATGATCCGCGGCATCGTCTTCGACAAGGACGGCACGCTCTTCGATTTCCGGGCAAGCTGGGGACGCTGGGCGCAGGGGTTCATTGCCCAACTGGCACGGGATCAGGAGCACGCCCGCACCCTGGCCGATGCCATCGGCTATCTGCCCGACCGCAACAGCTTTGCCCCCGACAGCCCGGTGATTGCCGCCACGGCGGCGGATATTGCCGCCGCCCTGCTGCCGCATCTGGAGGGCTTCACCCAGGACAGCCTGACCGAGGCCATCGACGAGGCCGCCGCCGGCGTCCCGATGGCCGAAGCGGTGCCGCTGGTGGCGCTGTTCAACACCCTGCGCGCCCGCGGGCTGAAGCTGGGCGTCGCCACCAATGACAGCGAGGTGCCGGCCCGGGCGCATCTGGACCGCCATGGGCTGACGCCGCTGGTCGATTTCATCGCCGGCTGGGACTCGGGTCATGGCGCCAAGCCAGCACCCGGGATGTGTCTGGCCTTCGCCTCGGCCACCGGGCTTGATCCGGCCCATGTTCTGATGGTGGGGGACAGCCTGCACGATCTGGATGCCGGCCGCGCCGCCGGGATGCGGCCGGTGGCCGTGCTGACGGGGATCGCCAAGGCAGGGGATCTGGCGCCGCATGCCGAAGTCGTTCTGGCCGATATCGGCGCCTTGCCCGCCTGGCTTGACGCTCAATTGGGCCGATAAACCGGGCTTGCGGCTAAAAACGACAAATATTGTCGCTGGAATGGGGCGCATTGCGTGCCGACCTTCGTCATCTTGGGCGAAAGGAACGGAGTGACGCGATGAGCGAAGAACGCAGCCGCAAGCGGGCCGGTGGCCGGGCCGGGATGAAGACTCGGGCGGGCACCGCGGCCATCGACCAGATGCCCTGGCGGATTCCGGTCAACCCGGACCGGCCGACCGAACCTCTGGATGCCGACGGGGTGCAGCGCATCCACAAGGGCGCCATGCGCATCCTGTCCGAGATCGGGATCGAGTTCCTGAACCCCGAGGCGGTGGCCCATCTGAAGGCGGCGGGCTGCATCGTCAACGGCACCAACGTGAAGATGGACGAGGATTTCGTGATGGAGATGGTGCGCCGCGCGCCGTCACAATTCACCATCACGCCGCGCAATCCCGCCCGAGAAATCATTCTCGGCGGCAATCACATGGTCTTCGTCAACGTCTCCAGCCCGCCCAATGCCTGGGACATGGAACGCGGCAAGCGCACCGGCGATTTCGAGAGCTTCAAGGAATTCGTCAAGCTGACGCAGTATTTCAACTGCATCCATGTCGCGGGCGGCTATCCGGTAGAGCCGGTGGACATCCACCCCGCGGTTCGCCATCTCGATTGCCTGTATGAAAAGCTGACCCTGACCGACAAGGTCTGCCATGCCTATTCGCTTGGCACCGAGCGGGTCGAGGATGTGATGGAGATGGTCCGCATTGCGGGCGGGCTGACGGAAGAAGAGTTCCAGGCCAAGCCGCGGATGTATACCAACATCAACTCGGTCAGCCCCCTGAAGCATGACTGGCCGATGCTGGACGGCGCCATGCGGATGGCCAAACGCGGCCAGCCGGTGGTGATCACGCCCTTCACGCTGGCCGGCGCCATGGCCCCTGTCACCATGTCCGGCGCCGTCACCCTGTCGATTGCCGAGGCGCTGGCGGCGCTGGTGCTGTTGCAGTGGATCGCACCGGGTTGCCCGGTGGCCATCGGCACCTTCACCTCGAACGTCGATATGAAATCGGGCGCGCCGGCCTTCGGCACGCCGGAATACATGCGGGCGACGCAGATGACGGGCCAGCTGGTGCGCTTCTACGGCGTGCCGATGCGCGCCAGCGGGGTCTGTGCCGCCAACGTGCCGGACGGGCAGTCGATGTGGGAAACCTCAAACAGCCTGTGGTCGGCGGTGATGTCGGGCACCAACATGGTCTATCACGCGGCCGGCTGGCTGGAGGGTGGGCTGATCGCCTCGCCCGAGAAATTCGTGATGGATTGCGAAGTGCTGCAGATGATCCAGCGCTATTTCGAAGAAGCGACCTTTGCGACCGGCGAAGAGGACATCGCCATCGATGCCATCAAGGAGGTGGGGCCGAACGGCCACTATTTCGGCGTCCAGCACACCCAGGACCGCTATCAGACCGCCTTCTACCAGCCCTTCGCCTCGGACTGGCGCAACTACGAGGCCTGGAGCCTGGACGGGGCGGTCTGGACGCAGGAGCGCGCCCACCGGATCTACAAGCAGATCATGGCCGAGTTCGAGCCGCCCGAGATGAACGGCGACCATCAGGAAGAACTGCGCCGTTTCGTGGCCCGCCGCAAACAGGAAGGCGGCGCGCCGACCGATTTCTGAACCGTCAGAAAGTCAGCAAAACATGGGCCGCCCGCCTGGCCGGGCGGCCTTTTTGCGGGTTCGGATCATCCGTCCCACCACAATGAAATCTGCTCCGCCAAGGACAGTGCCCGGCCCGACGGTGGCGTAAGGGCCGGTCCTGCCTGAGCCGCTGCCGGTGCTGTCACGACCGCTGCCCTGTCCGGGACAGCAGACAGGTATCGATGGTCGGCCGCACAGCATGTCGTCGATGCACTTGCGCAGGAAACTGCACCTGCGCATGATCCGGAACGGCGCAGGTGGTTGTTAAGGATTGATTGCTATCCTGCGGCGGATTCAAGGGACTCTGTGGCATGTTCGGCCTGCTGTTGCGCGCGATCCAGTCCTATCTGCGCGACACCTTCGGGGTGGCGGTCTGGGCGCGCGTGTTGCGGGCCGCGGGGCAGCCGCCGGAAGGCTTTGAAGCCATGCTGCCCTATGACGTGACGGTGCTGGACCGGATGCTGCGGGCCTGCTCGGCCGAACTGCGCCGCCCGGCGGAGGCGATGCTTGAAGATGTCGGCACCTTTCTGGTCGCCAGCCCTACCCATGGCGGGGTTCGGCGGCTTCTGCGGTTCGGCGGCGCGAACTTCACCGATTTCCTGCACTCGCTGGAGGAGTTGCCCGATCGCGCCCGGCTGGCGCTGCCGGGACTGGAACTGCCGCAGATCCGGCTTCTCGAAATTGCGCCCGGCACCTACAAGCTGTTGATCGGATGCCGGATTCCGGTGTTGTTCCCGATGGTCCTGGGCACCCTGCGGGCCATGGCGGATGACTATGGGGCGCTGGTCCTGATCGACGCCGATGCCGCACCCGGCGGGGCAAGCCATGCCGAACCAACCGAGGAGACCGCCGGTGGCGTGCTGACCGTCCAATTGCTTGAGGTCGAGCATGGCGGCGGCAGGCGCTTCGATCTGGCGCAGGTGGGGGCCGTCTTCCATGGGCGGTGAGGCGGGAAGGATGTCACCCGCTGCCTTGGGGGCCGTGCTTGACTGGCTGATGCCGCTGCATGTGATGCTGGGGCCGGATGGCCGGGTCACCGCACATGGCCCGACACTGGGCCGGCTTTTCGGCGGCCGGAACATCGTCGGCGACAGTTTTACCGAGATTTTTGACGTCCGCAGCCCGCGCAGCCTTGATTCCGCGCTGGAGTTTCCCGGAATCGCCGGACAGTCGCTGCGATTGTCGCCGCGCGGCGGTCCTGGCGGCCAGTTGCGCCTGCGGGGGGTGCTGCTGCCCTTCGGCGGCTATGGCGCAGAACCGGGTTGGATCGTCAACCTGTCCTTCGGCATCGACCTGCCGCGCGCGGTCGCGCTGCTGAAGCTGACTGATGCCGACTTCGCCCCGACGGATCTGGCCATGGAACTTCTGTACCTGGCCGAGGCCAACGAAGCCGTTACCGGCGAATTGCGCGGTCTGGCCGAGCGGCTGGACAGTGCCCGGCGGCAGGCCCGCGAAGAGGCCGAGACCGATCCCCTGACCGGTCTGCGCAACCGCCGCGCCTGCGATTCCGTTCTGGCGCGGCTGTGCCGCGAGGGCGAGGCTTTTGCCCTGATCCAGATGGACCTTGACTACTTCAAGGCGGTGAACGACCGGCTGGGCCATGCGGCGGGCGATCATGTGCTGATGCATGTCGCGGGGGTGATGAAATCTTCCAGTCGCGCGGGCGATTGCCTCGCGCGCGTCGGCGGGGACGAGTTTGTCATGCTTCTGCCCGGGGTCAGGGACGCGCGGGTCGTCCGCATGGTGGGCGAGCGGGTGATCCGTCAGTTGTCGCGTCCGATCCTGTGGCAGGGCGAAGAATGTCTGATATCGGCCAGCATCGGCTTTGCGCTGGTGGCTGCGGGGGCAGCGGCCGATCCGGCGCAGGTGATGGCCGATGCCGACGCGGCGCTTTACGCGGCAAAGGATGCCGGGCGGGGCCGGGTCGAACAGGCAGCCGCCGCTTCCGGCCCCGCGTAGCGGCTGGCGGCGCGCTGATCTTTCATCCGCCAGACTGCGCGGCGGGTCAGTGGCCGTCGATGTAGGCGCTCAGGCAGGCTGCGGTGCCCTCGGCCCAAAGCCGGGGCAGCCAGCGGCCGAAGGCCGCGGCAAAGCGCGGATCGCTGGCAACCTCGCCGTAAACCGATGCCAGCCCGTCCAGCCAGGCCTGCGGCTTGGCCTTTGCGGCCAGCGCCAAAGGCTGCAGCCTGTCCCAGTTCGGATCATTGGGCGGGATCACCGTGCCGTCATCCTCAATCCCGGCGCAATAGCGGCACCAGAGCGCCGAGACCAATGCCAGCCCTTCGATGCTGCCACCGGCTGCAAGGGCATCGCGGATCGAGGGGACGATGAATTTCGGCTGGCGGTTCGACCCGTCAAGGCACAGCCGCCGTTCGGTATCCGCGATCTCGGGGTTCGAGAAGCGCCGCACGATCAGCCGGTAGTAGTCGGCAATCACCGTGTCGGGCACCGGGGGGACATAGGGAATGATCTCATGGGTTTCGACCTTGTTCAGGAAGCCAAGGATCAAGGGATGCGCCATGGCCTGATGGACGAATTCAATGCCCATGAGACCGCCCGGATAGGCGATGGTGGCATGGCCGCCGTTCAGGATGCGGATCTTCATCATCTCGAAGGCGTGGACATGAGGGGTGAAGGTGACGCCGACCTTCTCCAGCGGCGGGCGTCCTTGCGGGAAGGTGTCCTCGACCACCCATTGGCGGAACGGCTCGCAGGTCACGGGGACGGGGTCGTCGGCAAGGCCGAACCCGGCCGCCAGGGCGCGTTCGCGCGGGCCGGTGGCGGGGGTGATGCGGTCGACCATGCCGTTGGGGAAGGCGACGCTCGTCTCGATCCATGCGGCCAGCGCGGGGTCCGAGAGGCGGGCGAGGCCGGTGACGGCGGCCTTGGTGACATGGCCGTTGCCGGGCAGGTTGTCGCAGGACATCACCGTGAAGGGCGGGGTTCCGGCGGCACGGCGGGCCTTCAGCGCGGCAATGATCGCGCCGAATGCGGTGCGATGCGGGTTCGCGGCATCGGCCACGATGGCCGGATCGGCAGGATCGAACTGCCCGGTCGCCGGATTGATGAAATAGCCGCCCTCGGTCACCGTCAGCGAGACGATGCGGATCTCGGGGCGGGACATGGCGGTGATGAGGGCGGCGTTGTCGTCCTGCACGGGCAGGAAGTCGATCATCGCGCCGACCCGGCGGGCGCGTTTGCCCGAAGGGTCCAGCTCGATGATGGTCGACAGGCAGTCCTGCGCCTTCATCGCGTCGCGCATGGCGGTATCGGCCGCGCGGACGCCGGCGCCGAGGATCGCCCAGTCATGCCCCAGACCCAGGTTGAACAGGTCGTCCAGATACACGGCCATATGGGCACGGTGGAAGTTGCCAAGGCCGATATGGACGATGCCGGGTGTCAGCTTCGCACGGTCGTAGCGGGGCATTGCGGGGCGGGGCAGGTCAACGCTCATCTCAGGCCATCCAGTTGCCGCCGTCCACGCCGAAGCATTGGGCGACGATGTATTTCGCGTCAGGCGTGGCAAGGAAGATCGCCATGCCGGTCAGGTCTTCGGCGGTGCCCATGCGGCCGAAGGGGACGGCGGCGCCGACCTCTTTCTTCTTCTGGCCCAAGGGTTTGCCCTCATACTTGGCAAAGAAGGCATCGACGCCGTCCCAGTGTTCGCCATCCACCACGCCGGGGGCGATGGCGTTCACGTTGATGCCATGGGCGATCAGGTTCAGCCCGGCCGACTGTGTCAGGCTGATGACGGCGGCCTTGGTGGCGCAATAGGTGGCCACAAGGGATTCCCCGCGGCGCCCGGCCTGCGAGGCCATGTTGATGATGGTGCCCGTGGCGCGCGGGATCATGTGGCGGGCGGCGGCCTGCATGCAGAAAAGGGTGCCCGAGACGTTGACGGCAAAGAGGCGGTCGAAATCGGCGCGGGTGATGTCCGCGATGGGGGCGGCGCTGAACAGGGCCGCGTTGTTGATCAGGATGTCGAGATGCCCCATCCGGGACACCGCCTCGGCGAAGCCCGCGTCGATGCTGTCCTGCCGGGTGACGTCCAGCTCCACCGCATGGGCGGCCGGGCCTATGCTGGCCGCCGCCGCCTGCGCTGCACCAAGGTTGATGTCGGCAATCGCCACCTGCGCCCCTTCGTCCGCATAGGCGCGGGCGAAGGCCAGGCCGATGCCGCGGGCGGCGCCGGTGATCAGCGCGGTCTTTCCCTGCAACCTCACAATGCCAGCCCTTCCTTGTCGAAGCGGTGGATCTTGCCGGCGGGGGCCAGCCGGATGCGGTCGCCGTGATGGACGTCCAGTTCCCCCGTGCCGCGCACGTTGATCACGCCAAGCCCGTCAACATTCACCTTGATGAAGCTGTCAGAACCGAGGTGTTCCGACAGGCCCACCACACCCTGCCACGGACCGTCGCCGACGGTGATGTGCTCGGGGCGGATGCCGATGGCATGGGCGTCGTGCTTCGCCGCCTCGGGGCCTTCGATGATGTTCATCTTCGGGCTGCCGATGAAGCCGGCCACGAACTGGTTCTTCGGATTGCGATACAGCTCCAGCGGCGATCCGACCTGTTCGATCCGGCCCGCATTCAGCACCACGATCTTGTCGGCCATGGTCATCGCCTCGACCTGATCATGGGTGACGTAGATCATCGTGGTCTTCAGGCTTTGGTGCAGCTCGGATATCTCTTGCCGCATGCCCACGCGCAGCGCGGCGTCCAGGTTCGACAGCGGCTCGTCGAACAGAAACGCCGCCGGTTCGCGCACGATCGCGCGGCCGATGGCGACGCGCTGGCGCTGGCCGCCCGAAAGCTGGCCCGGCCGGCGGTCAAGGTAGGACGACAGGTTCAGCACCTTCGCTGCCCGCTCGACCCGCTTGTCCTGCTCGGCCTGATCCATGCCGGCCATCTTCAGCGGGAAGGCGATGTTCTTGCGCACCGTCATATGCGGGTAAAGCGCGTAGCTCTGGAACACCATGGCCAGACCGCGTTTGGCGGGCGGCAGGTTGGTGGCGTCCTTGCCGTCGATTTCGATCGTGCCGGCAGAGGTATCCTCAAGCCCGGCGATCAGCCGCAGAAGGGTGGATTTGCCGCAGCCCGAGGGGCCGACAAAGACCACGAATTCGCCATCCTCGATGTCAAGGTCGATGCCGGGAATGACATGCACGTCGCCAAAGGACTTGCGGACAGAACGGAGTTGGATCTTGCCCATCTTTACCTCACTTCACCGCGCCGAAGGTCAGGCCGCGGACGAGTTGCTTCTGGCTGAACCAGCCAAGGATCAGGATCGGCGCAATGGCCATGGTCGAGGCCGCCGAGAGTTTTGCGTAGAACAGCCCCTGCGGCGCCGAGAAGCTGGCGATGAAGGCCGAAAGCGGGGCCGCCTTGGTGGTGGTCAGGGTGATGGTCCAGAACGCCTCGTTCCAGGCCAGGATCACGTTCAGGAGCATGGTCGAGGCGATGCCGGGCACCGCCATCGGCGTCAGGACATAGACGATCTCGTTCCAGAGGCTGGCGCCGTCCATCCGGGCGGCCTCAAGGATCTCGCCGGGGATCTCCTTGAAATAGGTGTAAAGCATCCAGATGATGATCGGCAGGTTCATCAGCATCAGGGCCAGAACCAACCCGGTGCGGGTGTCGAACAGGCCCAGCTTCTGGAACGCCAGCACAAGGGGGATCATCACCGCCACTGCGGGCATCATCTTGGTGGACAGCATCCACATCAGAAGATCCTTGGTGCGCTTGCCGGGCACGAAGGCCATCGCCCAGGCGGCGGGGATTGCCACGGCAAGGCCCAGAAGGGTGGAGCCGACCGCGATGACGACCGAGTTCAGGAAGAAACGCGGGTAGTCGGACCGCGCCCAGACATCGGCGTAGTTCTGCGTGGTCCATTCGGCGGTGAACAGTTGCGGCGGCATGGCCACGGCCGAGGGTTCGGTCTTGAAGCTGGTCAGGATCATCCACAGCACAGGGAAGAAGATCAGCAGGGCGACGGTCCAGGCGGCGACGGTGGTCAGTGCCTTGCGTTGCGGGGTGACTGCGCGGGCCATTCGGATGCTCCTTCAGGCGTCAAGGTTGCGGCCAAGGCCGCGCATCAGGAAATAGGCGACGATATTGGCAAGGATGACGGCGATGATGCCCCCGGCCGCGGCGCGGCCGATGTCCTTGGCCACGATGGCCTGCTTGAAGATCATGTAGGGCAGCGTGGTCGATGCCGAGCCGGGGCCGCCTTGCGTGGTGGTGTAGATCTCGCCGAAGATGCCCAGAAGGAAGATCGTCTCGATCAGGATCACCACGGTAATCGCCCGGGTCAGATGCGGCAGGATGATATAGCGAAAGCGCGAGAAGGCCGAAGCGCCGTCCATCTCGGCGGCCTCAAGCTGTTCGGAGGACAGCGACTGCATCGCGGTCAGCAGGATCAGCGTGGCGAAGGGCAGCCACTCCCAGGCGGTGATGCCGATCACCGATGACATCGGGTAGCGTTCCAGGAACAGGATCGGCTGGGCACCAAGCGCATTGGCGGCGGCGGCGAAAAGCCCGTTCTGCGGATGCATGAACAGGTTCTCCCAGATCGAGGCCGCCACCGGCGGCATCACGAAGAAGGGTGCGATGACCAGAATGCGCAAGACGCCCTGACCCTTGACCGGCTGGTCGATCAGAAGCGCGATGAGCGTGCCAAGGACGACCGTTATCACCAGCACGCCACCGACCAGCGCCAGCGTGTTGAACATGGCGATCCAGAAATCGGGCGCGTTGAAGAACCACTTGTAATTGTTGATCCCGACCCAGCCGGTCCGGTCCGGTGACAGCAGCCGATACAGGCGGAACGAGAAATACAGCGTCATCGCCAGAGGCACGGCCATCCAGACGAACAGCAACAGGACCGAAGGGGCCACCATCAGTCGGGAGGCAAGACGGGTGGATTGCGTGGACATTTGGGGCTCCTGGAACAGGACGGGGCGCCAGAGGGGCGCAGGCCGGGGTCGGGAGGCGGGAGTTCGGGAAATCGGGTCGGGCGGGAAAAGACGGGGGCGCCAGGCCCGCGCCGGTGCGGCGCCCCCGGCAAGGTGCGGGGCCGGCCCCGAAAGGCCGGCCCCGTGGGAGGCTTACTGGATGTAACCGGCAGAGGTCATTTCGTCGGTCACGGCGGCCTGTGCTTCGGCCAGCGCCTCATCCGCGGTCTTCTGGCCGGCAAGCGCGGCCGAGAAGATCTCGCCCACCGTGGTGCCGAGGCCGGCGAATTCCGGGATGGCGACGAACTGCACGCCAACATAGGGAACCGGCTTCACCGTCGGATGGGTCGGATCGGCAGCGTTGATCGATTCAAGCGTCATCTTGGCGAAGGGGACCTTGGCGTATTCCTCGTTCATGTAAAGCGAGGTGCGGGTGCCCGGAGGCACGTTCGCCCAGCCTTCCTTCGCCGCGACAAGGGCGAGGTAGTCCTTGTTGGTCGCCCAGTCGATGAAGGTCTTGGCAGCGTCCTGCTTCTGGCTGGAGGACGGGATCGCCAGCGACCAGGCCCAGAGCCAGTTGCCGCGCTTGCCCAGGCCATTGTCGGGGGCCAGCGCGAAGCCGACCTTGTCGGCCACGGTGGAATCCTTGCCGGTCACGAAAGAGGCCGCGACCGTGGCGTCGATCCACATGCCGCATTTGCCCTGATTGAACAGGGTCAGGTTCTCGTTGAAGCCGTTGTTCGACGCACCGGGCGGGCCGTATTCGGTCATCAGGTGCAGATAGCTGTCCAGCGTGGCTTTCCACTCCGGCTGGTCGAATTGCGGCACCCAGTTCTCATCGAACCAGCGCGCGCCATAGCTGTTGGACATGGCGGTCAGGAAGGCCATGTTCTCGCCCCAGCCGGCCTTGCCGCGCAGACAGATGCCGTATTGCTCTTTCGACTTGTCGGTCATCGCGGCCGCAGCCTTCTCGATGTCGGCCCAGGTCGGCGCGTCGGGCATGGTCAGGCCGGCGGCCTCCATCAGATCCTTGCGATACATCACCATCGAGGATTCGCCGTAGAACGGCGACGCCAGCAGGTTGCCGTCCACCGTCAGGCCGCCGCGGATGGCGGGCAGCAGGTCATCCACATCATAGCTGGCGGGCAGGTCGTTCAGGCTGACCAGCCAGCCCTGCTTGCCCCAGATCGGAACCTCATAGGTGCCGATGGTCATCACGTCGTATTGCCCGCCGCCGGTGGCGATGTCGGTGGTCACGTTCTGGCGCAGGACGTTCTCTTCCAGCGTCACCCATTCGACCTTGATGTCGGGGTGCTTGGCGTAGAAGTCGTCCATCAGCCCCTGCATGCGGATCATGTCGCCGTTGTTCACGGTGGCGACGGTGATGGTGGTTTCGGCAAGGGCCACGCTGCCGAAGGCAACCAGGGCCGTCGCGCCACAAAGCGCGCGAAGCGAAAGCGTCATTGATGTTCCTCCCTCAAAGCGTATGAGCAAATCATCGCTGACTGAGTAAATGCCCATAGTCGGAGGCGAGTCGTCAAGCCCTCAATTCCGCCGCAGGTGCAGCGTTCAGCGGCCGGAGAGCAGGGCGGAAGCGGTTGGCTCGTCAGTTACCAAGCCATTGATGATACGGGATTTCAATGCGGCCGCGATGGCGGCGACCTTGGATGCGCCCGCAGCAATGCCGATCGACGGGCGATCAAGCGCCCGTGCCACCCGCACCCCTCCGGTGCGGCGGTTGATGCCAAGATCCAGGTAGGTGCCGTCACCATCGAAGACCCAGCCGGCCACTTCGCCGGTGGCGCCGGCGGCCTGCATCTCGTCCAGTTCGGCCCGGCTGACGAAGCCGTCCTTCAGAAGCGGGGCGTCGTCGGACATCTGGCCGACGCCGACAAACACCACATCGGCGTTGCGTGCCAGGTCGGCGACGCGGGCGACCGGCGGCAGCGCGTGAAACGCCGCGCGCTCTTCCGGCGTGGGGCTGATGACGGGCACAGGCATCGGGTAATGCGGCGCGTGGACCTTGTCGGCCAGCCGCATCACCACGTCGAAAAACGAGGCCGACCCGTCCTGCGCGATGTTCCCGATCAGGCTGACAAGCCGGTGCTGCTGCGCCTCCATGCCTTCCATCGCATCGACCATGCCGCGCAGGGCACGTCCGGTGCCAAGGGCAATGGTCAGCGGCTCTGCCATGCCCAGAAAGCGTTCAAGCTCGGCCGCGGCGGCCGGTGCGATGGCGCGCACCGGATCGGCACCCGGCCCAAGCGAGGGCATGACGCGGGCGCGCTGCAACCCGAAATGGTCCTTCAGCGCGGCCTCAAGATCCATGCAGGCACCGATGCGGTGATGCAGGCGGACATGGATCAGCCCCTCGGCCATTGCGCGGCTGACCAGCCGTTGCGCCCGCTGGCGCGAGATGCCCAACTCGGCCGCGATCTGGTCCTGGGTCATGCCGCCGACATAGGAAAGCCAGCCCGCCCGGGCGGCCTCGTCAAGCGGGCTTGGATCGTCGCGGCTCATTCTGGCCTCCGCAGGTCGGGCGCAATCTGGAAGAAGGCGGCAAAGGATGCAAACCGGAAGTGGGGCACGGCTGCGGGCGGTTCCTGCGGCAGATCGCCCGGCATGTGGCTGCCCCCGGTAAAGCGCCAGACCGTCATTCCGGCGGCACGGGCAGCCTCGATGCCGGTCAGGCTGTCCTCTATCACCAGCGTTGCCCCCGGGGCGGCACCCATCCGGGCGGCGGAATGAAGGAACAGGTCCGGGGCGGGCTTGCCGCGCGCCACCTCGCTTGCCGTGAAGATCCGCCCCTGCAGCAAGGGCCAAAGCCCGACCAGCGACAGCGACATCTGCGCCCGGCGCGGCGAGGAAGAGGTGGCGACACACCATGGCACGGCCAGCCCGTCCAGCACCTCGCGGACATGCGGGATGATCTTCAGCCCCTGCCGGAAGCCTTCCAGCAGACGCTCGCGGTAATCCTCTTCAAAAGCCGGCGGCAGGTCCAGGCCGAAGTCCTGCCGGATGGTCTGCATCACCACGGGATAGCTGCGGCCAAGAAAGTGGCGCGACACGTAAGGCAGGTCGATCATGACCCCACGGTCGGCAAGCGCCGCGATCAGCATCCGCGCCGAGATGATCTCGGAATCGATCAGGACGCCATCGCAATCGAAGATGATCAGCTGGAAGGGCAGGGCGGGCATGGGGCGAAGGCTTGTCCACGGCAGGCCCGTCGGTCAAGCCCCGCAGGCGCGGTCCGGGGGCCTTCCACGGTTCCGGTTCGATTTCTGCTAGGAAATCGGCCGAAGGGATCAGCCGCTGATCCGCTTGCCCATGATGGCAATGGCCTGCTGATAGACCGTGGCCGCATTCCATTCCTTGATCACGGCAAAGTTCGGCTCGCCCTCCTGATAGCCTTTGCCCGGCTGCCAGCCCTTCTGGCGCAGGAAGTTGGCGGTCGAGGCCAGCGCGTCGGTGACGTTCGAAAAATCCACTTTCCCGTCGCCGTTGCCGTCCACGCCATATTTCAGCGCATTGCCCGGCAGGAACTGGGTATGGCCCAGCTCGCCATGTTTGGCGCCGATGGTTTTTGACGAGATCGAACCGCGGTCGACCAGCATCAGCGCGCCGATCAGGTGCGGCTTGAAGAAATCGGACCTGCGGCAGTCATAGGTCAGCGTGGCGATGGCCGAGACGACATTGGTGTCGCCCATGAAGCCGCCAAAGCCGGTCTCCATGCCGTGGATTGCCAGCAGAACGCCCGCTGGCACGCCATACTGTGCCTCTAGGCTGTCGTAGAAGGACTTGTTCTTCTTCAGCTTCGATTTGCCCTGGCTGACGATCGTGTCCGCGCCGCGCACCGACATGAACTTGTCCAAGGTGTATTTGAAGCTTTTCTGGTTGCGGTCGGCACCGATGGTTGCCTTGGAATAGGACGACCCCATCAGGGCGGCGATGCCCTTGTCGCCGACGCCGGCCGCGCGGGCTTCCTTGGCCATCACCGGCTTCCAATCCTCATACTGACCGCCGGTGTCAGAGCAGGGCGCCGCCAGGGCGGGCAGCGAGAGCGAGAGGAAGAGGCCGGAGAGCAGGATCTTGCGCAGCACTTTTGACACCTGGATACGGGGGTTCGGGGCGATTGTGGCGGGCAGAATACGGCCGGGCGGGCTGAATACAAGGGTTGGCGGCCGGTATCCCGCCCATGGGTCGGGTTTTCCGTGGCGATTGCGCCGGGCCGTTGCAAAATCGTCGCCCTGGCCCGCGTTTCGGTGTAACATGCGCGCATTGATTGAAGGGTTTGGCGCCATGATTGCAGAACACAAGACCGTGGACGGCGTGGTGATCGGGTTGATCCTCGGGTTTCAGGACGGCGCACCCCTGGTGGTTTTCCCCGGCAACCCGAAGGAAGAGGCGATCCCGGCCCGTTGCCTGACCCGGCTGACAGCTGCCGACATGGGCGCCGAAGTCGCGCTTCTGTTCGAAGAGGGCGACAGGATGCGCCCCCTGATCGTCGGCAAGCTGGTCGAGCCTGCGCGCGTGGACGCCCCCGCCCCGGTGGTGGTGGTGGCGGACGGGCAGATGATGCGCCTGACCGCGAAAGAGCGGATCGAACTGCGGGTGGGCAAGGCCTCGATCATCATGGAGGCGGATGGCCATATCACCATCCGCGGCACCGATCTGGTCAGCCATGCCGCGCGGTCGAACCGCATCCGCGGCGGATCGGTGAACCTGAACTGAGCATGTGGACGACCGGCAACATGGCCCCCGTCCTGCCCCATATCCTGCGCGCACATGCCGAACAGGCGGCGTTCCTGTGGTCGGTCTATGACAATGCCTTGCTGAACCCCGGCGACAACCCCGACATGGATGCGGAAGGGCTGGCCGATCTGGTCGACCGGCTGGAGGCGCATCTCGACGGGCTGCGCATCGCCGGGGCCGAGGGGATGAAAGCGGCGGAACGGCGCTTTGCGGATTATCCCGAAGCGGGAGAGCTGTTCGTCCTGCGCATGCTGTCAACGGGCGTGGGCGATCTGCGGGTCGCCGATCTGGATCTGGACCGGACGCGGCGCTATCTGGCGGCCTATACCACCTCGGGCAGCATCTGACCCTCAGGCGCCCTTCAGCGACCAGATCACATGGTAGCCGCCGTCCCGCTCCAGCCGGAAGCCGGCCTCCTCATGCGGCGCGACCAGGGCCGACAGCTCCTCGGCGCTGACAAGATCCTCGCGCAGCGCCAGGATGACCGGCGTTACAGAGCTGAAAATGCGGCCGGACTTCAGCCGGGCGAAGACCTCGCGCACGTCCAGGGCGGCAAGAAGGCCCGAAGTCTCGCCGTCCCGCGTGGACAGGGCGCAATCGCATTCCAGCTTGTTGGCAAGTTTCGAGACGAAATTCACCACCCAGCCCGAGGTGCCGAAAAGGGCGCTGTCCTCGGCCAGGATCTCGCGCGGGATTTCCACGCAAAGCGTTGCGGGCAGCTGCTGGTCCAGCACCTGGAACCGGAAGTAGCGCCGCACGCTGCGGACATGGAAGTAAAGGTCTACGCCCGGCCTGCCCTGCCCGACGGCCAGCATCTGCGC
This sequence comes from uncultured Paracoccaceae bacterium, assembly GCA_934500835.1. Lineage (GTDB taxonomy): Bacteria > Pseudomonadota > Alphaproteobacteria > Rhodobacterales > Rhodobacteraceae > Pseudogemmobacter. Next base: position 547,494 of record CAKSTR010000001.1, on the reverse strand, counting down.
AAGGTCATCGGTCGTCACCCCCTCGGCGTCCAGATAGTCGATTTCTTCGCCGTCCTGCACCAGCGGCGTCGCATGATAGGGGACCATCCCATAGGCGGCCAGCAGATCGGGCAGAACATCCATGACAAGGGTTCCGGCATCGAAGTCCAGTGGCGGGAACATCACCCAAAGAGGCATCGGCATGCTGTGCGCCTTACTTTGTTACGCCGGGAATGCGGACAACCTCGAACCCCATGCTCTCAAGATCCGAGGCGGCGCCCGAGTTGACGTTCTCGGGGACTTTGTACTTGATCTTCGCCGAGGGGTTTCCGCCGAAGTTATCCTTCATGAACTTCTGGTTGTTCGCCTTCTGATCGACAGGGAAGCCGCTTTTCTTGTTCTTCGCCTCGCAAGGGATGCCGTTGTCGGTGACATGGTCCACCTCGCGCTTGGCACCGCAGATCGTGCAGATCGCGTAAACCTTCTGATCCCCGTTCGAAGGCCCGTTGGAGATCTGCGCCCCCGACTTTCGTGACAGGTCGCCATTGTCGAAATTATGTTGGGCGGCGGTTGCTTCGAAGGCGTCGTCCGCATTGGCGGCACTGGCCCGCGCGCTGGCGATGCGCGAATTGGTATAGGCCTCGTCGCCGGGCGGCGTGGGATATTCCAGCCGTTCGACATGATTGCCGGCGCCGCAATCGGGCGGCGGCGGCGGCGGTGCGGCAGGCTGGCCCGCGATCACCATCGGTGGCGTGTCGCCGGTGTTCGAGCCGTGGTTCGATGTGGCCATGTCGCCAAAGCGCACAACACCCTTGCCTTCCACCTTCACATCCATCGACCAGGCCTGGGCATAGACCTTGCCGGTGTTCTTCGAGGTGACGACGCCTTTCTTCGGAGCGCATCCGGCCTCGTCCCCGGTGCATTTGCTGTAATGGCTTGTGTTTTCCAGGCTGATCATCTTGCCGCCGATCAGGACCGTGGTGCTGCCCGAGGTCATATCGGAATCCATGCCGAAATTCGGGTAGGGGATCGGCACGCCGGGCGGGGTGGCCGGGGTTTGCGGCGGGGTGAAGCAGACATCGGGGAAGGCCGCGATGACCTTGCAGCCCTGGCCCTTGGCCGAGATTTCCATGCCGTTTGCAAAGACTGTCATGTGCGGTGCACCACTGCTGCGCCGCAGGCGCCGTCATCGCCCGAGGCTTCCAGAATGATCGGCCCTGGCGGAACATAGCCACGGGCGGCGGCGGTCATGGCCCAGGCCAGAAGGACCGGGGCGGCGGCGGCGCCGATATTGCCCAGACTGGCGGCGACCGACCAGATCGGCTGCACCGACGAGCGTTCTCGCTGCAGCCGCAGCATCGCCAGCGCCATCTGCTTGAACCAATAGGCCTCACCGATCAGGTCGCCCATCTTCAGCACCAGATCCGAGTGGCGGCACCCGGCCTGGCCAAGCGCGATCTCATGGGCGCGCGTCATGCCTTCGCCCCGCATCGGCAGGGGCTGGCCGCTTTCGCCTTCGGTGTTGTAGATATAGGCCGGTTCGCGTGCGAGACCGAGCCCTGCCACCCGTAGAGGGCCGGGCGCAGAACTGCAGAGGATCGCGGCGGCGGCCTCTCCTGGGATGAAGCCGTTGGCATTGGCCGGATGCAGAAGCCGGTTCTGCCCAAGGTAATGCGCGATGCTTTGCGCGGTCAGATAGCTGTCGAGGCCAAGGATCACCACAGGATCCTCGCCGGCGGAAATCAGGCGGCGGGCACGGTCCAGCGCAACAAAGCCCGAGGGGCGGCCATGGGCGATGACCTGCAGCCGCGGCGGGGCGGTCAGGCCAAGGATTTCGGCCAGAAGGTGCGCCAGCGCCGCAGGATCGGGGACCGGCCGGCCGGGGCGGGTGTCCTCGGCCAGACACAAAAGGATCGGGGCGCCGTCAAGGGCTGCATGGTGCTGGCGGCGCAGGTCCGACAGGGCGCCCGCCGCCAGATGGGCCATCCGCTTCAGCCCTATCCAGTTGCGCGGCAGCGGCACAGGCGCCCCCTTCAGCCATTCGCCATCCGGCCCCATGAAGCGCGTCTCGGCAAAGCCGTCCAACCGGCCGCGCAGCGCGGCGCAGCTTGAGGCCGCGTCAAGCCCGACGCAAGTGACCATCCCGGCAGCCTGGATGTGCAGGGTGCTCATGCCGCCTCACTGTCGGGTTCGCGAACGCGCGGCAGGGTCAGATAGGTCTTGCCGGTGGCGCGCGCGCGGGCCAGGCCGGGCGAGGGGGGGCCGACCCAGGCCTCGGTGAACTCGGTCAGGGTGCGCAGGATCGGGGCTTCGCAGCGCCAGGTCAGGGTCAATTGGCGCGCCTCGCAGTCGAAGGCCAGCGTGTCGGGGCGCAGCACGCTGTCCAGCGCGACCTCGGCGCCACGAAACACCCTGACCGGCAGGGCGGTGTCCGGCAGGCGGAACTCCTCCCGGCCGGAGGGGGTCATCCCGACGATGACCACAGGGGTAAATGGCGCGGGGAAGGGGATCTGCTGATCCTCGGGCGCGCATTGGAAATAACGCTCGTCGAAGTCGTCGGGCAGGAAGGGAAAGGTGTTGTCGATCCAGTCCTGATCGTAGGTGCCGGCAAAACGCGTCCGCTCGGGCGTGACCCGCGCCACCGGGCCAAGCGCCATCGGCCGATGCGCTCCGAAGGGCGAGGTGACCGGATCGGCGGGGTCTTCGGTCAGGGGCAGGTCCTGCCCGTCGAGACGGCTGCCCGACCGCGCCGTGGCATAGCCATAGCCGTAAGGGTTACCGGCAAAGACCGGCGGGGTGCCCTGGCCCGCAAAGCTGCGGTCCGGCCCGCCGAAGGCGGTGTCATAGCCGAAGGCAAGGCGGGTGAAGGGCCAGGGTTTCGTCGCCGTGACAGCGGGACCAAGCGTGCGCCATTGCCGGGGGCCGACCACATCGAACTGCTTCACCCAGTCGCCGACGCGCAGCCCGACCCGCACCCGCTCGGCCGGTTGGCCGTTCGGGGCATAGGCCGCGCCTTGGGCCACCACATCGCATCTTGCCTTGCGGAAGGCGAAATCGGTCTCCCACAGCGGGGCCGAAAGGCCGGGCGCGCCGGTGTATTCGTCGGCCATGATCAGCGGGCGCTGCACCTTCGCCCGCGTGGCAGTTCCGCCCTGCGCGGGGAAGTCGAAGGTGCCCTTGATGACCAGCAGCAGATGCTCGCTGCCGGCCTTGTCCATCCCCATGGTGAACTGGGAGAGATAGCGGGTTGAGGTGCGGATCAGCATGGTCCTGCGCGCCGTTCATTCGAACGCGTAGGCGAAGCCGTCCGGGGTGCCGGTCACGGTGACCCTGCTCAGCGGAGTTCCCTCCAGCTTGCGGTTCAGGATCTGGCGCGACAGCTCGGGCAGAAGGGTATTGGTCAGGATGGCGTCGATCATCCGCCCGCCCGAGTCCAGTTCTGTGCAGCGCGCCTTGATCTGGTCCATCACGCCGTCCCCGATCACCAGTTCCGCCTCATGCCCCTTGGCCAGCCGTTTGGCGATGCCGCGCAGCTTGTGGCCGGCGATGGCCTCGATCATCGCGTCCGACAGCGGGTAGTAGGGGATGCTGACGATGCGGCCCAGCAAGGCGGCGGGGAAGGTCTTCAGCATCGGCGCGCGCAGGGCGGCGGTCAGTTCGTCCAGATCGGCACCGTGGCGCCCCTCATCCGTCATCGCCATGATCTCTTCAGAGCCGACGTTGGTGGTCAAGAGGATCAGGCAGTTCTTGAAGTCGATGCGGCGGCCTTCGCTGTCGTCCATCATTCCCTTGTCGAAGACCTGAAAGAAGATCTCGTGCACATCGGGGTGGGCCTTTTCCACCTCGTCCAGCAGGACGACGGAATAGGGCCGGCGGCGGACGGCTTCGGTCAGGATGCCGCCCTTGCCATAGCCGACATAGCCCGGAGGCGCGCCTTTCAGGGTCGAAACCGTATGCGCTTCCTGGAATTCCGACATGTTGATCGCGATCAGGTTCTGCTCGCCGCCGAACAGGGTCTCGGCCAGCGCCAGTGCGGTTTCGGTCTTGCCCACGCCGGATGGCCCGGCCAGCATGAAGACCCCCACGGGTTTTTCCGGCGCGCCAAGACCGGCAAGGCTGGTCTGGATGCGGCTTGCGATCATGCCCATGGCGTGATCCTGCCCCACCACGCGCTCGGCCAGGATCGAGGCCAGCGTCAGTGCCTGCTCGGCCTGGCTTGCCAGCATCCGCCCGGCGGGGATGCCGGTCCAGTCCTGCACCACCGATCCCACGGCGATCCGGTCGACCGAGGGCAGGATCAGCGGGCGTTCGCCCTGCAGTTTTGACAACTCCGCCTGTTTGGCCTTCAGGGTGTCCAGCGTGGCGGCACGCTCCTCTGCCGTCATGCGCGGGTCGGGAACCTCTTCGCTGGCTTCGGCTGCGGCATCCTCGGCAGGGGGATCGGCGGTGTCGTCCACCGGCAGGCCTTCGGCGCGCAGCTTGGCGCGAAGGTCGAGAACCGCGTCCACCAGAAGCTTCTCGGACTCCCAGCGGACCTTGGCGGCGTCGAGTTCGGCGCGGGCTGCGACGATCAGGGCGTCCACCTCGGGGCCACGGTCACCGGTGTCCATGCCGACCTGCGCTTCGCGCGCGACGATGGCGGCCTCGACCTCAAGCGCCTGCAGGCGGCGTTCGATGTCCTCGATCTCGGCAGGGGTGGCGTGCTGGGAAACCGCGACGCGGGCGCAGACGGTGTCCAGAAGGCTGATCGCCTTGTCGGGCAATTGCCGCGCCGGGATGTAGCGGTGCGACAGGCGGACGGCGGACTGGATCGCCTCGTCCAGAATCTCGACCTTGTGGTGCTTTTCCAGCACGGCGGCGATGCCGCGGACCATGCGGATCGCGGCGTCCTCACCCGGCTCTTCGACCTTGACCACCTGAAAGCGGCGGGTCAGGGCGGGGTCTTTCTCGATATGCTCCTTGTACTCGGCCCATGTGGTCGCGGCGATGGTGCGCAACTCGCCCCGTGCCAAGGCCGGTTTCAGCAGGTTCGCCGCATCGCCGGTGCCGGCCGCCCCCCCGGCGCCAATCAGGGTATGGGCCTCGTCGATGAAAAGGATGATCGGTTTCGGGCTGCCCTGAACCTCGTCGATGACGGCTTTCAGGCGCTTCTCGAACTCGCCCTTCACGCTTGCCCCGGCCTGCATCAGCCCGATGTCCAGCATGTGCAGATCGACCGCCTGCAACTGCGGCGGCACGTCGCCGCGCGCCAGCCGCAGGGCGAAGCCCTCGACCACGGCGGTCTTGCCCACCCCGGCCTCGCCGGTCAGGATCGGGTTGTTCTGGCGGCGGCGCATCAGGATGTCGATGATCTGGCGGATCTCCATGTCGCGGCCGATCACCGGGTCGATCTTGCCGTCCCTGGCGCGGGCGGTCAGGTTGGTGGCATATTGCGCCAGCGCCGATTTGCCGGCCTGCGGCTTGGCGGCGCCTTCGGGGGCAGCGGCGGCGGGGGCCACGGGGGATTCGCTGGAGGCCTCAAGCAGGCCCGCCAGCGCAGGTTCCAGCGTGGCGGGGTCGATCTTGTCGAACTCAAGGCTGATCTTCAGCATCAGCCCTTCCAGCACCGGCGTCTTCATCGCCGCGACCAGCACCCAGGCCGAGCGGACCTGATCGTCCTCGCGCTCCATCTTGCCATAGGTCCAGGCTTCGCGGATGGCGTGGAAGATGTGGTCCGAGAATTCCTCGACCGCGCTTGCACCATGCGGCAGCTTGTCCAGTGCCCGCTGGATGTCGCCTTCCAGCCGCGCCCCGTCGATCCCGGCGGACTGGCAGATGATGTCGAAATCGGTACGTTCGGTCCGGCTGAGGGCATCGATGAAATGCGCCAGTTCGACGTAAGGGTTGCCGCGCGATTTCGCCATGCCGGCCGCTTCGGAAAAGGCCTTGAGGCAGGTCGGGTTCAGCTTGCCCACCAATTCCTTGCGCTTGACGGTTTCAGGAGATCCGCGTTGGGCCATCGGGGCGCCCTTTCAAAAAATCTGGTTGTGCAAGAACGTAGAAAAAAAGGGCAGGAAATCCGCCGAGACTCAGTTTAGTCTAGACCCATAGATTTTGCGACTGTTTTGCGAGGGGCGTCCGGTTTTCCGCTCCCAAGAGGTTGAAGGCGATGATTGACGCACTGCCGGGGGACATCTTTCACCGCGGCCAGATCCTGAACAACACCTATGAGATCGAAGGCGTCATCGGCCGTGGCGGCACGGGTGAGGTCTATCGCGCGCGCAACCTGATCTCGGGCCGGGTGGTGGCGATCAAGGCCTTGAATGCGCAGTTTTCCGGGCAGGAAGGCTATATCGAGCTGATGCGCCGCGAAGAGCAGATGCGCGACATCCGTGACGATGCGGTGGTGCGCTATACCGAATGCTCGCGCTCTGATCAGGGGCATGTGTTTCTGGTGATGGATTACATCGCCGGGCCGTCCATCGCCGACGAGATGCTGCGGCGCAGGCTGGAGCCGCGCGAGCTGATGATCATTGCGCATCGGGTGGCCGAGGGGCTGGTGGCGGCGCACAAGCAGGGCATCGTCCACCGCGACCTGTCGCCCGATAATGTGATCCTGCGCGATGGCAGCCCCGAAAAGGCGACGATCATCGACTTCGGCATCGCCAAGGACACCGGGGCGGGGGCGCGGACCATCGTCGGCAACGATTTCGCGGGCAAATACGAATATGCCGCGCCCGAACAGATGGAAGGCAAGGCCGAGGCGCGGTCGGACCTTTACGCCTTGGGTGCGCTGTTGCTGGCGGCCTGGAAAGGGCAGGTGCCCTTTGCCGGCATGACCCCCGGTGAGATGATCCGCAGAAAGCAGGAGAGGCTGGATACGGGCGGCGTGCCGGAACCCCTGAAGGGGCTGATCGACTGGCTGAGCGAGCCTGCGCTGGCGCATCGCGCGCCCTCGGCGCAGGCGGTGGTCGATCAGGTGGGCAAGGTGCTGAAGGGGCCGGCGCCTGAGCGGGCGACCCGCGCGGCCCCGCCGACGCGGGCACCGACCCGGCGCGACATGCGGACCGAGACCGGCCCGAAGAAGAAGCGTGGCGGGCTGGCGTTCCTTCTTCTGCTTCTGATCCTTGCGGCCGGCGGCGGCGGCGCCTGGTACCTGGGTCTTCTGGACGGGGTGAAAGAGCGGGTCGCGGCGATGTTCAAGGAGCCGCTGCCCGTCGCGTCGCCCTATGTGCTGGAAGCCTCGGCCGGAGGCGGGCTGGCGATCCCGCGCCTGGCGGGGAACGCACCGGATGAGGCAACGGCGGCGGCGATCCGCAAGGGCTTCGCGGCGCTGGCGGGACGCGAGGCCGAGCCGGGGGCGATCACCCTGGCGCAAGGGGTTCCGTCCGAGGCCTGGGCCCGGGGCGCGGCCGAAGTCTTTGCCGCCGTCAGCGGGCTGGAGGGCTGGCGGATCCAGATCAGCGATACCGCGGCCGGCATCGGTGGCGTGGCCTCCAGCAAGGCCGATGCGGCCGGCATCAGGACCGGGCTGGAGACCTGGGCCACGACCCATGGCTTCACCCTGAAGACCGACATCGTGGCCGGGCCGACTGTGCTTGAGGTCGAGGTGGTGCAGAAGGCGCTGGACCCTCTGGCCGATTGCGGACCCCTGCGCCAGCTTGACCCGCCCTCGGGCGGCTATCCCCTGGGTGCAACCGTCACCGTCACCGGCGATGCGGTGGCCAGCGGTCTGGACGATGCCATCACCGCAGCACTTGACCCGCTGATCGGCGACCGCAAGGTCCAGGTCTCGCTGAACGTTCTGAACGACCATCTGTGCCGCGTCCGCAGCGAGTTGCCGGGCCTGCCGACCAATGCGATCTCGATCTGGATGGGGCAGGGCGCGACCGGCGAAAGCAACCTGACCGGGGTCTACAAGACCGGCGATTATCCCATCGTCGATGTGCTGATCCCGGCGAACATCACCAATGGCCAGCTTTGGGTGGTCGCGGTGGACAGCAGCGGCAAGGTCTACAACATCCTGCCGAACGAGAGCTTTCTTGACAACGACATCGCCAGGCTGGGCGTGATCGAAGGTGGAACGCGGCGCATCCGCGTCGTCCACAGTTTCGAGGAAAAGAAGGCGGACCCGCGGCGGATCGCCCTGCGGGTGAACCAAGAGGATTACGGCAAGAGCGAGTTCATCGCCTTCGTCACCCAGGGTGCGCTTTTCGACACACGCCGCCCCCGCGATGAATCGGTGGCCTCTTTCGCCGAGGCGCTGGCGGCGGCCCAGGCCGAACGTCCGGGGAACATTCTGGGCTTCGCCTCGCGCATACTCGAATCCCGACCTTGACGGGTGGGGGGGCAGGTGTAGGTTGTAAGAATCGTATAGCTCTGCCAGTCTTTGACTGTTTTCGTTACTTTATCTACCGGCGTTGTTGAATGGACATTGGACCTTTCCTAGCGGCTGTGGACCCGTCTTCTCCGTCTGGGTCGGACCTGCGGAACGATGCCCGTTTCCATGCCCTTGAGAACCGGCTGCAGGCAGCCTCCCGCCCGGCCCGGCAGCGTCTGGTCGAACAGGGCGGCACCGGCGCGGTCGAGCTGGATTGGTCCGACTTGGCCGAGGAAGCGCGCAGTCTGGCCGCAACGGGCCGCGACCTGCGGCTTCTGGTGATCGTGGCGCGGCTCTGGACCAATGAGAACGGTCTGGCGGGCGTGGCCGAAGGGCTGAAGCTGATCACCGACAATGTCAGCGCCCACTGGGAGACCCTGCATCCGGCGCTGCGCCCCGCCGCCAGCAAGCGCGAAGCGGCATTGCGGAGGATCAACGCGCTGTTCCAGCTGGAAAACAGTGACGGCGGCGTGCTGGGGGATCTGGAATTCGTCACCCTGCTGGCCCCCCGTGGCATCGGGCCGATCACCGGCGGCGATCTGGCGGCGGCGGCGCTGAACCGGGCGGCCTTCGTGTCCGAATCCCCCAGTGGCCTGAACGACAAGGAAATGGCCGAACTGGTCGCGGCGCATGAGGCGCGGATCAATCGGGTCACGGCGGGCCTGCGCGCCACTGCGGCCGAACGTCCCGATGACATGGCGGCGTTGAAGGCCAGCCTCGCGGCCGCGCGTGCGGGTCTTTCGGCGCTTGAGGCGGCGCTGGCCCCGCATGTGACCGACAATGACATGGGCGTCCGCTTCGGCACGCTTGAGAAGTTCCTTTCCCGGATCGCGCTGGCGCTGGACACGGTTGCCGCCGCAGCCGCGGCTCCGTCCGGTGCCGCCCCCGCCGCCCCTGCACAGGAGGCCCAAGCGATGTCCTCTGCCCCCGCCGCCGCCCCGGCGGCCGCCGCCGCGCCCTCCCTTCCGGGCCAGGTCAACAGCCGTCGTGACGTGGAACGGATGCTGGACCTTATCATCGATTTCTACGAGCGGACCGAACCCTCGTCCCCGCTTCCCCATCTGGCCCGCCGGATGCGCAAGATGGTGGCGATGAATTTCATGCAGTTGATGGAAGAGATTGCCCCGAGCGGACTCAAGGAATTCCGCAGCGTTGCAGGGGTTTTTGATGACAAGACCAAATCCGGGAGAGAATGAGCCATGAGCGAGAGCAAGGCCAAGGTCATCGAAAGGAACCGCGCCCCGCGGGTCCAGATCGCCTATGATGTCGAACATTACGGCAGCCCGACCACGATCGAACTTCCCTTCGTGATGGGGGTCATGGCCGATCTTGCCGGATCGTCCGAGTCGAAGGAGGCGCAGAAAACCCCGAACGACCGCACCTTCGTCGAGGTCGATGCCGGGCGCTTCAGCAAATACATGGAGGCGCTCTCGCCCCGGGTGAAGGCACGGGTGAAGAACACCCTTCCCGGCAAGGAAGGCCAGGAGGCCGACGAAGAGATGTTCGTCGATCTGTCGTTCAAGTCGATGGGCGATTTCAGCCCCGACAAGGTGGCCGAACAGGTGCCCGCACTGGCAGAGCTTCTGGCGATGCGCAAGCAGCTGGAAGAGCTTCTCAGCTACATGGACGGCAAGGTGAACGCCGAGAAGCGCATCGCCCAGCTTCTGCAGAACGAGCCCCTGCTGCAACAGGTCGCCAGCGAGGCGATGAAGGATCAGGGAGGCAATGAATAATGGCCGAACAGGAAAAAGCCGCCGCCGCCGGCGCCGCCGAAGCCCAGGCGATCGATCTGGGGGAATTCAACGACCTTCTGGAAAAGGACTTCCGGGTCAAGGATGACAGTTCGGCCAAGCTGAAGAAGCTGGTTCAGAACCTTGCCATGGCCGCGCAGGAGAAATCCGGCACGGCGACGATCTCGGGCAATGCGGTGAAGTCGATCAAGTCGCTGATCGCCGGCATCGACGAGATGCTGACCGTCCAGATGAACGAGATCCTGCACGCCCCCGAAGTGCGCAAGATGGAAGGATCGTGGCGCGGGCTGCACTATCTGGTCAACAACACCGAGACCGACAGCAAGCTGAAGATCCGGGTGCTGAACATCTCCAAGGACCAGCTGGCCGACCAGCTGGAGGACTTCGAAGGGCAGATGTGGGACCAGTCCCCGATGTTCAAGAAGCTCTACTCCGAGGAATACTCGATGTTCGGCGGCGAGCCTTACGGTGCGCTGATCGGCGATTACGAGTTCAGCCACCATCCCCGCGACGTGGGCCTGCTGCGCAACCTGTCGGGCATCGCGGCTTCGGCCCACGCGCCGTTCATCGCGGCCGCCGCACCGCAGCTGTTCCGCATGGAAAGCTGGCAGGAACTGCCCAATCCGCAGGACCTGAAGCAGATCACCTCCTCGCCGGAATATGCCAGCTGGCAGTCCCTGCGGGAGTCGGAAGATGCCCGCTATATCGGTCTGGCAATGCCGCGTGTTCTGGGGCGGCTGCCCTACGGTGCCAACACCGTGCCGGTGAAGGGCTTCGCCTTCGAAGAGGCCATCGACGGCAAGCACGATCACTATGTCTGGATGAACGCGGCCTATGCCATGGGCGTGAACATCAACCGCAGCCACAAGATCAGCGGCTGGGGCACGCAGATCCGTGGCGTGGAATCGGGCGGAACCGTCACCAATCTTCCGGTCCACAGCTTCCCGACCGATGACGGCTCGATCGCGATGAAATGCCCGACCGAGATCGCCATCGACGACCGGCGCGAGGCCGAACTGGCCAAGCTGGGCATGATGCCGATCCTGCACCGCAAGAACACCGACCTTGCGGCTTTCATCGGCGCGCATTCCCTGCAGGACGACGAGGCGCGGGCGGGTCGGCTGGTCGACCCGGACGCCCAGGCCAATGAACGGCTTTCGGCGAACCTGCCCTATCTCTTCCCGGTCTGCCGTTTTGCGCATTACCTGAAGGCAATCGCGCGCGACAAGATCGGGACGTTCAAGGAACGCGGCGACATGCAGGTGTGGCTGTCGGAATGGATCAACCGTTATGTGCTGGCCAATACCGCCATGGCTGACGACAAGGCCAAGGCGAAACGCCCGCTGGCCATGGCCGAAGTGCAGGTGGACAGCGTCGAGGGCCGCCCGGGCTATTACAACGCCCGCTTCTATCTGCGGCCGCACTACCAGCTTGAAGGCATCAACGCGAGTTTGCGGCTGGTGTCCGAACTGCCTTCCGTCAAGGGCAAGTGACAGCCCCGCGCCTGTGGCCCCGACGCATCGGGGCCGCGGCCCAGACATTCAAGGCCGCCCGCCGCAAGGCGGGGGGAAATTTCCAGACCAACCCCACATTTGAAAGGGCAAGACTATGGCGTTCACCGGTTATCTGAAGATCGAAGGCATCGAGGGCGAATCCAAACGTGCCGACCATGAGGGCGAAATCGACGTGTTCGGCGTCTCGTTCTCGGCGCAGCAGATGTCGTCTTCCTCGGTCGGCTCGGGCCGCACCCGCGGCCGGGCCACGCTGTCGGATTTCACCTTCAACAAATGGTTCGACGCGGCCTCGCCCTATCTGACGCTGGCCTGCGCCAAGGGCAAGTCGTTTGCGGAAATCGTCTTCACCGTCCGCAAGGACTCGGGCGATGCGCATCTTGACTACCTGATCGTCACCCTCACGAACTGCATCATCTCAAGCTACGCGATGTCGCAGAACGCGCCCGAGGAAAGCTCGAACGAGCTGATCTCGGAAAGCATCGGCATCAGCTACGAGAAGCTGGCGATCAAGTATACCGTCCAGGCCGACGATCACTCGAAGGGGGACGAGCACGAGATTGAATACGATCTGGTTGCCGCCAAGTAACCCTGAAGGGAGAAGGGCTTGGCCCAGGGTCCGGTCACGCACACGGCACGGCGCGAGGCGGTTCAACCCAGCCTCTGGGACCGGCTTGTCGATGATCTGCCGGGCCTGACCTCTGAAACCGAAGTGCGGCGCCGCGAGATCGGCGCCGCAATCGGCCCCGAACGGCTGGAGACGCTGGTTCAGGGGGGCGTGCGCGCCATTGAACAGGCGCAGGATATGCCCGAAGAGACACGGCGCGAGATCGTCCAGTTCATTGCCGCCCTGCAACGCCGGTCCTTCCTTGAGGAGCGTGGCATCGTCGTCACCGCCGATGTGCTGCGCGAGGCGGTGCGCCGCGATCTGGAAGAATTGTTCGGCATGGAACGGCTGCAGGCCCGCTTCCTCTGGACCGATCAGGAGCGTGGCAATTCCGAGGACTCGCAGGACGTTCTTGCGGATTATCCGCATGTCTGCCGGTCCGTGCTGAATTACGGCGTGCCCGCCTTCTCGGGCCGGCGCGCCAAGGATTTCGACCCCGAAGTGTTGTCGCGCGAGTTGAAGGAAGTCGTCGCCACCTTCGAACCGCGCCTGAAACGCGACACCATCCGCATCACCGTGGACACCGGCGGCCGCGAAGGGCTGAAGGTAAGGATCGAGGGGGTGCTGATGCTCTCTCCGGTGCCCGAGCGGCTGCGGCTGTCGACCACGATCAACCTGGACAACGGTTTCGCCTCGACCCGGATCGAGGACGGTTGAGCCATGGACCGCGCATTCCTGAGTTACTACGAGGCAGAGCTGGCCCATGTGCGCGAACTGTCGCGGGAATTCGCGGGTCTGCATCCGGCTGTGGCGCGCAACCTGTCGCTGGACGCGGTGCCCTGCCCGGACCCTTACGTCGAGCGGCTGCTTGAGGGCGTGGCCTATCTGGCTGCCCGCACAAGGCTGAAGCTGGACGCCGAAGGCCAGCGCCATGTGCGCGGCATTCTGGACGCGCTTTATCCCGACCTTGCCGGGCCGGCCCCTGCGATGTCGACCGTGGTCCTGCACCCCGGACCGCAGGTGCAGACCATGGCCGACGGCCATCTGGTCAGGCGCGGCACCCGGCTGGTGGCCGCGCTGCGCGAGGGTGTGTCGTCGCGCGTGATCTACTCGACGGCGCAGGATGTCACGCTCTGGCCCGTGGCGCTGGAAGCGGTCGACTACCTGCAGGACCGTGGTGCCCTGTCGGCCGCCGGGGTGCCCGACCGGCTGATGAAAGGGGCCGAGGCCGGCCTGCGTTTCACCTTCCGCAAGGTGGGGGCAGGCCCCTTGGCCGACCTGTCGCTGGACCGGCTTGAGATCGAGTTTTCGGCCGGTGCACGGTCGGGCGCGATCTTCGATGCGGTCTTTGCCGCCCCCTTGCCCGTCCTTGCCCGCAAGGCGGAACAGGCCGCGCCCTTCCACAGTCTGCCGCTGCCCGATCTGGTCGGTTTCCGCGACGATGAGGCGCTGCTGCCGCGCCTGCGCCCCTCTTTCGAGGGGTATCGCCTGATGCGCGAATACTTCCTGATGCCGGACCGCTTCCACGCCCTGCGGCTGACGGGCTTGCGGCCGGCGATCAAGGCCAGCGCCATGAAGATGGAGGTGATCCTGCCGATGGGCCGGCCGGCCCCCGCACTCTCGGAGATCAGCGCCAAGGATTTCCGGCTCTTCGCCACGCCGGTCGTCAACCTCTTCGAGAAAGAGTGCAACGTGGTCGAGATGGACCCCCGTGCCACCGCGCATGTGGTTCACGCCGACCGCACCCGTCCGCTGGATTTCGAGATCCACCGCCTTCTGCGCGTCTCGGATGCCGAGGCGGACGGGCCGCAGACCGATCTGCATCCGCTTTTCACCCCGGCCGCCACGGCCGGATCGGGGCTGGTCTATACCACGGAACGGCGCCCGCGCCGCCCGGGCAGTGACGAATTGCGCCGCGGGCAGAGCCGCACCTCCTACACGGGGGACGACCTTTTCATCTCGGTGGCGCGACCTGCGGGGGTTCAGCAGGTCAAGCCTTTGAAACGGCTTGATATTCGCGCAATGGTCTCGAACCGGGACCTGCCGATATTCGACGATACGCCCAAGCTTTCGGTGGATACCGGCGATCCTGTGGCGCGGGTGGAACTGGTCTCGGCGGTGCGGCGTCCGCGCAATTCTCTGGTGGCCGGCCTGCCGCAGGTGGGCCGCGACGGCGAGGCCGCCTTTGACGACCTGACCTGGCGGATGGTGGGGCAGCTGGCGCTGAACCACCTGTCGCTGGCCGAGGAAAGCAAGGGTGCCGAACCCCTGCGCGCCATGCTGGAGCTTTATGCCGACCGCGGCGATCCCGCACTTGCACGGCATGTGCGGGCGCTGACCCGCGTCACAAGCCGGCAGATCATCGAGCGGCTGGACCTGCCCGGCCCGCTTTGTCTGGGCAAGGGGGTGGAGATCACGCTGCATGTCGATGAGGGGCCGTTGTCGGGCGGCTCGGTTCTTCTGCTTTCGGCCCTGCTCAGCCGGCTTTTCGCCCGCCACGCCAGCATCAATTCCTTCGTCCGCACGAAGACCCGTCTGCAACAGAAACAGGAGGAGGTGTCATGGCCGATGTGCCCGGGCAACCGAGACCTGATCTAGGGTTCAAGGACCCCGAACCCGAAGAGATCGGCTTCTTCGAGCTGTTGCGGCGGCTGGAGCGGGAAGGGCTGCGGTTCGGCCGGGCCGGCGGGCCGGAGAAGGAACCCGCACGGCTGGGTCAGCGCGCCCGGCTGGCCATGGCCACCCGCGACATCGCCAGTTTCACCGGCCCGGGCGAGCACAGCCCCGCCAGGGTCGAGGTCGAGGTTCTGGGCCTTCTTGGCCCCGAAGGCGCGATGCCGCTGCATATGACCCGCTGGATCATGGCCCGCCAGTCGGAACGCTGGTTCGGCGAAGGTGCCGCGGGGGTGACTGCCGACACCACCTTCCTTGATTTCGTCAACATGCTGCAGCACCGGCAGATCGCGTTCTTCTGGCGCGCCTGGGGCGATCAGCACCCCGAGGTCGGCGTGGAACATGACGGCGGCGGCCGCGTCATGGCGATGCTGGAGACGCTGGCCGGCGTTGGCCTGCCCGGGCTGCGGCAGGCCAACCGGCGCACCGCGGACCCGGATCTTGCGCTGCGCCAGGCCACCTCGCTGGGCCATCAGGTCAACGGGGCGGAACGGCTGACCGGCTATCTGACCGATCTTCTGCAGGTGCCCGTCAGGCTGCGCGAATTCGTCGGCCACTGGCTGGAGATTCCGCAGCCGCTGCAGACGCGGCTTGGCCAGCAGCATTGCGGTCTGGGCAAGGGCGCGCTGATCGGGGCGCGGGTGTTCCAGCGGCAGGACCGGGCGGAACTGTGCCTTGGGCCGCTGAGTCTGGCGCGCTATCTTGGACTGATCCGCGATGGCAAGGCGCTGGCAGCGGTCCGGCGCGCCATCCGTTTCGTCGCCGGGGTGGATGTGGAATACGATCTGCGGCTGATGCTGGCGCAGGACGAGGTGCCGGAGCCGCGCCTTGGCAGCGCCGCGCTTGGCCGCACCACCTGGCTGGGCGGGCGGCCGTCGCGTCGGGCGGACGACTGGGTGATGCGCGGCTTCTCGGCCCGGGTTCAGGAGGGCGAGGCATGACGCTACGGCTGGTTCTGGAAAGCTTCTCGCAACCGCAAAAGCGGACCGAGGCGCGGCTGGCCGATGGCCAGCTGGTGATCGGCCGTGGCGAGGATTGCGGCTGGCAGCTGGAAGACCCGCAGATGTTCGTCTCGCGCCGGCATTGCGTGATCACGGGGCAGGGCGGGCAGTATCGCGTCACCGATGAAAGCAGCGGCGGGTTGTTCCTGGATGCCGCCCCGGCGCCGCTGGGGCAGGGGGCGAGCGCGGTTCTGGTGCCGGGGATGCGGCTGAAGCTGGGCGATTTCGTCATCCGGGTCGAGGTGGACAGCGCGGCCGCGCCGGTTGCAGCCCCGCCGGCGCAGGGCAATGCCATGTTCGGCGATGACTTCTTCACGCCGCGCCCCGAAGCCCCGCCGCCGCCCCGTCCCGCGTCGCTGCCCGACCCCTTCGATGCCACGCGCGAGGCAGGCCCTGCGGCGGCAGTCCCGCCGCCCCGACCGGCTGCGCCCGCCTTTTTCGACGACCCCTTTACCATGGACCACGGGCCGCGCCCGGTGACGCCCATGCCCGATCCGGAACCAAGGGCCGCACCGGCTGGCGCCTTCGATTTCGGTGATTTCGGCCTGCCGGCCGACCTGTCCGGCCCCGCTGCGCCGCCACCCGCGCCTACCCCCGCTGCAAGGCCCGCAGAGCCGCCCGCCGCCTTCGACGATCCTTTCGCCGAGATGCCCGCAGCCGAGGTCCCCCCTCCACCTTCGCCGTTTGAAGCCGCTGGTCTTGCGCCCCCGCCGCCCCCTCCGCCGCCGCGCGCGGCAGATCCTTTTGGCGATTTGACCCCGTCTGCCCCTTTGCCGGGGCCGGGATCGGGCCAGCCGGACGCCACGGCCCTTGCGGCCCTGATGAAGGGGATGGGGATCGACGCGCCGCCCGGCTTTCGTGGCTCGCCCGACGAGATGGAGGCCATCGGCCGCCGCTACCGCGCCATGGCGGACGGGCTGGTGCAGCTTCTGCGGATGCGCGCGCAGGAAAAGGGGGCCGCCCGTGTCGCCCAGACCGTGATCGGGGCGTCCAACGTCAACCCGTTGAAATTCCTTGCCGGCGGTGATGAGATCGTCTCGGCGCTGGTGGCGCCGCGGGGGGCCGGCTATCTGGACCCCGATGCGGCCATAGCGGCCTCGGTCGGCGATCTGATGGATCACCACAAGCGCAGCTGGAGCGGGCTGCAATCCTCGCTCCGTCGCATGGTGGACCGTTTCGACCCCGCGCTTTTCGAGCATGAGGTCGAGGATATCGGCATGCTCAAGGCGCTGGTGGCCGGCAGCCGCCCGGCGCGGCTGTGGCAGCTTTACTCGGACCGATACCGCGAAATCGCCAAGGCGGCCGAAGACCGCTTTCTTGGCGAGGTGGGCGCGGATTTCCGCGAGGCTTATGAAGGTGAAACCAGGAGGACAGACAATGGAACGGCGTGAATTTCTTCTTGCCAGCATGGCCCTGGGGCTGACCGCCTGCGCGCCCTCGGGGCCGGGTGTGGTCACGGTGATGGCGCAGGGGGCGGCGGGGATGAACCCCGGTCCCGATGGCGCGGACCGGCCGCTGACGCTGCAGATCGTGCAGATGCGCAGCGCGGGCGCCTTCGACGGTGCCGATTTCTTTGCGCTGCAGAACCCGCAAGGTGCCCTGGGCGGCGAATTCATCAAGGCCGATCAGGTGGCCCTGACGGCCGGTGCGCCGAAGACCCTGTCCATCGGCCTTGATGCCGGTACCACGGTGATCGGCGTCATCGCCGGTTTCCGCGATCCGGCCGGCAAGAATTTCCGCGCCAAGGTTGCGGTCTCGGCCACGGAAAGCATTACCCTTGCCGTGGCGGTCACGAAAAGCGGCGTGTCGGTGCGAACCGCCTGACAGGCGGCGGAACCGGCGGCACCAACGGGAGACGGGCATGAGCGGATCAAACAGGGTCCTGTGGTCCGAAGGGCTGTACCTTCGCACGCAGCACTTCCAGCAGCAGGACCGCCACACCGAGGCGCTGATGCGGGCGGGCCTTCAGGCCGCGCCCTGGCAGCCATGGGGCTTCTCGAAGCTGGAGTTTGACCGCGCCGCCCTTGACGCGGGCCAGCTTGCGATCAGGTCGGCCGCGGGGCTTTTCCCCGACGGCACCCCGTTCCAGGTGCCCGAAACTGCCGCGCCGCCGCCGCCGATCCCGGTGGCGGCCGGCGCGGCGGGTACCGCGCGGCTGGCGATCCCGGTCGAACAGCCGGGGGTTGCAACCATGGATGCCGGCCATGCCGATCCGTCCGGCGCGCGCTATCGGGGCGAGATTTCCGAAGTGCGCGACACCGTGCGCAACGGTGCCGACCCGGCCGAGGTTGAAGTGGCCAGGCTGAACCTGCGCCTTCTGGGCCCCGGAGAGGCTGTGGCGGGCTTTGTCACCTTGCCACTGGCGCAGCTGGAAGGCCTGCGCGCCGACGGATCGGTTGCGATCCGCGAGGGCGACCTGCCGCCCGCCCTGACCGTGGCTGCGGCCGGCTGGTATGCCGGGCTGTTGCAAGAGGTGGTCACCGGGCTGGACCGCATTGCCGAGGCGCATGGCCAGATGGTGCTTGGCGGGGCAGGGCGGTCGATCGAGAACCTCCTGATCCTTGAGTTGGCAAACTCGGCCCGGCCGCGCATGGCACATCTTCTGGCGCAGAACCTGATCCACCCCTGTCCGCTGTATGAGGAACTGGGTGCTCTGGCCGGGCGGATGGCGACCTATGGGTCATCCTCGCGCCGGTTGACCGAGATGCCGGTCTACGATCACGCCGACCCGCAACCCGCCTTCGGTGCCTTGGCCGATACGCTGCGATCCCTGATGCTGTCGCTGCGGCATGTGGAGCCGAAGAGCCGCGCCCTGCCGGTGGCCAGGCACAGCCAGAACATCTGGAAGGTGCGGATCGACAACCCCGAGCTTCTCAGGACCAGCCGGATCGTGCTGCGGGTGGGGTCGAACCTGTCCGAAGACACCCTGCGCAAGCTTTTCGTCGATCAGGCGACGGTCGGGGCGGCCGATGCCTTCGAGATGCTGTGGAAATCGCGTCTGCCGGGGATTGCGCTGAAGCCGCTGCATTCCCAGCCACGCGAGATACCCTATGATGGTGAGCGGCTGTGTCTGGAGCTGAACCAGAAGTCCGAACACTGGGCACAGTTGCTGAACGCGCCCGGCTTCGTGATCGGAATCTCCGGCCAGCTGGAAAGCGAGCCGCAGATCGACTGCTATGCGGTCAGCAGGTAGGATTGGACAAAACGCATGAGGGGCCGCGATGAGTGACAAGGACGATCCTTTCGGCCTGTCGTCCGACGCAGGCAGAACCCGCATCCGCCCCGTGGCGGGCGCGCGTCCCCTGCCGCCGGTGCAGCCGCAGGGCGGCCTTGGCGGGCCATCGGCCGGGCAGACCTGGGGCGCGCCGCCGCCTTCGTCGCCGCAGCCCGCGTTCGGCAGTTTCGGTGGCGGGCCGTCTATGGGGGCCGCCCCCGGCGCTGCGCGGCCGCGCGGGCAACGGCCCCACGCCAACCCTCTGGTTGCCGCCTTCGCCCCCGTTCTGGAACTCGCGCCCGAGTTGGAGCGTGCCCATCCCCCCGCCCAGCCCGAGGTGCTGCGCCAAAGGGTGCAGGGCAGCCTGATCGACGCCCGCGACGCTGCAGTGGCCCTTGGCCAGCCGCTGACCCGGGCCAATCAGGCGGCGTGGTTCGTGGCGGCGCTGGTCGATGACATCGCGCTGAACACGCCCTGGGGGGGGCACAGCGACTGGCCGCGCCAGCCCATCGTCACCGCCCTGTCGGGCGAGGTCGACGCCGGCACCCGCTTCTTCCGCCACCTGGAGGAACTGGTTGCCCATCCGAACCGCGACCCTGACCTTCTGGAACTGGCCTATCTCTGCCTTGGTCTTGGCTTCCGCGGCCAGTATCGTCCGCAGGGCCCGACCGGCGAGGCCACGATCACCGCCCTGCGCGGCCAGATCGCGCGCGCCCTGCGCAACGTGGACACGCTGGCCGCGCCGCTGTCACCCCATGCCGACGGCGTGAAAGTACCGGATGAGCCGCGCCGCTTTGCCGTGCCTTTGTGGACCGTCTGGCTGGTTGCAGCGGCACTGATTGCCGCCATCTACACCGGACTTTCGCTGCAACTGGGCAACAAGGCCGAGCAGCTTTTCGTCTCGGCAGCCGCGCTGCCCCCGGCCGAACGGGCCGGCATCTTCCGCCCGATCCGCGACACCAATGCGCCGGACGAGCCGATCCCCGTGGTCGAAGCCACCGTGACGTTCGAGCTGCTGCCCCTGTTCAAGGAAAAGGCCCCGGCCGCGACTGCCGCCGCCCTGAAAGGGCGCGAGGATGTGTCGATGGTGGTGCTGGTCGTCCAGGGCGCCAACCCCGAGGTGTTCCGCAGCGCCAAGGCCGATCTGCGCGACGAATACCAGCCGCTGATCGCCGCCATCGCGCAGGTGATCCTGGAGAATGCCGAAGTGATCGGCCGGGTCACGGTGGTCGGCCATACCGATTCCGTCCCTGTGCAGGCCAGCAATCCCTTCGAGTCGAACCAGGGCCTGTCCGAGGCCCGCGCCGCCACCATCGCCAAGCTTCTGGTCGCCGCCGGTGTGCCGGCGGATCAGGTGGTCTCGGAAGGCCGCGCCGACACGCAGCCGGTGGGCGACAATGCCACCAAGGAAGGCCGGGCGCAGAACCGGCGGATCGAGATCAAGATCGAGAAGAGGCTCTGACAGATGCGGTTGATCAAGAGCCTGTTCCGCTTCCTGATTTCCCGCAAGCTGTGGGTCTTCATCGGCGTCCTCTTGCTGTGCGCGCTGATCTGGCAGTTCGGCCCCTTGTTGGCGTTCGGCGATCTGCACCCCCTTGAGGATGAACTGAACCGCCTGATCGCCATCGGTGTCATCGTGATCCTGTGGCTGTTCTCGATCCTGCTGGGTCAGCTTCGGTCAGCCCGGAAGAACCGGCTTTTCGTGACGGAACTGGCCGCCCCGCCGCAGGCCGCTGTCGCCCGGCCCGGCGAGGCCAACCTGGCCGCGATCAACACCAAATTCGCCGAAATCCTTGGCCAGATGAAGAAATCCAAGCTGGGTGCCAAGAAGTTCCTGCGCGAGATGCCGTGGTATGTGATCATCGGCCCGCCCGGCACCGGCAAGACCACGGCATTGAAGCAGTCCGGTCTGCATTTCCCCATCGACCTGTCGGACGACATCAAGGGCGTGGGCGGCACCCGCAACTGCGACTGGTTCTTTACCGATACCGCCGTTCTGGTCGATACCGCCGGGCGCTATGTCGAACAGGCCTCGAACCCCGAGATCGACGCGGTGGAGTGGGGCGGCTTTCTTGACCTGCTGAAAAAGCACCGCGGCAAGCGGGCGCTGAACGGGGTGATCGTCACCCTGTCCTTGCAAGAGCTGTTGGGCGACGAGACCGCTTTGCGGGCGCATGGCAAGACCATTCGCAAGCGTCTGGCCGAGTTGCGTGAAAAGCTGGAAATCCAGCTGCCGGTCTACCTGATGATCACCAAGGCCGACCTCGTTCCGGGGTTCGAGGCCTTCTTCGCCGATCTGACCAGCCGCGACCGCGAGCAGGTCTGGGGCGCGACCCTGCCCACCGATGCGCGGCCCGAAGGCACCGTGATCGCCCGCGAATTGCGCGGGCTTCTCAGCCGGCTGGAAACCCGCCTCTCCAGCCGGATGGCCGAAGATGCGGCACTGCCCTGGCGGGCCGAGGTGTTCCGCTTCCCCGCCCAGGTCGAAAGCCTTGAGGGCGCGCTGAAGATCCTGGTGGACACCGTTTTCGGCGAAAGCCGCTATGAAGAGGCACCCTGGCTGCGCGGCTTCTATTTCACCTCGGCCGCGCAGGAAGGCAGCCCGATCGACCGCATGCTGGTCGATATGGCCGGCTCCTATGGCCTGCGCGCCGATCCGCCGCCGCGCCGTGCCATGGGCGAGCAGCGCAGTTACTTCCTGCACGATCTGCTGTCCGGGGTGATCTTCCCCGAAGCCGGGCTTGGCCAGTTCGACCGCGCCGCCGAAGAGCGCAAGGTCTGGATCTGGCGCGGATCGGTCGCGGCGGCGGCGCTGGTGGTGACTTTGGCGGGTCTGGGGTTCCTTTATTCCTACCTCAACCAGTCCGGCGTGGTGGCAGATCAGGCCCGCCTGACCGCCGATCTGTCGCAACGGCTGGCCAATGTGGCCTCGCGTCAGGCGCCGACCGATCCTCTGGATCTGGATGTGGCGCTGGAGGCGATGGCCGAGATCGAGGCGGCACAGACCCCGGCGGCGGCAAGCGTCCTCAGCCTCGTGGGGCCGTCCGCCCGCACCGATCTGGATCGCGCGCAGCGCATCGCTTATGAACACGGGCTGGAGACGATCCTCGAGCCGCGGATGGTGGCCCTGCTGGAGGCGACGATGTGGCGCGAGATCAGGAACCCCGAGTTCCTGCTGGGCGCGCTGAAATCCTATCTCATGCTGACCGGCAAGGCGCCCTATGACCGCGAGTTCCTGACCTTCTGGTGGACCGAAGTCCTGCCCGACCATGCCCCGATCCCGCCCTTCCCGACCGAGGCCGCGCTAGCCCACCAGCTGGCGGCGATCGACCGGGCCGGCGGGGATGAGGCCGCGCAGCGCATCCAGCCTGATGACCTGCTGGTCGCCAAATCGCTTGAGGCGATCTGCACGGTTCCCCTGTCGGTGCGCGCCTACAACAGCCTGATGCAGGATCCGAACGTCACCAGCCTGCCCGAATGGGTTCCGGCCGAGACCGCTGGCCCGAACGCCACCAAGGTGCTGACACGCCTGTCGGGCAAGACGCTGCGGACCGGCCTGCCCGGTGCCTATACCTATGCCGGCTTCCACAACGTCATCCTGCCCCTGATCCCCGAGGTCGCGGCACAGGCGGCCCTGGACCGGGCGGTCTTCACCGGGGGATGCGCCGAAAGCAGCGACACCTCGGTCGAGACGCTGGAACAGGACATCCTGAAGCTTTACTCCGATGATTTCATTGCACAATGGGACGGTTTCCTGCGCGACGTCCGGCTGGCTCCGATCACCGATCTGCAGGTGGCGACGGCCAATCTGAAAGACCTTGCCAGCGCGGATTCCACCCTGAAGCGGCTGTTGCGCGCCGTGGTGACCGAGACCGACCTCATGGCCGTCCCGCCCGAACCCGAAGAGGGCGCCGATACCGGCGGGCTGGTCAAGGCGGCGACGAAACGGCTTGGCAAGCTGGGGTCGCTGATCTCGAAGGCCGACAAGGCGGCAGACAAGATCGGCGTGGGTGGCGAGAAGTCCGGTGCGCCGGCCGAACCTCCGGGCAAGATCATCGCCGACCATTTCGCGCCGCTGAAAGCCACCATCAACGAGGTGGACGGCGTGCCGCCCCTGATCACCGATGCCGAAACCGCCCTTGGCGCGCTGGCCAACGAGTTGCAGACCGTGGCCGCAAGTCCCGACCCTGAAGCCGCCCTTCTGGCCCGCGGCGGCCTGCCGCAACTGACGGGGCAGCTGGCCAATGTGGCGACGATCCTGCCCGACCCGGTGGACGACTGGCTGACCGGTCTGGCCGGCGACACCATCAGCGTGACCCGCGATGCCGTGGTGGCCCAGTTGAATGCGCGCTGGAAGGCCGATGTGCTGCCCTTCTGCACCAGCGCCACTGCCGGGCGCTATCCGTTCGAGAAGGGGTCTGCCATCGATGTGAACACCGCCGATTTTCAGCGGCTCTTCGGGCCGGGGGGCATGGTCGACACCTTCACCAACACGCATCTGCTGCAATATGTCGATACCACGGTGCGCCCCTGGGTCTGGCGCGCCGATTTCGGACTGCCGGCCGCCAGCCTGCAACCCTTCGAGCAGGCGCGGTCTATCCGGGATGCCCTCTTTCCCGGCGGCGCCGGTCCGATCATGGCCTTCACGCTGGAGCCAAAGGATCTGTCGGCCAATGCCGCGCGCGTCACGCTGAATGTCGACGGGCAGCAACTGGTCTATTTCAACTCGGCCGCCCGGCCGCAGGCGATGACCTGGCCGGGCAAGGACGGCACCAACCTGATCTCGCTGTCCTTCTCGCCCGTCGATGGATCGGGCGAGACGCTGACCTCCGAGACCGGATCCTGGGCCTGGCTGCGGCTCATCAGCGGCAAACTAAAGAAGGACCCAAATCTGCCCGAACTGTTCAGCCTGAACCTGTCCTCGGGCGGCTTCTCGGCAAGATTTGAGTTGCGGGCAGCGTCGGTCGAGAACCCATTCGACCTGACGATGTTCGGGAACTTCAAATGTCCACAGGGTTTCTGAGGTGAGCGCAAATTCCTTTGAAGGAATTTGTCAATTTTCTGCGAAGAAAATTGCGGTCCCGCGATGGATGTCCTGACCGGATTTCATGGCAAGCTGCCGGTTGCGGGGGATTTTCTGACCCGTGGCCTGCCCACCGGCTTTGCCGCCTTCTGGGACGGCTGGGCGGCGCGCCATCTGGCCGGGCGGCTGCACTGGCCCGACGGCGGGGTGCGGCTGCGGCTGGCCTCGGGTGGGAAGGTGGCGGCGGGGGTGGTGATTCCCGGCGCGGACCGGGTCGGGCGGCGCTTTCCGCTGGCGGCTTTCCTTGTAGCCGACGCGCTGCCCGGGCCGGCCGGACTGGACCCGTGGTGCGATGCAGCCCTTGGCCTTCTGCTGCGCGCGCAGGCCGAGGCCGTTCTTCCCGATGCGCTGGAAGAGGCGCTGGCCGATCTGGCCCCGCCCCGGGGGGATGCCGGGGGCGAGGCGATGCAGCTTTGGTCACGCGCCCTGCCGGCCGCCGGCTGCGATGCCGCCGAACCCCACGAGGTTCTGGATCGCCTTTTCAGTTGTTCAGGATCTTCGAGCCCTTGACGGTCACATCGCTGCTGGCCTTGACGTTGATCTTGCCCGAGCCTTTCAGCGTGATGTCCTTGCCCTCGATGGTGATCGTGCCGTCCTTCTTCATCGAGATCGAGGCGCTTCCGGTCTTCAGCACGATGGCATCGGCGGCTTCAAGCGAGATGGTCTTGCCCGCCTTGACGCTGAAGGCACCCTTCACGTCATGCGACGCATCCTTGCCGACGTTCGTCGACTGGGCGCCGCCGATGGTGTTCGACTGATCCTTGCCGACCTTCAGCGACTGCGCCCCGCCGATGGTGATCGACTGATCGTCGCCGACGGAAATCGTCTGGCTGGATGCGATGGTCCAGGTGTCATCGCTGCCGATGGTATGGGTCTGGTCGCTGCCCACGGTGACGATGCGGTCGGCCCCGATGGTCATCACCTGCTCGGCCCCGACGGTGCGGATCTCGGCGGCGCCCACGGTATCGACGCGCATCGCGCCGATGCTGATGGTCTGCGCGATTGCGACGGTCTGGCTGTGGTTCGAGCCGATGGTCTCGATCGAGTTGGCGCCGACGTTGATCGTCTCGTTGGCGCCCACGGTCAGGCTGCGGTTCGATCCCACGGTTTCGTCATCGTTGACGCCGATCGAGACGGTCCGGTTGTTGCCGACGCTGACCGCCTTGTTGTTGGAGACGCTTTCGGTGCGGTCGTGGCCGATGCTTTGCGTCGCGTCATGGCCGACATCCTCGACCCAGTCGTTGCCGATGTTGCGGGTCTCGTTGTTCTTGACCAGTTCGGTGTGGTCCTTCTCGGCCTGGAAATAGACCTCTTCGGCGCCGGCCTTGTCCTCGAAGCGCAACTCGTTGTAGCCGCCCGTCGTTGGGGTGGACCAGCTTTTCCAGCCCGACTGACTGGCGTTGTCGGGCAGGCCGTAGGGCACGGTGTTCTGCGCGTGGTAGACCCGGCCGGTGATGATGGGCTGGTCCGGGTCGCCTTCCAGAAAGTCGACGATCACCTCGTGCCCGATGCGGGGGATCTGGATGAAGCCCCAGCCGGCGCCTGCCCAGGCGGCCGAGACGCGCACGAAGCAGCTTGAGTTTTCGTCGCGCTTGTCCAGCCGGTCCCAGTGGAAATGCACCTTCACGCGCGAATATTCGTCGCAGAAGATCTCGGCCCCGGCGGGGCCGACGACGACGGCGGTCTGCGGGCCCTGCATCCGCGGCTTGCGGGTGCGGCGCGGCGGGCGATAGGTGATGTCCAGGGGGGCCAGATCAAGCCTGACCTCGTAGCCCGATCCATCACGGGCCTGTCCCGCGCGCAACTCTTCGTCCCACATCCTGTAGGCGGCGCGGAGGACGAAATATCTGCGGTTCTCGGAGGCGCGGGGGAACGATTCCAGCTCGAACACATGGCCCGAGCGCAGGTGCCGCGCCGTCCCGCGTGCCCAGACACGATGCCGTTCGGACTGCAACTCGTGCAGGCGCCGCTCGGCGATCCGGTCGCCGGCCGACAGTTCCAGATAGCGGCCCGGGTAGTGGTAGACCTCGCCCTTGTCCTGACCATGGCCGACGGGGGCGGCGTTCAATGTCGTCAGGTCGAAGGTGGGCTTCTTGAAATCATAGTCGGTCTGGGTGAACTTGCCCGAGCGCACGGTGGCCTTGGGCAGCCACTGGGTGATGAAGTCCCCCTCGATGTAGGAAACCCGGCTGTCGGGTTCATAGGGCACCGTCTCGCCGCCCTCGGCCGGGACCATTGCGCCGTTACTGTCGACGATCATCATCACATGGCCGTCTTTGTCATGGCTGAAGAAGTAGAAGATGCCTTCGTCCTCCATCAGCCGCTGGACGAAATCCATGTCGCTTTCGCCGTATTGCACGCAATATTCGCGCTTGTCGTATTTTGCCTGCAGCTTCAGCTTGAACTTGACGTCGGGCCATTCGCTGAAGACCTCTTCCAGAATGTCGGGGACGGTCTTTTCCTGGAAGATCCGGTTGTCGGACTCCAGTGACATGAACCAGAGCGCGGGCCGCAGGGTCATGCGGTAAAAGCTGAGATCGTCGCGGATCTCTTCCAGCGTCATGTCGGCGACAAGGCCGTGGAACAGGCGCGGGGTCTCTCCCTTGACCGCGATCTCGGCCGCTGTGCCCAGGACCTTCATCGGGTCCAGTTCCATGTCCTTGGTGGAAATCAGCAGGCTGTAGGTGAAGGGCTGCGAGATTTCGTCCTGGCCCTCCATCCGGGCGAAAAACACTTCGGAGTCGATGGCGGGCACGGAAACGGTGATGTGACGGTCAATTGTCAAGGCAGTGATCCCTGGATGAAGCGGGCGGTCAAAAAGGAGTGCGGTGCAATGCCTGCCGAGTATAAACGGATTCGCGGGCTTTGGCGCGTGGGAATTTCCGGCCCTGCGCCCCTTTGCCGGCCGCCGGAGGGGCTTTGCGCCCCTCCGGACCTCCCCGCAGGATATTTCTGCCAAAGTGAAGGGTGCCGAAGGCCTCTCAGAGCACGGGCGGGCAGGTGAAGCCCTGCATCAGCTTGCGCATGGCGATGGGGTTTTGCGGCTTGTCGGTGACGATCTCAAGGAAAAGCCGGGACTGGTCGGCCTTGAGGTCGACAAGAAAGCGCTGGCCGTCGTCGCGGTCGCGCAGGCGCAACGGCGCCAGAAGCCGCAGAAGGCCCCAATAGCCAGGCTGGGTCAGCCGGGCCTCGCCCGCGCCGGAGTTGAAGACGATCTCGATCCCGGCCTGCGGAGTACCGCCGGGCCAGGCCAGCACAAGGCTTTCGGTTGCGGCCTCGACCGGGCCGCCGTTGCCGCCAAGACTGACGAAGGCACGGCCGCGTTCGGCCAGCGCCGAAAGGGTCAGGGTGGCCCCCGCCTGGCCGTTCGGAAAGAGGCCGGTGCCGATCTCGGTCGCGCGTTGCAGGAAGATGGCGGAGTCGGGGTTCAGCCCTTCGAAACGGGCCTCGGGCTTCCAGCGCCAGGGGGTGTCGGACATGTCCAGCATCTCGGCCGCGCGCGACTTCACGAAACGGTCGATCATGCCGCCGGGGGCGAAGAGGCGCTGCACCTGATCGGGGTCGGCATCGCTGCCTTCGGCGAAGGGAAAGCGGCCCTGCGTCACGCCAAGGCAGGTCTCCAGCACTTCGGTCTGCCAGAACCGGGTCAGATTGTTCGACAGGAGGTCGGCATGTTCGGCGCCGGTCTGGGCAAGCGTGTCCTCGACCAGCTGCACCACGACCTTTGGCGCCACGCCAAGCGTTGCGACCGAGGCGGCGCGGTCCTGCACCGACATCAGACGTTGCTGGCCTTTCTCCTCATCGCGGTCGCGTGCGGCGAGCGCCACGTTCAGGCCGGCAAACAGACGCGAGATTTCCTGCATCCGGCCAGAATCGACATATTGGATCATCGGCCCGAAGACGGCAGCGATTTCAATCTGTTGGGGGTGGCTGCGGCGGCGGTCCGCGCCGCCTGCCTGCAACCAGACCTGCCGCAGCAGCCCCTCGAGCGGCGAGGACCGCTCGGACAGTTTGCCCGAGATGCGGACCGAGGCGTCGGGCGTGGTGAACTCGCGCACCCGCAGATCGGCCAGGTAGTCGGACCAATGCGTCAGCGTGTCATCCTGCAGCCGGTCCATCAGCACATCGGGCGTGTCGTTCTGCGGCTTAGGCGGCGTGATGAACAGCCGGCGTGCCTGATCGCGGGCGGCCTGAACCGCCAGTCCGGCACCGAAGTCGCGTGCGAAATCCCAGCCGGCCTGGGTGTAGAGCCCCGGCATCGGCAGGTCCATCGGCAGGCCGGATTTGCGGCGCAGGATCATCGACAGGTCCGGCACGGCGGCGTCGGGCAGCCAGCCGGGCAGGGCGGCGGCAGTGGTCGAGCGGCGCAGTTCCAGATAGGCGCGGTCAGGTTCGGGGGCCTCGGCGGCGATGGTGCGGGCCTGATCGAGCAGTTCGGCATCCGGCGGGGCGGGGGGCGTGGCGGGCGGCTGCAGTGCTGCCAGATGCGGGGCCAGACCGGCCAGCGCGGGGTCCGCGCCGGCCCGATCCGCCGCCCAGCCGGCCAGCCAGTCCGGCTGCCAGTCGGCCTGGCCGGAAAGAACCGACCAGGCCCGCAGCGTATCATAGGCGGCGGCGGGCTCGCCCTCGCTGGCCAGCGCGCGGTCGACGGCCCCCGACAGGACCGGCGGCAGGTGCCTTTGCAGCGCGTCCTGATAGACCGCCGCGGCCCGCACCGCCGCGTCATAGTCGAAGATCCCGGCAAACAGGCTGATCGGCGCCTTGGCCCTTGTCCCGGCAGTGTTGCGCGTTTCGGCCGCCAGCCGGTCCAGCCGCTGCGCCAGATCGGGAAAGGGGCCGGGCCGGTCCAGGCCTATCTCAAGCGCGCTGGCGTCGAAGGCGGCAGCAAGATCGCGGTGGAAGCGCCATTCGACCCAGGCCGCCCAGCCGATGACGGCCAGCACATAGGCCACGACCAGCACCGCGACGATGCCGGTCCAGTTCGCCGCCACGGGCGAGGTGTCGAAGGCGCGGCGGCCGGTGTCCAGCCGCTGCAGGCTGCGGGTGACGAAGGTGACAGTCTCGCGGTGATCGGGCGCTTCGGCGGCGCGGCGGATGTATTCGGTCAGATCGGCCGATGAAATATCGCGCCCTTCGAAGAGCAGGCGCTTTGCCTCGGGTCCCCAGCGGGTCACGTCCACGCTGCGGTTCGCGCGCGCGCTCTGGTCCAGGATCAGCGCAAGTGCGGCGCGGGCGGGGGGCACGGCGGGGCCGGGGATGCCGGCGCGCTGCAGGGTGACGGTGAACCGGTCCAGCAGAACGGCAGAGTGTTTCAGCAGGTCGGACTGCTTCTCGTCGCGCACCGCTCCCAGCCGGTCGGCGAAGGCCAGCACCGGGTCGGCCGCGCGGTCGATGATGCCTTCCCCCGCCATGGGGTCAAAGCTTCCCTTCTTCCTGCCATTTGCGCAGGGTTTCCTCGCCCACCTCGAAATGCATCGAATCCTCGCGGTTGTAGGCCGCGCCCCAGAACCAGCCCTCTTCGTTGAAGTATTCGGCCAGGATCAGCAGCCCGAACTGGGTGCCGCCATCGGCGAATCCGTCCAGCTTGCCCTCAAGCGTCAGGTCGATGGCCGTGGCCCAGGAATGGTTCGAGATCGAGGTCGACGAGCCGCGGATGAAGCGGACGCACAGGGCGCCGGCGGTGCCGACCTTGGCATAGATGTCGGGATCGCTTTCCTTCAGCCGGTTCATCACCCGCTCAAGGCTGTCCAGTGCCGGTTTCAGCATGGTGACCTTGATCGGCCCGATCTGCCTTGTGTCCAGAAGCTCTTTCAGATGGGGGTTGGTCACGCCCTGACATTCGGTGTTGTAGCCGTCGCGCGGCTGGCCAAGGATCGCCAGCATGGTCTTGTTGCGCGGCTGCGTGATGCCCTTGTTGAAGCGGGTCTTGGCCAGCTTCATCTGTTCGGTCAGGTCTTCGGTGGGCGGGTTCTCGAAATCCTCGTCGGGCAGCAGGGCGGCGGGGTCGGTGGTGATCACCTCCTGCCCGTCATCGCCCTGCGGGGCCACGGTCTGCACCGGCGCGCGGTTGGCCAGAAGGCTCATGTCTTCGCGCAACCGGGTCAGGTCCTGGGTCAGGGCCTCGATGCGGGCCTTGTCCTCGACCGAAGCCGCTTCAAGCCGGGCTGCCGTCTCTTCGAGCCGCTGCAGCCGCAGGTCGGTGCCGCCGTCGGCAGTGTCGATCAGCACGGTCACCACGGCAAAGGCGATGGCCGCCACCACGACGCCGATGGCAACGATCACCGGGCCGATCAGCGTGCCGCGTCCCATCAGCTTGCCACCAGGTCGACAACGATGACCGAGACATTGTCTGGCGAGCCTTCGTCCAGCGCCCGCCGTACCAGAGACTCGGCGGTGGTCCGGGCATCGGCGCCTTCGGCTGTCAGCTGGGCGATCACCGGTTCATAGACGCAGCGCGGCAACCCGTCCGAGCACAGAAGCAGCCGGTCGCCCGCCAGCAGGGGCACGGCGGAATGATCGATCTCGATTTCATCCGCAGCGCCGACGGCGCGGGTGATGATATGCGCCTCGGGATGGCCCTCGGCGGCTTCGCGCGCGATCTCGCCGCGGTCGACCATGTCCTGCACCAGCGTATGGTCATGGGTCAGCATCCGCAGCCGGCGCCCGCGCATCAGGTAGGCGCGGCTGTCGCCGGCCCAGGCGACATGGGCAATGCCGCCCTGGATGAAAAGGGCCACCACGGTTGCCCCCATGGTGCGGGCCCCCCGGGCGGCTGCGGCGGCGCGCACGCGGGCATTGGCGGTCTCGATCGCCTCCTCAAGCGCTTCGGCGGGCGGGGCGTCGTCGCGGATGGCGGCCAGGCTGTCCACCACCAGATCGGCCGCCATGGCCCCGCCCTCATGCCCGCCCATGCCATCGGCCACGGCCCAGAGGATGCCCGCCGGGTCGGCAAGGATCGCGTCTTCGTTGGCGGGGCGGACACAGCCGCGATGGGTCAGCGCATGGCCCTTGGGAATCGGCATCGAAGCGGTCCAGGGTTTCGGCACGACGGTTGTCGGCTGGTTCATCCCGCCCCCTCCCGCGCCCATGTCGGCAAGGCAAGTCTGAAATCCCATGTCATTGTGAACGGCCCGCGGGAATGGCAGCAATTGAAAACAGCTTCAGGCTAGCATAGGATGTGCAGGCGTTTAACTGGAATTTTAAGGTGTATTCATGCATTTCCGGGCCCTTCTGCTGGCCGCCGTTGCGCTGGCCACCTCTGCCGTTTCCGTCGCTGCCCAGGACCTCTCGGATGAAGAGATCCTGCAACGTTTCCTCGTCCAGCGAGAGGCCTATACCGCGGCGCGTACCGGCAGCGGATCGACCCGCGGGCTGAGTATCGTCACCGTCGAAGATCTGGAGAACGGCCCCGCCGTCGATGTGGCCGACACCGGCCCCGAGCAGGGCAGCCCGGGCGGCGACGACAGCACGGTCATCATCGGGGGGACCGACGATGCCACCCCGGGCGGAGACAATTCCGGCGGGCTGGTCGACGTCGCCGGCAATGACAAGCCGCCCAGCATCGACCCCAATCAGGTCGGCGTCCTGCCCGAAGAGCTGCAGGTCAATGTGCGGATCAGCTTCGACTACGACTCGGCGGTCATCAAGGCGGACCAGAAACCGGTGATCGACCAGATGTGCCGGGTGATGAAAGCCTCGGACATCAAGCTCTTCCGTATCATGGGGCACACCGATGCCGCCGGTTCGGACTCCTACAACGAGAAGCTTTCGTTCATGCGCGCCGAAGAGGTGAAACGCGCGCTGGTTTCGGATTGCGGCATCGCGCCCGACCGGCTTGAGGCGATGGGCCTTGGCAAACGTTTCCTCTTCGACAAGACCGACCCGAAAGGCGCCGAGAACCGCCGGGTGGAATTCCAGGCGATGAGCTGACGGCCGCCGGCCCCAATCGCCATCCGGCAAAAAGCGCCCTCCGGGGCGCTTTTTCATATGTGGGGGCGGGGAAAAGCAGGGCGCGGTCCCGGGTGGTCCGGGGCGTGGCAGTCTATTGTAAAGGGGGGAAGTGGCAGCCCGTAGGGCTATCATAATGGACTATATGTAGAACATTTAGGGTTTTGACTTTATATTTATCAATGACTTAATGGATTTTTGAATCCACTGGATCAAGATGTAGTTGTGGGTTATTTTGTGGGTTGGTTTTCAGGGAATCGAACCCCCATGGGCAAATTCAAATCAGGCGATCTGGAAGGCCTGCCACGCGGGATGAGTCATGATGGCGACGGTCTATACTTCGACAAGAAGCAGCGGGGCGCGTCGTGGCTTTACAAGTTCACGCTCAACGGTAAAGCCCGCGAAATGGGCCTCGGCAAATACCCGGAGATTGGACTAACCAAAGCGCGAGAGTTGGCAGCCAAGGCCCGCTCGCTTCGGGCGGAAGGGAAAGACCCGATTGCCGAACGTGATGCCGTCCGGCGCCATGGTGTCAGCTTCGAAGAAGCCGCCCGAGAGTATTTTCGTGTCCACTGCCAGCACTATGCCGAACCATCAAACTGGATTCGGGGGATGGAAATCAATGTCTTCCCGCACATCGGCAAGAAGGCTGTGGCCGGGCTGACGCCCGCTGACATGACAAAATTCCTCAAGCCGATCTGGGGGCTGGAAAAGACCCGAAAGCTAAGGCAGTGGATCAACGCAGTGGTCGGATACGTCTCGGCTGATGATCCCCGAGTTGACCGGGACCTGATGGACCGCGTGGCAAACGCCTTGGGGCCTCAGAACATTGAGTATGACAATCTAGCCGCCATTCCGTGGCGTAATATTCCGGCGCTGTGGCAGGCGCTGCCAGCCACCCTAGTCGGCCTGAGCATGAAGATGCTCGTCCTGTCCGGGTTGCGGGTGAAGCCTGTGGTGCTGGCAGAATGGGATGAATTCGACTTCGCGGCGAAGGTCTGGAATGTCCCGGCGGGCCGGGTCAAAGGCTGGAAGTATCGCTTCCGGGTTCCGCTGACCCGGCCAATGATCGAGACCTTGCGTGAGGCTCGCCGGAAGTGGGGCAGAGAGGGGCGGGTGTTTCCGTCACCCGACTCCAAATCCGGGCACCTATCGAACAACGCTCACAGGCTTTGGCTGCACAAGCACGACTGGAAAGACGAGCACGGAGAACTTGCGACCGCCCATGGCCTGCGGAGCGCCCTGCGGACATGGATGGACGACTCCAAGCCCCCGGTCGATTTCCGTATTGCCGAGCACGTTTTGCAGCACATGGGCAGTCTCGGAACCCAGACCGAACAGGCATATCTTCGCACGGATCAGCTAGAGCACCGCCGCGAGGTCTTGGAGGCTTGGGCGACGTATGTGGTTAGCGCGGAGACTGCGGCCCGCGAGCGGGCAAAGGCGGCACAGGACTTGGACCTGTCAGTAGAGAAGGGGTCGGGTCGCACCGGGCGGGAAATTGCGGAATGGACGCGCGACTCTGGAGTGGGAGAGGACGCGGTGGCGGGCGAGGATCACGCCAGCGCAATGGCGCGGATGCGGTTTGACGGGCTGGAAGGGGAGCGGAATACCAGTGAACCAGCGGATGATGAGTAGTAAGCTGGCGCCCTAGAGGGGCAAGGCTGCACCCGATGATGTTCTTGTTGGCATCATCGGCCATGTCGGTGGTCAGGGGAAGCACCACCACTGCAAGACGCCTCTGGAGTGGTCGCAGCAAGGTATGACGCAGATGCGTGCCGCGCTGGATGTGATCCGCTATTGGTGAGACCCACTGACGGGGGCCTCTTGCTGCCTTCGCTCCGGCGGCCCATGATCCATGCAGATGCCTACCGCTGCGGATAGGCTCAGATGGTCGGGGGCGAGCGCCAATGCCCGCGTCAGCGGGCCTGCCTCCTCGCGTGCCACAATGCGGCACAATGCCTAACACATTCACGGCGCTGCGCTCGACCGATCCGAAACTGGTGCGGCGATGACCGAGCACCGAATGAATACCGCGAGGCTTTCACATCCCCTCGCGGGAGGTGATAATATATCCGATCATACACCAAGTCGTTGAAGTCTGCTCTCCGACTTGTGCTGGGCCTATTGCGTATGCCCTATCTTTCAAGTTCAAAGGGGAAGGCTCCGGCATGTTAATTTCAACAATGGAAAAGTAGAGCCAGTGGTATCCTGTATATGCGCCGAAGCTATTCTTCGCATTTAATTTTACGCAGGCACTCGCCCCATCATCAGTTCGAAACAGTAGTCGGTCAGAAATCTTTGCTGATTCCGCATCCAATAAGGCGTCATGTAATGCGGATTGCACCGCCACCTCGACCGTATCCGTCCAATCGGATTCCCAAAAGGTATTGATCGACATTTCAGATGCAACGCTCCAGAAGTCGCTCTCAACGCCTTTCAAATCGGCGAAGGATTTCATTGCCTCTTGGGTGCCCTTTCCTGTCTTTCCGTCAATTCTTCCCGTGTAGAGGCCATGTTGCATGAGTGCATATTGAAGCGCGGCGACTTCGTTCCGTGACTGGGCAGCAGCAGGCGCCCCTAAGATCGCGGCGACAGCAAAGGCAGCGAGCGAAAGCAGCGATTTCATGTGTTCCTCCATCGGCTGTCCCACAGGAGTAAGCGTACGATTTGGGCGCGAGTTAGACTCAAAAGGACCTTCCATCTGGCGGGAGTGTTGATGTGGGTCGATATGAGGTGATGGCGGACGAAGGGAGGGTCCGCCGGGTAGAAGCAACGGCAGTGCCATGTATGAGCAGGCTCTCGTGGCCCGTAGCATCGCAGCACAATCGATGGCCCTGTCAGTGGCATCGACCGTCACGTCGGCGGGTAGGGAAGCAACACCACCTAGTGATGCCGTGTCTGCATACCGTCGTTATTTGGATCGAGTAGACAGTCATGCTGTTGCGGCGAAAACCGGCGTGGCGTTCGGGTCGCGCCGAAATTAAGTTGCGAGTGATCTCTCTGTTTGGTAGTTACGCTTTACGAGGTCTCCCCTCGCATACGCGCTGTCGTAACTGCGGCGTAAGAGTTAATGTCTGCACAAGAATCGTGCTTCCCCTTTTCGCTTTGATGCTTCGGGGATTGGAAGGGAGACCTCGTGCTTAACCCAATATACCTTTTCGGTGGATCGCCGCGAGTTAATCTTCCTGCCCCCATGCAAAGCGAAGCTGCCCTTTTAACCCACCTTGGCATGTCATCCGCAGAACTTAAAAAGATATGGTGGTATCGAGGTGGGATGTATGCTTCATTTTCTGTCTCCAAGAAGGGAGGCAAGAAGCGGCAAATACTTGCTCCAAACTATCGCCTAAAGATGATTCAGAGGAAGGTGGCGGACCTGCTCTCGTTGATCTATAGTCCGCGCAAATCCGTTCACGGGTTTGTTAGTGATCGATCTGTAAAAAGCAATGCGGAATCTCACGTTAAAAGCCGATATGTAGTCAACATAGACTTGCGAGGCTTCTTCCCGGCGATTACGGAATCAAGGATAGCTCACCTTTTTAGGGCGATGCGCGTAGATCCGCGAGTATCTGATATCATTGCAAGAATCTGCTGTGTCGGGGGGCAGCTTCCACAGGGTTCCCCCAGCAGCCCTGTCATATCGAATATGATTTGTTTTCGAATGGATAAGGAGCTTCAAAGCCTCGCTAAGGAGTTCCGCTGTATATATACTCGCTATGCTGACGATATAACGTTTTCCAGCTTTCAGCCGCCAAGCGGACTATTTGAAAGTGGTCTGCCGTCACCGGGAAAGTTTAATCCTGACCTATTATGCAGAAAGATTAGGGCCACGTTCACGCATAACGGGTTCGAAGTGAACCCTGATAAAACTCACTATGCCGACAGAAATTCTCGGAGAGTTGTGACTGGCGTTCGGGTGAACCAATTCCTTAACGTTGATAGAAGATATGTCCGAAATATAAGGGCTACCCTGTTCCGAGTTGAGAGAGACGGCGCGGCCAAAGTTCAGGCAGCTCTTCTATCCGAATACGGTAGAAAGGCCAATATAGCCTTGCACCTGCACGGAAAAATCTCGTGGATTGGGCACATCAAGGGTCAATCTGATCCTGTTTTCAGAAGTTTGGCTTTGCGATTTAATAAGGTATTCCCCGGCTCGGAAGTAAAAGTAAGGCCAACAGACTCTGAGATTCAAGATCGCTCCGTTTGGATCGTTGAGCATGAGCACGGGGATTGGTTTCAGGGGACTGCTTTCTTCTTGAAGTCGGTTGGCCTTGTCACGGCTTGGCATTGCGTGTCTGACGCGGAGAAATTTGAGGTTGAAATTTTTCATTCCGCAAAGCCAGCAAATAGATTTAAAGCAACTGTTAAAAAATACTGCGATGCCCGAGACCTTGCGATACTGACGTGCTCCATTCCTGAAACTGAGTATTTTGAAATGATTCCCCTTGAAGGGGCGCTAGCAGATGGGGATCAAGTTCTGGCACTAGGGTATCCGAGCTACGGAGTTGGAGATAAACTCAACATCCGACCGGGAACAGTTACTTCACTGCCAGTAAAGCACGCGGTGCAAATGATCGAGACATCACAGAAGCTCACACAGGGTATGTCTGGCGGACCGGTCGTGAACTCTGCTGGGCAGGTTTGTGGGGTAATTCACAAAGGTGGCCCCGGAGAGGGAAGGGATTTCGCAATACACATTTCAGCCTTGAATGAGTGGCTCGCCACTCCTTAGTTCAGTTGGCATGGCCCTTTGGACTACTGAATTTCAGAATCAGGAGCCTTAATCGCCTTCGACAGCCGCCGTGCTCCGCTGCGTCCGACATCTATTCTGGCGCCCTCGGGACCAAAGGAAGCCGAACCCGCGAAGCCCAGTAGAGCACCAAGGGCCTGTGCCCCTTCATCGGGTGCGCCGCCCGGTTGGGCGCGGTCGAAAAGCCCATGCGTGACGCCCTCGATCCATTCGCGGGGGACTTCGCCCTTCTTCTCATACTGCACTTCGAGGACGGTCTCGATGATCCAGCTTGCGCGGCTTAGGTCATAATTGAACCGTTGCAGGTCACGCGCCGCCTTGGCATCTGCCTCGAAGAACGACTTGAGCCAACCGGCAGCATAGACCGCAGCGCCGACAGCCACGACGCTGCCGATGATGCCTCGGCTAAGCAGAATCCAGTCGATTGCGGTGTGGGTGCTATCGGCACTCAGCGCGGCGAAACTTTGGAAAGATAGCCATCCGGCTACGCCGGAGACCGCCAAAGATGCCGCGAACACCCCCCACCGCATCGCGGTAGCTCCGCGAGGCAGTTGGCTTGCAGCGGCCTGCTCTCTTGCAGTCTTCGTAAGGGATTCCAGCAGGCGCCTACGCTCTGCCATGTGGGATTGCAGCGATAGCTTCGCTCGTTCTGCCTCGATCAAATCTAAGGCTTCACGATGTTCCTCACGTCTCGCCTCCTCGCGCTCGTTGGCTTCGTCTTCGGCCTTAACTCGCCGCTCGTCGGCCAGCTTGATCCGTTCATCAAGCGTCTCCAGCATTTGGCGGTGAGTTGCCGAGAAGCCGTCGATAACCGCTCGAAATGCGTCTGAGTTCTCTGATGCCTCATCATACGTGGGATCGGCGTCTGATCCTCCGACGATGTCAAATATTTGCTGAGCCTCTGCCTGCCGGGATGCCCAGTTTCCAGAGTTTTGTCCAAATCGAAGAACAAATTCATCGAACTTCGCGGATGGAACAATTGAGCCTTGATAGGCAACTATCTGCCGCCTAAAGTTGATCGTTAAGTTTACCTCATTGGGCAGCTTAATAGAGAACTTGGCATCGGTGAAGTTGAAGCGACCTTTCAGCTTCTTCTTGTCTATATCGCTTGGTGAAAGATTGACCCCCGGAATATATGAATAATAGATGTTTGCGGGTGTCTCGCTCCATAGCTTAGAAATTCTCTCAAAAATTGAAACCACCGTGGCATCGTCAGTTTTGTTGATGCGTCGAATAATCTCGTGGCTCATTTTCTCACCCAGCTTTTCTTGGGTTACCGTAAGACGCTCGATGGACTTTGCATAGCCCGATCCATATCTTTCGTGAGCGGGTTCGATTTCTCCCAACGGGGGGTGCCGCTTTGACGGCACACTCTCGCCCCATAGGCCTGCCACTGCTGCACCCTGAAAGTGTTCGAGGCGCATACATGTTGAAGAAGCCCACGATGTCGGCGGCTGCCGCCGCACTAATCGCAACATCCTTCTGTGGCGAGGCACTGGCCGGTCCTTGCCCCGGACAGATGTTCGCCGCCAAGAATGAAACCGCTCCCCCAACCTCGGTTAAGGCTGCGGACATCGCGGCCTTCGTCGCGGCAGCGCCATGGGCGGAAGGGGTCAGGGTCACTGCGGAGAAGCGCGGGACGGAATTCTGGTTGGACGTGACGGAGTTCCCCGGCAACACCACTGCCGCAGCGGCACCGCGAACCGCTTGGCTGGTCGGCAGGATCATGGATACCGACGCCGCGACGGTCGTATTTGCAGATGCCGACGAGGCGCTGTTCCAGATCGCCGCCCCGGTGCTGAAAGACATCGGCTGTCGCTTCGTGGTTGGCGAACAGGCCGGGGAGAACCCCATCGCCCTCATGCGAGAATTTTATGATGCGGTGACGCGCCACGACAGCGGACAGAGGATCGCAGGGCGCTTCACGGGGAGCCTGCTGGGTGACACCACAACGGCGATGACAGCAAACAACGAGGTCTTCGTGCCGGAATGGATTCTGTCGGCGGTAAAGTGAGGGGCGTGGTAGTTCAGGTGATGGTAAGAGGGTCTGCCTTGGCGTTACCTTCCCGGACGATCCGCATCTGCCGTGCTGGAAACGGTCGCAGTAGGGTCGCGGCCTCGGTGACGGACCCCAACAACCATTTGTCATGGTCCGCCGGATCGAGAATGACAGGCATACGGTCGGGGTGGATGGTCCGGGTGAGTTCGTTCGGTGTGGTCGTCGCTATCGAATAGGTCTCGATCTGAACGGCCTCCCCCCGATGGTCACCTTTGAACTGGCGCCAGATGCCAGCAAAAGTGAAAGGCGGGCGGGCATCGGGATCGTCGGAGGCCAGCCCAAACCAGTAGTATGTTGCAGGGTTCAGCCCCTTAGCCTCGCAGTAGGCAGACGCGGGCACGAGGCAGCGGCGTTGCTCGAAGGAAGACCGCCAGAAAGGCGAGGTCTGAATCTTGTCGTCACGGGCGTTGTTCACGGCCTTCGGCAAGATTGGCTTGCCTGTTTTGGCGGATACCTGCGGCAGCAGGAAGCCCCAGTGCATGTGCAATAGCTCTCGCTTGCCGGAGGCGGTGAGCCGCAGAACCGTGGCGCTGTAGCGCGGAAAAATGGCCTCCTGTGGCTCGGCATTACCTGTGTGGTCGAGGTCGGAAGTGACCTTGAACAACCGCCGCATGGCTTCCTTGGCTGTGGTGTTCGAATAGAGGTTGCACATAGCGCGAGGATAGCGCGGACGCGATTGCTCCGCCACTATGTTCCTCATATGTTCTCTAATATGCCAGAACGAGTCGTGCATTATCGCGGATACCACCCGTCAAAGCCTCCCTATCTGCTAGGCGCCGCAGCCGCAGGTAACATGCTCTTGGTGGTCAAATGTGCCGGGTGCCACAGGTGCATTCACTTCCTAGCCACCGATCTGGTGGAAATACTCGGCCCCGCGCGTCCGGCGCTGTTGCCGCCGGGGTGTTGCCGCAGGTGTGGCACCAGCGAGTTCATGAGCGTGAGTGTGCGACAGATCGGTGGTAGCGACCTTGGCACCTTGATCGTCAGGAGGCCGGGGAAGGCGATCAAGGCATGGCGCTGGCGTGATGTGCCCCTGTAGGGTTTGGCTGCCGGGGCGACCAGTGCCCGGCCTGCTGTCGCGGGTATAGGAACGTGCCAGCGGCCCGCCCGTGGCGTTCAGATCGAGACGAAGCGCGGCCTAAGGCCCCGCAAAGAAAGGATGGGCGCGCATATCGACACCCAAACGCCCCGCCCAGTTACGCAGGTAAACGGATGCTTCGGTCTGGAAGTCATCCCAATGGGCTGTCAGAACCGCATGTGCCAGTGGAACTGCCCTGCCGATGTGACCGCCGATCAATTCCCAATCGGTTTCCGATGGTTCAATGTAATCGGTTTGAATGTATTGGTAGATTTCGGTCGGGGTAATGTCGTTCTCAAACGCCATGACCTCGGCGGCAACACCCGCAACCCCGAAGGCCGCGCGCTGGACGAGCGAAACCGGGCGCTGTGTGTAGTGCATGGAACCAAGCACTGTCATGTCGCCGGGCTGCGGCGACGGGTTCAGTTCGAATTCAATCCATCCCTCCGAACCAAAGTGGCGCAGCACGGTCAGATGCCCGACCTCGTGGATAACGGTGGTGTGCAGATCAACCGCACGGCGGCGGTCTAGAGATTTTTGGCGGCGATTCCGGCGCGACAAAATGAAAAACCTTCTCACTGATAACCCCCGGTCGAGGGTGTAGCAGATTGACGATCACGACTCAAGTTATTGTTTTAATGTGATAAAATGTGACGTTTTGAGGGTTTTGTCACATGTGGTGACATGGTGATGACCGGCGGAGCCAGAGCAACCCATAGTTGAAAATTTTCTACAAAATTTTTTGGCAGTTGGGGGTCTGGCCGATTGCATCCCGTTACCGGAAATCGGTCTATAACCTACAAACGGCTACTACCGGGGCGGGCGGCGGCTGGGGATACCCCCGGATGGGTCCCCGCCTCGCGTTTCGGTGTTAGGCCCCGGTGCGCCGCAGGGGCGTGGGCGGGCGTCAGCCCGCCGCCCTTGCCAGTGCCGCCCGCACCGACAGGTGCGACAGCGTGAGGCCGTGAACCTCTTGCACCTTGCCCGCGATGGTGCGCAGACTCAGCCCCTCGGCCTGCCAGTCGCGCATATCGGCGATAGCTGCCTGTTCAGCCGGGATCGGCTCAAGCATCGCACCCTTGCCTTGGCCGACCTTGCGGAAGCCGAAGGGGGCAGAGCCGCCGATATGCCCGCCTTTGGCCTTCTTGGCGGCGCGACCCATGGTCATGCGCTCTTTAATCAGCCCCTTCTCAAACTCGGCCACCATGGCCAGAATGCCGAACAACAGTTTTGCGGTGCCGTTGGCGTTGACCGGCTCCGCGCCGAACTCGGCAACAACAAGGCTGACGCCTTCGGCCTGCCAGCCTTGCACCGTGGTCAGAGCATCGGCGGCGCTGCGGAAGCACCGATCAATCTTGGCGACGATAACCACATCACCGGGACGCAGCATAGCAGCCAGCTTGCCGCCCTCGGGGCGTTCTGCCAGCGCAACCCCGCCCGAGATACCGGCGTCAGTGAAGGTGGCGGCAACCTCATGGCCCGCCATCATCGCGGCGCCTTGGCATTTGCGGGATTGCTCGGCCAGCGACGAGCCTTCCACCTGATCCAAGGTCGAGACGCGCGTGTAAATATAGACCGCCATGTTAGCCTCCGCTGTTAGCCACTTTCTTATGACATGGCTAACATGATTCGTTAAGCCCGTAATCGACCCTAACAAAACCGGATGAAAATTAAACTGCTTGACTCGGGAGATGAAACTCAACGAGGTTGACGGGCGAATCGTTCCCCTTATGTTCTAATCCGTGAAACATGTTTCACAGGGACTCCCTGCTGAACCTCCGGGGTTTCTAAGCGTCATCAAGCACGGCGGCTGCCCCAGATGGAACCTGATCAAATTAGGTAAGCAATACTGATGTATTTGCCGGATCGGTCGGGATCGGTGTGCAACTGAGAATGATTCTCATCTCAGGCTTGGTGCAATAATCGTGTGACGGTCGCAGCAACCCGGATCGCCGGGGAGCAAGGCCAGCGAGTTATCTCCGGTGGCGATATGCAGGTCTCCTGCAAAACTTGGACCGACTTGGGCCGACCTAAAACGCTCAAATCGGCCTGGGTAGGCCCAAGTTTTTCTACATAAACTCAGTGTGTTACATGTTTGGGCCGACTTGGGCCGACTGGGCCGACCTAAAAACACCGATCCACACAGAAGGGGGGTGTGACCCCCTCCGGGAGAGGATGCATAAGAAGATGATATATATATGTCTATATTATCTCTCTTAGGTCGGCCCAGTCGGCCCAAGCCCTATTTTTTTTGGGTTTCAGGTCGGCCCAAAAGTCGGCCCAAAGGTCGGCCCAAGTCGGCCCAAGTCGGCCCAAGGGCCATTCGGGGGATTTTCCGCGCGCGGGGGCTGGGCTAGATGCCCAGCGTCTTCCTGATGACTTTGAGGTTCTTCACCTCGCGCGGGTCTTTGCCTGCGGCCACCCCGCCGAAAGTCGCTGGCAACTTACGCTGGGGGTAGCCCTTAGGCGGTTTGACCAGCATCCCAACTTCACCCAAGGCTTTTGCCAACTCATCGCGCTTGGCGAAGTCGATCCCCAATCGGGCGGGGTCGGCCAGCAATGACCAGTCGAGATAGATGAAATCATCGTCATACCATCCGATGACGCCGCCCCGCGCTGCGCTGGCATCGTCAGTGGTCTCGATGATGCGGGCACCAATTTCGCGGGCGATGAAGCTACGGAAGCTGTCGATCAGATCAGCCCCGCCACGGGCCGCTCCGGCTCCGCCGGTCTCCACAAAGCCATCCCAAGCGTTCTCCACCACATCCCGCACCGCCTGTGCCGCCCGCAACTTATCACCGGCACCGATCAGCCCCGCCTCCACAGCAAGCAATCCCCCCAGAAGCGGATAGGCAAACACCTCTGCCGCCCTGCGCATGACCGCCGGGGGTTCCTGCCTTGCGTCCAAGCCCCGCCGTGCCAGCTTTCCAGCCATGGTCTTGATCTTCGCCGCCAGCGTCTCCGGGGCGCTGTGAACGCCCGTTGCAATCAGGTGACGAATGAAAGCCGGGCCTGCATGGCCGAAGTGCTGGGAGGCCGCTTCCAGCGCCGCCAGTTCCTTCGCAGGAGCGTCCTGACCATTGGTCACGTCAACGTCAGCAAAGCGTCCTGCCAAGCCCCCGCGATATGTATCACCGGCCCCCATGACTTCGGCGCGAATATCCTGTTCACTGGACAGGACCACATAGGGCCGGAACGTCTCGCGCTTCGTCAACCCCGCGCCGCGACCTGCCTTGCGGTTCTTGGTCGAACCGCCGGACAGCCCGAACAGGATGCCGGACAGCGCCCGCTTGTCCTGCAAGGCCCCCACGTCATCCAGCATAAGGACCGCCTCGGAGCCTTTGGTCGCAAGGTCTTCGATAGCGTTGCTGGTGCTGTTCATAGAGTGAAGCACCCCGTCCCCGGTGCGCGGAGAGGCCCAGACAGAGGCCCCCAGACGCTGGGCAAGGCTCTTACCCTTCGAGGTGCGCCCGGACAGTGCAAGGCCGCAAGGGTCGCCCCCGGTGAGGCCCAGAAGCGGGCCAGCGAAACCAGCACAGAGGGTCAACAGCCAATAGGGGTTTTCGGTGGACCGCTGGATAGCGGCGTCAGCCGCGCCCTGCCAGCCTGCCAGCGTCCCGCCGGGCTTAACGACTTCCGCCCGCGCCGCCTCGACCAGCCGCACCGCCGGGGCATTTTCAAAAGCCCGGATGTAATCGCCGGTCGGTGTGAGATAGCCAAGCACCGCGCCCGTGTCCCCGCGAACCCAGCCGGGGGCCTGCATCGTGGGGACAAGGCGCTTGGGTCTGAGCGACCGCAACAAGGCCAGCAGATTGTCGGTGGCCTCTTTGGTGTAAGCGTAGATCGGCAGTCCCGCACCCGCCAGCCGGGCGATGATCGCCCGACCATCCGTCACCAGATCGGCCATCAGAAGGGTGAGTTCGACGCGCTTGCCATTCTCATTGACGAAGCTGATGATCCGGCCTGCGGCTTCGGTGCCGTCCGCGTTGGACGAGCGCCCGACCACATCAAACACGCCGCAGAGAGCCACGGGCTTGCCATCTTTCTTGCCACGGGTGATCGCGCCGCCCGTGACCTTGTAGCCGATCAGCCAATCCTTCCGGTCTTCAAACTCTCCCGCCAGCTCGGCAATGCTTCCCGCAATGTCGTCCTGGGCCGCGCTATCCTCGGCATCGGGACCGGCATCGTCCGGGGTTTCGTCCTCATATGCCGCAAGAAGCCATTCTTCATTGTCGAGTTCGGACTCGTCAAACCAGCCCTCAGCCAGCGCCTGCGCGATGAATTCCAGCTTGTCCAGTCCGTCACAGCTTGCATGTTTGCAAAACCAGCCCCAGACGCCATGGGGATGGGCATCCGGGTTCGAGGCCATGCAGGCCCCGCCTGTCGGACCGTGTCCGCCCTCATCCTCGAAAGGGCAGATCGTGTGGAACGTGTCGGCCTTGTTCTGTCGCGTGTCGCACCGATCCGGGCATACGGCCTCAAGCATATCGGCCAGCAAAAAGCGTTCTTTGACGCCTTTGTGCCATGCTGTCAGGTCGCGGCCCGAAGGCGAGAACACCTGCACAGGAGCGGTGAATTCAGCATCACCGCCGGTCGGCATTCCGGCCAGTGCAAAAGGATCGGTGATCGTCGCCGCCCGCCGCTGGGCAAGGTATGCGTCCTTGGATCGCGCCTGAACCTCTTCGAAGGTCAAGGGACGCCCGCGCACGATGATTGCCACGCCCTGCCGGTCTTT
Source organism: uncultured Paracoccaceae bacterium (assembly GCA_934500835.1). Classification (GTDB taxonomy): domain Bacteria; phylum Pseudomonadota; class Alphaproteobacteria; order Rhodobacterales; family Rhodobacteraceae; genus Pseudogemmobacter. The sequence continues at coordinate 502,747 of CAKSTR010000001.1, read as the reverse complement.
CGGGTGTCGGGGGGTGAAGAAAAGCCGGGACGGGTCTGTGCAAGACGTATCAAAGGCCACGCCCACAAGGTCCGCCCCCAAGCCCGTGATCTTGTCGGCCCAGAGGTCCAGCCCTGCCGCATGGGTCGGGGCCAGATCACCAATCACCACGGGCACGGCCAGTGGAAACACGACTCTGAATTTCTCCTGCGCCGCCGTCCTCAGGCGGATCACCAGACCTTTTTCGGTGTGCAGTTTTGTGTCTTCGATCTCAACCGAGTCGAGGAAATCAGCGGTAAAAGCAGACTTCGGGTCAGCGGCCAGAAATGCCCGAACCTGATCCAAGGTCGGATCGGTGGCGGTCTTGGCGGCTTTCATCACCTTGTCTCGGCTGACATCAAGGGTCGTCTTCTGATCGTTGAAACTGGTGTAAATCAGCGCCAGAAGGCCCATGCGCTCGATCTTCGCGGCGACATCTTCCAGCACCCCGCCCGCGTCAATGTCCAGCACCATGGCGGACATCGTGACCATGGCCTTGGCTGTGCGCCCGCCGCCTGCACTGTGGCCGAAGACGATGCATTCTCCGTCCTTGTGCGGCGCTACAGGATGCCGGGACAGCCCCCTTGCGGACACCATACCGCGCGAAGGGGCACCTTCAATCCAGACCCGCAGGGGGGCGGTATTGCCCTTCCAGCCATCATCCGGGGTATTGTGGCGCTTCAACTTCTTCGTGTCGGTGTATTGCACACCCGGCGTGAAGTGCATCGGCAGATCAAGCGCGGCCCGATACTCGGCAGAGTCAGTGCCCCAGAGTTGTGCATCATTCCACATCTCGGCGCTGTCATCTTCGATCAACTGATCGGGGTCGGCCCGCAGCTTATCCATCTTGCTCATTCCGTCTCACTCGTTTCCTTGAATTCAAACATTTGAGAGTTATGTAATAACCACTCACTCAGTCACTTCCGCACCCCCGGCCAACTCACATTGGCCGGGGGTTCTTTCATTTCCACTCGCCCGCAATCCATGGTGCGGTGATGTAGAGGGTCGAACCCCCGGACATGGCAGGCCAAGTTTTTGTCTCGGGGAAGTTGAACGCTGTCGGGTCTCCATCGTGGAACCACGCATCCGACCACACACCGACCATCTTACAGGCGCTAAACAGCACCTCTTTATGCGTCCAAATCTCCGGCCCGAAGCGCAAGATGGGGCGGCGCATACCGGCTTGCGGATCACCCGGAACACCCCCACGGGCGGCGACACCGGCGCGAACCTCATCCATTTCTCCGGCCAGTTCAGCGGCCAACCGAAACGCGGTTCGGGCGAACGGGCGCTGTGTGTTGCGGCGCAAGCGTTTCAACTCGGCCATAGCGATGCCCGTCAGCTTCGACCGCTGAATGCGGGCAAGGTGGTCGGTGACCACGGCGATATGCTCTTGAACTGCGCTCATCAGTGCGCCCTCCTAATTCTAGCTCATGGGTTAGCCTCCTTCCGGCCTGCCCCGCAGGCGCATGTGAATCCTCGGTCTCCGCACCCCATGCGAAGTTGCCAGCGCCCCGCGCTGACGTGGAATTCAAAGGTGGAATTGTCGGTGTGGTGGGGCGGCTCACGCCGCCCCAACCGAGGGTAGAGGTTTTACGCTCCACCATGGAAACCACCACTTCCGACCCGGCATCCGTTCCGGGCTTTTTGGCGGTGGAATCTCCATCGGCGGCGGTGAGAAGTGAGGCTTCCGCCGCTTCGGGATAGGTTTGTCAGGCCGCTGCGGGCGGGGCGTAGCCCCTTGAGCCTTCGGCGGGCGTCTCGCGGACATCGTGAAAGTCCTCAGCCCCGATCTGGATCACGCGCGGAAAATCTTCCCGTTCGAGATGACTCCACGGGGTCCATCCGTCAGCCCTGACCTGCACCAGCCCGGCAAGCTGTAGAACCAACCGCCCGACAGGCAGGCCGGGGAAGGTCAGGATGAGCGGGCGGTTTGGTTCGGAATCGGCATGGTCCACAATCGCCCGCAGGCGCTGGGCGTAATCGAGGATCGCCGCCCGGTTGGCCTGATCGTATGCAGTAACGAAGGCGTTGCAGACCATCCGCCCCGCCAGACGCGAGGGGGCGTCAACAATCCAACCCGCGACATCAAGGGGGCGAACCATCGTCACATCAACCCGTGCTTGCGGGCGTAGTTCATACGCTCTGCCGGGGGCAATTTGGAGGCGATTTGGCGGTGTTCCTCGGCGGTGAGTCCGCTTTGCTTCTTGGGTTGGATCAGCCAGCCCAGAGGTCCGGCCTGCAACCCTTCAAAGGCGCTATCCGCATCGAACCGGGACTCCAACCCGTCCAGATAGGACTTGGAGGCGCGGGTTGCTGCAAGGCCCTTGATAACGGTCGAGCGGAGATTGGGGTCGGTGAAGCCTTCCTTCTCAAGTTTGGTATCGACCGCGCGAACCATGTCCGAATACGTTTTTGCCTTCGGCCCGCGCCACGCTGCGGCGTCGAGTTCAAGGGCCTTGACCAGTTCGTCGTCGTTATCGTCCATTTTCATCTCCTGCGATGATTTGGGTGAGGGTCTGGGCCTGCGCCAGAAGGTTGGCCTTCATCACAGGGGTGAGGGTTCCGGGGCGGTTTTGTTCGATTGCATCGCAGGCCGGGCCAAGCTCATAGTAAATGCGCTGGCTGTGACGCACCGCCCCATCGGGGCCGATGGATTGCAGCAACCGGGCCATGTGCGTGCGCGAAAGACCGGCCACCCCGGCCAGCGCCTCCACACGCAGGTAATAGGACTGCGAGTCCTGCGCCCGTGTGGCGGAAGGCAACCGGCGGGGCGGCGCTTTCGTCAAGTAACTTTGTGCTTGATGCACTCAAGGTTCTCCTGCTATGGATGTTCAGCAGCCGATTCGTCGGACCTTAAGTCACACGCAAATGCCGAACAGATGAGTTCTGTTCCGGCATCTAAGGTATCTGCACACCGTTTTCAAGTTTTGCGGTCAGATGGTCAGATAGTCACGGGTCGGATGGGCGGATTTCCGCTTATTTCGGCGGGATGTGACATTTTATGTCTTTTGGCACATCCGGGACATGTGACGAATCATCAGTTATAGTCCTCGGGCGGGGTCACAACTGGGGCCTCACGAACCATCCTCTCAAGAATGGTGGCTTGGCGCATCAGTTCGAATTTGGTTTGGCGGTTGGGGATTCCGGCCTCAAGCCGCCGCGCGAACTGGTAGGCATAGGCTTGGACCTTACCCAATTCGATTTCCTCGCGGCGCAAGACCTCGTTCAGCCACGGGTCAACACGCAGGGCGGTGTCTCTGGTCTGGCGGGGGGCCATGTGCATTTGTCCTTTGTGATTTGATGCTGCACCCTTTTTACCCCCGCGCCCCAATCCGACCTAGGTAAATCTCACGCGGATCGTGTCATTGTTCGTGACATTACAAAGGCTTGTCGTGCAAATTCTTGCTTGACGCATTGCCCCCATGGCGGGCGCCCCGGAAGCACTTGAGCTATCAAGGAACGAGCGAACCGTTCTGCTAAATTTCTAGGTCAGCAGAGCCGCACCGGATATAATACCGGCAGCCCCCCGCAAGCCGCCCTCTGGGTCGCTTCCGCTCTGGGCGCAGCCTTTCCCCAATTTCGCGCACAGGCCCTCTGCTGGCCCCTTGCGGCCTCTCTGGCCCGCCCGCGCGACCTCGCCGGACCCCCCATGTCAGAACATTCGATTTCCATTGGCATTGACGCCTCACCCGCGAAACGCGGGGCCACAGAGTTCCGCTCGGCCATTGCCGCGATTAAGGTGGCGGTGAAAGACCTTGAGCGTGACGCTTCCGGGGCCTTCACGGTCCTGCGAAATCTGAAACCGCAGTTCGATGTAACTCCGCTGCGCTCCGCCCGCGATATGGCGCAGGGGCTGGGGTCGGCGATGGGTGGGGCGGCGACAGCCGCGACAAAGGCAGGATCGGCGACAGATCGAGCGGCGCTGGCGGCATCCATGGCGCTCCGGCAGGCCACCACGTCAGCACAGAAGCTAGCCTTCCGGCTTGATGACCTTGGAGACGTGCAGGGTCTCGACCGGCTGGACGCCGCCGTTGACAAGCTACACGCCAGCCTGCGCCGCGCCCCCGATGTGGCAGCGGTGCGCCTCGCCCGAAACGAATACGAAAACCTGCGAACTGAACTGACGCAAGGCGTGACCGCCAGCGAATACGCACGGGGCGCAGCGGCGCATTTGGCCCGTGAACAGGGGGAGGCTGCAAGGGCCGCAGCCCAGCATGAGGCGGCGCTGTCGGCGCTCCGGGCAGAGTTCAATCCGCTCTACAGTGCCAGCAAGCAATACGAAGCCACGCTTGACCGGATCGCACTGGCCGAACGTGAGGGGGTGATTTCCGCCCAGCTTGCCGCGAACGCCCGAGAGAAGGCCCGAGACACGCTGGCCGGGTTTGACCGGGTGGGGAAAGCCGCCTCGCAGGTCGGCTATCAGGTCCAGAACGCCTCCTACCAGATCGGTGACTTCTTTGTGCAGGTGGCGGCGGGCACCGATGCCACCCGCGCTCTCGCCATGCAGTTGCCGCAGCTTCTGGGGGGGTTCGGGGTCTGGGGCGCTGCCGCCGGAGCCGTGGCCGCGATCATGGGGGCACTCATCCCGCTTCTGATTTCCGGGGGTGAAAAAGCCCGGACCTTTGACGATGTGATGGGCGATCTGAATTCGACCCTGACCACATACCGGGATTCCGCTGCGGCGGTGAACGGCGGGACGCTGGCCCTTCGGGAAGAATTCGGGCTGGCAGCGGAATCCGCCCAGCGGTTCTATGACGCGATGGCTGCGGTCTCGGCCATGAAACTTGAACAGCAGATGCAGGACGGTGTTGCCGCCCTTGGCGTCACCATGTCCGGCGTCACCGATCTGATGGACCAATGGGACAAGGCTACCTTCCTGCCGGAAGCCCTGCGGCCCGAAACGATCCTTCTGACCGCCGATGCAGCCGACCAGTTGCAAGCCAAGTTCGGCCTTTCGGTCAACCAAGCCCATGCCCTCACCGCTGCGCTGTCTGAGGCGAAAATGGCAAAGGGGCCGAAAGAGACCAGCGCGGCGATGGGCAAGGTCGTCAGCCTGCTTCTGGCCGCGCGTGATGCAGGGGCGCAGCTTCCGCCGGAACTGGTGAAGGCCGTTGAGGAAGCGGCGCAACTCGGCCTGACGGCTGACCGCCTACAAGCGATCCTCGCCCCCATGCCGGGGATGATCGGGGAAGCCACCGGCCAAACATGGGGCTGGGCCTCGGCCATGTCCGCAGTCGGCGCAGAGGTGTCGGCTATCCTATCATCACTGGCCGCTCTGGGGGGTTCTGTGATTACGAACGCCGGGAAGCGGGCTGAACTTGTGGCCCTTGAGGCCGGACAGACTGTTCGTCAGGCGGAAGTTGCTCGCCTGACCTATGAGCATGGGGTCAAGCAGACGGCGAAAGAGATGGCGGCTGATGCCAAAGGCGGAATTGCGGGCTGGATCGAGAAACAGATCATCAAGGCCGAAGACTTCCAATTCGCCGAAGGGCTGCGCCTTGATGACCAACTCACCGCCGGACGGGCCGCTGCCCGGAAGCGTGAAAGCGCAGCCGCAGGCGGTGGGCGCAAGGGTGGCGGCAGCGGGCGTAAGGGCGGCTCTGGCCGTGAGAAGGCCGCAGAACTCACCGATGAGGCGAAAGCCTATGAGAAGCTGGCTGAGTCCATCCAGTCCGAAACCAATTCGTTGATGGATGAAAACGCGGCCCTGATGCTCGTGGCGACTGGCCGCGCCGACAATATCGAAACCGCCAAGCTGATGGCCGAAGCTGCCCGCCTGACCGGCGGCGCGGTGGACGAAACCACCATGGCGCTGATCCGCCAGCGCGAGGAAGCTGAGAAGCTGAACAAGCAACTCAAAATCCTCGCGGCTGACCCGCTCAAGGAATGGCTCGATGGTGTTCCGGGCTGGATCGAAGCTGGGCAGAAGATCGAAGTCGAGGTCTTCCAGTCTCTGTCCGACACGATTGAGGAGTTCATCAAGACCGGCAAGTTCGATCTGGAATCCCTCGGTGAGTCGATCCTCGGCATCTTCGCCGACATCGTCGCGGATAAAGCCACGAAGGAACTCCTCAACCTGTTCGGTATGGGCGGGGGAGACGGCAAGAAGGCCGGGTTCAACCTTGGCGGCGTCCTTGGCAACCTGTTCGGGTCCACGGGTGACGAGGCCATGCCGGACCTCGGCGCGGCGGGAACGCAGGAAGCCATGATCTCCGGCTCAATGACGGCAGGCAGCAATATCGGCAACGCGATGGTGACCGCCGGTAGCCAAGTCGCCGGGCAGCTACAGGCTGCGCTCACCTCGGGCGCGACCACAGCCGGGGCCAGCGTCCGCAGCGGTATGGCATCGGGTGGTGCGGTAGCGGGTGCGCAGGTTCAGAGCGGTGCAGCATCCGGCGGGGCTGTGCTGGGCCAAGGGGTCGTGCAAGGAGCCAACCAAGGTGCGCCGATCCTCGCTCAAGGTGTGGCCTCGGGCGCTGCCGGGGGCGGTGGAGGTGGTGGCGGCTTCATGGGCCTGATGGGCCTCATCCTTCCGGGCATTTTTCATTCGGGCGGGCAGGTCACATCGAACTCCGCCGGGACGACAGCCTATCCGGCATCTCTGTGGATGGATGCACCTCGGATGCACAGCGGCGGGCCGGTCCTTGCCGCCGACGAGGTGCCCGCCGTGCTGCAAACCGGAGAGCACGTCCTCAGCCGCAAGCAGGTCAAAAACCTCGCATCCGCTCAAGGCGGCGATGCCGCCGACGACACAGGACGCCGGGCGTTCCAGCAAACGATCACCATGAATTTGCATGGGGTCAGCGATCCTGACGCCTTCCGCAAATCGCGGTCGCAGGTCGAGGGAGAAGCCAGCCGGGCGATGGCAAGAGCGAGCAAGCGTATGAACTAGTTAAGACGACGCCGGGCGGCGGTCAGCCGGGCAGTCATGACCCACGCCAGACGAGGCCCCGATGTTCCGCTGTCGCCCTGCGTCAGCAGGGAGTCGAACGTGTTTCAGACAAAATCGACTTGTGGGTTGAGTTGTGGGCTGTTTCTCGAATCGCCGCTACGCGATTGAAAAATATAGAAAATTTTGGATAAGTGGCAGCCCGTAGGGGAGTCGAACCCCTCTTCCCAGGTTGAAAACCTGGTGTCCTAACCGATAGACGAACGGGCCGCGCTTGCGGTGGAGCGGTGTCTAATCGGGGCAGCCGCGATGCGCAAGAGGAAAAGTGAAGGCAATTTCATATGGCTGGCGCGGCATCGTCCAGACGCAGCTGAACGCGGCTGCGGCCGCCCCAGGTGTTGACCTCGATCTTGCCTGCCAGATGGAAGGGCCGGCTGCCGGTGGATTCAAGGGCGGGGCCAAGCGGGCCGTCGAAGGCGCCGAAGGCTACCGCCTCGAGCGGCTGGCCGCCGGGATTGCGGACCGAGAGGCGCAGATGCGATTCGCCGAAGCGGCGGGCGGTCAGGGTCACCCCGGGCAGCGCGAAGCGCGGGGCGGGGGCCGAGGCGCCGAAGGGGCCGGCGCTTTCGATCTGTTCGGCCAGGTGCAGGGTCGCGGCCTGCGGCATCAAAAGCCCGTCGATGCGCAGCTCCTGCGGGCCGGCCTCGCCCGCGCCCTGCCGCGCCAGCAGGGCGGAAAGGCGGGCCATCGCCTCCTCCAGCCGGTCTTGCGCCACGGTCAGGCCGGCCGCCATCTTGTGTCCGCCGCCTTTGATCAGCAAACCCTCTGCCGCAACGCGCTGGACGCTGGCGCCAAGATCGACGCCGTGGACGGACCGGCCAGAGCCCTTGCCCAGGCCGCCCTCGAAGCCGATCACGATGGAGGGGCGGCCGGTCGCCTCTTTCAGCCGGGCCGCGACGATGCCGACGACGCCGGGGTGCCAGCCCTCGGCCGCGGCCCAGACCAGCGGCGCGTCGGTGCCCCGCGCTTCGGCCTGGGCCAGGGCCTCTTCGCGCACCCTTTCGGTGATCTCGCGCCGTTCGCTGTTCAACTGGTCAAGGCGGTGTGCCAGGGCTGCGGCCTCGCGGTCGTCGGCGGTGGCGAGAAGGCGGGCGCCGAGATCGGCCTGGCCGATCCGGCCGCCCGCATTGACGCGCGGTCCCAGAAGGAAGCCAAGCGCATAGGCGGTCGGGGCGGTATCCATCCGGGCCACATCGGCCAGCGCGCGCAGCCCCGGCCTTTCGCGCCGCGCCATCACCTTCAGCCCCTGCCGCACCAGCGCCCGGTTCACCCCGGTCAGCGGCGCCACATCGGCGACGGTCGCCAGCGCCACCAGATCAAGAAGCGACATCAGATCAGGGGTTTGCGCGCCGGTTTCGCGCAGCTGTCGATTGGCCTCGACCAGCATCAGGAAGACGACGGAGGCGGCGCAGAGATGGGCCAGGCTGCCGTCTTCGTCCTGCCGGTTCGGGTTCACCACGGCATGGGCTGCGGGCAGGGTCTCGGTCGCAAGGTGATGGTCGAGGATGATCACATCGGCGGGGGCGGCGGCGGCAACCGGATCATGCGAGAGCGTGCCGCAATCGACGCAGACGATCAGCGAGTGATTTTCCGCAAGCCCTTGCATGGCCGGGATATTCGGGCCGTAGCCTTCGTCGATGCGGTCCGGGATATAGAGCGTGGCCTCGTGCCCCAGGGCGCGCAGCCAGACGATCAGCAGGGCGGCCGAGGCCCCCCCGTCGACGTCGTAATCGGCAAAGACGGCGATCCTTTCGCGGGCGGCAACGGCGGCCAGAAAGCGGCGGGCGGCCTTCTCCATGTCGCGCAGGCTGCGGGGATCGGGCAGCAGCTCTTTCAGCGTGGGGGCCAGAAAGGCCTCGGCCCCGTCGGGGGTGACGCCGCGGGCGGCCAGGATGCGGCACAGCGGCAGCGGCAGGCGGGTCTCCTGGGCGATGGCTTCGGCCAGACGGTCCTGCGCGGCGTCAGGACCGGTCCAGCGGCGGCCGGTCAGCGAGGAGGCGACATCGAGGAAAGCGGGCACTGTCATGGGTCAGGGGTGACAGAGCCGGCGGGGGGCTGCAAGAGGGCTGTGCGCAGGGCGCGCGAGCCGAGTGGCGCGGCGATGGGTCAACGGGCTGAAATCACGGAAAAATCCGCGTATGATCCTGGTATGATTCAGGTAAGACGCAGGTATGATCCACGTATGGCTGTTCGCAGGGACGCCGGGTCAAGGCGGCATGCGCCGGCTGGACGGGCGAGGGCGCCCGCCGTGATGTTCCCGGTGGCGGAAAGGCCGCGCCTAGCGCAGCGGGCTGCGATAGGTCACGCGGCGGACCGATCCGGTCTTGGAGCGCATCAGCAGGGTCTCGGTGGTGACCCAGCCCGGCTCACGCTTGATGCCGGCCAGAAGCGAGCCGGTGGTGACGCCGGTCGCGGCAAAGATCACGTCGCCGCGCACCAGATCGTCGCGGGTATAGACGCGGTCGAAATTGGTGATGCCGGCCTTCTTTGCGCGGCCGCGTTCATCATCGTTGCGGAAGAGCAGCTTGCCGAAGAACTGCCCGCCCATGCATTTCAGCGCAGCGGCAGCCAGCACGCCCTCGGGCGCGCCGCCCGATCCCATATACATGTCGATGCCGGTCACGTCCGGCTCGGCGCAATGCATCACGCCGGCCACGTCGCCATCGGTGATCAGGCGGATCGAGGCGCCGGTGGAGCGGATCTCGGCGATCATCTCTTCATGCCGGGGGCGTTCGAGGACGCAGACGGTGATGTTCTCGGTCGAGACGCCCTTGGCGGCGGCAAGGGCGGAGACGCGCTCGGACGGGGACATGGACATGGTGACGGTGCCGGGCTTGTAATCGGGGCCGATGGCCAGCTTTTCCATGTAGACATCGGGGGCGTGCAGCAGGGTGCCCCGCGGGGCCATGGCGATGACGGTCAGGGCATTGGGCATGTCCTTGGCCGTCAGGGTGGTGCCCTCCAGCGGGTCAAGCGCGATGTCGACGGCGGGACCGTTGCCGGAGCCGACCTCTTCGCCGATGTAGAGCATCGGGGCTTCGTCCCGCTCGCCCTCGCCGATGACGACGACGCCCTTGATGTCGAGAAGGTTCAGTTGATCGCGCATGGCGTTGACGGCGGCCTGATCGGCGGCCTTCTCATCGCCGCGGCCGATCAGCCGGGCCGAGGCGAGGGCGGCGGCCTCGGACACGCGGGCGAGGCCCAAAGAAAGCAGGCGGTCCTGGAATTCCTTGACGTCGGCCATGATCTGTCCCTTGCGTTGGCTGTTGCGCCTTGGATTAGCGACGCAGGGCGGGGGCCGCAAGCATGGTGTCGCTAACGCAGGGCCGGGCACGACTTTTCGTCGAAAAGTCGTGTTTGGCGCGGCGGGCGGCGTCAGGGGCAGGGGCGACGTTTCGTCGAAACGTCGGGAGCTGTCAGACCTCTTCGATGCGGATTGCCGCCGGTGCGCCGACCAGCACGCCGGTTGCGGCGAAACGGGTCATCGCATGGGCGACGTCGTCGGGTGCGGCCTTGTGCGTGACGATCAGCACCTGCGCATTGGGGCCGTGGTGGCCATTCTGGCGCATCTGGTCGATGGAGACGCCGGCATCGCCAAGGCAGGTGGCGATCTTGGCCAGCGCGCCGGGTTTGTCGAGCAGCGTCATGCGCAGATAGTAGGGTGCCGGCGTGGCGGCGCGGGCGGGCTGGGCGGCCACAAGCTGCGCGGCCGGAATGCCGAAGGTGGGGACACGGAAGCCGCGGGCGACGTCGATCACATCGCCCATCACGGCGCTGGCCGTCGGGCCCATGCCGGCACCGGGGCCGCGCAGGACGATCTGGCCGACGCTGTCGCCTTCCAGCACCACCATGTTGGTGCCGCCCTGCAACTGGCCCAGGGGGCTGGCGGCCGGGACGAGGCAGGGGGTCATCCGTTGCTCCAGCCCGCGTCCGGTCATCTGCGCCACGCCAAGAAGCTTGATGCGATAGCCCATGTCTTCGGCCAGCCGGATGTCGTCGATCGAGACATTGCCGATGCCCTCCAGCTCGACATCGTCAAAGGCGACGCGGGTGCCGAAGGCGATGGAGGCGAGGAGGGAAAGCTTGTGGCCGGCGTCGATGCCGCCCACGTCCAGATTGGGATCGGCTTCCAGATAGCCCAGTTGGCGGGCCTCTTCGAACACGGCCTCATAGGGCAGGTTCTCGGCCTGCATCCGGGTCAGGATGTAGTTGCAGCTGCCGTTCATCACCCCCATGACCCGCTTCATCCGGTTGCCGGCAAGGCCCTCGGTCAGCGCCTTGATGACGGGGATGCCGCCGGCGACGGCGGCCTCGAAGCGCAGGCAGAGACCGGCGGCTTCGGCCTGTTCGGCAAGGGCCTGGCCGTGATGCGCCAAAAGCGCCTTGTTGGCCGTCACGACATGCTTGCCGGCGGCAATGGCGGCTTCGGTCGCGGCTTTCGCCGCCCCTTCATGGCCGCCCATCACCTCGACGAAAACGTCGATGTCGTCGCGCTTTGCCAGGGCCACGGGATCGGCCTCCCAGGCGTAGCCCGACAGGTCCGCATCGCGGTTCTTCCGGGGGTCGCGGGCGGAGACGGCGGTGATCTGAACGGCACGCCCGGCACGGGCGGCGATCAGCGCGGCCTCGGCCTGGATGATCCTGACCACCCCGATGCCCACGGTGCCAAGACCTGCAAGACCAAGGCGGAGCGGGGCGGCAGACATGGCGGGACCTTTCGCAAGCGATGTTCGGGCCGGGTGTTAGCTGTTCGCGGCGCGCGACGCAATGTGGGCGCGGGTGTGCGGGCCGGCTCAGGCGTCGCCGCGATGGATGGCGGCCAGAAGGCGGGCCCGGGTGGCCGGGTCATTGACCGGGCCGCGCATCAGCGCCGCACGGGCGCGCAGGCGCGCGGCGCGGGCCGACAGGCTTTGCGCCGCGGCTTCGGCCCGCGGGGCGCTGCCGGCCTGCGCGAGCAGCTGATCGATCGGCATCAGGCTGGGCGGCGCGGCGCCGGCGGCGGTTTCGGGGAAGGCTGCGAAGTCCGGCATCGGGGTGCAGCCTGCCAGCGTCAGCGCCAGCAGGATCGGCAGAAGGCGCGGGGGGCTGGGACGGGGCATCTGCCGGGACGGCTCCTGTGACCGGGGTTGCCACAGGATAGACGGCTGCGCCGCCGGGCGAAAGACCCGGCGGTGCGGCATGGCGATCTGCGATGGTGCTAGAGGCGCACGATCGAGGGGCAGGTCACGCCGGTAAAGCAGACCTGGCGCTGTTCAAGCCGGGGCCGGGTGACGATGAAGTTGTCGAAGGTGCGGGTGGGGATACCGACCTTGAAACCGGGTTTGTAGCCGACTTCGGTCTCGATGATCACGACGCTGTCCTGATCCGCCATGATCGGGATGCGGTCGGTGAACCAGGTCTGGTTGATCGTCGCGTTGGTCAGCTGCGGCAGCTTGCCGCCCGGCGAGCGCGAGAAGAGCACGGCGTATTTCTTGCTGATGTCATCATATTTGATCGAGGTGATGCGCATCCGGACGTTCGGAGCGTCGTTCACCAGATATTCCATGACCGTCTGCATGCCGCTGACGAAGGTGCCGTTGATTTCTTGCTGCCGCGACACGAGGTCGGCGATGGAATAGGCGCCCTTCTGGGCCTGGTTGATGGTCCGGAAGGCATCCCAATAGATGAACAGCGCCATGAAGGTCCAGATCAGCAGCGGCAGCATGATCAGGAATTCGGTCATGACGAGACCGTCTTCCTGATCGCGGAACCGGCGGATACGGCGGGTAAGGAATTTCATGCTCGGGTACCTCAACTCTCGGTGCGCTTCGCGCTACCGCGGTTCGTTCACAAATACGGAAGCCGCCACCATCTGATAGCCGCCTTGTGCATCGGCGCGCAGCTGCAGACCGATGCCGGTCGAAGGGAAGATCGGGTCCTGCACCGCGCAGACGCGGACGATCATGATCTCATGCGAGCCGCCGAGGGTGAAATCGGTCAGCTGTTCGACAGCCTCGCCCCGGTCGATGCAGGTGGCGGGCGCGTTTGGCATGTTGAAGGTTGCCGTGGAGATCGGACGCATCTCGACCTTCAGGATATGTTCGCAATCCTCTAGGATCGGGGTTGCGTCGCAGATCAGCGTGCGCAGCGAGTTGTGATCGACCAGCCCGAGGTTGCCGAGCCGCAGGTCGCGGATGACCATGTCCAGCCCGCGTTCCATCATGACATGCTTGGCCATGTAGAAGCCCGCCTCGATCGAGGCCATGAAGATGGTCATGATGATCGGAACGACGAAGACGAATTCGATCGTCGCCGTCCCGTCCTCCCGGCGCGCGCGCCGGAAGAAGCGGGGAAGGATCCGACGAAGCAGCGAGGGGCGGCTCATTGCGTCAACCTCAACTGGCTGAGGTTCGAGGCGATCAGGCGGAAGGCCGTGCGGATCTCAAGCCCGCGGGCATCGAAGAAGTAGGTCGATGCGGGCGAAGAGGCGCAGCTGCGGATCGCGCTGGCACCGCCGGAGGGGGCTTCGAAGGCGATGCCGTAGATCAGGACGCCCTGGGCCTTGGCTGCCCGGCACACCTGGTCGAGACGGGAGTCCATGGTGTCGGTATCGGTATAGCCGCGGAAATTGCCTTTCCAGGTGTTGTAGGTGTTGTTCCGCGACGACGAAGTCGTGCCAAGGGCGCGGGCATAGAGTTGCCATGCCACCCAGTCCGACCGTGCTGCCGCCCAGACGGCCTGCCAGGTCTGCTTGGCGGTGTTGGTATAGGTCGCGGTCGGCGAGAAGCAGGTCGACGAGTTGGGCGTCGTGCCGTTCCACGGCCGCGAATGCCAGGCGCCAAGATGCGGCACCCAGAACGGACGGCTGTTGCAGATGGTGGTCGCATTCCTGCTGTCCACCTTCGAGGCGTGGAAGATCGACATATAGCCGTCGGTCGCGCGCCAGATGTCCGAGGGACCGGTCCGGTAGGCATCGCCGTGCCGCTCTTGGGTGAAGTTCTCGCCGTCGGTCATCAGCACGATGACCTTCAGCGTTTCCTTGTCGCCATAGGCTGCGGGACGGGACGAGAAATAGCCGGGAAGCTGGCCTGCCGATGCCATTTCGCTGACGATGGAACGCGAGCTTGGGTCAAGCAGCATCGCCCCCCATTTCAGGCCAAGGTCGATCGAGGTGGCGCCAATGGCGACCAGATTGTTGATCTGGCTTTTCAGTTGTGCCCGGTTGTTGCGGTGAACCGAAACGAAAGTGGCGGCGTTCGGCTGGCACCACATGTTCGTGTAAAGCGAATTGTCGTAGGCCGGTGCTGCGATCGACACATAGCTGGTGCTTTGGGTCGAGGACGACCAGTGGTCGACAAAGGGGGTCTGCGGCAGGGGGGTGCTGCGCGACAAGGCAGTCGACCCATAGGTCGAGGTCGGCAGGTCAAGGCAGTAGGAGTTCTGGGCAGGGTGGCCGGGAACGTTGAAGCCATGCGCATAGGTCACGTTGAACTTGGAAAACAGCGACGGGCCGAGGTTGACCTGACCGTTGTAGGGCACGATCGAGATCGAGATCTTGTTCTCGGTATCCTGATCCAGAACGGTGTCGATGAATTCGGTCGCCGCCGTCTTCAGGTTGGTGATCTTGTTGTTCGAGGCCATCGAGCCGGAAATGTCGAGAACCAGCGAGATTTCGACATTGGTCACGCGCTGCTCGGCCTGCGAGGCGTTCACCGCCTGCAGATAGGGCTGGTGCATCATCGACATGAAGTAGTTGTTCGACCGCACAGTCGCCTTCGCCTTGACCGTGCGCGAGTTCATCGCCTGGTTGATGTCGACGCTGACAAGTTCGCCATCGACGCCCGAGGTCTGGATGTAGCTTTCCACCACATCGCGCGGGTCGAGCGTATTTTCCAGCGCGGCGGCGGCAATGGTCGCCCGGTCCATGGTCTGCTGCAGGGCGACACGCTTGCCTTCGAAACGCATGAGGTCGACGGCGACGCCGCCCACCAGGAGCATCAGAAAGAAGAAGATCAGGATCTGCGGCGCAATCACACCGCTTTCATCCCGCAGGAATCTTGCGAGCCGGGTCCTTCCGGTCGCTTTCGTGGACTGACAGTTGATCATCTCACTGGCCCTCGTATCGTCACCTTGTTCCCGCGCCTTTGTGGACGGGTTTTCCCGTAGGGCAGGTAGCGCAGCGGATCGGGCGGAATTGTGGCGCAGGGGGGCCGGGGGCGGGACATTCGCGTGGCGAGGAAACGCTCAAGGTAAATGATGGCGATTGTTCACATTGCGCAAACACGGTTGTGCAACTTTTACGCGAGTTTGACTTAATTCGTCGCGCATGCCGCCCGAATCGCTGAAGTGCGGGCGGAGACTCAACCTGATGCAACCGGATTAAGAACTGACCGATCCGGGGGCGGTTTCCCGGCATTTCTTTCGGTTCCCTTCGCGCCCCGGTTGGCTAAAGTGACGCCAGGCCGTGATCCGGCAAGAACTCGGGCGAAGGCCCCTGGAGGAGAAAAGCATGAAAATAGCGGGTGAACCCAGCTTCCGCGACTCGGTCGATCTCATGTTCAAGCGGGCGGTTCGCCTGATGGACCTCAGCCCCGGTCTGGAAGAGAAGATCAGGGTCTGCAACTCGACCTATACCGTCCGCTTCGGTGTGCGTCTGCGCGGCAAGATCGAGACCTTCACCGGCTACCGGTCGGTCCATTCGGAACATATGGAGCCGGTCAAGGGCGGCATCCGCTATGCGATGAGCGTCAATCAGGACGAGGTCGAGGCGCTGGCGGCGCTGATGACCTATAAATGCGCGCTGGTCGAGACGCCGTTCGGCGGCTCGAAAGGCGGGCTTTGCGTCGATCCGCGCCAGTGGGAAGAACATGAGCTGGAGCTGATCACCCGCCGCTTCGCCTATGAGCTGATCAAGCGCGACCTGATCCACCCCGCGCAGAACGTGCCCGCCCCCGACATGGGCACGGGCGAACGCGAGATGGCCTGGATCGCCGACCAATACGCGCGGATGAACACCACCGACATCAACTCCAAGGCCTGCGTCACCGGCAAGCCCCCGCATGCCGGCGGCATCCAGGGCCGGGTCGAGGCGACGGGCCGGGGCGTACAATACGCGCTGCGCGAGTTCTTCCGCCACAAGGATGACGTGGCCAAGGCCCGGCTTTCGGGCGGGCTGGACGGCAAGCGCGTCATCGTGCAGGGCCTGGGGAATGTCGGATACCATGCAGCGAAGTTCCTTGCGGATGAGGATGGCTGCAAGATCGTTGCAGTCATCGAACGCGATGGGGCCATTGTGAATGACAAGGGCATCGATATCGACGACCTGCGGCAATGGCTGAACGCGCATCAGGGGCTGACGGCGGGCTACCCCGGCGGCAGCCATGTCGCCGATGGCGCCGCGGTGCTGGAACAGCCCTGCGACATCCTGATCCCGGCGGCGATGGAGGGCGTGATCCATCTTGGCAACGCCGACCGCATCACGGCCCCGCTGATCATCGAGGCGGCCAATGGCCCGATCACCTTCGGCGCCGACGAGATCCTGCGCAAGAAGGGCGTGGTGATCATCCCGGACATGTATGCCAACGCCGGCGGCGTGACGGTGTCCTATTTCGAATGGGTCAAGAACCTCAGCCATATCCGCTTTGGCCGGATGCAGCGCCGTGCGGAAGAGGCGCGCTCGCGCCTGCTGGTGGAAGAGCTGGAACGGCTTTCGTCGGACAAGGGCCTGGGATGGACGCTGGCCGACGATTTCAAGCAGCGCTTCCTGCAAGGCTCGGACGAGCTGGCGCTGGTGCGGTCGGGTCTGGATGACACGATGCGGACGGCCTATCAGTCGATGCGCGAGGTCTGGCACAGCCGCAACGACGTCGAGGATCTGCGGGTGGCAGCCTATCTGGTCTCGATCGGCCGGGTGGCGCAGACCTATCGTTCCAAAGGGCTCTGACGGTTGCATTCGATCCCCCGGCGGGAACCGTTCCGCCGGGGTCGCGTTTTTCAGCTGTGCCATTCGTGGAGGCTGAACATGGCGGAGAAAGCAAAACCGGCGGCCGGGTCGGCGTTGTCGCGGCTGAAGACGCCGACGGATCTGGGCGACAATGCGGTGAAGGACGTCTCAGCGGCGCTGAACGGGCTGCTGGCGGACAGCTACGCGCTGTATTTCAAGACCAAGAACTTTCACTGGCACGGATCGGGCCCCCATTTCCGCGACTACCACCTGATGCTGGACGATCATGCGGCCGACATCCTTGGCGCCACCGACGATATCGCCGAACGGGTGCGCAAGCTGGGCGGTCAGACGCTGAAATCGGTCAACCAGATTGCGGCCATGACCCGCGTGCTTCCGAACGAGGCCGCGTATGTCGAGCCCGCAGACATGCTGGCGGAACTTTGCGAGGACAATCAGGCCTATGTCCGGGAACTCCGGGCGGCGCATGACGTCTGCGACGAGGCCGGCGATGTCGCCAGTGCCAGTCTGATCGAGAACTGGCTGGACGCGACCGAGCGCAGGGTCTGGTTCCTGTTCGAGACCCTGCGCCCGGCCCTGACCTCGGGGCACTGAGGGCGGGGTGCCGGAGCCAGGGACGGGGACAGGGGACGTGGACAGGGCGCGGGTCTCTCCGCGACGTCTTTTGTCGCGCATGGCAAAGGTTTGATGCAAGAATGCTTGAATAACCGCTCCTGTCCGGGTTTCATGGCCGGGGCAGGGAAGGACGGTTTGCATGTTGGGTTCCGGGCGCTATTCAGGCTTCAAGGTCTTCACCGAAGGGCTGTTCGGCAACAAGGGGTGGAAGCCCGCATGGCGCGATCCGGCCCCCAAGGCCGAATACGATGCCGTGATCATCGGCGGCGGCGGGCATGGGCTGTCCACCGCCTATTATCTGGCCAAGAACCACGGGCTGACGAATATCGCCGTGCTCGAGAAGGGCTATCTTGGCGGCGGCAACGTCGGGCGCAACACCACCATCGTGCGCGCGAACTACTTCCTGCCGGGCAATTCGGAATTCTACTCGCATTCGCTGAAGTTGTGGGAAGGGCTTGAGGCCGACCTGAACTACAACGTGATGCATTCACAGCGGGGCCTCATCAACCTGTTCCACAGCGACGGGCAGCGCGACGCCTTCGTGCGGCGCGGCAACGCGATGATCAACCAGGGCGACGATGCGATCCTTCTGGACCGCGAGGGCGTGCGCGAGCATCTGCCCTATCTGGATTTCGAGCAGACCCGCTTCCCGATCTACGGCGGCTTGCTGCACCCGCGGGGCGGGTCGGCCCGTCACGACGCGGTCGCCTGGGGCTATGCGCGCGGGGCCGACCGGCGCGGTGTGGATCTGATCCAGAACTGCGAAGTGACCGGCATCGACATTGAAAACGGCAAGGTCCGCGGCGTTCAGACCACGCGTGGGGCGATCCGGGCGAAGAAGGTGGGGATCATCGTCGCGGGCCGGTCGTCCCAGGTCGCGGCGATGGCAGGGATGCGGCTGCCGATCGAAAGCCACATCCTGCAGGCTTGCGTCACCGAAGGGCTGAAGCCCGTCATCAACCATGTCGTCAGCTTCGGCATGGGACACTTCTATATCAGCCAGTCCGACAAGGGCGGTCTGGTCTTCGGCGGAGACCTTGATTTCTACGCCTCCTATGCCGCGCGGGGGAACCTGCCGATGGTGGAGCATGTGATGGAGGCCGGGATGACGCTGATGCCGATGATCGGCCGGGCCAAGGTCCTGCGGTCATGGGGCGGCATCATGGACATGTCGCCCGACGGGTCGCCCGTCATCGACAAGACCCATGTCGAGGGGCTGTATCTGGATTGCGGCTGGAACTACGGCGGGTTCAAGGCGGTGCCGGCATCGGGGTGGTGCATGGCGCATCTGATGGCCACCGACCAAAGCCACGACTATGCCAAACGCTTCCGCCTTGACCGTTTCGCCACCGGGCATCTTCTGGACGAAGAAGGCACCGGCAGCCAGCACAACCTGCATTGAGGGGGCTTTGATGTTCCGCACCGCTTGCGCCCTTGCCGTCCTGCTGGCCTCGCCCGCGCTTGCCGGCGATCTGCCGCAGGGCTGTTTCGCGCGTGATTACACCGCCGACCATCTGAAGAAGAACCCGCGGCAGAATGTTGCCTCGCTGCGGCTGAACTTCCTGAAGGGCACCGAAATGTCGGGCGGCGCCCCCACGATGGAGGTGATCGTCCGGCTGGCCGACCAGGGCCGCGCCCGCGCCGAAGGGATGGGTGGCCAGATGCTGACCCAGACCGCCTATTGCTTCGAGAGCGGCGGCACATGGACCTGCGGCGTCGAATGCGACAGCGGGATCATGGAGATCGGCCGCCTGTCCGGCGACACGCTGGAGGTAAGGACGGATTACTTCTGGGTCGGCGATACCGACGAATGCGGCGGTGCCTTCGATCTGGCCGAAGACAATGGCACCACCACCTATCGCGTGAAGAAGGCGGCCGCTTCGGCCTGCCTCGGAGGCTGACTGATGCGCCTGAAATGCCCCCTTTGCGGCGACCGTGACCGGCGGGAGTTCTACTATTACGGCTCGGACGACTATCTTGACCGGCCCGCGGCCGAGGCGGCTCCGGCGGCCTGGGACGACTATCTGCACAACCGCGACAACCCGGCGGGGATGACCCGGGACCTGTGGTATCACGAACAGGGCTGCGCGCAGTGGCTGGCGGTCAGCCGCAACACGGTGACGCATGAGATCCGGTCGGTCGAGCTGGTGGCCGGCCTGAAGGGGACGCTGAAATGAGGATCGACGGCAAGGGCATCATCGACCGCACCCGGCCTGTCAGCTTCCGCTTCGACGGGCGCGAATATGGCGGTTACAAGGGCGATACGCTGGCCTCGGCGCTTCTGGCCAACGGGGTCAGGCTGGTCGGGCGCAGCTTCAAGTATCATCGTCCGCGCGGTGTGCTGACGGCAGGGTCGGAAGAGCCGAACGCGCTGGTCGAAGTGATCGGCAAGACCAATCAGACCCCGAACGTGCGGGCGACGATGCAGGAGGTCTTCGACGGGCTTGAGGCGCGCAGCCAGAACCGGCTGGGGTCCTTGCGGTTCGATCTGCTGGCGGTGAACGATCTGGTCTCGCCCTTTCTGTCGGCGGGGTTCTATTACAAGACCTTCATGTGGCCACGCGCCTTCTGGGAGGGGCTTTACGAACCCGCGATCCGCCGCGCGGCGGGGCTTGGCAGCCTGTCGGGCAAGCATGACGAGGGCGCCTATGAAAAGGCCTTTGCCTTCTGCGATCTTCTGGTGATCGGGGCGGGACCGGCGGGGCTGATGGCGGCGCTGGTCGCGGCGCGGTCGGGCGCGGATGTGATCCTGGCCGAGGAGAACCCGCATCTGGGCGGGCGGCTGATCTGCGATGCCGGCACCATCGGCGGCGAGCCGGCGGCGATCTGGGTGGCGGGCGTCGAGGCAGAGTTGCGCAGCCTGCCCAATGTGCGGATCATGACCCGCACCACCGTGACCGGCGCCTATGATGGCGGCACCTTCGGCGCGCTGGAGCGTGTCGGCCTGCACAAATCCGCCCGGCCCAACCTGCCGCGCGAATGTTTCTGGCGCATCGCGGCCGGCCGGACGGTGCTTGCGGCCGGCGCGCTGGAGCGACCCATCGCCTTTCCGATGAACGACCGGCCGGGGATCATGATGGCCTCGGCCGTCCGCAGCTATCTGAACCGGTTCGGCGTGGTGCCGGGCAAGCGGGTGACGCTGTTCGCCAATACCGATGCCGCCCGCGCCACGGCGCGGCAGCTGATGGCGGTGGGCGTGCAGGTGGCGGCGATCATCGACCCGCGGCCCGATGCCAGCGCCGTCGAGGATTGCCCGGTGCATCTGGGGGCCGAGGTGGTGGACACCGCCGGCCGCCACGGGCTGAAGTCGATCACGGTGCGCAAGGGGGCTGAAGAGTTCCGCATCGAGACCGATTGTCTGGCGATGTCGGGCGGCTGGAATCCGACGCTGCACCTGACCTGCCACATGAACGGCCGCCCGCGCTGGTCCGAGGATCTGGCCGCTTTCGTGCCGTCCGAGGGCGCCGTGCCCGGCCTGTCCGCAGGGGGGGCCGCCAATGGCACCATGTCCACCCATGGCGCGCTGACCGCCGGCAAGGCGGCGGCCGAAGCCGCACTGAAGGCGCTGGACCGCAAGGTTTCGGAAGTCGCGGTACCGGCGGCCGAGGACGCGCCTTACGCCGTCACCGCAACCTGGGCGGTGGCGGGCGGCAAGGGCGGCGCGCGCAGCCGGGCCTGGCTGGACTTCGCCAATGACGTCACCGTCAAGGACGTGAAGCTGGCCGCGCAGGAGAACTACCGCAGCGTCGAGCACATGAAGCGCTATACCACGCAAGGGATGGCGCCGGATCAGGGCAAGAACTCGAACGTCGCCGCGCTGGCGGTGCTGGCCGATGCAACCGGCCGCGGCATTCCCGAGACCGGGACCACCACCTTCCGGCCGCCGTATGTGCCGGTCTCGATCGCTTCGATGGGGGCTGGCGGGCGTGGCAACGGCTTTGCACCGCAACGCTTCCTGACCAGCGATCAGGCCAGCCGCGACCGCGGTGCCCCGATGATCGAGGCGGGGCTGTGGTATCGGCCCAGCTACTTCCCCAAGCCGGGCGAGGCCTTCTGGCGCGAATCCTGCGACCGTGAGGTCAACATGGTCCGCAATGCGGTGGGCGTGGCGGATGTCTCGACCCTTGGCAAGATCGACATTCAGGGCAAGGACGCCGCCCGCTTCCTGGATCTTGTCTACACCAACACCTTCAGCACCCTGCCGGTGGGCCGCGTCCGCTATGGGCTGATGCTGCGCGAGGACGGGTTTGTCCTTGATGACGGCACCTCGGCGCGGCTTGGCGAAAACCACTTCCTGATGACCACCACCACGGCCGGCGCCGGACTGGTGATGCGGCATCTGGATTTCGTGCATCAGGCCTTTTGTGCCGACTGGGAGGTGCGCTTCATCTCGGCGACCGAGACCTGGGCGCAATTCGCCGTTGCCGGCCCCCGCGCGCGCGAGATGTTGTCGGGCTATCTTGGCCAGCCGGTCGAACTGCCCTTCATGGGCGTCATGCCCGTGAAGATCGGCGGGGTGGAGGGGCGGCTCTTCCGCATCTCCTTCAGTGGCGAAGAAGGCTATGAGATCGCCGTTCCGACCCGCTATGGCGAGGCGCTGTTCCGCGACCTGCTGGCGCGGGCCGAGACCATGGGCGGCGGCGCCTACGGGATGGAGGCGCTGAACGTGCTGCGGATCGAGAAGGGGTTCATCACCCATGCCGAGATCCACGGCCGCACCACCGCCTTCGACATCGGCATGGAGAAGATGGTTTCCGCCAAGAAGGACTGCATCGGCAAGGCCGCCGCCGCCCGCCCCGGACTGGTTGGCCCCGAGCGCGAACAGTTGGTGGGCCTGAAGGCCGAGGCGCCGATCAGTGCCGGCGCGCATCTCTTCAAGCCGGGCGCCGTAGTCGAGCGGGTGAACGATCAGGGCTATGTCACCTCGGTCTGCTGGTCGCCGACGATGGAGGCGTGGCTTGGGATGGCCTTCCTTGTCGACGGACGCGGACGGCACGGCGAGAAGCTGCGCCTGATCGACCATCTGCGCGGCATCGATGTTACCTGCGAAGTCTGTGATCCGGTGTTCCATGACCCGGTGGGAGGGAAGCTCCGTGCCTGACCTGATTGCCAAACCCGCGCTTGACGCCGCCCCTCTGAGCAGGGGGGGCGCGGTGCTGACGACGCTGGACCCCGGGCCGATCACGGCGGTCGCCCTGTATCCCGGCGCGGCGGGAAAGGTTGCCAAGGGATTGAAGGCGCTTGGTCTTGCCTTCCCCGATCCCGGCACCTGGGCTGCGAAGGACGCGGCGCGGATCGTCTGGACCGGCCGCGATCAGGCCTTCCTGATGGGCGTCCCCGCACCGGCGCTGGACGGGGCTGCCGTCACCGATCAAAGCGACGGCTGGGCGGGCTTTGCCCTGTCCGGCCCCGGCGCCGAGGCGGTGCTGGCGCGGCTGATCCCGCTGGACCTGCGCGCCGCCGCCTTTCCCGCGGGCAGGGCTGCGCGGGCGGCGCTGAACCACATGTCGCTGATCCTTCTGCGCACCGGCGCCGACGCCTTCGAGCTTTACACCTTCCGCTCGATGGCGCGCACGGCCTGGCATGAGCTGGCCGAAGTGATGGAAAAACTTGAGGCCCGCAGCGCAGCCAAGGTATAGCCGGCCCCAAAATCCACAGCATGTTGCGACATAGCGGCGCAATGGCAGGCGGAAACTGGCCTTGGGCGATTTTTGTCACTGGCGCGTCACCGGCCAGGTGTTTACACACTTCCTGAAGCATACATTCAGGAAAGCTGAAAGATGGCACCCGACGGTCAGATCCTTGCCCCGAACGTCCATGAAGCCGAATCGATTCCCGAGGCCGCGCGGGCCGAGATCGACCGGCTGCTGAGTTCGGGGGATCTGTTCCGCTACACCGCGCCGGCCAATGCGCCGGTGGCCCTGCTGGAGCAGGAATTTGCCGATCTTCTGGGCGCGCGCTATGCGCTGGCGGTATCCTCCTGCTCGGCCGCGCTCTTCCTGGCGCTGAAGGCGCTGGACCTGCCGAAAGGCGCGAAAGTGCTGATCCCGGCCTTCACCTTCGCAGCGGTGCCGTCCTCGGTCGTGCATGCCGAATGTGAGCCGGTCCTGGTGGAGGTCGGTGAAAACTACCGTGTCGACATGGCCGACTTCGCGGCCAAGCTGCCCGAGGCCGGCGCGGTGATGATCAGCCACATGCGCGGCCACACCAGCGACATGGATGCGATCATGGCCTTGTGTGACGCCGCCGGCATCCCGGTGATCGAGGACGCGGCGCACAGCCTTGGCACCGTTTGGGACGGCCGCAAGATCGGCACCATCGGCAAGGCCGGTTGCTTCAGCTTCCAGTCCTACAAGCTGGTGAACGCCGGCGAGGGCGGGATCATGGTCACCGATGACCCCGAGATCGCGGCCCGCGCCATCATCATGTCGGGCGCCTATGAAGAGAACTGGAAAAAGCACCCCGGCCTCAGCAACTCCTGCGCGCATTGGCAGAACAAGCTGCCGCTGTACAATCTTCGGATGCAGAACCTGTCGGCGGCGGTGATCCGGCCGCAACTGCCTCTGGTCGCCGAGAGGGTGTTCAAGGGCCGGGCGAACCACGATCATGTGGCGGCGCAGCTGAACGGCAATGCCTTCCTTGCCGTGCCGCCGCCTTTGGCCGCCGAAGAACGCGCGCCGGATTCGATCCAGTTCAACCTTGCCGGCGACTGGTCGGATGACGAGGCGCGGGCGTTCCAGCATGCCGCCAAGATGCGCGGCGTGTCCGTGCAGATCTTCGGCCTGTCCGAGGGCAATGCGCGGGCGTTCTGGAACTGGCAGTTCCTGGGTCCGGTGCCCGAGTTGCCGCAGACCCGCGCCATGCTGATGCGCGCCTGCGACGTGCGGCTGCCGACGCGGCTGACGGAGGGTGAGCTGGACTTCATCGCCGGGGCGATCCTTGCCGCGGTGGCGGATGTGAAGGCCTAAAGAATACGCATGGACTGCCCCAGAAAGGGCAGCTCGGCGCGCATCGGGTCGATCACCTCGGCCTGAATAAGACCTTTCAGGCGCTGAGAGATCTGGCCGGGAACCTCGCGCAGAAGGCCGGCGCGCGCCGACAGCGACAGTGTGCGGTCCAAAGGCGCGAAGGGCAGGGGCAGCACTTCGATCCGGCCCCGGAAGCGGGGGGCCTGATGCAGGGCCAGCGGCGTCAGGATCGCCCAGCCGGCGCCCGCCGCGACCATGGCGAGGATGGCGTGATAGCTGTCCAACTCGAACCGCGAGGCGGGTTTCAGGCCAAGCCGCGCCAGATGGGCGTTGATCTGTCGGCCCATCAGATGCCGGGCAGTATACTGGATCAGCGGCTGATCGGCGGGTGTCCGTCCGCGGGGGCAGACCGCCAGAAACGGCTCGCTCAGAATGGGGTGAACCTCGCGCGAGTCGCCCTCGGTCCCGGTATCTGCGGCAACCACGACATCCAGCGCCCTAGCCTCAAGAAGGTCCAGCAGCCGGTGCGAGGGGCCCGTCTCCAGAAGGAACCGGCATCCCTTCAGATCCTCGGCCAGCGAAGACAGCAGGCGCGGCGTCACATCGGCCTCGAAATCCTCGATCATGCCAAGGCGCAGCGTGGTCAATCCGGCAAGATCGGCCAGCGCCAGTTCCGCGCGCGCCTCTTCTGCGGCGTTCAGAATGGTCTGGGCATGACGGCGGAACATGGCGCCGGCGGGGGTGACGGCCATCGGCCTGGTGCCGCGATCCAGAAGGGCGGCACCAAGGGCGGTCTCCAGCCCGGTCAGTTGCTGCGACACTGCCGAAGGACTGACGCCAAGACGCCGCGCCGCAGCGGAAATCGCCCCCTCTTCGGCGGTGGCCAGAAAGATTTCGATGCCCCAGAGGGTGACGCGGCCTTCCGTCTCGGCCATCGCCTAGAGCTTCGAAAGCTTCGACTGCAACTCGGCCAGCTGTCGTTTGATCTCGGCGATGTCGTCGCCCTTGGCGGGCGCATCGTCATCCGGCGCGGGGCCGCTGCCGCCCCAACCGGGCATGCCGCCCATCATCGACTTGAGAAAAGCCTCCTGCTGCTTTCGCAACGCCTCGAATCCCGGAACATTGGCCATCGGGTTGGGAAAATTCGACAGGTTTTCCATCATCTTGGACTGGCTGCCGCGCAGCATCTCGAACGAGGCCGCAAGGAACTGGGGCATCACCGACTGCATGCCGGTGGCATAGCTGCGCACCAGATCGGTCAACACATCAACCGGCAGGACATTCTCGCCCTTCGATTCATGCTCGGCCACGATCTGAAGCAGATATTGCCGGGTCAGGTCGTCGCCGGTCTTCAGATCGACGATCTGCACCTCGCGCCCCTGACGGATGAAGCCGGCGATGTCCTCAAGCGTGACGTAATCCGAAGTCTCGGTGTTGTAGAGACGTCGGCTGGCGTAGCGCTTGATCAGAAGCGGCTTGTCAGTATCGGCCATCCGCGGACCCCCATGGCTTTGCGCTTGCAGAGAAGCCTAACGCCCGGGCCGCACAAAAAGCAAGGGCGGGCCGCATGGGCCCGCCCGGTATGTTCAATCCTGACGTCCGCCCGACAGGGAGCAAGGGCGAACGTCCTGATTGGATAGGCTTACTTCGCAGCGGCAGCAGCTTTTTTCGCAGCGGCGGTCACGTCGGCAGTGGCTTTCTGCACGACGGCCGAAGCGTCAGCCGAAGCTTCCTTGCCAGCGGCCAGCAGCAGCTCGACGGTTTCCATCTGCACTTTCTTGGCGACTTCGGCGAAGGCGGCCAGGTTCTCGGCAGCGATCTCGGCAGCGGCCGAAGCGAAGTCGGTCACCGATTTGGTGTATTCGGTCGGCTCGGCCTTGGCTTTGGCGACGTCGTTCATGCGAGCGATCGAGTCTTTCGCCCATTTGGCGCTGATCTCGGTCGATTTCTCGGCAGCTTCCAGAGCGACCTTGGCGAGTTTCTCGCCGAAAGCGGCCTGGGTCTTGAACGCGTTCTGGAAGGCCGAAGCGTCGACCGGGAATTGAGCCATGGCGTCCTGGAAGACTTTGGTGAAATCGGTGGTCTTGGTCATCTGATCATCTCCTGTGTCCGGGTGGTGTCCGGATGTCCGGGGCCCGTTTCATAGCCGAGGATATACATGCTGCAGCGCAGAAATTCAAGCCTGTTTCTGCAACGCAGCATTACCCGCCCTGCATAACGTCATCATGACACTCGCCCTGTGGACGAGTGCCCGATCGCGCCGACAAGCGTCTGAGAATACAGGGTTTACCCAAGGTCACTCTGCGCGATTTCGCGGCTTCCGTGGCCATTGGCCGATTTTTGCGGCCAAGTCGCCGCCAGAAAATGTCAGACGCCATCCGGCCGATTTTACGACCGGATGGCGAATCGCCGGGGGCGGGTCGGGCATGCTGCGGTGCAGCATTGGGGGCGCGCGACCATGGCGGAAGAGATCGGGACCGGCCCTTTGCCCCTGCCGCCACGGCCGCCCCGCGCCGGGATCAGCCGGCAGGCGCCTCGACACTGGGCCGGGCCACGACATAGGTGCCGGGCGCAGGGGCCAGCACCTCGGCACCCACGCCGGGGACGCGCGCCTCGACCATCGGTCCCGAGCGGGCTGCCAGCCATTCGCCCCAGCGCGGCCACCAGCTGCCGGCGTTCCTGGTGGCACCGGCCAGCCAGTCCTCGGGCTGCCCGGCGACCGGCGCCGTGCTGGTGTAATGGCCGTATTTGCCTTTTGACGGCGGGTTGATGATTCCGGCGATATGGCCGGATTCGGACAGGATGAAGGTCTTGTCCTTCGACCCCATCTGCTTCACCCCGTTGAACGAGCCCTTCCAATGCGCGATGTGATCGGTCTCGCAGGCAACGGCACAGACCGGCAGCTTGACTCCGGCCAGGCTGACCGGCTCGCCGAACACGGGGAAAGTGCCGCGGGCGAAGCCGTCCTGCTGGCACAGGCCCCGCAGATACTCGATCGCCATCTTGGCCGGCAGGTTTGTCGAATCGCCGTTCCAGAACAGAAGATCGAAGGCGGGCGGTGCCTCGCCCATCATGTAGCTCTTGATGGCAGGGGTGTAGATCAGGTCGTTCGAGCGCAGGAAGGAGAAGGTGCGCGACATGAAGAATGAGGACAGCACCCCGTCCTGCGCCACCTGCCGCTCGATTCCGTCGACGAAATCATCGGCGAGGAACACGCCCACTTCGCCCGGATCGGAGAAGTCGGTCAGCGTGGTGAAGAAGGTGGCCGATTTGACCGAGGCGTCGCCCGCGCGCTGCAGATGGGCCAGCGTCAGGCCCAGCGTAGTGCCGGCGATGCAATAGCCGACGGCGTTGATTTCCTTCTCGCCGGTGATGCGGCGCACCTCGGCCATGGCGCGCAGATAGCCGTCGCGGATGTAGTCATCGACGCCCACGTCGGCGTAAGAGGCATCCGGGTTGACCCAGGAGACCATGAACAGGGTGAAGCCCTGATCCACGATCCACTTGATCAGGCTGTTCTGGGCCTTCAGGTCCATGATGTAGAACTTGTTGATCCAGGGCGGGAAGATCAGCAGCGGCGTCTTGTGAACCTGCGGCGTGGTGGGCGTGTACTGGATCAGCTCCAGCATGCGGTTGCGGTAGACCACGGCGCCGGGAGAGGTGGCGATGTTGCGGCCGACGTGGAAGGCCTCCTTGTCGGCCAGCGTGACCAGAAGATCGCCCTGATTGGCCTCGATGTCGCGGACGAGGTTCTCAAGCCCCTGAACCAGCGACTCGCCATCGGTGGCGACCGCCTTTTCCAGCGCGTCGGGATTGGTGCCCAGAAAATTGGTCGGCGCGAACATGTCGACGATCTGGCGGGTGAAATACTCGACCCGGCGGCGGTCTTCGGGGGGCAGGGTCTCCATATCCGCGACGGCGGTGGTCATCGCTTCGGCGTTCAGCTGATATTGCTGCTTGAGATAGTTGAAGAACGGATGGCTGTCCCACAGCGGATTCGAGAAGCGGCGGTCCTTCGGGCCGGGATCGGGCGGGGCCTTGAATTCGCCCTTGGCCAGCACCTGTTGCGATTCGACGTAGTGCTTCAGCGTCTTGCCCCAGTAGCCGATCTGATGCTCCAGCACCTTGGCCGGATTCTGCATCATCTCGGCCAGATAGGCCGCCGCAGCCTTCACATAGATGTCCGACGAGGGGCCGCCGAGGGCCGGATCGGCCTGCCGGCGATGCGATAATGCCGCAGCAAGACGTTTCGACAACTCATCGACGCGGACGAGATTGGCATTCAATCGCTCTTGCCGCACACCTAGATCGTCGGATTCAGTTGCCATGGTTCTCGTTCCCCCCTATTCCTTGCTGCGATGCAGCATAAGTTGTCGGCCTGGGGGGGCGGCACGAGTGCCGGGGAACCTCCCCAAGGAGACATGATGAAGTATATGGCGACCTACGACCTTATGGAAAGCGTCCGCAGCACGAATGAGTGGCTGGGCGCCTCGGCCAGGGCCTTTGCGGGATATCCGCTCTTTGCCCTCTCGATGAATCCGGTGCTGCCGCTGATGGCGGCCTGGGGCGAGGTGGCAGAGCGCAGCTTTTCGCGGATGGTGGCCAAGCCTGACTGGGGCATCCGGTCGATCGTGGGGCCGGACGGTCAGGACCATCTGGTCGACGTGACCCCGGTGGTGGAGCGCCCCTTCGGCAATCTGGTGCAGTTCTTCGTCCGCCGCCGCCCGCCGATGGCGCGGCGCATCCTGCTGGTGGCGCCGATGTCGGGGCACTATGCCACGCTTTTGCGTTCGACCGTCGCCTCGCTGTTGCCCGATGCCGATGTCTTCGTGACCGACTGGCACAATGCCCGCGACATCCCGGTCAGCGCCGGCAAATTCGATGTCGAGGACTATACGCTTTATCTGGCCGATTTCATGCGGGCGCTGGGGCCGCAAACCCATGTGATCGCGATCTGCCAGCCCGCGCCGCTGGCTCTGGCCGCCACCGCCTATCTGGCCGGCGAGGACCCCGGTGCGCAGCCGCGCAGCCTGACGCTGATCGGCGGGCCGATCGATCCCGATGCCGCCGCGACCGAGGTCACCGATTTCGGCCGCCGGGTGACGATGGGCCAGCTGGAACATCTGGCGATCCAGCGTGTCGGCTTCAAATACAAGGGGGCCGGGCGTCTGGTCTATCCGGGGCTGATGCAGCTGGCGGGCTTCATGTCGATGAATGCCGAGCGGCACTCGAAGGCCTTCTCCGAGCAGATCCTGCGCGTCGCGCGCGGCGAGGCCGGCGATCTGGACGCCCACAACCGATTCTATGACGAATATCTGGCCGTGATGGACATGACGGCAGAATTCTATCTGTCGACGGTCGAGCGGATCTTCAAGAACCGCGAGATCGCGCTGAACGAATTCACCGTGGCGGGCAAGCGGGTCGATCTTGGCGCCATCACGCAAGTGGCGGTCAAGACGGTCGAGGGCGAGAACGACGACATCTCGGCCCCCGGCCAATGCGTGGCCGCGCTGAAGCTGCTGACCGGCCTGCCGGACGACAAGAAGGCCAGCCATCTGGAGCCGGGCGCGGGCCACTACGGCATCTTCGCCGGCAAGAGCTGGCGGCTGAACATCCGGCCGCTGGTGCTGAACTTCATCGATGCCAACTCGGGCATGCCGAAGCCGGTGAAACGGTCGCCCGTGCGGCTGGCGGCGGCGAAGTAACGGGTTTCCGTCAAGACCCCGGGCTTTCGATCTTGCGACGAATGGTCCGGGTTACTTCAACAGCATCGGGCCGGCGAGAAACTCGCGCAGCGCAGAGGTCACGGTTTCAGGCTGTTCCAGCTGCGGCATGTGGCCTGCGGCAGGGATCACCTGCAGCTGTCCGAAGGGCATCAGCTGGGCCAGGAATTCCTGCCGCCGCACCGGCACCAGCGGGTCCGATTCCCCTGCCACGATCAGCGCCTGCACACGGACCTTGCGCAGCGTCTTCTGCTGGTCGGGCCGGCGCTGCATGGCGCGGGTCTGGCGCACATAGCTTTCGACATCCTGGCCTTCGGCCATGTCCTGCACCAGCGCCATGACCTCGGCCCGCCATTCGGTATCGGCGAAGGCGCTTTCGGGATACTCGCCGGCCGCGGCCTCGGCCAGCCGCCCGGCGCGCGCGGTCACAAGGCGGGACTCGCGGCTGGCAGCCGTCGCGGGGGGTTCGGCCAGCGGATCGGTCGAGACGAGGGCGATCCGCGTGACCGCCTCGGGCAGGCGGCGCAGGATGTCGATGGCGACCTGACCGCCCAGGCCATGACCCAACAGCGCAAAGCGGCGCGGCAGATCGCGGATTGCGGCCAGGCTGATCTGTTCGACCGTGTCGCCGACCATCTGCGGCAGCACGATCTGCCGGCTTGACCCCAGATGTACGATCTGCGGCAGGAAGCCGCGCGCGTCCGACAGGAAGCCGGGCAGAATGACCAGCGGCTCTGTCATGCCGCCGGCACCACTTCGGCGACCGCCGCCGCGATCATGGCCAGACATTCCGGCGTCGAGAAGCGGTGATCGGCCCCCTTGACCAGCGTCAGCCTGATGTCGGACCCCGTCGCGTGGTTCAGCAGGCTGATCGCCACCTGCGGCAGCACATCCTTGTCGGCGGTGCCCTGCAGAAGCCGGGTCGGGAAGGGCAGGTCCAGCGGGCTGTCCATCACCCGCTGCCGCGCGCCGTCCTCGAACAGGCGGGCGGTGAAGACATAGGGCTGGTCGGCGTAGTCCGACGGCACCTGAACCTTGCCGTCGCGGCGCACGATCGCGCGTTCGCCCTCGGTCAGTTCGTTGTCCCAGGTTGTGACGGTGAAATCCGGGGCGGCGGCGATGGTGACAAGGCCGGCCACCCGCCCTGGCCGCTCGCGTGCCAGCAGAAGGGAGATCCAGCCGCCCATGGAAGAGCCGACCAGTACCTGCGGGCCTTCGGTTTGCGACTCGATCACCGCGCGCGCATCGTCCCGCCAGTCGCCGATGCAGCCCGCTTCGAAATCGCCGCCGGAAACCCCATGGCCGGAATAGTCAAAGCGCAGAAAGGCGCGGCCCTGCGCCCGTGCCCAATCCTCAAGGAAACGGGCTTTTGACCCTTCCATGTCGGATTTGAAACCGCCGAGGAACACCACGCCCGGCCCCTTGCCCGGACTGCGGTTGAAAGCGAGGCGGCGGCCCTGTGGCGAGGTGAGGTATTCGGTCATGCGGGCGTCCTTCTGGCGCGGCGACCCTACTTCGCGTGGATGGATTGTGCCAGTACCCGGCTGATCCGAATGAGGGTCAGGCCGGATTCCGCCCGCCACGCCGTGACGGCCGCCCGCACCGCCCTTACCGGAATGGCCCCGGCCCGGAGGGACGCAAGACCGCCCTTGCGGGCGTCGATCACGGCGACTGTGCGCATATGTCCTGTGCCTGCCAGGGGGCAGAGCAGCCTCTGTGCAGCAAGGCCGGCGGCGCGGGGGCTTGACGGCGCCGGACGGCGGGCGCATGTGGCTGTCACATAACCCGCAACCGGGCGTTCAGTGGGCGCCAAACCGACGAGGATCAGGCTGATGGCCCAAATCTCTCTTACATTCCCCGATGGCAATATCCGCAAGTTCGACGCGGGCGTGACCGCTGCCGAAGTGGCGCAATCCATTGCGCCCTCGCTGGCCAAGGCCGCAATCTCGGCGCAGCTGAACGGCCAGCATTGGGATCTGCAATGGCCGATCGCTGCGGATGCCACGCTGTCGATCAACACGATGAAGGATGACGGCCCGGCGCTGGAACTGATCCGCCACGATCTGGCGCATATCATGGCCCGTGCGGTGCAGGAGATCTGGCAGGATGTGAAGGTCACCATCGGCCCGGTGCGCGACTATGGCTGGTTCTATGATTTCGACCGGGCCGAGCCGTTCACGCCCGAGGATCTGGGCCAGATCGAAGCGCAGATGAAGAAGATCATCAACGCCCGCGACCCGGTGAAAACGGAACTTTGGGATCGTGAGCGCGCGCGCAAATACTATGAAGAACGCGGCGAGCCTTACAAAGTCGAACTTCTCGACCGGATTCCGGCGGATCAGGACATCCGCATGTACTGGCATGGCGACTGGCAGGATCTTTGCCGTGGTCCGCATTTCCAGCACACCGGCCAGGTGCCCGCCGATGCCTTCAAGCTGACCCATGTCGCCGGGGCCTATTGGCTCGGCGATGCCTCGCGCCCGATGCTGCAACGCATCTACGGCCTTGCCTTCAGGAACCGCGAGGATCTGAAGGCCCATATGCATATGCTGGAAGAGGCGGCCAAGCGCGACCACCGCAAGCTGGGCCGCGAGATGGGCCTGTTCCACATGCAGGAGGAAGCGCCGGGCCAGGTGTTCTGGCACCCGAACGGCTGGACCATCTACACGACGCTGCAGGATTACATGCGCCGCCGCCAGCGCGCCGACGGCTATGTCGAGGTGAACACGCCGCAGGTGGTGAACCGCAAGCTTTGGGAAGCCTCGGGGCATTGGGAGAACTACCGCGAGAACATGTTCATCGTCGAGGTCGACGAGGAAGGCGCCAAGGACAAGGTCATCAACGCCCTGAAGCCGATGAACTGCCCCTGCCATGTGCAGATCTTCAATCAGGGCATCAAGAGCTATCGCGACCTGCCGCTGCGGATCGCGGAATTCGGGTCCTGCGCGCGCTATGAGCCTTCCGGGGCCTTGCACGGCATCATGCGGGTGCGCGGCTTCACGCAGGATGACGCGCATATCTTCTGCACGCTGGAACAGGTCGAGGCCGAATCGAAGAAGTTCATTGAATTCCTTGCCCGGATCTATGCCGAACTGGGCTTCGACAAATGGCGGATCAAGCTGTCCACAAGGCCCGAAAAGCGGGTTGGCAGCGATGAGATCTGGGACAAGATGGAAGCGGCCCTTGGCAATGCCACGACGGCTGCGGGCCATGCTTACGAGATCTTCCCCGGCGAGGGCGCCTTCTATGCGCCCAAGCTGGAATTCGTGCTGA
This sequence comes from uncultured Paracoccaceae bacterium, assembly GCA_934500835.1. Taxonomy (GTDB): domain Bacteria; phylum Pseudomonadota; class Alphaproteobacteria; order Rhodobacterales; family Rhodobacteraceae; genus Pseudogemmobacter. The sequence goes on along the minus strand of CAKSTR010000001.1, from coordinate 469,255 downwards.
CCGACGCCATCGGCCGCGACTGGCAGTGCGGCACGCTGCAACTGGACCCCAACCTGCCCGAACGGCTGGATGCCAGCTATATCGGCGAGGATGGCGCGAAGCATCGCCCCTTCATGCTGCACCGCGCCTGCCTGGGCTCGTTCGAGCGGTTCATCGGCATCCTGATCGAGAACCACGCCGGCAAGCTGCCGTTCTGGCTTGCGCCGCGTCAGGTGGTGGTGGCCTCGATCGTCTCGGACGCCGATCCCTTCGTGGAGGAAGTGGTGACGGCGCTGACGCTGGCGGGCGTGCGGGCCGAGGCCGACATGCGCAACGAGAAGATCAACTACAAGGTCCGCGAGCATTCGGTCGGCAAGGTGCCGGCGATCCTGGCCATCGGGCTGAAGGAGGTCGAGGACCGCACCGTTTCGGTCCGCCGTCTGGGCGAGACCCGGACCGAGACCATGAGCCTTGAGGCCGCGGTGGCCGAGTTCGGCAAGCTGGCGCTGCCGCCCGATCTGGCCTGAACTCCGGCTGGTGCCGGGGGGCCGGCCCCCCGGACCCCCCGGGATATTTTTACCAAGATGAAAGGGCGGTGGTGCGTCGATTCTGTGCGGACCGGCGGCACCGAACCGCCAGCCCTGCCTTGCAGCTTGATTTTCGGCGGCGGGATGGCATCATATTCCCGTGACCACAGACTTTCTGACTGCCTCTCTGAGACGGAAGGCCCTGGAAGACCTGGCGGCTACACCCTTGCAGCAATGGTGCCGCGGGGGGATCAGATGGGGAGAGACGGAATGCCGACGGGCACCGTGAAATGGTTCAATTCCACCAAGGGTTACGGCTTTATCGCGCCTGATGACGGCGGCAAGGATGTGTTTGTGCATATCTCGGCGGTGGAACGCGCCGGGTTGAAGGGCCTGAACGACAACCAGAAGATCGGCTACGAGCTGTTGTCTGGCCGCGACGGCAAGCAGTCGGCGGGTGAACTGCGGCTGCTTTAGGCCGTCAAGGCTGCCTCGGTTGCGCTGTCCCAACCGAGGTACCAGCGGTCCGCCTTGATGACGGGCCGCTTCATCACTGTCGGCTGGGCCTTGATCTGCGCCTCGGGTTCGGATGCCTTCAGAAAGTCGCTGAAAGAACGGTAGGTGGTGGACTGCTGGTTCACCGCCTTTGAGCCGAACTCCCCGACAATGGTCGCGATTTCCTCATCCGTCAGCGGTTCCGCGCGGATGTCGCGAAAGCTGACGTCCTTTCCGGCGGCCTGAAGGGTTTTCAACGCACGCTTGCAGGTGTCGCAGGTGGGGATGCCGTAGAGGATCATGGCGGGCCTTTCGGGGGGAGGGCGGCAGGGGATGGGAAGCGGTCCTGGCGGACCAGCGCGGGGAGGGGGAGGGTTGCGTCTTCCTAACATCTGCCGGGTGCGGATGCAAAAGATCACGCCCTTCATGCGCGGTCGGTCCGTCGGCCGGCCATTTGGCCTGCCGGTGGATAGGGGTTGTGGGTTGGACGGGGTGTTCGGGAGGAACACGCGGGCGGCGATCTTGGGGTGGCAGCGGGATGAGGGGGAGGTGATGGGGTATCTGACGGCGGATCAGGTGCGGGAGTTGCGGGTGGAGGCGGGGGATGTGTGGGGCTTACCGCGCCTGTGGGTGGGAGGAAACACTCCTGTGGAGCGTGTTCGGGAGCGAATGGGCGAGCAGGGCTGGGAGAGCGGGAGCCAGCACCTGTTAGGGTTGCTTCCCGCGCTTTGCTTCCGTCTGTGTCGTGAGTTGCAATACAGGCGGATTCTTGACCTCTGGAAAAGCGAGGCTACTACGCAGCGCACGAAGTTCGTTGATTTCTTGGGTCTCTTCGGCGTCCTTAATTGGTGGTGGAAGCCTTAGGTCGATGTTATATCCTCGCTCAAATCTTTGAAGGACAAGTTCTAGCATCCGTTCAATTCGACTTTCCAGCTCAGCTGATGGCTTCTTGGCTGCTTTTATGATTGAACCAACTTCCGACTTAATTGATTCTAACAAAATATCTTTGACTTTTCCTTCAAACTGATCCGCGATCTCCTGCAGGGCTGGAATTTCGCGTGCTTTTTCTTTAAGCTCTCTTATTTCTAGAGTTTGTTTCCACGTATTGAGCCCCCACGTTATCACTCCTGCCATCATTACGGCGGCAGTTGGGTCGAGGCCAAAAATTAGATAGGGGTCAGAAGTTGAAAGTTGCTCCGAGGGGATATCTGAAGCTGAGCCAGTTGCCGCTATGTTGGCTGTATCGAGTATAAACTTTATTACGTTAGCTTCTTTTATGAAGCCGTCGAGGCTATTGTTGAATATCTCTCTGGGGACAAGGAATCCTATCTCTGTTTCATTGGGTTCAATTGATGTCGCGTCGAAGCCAAAGGACTTAAGAGAAGTCCTCGCAGCTTCTAAATTGGAAAGAAATACGCTCCGTGAGCTGCTAACAGACTGAACAAATGGGATTGAAACAGATGGGGATATCGCATTCTCAGATAGGTTATTCACTATAGTGTCGACAGTGGTCGGATCAAAAAAGATGTCATCTGTGAGCTCATCAATCATCTTCTTTTGTCTCGGTGTAAGATTCTTGTCAAATATATTATATCCTGAACGCAGCTCGTTCACGCTAGTGGATACTGCCTTTTGATAGCTGTCGTTTCCAGGTGAGGATGAAAGGTTGCTCAGGTTTGATGTGAGCTCGTCTAGCTTTTGCTGGACAAGCCCTCGTTTTTCAATCTGAATTATTCTATCAGCGAGTTCAAGAAATTGCTCAATATTCATCCGTCATCCCTCATCCCCAAACCCCCTCGAACTCCCGCCATTCCCCCTTGGACATGCCGGAGTCCTCTTGCGCCACTGTCTCACCGGCCAGCCGTCTTTTCAACACCGCAATCGCCTTGGCCGACAACGTAACACCACCCATCCGGTAATCCTCGAACGCGCCGAAGGCCAAAGGCACCCAATCCTTCACCGTCGCCGCTATGGCGTCTGCATAGACGCGGATTTCGTATTGGGCGTGGGCGTCGGCGCGCAGGCGCAGGAAATGGAACAGGTTGTGCAGGTCCACCTTCCAATACCATTGGGTGTAGATGTTCATCGGCAGGTTCATTCGCGCCAATTCGCGGGCAAGGCCCTGCTGCCCTTCTTGTGACAGCATCGCCTCGTAATGGTCGTAGGAGGTGGCGGCGTCGCGTTTCAGCATGTCGAGGACGCGGGCAGCCTCTTGTCCGGTCAGCACCTCGCCGCGGCCCTGGTTGTTGACGGTGCTTTGCGCGGCCAGCTGGGCGGGTTCGGGGATGTAGAACTCGCGGTCCAGAATCGAATAGCGGGCCGAGTATTCGTTGACGTTGGCGGTGCGGTGGCGAATCCACTGGCGGGCGACAAAGACCGGCAGCTTGACGTGGAGTTTCACCTCGCACATCTCGAACGGGGTCGAGTGCCAGTGCCGCATCAGATAGCGGATCAGGCCTTCGTCGTTCGAGACATGCTTGGTGCCGGCCCCATAGCTGACGCGGGCGGCCTGCACGATGGCGGCATCATCGCCCATATAGTCGATGACGCGGATGAAGCCGTGGTCCAGCACCGGATGGGCGCGGTAGAGATGCGCCTCCATCCCTTCGGAAACGGCGCGCAGGGTCTGGCGCGGGGTGGAACGGGCGGCTTCGATTTCGGCCAGCTGGTCTGGGGTAAGCGGCATGGGCATGGCCTTTCGAGCGGGGGAATGAGTCGGTCGGCACTATATCTGGTGGGAGGCCCTTGGGAAACCACGAGGACAGGCGTGATGCCGGGACGCAACGGATTGGGGCGGAAATGGGGCGTGGCTGGTTCTCCTTTGACTTTCAAGGGCTTTGCGGGCAAAGCTGATCCAGTATTCCCGCAACCTGGACGGCCGTTGATGCTGATGCGCACCCTTTCCGCCCTGACTCTCGTTGCAGCCTTGGCGGCCTGCGGAGGCAATCCGCTTACCACTGGCGCGGGTCCTACGGATCCTACGGACCCCACCGATCCGAACAATCCGGACTCGCTGGTGCCGGCTACTGTCAGCCAGGATGTGAAAGGCGCCGAGATTGGAACCTGGACGTCCGGCGCGCCGAAATTGCACATCAAGATGGATTCGATCATCCTGCCGGGCGGCGAGGGCGATCTGACGCAAGATCCGACCCTGAATGTCGCAGGCTATGAGGCCTACAGCTACCAAAGCACCACCTCGAACCGTAAGGTCGTGGCGTTGGTCAAGAAGTCGGGCGGCATCGGCGGGATGATCGCGGTGGACGCAGGCCAGTTCAGCACCTATCGCGGCGGCGGCTATCTGTGGCGGGCCGATACCTTTACCAAGCCGGTCGATAGCCGCACTGACGGTGTCGGCGCGAAGTTCGACTATTCCGGCTCTTACGTCGGGATGCTCAATTCCGGTCCTGCGACTCCGGGTGGACCGGGTGGCACGCTGAATCCGTCGGAAGCCTACAAGACGGCGGGCCGTGTGCTGATCACCGCCGACTTCTCGCTGATGAAGATCGAAGGCGGGGTCGACAACCGGACAAATGTCGATACGGGTACAGCCCTTCCCGACATCGCGTTGGTTGAAACGGATATCACCGCCGACGGGACCTTTGCCGGCACGGTCGAGCGGCTTGACCCGACCTGGACGACAGCAGGTAACTACGGCGGTGCCTTCAGCAATCTTGGGACCGACGTGGGCGTGGTGATGGTGTTCAATCCCACGAGCGATCCCGACCTGGTCGAACATGGGCTGATCGTCCTGCCAGGATGTCTGGCCGGCGGACCGGCATGCCCCTGATCAGGGCACTGTCCGCCGTGCTGGCAGGCATTCTGCTGGCGGGCGTGGCAGGGGCCGAGGGTGCTGCCCCCGCGACGGGCGGCGACGTCATCGTCGAGACAGATCTTGAGGGCGCCCGTGCCTTGGCCCGGCAGGCGCTGGCAATTGGCAGGCCCGATCAGGCGGTGTTGATCGCCCGTCAGATTCTGGCGACGGTTCCCGATGACCCCGGGGCGCATATGTTGCTGGCTGCGGCGCTGACGCGAAGCGGCGTGCCGGATCAGGCGGTGCCAGTCGCGAGAAAAGGCTTCTACCTGGCCAAAGGCAAGGAGGCCAAGTTCGAAGGCGCCTATCTGACGGCCGAGGCCTTTGCCGCCGCAGGCAGGCCTTGGGCGTCGAAGCTGTGGCTGCGCCGGGCCGATCTTTATGCGCCGACCAAGACGCATGAGGCGGTGCTGGGCCAGGCATATCGTACAGTCTCGACCCAGAGCCGGTTGAGCTTTGCCGTGTCGATCTTCGGCGGGCCATCTGACAATGTGAATGGCGGCAGCCTGCACGATACCTATTGGTGGGGGCCTTTCGCCATTCCGATCACTCAGGCCGTACCCGGGCAGGTCTATGGTCTGGCGGCGCAGATGGGCTATACGCTGACGCCGGCCAGCCGCGCCACGCTGACCTGGTCGCATGCCGAGGTCGTGTTGGGCGATCGGGCGCGGGCCATAGACCCGGGCCTGCGCGGGGCCGACTTCCGCCGCGATCAACTGTCGCTGGGGATCGAGCATGTCTGGCAAGACGAGGCCGGACGCTATGCGCTGCTGACCACGGGGGCGGTGGCGCGGCGTTGGAGCGGCGGGCAGGTCAGCGCGGACATTGCTCGTGGCTCGCTGGAACTGCGTCGGGCCTTTGCTCCTGACTGGGCGGGTTCAGCCAAGCTTCAGATGGAGGCGGTGGACATACCGGGCAGTCAGGTGGTGGACAGTGTGACCAGTCGGCTGACCGTTGCGGCCAGTCACCGCGCGGACTGGCTGGGGGCCGTTACTGTTGGAGTCGGTGCCGTCGACGTCTCTTCGGACGCGGCCGGGATTGCCTGGCGGGGGCCCGCGATGAGCCTTGGTTGGCGGCCGCCGATCCGCAGCGATTTCTTCGGGCTGATGGTCGATCTTGAGGCCGAGCAACGCGACTATTGGCGCACCCCCAGTTTTGCGCCGGACACCTGGCTTTCGCTTTCGGTCACGGCCGAGCTGCCCTCGCTCGAGGTGATGGGATTCAACCCGACCGTCACCGTATCGGGCGCGCGGACATGGTCGGATCTGGTGGTGCGCGATACCCGCGAGCTTGGGGTCAGTTTCGGGATCTCCAGCCAGTTCTAACCTGCGGCCCCTGTTCATTGCCGCGGCGCGGGCTTACCCTTGACCGTGAACAGGAGGTTTCCGCGATGACGATACGCTATCTGCACACCATGGTCCGGGTGAAGGATCTTGACGCCTCGATGGCGTTCTACCGGCTGCTGGGGCTGGAAGAGACCCGGCGGACCGACAATGAGCGTGGCCGGTTCACGCTGATCTTCATGGCGCCTCCGGGCCAGCCGGAGTGTCCGGTGGAACTGACCTACAACTGGGACGGCGATGACGGGTTGCCCTCGGACAGCCGGCATTTCGGGCATCTCGCCTATGAGGTTGACGATATCTATGCCACCTGCGCCCATCTGCAGGCCAATGGCGTGGTGATCAACCGCCCGCCGCGCGACGGCTGGATGGCTTTCGTGCGCTCGCCCGACAATGTCTCGGTCGAGCTGTTGCAGAAGGGGGAGGCGAAGGCGCCGGCCGAACCCTGGGCCTCGATGCCGAACACCGGACATTGGTGAAGCGGAGGCCGGGGGTTTCACACCCCCGGACCCCCGTGGGATATTTCAGCCAAAGTGAATGGGTCAGAAAGACCAGCGGGTGAACTGGTCGGGGCCGAGGGTTCGGGTCTCGGTCAGGGTCGGTCGGGGGGCGTCCGAGAGTTTTGTCAGCCCAAGCGGGCCGAGGGCCGGGGTGCCGTCGGCGCCGATCAGGCAGGCCGCGGTGTAGAGGGCAAGGTCGTCGACGAGGTTTTCAGCGACAAGGCGGGCGGCCAGAGTGCCGCCGCCTTCGCAAAGGATGCGGGTGAGGCCTTCGGCGGCGAGGGTGCGGAAGGCGGCTTGCAGGTCGAGATGGCCGCCGGCATCGGCGCATTCGATGAGGCGGGCGCCGGTGCCGGCCCAGGCGCTGCGCGCGCCGGCGGGGGCTGCCGTGCCGTGCAGCAGCCAGACCGGATACGCTTTGGCGGTTCGGCCGAGGCGGCTGGCGGGGCTGTGGCTCAGCCGGCTGTCGAGCACGATCCGCAAGGGCTGATGCCGCGCGCCAAGGTCGCGCACCGTCAGGTCGGGGTCATCCGCGCGCGCGGTGCCGGACCCGACCAGCACGGCGTCATGCGTCATCCGCAGCATATGGACATGGGCGCGGGCCTGCGCGCCGGTGATCCAGCGCGACTCGCCTGTGGATGTGGCGATGCGGCCATCCAGGGTGGAGGCCAGCTTCAGCGTCAGCAGCGGCAGCCCGCGGGTGACGCGTTTCAGGAAGCCTGCGGCAAGGCAGCGAGCCTGTGCCGCAAGGACGCCTTCGGTCACCTCGATCCCGGCCTTGCGCAGGATGGCATGGCCGCGGCCCGCGACCCTGGGGTCGGGGTCGGTCAGCGCGGTGACGACGCGGGCGACACCGGCGTGAGCCAAAGCCTCGGCGCAGGGCGGGGTCTTGCCGTGATGGGCGCAGGGTTCCAGCGTGACATAGGCGGTGGCGCCCCGCGCATCGCCGGCCTGCGCCAGCGCCACCCGTTCGGCATGCGGGCGGCCACCGGGTTGGGTGGTGCCGCGGCCGATCACCCGCCCGTCCCTTACCAGAACGCAGCCGACCGAGGGGTTGGGCCAGGTCAGTCCAAGGCCCCGCGCCGCAAGGCGCAGGGCGTGTTCCATATGGTCCTGATCGGTCACTCTTCCGTCTTGTCGCCGGGGCGCAGTTCGCTGACGAAGCGGTCGAAGTCGTCGGCGGCCTGGAAGTTCTTGTAAACGCTGGCAAAGCGGACGTAGGCGACAGTGTCGATCCGGGCCAGCGATTCCATCACGATCTCGCCGATCTGCTTCGACGGGATGTCGGTTTCGCCCAGAGACTCCAGCCGGCGCACGATGCCGCTGATCATCTGGTCGATCCGCTCGGGGTCGATGGGCCGCTTCTGCATCGCGATGCGGATCGAGCGTTCCAGCTTGTCGCGGTCGAAATCCTCGCGTTTGCCAGAGGATTTGATCACCACGAGGTCGCGCAGCTGCACCCGTTCATAGGTGGTGAACCGCCCGCCGCAGGCCGGGCAGAACCGCCGGCGCCGGATCGAGACATGGTCCTCGGCCGGACGCGAGTCCTTCACCTGGGTGTCGATATTGCCGCAGAATGGGCAGCGCATTCGCCCCCTCCTTGCTTGTTGTTGTTGGCCTGCCTCTAGGTCCGGGTGTCTCCCCGGTTCTTTCCGCTGACTATAGGACTGCGGCTTGGATATGGGCCAGCGGGAAGTTGCGCCCCCTGCATATGGGGGGGCAACTGTGGCGGCAGGGACTCACGCAGGTGTGTGCGGCTCAGTTGCAGCCGGTGGTCCAGGCGTGGTTGTCGAAATCCCAGCACTGGCCGATGGCTTCTTTCAGTTCGTAGATGACATCCAGCGGCTGGCTGGCGGTGCCGTCGTCGCAGGTCAGTTGCGCTTGCTGGGTCTCACCTTTCAGGACGTTGACGCCGCCTTGCAGGCCCGAGGTGTCCTCGGGGTCGCGTGCGATCGAGGTCCAGACTTCGTAGCTGTACCCCTCATTCGCGAAGGTGACGCTGTCCCAGATGCTGTTGCTGACGCCGGGCCATGGCTGATAGGCGACGGTCTCCAGCGGTTCGGCGATGGTCAGATCCGGCTTGCCGGCAGGGCCGAAGCTGTAGACCAGCGCGCCTTTCCAGTGGCAGACCTCCAGGATCTTCTTGCCGATCCTGCAGGAGAAAACCTCGGTATCGGGGTGGCATTCTGCGAATGCGGCGGTGGGAAGAAAGGCGAGGGCAAGGATCAGGGCGCGCATGGGAACCTCCGTTGAGGCCAGTCTCGCTGGCGGCTGTGAGAGGCGCAAGGTGGGGAAAGGCGGGTGAGTCAGCGCGGGGCGAAGATACGATCACCCTGTTCGTCGATCATCTGCCGCGCCTTGGCGACCGAAATCGACCTGGCCTCATCCAGCGAGGCCATGGTGTCGGCGCGGACAAGATCGTGGCGCTGGCCATCCTTCTCGATCCGCGCCGCAACGCGATACTGTCCGCCCTCGGGAATTGGGGCGGGCGTGATGCTGAAGCCCTTGTGTTCTTCGGGCTTGCCGGCGGTGTCGGGGCCGGTCGGGCCGGCCTCCGTCTTGCCGCCGAAGAGACGCGAGAACCAGGACATGCCGCCCCCTTTACTGATCGAGGAAGCTGCGCAGTTTGCGCGACCGGCTCGGGTGTTTCAGCTTGCGCAGCGCCTTCGCCTCGATCTGGCGGATGCGCTCGCGGGTCACGGAAAACTGCTGGCCGACTTCTTCCAGCGTGTGATCGGTGTTCATGCCGATGCCGAAGCGCATCCGCAGAACCCGTTCCTCGCGCGGGGTAAGGCTGGCCAGAACCCGGGTCGTGGTTTCCTTCAGGTTCTCCTGAATGGCGGAATCCAGCGGCAGGATCGCGTTCTTGTCCTCGATGAAATCGCCAAGCTGGCTGTCTTCCTCGTCCCCGATCGGAGTCTCAAGGCTGATCGGCTCCTTGGCGATCTTCATCACCTTGCGAACCTTCTCCAGCGGCATCTGCAGCTTTTCAGCCAGTTCTTCCGGGGTCGGTTCGCGGCCGATTTCGTGCAGCATCTGGCGGCCGGTGCGCACCAGCTTGTTGATCGTCTCGATCATATGCACGGGAATACGGATCGTGCGGGCCTGATCGGCGATGCTGCGCGTGATGGCCTGGCGGATCCACCATGTCGCATAAGTGCTGAACTTGTAGCCGCGGCGGTATTCGAACTTGTCCACCGCCTTCATCAGACCGATGTTGCCTTCCTGAATAAGATCAAGGAACTGCAGCCCGCGGTTGGTGTATTTCTTCGCAATGGAGATGACGAGGCGAAGGTTCGCTTCCACCATTTCCTTCTTGGCCTGGCGGGCTTCCTTTTCGCCCTTCTGGACCTGGTTCACGATGCGGCGGAATTCGGAAATATCGACGCCGACATATTGGCCGACCTGCGCCATCTCGGCGCGCAGATCCTCGATGGCGCTGCGGGATTTCTCCATCAGCACCTGCCAGCCGCGCCCGGATTTCTGGGCCATGCGGTCCAGCCAGGTCGGGTCCAGTTCGTAGCCCTGATATTCGTCGATGAATTCGCGGCGGTTGATGCGGGCGTTGTCGGCCAGCTTCACCATGCCCGAATTGATCGACATGATGCGCTTGTTGATACCGTAAAGCTGGTCGATCAGCGCCTCGATGCGCGAGTTGTTCAGGTGAAGCTCGTTCACCAGAAGCACGATCTCGCCACGCAGCTTCTGATAGGCCGCCTCTTCGGCGGTGGAGAACCGGCTGGAGGAGGACAGCGCCGCATTCATCCGGCTTTCCTGCATTTCGGCCAGATTGCCATAGTCGCGGGCAATGATTTCCAGCGTCTCCAGCACCTTGGGCTTCAGCGCGGCTTCCATTGCTGCCAGCGACAGGTTCGACCCTTCGTCGTCCTCGTCATCGCCGTCTTCGCGCAGGATCGGGTTGCCGTCGGCGTCCAGCTCCTGCTCTTCGCCGCCTGCGGGGCGGGGGGCGGGGCCACCCACCGCCATTTCGTCCAGCGGCGGGCCTTCCATTTCCTCATCGCCGTCAAGACTGCGGCCGAAAGTGGCCTCAAGGTCGATGACGTCGCGCAGGAGGATGTCTTCGTTCAGAAGTTCGTCGCGCCAGATCGTGATGGCCTGGAAGGTCAGCGGGCTTTCGCACAGCCCCGCGATCATGGTGTTGCGCCCGGCCTCGATGCGCTTGGCAATGGCGATCTCGCCCTCACGCGACAGAAGCTCGACCGAGCCCATCTCGCGCAGGTACATCCGCACCGGATCATCGGTGCGGTCCAGCGTTTCCGAGGTGGTGCCGGCAATCGCCACCTCGCGCGAGGTCGAGGTCTCGACCAGTTCGCCGCCGACGGGGGCCTCGCCCTCCTCGATCTCTTCGTCCTCGATGACGTTGATGCCCATTTCGGACAGCATCGACATCACGTCCTCGATCTGTTCCGAGGACACCTGCTCGGGCGGCATGTGCTGGTTCAACTGGTCATAGGTGATATAGCCGCGCTCCTTGGCGTCGGCGATCATCTTCTTGACGGCGGCCTGGCTCATGTCCAAGGAAACATCGGGTTCCTCGGTGTCGGGCTTGGCGTCGTCGGCGTCCTTGAGGGCCATGCTTGCTCCTGCAGGTGCGAATCACTTCGGGATTTTGGATCAATAGCGCGAATCACGGGCAGGGGCATCCCGAATCACCCCGGCGTGCGCTGCAATTCGTCTGTCAGGGGCGGGATCTGCCGCCTCGGGTGAAATCGATCTGCTCGCGCAACCGGCGGGCGCGGTCCAGTTCCTCGCGATCAAGTTCCACTCCGTTCGGGGCGAGAATCGCCTCGGTCTTCTGCTCCTGCGGGCCGCGCGCGGCCGAAACCCGTGCTTCGGCGGCCTTGCCGACACGCCAGGTCAGGCCCTCGTCGGCCAGACCTTCTACATCCTGTTGCGCTTCGCTCACCTCGGCGCGGTGGGCGCGGTCGGCCCGCAGCCGGGCCAGCGCCTCTTCGACACAGGCGGCGGCGAAGTCCTCGTCCGCCCGGGGCTGGAGCGAGGGGCTGATCCGCACATGGGGATTGGCCATCAGCCGGTCAAGGGCGCCGGGGCTGTCGGCCCGCACCAGATCGGGGCAATCGGGATCATGGCCATGGGTCAGGATCAGGTTCAGCAGCCGGTTGTGGTCGTCCGAAACGAAGTCCAGCCGCTCCAGCGCGGCTTCAAAGCGCGGGATCAGACCGGGCATATGCAAGAGGGTGGCAAGAATCACCGCCTCGCGCAGCGCATCTTCGGGCGCAGGTGTCGTGGCCAGGAACGATGCACGGGTGCCTTCGGTCGGCATCGGCTCGGGCTGGAATCGCTTCTGGCCCGGGGTCCATTGCCGCTGCATCCGTGTCGGTGCCGCGCGGCGGGTGCCGAAAAGCTGCCAGCGCAACTCCTTGATTTCCTCGCCATAATGGCTGCGGATCGAAGGGTCGGCGATACGCTTCAGCGTGGTGCGCAGGCTTTTGTCCAGTGCGGCCTTGCGCTCGGGCGAGTCGAAGATGCGGCCTTCGGTCTCGCGCTGCCACAACAGGCGCACCATGGGCTGCGCTTCATCCAGAACCTGCTGCATCGCGGGCGCGCCTTCGGCCTTGATCAGATCGTCGGGGTCCATGCCGCCGGGCAGAAGCGCAAAGCGCAGCGCCTTGCCGGCCTCCAAGAGCGGCAAGGCCAGATCCACCACCCGCAGACCGGCGCGCAGGCCGGCAGTGTCGCCGTCCAGCGCGATGATCGGCTCATCCGCGATGCGCCAGATCAGCCGCAACTGGTCTTCGGTGACAGCGGTGCCAAGGGGGGCGACCGCCGCCGTAAAGCCGGCTTCGGAAAGCGCGATCACATCCATATAGCCTTCGGCCACGATCAGCCGTTGCCCCTTGCCGGCCGCCTCACGCGCGGGCGACTGGTTGAACAGGTTGCGGCCCTTGTCGAACAGTTCGGTCTCCGGTCCGTTCAGGTATTTCGCACGGGCGTTCGGGTCGAGGCTGCGCCCGCCAAGGGATATGGCGCGGCCCCGCGCATCGCGGATCGGAAAGATGATGCGGCTGTGGAAGCGGTCATAGACCCGGCCCGAGTCGGTCCTGGCGACCACGCCAGAGGCCACCATGAGATCTTGTGAAAACCCCTTCGCGGCCAGCACTTCGATCACCGCCTGGGCATTGTCCGGTGCCCAGCCGATCTCCCACCGATCCCAGGCCGCCTCGGAGAGGCGGCGCTTCTCGGCCAGATAGGTCCGGGCCTCGCCTCCGGCCCCGGTCTTCAATTGCAGGCGGTAGAACTTCACCGCCTCTTCGACCACCTGCGCCAGCTGTGTCCGCCGGTCGGCCTTTTCCGCAGCCTTCGGGTCGCGGGCGGGCATGGTCATCCCGGCCTCGCGCGCCAGTTCCTCCACCGCCTCCATGAAGGACAGATTGGCCGTCTCCTTGATGAAGGTGAGAGCATCCCCCTTCGCATGGCAGCCGAAGCAATAGTAATAGCCCTTGCGGTCATCCACATGGAAGGATGCGGATTTCTCCTGATGGAACGGGCAGGGCGCCCACCAGTCGCCCTTGGCCATGTTCGACTTGCGCATGTCCCATGTGACCTTCCGCCCGACAACGGCGGAAAGCGAAACGCGGGTGCGCAATTCGTCAAGGAAACCGGGTGGCAGCGACATTGGAAAGATATGGGCCTTTGCGGCGCCCGAGTCGAGGGTGGCAGGCGGCCGGGGGGGCTTCCCCCCCGGACCCCCGAGGATACTTGTACCAGAATGAAGGCGAAAACCCTTCATCTTGGCCGAAATATCCCGGGGGTGCGGGGGCTGGCCCCCGCTACCGGCGATCAAAGCCCCAGACGGTCGCGCATCGAATACCAGGTCATCGCCGCCACCAGCATCGGCCAGCGCAGCATCGCGCCGCCGGGGAAACGGGGCTGCGGCAGGCCGGCCATCAGATCGAACCCGGCAGAGCGACCGGCCGCCGCCTCGGCCAGAAACTTGCCGGCAAGACAGGCCAGCGCCACGCCATGGCCGGAATAGCCCGAGGCCGACAGAACGTTCGGCTGCGGGTTGGTGAAGCAGGGCATCCGGTTCAGGGTAATCGCAAGCGTGCCGCCCCAGGCGTGGTCGATCTTCACGCCCTTCAATTGGGGGTAAACCTCAAGCATCGGTTTCGACACGGCTTTCACGATGTCGGGAAAGCGGTAGCCGTAACTCTCGCCGCCGCCGAACAGCAGCCGGTTGTCATGGCTGAGCCGCCAGTAATTCACCACGAACTTCGTGTCATGTGCCGCAACGGGCTCCGACAGGATGCCCTTGGCGCGATCCGCCAAAGGCTCGGTCGCCAGGATGAAGTTGTTGATCGGCATGACCTTGGCCGAGACCCGTGGCTCCAGCCCGCCAAGATAGCCATTGCCGGCCAGAAGCACGGTTCCGCAGGTGACCGACCCTTGCGCGGTGATCACCACGGGTTTCGCGGCCTGCCGGATTTCCAGCACCTCGCTGCCTTCATGCAGGCGGGCACCGGCCCTCGCGGCGGCCTTGGCCAGCCCGATGGCGTAGTTCAGCGGGTGGATATGGGCGCCGCCTCGGTCGATCTCGCCGCCCTTGTAGACCTCGGACCCGATCAGCCTGCGGATGCCGTCGCGGTCCAGCGGCTCGATCCGGTCATAGCCATAGTCGCGGCGCAGCTTCTCGGCATATTGATGCGTCTCGCGGACCTCGGCATCGGTCCAGCAGGCATGGGCGATGCCGGGAGTCCAGTTCGTGTCCGGCATGGCATGGGTCTGGATCAGATCCTGCACCAGCGCCTTGGCGTCCTGCGCCATGTCCCACAGCTGCCGGGCGGTGTCGCGCCCGACGGCTTTCTCGATCCAGACCTGGTCCTGCCTCTGCCCCGATCCGACCTGCCCGCCATTGCGCCCCGAGGCGCCGAAGCCGACGCGGTGCGCCTCAAGCAAGACCACCGACAGGCCCTTTTGCGCCGCGTGCAGGGCTGCCGACAGCCCGGTGTAGCCGCCGCCGACAATGCAGATGTCGGCGGTGGCCGCCCCTTGCAGGGGCGCAAAGGGGGCCAGCGGCACGGCGGTCGCGGCATACCAGCTGGGCGGGTATTCCCCCGCCCGGTCGTTGGCGTGAAGAAGATTCAGGGCCATCAGACGTTCAGGAGCAGATGCTCACGCTCCCAAGGGCTGATAACCTGAAGGAATTCCTTGTATTCGTTGCGCTTGACCGAATCGTAGACCTTGCAGAAATCCACACCGACCACCTCCTGCAAGGCGGTGTCCTCTTCCAGCAGGTCCAGCGCATCGCCAAGGGTCGCCGGGATGTCCTCGGAGTCGATATAGGCCGAACCGCTGAATTCGGGCCGCGCCTGCACCTTGTTCACCAGCCCCAGATAGCCGCAGGCAAGGGTTGAAGCGATGCCGAGATAGGGGTTGCAGTCCATCCCCGGCAGACGGTTCTCGACCCGCCGCGCGGCCGAGCCCGAAATCGGGATGCGCAGGCCCGTGGTGCGGTTGTCGCGGCCCCATTCCAGATTGATCGGGGCTGCGAAATCGGGGACGTAGCGGCGGTAGCTGTTCACATAGGGTGCGAACAGCGCCACGGCGGCGCCCAGGTGTTTCTGCATCCCGCCGATGAAGTTCAGGAAGGCCTCGGTCTCCACGCCCTTCGGGCCGGCGAAGATGTTCTTGCCAGTCCTGCTGTCCACGACCGAGGTGTGGATATGCATCGCAGACCCCGGCTCGTCGGCGATCGGCTTGGCCATGAAGGTGGCAAAGCAATCGTGGCGCAGCGCCGCCTCGCGGATCAGCCGCTTGAAGAAGAACACCTCGTCCGCCAGCCGGATCGGGTCGCCATGGGCCAGGTTCAGTTCGATCTGGCCGGCGCCGCCTTCCTGCAGGATGCCGTCGATTTCAAGGCCCTGCGCTTCGGCGAAATCGTAGATATCGTCGATAACCTTGCCGTATTCGTCCACCGCCGACAGCGAATAGGCCTGCTTGCCCGCCGCCCGGCGGCCCGAGCGCCCCATCGGCGGGATCACCGGCTGGTTCGGGTCCACGTTGCGGGCGGTCAGGAAGAACTCCATCTCGGGGGCGACCACGGGTTTCCAGCCCTGGGCCGCGTAAAGGCCCACGATGCGACGCAGCACGTTGCGGGGGCTGAAGGGGACAAGATTGCCGTCCTGGTCCTTGGCGTCGTGCACCACCTGCAGGGTGATGTCGGCGGTCCAGGGCGCGGCGGTGGCGGTCGACCAGTCCGGCTCGAGGATCATGTCCGGTTCGGTGAAGGCATCGAACGGGTTGTCGGCCCATTCGCCGGTGATGGTTTGCAGGAAGATCGAATTCGGCAGGAAGTAGTTGGTCTGCTTGGCGAATTTCGCCGCCGGCATCGCCTTGCCGCGGGCTACGCCCGCGATGTCGCCGATGATGCATTCGACTTCATCCACACGGCGGTTGCCGATGTAGTCGCGCGCCGCCTGCGGCAGCTGGTCGGTCCATTTGGACATATGTCACACTGGTGTTGGGGGGGTGGCCCCCGCGCGTTCGGGCGCGGAGCTTCTCGGCCCCAGTGATCTTAGGCTTCGGTCTTGGTGGTCTGGTGGTCAAGGAAGAAGCGGGCGATGCGGTCGGCCATTTTCGGGCTGTCCAGAGGCCGGTCGATGCGTTGGGTCGCGCCTTCCAGGATGGCATCGGGCACAAGGCCCGGGCCGCGATAGCGGATCAGCCCTTCCATGAACTCCTTGCGGAATTCGGGGTGCGGCTGCACCGTGAACATGCGGTCGTCATAGAGAAGTGCCGCATTGGCGCAGAAATCGGTATGGGCAATTGCCGTGGCGCTGTCGGGTTTCTCCACGACCTGATCCTGATGCCAGGCGTTCAGGGTCAGCTTTTCATCGCCGAAATCGTATTCGGTGGCCCCGACCGACCATCCGCCGGCATATTTCTGCACCTTGCCGCCCATGGCCTGGGCGATGATCTGGTGGCCAAAGCAGACACCCACCACCGGCACATGCGCGGCATAGGCGGCGCGGATGAATTCCTCGAGCGGCGGGATCCAGGGGTGCGGCTCATAGGCGCCGAAGCGCGAGCCGGTGATCAGCCAGCCGTCGCAGTCGTGGACGTCCTTGGGGAAGTCGTTCCGCAGAACCGCCCAGCGTCTGAAGGTCAGCCCCTTGCCGGCCAGGAGCGTCTCGAAGAAATCCGGGTAGTCCCCCATCTCGTCGCGCAGGACGTCGGGGGATTCGCCGGTCTGGAGGATGCCGATCTGCATCTGTGTCGTCCTGTGGTTTGCCTTCAAGGTGGGTGCTGTCGGGGGGCGCGGTCAAGGGGGATCGTGACGGTATTGCAACGGCTTTTGCGTCGCCTTCGGCCTCTCGTCACGCGCGACGGGAAGCCGAAGGCGACGGGAAGCGGTCAGACCGTGTCGAGATACAGTTCCACCCGCTCTTCCGGCGTCAGTTCGGCGATGTAGTGCATCTCCTGGCGCTTGGTCTGCACCATGTTGCGGATGATCTCCTTGGGCAGGAAGCGGTAGAGCAGGTCCGAGTTCTCGAAAGCGTCGATCGCGGCTTCCCATGTCGCGGGAATCTGCGGCAGGTCCAGCGCATAGGCGTTGCCGGTGATCGGCGCCGGCGGCTCTTTGGCATCCTCAAGGCCGGACAGCGCGGCGCCCAGGATCGCGGCCAGCATCAGATAGGGGTTCACATCGCCGCCCGCGACGCGGTGCTCGATCCGCCGCGCGGCGGGGTTGCCGGCGGGGATGCGGATCGCGGCGGTGCGGTTCTCATAGCCCCAGGCAATGGCGGTCGGGGCGTGTTTGCCCGGAACCAGCCGCTCATAGCTGTTCAGGTGGGGGGCGAAGAGCAGGGTGGAATCGTGCATCGCCTCAAGACAACCGGCCACGGCATGGCGCAGCTGCGCCGTCCCCTTGGGGCCGCCCGAGTCAAAGATGTTGTCGCCCTTCTGGTCCAGCACCGAGAAATGCGTATGCAGGCCCGAGCCGGAATAATCCTGATAGGGCTTGGCCATGAAGCTTGCGGCAAAGCCGTGGCGCCGGGCCAGCCCCTTGACCAGCATCTTGAACAGCCAGGCATCGTCGGCGGCGCGCAGGGCGTCGTCGCAATGCATCAGGTTCACCTCGAACTGGCCGAGGCCCGTCTCCGAGGTGGTGGTGTCGGCCGGGATGTCCATCGCCTCGCAGGCGTCATAGAGATCGGTGAAGAAGGTGTCGAAGGCGTCCAGAGCGCGGATCGACAGCGTCTCGGCCGCCTTCCTGCGCTTGCCCGAGCGGGGCGAGGCCGGGACCTGCATCGTCTTGCCGGAATCGTCGATCAGGAAGAATTCCAGCTCGATGGCGCAGACCGGGGTCAGGCCGCGTTCCTTGTAGCGGTCCACCACGGCGCGCAGGGCATGGCGGGGGTCGCCTTCATAGGGGGTGCCGTTCTCGCGGAACATCCAGATCGGCAGAAGGGCGGTCGGCGCCTCCAGCCAGGGCATCGGCATGAAGCCGCGTTCCGTCGGCTTCAGCACGCCGTCCTGGTCGCCCTGCTCGAAGACCAGCGGGCTGTCGTCGATATCCTCGCCCCAGATGTCGAGGTTCAGCACCGAGAAGGGGAAGCGGGTGCCGTCTTTCACAACCTTGTCGGCGAAACGGGCGGGGACGCGCTTGCCGCGGGCCTGACCGTTGAGGTCTGCCGCGGCCACACGGATGGTTCGCACGTCGGGGTGCTTGCGCAGGTAATCTTTCATCGTCATGTCAAATCAGGAAGAGCACGGACCCCGCGCCCCGGGCCCGCCAAGGCCCGCCTGATGCGCAAGTTCGGACCATGCCCTTGGTCCTTCCCTTGTATTGATCGCCTTCCCGAAGGGCGCCATTTGCGGCTTTGCCCCTGGGTCCGGGCGGGTGCCCGGATAATTTGATCAAATCCAGCCTACTACCGGACGAGGTTCGGACGCAAGCGGATTTTCTGCCTCTGGTTCGATGGCAGATGCCGGTTCAGCCGCCGGTTCATCGCGCCGTAGGCCCAGGTGATCAAGAGGGTCAGGCAGATGAAGTAGAAGGCGACGATAGGATAGGGGACGAAGGGGTTGAAGGTCTTGTCCGCGAAGTAATTCGCGTAATAAAGCGCATCGCCCCTTTGCTGGAAGGCCGGGAAGCCCGAGAAATATACCAGCGTCGTGGCATGGAAGAGGAAGATCGCCTCATTGGTATAGGCAGGCCAGCCCAGCCGCAGCATGGTGGGCCATTCGATGCGGATGAACTTCGACCAGCCCGACAGGCCATAGGCTTCGGCCGCCTCAAGGTCGCCTTTGGGGATCGACTTCAGCGCGCCATAGAAGATCTCGGCCGAATAGGCGGCAGTGTTCAGGAACAGGACGAACAGCGCCCCGGCCCAGGCCCTTGTGGTCCATGAGGTGTCAAGGTGGATGCCGAACACGTCGATCCCGGCTTTCGGCAAGAGCACCAGCGCCTCATAGGCCAAGAAGAACTGGATGAAGAGCGGCGAGCCGCGGAAGACGAAGATGAACCATTCCGCCGGTTTGCGGGCGAAGGGCGACCGGCTGGCCTTGGCCAGCGCCAGCGCATTGGCAAGAAGGAAGCCGCAGGCCAGCGACAGCGCGCCGAAGTAGATGTTCCAGATCAGCCCCGACCCGATCAGGGTGAACTGCTGGCAAAGGTCGAAGCCCTCACGCGGCAAAAGCCGCTCGCCGTAGCCAAGCGAGCGGAAGGCGTAGGATTGCAGGGTTTCCCAACAGCTCATGCGGTGACCCCTCCCTTGCGCATCTCTTCGCCGGCGCGGGTGGCCTGACCGCGCGACAGGCGGCGCCTGATCCGCGCCAGCACGATTTCGGACACACGGGTCGAGACAAGGTAGAAGACCAGAAGGGCAAGAAAATAGAACAGCCGCCAGTCGCCATGCGGATAGGGGTTGTTGCCCGAGGTCTTGGCGCTGCCCAGTTCACGCGCCCAATAGACCGCGTCCTTGATCCCCAGAAGGAACAGCAGCGGCGTCGCCTTGATCAGGATCAGCCACAGGTTCGACAGGCCGGGCAGGGCGTAGATCCACATCTGCGGCACCAGAATCTTGCGGAACACCTGCCGGTGCGACATGCCGTAAGCTTCGGCCGTTTCAAGCTGCGCGCGCGGCACGGCATTCATGGCGCCGTACAGCACATTGGCTGCGAAGGCGCCGAAGACGATGGCGAAGGTGGTGACGGCAAGACCGAAGGAATAGGCGGTGACGATGGCCGGAGACGCGCTGCCAGCAGGCACCTTCGCCGCCGGACAGACCCGGAATTCGCCATTGTTCCAGACGGGTTGCGACAGGTCCTCGCAGACGAAGAGATGCTTGAACCACTCAAGCCCCTGATCCAGCGCGATGACGAAGAACAGAAAGAACACGATGTCGGGCACGCCGCGCACGGCCGCGATATAGATGCGGCCCAGCCAGCTGACGGGCGCCACATGCGACCTTGCGGCCGAGGCGCCGGCAAAGCCGAAGGCCAGCGCCAGGGGCGCCGTGACGACAAGCAGCAGAAGGACGGTAGCAAAGGACCAGTAAAAGCTGAAATGCGTTGCCGTTGTCAGATAGCAACTCAGCCAGGTCAGCCCTTCAAGCGAGCGGGGATCGGCGCAATATTCGAACATCGCGGGTCAAGCGCAACGGGGCGGCCCGAAGGCCGCCCCTCATGCGATCAGAACTTTTCGGCTTGCGGGCCGAAGTACTGCTCGATCAGCGTGTTCAGGCTGCCGTCGGCCTTCATCGACTGGATGGCAGCGTCGAACTTGCCTTTCAGTTCGGTGTCCGACTGGCGCAGGCCAACCCCGATGCCGCCGCCAAGCGCCACGTCCTTGCCCTCCAGCATGACCAGCGCGCCGCCCGAATCGCCCGCGATCGGAACCAGATAGTCCTTGTCGGCGAAGACGGCGTCCGCCTCGCCGTTCTTCACCGCGGCGACGGTTTCGTCCGGCGAGGCGAATTCCAAAAGCGTCACGCCGGCCTGTTCGGCGATATAGCCCGACTGGATGGTCGAGATCTGCGCCGAGACCACCGCGCCTTCGCCGATATTGGCGTCAGCCGAAGCGGCCATGTAGGCCGATTTCGACGGCGGGGTGTAGTTTTCCGAGAACATGATCACCTTCTCACGCTCTGCGGTGATCGACATGCCGGCCATGATGGCATCGTAGTTGCCCGATTGCAGGTTCGGGATGATGGAATCCCATTCGTTCTGGACCACTTCGCAGGTCAGATTGGCGCGCTTGCAGATCTCGGCGGCCAGGTCGATCTCGAAGCCGACCAGCTTGCCGGTGGCCTGATCGATGTAGTTGTAGGGCTCATAGGCGCCTTCGGTGGCGATCTTGATCGAGTCCTGCGCGAAGGCGCCGGAGCCGAGGGCCACGAGGGCCGTGGCAAGAAGCAGCTTTTTCATTTGAGTCTCCCTTTGGTTTTGCGTGCGGTTTCGGTTGCAGGTTCTGGTCAGAACCAGATGGATTGAAGTTCGGCGATGGTGCCGTCGGCCAGCATCGTCTCTATGGCGGCGTTCAGCTGTTTCAGAAGGTCGTCATTGCCCTTGCAGACCGCCATGCCGGTGCCCTCATCCGTCAGCATGACATCGTAAAGCGGGCTGATCCCGGCGGCCTCCATCATCGGTTCCAGATCGGGCCGGGCGGAATAGGGTCCGAAGGCCAGATCGGCGCTGCCGGCGATCACCGCCTGAAGCGTGGCGGATTCCGTGGTGAAGGTCTGGAAGTCATAGCCGCCCGTCCGCAGGAAGGTTTCATGCAACGTGCCCGACTGCACGGCGATCTTCGCGCTTTCGGGCTGGGGCGCATCGGCCAGGCCCACGAACCATTCGGTATCGCTCGAGCTTTGGTAGGGAATGGTGAAGGCGACTTTCGCGCGGCGTTCCGGCGTGATCGCCATGCCGCCCAGAACCACGTCGAAACGGCCCTCCATCACGCCGGGGATCAGCTCTTCGAAATTCACCCGCTGCCAGTCGCAGGTGAATTTCTCACGGGCGCAGATCTCCTGCATAAGCTGGTATTCAAAGCCGGTCAGGCTGCCGTCTTCGGCCACTTCCATATAGGGCGGAAAGGGGGCTTCGGTGCCGATCGTCAGGTGCCCGTCGCCCGCCGCCGCAAGGGTCAGCGTGGCGCCCAGGGCCGAGACGGAGGCAAAGCAACCCATGCGGCCCCCTTACGCCGCCGTGGCGGACAGGAAGCCGCGCAGGCGTTCGGTCTGCGGATTGCCGAAAAGCTGGGCCGGCGGGCCCTGCTCCTCGATCCGGCCCTTGTGCAGGAAGATGACATGATCGCTGCAATCGGCGGCCAGCTTCATGTCATGGGTGACAAGAAGCATGGTGCGGCCCTCATCGGCCAGGGCCTTGATAACCCTGACGACTTCCTGCTCCAGTTCAGGGTCAAGCGCCGAGGTCGGTTCATCGAACAACAGCGCGCGCGGCTCCATGCACAGGGCGCGGGCAATGGCGGCGCGCTGCTGCTGGCCCCCCGACAGCTGCGCTGGCCAGGCATCGGCCTTCTCGGCGATGCCGACCTTGGCGAGATACTTGCGGGCGTTTTCCTCCACCTCTTTCGGATCGCGCCTCAGCACCGTGACCGGCGCCTCCATCACGTTCTGCAGGACGGTGAGGTGTGACCACAGGTTGAACTGCTGGAACACCATCGACAGGTTGGTGCGGATGCGCGTCACCTGCGCGCGGTCGCTGGGGTGGCGGTGATGGCCGGCCCCTTTCCAATGCACCTCTTCGCCTTCGAACCGGATGCTGCCCTGCTGGCTGTCCTCAAGCAGGTTGCAGCAGCGCAGGAGGGTGGACTTTCCCGACCCCGACGATCCGATCAATGAGATGACATTGCCCCGCGGCGCCACCAGATCGACGCCCTTGAGCACCTCAAGGTTGCCATAGGATTTGTGCAGGTCGCGAATTTCTATCACGGGGGTGTCGGCCATGGCTCCCCTTCGTATCCCCTGGTGGTCCGGCGGCGTTCTATGCGCCTGTCCGGGCATGCTTCTTTCGTTCAATAGGGCGCAGATTTCGATGCATTGCAACGGCGATTCAGCCGGTGAAAGGCTGCCGTGGCGTCGATTTGATCAATCGGGCATACCAAACTGCCGGGGGGCCGGCGGCGTGGGAACGGCGAGATAGGATTCGGCGGGGATCTCCACAATCCCGCGCAGGTGCAGGGTCGCCCGGTCCTCGGGTGTCAGCGCGCAAACCGCCTGCCGCAGGGCGGCAAGCAGGGCGGCTCCGTCGTGGCCGGGGCCGGCGATGAAGGGCAGGGCAGGGGTCGGTGCCGTCGCGGCCACCACTTTCAGCCGGGCGGCGGCCGGGTCCAGCCCTTGCATCATCTCCCATGTCAGCGCATCCAGCGCGGCAAGATCACTTCGCCCTTCCGCAACCGCCGCGGCCGAGGCGCGGTGGCTGCCGGTGCGCAGCCGGGGCGATGGCGTGAGGCCCAGCGACAAGAGGTGATGCGCCGGGGCCGCCCAGCCGGACTGCGACATGTCCTCGTTGAAGGCCAGCGGCGCTGTGGCGAAATCGGGCAGGGCCGCGCGCGGATCGTCCGCCCGCGCCACGAAGATCGACCGGTAATGCCCGGGCGGACAGCCGGGCAGGCCGTAATCCGGTGACCCGACCAAGGCGACCCGGCCATGCAGCCGGGCGCGGTAAGGATAGCCGCATGTCTGCGACAAAAGCAGATCCGGGCTTTCCCAGGCGGGCCAATAGGCATCCTCGCCCCGTGTCAGCGCCTCGGGCGCCTGCAGGCCTGCCGCGCGCAGCCGGTCGCGGATGCCCGCCCAAAGCCGGTCATACGCCGCCTGCGCGGCACCGAAATCATACATCCCAAGGCTGGCGATCATTCCTGTTGCAGACCTTGCCAGGCCCGCTGGCGGGCATGGGCGTTGTCCACGTCGGTCAGGCCCAGAAGATTGGCGACCAGCCGCATCAGCCGGTCCTCCTCGGCGTCGCGCAGGCCATCGACCAGCGCCACCGACCACAGCGCCTGCATCAGAGAGGCGCGATCCTCAAGCGCCGTCGCTTCCTTCAGCGCGCGGGTGAAGCGCACGGTGTCCGGGGCCTGTGCTTCCAGCTCTTCCGCCTCGGCCCGCAGCTTGGCGGCCGCGAAGGCATCGATGGAAAGCCGCGTCATCAGCACGCGGTCGATCCGCTCCACCTCTTCGGCGGCATAAAGCCCGTCGGTGCGGGCGGCCCGCACCATCAGGGCGGCAAGCGCCAGATGGGCCTCTGCCTCGGGCAGGCGGGGTGGCTCGGGGGCCAGAAGATTGCGCAGGAAGTTTTCGAACATCCCGCGAAGATAGGGCGTTCGCGGGCGTTGCGCCAGCCGTCACGGCGGGGTCATGCACCCCGGACCGATGCGCAATGTGCCGGCCGGGATGGGCCGGCGGGTCAGGGCGCCGGCGGCGGTCTTTGCCAAGACATCAGGCGTGTAGGGTTCCGTTACGTCAACGCGTTGTAAAGGCCGGTCAGCCGCGCGGCTTCTTCCGCCAGACCCCAGGGCGGGTTGGCGAAGATCATGCCCGATCCGACCATGCGATGACCCTCGCGGGCCGGGGGGAAGCGGACCTCATGGGTCAGGTGGTCGGGGTGTTGCGCCTGAAGGGCGCGCAGCATCGGCAGATGCGGCCCGTCGCGCAGGATGGGATACCACAGGACCAGCAGGCCGACGTTCCACTTGCGCGCCAGCTGGGCGAAGACGCGGGGAATCCTGTCGTAGTCGTCTTTCACCTCATAGGGCGGATCGCAGAGCAGAAGGCCGCGGCGCGGTGTCGGCGGGCACAGCGCCAGCGCCAGATCCAGCCCGTCCGCCTTGTGGATATGCGCCCCCCATGGGGCAAGGCATTCCGCAAGGGCCGCATGTTCCTGCGGATGCAGTTCGGCCAGATGGATGGTGTCGGTCTCGCGCAGGCCAAGGGCCGCCAGAAGCGGTGAGCCGGGATAGCTGTCTGCGCCATACATCGCCCGGGTTTCCTGAAGCCGCTGCGCATAGGGGTGGTCGGCGGGGAACCAGTCCGAATGCTTCAGGATGCCCTGCGCCGCCTCGCCGGTCTTCTGCGCCTCGGCCCCGGACAGACGATAAAGCCCGCGCCCGGCGTGGGTCTCGATATAGGAAAGCGGTTTGTCTTTCCGGGTCAGATAGTCAAGCACCCATGCCAGAAGCGCGTGCTTCTGCACATCGGCCAGATTACCGGCATGGAAGGCATGTTGGTAGGAGAGCATGGCAAGGGCCTAGCAGGCCGCCGGGGACAGATGCAAGGGGTTCCCCGGAGGCGCGCGCGGCGGCCCGGCAGGATGCCTTGCTGCCGCGCAGGCTGGCCCGGTGCCCGGTCAGCCGCGCTTGCGGCCGCCGACCCAGACCTCGCGGATGGCACGGTCGTCGCCCATCATGATGGTCGGGAAAAGCTGCTCCCAGATCGTCTCGGCCCGGCGGGTGGCCTGTTCGATGGCGAAGGTGGAGGCGAGGTCAATCACCACCAGGTCGGCCTCAAGCCCCGGGGCGATATTGCCGATCTGATGGTCGGCATGCAGCGCCCGGGCCGAACCTTGCGTGGCCAGCCACCACAGATGCGACGGATGCAGCGCCTGCCCGCGCAGCTGGCCGATCTCATAGGCCGCCGCCATGGTGCGCAGCATGGAAAAGCTGGAACCGCCGCCGGTGTCTGTCGCAAGCCCCACGCGCAGGCGATGCGCCAGCGACATGTCGAACAGGCCCGATCCGATGAAGGTGTTCGAGGTCGGGCAATGGATCAACGAGGCGCCGGCCTCGATCAATCGGTCCTTCTCGCGCTGGGTCAGGTGGATCGCGTGGCCGTAAAGCGCGCCTTCGCGCAGCAACCCTTGCGTCTCATAGGTGTCGAGATAGTCGCGCGAGTGGGGAAAAAGCTCTTTCACCCAGGCAATCTCGTCGGTCTGTTCGGAAAGATGCGTCTGCATCAGGCAGTCGGGATGTTCCTTCCACAACTGCCCCATCGCCGCCAGTTGCTCGGGCGTCGAGGTGGGCGAGAATCGGGGCGTGATGACATAGGAAAGCCGGTCCACCCCGTGCCATCTGTGCAAGAGCGCCTTGCTGTCGTCATAGGCGGATTTCGCGGTGTCCAGAAGGCCTGCCGGCGCGTTCCGGTCCATGCAGGTCTTGCCGGCGTAGATCCTTTGCCCCCGCGCCTGCGCCGCCGAAAAGATCGCATCTACCGAGGCGGGATGGATCGTGGCATAGCTGCACACCGTCGTGGTGCCGTTGTCCAGCACCAGATCCAGATAGCGGCTGGCGATCTCGTCGGCATAGGCCGGATCGGCAAAGCGCATCTCTTCGGGGAAGGTATAGTCGTTCAGCCAGTCGATCAGCCGCTTGCCCCATGACGCGATCATGGCAGTCTGCGGGTAATGCACATGGGCATCGACGAACCCGGCCGAAATCAGCGCGCGGCCGTGGTCGTGCCGGGTCGCCTGCGGATGCGCGGCCTTCAGGGCGGCCGCCTCTCCGACCGCGGCGATGCGGCCGCCTTCGACCAGCACTGCGCCGTCGGCGATGTGGCGGGCGGCCTCGGGGCCTTGCGCAAAAGGATCGGCGGTGAAGGACAGCACCTGCCCCAGAAGAAGATCGGCCATAGACACCCCTGTCAGCACAACCCGGACAGCATAGGCTGTCGCGCACGAAAGGGAATCTGCGCCTTGCCCCTGTTTCCCTGAAACTGCTTCCGGTAAGGTCGGGAAATCGTTCAGGGGGCTTGATGGCGGAAGATCGGACAGAGCGCGACGAGGAAGCGCAGGCCCATGCCACGCTGGAGGCCGTTCTTTCGGCTGTCGAGGCGCGGGATGCGGCCCGGCTTGAGGCGCTGCTGGAACCCTTGCACGCCGCCGACATCGCCGACCTTCTGGAACAGATCGGATCGTCCGAACGGCAGGCGCTTTTGGCGCTGTGGCATGGCGGGATCGATGGCGAGATCCTGTCGGAAATCGATGAGTCGATCCGTGAGGAAGTGATCGAGGCGCTGCCGGATGACGTGGTGGCCGAAGCCGTCCGCGAGCTGGACACCGACGACGTCGTCGACATTCTGGAAGACCTGGACGAGCCGGCACAGGAGCGCATCCTTGATGCGCTGGAGGATGCCGACCGGCTCGCGGTCGAGCAGGCAATGGCCTACCCGGAGTATTCCGCCGGCCGCCTGATGCAGCGCGAAGTGGTGGTGGCCCCCGAACACTGGACCGTGGGTGAGGCCATCGACTGGCTGCGCGGCGCCGAGGGGCTGCCCGACCAGTTCTATCATGTGATCCTGACCGACCCGAGAATGAAGCCCACGGGCTATGTCACCCTTGGCCGCGTGCTTTCCTCGGCCCGCTCGGCCCGGCTGCGCGACATCACCGAGGAAAGCTTCCGCACGGTCAAGGCCACCGATGAAGAGGCCGATGTCGCCTATATCTTCAACCAGTATCACCTGATCTCCTGCCCGGTGGTGGATGTCGACGGGCGGCTGGTGGGCGTCATCACCATCGACGATGCGATGAACGTGCTGGACGAAGAGCATGAGGAAGACATGCTGCGTCTGGCCGGGGTGGGCGACGAAAGCTCGATCCAGGACGGGCCGGCGGCCACGGCGCGCCAGCGCCTGCCGTGGCTGGTGGTCAACCTGTTCACGGCCTCGCTTTCGGCCATGGTGATCGGCCAGTTCGAGGCCACCATAACCCAGATCGTGGTGCTGGCGGCGCTGATGCCCATCGTCGCCTCGACCGGGGGGATTGCGGGAACCCAGTCGCTTGCCGTTGCGGTGCGCGGGTTGGCCACCCGCGACCTGACCCGCTCCAACGCCGCGCGGATCGTCCGGCGCGAGCTGTTTGCAGGTCTGCTGAACGGACTGGGGCTTGCCGCCATACTCGGGGTGGCGGGAATGCTGATCTTTGGCGATTATCACATCGGTGTGGTGCTGGGGATGGCGATGATGGTGAACCAGGTCGTCGCTGCCCTTGGCGGGGTGGTGGTGCCGCTGACGCTGGACCGGCTGGGGTTCGACCCGGCGCTGGCCTCGGGGACTTTCGTGACGACCCTGACCGATGTGATGGGCTTTTTCGTCTTTCTGGGGCTGGCGACGGTGATGCTGCTATGACGGATGTGAAAGCCCTGGCCCGCAAGGCGGCCTTTGCGGCACGGAAAGAGGCCTTCGCCCGCGGGCAGGGGCAGGCGGCCGAGATTTTGGCCGACTACCTTGCCCGGCATTTCGGCGTGCCGCTGTCGGGATACCTGCCGATGCGGACCGAGATCGACCCTTTGCCCGCCATGGCGGCGCATCGCGGCGTGGTGGGGGTGCCGGTGATCCCCGGTCCTGCGCAGCCGCTGAAGTTCCGCGAATGGTCGCCCGGCTGCGCGATGGAGGATGGCGGCTTTGGCACCCAGATCCCGGCCGAGGGCGCCTGGGTCGAACCTGCCGTGCTTATCGTGCCGCTTCTGGCCTTTGACGCGCGCGGCTACAGGCTGGGCTATGGCGGTGGTTTCTACGACCGCACGCTGGAGGCCCTGCGCGCCAAACGCCCCACGCTGGCCGTTGGCTTCGCCTTCGCCGCGCAAGAGGTGGACGAGGTGCCGATAGATGCCTTCGACCAGCAGCTTGACGCCATCGTCACCGAGGAAGGCCTGCGGGAGTTCGGCTGATGCGTGCCACCGTCCTTGCTGTCGTGCTTGCTGCCGGTCCTGCGTCAGCGGGCTGTTTTACCGCCGACGAAATGCCCGGAAAAGCCATCTACGGCACGGCGTCCGTGCTTGAATATCTGGGTCGGGACGGCGATGTGCTGACCTATCGCAGCGGCGAATTGACGTCCCGGGTGAAGGACGGGGTCTGGCCGCTGGACCATCGCAGCGAGACGTTCAATGTCGACTACCAGTGGGACGATCCGCTGCCGTCCCTGGCCGAGATCGCCGCCTCGGGCGGCAAGGCGCGGGTCGAAGGCCAGAAAACCGAGAAGGGCAAGGCTTCGCAGCCGGTTGCGATCGAAGTCGAGATATTGGGCAAACAGACACTTGATTGGGAGGACTGCCGCTATCAGGTGGTCGAGTTCCGCAAGGCGGTTTGGCTCAAGGGAAAGAAGGCCTCCGAGGGGGTCATCCTCTACGCCCCGGACGCCATGATCTCATTCCGGAGCGAGTCAACCGAAGAGGACACCGGCGCCCGCTACTCCTACGCGCTGACGGAACTGCAATAGCCCGGATGACGGAAGTTTTCATCCGCAGGCAGGGTGTTCCGCGCTAAGGTCGGGTGCCGAGTTCAGGAGAGACCGATGACCCGCCCCGCATTGCTTGCAGCCCTTCTGTCGCCGCTTGTCGTCCCGCTGATGGCAGCCCCCCTTCTGGCCGACTGCCTGCCCGCAGGCACCGCCCCCAGCAAGGTCACCTTCGATTCCGGTGCCGTGATCGAGGTGTTGGGCCATGAGGGCGATACGATCCGCTACCGCCAGACCGTTGTCGAGTCCGGCAAGGAGGTGGAGATGACCGTCCATGCCGGGGTCTTCACCGTCTCGGCGCTTCGTGATGGCGAAGGGGCGGTCTTCGAATGGAAGGACGCCCTGCCGACACTGGCCGAGATGACCCCCGGCGCAAGCTTCCACGCCGAAGCGATCCTGACCACGCCCGGCTTTCTGCCGCCGCGCCCCTTCACGACCGATCTTGAGATCATCGGAACCGAAGAGATCACCGTCGCCGGCTGCAAGATGCAGGTCCTGAAGATGGTTGTGAAGAACAACGAGGCCGGCAAGGATCTGGGCGAGATCACCAAATGGCTGGACCCCTCGACCCTGATCACCCTGCGCAGCGAGGTCCGCGAGGGCGACAAGATGCGGGCGCAGGAAGTGGTCGCCATCGAATGATGCGGGCAGGTGTGGCGGCGCTGTTTCTGGCCGCCACGGGGCCGGCACTGGCCGGGCCGTGTCCTTCGACGATCAGCAGTATCGTCTGGGACGACGGCACGACGGACACCGTCTCGTCCCGTGCCAGCGACATGCTGATGCTGGACAGCGAGATCGCCGTCGACGGGGGGGAACACTTTCCGATCCGTTTCCGCACGCAGGCCGGGGTGATCCCCTTGTGGAACTCGGGTGCGGATGGGCCGGTCAGCCTTGACTGGTCGACGCCGCTGCCCGCGGCCGCCGATCTGGTGCCGGGTGCCACTTTCACGCTGGTGGGCAGCCAGCACGCCTGGGGCGAGGTCGCGCCGCTGCGGCTGACCCTCATCGTGCAGGCGGTAGAGCAACTGACCGTCGCGGGTTGCCGGTATGAGGTGACCCGCATCGGGATGCGCCGGGATCTTGATCAGGACAGCCCGGAGGAGGTGCAGGTCTGGCTGCATCTTCCGTCGTTGCTGCCCCTGCGCGAGGCCTCGGCAGCCGCCGACGATCCCTGGCAGCGCGACGTGGTCGCGCTGCGCTAGGCGGGACCACCGGGCCTAGTGTGCGATGGCTTCCTGCCGCACGAACATGTTGTCCCAGGCCCGGTCGATGAGGTCGGGCGACATCTGATAGGGAATCCCTTCGAAGTCGCAGACGGCGATCATCTGGTCGATCAGGAAGGTCGGCTGGTAGTTGGCATAATTGTTGTTGATGGTCGGGAACTTGACCTTCAGAAGGTGCATCAGCGCCTTCTCGTCCAGCGGCATCTTCTTCTTCTTCGCCACCATGGCGAAGATCTTCAGGAAGTTCTGCTGGTCCGGTCCGTCGATCTTGATCTTGAAGAAGATCCGCCGCAGTGCTGCGCCGTCGAAGATCTCGTTGGGGTGGAAGTTGGTCGAGAAGATCACCAGCGTGTCGAAGGGCACGGTGAATTTCTCTCCCGATTGCAGGGCAAGGATGTCGCGGCTTTCCTCCAGCGGAACGATCCAGCGGTTGACGATCTTCTGCGGCGGCTCTGCCTGACGGCCAAGGTCGTCGATGATGAAGATGCCGCCGGTCGCCTTCAGCTGCAGCGGTGCCTGATAGGTGCGGGCGGTGGCGTTGTAGGCAAGGTCCAGCATGTCGAGGCTCAGCTCGCCGCCGGTGATCACCGAGGGCCGCTCGCAATAGACATAGCGCTGGTCGAAACGGTTCGAGGTGCGGCGCAGCGCGTTCGGGTCATCCACCACGTTCTCGGCGGCGGAATGCACGATCGGGTCATAGACCGAGATCACCTGACCGGCATATTCGATGGCGCGCGGCACATAGACCTTGTCGCCAAGCGCGGCGCGAATGCCGTGCGAGATGCTGGATTTGCCGTTGCCGGGCGGGCCGTACATCAGGATCGACCGGCCCGAGGTCACCGCCGGGCCAAGGTTGCCGACCAGATCGGGGGGCAGGATCAGATGGCCCATCCCGCTCATCAGCTGGTCGCGCGACAGCTTGATGTTGCGCACCGACTGGCGCTTGATCTGTTCGCGATACTGGTCCAGCGGCACCGGCACGGCACCGTAGTATTCGGATTGTGACAGCGCATCCAGCGCGCGGGCCTTGCCGCCGTCGGTCAGCTGATAGCCCATCTCGTTGCCGGATGTGGCGTGCAGCGTCCCCGTCGCCTCGATCATGCGCTGGCTGCGGGCAAGGTCGATCAGGTCCTGGGCCAGCGGAACCGGCAGGCTGATGGCGCGGGCAATTTCCGAGACCAGCGACAGGTTGGTGCGGAACATCGTCTTCAGAAGAATGTCCCGCATCATCACGGTGTTGATGCCCACATCCGCCAGCGAGCGCGGGCTGGGAGGTGCCTGCACGCCCGAAGTGGCCCCCTGCGCGGGATTGATCTGCACGTTCATCGACTGCCCCTGTTTGTGGTCCGCCGCAGACGGACTGCGTCGAACAGGGGTCTAGGCGGCAAAAATGTCAGCCTTGGGGCATGAACGCGGCGAGAAGATACAGCACCAGCATCATCGTCAGCGCAGTCCCCATCGGGAACACCCGCTCGCGCCGCCAGCTTTCCCAGTCGGGCGTGGCGCGGCGGACCGCCGGAACCTGCTTCAGGATGCGGTGCAGCACGAGCGCCAGGATCGAACAGCCGGCGTAAAGGAGGGCGATCAGGAAGATGTTGCCGCCGACAAAGACCCCGGCCATTGCGGCGGCGAATTTCGCGTCACCAGCGCCGAAAAGCCCGATCATGTTGCCAAGGAAGCCCAGAACCAGCGCCCCGGCCATGATGGCGAAGGACCACAGATACAGGTTCAGCGGCACGCACAGCCAGCCAAGCGCGATCCAGACCGCCGCCATGGCCAGAACGGCCTTGTTCGGGATCTTCATGAATTTCAGATCGGCCCAGGAGACCCAGATCGCAATGGGCAGGACGAAGGGCAGCAGGATCAGGGCCTGCTTGAGGACGGGATAGCTTTGGTCCATGGGATTCAGTTCACCACATTGGCGTCAAGGGCGGCAAGGCTGCGCGCGGCGGCCTCGAAATGCTGCGGGTGGGTGTCGACGGCCTGTTGCAACAGACCCTTGCCGACCGAGACATCCCCCTGCTTGATGGCCGCAAGCGCCATCGTGTAGAGAAGCTCCGCCCGTTCGGTCTGGGTCATGTCGACAACCGGCAGATCGTATTTGCGCTGCGCCGCGCGGGCCATCACAAGGTTGTTCTTGGTGGTGAAAACCGTGGGGTCGTATTTCAGCGACTCCGCGAACAGCTTTTCGGCCGCGCCGTAGTCCTTGCGTGTCAGCTTGGAGAAGCCCCAGTTGTTCAGCACGCCGGCCGGCTTGGTGGTCAGCCCTGCCGCGATTTCATAGAAACTGTCGGCCTTCTTCCAGTTCTTGTCGCTGTCGGCGACCATCGCCTCAAGCCGATAGCGGTCATAGGTCTCATGCGTGGGCGGGATGGTGCTGAGAACCTGCTTGGCCTTGTCCCACTGGTTGGCGCGGATATGCGCATCGGCCAGCATCACCCGGTCGTCCATGGTGGCGTCGGCGCTGGTGATCACCTTCTCCCAGACCGTCGCGGCCTCGGTCGGTTTGCCGGCGCGCGACAGCGACTTGGCCAGTCCGCGCATCAGATCGACCCGGCCGGGGTCCTTTTCCAGCGCGCCGCGGAAATAGGCCACCGATTCATTCGGGTCGCCCACCGTCAGCATGATGTCGTTCAGATTGGACTCGTCGATGACGTTCACGTCTTTCAGCGCACGTTGCACCTGGGCGTTCGATCCGCCACCGCCACACGCTGCCAGAAGCGCGGTGCCGGCAAGGCACAGCGCGAGAAGACCTGCTTGGCGCATTTTGCGTCCTTTTCGTTGACTGCCCGAGACCGGATCAGAGCTGCGTCAGAAGCACATACTGGCCCTTGTCACGCCGCACCAACTGGTACTCGCCTTCTTCTTCTTTTGGGGCATCATATACATTTGCCTCGGTTCCGGCGATAGCGCGCATCAAATTCTGGCGGATCGCGTCCGATTGGCCACTGTCAAGGGCATAGGCCTCCTGAAAGACCAGCTTGGCCTCGCCGGTCTTGCCCTGTTCCATCAGAACGACGCCAAGGTTGTTCAGGGCCGGCACGAAGGTCGGGTCCTGTTCCAGCGCGCGGCGCAGGATCTTTTCGGCCTGGCCCAGCCGACCCAGCTTGAGATTGGCAGAGCCGACGGCCGACAGCGTGTCGATATTGACGCCGTGCTTGGCGGCGGCGCCGTAATAGGCCTTCAGCGCCAGTTCGTATTCGCCCGAAGCCATCAGCCGATGCCCGACGATCAGCGGATCGACCGCATCGCCGCGGGGGTTGACGCCGTAAGGGGTGTTTCGCGAAACGCCCGGGCCACCCATGTTGCCACAGGCGGCCAGCAGGATCAGCATCAAGCACGCAATGCCTGTTCGTATCGTCGTCACGACAGCCCTTAGTGGTTGCCCATCTGCCCCAGCATCGTTGCGATGCCATATACCGACGGCCCGATCAGAATGATCAACAGCGGCGGCACGGTGAACATCATTGTGCCAAGTGTAAGCTTGGTGGGCAACATGTTTGCCTTTTCTTCAGCCCGCATCACGCGTTTGTCGCGCATGTCGGCAGAATAGACACGCAAGGCTTCGGCGATCGAGGTGCCGAAGGTGGCTGATTGCACCAGCGTGGTGACGAACGAGGCCACGTCCGGGATGCCGACCCGGTCGGACATGTCCTTCAGAACCGTGACCCGCTCCTTGCCGGCCTTGACCTCCTGGCTGACCAGCTCGAATTCATCGGCCAGGGCGGGATAGCCGGCGCGGCTTTCCCTGGCGACGCGGATGATGGACTGGTCCAGCGACTGACCGGCCTCGACGCAGACCAGCATCATGTCCAGCGCATCGGGGAAGCCCTGAACGATCTCGGTCTGGCGCTTGTTCATGCGCTTGTTGACCCAGTATTGCGGCAGGTAATAGCCAAGCGCGCCCGGGACCAGGGTGTAGAGGATCATCGACTGGGTCGTGACCTCTTCATTGGCCGATTTCAGCATGGCGTAGATCAGGCCAAGGATCAGCAAGCCGATGCCAAGCACCAGTTTGGCGGCGTGGAACATATGGACCGCGCTTTTGTCCGGGTAGCCCGCGCGCAGCAGTTTCAGCCGGATCGCCGACATCTCCTCGGCCTTTTGCGGCTCCAGGAAATGGGCGAAACGCTCCAGCTTCTCGGCACCGGCGCCGGCACCGCGGCGCAGGGCCACGTTGTCATCCCTGCCGGACCGGACCTCGTTCTTCAACTCGGCAAAGCGGTCACGCTGTTTCTTCAGCATCGTCGGCAGTGCGATCAGCACCAGCATCAAACCCAGAAGCCCAATCGCGATCAGCGGGCCAAGCGGACCAAGGAAGGACTTGAGGGTGTCACTCAACGCGGTAAGCATGGTTCAGACCTTGATGTTGACCATGATCTTCATGAAGATCACGTTGATGATAAGGAAAGCGACCACGACCAGGGCGGCCGGCACGAAGACGGCGGTCTCGCGCACCTCGTCGTAATAGTCGGGCTGGATCACGTTGATCATGATCAGCGCAAGGATCGGGAAGGCCGACAGGAACATGCCCGACCATTTCGCCTCGGCCGTGATGGCGCGCACGCGGCGGAACAGCTTGAAACGCGCGCGGACCACCTTGGCCAGACCTTCAAGGATCTCGGCCAGGTTGCCGCCCGAGGTTTGCTGGATCGTCACGGCCACGGCAAGGAAGCGCAGGTCCTGACTGTCCATGCGTTCGGCAAAGGCCTTCAGGCTTTCCGACACATCGCGGCCATAGGCGGCCTCGTCGGCGATGATGCCGAATTCGGAACCAAGCGGATCGGGGATTTCCTTGGCCACGATGCCGATCGCGCTGCTGAAGGGATGGCCCACGCGCAACGAGCGCACCATCAGTTCGATGGCATCCGGCAGTTGCTCTTCCAGAAGCGACATCCGCTTCTTGGCCTTGTTGTTCACCCAGACATAGACCCCGCCGACGCCCATCCCGATCGACACGATCACCCGGATGCCCATCTCGGCCGAAGTGCCGACGGTCATCGCAAGGAAGGCGAACACCGACAGGCCGGCCATGATGCCAACCAGCTGCAGGGGCGAGAAGGCGATGTTCGCCCGCTGCGCCTTCTTGGCCAGGATCGAATAAAGCGGGATCGACTTCGCGTTCAGATGCTGGCTCATCTCCTTGCGAAGCTGTTCCAGAACCTGTTCACGGTTGCCGTTCTTCTCCAGCAGGGTCAGCCGGCGCGAGATCCGGTTGTTCAGGCTGATCGACTTGCCGAAGACGGTCAGGTAGAGGCCCTCGACAAGGACCACGACCGCCACGAAGATCATGATGTAGATAAGGGGAGCAGCACTGATCTGCATGGCGATACCTTATACGATGGGTTCGTAGATCGACGGCGGCAGGTCGAAACCCCACTGCCGGAAGCGGTCGGAATAGGCCGAGCGGATGCCGGTCGCGTTGAAGCGGCCGATGATCTTGCCCGAAGGCTCGATCCCCAGGCGTTCGTAGCGGAACACCTCCTGCATCGAGATCACCTCGCCCTCCATGCCGGTGATTTCGGTGATCGAGACCATGCGACGCGACCCGTCCTGCAGGCGGCTGGCCTGCACGATCAGGTTGACGGCCGAGGCGATCTGGCTGCGCACCGCCTTCAGCGGCATCTCGATCCCGGCCATGGCGACCATGTTTTCCAGACGGCTGATGCCGTCGCGCGGGTTGTTGGCGTGGATCGTGGTCATCGACCCGTCGTGGCCGGTGTTCATCGCCTGCAACATGTCGATGACTTCCTCACCACGGGTTTCCCCCACGATGATCCGGTCAGGACGCATCCGAAGGGCGTTGCGCAAACAGTCGCGCTGGGTGACGGCGCCCTTGCCCTCGACGTTGGCGGGGCGGCTTTCCATCCGGCCGACATGGACCTGCTGCAGCTGAAGTTCCGCCGTATCCTCGATCGTCAGCACCCGTTCGGTATTGTCGATAAAGGAGGACAGCGCGTTCAGCGTGGTGGTTTTCCCCGAACCCGTGCCGCCCGACACGATCACGTTCAACCGGCACGAGACGGCGGCCTGAAGATAGGCGGCCATTTCCTCGGTGAAGGCGCCGAACTTCACAAGGTCCATGACCTTGAGCTTTTCCTTCTTGAACTTCCGGATGGAAACCAGCGATCCGTCCACCGCCACCGGCGGCACCATGCAGTTGAAACGCGATCCGTCCGCCAGACGGGCGTCGCAATACGGGTTGGATTCATCGACCCGGCGGCCCACGGCCGAGACGATCTTGTCGATGATCCGCAGAAGGTGCCGCTCGTCGCGGAAGGTCACGTCGGTCAGTTGCAGCTTGCCCGCGCGTTCGACGAAGACCCGGTTGGGCCCGTTCACCAGAATATCGTTGACGGTCTCGTCTTTCAGCAGCGGCTCCAGCGGCCCCAGGCCCATGACCTCGTCATAGAGTTCCTGCACCAGATTGGTGCGGTCGTCCTTGTTCAGCGCGACAGACATCTCGTCCAGCGCCTCGGAGGCGAGGGCCGAGATTTCCTGCTTCAGGTTCTGCTCGGAGGCATGTTCCAGCGCCGCAAGGTTCAGCGTCTCCAGAAGCCGTTTGTGCAGCTCCAGCTTCAGCTCCATCATCCGGCTCTTGCGCTTGGCCTCCTTGTCGGCGGCCACGG
This sequence comes from uncultured Paracoccaceae bacterium, assembly GCA_934500835.1. Classification (GTDB taxonomy): domain Bacteria; phylum Pseudomonadota; class Alphaproteobacteria; order Rhodobacterales; family Rhodobacteraceae; genus Pseudogemmobacter. The sequence goes on along the minus strand of CAKSTR010000001.1, from coordinate 432,524 downwards.
CCTCGGCAGGGCTGCGCGTGGCACCGGGGGCGACGGGGCGCATGCTGCTGACCGGCGCCGCCTGGGCGGGCCGGGGGGCGGCCTGGGGCACCGCAGCCATCGGCGCCGCGGGCTTCGTCGGTGCGCCATCTTTCTTGAAGCGGCTGAACATCTGTCTTAACCCCTTGGATCCGAAGCTTACTTCTTGCCGCTTTCGGCGGCTTTGTTCAGGTCGTGCAGCGATTTGGCCAGTTTCTGCAGCTCTTTGCGCAGCGGGTTCTTGCCCGCGCTGGTCGACAGCGGCAGACCGTGGTCATTGGCCTGCGTGACCTGGCTGCCGCCATCGGGCAGCTGCACCTCGATGTCGATGTCCAGGCTTTCCGCCATCCGCTTGACCCGGCTTTTCGCTGACAGGTCGGTGAACCTTGGCGCGCGGTTCAGCACGTAGCGCAGCTTTTCATGCGGCAGGCCCTCGGCCTTCAGCGCACGGACGAAACGCAGGATGTTCTGGGCCGAACGCAGATCCAGCTCCAGCATGGCGAAATAGACATGTGCCCGCGTCAGCACGGCCTCGGTCCATTGCACGACGGTCGTAGGCATGTCGATGATGACGAAATCGAAATTCGCCGTGGCCAGATCGACCAGCCGGCCCAGGTCCTCGCCCGAGATGATGTCCAGCGGCAGCATGTCGGCCGGTGCGGTGAAGACATGCAGCTTGTCGTTGTAGGTCTGCATGGTCTTGATCAGGCTGTCGGCATCGGCGGACGTCGGGTCGGTCAGCAGCTCGAACACCGCTTCCTTGCGCGGCAGGTCAAGGTAGGTCGCGGCAGAGCCATACTGGAAGTTGAAATCCATCAGGCAGACCCGCGGCGGATCGCGGTCGATGGTCGCCAGCTCCCACGCCAGGTTCACCGCAAAGGTCGAGGTGCCGCAGCCGCCTGCCATGCCATGCACCGGCAGAAGCACGCCCTGACGGTCGCCGCTGGCACGGAAGGCGGGGGCCTCGTCGGCAGCTTCGGCAAGTGCTGGAACCGAAGCGCCGACAGGCTCCGGCTCCGGCTCGGGGCGGCGGATGCGGCCCACCGCATCGTGCAGCGCGCCTTCGGGCAGCGGATAGGGGACGAAATCATCGGCGCCATGCCGCATCAATTGGTGCAGCGCGATCGGGCTGACCTGATTCGCGACAAGGATGACCTTGACCCGTCTCGACTTCGCCTTGCGGATGAGATCGGTGATCCGGCCAAGGTCGCCCTCGTCATCGGCATCCACCGCGATGGCGATGAATTCCAGCGATGCCGCGTCCGGTTGATCCAGGAACAGCAGCGCATCCTCGAACCCAAGGTCGCCCCAGGCCTCGCCCAGTTCGGCCTCCATGTCGTCGATGAGGATCTCGAAGTTCTGCACATCGCGCGATACCGTGCACGCAATGATCGGTGCCGGATCAGGTTGCAGAGTTGCCACGCTCGTCATCAGCCTCGTGTCCTTTCAAGGCGACATCGCAAGGCAAGGATCAGCCACAGCATTGTGGCAAGACTCGTGCAGCGCCCCGGATGTCGAGCGGCAGGTGTCAAGCTGCCGCGACCGTTCCCATTGCAGCGAAAGTGACTGGCGATAGCGGCGAGATTGGGGCCAGATTGGCGTCAATCCTTGAAATTTGCAGGCCACAGGTCCGCTGTTCTGCCGCAATGGAAAGGGCCGGGCGCTTGTGCGTCCGGCCCTTTTCGCCCGTCCGATCCCCCCCGGGCGTCAGCCTTCGGGGTTGGTTTGCGTGACGATCGTGGTGTTGCCCGGATGCGGCCGTTCGGCCAGCGTCGTGGTGTAGGTCTTCCAGATGATCGCGGCATATTTGCCGTTCAGCACCATCGGGTGATTGGACACGAAGCCCGACACCTCGGTCACGGTGCGGCGGTTGCGCACCTCGGGCTGGTTGGTCTGGATGATCGGGCGGGTCTTGCCGTAGCTGACCACGGCCTCAAGCCGCGACCGGGAAATCCCCTTGCCGACCAGATAGTTGACCACGGCCTTTGCCCGCCGCATGCCCAGGCTTTGGTTGTAGCCCTGGCTGCCGACCAGGTCGGTATGGCCGAAGACCTTGAACCGGACTTCCGGGAACTGGCGGATGAAGTTGGCCTGGGCGTCCAGGATCTTCATCGCTTCGGGCGACAGGTCCGAACGGTTGAACTCGAAGTTCACCGTATCCGGCACCTCGTTCGCGAAGCGTTGCGCCAGGGCGACGGTGTATTCCATCTCGCCGCTCTGGATCAGGGTGTTGTGCATGGTGGCATTGCCGAACTGGCCCTTGTCCACCTCGGCACCCAGTTCCTTGTCAAAGCTGGTGGTCGACTCGCCGCAGGCGGCCAGGGCGAGAAGCGAGCCGGAGGCCAGAAGGGTCGAAAGCGTGGCTCTCATGGCGCTTACTCCATCACATAGCCATAGGTGGTGGAGAAGTCCTGCTTCGCCACTTCACCGGCAGCCCCCTTGGGTGTCTTGGCCACATCGCCGAACAGGAACAGCTCGCGCTCGGTCGGGATGCGGACACGGTCGGTCGGCAGGGCCAGCGCCTCGCCGTTGACCGGGGTCACCAGATGCGGCGTGACGATGATCACCAGTTCGGATTGCGACCGCTGATATTCGGCGCTGCGGAACAGGGCGCCGATGATCGGCACATCGCCCAGCCACGGAACCTGACCGTTCAGGTCGCGGAAGTCGTCCTGCAACAGGCCCGCGATGGCAAAGCTTTCCCCGTCGCGCATCTCGACCGTGGTCGAGGTCTCGCGGCGGCGGAAGGCGTTGATCGAGAAGCCGTTGGCTTCAAGCGCGGTCGTCGGGTCGATCGAGCTGACGGCGGCGTTGATGGTCAGGTTGATGATGTCGCCGTCCACCACCACCGGGGTGAAGTTCAGCTCCACGCCGAAGGGCTTGTATTCGATGCCGATGCCGTCATCGTCGGGGATCGGGATCGGGTATTCGCCGCCCGCCAGGAACTTGGCCTCCTGCCCCGAAAGGGCGGTCAGGTTCGGTTCGGCCAGGGTGCGGACCATGCCCTTGGATTCCAGCGCCTCGATCAGCACGCCGAATTCGAAGGCGCCGGCCGAGAAGCCAAGCATCATGCCGGCGTTCGAGTTGTCGCGCCAGGTGATCCCGCTGGTGCCTGCCGTGGCAAGGTTGTTGCCCTTGGGCATCCAGGTGCCCGTCTCGACGCCGCCGCCGACCGTGCCGCTGTTCGAGTTGATCGCCAGCGACGACGACAGGTTCTTGGCCACGTTGCGCTGCATCTCGGCGAAGCGGACCTTGAGCATCACCTGCTGCGTGCCACCAACGACCATCAGGTTCGACACCCGGTCCGGGGCGTAGCGGTTGGCCAGATCCAGCGCCCGGTCCAGCTTGGCGGTCGAGGAGACCACGCCCGACAGCACGATACCGTCATTGGCGGTCCTGACCTCGATCTTCTCGCCCGGCAGGATCTGCTGCAGGCGTTCCTTGAACTCGGCGATGTCGGGGGTGACGTGGACCTCGACGTTCGAGATGAGCTTGCCGTCTGCGGACAGAAGCGTCAGCGTCGTGCGCCCCGGCGCCTTGCCAAGGACGTAGATGGATTTGTCAGACAGGGTGGAAATATCGGCGATCCCCGGGTTGGCGATCGACAGTTCCGCGAAGGAGATGTCACTCTCGACCACCACCGCACGGTTCATCGGCACATTCAGCGCCGAAGAGGCCTGACCCGTTGCCACCCGAAGGACTTCTGCGGCCGCCGGTGTCATCGCTGTGGTGGCCAAAGCCGCGCCTAACACGCCGGCCGCAAGGATACTCTTCATGCTCATGTGATCTGCCCTTTCGATCACGCCTCGGAACGGGTCTTTTCGCCCATATTCTGCCTCAATGTGACCGAGACAGGTTTTTTTTGCAAGAATCAAGTGGTTGGGGGCCGATCCTTATGTGGATAACATGCAACAGCCCGCAACGATTGGTGAACCGTTGCGGGCGCGAACCCCAGATGATGTGGTTCGCGCCCGCAACCCTTTGATCTCAGTTGGTGCAGGGGATCGGCGTTTCGACGGTCGTGTCGCCCTTGCGCGTCTTGATCGAGCAGGTCTTCTCGGCTTCGACGGCCACGACTTCCTGCTTCTCGATCCCGAGAAGCTTGTTGCCATCCACCTCGACCGGACCGGCCACCTGCTCGGCGCCATCGGCCACAAGCGACATCGACAGCCGGCCGGTCGCCTGGGCCTGGGCCAGCCGCGCCACCTGCTCGGGCGTTGCCGCCACGGTGACGGTGCTGGCAGTGCCGCTCATCGACTGGCCCTCGACCGAGGCCTGGTCGACCGCGATCACACGGATGGTGCTTTCGATCAGCTGGGTGATCTCGCCGTTGATGTTGCCCGCGCTGACGCCCGTCCAATAGATGTCGATGAAGCTTTCCGGCATCACGAAGTCGGCCACGCCCGACGAGGAGGAAACCTTGATCTGGAAGGCGCGCATGCCGCGCTCCAGCTTGCCCGTCAGGCCAGCGACCTGGCCCGGCTCGGTCACCCGGCCGGCCAGCACAACCTCATGCGGCTCCATCGATCGCATGATATAGCGCGGCTTGTCGACATTCTCGGGGAACAGCGGGCCGGTCGGGGTGACGATGACGATCGCGTCTTTCTTCTTCGAAACCTCGGCCGGCTTGTATTCGATGACCTGGTCCTCTTTCGGCACGACATAGGCCCCGGCGGGCAGGAACTTCTCCTGCACGTAGATCACCTCGACATCGTCCTTGGTCAGCGGATCGCCGAACTTCATCGGCTTGTTGATCGCGTAAACCTGAACCAGCTTGCCCGTCTTCTGTTGCAAGGCCTTCGCCCGGGCCACTTCGGCCTGGGATTGCCCGATGTAACTTTGCGCCAAGTAGACGGCCACGCCCGCAAGCGCCATGCCGACCACCAGCACCAATGCAAAGACTGCCCGCATTCCCGTTCCTCTCTCGCATTTCGGAGTGCGGCCGCGCCGCTTTCCGTTGCTACCCATCTGGCGCTGGCGTTATTGCCGCACCGCATATTTGCGTTTCCGCAGATGCTGTCCCCAGCGGGGTGCGGACCACCGATTACTCAAGAAATGCGCCGTATTCATCGACCTTTTCACTGATCGAATCGGATACGGCGACCAGGGCTTCCCGCATCGGAGTCAGCAGAAAGGCGATCTGGAGGCCGACGATCAGCGCCGTCATGACCACCCAATCCACCGTAACCGCTCCGTCTTCCGACCCGAGAAAGGCCTTGACGAGGTTTTGCATCTGCATCTCCGTTGCAGGGAAACGGTCCTCATGGACCATCTGAATTCCAACTTTTGCAGGCGGATTGCGGCGAAAATTTGCAGGCCTCGCGGGTATTTTACGGCCATTTCCCCGCAATAACGCACCTGACCGGAAGAAGATCGGCCGCGCCCCTTTCGGTGGCGCGGCCTCTGTTGCAGGCGGTCAGACCGCCGAAGCGATCAGTTGTTCTTGGCATTGTTGATGCTGGTCGCGATGTCAGCCGACAAACCGCTGATGGCGGGCTGGACGGCATTCATGACGATCAGGCCCAGGCCCACGATGGCGGCGGTCAGCACGACCCAGTCAACGGTGACCGCACCGTCTTCGTCTTTGGCAAAACGGTTCACGAGGTTCATAACTTGCATTTCGATGTCCCTTTCAAGGTGCTCAGGTTTGTTCACACATCCGCCGCGGGTCTGGTCTTTCCGGCCTCTGTTCCGGTCCGATCTCCGTTCGGGATGTCCTCATATGGGGGGTGAATCGTGGCACCAGTTGGGAGGAACAGCAGTGCATTGCGGCGGAAATCTGGTATCTTGAGGATTTCGCGAAACAAGCGGATTTAGTTGTTTCGTTGCAGGCAACGGTTCCAGCAGCCATGGAGGCAGGCCTGTTTTCTGTGGGCTGACTTGGGGGCATGGATGGCAAAAGGCCGCGCCCCTTTCGGTGGCGCGGCCTCTGATGCCGGCGGTCAGACCGCCGAAGCGATCAGTTGTTCTTGGCAGCGTTGATGCTGGTCGCGATGTCAGCCGACAAACCGCTGATGGCGGGCTGGACGGCATTCATGACGATCAGGCCCAGGCCCACGATGGCGGCGGTCAGCACGACCCAGTCAACGGTGACCGCACCGTCTTCGTCTTTGGCAAAACGGTTCACGAGGTTCATAACTTGCATTTCGATGTCCCTTTCAAGGTGCTCAGGTTTGTTCACACATCCGCCGCGGGTCTGGTCTTTCCGGCCTCTGTTCCGGTCCGATCCCCGTTCGGGATGTCCTCATATGCACCCCCAAACGTGGCGGGGATTGGCCCCGATCCGGGCCTTTTCACGTATTCGCGATTTTATGGGGGCGGCCGACACAACCATTTGAAAAACAACAATTCATTTTTCTGCAACATGACGGAAACATTCCGGCGGGGCGTGGTTTTCCTGTCAATTCAGGCGGAAATGCCACTATTCCCGGAGGATTTCCCTTTGCGGACAGGGGATTCTCTGCGACCGTCGGCCAAAAGAACAAAGAGCAGGCACCCGCAAATGCGGAAATCGACAGGCGCAGTTCTTGGCGCGATCGTCGCGATTCTGTCCATGACCGTGCCCGCGATGCGGGCCGCGGCCGAAGAGGATTTCACCTTCAAGCGCATCAAGGCCAGTGATCGCGTCTCGGGCAAGCTGATCACCGTGCAGATCGATCCGGTCGAGCAGGCGCGCAGGCTGGCGGCCACGGCCTGGAAAGACCCCGCCCTGAAGTCCGAGGAACCGGCCGAGCCGGCCGCCGATGGCGCGCCGGCGCCGGCGCCGAAATCAAACTATGCCTGGTTCTGGGAGATGATTCCCCCCGGCCTGTCAGACTCGTCGGGGCGCTACACCGCCGCGATGTCGGCGCTCAGCCAGGGGCCGGGCGGCGCGCAGGTCGCCTCGCCCCGCATGCAGTCGATGCAGACCCTGGCCGAAATCTACGGCAAGGACGTGCTGGGCGCGACGGTGGGCACCCGCGTCTCGCCGGCGCTGGTGCTGGCGGTGATGGGCATCGAAAGTGCGGGCCGCAAGGATGCGGTGTCTTCGGCCGGCGCCACCGGCCTGATGCAGCTGATGCCCGCCACGGCCGAACGGTTCGGCGTCACCGACCGCACCGATCCGGTGCAGAACATCAAGGGCGGCGTCGCCTATCTCGACTGGCTGATGGGAGAGTTCAACGGCGATCCCGTGATGGTGCTTGCCGCCTATAACGCGGGCGAGGGCGCCGTGCGCAGCAACGCCGGTGTACCGCCCTATGCCGAGACGCGCGATTATGTGCCCAAGGTGCTTGCGGCCTGGCAGGTGGCCCAGGGGCTGTGCCAGACCCCGCCCGAGCTGGTCAGCGATCCTTGCGTCTTCAAGATCCTTGCGGCCGGGGGCTGAGCCGATATTTTCCTGCGGAAAATCAGGGGGCGCCGCCCCCTCGGCCTGCGGCCTCACCCCCGGGATATTTGTGTTCTGAAAGAGGATGCAGAAGGAAAACGGGGCGCCCTGACGGGGGATTGCTCCAGCCGCAGGGCGCCGCCTCTTCCAGAAGCGGTCATCGGCTTCCCAGCCTGTACCGCAGATCCAGTCTCGTCCCGGAAGGTTAAGAAGGCCCTAAAATGGCTTCTTTCAGAACACAAATATCCCGGGGGTGAGCCCGGAACGGGCGAGGGGGCAGCGCCCCCTGACGTTTCGCAGAAACGTCAGGCCTCAGCTGGCGAAGACGTCCGCCCATTCGGGGTGCCGCAGGCTTTGCGCCTTCACGAAGGGGCACAGCGGCACCACCTTGAAGCCCTCGGCCCGGGCCGCCTCCACAAGCGCCTGCACCAGCGCCAGCCCGGCGCCGGTGCCGCGAAAGCTGTCCGGCACGCCGGTATGATCGGCGATGAACAGCGTCGGCGTGGTGACGGAATAGGTCAGCTCGGCCTCGTCCCCGCCACGGCGGATCACGAAGCGGCCCCTGGTCTCGCCATGTTCACGGGTCACCTGATGTGCTTCAGACAAGGGTGGCCTCCGTCGCAGCGCGCAGTTCGGCTTCGGTGACGCCCGGCGCCAGTTCCACCAGCTTCAGCCCGCCCGGCACGACATCAAGCACGCCAAGGTTGGTGATGATCCGGTTGACCACCGCCTTGCCGGTCAGCGGCAGGGTGCATTCCTTCAGCACCTTCGACTCGCCGTGTTTCGAGGTGTGGTCCATCACCACCACCACCCGGCCCACGCCTGCCACAAGATCCATCGCCCCGCCCATGCCCTTGACCAGCTTGCCCGGGATCATCCAGTTCGCCAGATCGCCGTTCTCGGCCACTTCCATCGCGCCAAGGATCGCCATGGCGATCTTGCCGCCCCGGATCATCGCGAAGCTTTGCGCCGAATCGAAATAGGCGGTCTGCGGCAGTTCGGTGATGGTCTGCTTGCCGGCGTTGATCAGGTCGGGGTCTTCCTCGCCCTCGTAAGGAAAGGGGCCCATGCCCAGCATGCCGTTCTCGGACTGCAGGGTCACGTTCACGCCCTTGGGGATGTAGTTCGCCACCAGCGTCGGGATGCCGATGCCAAGGTTCACATACCAGCCGTCGCGCAGTTCCTGTGCCGCACGTTCCGCAATGCCGTTGCGGTCCCAGCCCTTTGCTTCCGACATCACACCGCCTCCCGCTTGCGCACAGTGCGCTGTTCGATCCGCTTCTCGTGCTTGCCCTGCACGATGCGGTGCACATAGATCCCCGGCAGGTGGATGCTGTCGGGGTCAAGCGCGCCCATCGGCACCACCTCCTCGACCTCGACCACGCAGGTCTTGCCGCAGGTCGCCGCCGGGACGTTGAAGTTCCGCGCCGTCTTGCGGAACACCAGGTTGCCCGAGGGGTCCGCCTTCCAGGCCTTCACGATCGCCAGATCCGCGACGATCCCACGCTCGAGGATATAGGTCCGGCCGTCGAAATCGTGGTGCTCCTTGCCCTCGGCGATCACCGTGCCGACGCCGGTCGCGGTGTAGAAGCCGGGGATGCCGGCGCCGCCGGCGCGCATCCGTTCGGCCAGCGTGCCCTGCGGGTTGAACTCCAGTTCCAGCTCGCCCGACAGGTACTGGCGCATGAATTCGGCGTTCTCGCCCACATAGGAGGAGATCATCTTCCTGACCTGCCGGGTCTCCAGAAGCTGTCCCAGACCGAACCCGTCGACCCCGGCGTTGTTCGAGGCCACCGTCAGGTTCTTTGTCCCGGCGTCGCGGATCGCCGCGATCAGCAGTTCCGGAATGCCGCAAAGCCCGAAACCGCCTGCCGCAATCAGCATGCCGTCGCTGAGCAGCCCCTCAAGCGCGGCCGAGGCGCTCGGATAGACCTTGTCCATGGAAATCCCCCGCAAACTCCAAGGCCCATAAAGGCGGGGAGGGCGGGCCTTGTCAATCGCCGCGCCGCGGCATCCGGGGGCGGAAAACGACAGCCGCACCGCTGCCGGGGGACTTTCGCCCGCGGCCCGTTGCGCTATGGTGCGCGCTGCCCGCCCGCGTGGTGGAACGGTAGACACACGAGACTTAAAATCTCCTGGCCGAATGGCCGTGCCGGTTCGAGTCCGGCCGCGGGCACCACATCGTGATCGATCAGCCGGTCCCGCCGGGGAACGTTGGCCGAAGGCCCGCGTTGTCTTGGCAGAGGAGGACCGAATGATGATCCCGCATCCCAGGCCGACCGGCGATCCGCCGCCCCCGCCGCCGCCCGAGCCCGATCCGCCGCCCACCGCCGGAAAGTCCGGGGGCGGGGCGCACAATCCGGCCCGCGACAACCGCGGCCGGTTCGACCATCAGGCCGATGCCCAGGCCGAGGTGCGGCAGGCCTGCTAGGCTACAGCGCCTCTTTCACCGCCTCCATCGCGACATAGGTCGAGGTGCTGGCGACATGGGGCAGGGCGCTGATCCGCTCGGCCAGCACACGGCGGTAATCGGCGATATCTGCCGTGCGCACCTTCAGAAGATAGTCGAAGCGGCTGGCGATCATGTGGCACTGCTCGACCTCGGGCACGGCCAGCACGGCCTTGTTGAAGGCCCGCAGCGCCGCCTCGCGGGTATCCGACAGCCGCACCTCGACAAAGGCGACATGGGCCTGCCCCATCTTCACCGGATCAAGGATCGCGCGGTACCCCGCGATCACGCCCTCTTCCTCAAGCCGTTTCATGCGCGCCTGCGTGGGGCTTTTCGACAGTCCGATGCGCCGGGCCAGCTCCACCGCCGGGACGCGGCCATCGCCGGCAAGGATCGACAGGATCGCGCGGTCGAAGCGGTCCAGTGACTGCGGTCCGTTGGCCATGCGTCTCTCCTGAACTTCGGGCGTTCCGGCTGCATAACACGACCAATCCGGGAAAACAGCCCGTCGTTTCGGCTGTATCCTTGCCGCGTCATCCGAAGGAGCGCGCCATGACCGATCTGACCCCGTGGGACATCATCGAGACCCAGTCCCTGCGGGACGAAGAGACGCTGGTCCGCAGCCTTTTGTCGCAGGCGGCGCTGCCCGCCGAAGACCGGGGCGCCATCACCGCCGCCGGGGCCGATCTGGTCCGCCGCATCCGGGGCGCGACGAAGCCCGGGCTGATGGAGGTGTTCCTCGCCGAATACGGCCTTTCCACTGATGAGGGCATCGCCCTGATGTGTCTGGCCGAGGCGCTGCTGCGGGTGCCCGATGCCGAGACCATGGATGCGCTGATCGAGGACAAGATCGCGCCGTCGGACTGGGGGCGGCACCTCGGCCGTTCGGCCTCGTCGCTGGTCAATGCCTCGACCTGGGCCCTGATGCTGACCGGCAAGGTGCTGGACGACCGCGAGCCGGGCGTGGTCGGCCACCTGCGCGCCGCCGTGAAACGTCTGGGAGAGCCGGTCATCCGCACCGCGGTGTCGCGCGCGATGAAGGAAATGGGCCGGCAATTCGTGCTGGGCGAGACCATCGACAAGGCGATGACCCGCGCAAGAGAGCTGGAAGGGCAGGGCTATACCTACAGCTACGACATGCTGGGCGAAGCGGCGCGGACCGAAGCCGACGCCCGCCGCTATCACCTGTCCTATTCCCGCGCCATCACCGCCATCGCGGCGGCCGCCAAGGGCGACGACATCGGCACCAACCCCGGCATCTCGGTCAAGCTCTCGGCGCTGCACCCGCGCTACGAGGTGGCCAAAGAGGCCCGGGTGATGGAAGAACTGGTGCCCCGCGTCCGCGCCCTGGCCGGGCTGGCCCGCGCCGCCGGCCTTGGCTTCAACATCGATGCCGAAGAGGCCGACCGGCTGGCGCTGTCGCTCAAGGTGATCGAGGCGGTTCTGGCCGATCCGGCGCTGAAGGGATGGAGCGGCTTTGGCGTGGTGGTGCAGGCCTACGGGCGCCGCTGCGGCGCGGTGATCGACTGGCTTTACGCCCTGTCGCAGCGGCTGGACCGGCGCATCATGGTGCGGCTGGTGAAAGGTGCCTATTGGGACGCCGAGGTGAAACGGGCGCAGGTGCTGGGGCTGGAAAGCTTCCCGGTCTTCACCCGCAAGCAGGCCACCGATGTCTCCTACATCGCCAATGCGCGCAAGCTTCTGGGCATGACCGACCGGATCTATCCGCAATTCGCCACCCACAACGCCCATACCGTTGCCGCCGTGCTGCACATGGCGCAGGGGCTGCCCGCCGGGGCCTATGAGTTCCAGCGCCTGCATGGCATGGGCGAGCGTCTGCACGACATCGTCCACACCGACCAGAACACACGCTGCCGGATCTATGCCCCCGTCGGTGCCCACCGCGACCTTCTGGCCTATCTGGTGCGGCGCCTCTTGGAAAACGGCGCCAACTCCAGTTTCGTCAACCAGATCGTTGACGAGGACGTGCCCGCCGAACGTGTCGCCGCCTGTCCGCTGACCCGGGTGGAAGAGATGGCCGCGATTCCCTCGGCCGCCGTCACCCCGCCTGCGCTGCTTTTCCCCGGCCGCAAGAACTCGGCCGGCTTCGACCTGACCTCCGCCGCCGATCTCGCCGCGATCGAGGCCGCCCGTGCCCCGCATCAGGAAACGCTGTTCGAGGCCGCGCCCCTGATCGCCGGCCGCGCCGCCGGGGGCGGGCGGAGCGAGGTGAAGAACCCCGCCAGCGGTGCCCTTGTCGGCCATGTCCTGGCCGCCAGCGCCGCCGATGTCGACACCGCGCTGCGGCTGGCCGACCCTTGGGCCGCCGATCCGGCCATCCGGGCCGAAGTCCTGAACCGCGCCGCCGATCTTTATGAGGCGAACCTCGGCCCGATCTTCGCCCTTCTGGCGCGCGAGGCCGGCAAGACCCTGGCCGATGCCGTCTCGGAACTGCGCGAGGCGGTGGATTTCCTGCGCTACTATGCCGACGGGATCGGCGGGCTGACCCACCCGCCGCATGGCACCTTCGCCTGCATCAGCCCGTGGAACTTCCCGCTGGCCATCTTTACCGGGCAGATCGCCGCCGCCCTTGCCGCGGGCAATGCCGTGCTGGCCAAGCCTGCGCCGCAGACCCCGCTGATCGCCGCCTTCGCCGTGCAGCTTCTGCACAAGGCAGGCGTCCCGGCCAGCGCGCTGCAACTCCTGCCCGGCGGGACCGAGGTCGGCGTTGCCGTCACCTCGGACGCCCGCGTGAACGGCGTCTGCTTCACCGGCTCCACCGCGACGGCGCAGGCGATCCGCCGTGCCATGGCCGAAAACCTGTCGCCCACCGCCCCCCTGATCGCCGAGACCGGCGGGCTGAACGCGATGATCGTCGATTCCACCGCCCTGCCCGAACAGGCGGTGCGCGACATTCTTGCCTCCTCCTTCCAGTCCGCCGGTCAACGCTGCTCGGCGCTGCGCTGCCTCTATCTGCAGGAAGACATCGCCGGCCCGGTGACAGAGATGCTCTTCGGCGCGATGGACGAGCTGACCCTTGACCAGCCCTGGCAGCTTGCCACCGATGTCGGCCCCCTGATCGATGCCGCCGCTCATGGCACCATCGCCACCCATGTCGAAAAGGCCAGGGACGAGGGGCGGCTGATGAAAAGCCTTGCCGCCCCCGCCACCGGCCACTTCCTTGCCCCCGCCGTGATCTCGGTCCCCGGAATCGAGGCGATGGGGCGCGAGATCTTCGGTCCGGTTCTGCACATCGCCACCTTCAAGGCGGGCGAGGTGGGCGATCTGGTCGACCGCATCAACGCCACCGGCTACGGGCTGACCTTCGGGCTGCACACCCGCATCGACGACCGTGTGCAGGAGGTGACCGACCGGCTGACCGCCGGCAACGCCTATGTCAACCGCAACCAGATCGGTGCCGTGGTGGGCAGCCAGCCCTTCGGCGGCGAGGGCATGTCCGGCACCGGCCCGAAAGCCGGCGGCCCGGACTACCTGCACCGCTTCGTGAAGGCCGCAGCGCCGGTGAACGGCACCGGAGGCCCCCCCGCGTCCGAGGCCGAAACCGCCCGTCGCCTGGCCACCCCGCTGCCCGCGCTCTCTGCGGTGACGCTGGACCTGCCCGGCCCGACCGGCGAATCGAACCGGCTGCGGCTTGACGCCCGCGCGCCGCTTCTGTGCCTTGGTCCCGGCGCCGAGGCCGCGCTGGCCCAGGCCACCGAGGTCCGCCGCCTGGGCGGCCATGCGGTCGAAGCCCCCGATCTTGCCCCCGAGGCGCTGACCCGGCTGCAAGGCTTCTCGGGCGCCCTGTGGTGGGGCCTGGCGGCCTCGGCCCGACCCCATGCGCAGGCCCTTGCCGCCCGTCCCGGCCCGATCCTGCCCCTGATCGGCGGCCTGCCCGACCGCGCCCATGTCGCGCATGAGCGCCATATCTGCATCGACACCACCGCCTCGGGCGGCAATGCCCGTCTGCTGGCCGCCGTCTCCGAGGACTGACCCCGGATGCAACCGAGCAGCCGCGCGAGGGCGCGGCTGCAAGGCGGTGTCTCGCCTCTGCGCGCAAGCGCGCAACCGGCTCGGGCTTGCGCTCCGCGCGGGGGATATTTGGGCCAAGATGAAACCGGCAATCTTCATCTTGGTGCAAATATCCCGGGGGGTCCGGGGGGCTGGCCCCCCGGCTGGCGGCAACAGGGATTGACCGCCTGATCCCGATGCGGAACATGTCCGCATGTTTCCGATCCGCGACCACAACCCTTCGGGCAGCACGCCCTATGTCACGCTGATCCTGATCGCGCTGAATGTGGTGGTCTTTCTTGGCTGCACCACGCTGAGCGACCGGCAACTGGGGCAGGTCTACCATGACTGGGCGCTGGTGCCGCAGCGGGTGATGCAGGGGCAGGGCTATCCGACGCTGGTCAGCCACATGTTCCTGCATGGCGGCTGGATGCATCTGATCGGCAACATGCTGTTTCTCTGGATCTTCGGCGACAATCTTGAAGATGAGATGGGCCGGTTTGGCTTTCTTCTCTTCTACCTGGCCACAGGGCTGGCCGCTGCGGGGCTGCAAATCGCGGCCGACCCCGGGTCCGGCGTGCCGATGGTCGGGGCTTCGGGCGCCGTGGCCGGGGTGATGGGCGGCTATCTCCTGCTCTACCCCAGGGCGCGCGTCGACGTGCTCCTGTTCTTCGTCGTCTTCTTCCGCGTGTTCGCGCTGCGCGCCTGGATCGTCCTTGCCCTCTGGTTCGGACTTCAGCTCTTCGCGGGCTTCTCCACCCCGGGGGCGGAGGCGGATGTCGCCTATTGGGCGCATATCGGCGGTTTTCTGGCCGGGCTGGCGCTGACGCTGCCGGTGTGGCGCCGCCGCGGCTACTGGACCCGGACGGACGGGGTGCCGCCGCATCCGCAGGCAAAATACCCGCTGCAACGCAGCAACATCCCCCGCGTTCCCCGCCGCTGACCCGGGTTTTCGTGGAAGATCCGCGACTTATCCGCGGATGATCTTGCGGAACGGCTCGAACAGCGCCTCGTTGCCGGCGATGATCGACCCTGACTCCAGCGGATCCTGCTCTTCGCGGATGCCCGAGGCCAGACCCCCGGCCTCTTTCACCAGAAGCATCCCGGCCGCCAGATCCCAGGCGCCAAGCTCGCGTTCCCAATAGCCCTCGTAGCGGCCGGCGGCCACATAGGCCAGATCCAGCGCGGCCGATCCCCAGCGGCGCACGCCGGCACAGGCCGGCATCAGGGCCGCCAGATCCTTCAGCGTCGCCGGCAGGGTCTTTTTCGCGCCGAAAGGCACGCCGGTGGCAAACACCGCCTCATGCAGGTTGCGCCGGGCCGAGACCCGCAGGCGACGGTTGTCGTTCAGCCAGCAGCCCGCCCCCTTCTCGGCCCAGAACATCTCGTCCTTGGCCGGGTCATAGACCACGGCCGAGACGATCTCGCCCTTGTGCTCCAGCGCGATCGAGATCGCCCAATGCGGCATGCCGTGCAGGAAGTTGGTGGTGCCGTCCAGAGGATCGACGATCCAGCGCCGGGTCGGGTCCTGCCCGTCCTGCCCGCCGGTTTCCTCGCCAAGCCAGCCATAGGTCGGCCGGCCGCCCATCAGCTCTTCCTTGATGATCCGTTCGGCCTCGCGGTCGGCCCTGGTGACGAAGTCCCCGGGACCCTTGGCCGAGACCTGCAGGTTCTCGACCTCGCGGAAGTCCTTGACCAGCGCGCGCGCGGCGCGGCGGGCGGCCTTGATCATCAGATTGAGGTTGGCGCTTCCCTGCATCGGGGTCTCCGGCTCGTCGCGGTGTTCTGGAACGCCGGGTCTCTACAGCCAAAGCCGCGTGAAGGGAAGGGGAAGGGTTACTGGAACACCGTGACCCGCGCGTTCTCCATCCCTTCGGCCTTGATCATGCGGAACAGGATCTTCGCATTGTCCGGGTGCAGGCGGACGCAGCCATGGCTGGCGGGCTTGCCCAGCCGCTTGATCGCTTCGGTGCCGTGGATGGCATAGTTGCCATGGTAGAACACCGCCCAGGGCATCGGCGCGTTGTTGTAGCGTTTGGACCGGTGGTTCCGCGACAGGAACTCGGGCGTCCAGCTGCCCGCGGGGGTGACCTTCGGCAGTTTGGCGGTCGAGACCCGCCATTCATAAAGCTTGCGCCCTTCGTGGAAGACTTCCATCCGCTGTTGCGAGATCGACACCCTGACCTCGACCCGTTCTGCCCGCGCCAATGACGGGACAAGGCCAAGGGACAACAGAAGAACCAGAACCAATCCGCGCATGGAAATCCCCTTCGACGGCGAAAATCCCCGCCGCCGGACATGGTTTTCCGCGCCGAAGCCGCAAGTCAACCCGCAAGGCCGCCCGCAGGGGTGGGGAATTCCGCGCACCTGGGGCAGGGGCACCGATTTTCGACGAAAATCGGAAGCTGCCGGCAGGGGGCCGCAAGGCGCAAGGCTGTCGCGGCGGCAGCCGCGAGCCGGTGGATATTTGGGCCAGGTGAGGCGGGCAGGGCGGTTCTAGCTGCCAACCTCGGCCTGGAAGAAATCCTCGGGGCCGTCCAGTTCCTCCAGCCTTTGCCCGCGGATGCACCAGAACCTTGTGCCGGTCGCGCGGATGAAGGCGCGGTCGTGGCTGACCAGAAGGGCGCCGGCCCCCTGGGTCTGCAACTCGGCCTCCAGCGCCTCCTGGCCTTCGATGTCCAGATGGTTCGTGGGTTCGTCCAGAAGGTAGAAGTTCGGCCGGCGCAGGCGCAAAAGCAGCAGCATCAGCCGCGCGCGCTGCCCGCCCGACAGGGCCGCGATGGGGCGGGCCTGCCAGTCGGGCGCGATCCCTGCGCCGGCCAGCTGGCCGCGGGCTGTCTGGTCGGCGACATGCGCGGTGACCAGAGCGAAGGGGGTGGCCTTCGGGTCCAGCTCTTCCAGCATCTGGCCGGCATGGCCCAATCGCAGGCTGGTGGCGGGCCGGATGGCGCCCGCTGCCCCCAGAGGTGCCCCCAGAGCCGCCCCCAGACCTGTCCCCTGACAGGCGGACAGCACTGCCCGCACCAGCTGCGTCTTGCCCGCGCCGTTCGGTCCCAGCACCACCACGCGATCGCCGGGGCCGATCCATTTCTGCCCGGTGCGGAACAGAAGCCGCCCGTCCGGCGCCATCACCTCGGCATTGTCCAGCGCCAGAAGCGCCCTTGCCCGCGCCTCGGCCGAGTCGAGCCGGATCGCGCCGGCAGACCGCTCCTTGTGGGCGGCCCGGGCCGCCGCTTCGATCCTTTCGGCCCGTTCGGTCAGCTGCCTGGTCTTCACCACCAGCAGGTCGGACCCCGAGTTGATGCCGATGTTCTTCAGCCTGGCCGCCTGCCGCCGCAACTGGTCGGCCCTGGCCAGATCGTTGTCATGCTTGCGGACATCGGCGGCATCGGCCTCGTCCAGCGCCTGGCGGGCGCGCGAATAGGGCAGGGCGAAGTCGCGGCTGGTCTCTGGCCGCAGGAACAGTGTCCGGGTGCAGGCCGCGTCCAGAAAGGCGCGGTCATGGCTGGTCAGGATCACCCCGGCGGACTTGGGCAGGTCCTTCAGCCAGCGCTGCAGGATGCCGATCCGCGACAGGTCCAGATGGTTGGTCGGTTCGTCCAGAAGGTAGAGGTCAGGCTCGGCCACGGCTGCCCGGGCCAGCAGGGCCGTGCGCTGCCAGCCCCCCGACAGCTGCGAAAGGGGCCGGTCGCGCAGATCCCACGGAACCTCAAGCGCATCCAGCGCGACGCCGGCACGCCAGTCTTCGCCGGGCACGGCCTCTTCGACCGCCTCGGCCAGCGTCAGGGGCAGAAGGCGCGCGGGCACCTCCTGGGTCACATGGGCAAGCGTCAGGCCGCGGGCGCGGGTGATCTCGCCGCCGGTCGGTTCGGCGCTGCCCGCCAGCAGCGCCAGCAGGCTGGACTTGCCCCGGCCGTTGGCGGCGACAAGGCCCAGCCGGTCGCCGGGATGCAGGGTGAAGGAAAGGCCCGCGAACAGCGGTTGGCCAAGGGTCAGCGACAGGGCGCGGGTGGCGATCAGGCTCATGCGAAGGGTCCGGGTCCGGAAAGGTCAGTCAGGCGCAGGCAGCGCCGGGGCTTTCAAGGCGGACCAGAGGGAGATGTGCCTTCGGGTCAGCCCTGCGCGTCACGCAGGGCAAAGACAGGGCCAAATGCGAGGTTCCGTTCGAACATCATCCGCGCAGTCTGCCCCGCCTGCGGATGATTCGCCAGCACGCGGTTAACGCGGCGGCGCGCAAGGGCACGTCATACCTTTGTCATACCCGGATCCTACGTGCGCCAGACGTGGCGCATACCTTGCCAGCGGGGGGGTGGTTGGGGATTAATGCTGCGGACGCAACGGGTTATCCGCCGCGCTGCAACTTCACCGGCTCGGACCGCGCCAGCCGCAGGAAATGCGCGACAAAGGGCTTGGCCGCGTCCTCCTCGCGGGTGGCGCCATACATGCGCTTGGTCACCGGCTCCGGCCCCAGCGGACGGGTGACATAGTCGGCGTTCGCCTTCACCTCGCGCATCACCCAGTCGGGCAGCACCGCCACCCCGCGCCCCGACCCGACCAGCATCAGGATCACCGCCGTCAGTTCCGCCGTGCGATGGCCGCGCGGCTCCACCTTGGCGGGGGTCAGGATCTCGCTGAACACGTCCAGCTTGTCGCGGCTGACCGGATAGGTGATCAGGATCTGGTCGCGGAAGTCCTCGGCCTGAATATAATCCTTTGCAGCCAATGGATTGCCGGATGCAGCGACGAAGGTCGGATGATAGTCGAACAGCGGGTTGAAGGCCACGCCGGACATCGGCCCGGACTCCGAGGTGATCACCAGATCGACTTCTTCGCGGTTCAGGGCGGGGAAGGCGTCGAAGGCGAAACCGGCGCGGATGTCCACATCCACCTCGGGCCAGGCGTGGCGGAACAGTTCCAGCACCGGAAAGAGCCAGTCGAAACAGGCATGGCATTCGATGGCGATATGCAGCCGGCCGGTCTTGCCGGCGCGCAGGGCACGGAATTCCTCTTCCATCGCATCTATCTCTGGCAGGATACGCTCCGCCGCCCGCAACATCCTGTGTCCCGCCGACGACAGCCGCATCGGTTTCGAGCGCCGCACGAAAAGCTCCATCCCGGCCTGATCCTCGAGTCCCGCCACCTGATGGCTCAGGGCGGATTGGGTCATGTTCAGCAGGTCCGCCGCCCTTGCCAGCCCGCCCGCCTGATGGATCGCCCGGATCGTCCGCAGGTGGCGAAGCTCGATATACATGCGGTGATCCTCATAATGATGCTGAAAACTATGAATTGGTCTCACGTTCGCCGGTGTGAGACAAGGGGGCGTCAAAGGAGCCAGACCATGACCACGCCGCGCATCAGTTTCGAGTTCTTCCCCCCGCAAACGCTGGACGCCTCGTTCCGGCTGTGGGAGACCGTTCAGGCGCTGGCCCCGATGCAGCCCGAATTCGTCTCGGTCACCTATGGCGCCGGCGGCACCACCCGCAAGCTGACGCATGAGGCGGTGGGGACGATCCATCGCAACTACGGGCTGAACGTTGCGGCGCATCTGACCTGCGTTGATGCGACCAAGGCGGAAACGCTTGAAATCGCTGACTCTTACGCCGCAGCCGGCGTGACCGAGATCGTCGCCCTGCGCGGCGATGCGCCCAAGGGCGCCACCCGCTTCACCCCGCATCCCGAGGGCTTTGCCTCCTCGGTCGAACTGGTTCAGGCGCTGGCCGACACCGGCAAGTTCAAGATCCGCGTCGGGGCCTACCCCGAGCCGCATCCCGACAGCGCCGATACCGCAGCCGATGTGGACTGGCTGAAACGCAAGATCGACGCCGGCGCCACCAGCGCCATGACCCAGTTCTTCTTTGAGGCCGATACCTTCTTCCGGTTCCGCGATGCCTGCGCCAAGGCCGGCATCAGCGCCCCGATCATCCCGGGCATCCTGCCGATCATCTCCTGGGAGGGCGCGCGCAAGTTCGCCCTGCGCTGCGGGTCCGCCGTTCCGAAGCGGCTGGACGAGGCCTTTACCCGCGCCATCGCCGATGGCCGGGAGGAACTTTACGCCCTGGCCCATGCCACCCAGCTTTGCGACCGGCTGATCGAGGGCGGGGTGCAGGATCTGCATTTCTACACGCTCAACCGCCCGCAGATGACGCGTGAAGTGGTGCGGGCGCTTGGCATCCAGCCGCCGGTGGCACTGGAGAAGGTTGCCTGAAAACAATACTTTGGGGGTATCCCTGTCTCCCTGAACGACCCTTTCGCCACGGCGGGGGGTCGTCTTTTTCTGTCGACCCTTGCCCCGGGGGACCGATGCGCTAAGGTTTGCGCGATGCCGCAAGGGAACCCCGGTGATGACGCAGATCCTGCTGTTGAACGGCCCGAACCTGAACCTTCTGGGCCAGCGTCAGCCCGAGATCTACGGGCGCGAGACGCTGGCCGATGTGGTCGCCGCCGTGCAGGCGCTTGGGCACGATCTGGGGCTGGATCTGGTGGCCCATCAATCCAACCATGAAGGCGCTTTGGTCGACCATATCCAGACCGCCCGCGGCACCGCCGCCGGGATCATCATCAACCCCGGCGCCTATTCGCATACGTCGGTTGCCATCCTCGACGCGCTGCACGCCTTCGAAGGCCCGGTGCTGGAAGTGCACATCTCGAACATCCACAAGCGCGAGGCCTTCCGCCATCACTCCTATGTCTCGACGCGTGCGGATGGGGTGATCGCGGGTTTCGGGACAGAAGGCTATCTTCTTGCGCTGCGGCGCATGGCTACGTTGGTGAAGAAATGACATTGCCGATCAATACCTTCAAGCGCGGTCTCGAAGCGGGAAAGCAGCAGATCGGGATCTGGAACACCATCCCCGGCGCAGTGGTGCCGGAACTGCTTGCCGGGGCCGGCTTTGACTGGATGGTTCTCGATACCGAACATTCGCTGACCGACATCCCCGACCTGATGGCGATGCTGCAGGCGGTGGCGCCCTATCCCGTCGCCCCGGTGGTGCGCCCGCAGGCCAATGACACCGTGCTGATCAAACGCGCGCTGGACCTTGGGGCGCAGACCCTGCTTCTGCCCTATGTCCAGACCCGGGCCGAGGCCGAGGCCGCCGTCCGCGCCATGCGCTATGCCCCGCGCGGCATCCGCGGCGTCTCGGGAATGACGCGGGCCAGCCGCTTCGGCGCCGTCAAGGACTATGTCAAACGCGCCGAGGAAGAACTGTGCCTGATCGTGCAGGTCGAGACCGGCGAGGCGGTGGCCCATATCGAAGAGATCGCCACGGTGGACGGGGTGCATGCGGTCTTCATCGGTCCCTCGGACCTTGCCGCCAGCCTTGGCCATCCGGGCAACGCCGGTCATCCCGACGTGATCGCCAAGGTCGAAGAGGCCATCCTGCGGTTGAAGGCCGTCGGTGTGCCCTCCGGGATTCTGACGCTGGATCAATCTTTTGCGCGCCGCTGCATCGAGCTTGGCACCAGCTTCACCGCTGTTGGCGTCGACATGGCGCTGCTGCGCGCGGCGGCGGTCGGGCTGGCCAAGGGCTTTGGCCGCGGCGATGGCTGACAGCCGCTTCGGGCTGCATCCGGCGGCACGGCTGGTTGGCCCGGACGGGACCGGGGTGCCCCCCGCCGCTGCGGCAGGCGTGATCTCCGCACACCCCGCTGGCGCTGCCCTTCGGGCGGCATTGGCCACGGGTCAGGGCTTCCGCATCGGCCTGACGGACGCCCCCGCGCCGGACCCGCAGGGGTTCGAGACGCTGACCTCCGGCTCCACCGGCACGCCGCGCAGGATTTCGCGCAGCGTGGAAAGCTGGACCCGATCCTTCGCGGTGAATGCCGGGCTGTTCGGCCTTGGCCCGGACACGCGCATGGCGGTCCTTGGCACGCTTGATCATTCGCTCTCGCTTTACGGCGCGCTTGAGGCGGCGCATCTCGGGGCCGAACTTCACCTGCTGGCAGGGCTGCGCCCCGACCGGCAGGCGTCTGCGCTGGCGGCGCGGGGTGTCGACGTGCTGTATGCCACCCCGGCGCAGTTGCGCGGGCTGGATGCCGCCATGCCCGGCCTTCGACTGGTTCTGGTCGGCGGGTCGAAGCTGGACCCGGCCTTGCGGGCGCGGCTGACCACTCTGGCCCGGCAGGCTAAGGTCCGTGAGTTCTACGGCGCGGCCGAGGCCAGCTTTATCACGCTTGCCGATGCGGATACGCCGGCAGACTCGGTCGGAAAGCCCTATCCCGGTGTCGATCTCGACATCCGCGACGGCGAGGTCTGGGTGAAAAGCCCCTATCTTTTCAAAGGCTACGCTTCAGATCCGGGGTCGGCGCACTGGCGCGACGGCTGGCTTTCGGTCGGCGAGATGGGGCGGATCGAAAACGGTTTTCTATACCTTGGCGGGCGCAAGGGGCGGATGGTGACGGTGGCTGACCAGAACGTCTTTCCCGAAGCGATCGAGGCCCTGATGGAAAGTCTGCCGGGCGTCCAGCGCGCCGCGATCCTGCCGGTGCCGGACCCCGCCCGCGGCCATGTGCTGCAGGCGGTGGCCATGGGGGACGCGACGCAAGAGGCTGCGATCCTTGCCGCCCTGCGCGCCAGCCTTGGCCCGATGAAAGCGCCGCGCAGCATCCGCTGGCGCAGCGACTGGCCGGTGACGGCCTCGGGCAAGACAAACCTTGCCGCCCTGCGGGTCAAGGAATGACGCCGCAGATCATCGCCGCCCGCCGCACGGCGGTAATCCCGCAAGGCGGCGCCTTCCGCCGGCTGCGGATCGAGGATCTGGCCGCCCCCGTCGTGCAGGCGGTGTTGTCGGATGCCGGTCTGGCCCCGGCCGAGGTTGATGAGCTGATCTGCGCGAACGCCCTCGGGGCCGGCGGCAATCCGGCCCGCCGCATTGCGCTGGCCGCTGGCCTGCCCGAACGGGTGGCGGGTCTCAGCATCGACCGGCAATGCGCCGGGGGGCTTGACGCCATTGCGCTGGCGGCGGCTCTGGTGGCCTCGGGGCGGGCGCGGGCGGTGCTGGCGGGGGGGGCGGAAAGCCATTCGCTGCGCCCTCTTCGCGCCATGCCGGATCCCGAGGGCGGACCGCCAGCCCCTTACGAACAGGCGCCTTTCACGCCGTGGCCCGGACGTGATCCGGACATGGCCGAGGCGGCGGCGGCTTTGGCGCAGCGGCTTGGGATCAGCCGGGCCGAGGCGGACGCCTATGCGGTGGAAAGCCATCGCCGGGCCGCCGCGGCCGATTTCCGCGCAGAGATCGTTCCCGTTGCGGGGCAGCTGCGTGACGCCTTCACCCGCGCGCTGACGCCCGCTTTGGCAGGCAGGGCCAAGGTGCTGACCGGGCCTGTCACTGCCGCCAATACCGCTGTCGCCGCCGATGCGGCCGCCTTCGTTCTGGTGGTGGCCGAAGACCTGGCCCGAGGCAGAGGACTGCGGATCGCAGGCTGTTCGACCCTGGGTGCCGACCCGTTGCAGCCCGGCCTTGCCCCGGTTGCGGCCATCGCGGCGGCCTTGGCGCAGACCGGCCTGACCCCTGCCGACCTGCGGCAGGCCGAGGTGATGGAGGCCTATGCCGTGCAGGCCATCGCCTGCATTGATGGCGCCGGGCTGGCCCGGCAGATCGTCAATCCGAAGGGGGGGGCGCTGGCGCGCGGGCATCCGATCGGGGCCTCGGGCGCGGTCCTTGCCGTGCGGCTTTTCCACGACCTGCAGGCAGGGCATGGTCTGGCCGCCATCGCCTCGGCCGGGGGGATCGGGGCCGCGATCGTTCTGGCGGCGGGCCAGCCTCCGGCAGCCGGGCCAGCCACCCCGTGACCGTCTCTTGGAGAGAAGCGGCAGGCAGAAGGCCCGGATCAAAAGAGAAACGGCCCGGCAGAACCTGCGGGGCCGTTCTTCCTTCGGTCATTCGGGTGCTCAGCGGAAGGCTTCCGACGAAACCCCGGCCTCGGGGCGGGACAACAGAGAGCCGGGGCGCATTCGGGCGATGCCCTGCGTCACAAAGCCCGCCAGCACCGCCTTCAGCACGTCGCCGGGCAGGAAGGCCATGCCCAGCATCACGGCCTCGGGCAGGGTTTTGTCCAGCATGATCGCCATGCCGGGGATGCCGAAGGCGTAAAGCACCGCGATCCCGCCGATGACCGAGGCGGCACCGGCGGCAAGGCCGACCGCCATCGTGGTCCGCTCCATGATCCAGCCGGCGGCAAAGGCGGCAATGGGGAAGCCGATGATGTAGCCGACCGAGGGGCCGGCAAAGACCCCGATGCCGCCGCGGCCGCCCGACAG
This sequence comes from uncultured Paracoccaceae bacterium, assembly GCA_934500835.1. Classification (GTDB taxonomy): domain Bacteria; phylum Pseudomonadota; class Alphaproteobacteria; order Rhodobacterales; family Rhodobacteraceae; genus Pseudogemmobacter. The sequence goes on along the minus strand of CAKSTR010000001.1, from coordinate 408,422 downwards.
AAGCGGCAGGCCGGCGGCGACCAGCGCAAGGAACAGCAGAACGGCAAGTGCCCCCCGTCTGGCACCAAGCACGGTGCCGCACAGCATGATGCCCAAAGATTGCGCGGTGATCGGCACGCCGCCCGCAAGGGTGATTTGCGGCACAAAGCCCAGAATGGCCACAAGGGCGGCGAAAAGGGCGATATGGGTGAGGTTGCGTTCCATGATGGTATTCCTTCAACGGGGTCCGCGCTGGCGCTGGCTTGCGGCATTGCAGCAATTCTCTAGTCGGTCCCGCCCCTTGCGCGCAAGGCCTCGGCTGCCTGATCGGCATTGTCGAGGGCGGCCAGCGTCGCCGGCACCACCAGCCGCCAGCCGCCGCGACGCGGGCTGCGGGCGCGCCAGGCCTGTGCCAGAAGGGCCGTGCGCTCGGACAGGGTGGGGATGAAGCGGATCACCAGCGCGAAAGCCAGCGCCAGCCGTCTGGGCGGCAGAATCGGCGACAGCGGGCGGGCCAGGGTCTCGAACACCGCCAGCATGTCGGACAGCCGCGTCGTCATCGTGACAAGATTGGCCGCGGCAACTGCGCTGACCATGCGGGTCAGGAGCGTCAGCCCGGCCTCAAGATCCCGGATCCAGAGATGCCAGACCGCCACCACCAGCACGAAGGGCCAGAGTGGCCGCAGCATCCGCAGGGCGTGAGCCGTGAACCGCCCGCCCCAGGGCAGGTGCAGCGCGGCGACCAGCGCCAGCGCGGCCATCAGCGCCAGGGGCGAGGCCAGCCGGAACAGGATCAGCGTGAAGACCGCCAGCGCCGCCAGCTTGGTCCCGGCGGGCAGCCGGTGCAGCGGCGTCTCAACCGGAGAGGTCAGCGTCAGCATCGGCTTCCCCGATCCGGGCCATCTCGGCGGTGAACCCGGGCAGAACCTGTGCGGGCGGGCCATCGGCGCGGACGCGACCTGCCTCAAGCCAGATCACCCGGTCCGCATCCGCCACAGCGGCGGTGTCATGGGTGATGGTGATCAGTTGCTGCGGCAGCGCGGCCAGACGCCGCGACACCCGGGCGATGCTGGGCAGGTCCAACCCGGCGAAAGGCTCGTCCAGAAGGATCGTGGCCGGCGCCATCATCAGCACCGCCTGCAGGCAAAGCCAGTGCTTCTGGCCGCCCGACAGGGTGGAGACCGGGGCTTTCGCCCAATGTGCCCGCCCCTCGGTGGCCAGCATGGCCCGCGCCGCAGCCAGCGCCTCCCGCTGCGCCATGCCCTGCTGACGCAGGCCGAAGGCCAGTTCCTCCTCGACCGTCGGGAACAGGATCTGGTGGTCGGGGTTCTGGAACAGGATGCCGATCCGGGCCAGTGCGCCCTTGCGGTCGGTAAACGGGTTCAGTCCGCCCGCCCGCACCTCGCCGGAGGAGGGGGCGATCAGTCCGGCCATCAGCCGCAGCAGGGTGGTCTTGCCGCTGCCATTGCGGCCGATGATGCCGATCCGCGCCTCGGTCAGGGCCAGCGTCAGGCCCGAGAGAAGTGTCTTTCCCCCGGTCCGGTAGCCCGCGTCCTGAAGGATGATGTCGGCCATCCCGCCCCCATGGTTCGGGGCCTGATAGCCGCCGCAGGGCCGGGGCTGCAATCGAAAAACCGGCACCACCCGTCAGGGCGGCACCGTGTCACGTCGATGGCCATGAAGCTTTCACTCCGCTTCGGGCCTTCACTTTGGCCCAAATATCCTGCGGGGAGGTCTGGAGGGGTGCAAAACCCCTCCAGCTGCCGATCAGCTTCCGACGCTGCGGAACCGGATCGCTTTAGCAGTTGGCGATGAAGCGGTTTCCGTTGGCATCGCGGTAATAGCACTTGCCGGGCTGGTTGGTTTTGCCAAGGTAGGTGCCCGCGATGGCGCCGACGGCACCGCCGATCAGGGCACCTTCGACCTTGTCACCATCGCCCGAGACGGCAGCGCCCACGGCTGCCCCGGTCAGGGCGCCGACAGCGGTGTTCTGCTCGGGCGTGGCCACACAGGCGGCAAGGCCCAGGGCGGCGAACGGCGCGATGAAGTGAACGAGTTTCATGGAATATCCCCAAGGTGTTTGACTTGACGAGGAGTCAAACGCCAAAGGGCGGGCCTGGTTCCCTGCGGCGAAAAAAGGAGTTCGCCGCAGGGACAGGATCAGCCCTGACGGGCGGCAGCGATCGACGCCTCAAGGATGCCAAGGGCTTCGGTGAAATGCGCCTCGGGGATGGTGATCGGTGCGAGGAAGCGCACGACGTTGCCATAGACGCCGCAGGTCAGCAGGATCAGCCCGCGCTTTTGCGCCTCGATCCGCACGCGGTTGGTGAAACCGGCGTCGGGTTCCTTCGTCGACGGATTGGCGAACTCGGCCGCGACCATGAAGCCCGGGCCGCGGATGTCGACGATCTCGGGCGTGGTGGCGCGGATTTCCTCAAGCTTCTGCTTCAGGCGCGATCCCAGCTCATTGGCGCGGGCGCAGAGGTCTTCCTCTTCGATCACATCCAGCACTGCATGCGAGGCCGCAATGCCAAGCGGGTTGCCGGCATAGGTGCCGCCCAGGCCCCCCGGATTGGCCGCATCCATCAGATCGGCGCGGCCGGTGACGGCGGCCAGCGGCAGGCCACCGGCAAGCCCCTTGGCCATGGTGGTCAGGTCGGCGGCGACACCATAGGCATCCATGGCGAAAAGCGTGCCGGTGCGGGCAAAGCCGGTCTGCACCTCATCGGCGATCATCACGATGCCGTGCTGGTCGCACAGCGCACGGATAGCCTTGACCAGATCGGCCGGCGCGGGGTTGAAGCCGCCTTCGCCCTGCACCGGCTCGAAGATGATCGCGGCGACGCGGGCCGGATCGACATCGGCCTTGAACAGCTTTTCAAGCCCGGCGATCGCGTCCTTGGTGGAAATCCCCTGCGGACCCATCGGGAAAGGCACGTGGAAGACGCCCGGCATCATCGAGCCGAAGCCCTTCTTGTAAGGCTCCACCTTGCCCGTCAGCGCCATGCCCATGAAGGTGCGGCCATGGAAGCCGCCGCCGAAGGCGATGACGACATCGCGGCCGGTGGCGATGCGGGCGATCTTGATCGCGTTCTCGCAGGCCTCGGCGCCGGTGGTGACGAAGATGGTCTTCTTGGCGAATTTGCCCGGAACCTTTGCGTTCAGCCGCTCGGCCAGCGCGATATAGGGCTCATAGGGCATGACCTGATGGCAGGTATGGGTGAACTTTTCCAGCTGCGCGGCCACGGCAGCCATCACCTTGGGGTGACGGTGCCCGGTGTTGACCACGGCGATCCCGGCGGCGAAGTCGATATAGCGGTTGCCTTCGATATCCCAGACCTCGGCGTTCAGCGCCTTGTCGGCATAGATCTGGGTCTGCATCCCGACGCCGCGGGAAATGGCCTCGTCCCGGCGCTTGGCAACATCTGCGTTCTTCATGGCATTGCTCCCTTGGGGCGGTCTGCCCCTGAAATCTGGCACCATTTGATCAAGTTTCCCCCCGCCTATCAATCGAGGAGATAGCGCCAGATCGGCGGCGTGGATCGGACCAGCGCCTGCTGCCCCGCCCTGTTGGGGACGGCGCGGGTTTTCCGGTTTCGATTCAGGGTTCGTTAACCGTGCGTGGTCCATGGTGCGACTCGCGGATGAGGCGAGGTTGGGCATGGCGGACGGCTTCTTTTCGAACCCCACACACCCCACACCACCCCGATCTGAGGATGACCGCCTTGACTGGCTTCGCCTCATCCGTTCCCGCCGGGTCGGGGCCGTCACCTTCCACCGGCTGATGGCCGAACACGGATCGGCGAAAGATGCCCTTGCAGCCCTGCCCGAAATCGCCCGCGCAGCCGGGGTGCAGGACTATTCCGTCTGCCCGGTCGAAGTGGCGCGCGCCGAACTGGCCGAGGCGCGGGTCGCCGGCGCGGTCGCCCTGTTTTTCGGCCAAGACCCCTATCCCCCCGCCTTGGCACAGTTGAACGACGCCCCGCCCGTGCTTTGGGCGCAGGGCGATCTTGCCCTGCTGGCCCGGCCGATGGTGGCCATGGTCGGTGCCCGCAACGCCTCATCGCTGGGGTTGCGGATGGCGATGCGGCTGGCGGAAGGGTTGGGGCAGGCGGGTTTTGCCGTCGTCTCTGGCCTGGCCCGCGGCATCGACAAGGCCGCGCATGAGGCGGCGCTGGCGACGGGCACCATCGCGGTGCAGGCCGGCGGCGTCGATGTGGTCTATCCCGAAGAAAACGCGCTGCTGGCCGAAGACATCCGCGCCCGCGGGCTGCGCCTGTCCGAACAACCGATGGGTGTGACGCCGCAGACCCGGCATTTCCCGCTGCGCAACCGGCTGATTTCGGGCCTGTCGCGCGCCGTCATCGTGGTCGAGGCTGCGGCGCGGTCCGGCAGCCTGATCACCGCACGCAACGCCGCCGATCAGGGGCGCGAGGTGATGGCGGTGCCGGGCCACCCGTTCGATGCCCGCGCGTCAGGCTGCAACATGCTTTTGCGCGACGGGGCGACGCTGGTGCGCGGCCCTGCCGATGTGCTTGAAGCCCTCGGCGAACCGGCCACCCGGCCCGGGCCGGAGACCGTCGCCGAAATCGTGCCGGCCGCGCCGCCGCTGCCCGGCCCGCGCCCCGCCCGCCGCCCGCCGCTGGCCGAAGCGGCCGCGCTGCATTCCCGCATTCTTGCCCGTCTCGGTGCCAGCCCGCTGGCCGAGGATCAACTGATCCGCGACCTTGCGCTGCCCCCGGCCCATCTGGCGACCGCCCTCCTGACGCTGGAGCTGGATGGCCGCATCCTGCGTCAACCCGGCGGCCTTCTCAGCCGCGGTTGAACGCCCTGAACCGGTGCCGTGACGCGGGGTCAGGACTGCCGCGGTTGACAACCTCTCGCTTTGGCCCACATCTAGCCACCGCCTCCGTGCCGTTGGACCAAAGGGGATTCCATGCCAGTTGTCGTCGTTGAATCTCCTGCCAAAGCCAAGACAATCAACAAATATCTCGGCCCCGACTTCACGGTGCTCGCCTCCTATGGCCATGTCCGCGACCTGCCGCCCAAGGATGGCTCGGTCGATCCCGAACACGACTTCGGGATGAAATGGGAGGTGGCGTCCGAGAGCAAGAAGCACGTCAAGGCCATTGCCGAGGCGCTGAAAACCGATGACACGCTGATCCTTGCCACCGACCCCGATCGCGAGGGCGAGGCGATCAGCTGGCACCTGAAAGAGGCGCTGCAAAGCAGCCTCAAGAAGGGCAAGACCGTTGCCCGCGTGACTTTCAACGCCATCACCAAGGATGCGGTGACCAAGGCGATGAAAGAACCCCGCGACATCGACACGCCTTTGGTCGAGGCCTATCTGGCCCGCCGTGCACTGGATTATCTGGTCGGCTTCACCCTCTCGCCGGTCCTGTGGCGCAAGCTGCCGGGCGCCAAATCCGCGGGCCGGGTGCAATCGGTCTGCCTGCGCCTGATCGTCGAGCGCGAGATGGAGATCGAGGCCTTCAAGGCCCAGGAATACTGGTCGGTCAAAGCCCTCCTCCGTACTCCGCGCGGCCAGGAGTTCGAGGCGAACCTTGTCACCCTTGGCGGCAAGCGCCTGCAGAAATTCGACATTCCAACCGAAACTGCGGCCGAGATCGCGGTTCATGCTGTCACTTCCCGAACATTCACCGTCTCGGGTGTGGAATCGAAGCCGGCCACCCGCAACCCGTGGCCGCCCTTCATGACCTCGACCCTGCAGCAGGAGGCCAGCCGCAAATACGGCATGGGCGCCAAGCAGTGCATGAACGCGGCGCAGCGGCTGTATGAGGCCGGCTACATCACCTATATGCGGACCGACGGCATCGACATGGCGCCCGAGGCGGTGACGGCGGCCCGGGCCGAGATCGGCACGCGCTTCGGTGCCGCCTATGTCCCCGAAAGCCCCCGGATCTACAAGAACAAGGCCAAGAATGCGCAGGAAGCGCATGAATGCATCCGCCCGACCGACATGGCGCTTGGTCCCGAGAAGATCCGCGTCGAAGAGGACCAGCGCAAGCTTTACGATCTGATCTGGAAGCGCACCATCTCCAGCCAGATGGCCGCGGCGCGGATGGAACGGACCACGGTCGATGTCACCAGCCCCGACGGGCAGGTCGGTCTGCGCGCCAATGGTCAGGTCGTGCTCTTCGACGGCTATCTCAAGGTCTATGATCAGGGCCGCGACGATGGCGACGACGAGGATGGCGGCCGCCTGCCGCAGATCATGCAGGGCGAGGGTGTCGAGAAGGGCGCGATCACGCCCGAGCAGCATTTCACCCAGGCCCCGCCGCGCTATACCGAGGCCACGCTGGTCAAGCGCATGGAAGAGCTGGGGATTGGCCGGCCCTCGACCTATGCCTCGATCCTGACCACGATCGTGGACCGCGAGTATGTGCGCAAGGACAAGAACCGCCTGTTCCCCGAGGACAAGGGCAGGCTGGTGACGGCCTTCCTGTCGAACTACTTCCACCGCTACGTCGAATACGATTTCACCGCCGATCTTGAGACCGAGCTTGACGATGTCTCGGCGGGCGAGCGGGATTACAAGGAGGTCCTGTCACGGTTCTGGCGCGATTTCAGCGCCGCCGTGGCCGAGACCGCCGATCTGCGGATTGGCGAGGTGCTCGACAAGATCGACGACTTCCTGGCGCCCCACCTCTATCCGCCGCGTGCGGATGGCGGAGACCCGCGCATCTGCCCGACCTGCGGCAACGGCCGGCTGCATCTGAAGACAGCCCGCTCCGGCGGCGCTTTCATCGGCTGCGGCAACTATCCGGAATGCCGCTATACCCGGCCCCTGGCGGGCGATGCCGAATCGGTGGCTTCGGATGGCCGCATTCTGGGCCAGGATGAAAACGGCATCGAAATCTCGCTGCGTGCCGGCCGCTTTGGCCCCTATGTCCAGCGCGGCGAGGCGACCGAGGAAAAACCGAAGCCCGACCGCGCCAGCCTGCCGAAGGGGACCACCCCCGACAACCTGACGCTGGAGCGCGCGCTGGCGCTGCTCTCCTTGCCCAGGCTGATCGGCCCCCACCCCGAGGATGGCACCCCGGTCGAGGCCGGGATCGGCCGGTTCGGCCCCTACATCAAGCACGGCACGATCTACGCAAACATCCCGGACGTCGAAGAGGTGTTCTCGATCGGCATGAACCGCGCGATGGAGGTGCTGGCACAGAAGGCAGCCCGCGGGCCGGGCCGCAGTTCGGCTCCGGCCGGCCCCTTGAAGGTGCTGGGCGCCCATCCCGATGGCGGCGAAGTGCAGGTGATGCCCGGCCGCTATGGGCCCTATGTCAAATGGGAAAAGGTCAACGCCACGCTGCCCAGGGACGTTGCGCCGGAAGAGGTCACGCTGGAACAGGCGCTGGAGCTGATCGCTGAAAAGGCGGGCAAATCCGGCAAGGGCAGGAAGGCCGCCCCGAAGAAGGCCGCCTCCAAGACGGCCAAGGCTCCGGCCAGCAAGGCGACGACCCGGAAACCCGCAGCGAAGAAGGCTGCAAAAACCGCCTGATCTTCATCTTGGCTGAAATATCCCGGGGGTGCGGGGGGCTGGCCCCCCGCCTCCTGCGCGGCTATCCCCGCGGGTCCAACAGTTTGCGCATCACATCGCCCGCGCGTATCACGCCCAGCCTTTGGCCGCCCTCGACCACCGCCAGGGACTCGGCCCCGTCGCGCAGCGATTCCATCACCTGTTTGACCGGGGTGGCGGGGGCGACTTCGCGGCTGCCGCCGTCGCCCGCCCCCATCACATCGCGCGCCGTCAACACGCCCAATGGGTTCATATGCGCGACGAAATCCGCCACATAGTCCGAGACCGGATCGGCAATGATCTCGCGCGCGGTGCCGCATTGGACGATCCGGCCGCCCTCCATCAAGGCGATGCGGTTGCCGATCTTGAAGGCCTCGTCCAGATCGTGGGAGACAAAGATGATCGTGCGCCGGAGCTTGGCCTGAAGGTCCAGAAGTTCGTCCTGCAGCTTGGCTCGGATCAGGGGATCAAGGGCTGAAAACGGCTCGTCCATCAGAAGGATCGGCGCCTCGGTCACGAAGGCACGGGCAAGGCCCACGCGCTGCTGCATGCCGCCCGACAGTTCTCCGACCTTGCGGTCGGCCCATTGCGAAAGGTTCACCAGCGCCAACTGGGCATCGACACGCGGCGCCCGTTCGGCCGGGGGGATGCCGGCCAGCTCCAGCCCCAGCCCGACATTTTCACGCACCGTGCGCCAGGGAAGCAGGCCGAATTGCTGAAACACCATGGCGATTTTCGTGGCCCGCAGCCGGCGCAGGGTGGCCGGATCGGCCTTGGTGACCGAGACCATCCGGTCGCCGTCCAGCACCCGCACCTCGCCCCGCACCACCGGGTTCAGCGCATTCACCCCGCGCAACAGCGTGGACTTGCCCGAGCCGGATAGCCCCATCAGGACAAGGATCTCGCCCTCGGCGACACTCAGGCTGCAGTCGTGGACGCCAAGGATCTGGTTGGTGGCCTGTTGCACCTCGGCCCGGCTTTTGCCCTGATCCATCAGGGGCAGGGCGCGGTGCGGGGTATCGCCGAAGACGATGCTGACACGGTCGAATTCGACGGCATTGCTCATTTCGACACCCTCAGCATCCGGTCCAGAAGGATGGCCAGCGCCACGATGACCGAGCCGGATTCAAAGCCCAGATCGGGCCGCACCTGGTTCAGTGCCTTGACCACTGGCACCCCAAGACCCGCAGCACCGACCCAGGCCGAGATCACCACCATGGACAGCGACAGCATGATGGTCTGGTTCAGCCCGGCCATGATCTGCGGGAAGGCCCAAGGCAACTCGACCTTCCACAGCAGTTGCCGGTCGGTGGAGCCGAAGGCGGTCGCCGCCTCTTTCAGCGCCATGGGTGTGGAGGATACCCCGAGATGGGTCAGCCGGATCGAGGCCGGCACAACGAAGATGATCGAGGCGAAAAGTGCAGGCACCAGCCCGATGCCGAAGAGGATGACGAAGGGAATCAGGTAGACCGGCGCGGGCAGGGTCTGCATCAGGTCCAGCACCGGCTGCATGGTCTGGAAGAGGCGCGGCCGATGTGCCGCCGCGACGCCCACGGGCACCCCGATCACCATGCAGATGCCACAGACGAAGGCGACCAGCGCCAAGGTCTCGGTGGTTTCCTTCCAGTAGCCCTGGTTCATGATGAAAAGGAAGCCAAGCGCCACGATCGCGCAAGGTTGCCAGCGCCGCTGGATCACCCATGTCAGCGCAACGAAAAGAGCGATCAGGATGTAGGGGGCAACCGCTTTGGGCAGTTCGGGCAGCGCCACCCCGCCCAGCCGAAGCGCGAAGATCGCCAGCAGCCCCACAGCCATCGCGATCGCCATTTCCCGCATCCGGCCAAGGATTGCCAGCGCCAGCACGGCAACCGCCAGCACCAGAATGTCCAGCGGCAGGGATTGCAGAATATCGGTCAGCCCTTCGATGGCGGCCTTGGTGGCATCGCCGAAGGCCTTGAACGCCGGCTTGAAATTCTTCAGCCAGTCGAACAGCGCCTTGGCCAGCGGTCCGATGGGAATCCGTCCGTCCGTCAGAAAATCGCTCAGAATGCTCATGCCTGTCCCCCGACACAGAGAAAGGCCCCGGTCAGTTGTTGCGACCGGGGCCCTGGGTCAGGTCATTGCAGCGCGGCTGCGACCGCGGCCTTGGCGTCGCCGCCATCCTTGGTGGTCACGCCCTCCAGCCAAGCCTCCCACGCGGCGGGGTTGGCGGCAAGCCAGGCCTTGGCGGCGGCTTCCGGGTCGGTGCCGTCGTTCAGGATCGCGCCCATGATCTCATTCTCCATGGGCAGCGAGAAAACGAGGTTCTGCAGGAACTTGCCCTGATTCGGGCATTCCGCGACATAGCCGGCGCGGGTGTTGGTGGCCACGATTGCCCCGCCGAAGTTCGGGCCGAAATAGTCGTCGCCGCCGGTCAGGTAGGTCATCTTGAAGTTGGCGTTCATCGGATGCGGCTCCCAGCCAAGGAAGACGATGGGCTTGCCTTCGCCATCCTTGTTGGCAACCTCGGCCAGCATGCCCTGTTCCGAGGATTCCACAACCGAGAACCCGTCCAGCCCGAAGGGCCCCGACGAGATCATGTCCGAGATCAGCCGGTTGCCGTCATTGCCCGGCTCGATCCCATAGATCGAAGAGTCCAGCGCGTCCTTGTGGGCGGCGATGTCCTTGAAATCCTTGATGCCAAGGGCAGCGCCGGCCTCGTTGGTGGCAAGGGTGTACTTGGCGCCCTCAAGGTTGGTGCGCACGGTGTCGACGGTGCCGGCCTCGCGGTAGGGGGCGATGTCGGCCTCCATCGTCGGCATCCAGTTGCCAAGGAAGACGTCGATATCGCCCTCGGCCAGGCCGGTATAGGTCACTGGCACGGCCAGAACCTTGGTTTCGGTCTCATAGCCAAGTGCGTTCAGCACCAGGGTGGTGGCGGCCGTGGTGGCGGTGATGTCGGTCCAGCCCACGTCCGAGAAGATGATCTTGTCGCAGCCCTCGGCAAAGGCCGAACCGGACAGGGCGAAGGTGACGGCGGTGGTCAGAAGCGCGGCACGGATGGTCATGGAAGCTCCCCGGGTTTTTTGTTGATTGACGAGTCAATAAACTTCGTGCTTCGTCGGTTTGGCAAGAGTTTTGTTGAGCCGAAGAGATGCCGAAGCTTGGGATGGAGCCTATCCGCAAGGCCGCCTTGGTGAAAGCCACGATCGTCGAGATCGGGCGCACCGGGTCACTGGATGTGACGGTCAGCCAGATCGCCAGGCGGGCCGGGATGTCGCCTGCCCTGGCGCATCACTACTTCGGCTCGAAGGAAGACATGTTCCTGGCGGCGATGCGCCACATCCTGACGGTCTATGGTGCCGAGGTGCGGGGCGCGCTTTCTGTGGCCGAAGGCAGGCAGGGACGTATCCGAGCGATTCTCTGTGCCAGCTTCAGCCCCAGCAACTTCCGGCGCGAGGCGGTCGGGGCCTGGCTGAACTTCTGGGTTCTGGCCCAGACCGTGCCCGAGGCGAAACGGCTTCTGGCAGTCTATCAGAGGCGTTTGCGCTCAAACCTCATTTCCGCCCTGCGCGATCTGGCGGGGGAGGATGCGCCGCGTGTGGCCGAAGGGCTGGCGGCGCTGATCGACGGGCTTTATCTGCGCGAGGTGCTGAAGACCGGTGCGCCGGATGGGGGCGCCGCTGTCGCCATGGCCCTGTCCTATCTTGAGGCAGAGCTGAAATGCCTCGCGCCAAAGACCAGTGTTTCAAAGGCCAGCGCATGACCCTGCCAATTCCCGAAGATCTGGCCGCAGCACAGGCGGCAACCCGCGTCGTCGCCCGCGAAACCCCGCTTCTGGAAAGCGAATCCTTGACCCGCGCGACCGGTGCGGCGCGGCTTTGCATCAAGGCCGAAAGCCTGCAACGGGCAGGCTCGTTCAAGCTGCGTGGCGCCTATTGGCGGCTTTGCGCCCTGACGGGCGAAGAACGTGCCCGTGGCGTGATCGCCTATTCCTCCGGCAACTTCGCCCAGGGCCTTGCGCTGGCCGGGCGCGAGATGGGCGTGCCTGTGACCATCGTGATGCCCGAGGACGCCCCCGCGATGAAGCGGCTGGCGACCGAGGGTTTCGGGGCAAGGGTGGTGCTGTCGCATCACGGCGACCGGCCCCGCGAAGAGGTGGCCTCGGCGCTTGCGGCCGAACTGGCGGCGCAGGGCGGCCTCACGCTCCTGCATCCCTTCGATGATCCGCGCATCGTGGCGGGGCAGGGTGGTGCGGCGCTTGAGGCGATGGCGCAGATGGGGTGTGCGCCCGATGTGGCGGTCTCGCCCGTAGGGGGCGGCGGGCTGATGGGTGGTACGGCGCTGGCAGTGCGGGCGGCCAATCCGCTGGCCGAAATCCGCGCGGCAGAGCCGGCGGGCTATGACGGCATGGGACAGTCCCTTGCCGCCGGCCAGCGGGTCAAGGCCGCCGGCGGCGTCACGATCTGCGATGCCTTGCAGGCCACCATGCCCGGGGTCGCCCCCTTTGCAGCCTGCCAGGCGGCGGGCGTGCAGGGGGTGACGGTCAGCGATGCCCAGGTCGCCCATGCCATGCGCGTGGCCTTCGAAGAGTTGAAGCTGGTGCTTGAACCCTCGGGTGCCGTCGCCTTGGCCGCGGTTCTGGCGGGGCAGGTGCCGGTGAAGGACAAGGTGGTTCTGGTGATGGCGAGCGGGGGCAACATCCCCTTCTCGCGCTTTGCAGAGATCGTGCAGGACGCGAAGGGATTGCTGCAATGAGCGCCGATTATGTCATCGTAGGTGCTGGATCGGCCGGCTGCGCCATCGCCTACCGTCTGGCCGAGGCCGGGCGGCGCGTCGTGGTCATCGAGACCGGCGGTTCGGATGCCGGCCCCTTCATCCAGATGCCGGGCGCGCTGTCCTATCCGATGAACATGGGCATCTACGATTGGGGCTTTCAGTCCGAGCCAGAGCCTTACCTGGCTGGTCGGCGCCTTGCCACTCCGCGCGGCAAGGTGATCGGCGGGTCCTCCAGCATCAACGGCATGGTCTATGTCCGCGGCCACGCCCGCGATTACGACACCTGGGCCGAGATGGGGGCGGACGGCTGGCGCTTTGCCGATGTGCTGCCGTATTTCAAGCGGATGGAGCACAGCCACGGCGGGCAGGGGCCGGAATGGCGCGGCTCGGATGGTCCGCTGCACATCACCCGCGGGCCGCGCTCCAATCCCTTGTTCAGCGCCTTCATCGAAAGCGGCCGACAGGCCGGCTATCCGGTGACCGCCGATTACAATGGCGAGCAGCAAGAGGGCTTCGGCCCGATGGAGGCGACGATCTGGAAGGGCCGCCGCTGGTCCGCCGCCAATGCCTATCTGAAGCCGGCCATTGCGGGCGGCAATGTCCATGTCACGCGCGGATTCGCCCGTCGCGTCGTGATGGAGGGCAAGCGCGCCGTGGGGGTAGAGGTCGACACACGCGCCGGACGCAAGGTGATCCGTGCGGCGCGTGAGGTGATCATCGCCGCCTCTTCGATCAACTCGCCCAAGCTGTTGATGCTTTCCGGCATCGGCCCGGCTGATCAATTGCGCGAACACGGGATCGAGGTTCTGGCCGATCGGCCCGGCGTCGGGGCGAATCTGCAGGATCACCTTGAAATCTATATGCAATTTGCGGCCGCACAGCCGGTGACGCTGTACAAATACTGGAACCTGTTCGGCAAGGCCTGGGTCGGTGCGCAATGGCTGTTGACCGGCGGCGGCCTTGGCGCCTCGAACCAGTTCGAGGCCTGTGCCTTCATCCGCTCGAAGCCGGGGGTCGAATATCCCGACATCCAGTATCACTTCCTGCCGATCGCGGTGCGCTATGACGGCAAGGCGGCGGCCGGCGGGCATGGCTTCCAGGTCCACGTCGGGCCGATGCGGTCGAAGTCGCGCGGGTCCGTCACCCTGCGTTCGGCCCGGCCCGAGGATGCGCCCGTGATCCGCTTCAACTACATGTCCGATCCGTCGGACTGGGAGGATTTCCGCAGCTGCATCCGCCTGACGCGCGAGGTTTTCGCGCAGGACGCCATGAAGCCCTTCGTGAAATCCGAGATCCAGCCCGGTGCGGCGGCCCAGACCGATGCCGAGCTGGACGATTTCCTGCGCGACCATGTCGAAAGCGCCTATCACCCGTGCGGAACCTGCCGGATGGGGCGCGCAAGCGATCCGATGGCGGTGGTGGACCCGGAATGCCGGGTGATCGGGGTGGAAGGTTTGCGCGTTGCAGACAGCTCGATCTTCCCGCAGGTCACCAATGGCAACCTGAACGGCCCCACGATCATGTGCGCCGAGAAGGCGGCGGATCATATCCTTGGCCGCACGCCCTTGCCGGCGCTGAATGTGGAGCCCTGGATAAACCCCGGTTGGCGCACCGCGCAGCGTTGATTGATCAGTGTCAAAGTCAGCTTTTCCCTGCCTGCTAGAATAGGGCGGTAAAGAAGGAGAGTTGAATGTCAAATACACCGCACACCCTGCAGGAAGAATTCCCGGGCGATGCCGAGAAGATCACCGAGCTGAAGGTATCCAACGGGCGTTTCGCCAAGCTGTTGGAAGACTATGACGCCGTGAACGACAAGGTTCACCGGGCCGAAAGCAGGCTGGACCTGATCACCGAAGAGGATGAGGAAGGGCTGCGCCGCCAACGCTCGCGCCTGAAGGACGAGATTGCCCGGATGCTTCGGGCCTAATCGGCGATTTCATAGGGCAGAAGGCCGCGCCTGTCGGGATCGACCTTCAGCCGACGCTCCAGCGGCGGGACCGACCTTTGATGGCAGTCCCGCCGCTCGCATATCCGGCAAGAGATGCCGATGGGCTCGAAGCGGCCCTTCAGGTCGAGACCGTCGGAATACACCAGTTCATGCGCATGCTGCACCTCGCAGCCAAGGCAGATCGCGTAGCGGCGGACCGGGGCGAGATAGGCGCCGGCGGGCTTCGATACGTCGCGGGCAAGGCAGAGATAGCGCACGCCATCGGGGGTTTCCGCCAGCTGGCGCAGGAATTTCCCGGGTGTCTCGAAGGCGGCGTGGACGTTCCACAACGGGCAGGCACCGCCGAAACGGGCAAATTGCAGGCGGGTGGCAGAATGGCGCTTGGTGATGGTGCCCGCCTGATCGACGCGGACGAAGAAAAAGGGGATGCCCTTGGCGCCCGGTCTTTGCAGCGTCGAGAGCCGGTGCGCCACCTGTTCCACGCTGGCGCCGAAGATATCGGCCAGCCTTTCAAGGTCATAGCGGGTCTCGCGGGTGGCGTCCTGAAAGGCGCGATAGGGCAGGAGGGCCGCGCCGGCGAAGTAATTCGCCAGCCCGATCTTGGCGATGTCGCGCGCTTCGGGGGTGGAGAAGCGGGCCAGGTCCAGAGTGGCTTCCAGCAGTTCATCCTGGGTGATCAGGGCCAGCTGGTGCAGCAGCTGAAACCGCCGGGTCGGCCCCAGGGCGCGGGCACTGATCTCAAGCCGGCGGGTCTGGGGATCGAAACGGCGAATTGTCGGATTATCTGAATAGTGCAAGGTGATGCCCTGCCGTCTGAGCAACTCTTCTGCAAGAATTGCTACGTCACGGCGGGGATTTGCGGACATAGCGAAATGTTCCGCAGCCCGGTCGATTGCATCCAAGTAATTGTCGCAATAGTGAAAGAAGTCCCTCACTTCTTCCCAGGGGCTGGGGCGCAGGGCGGCATCCTCGCGGCCCAGGGCTTCATCCAGAGAGGCCAGCCGCTCATGGGTCTGGCGGTAGGCGCGGTGCAGGTCCAGGAACGCGCGCGCCAACGCCGGCGCGTTCGAGGCGGCAAGCCGCAGGTCGGCCAGGGGCGGGGCGGCGGCGGTAAAGACCGGATCGGCCAGCGCCTCGCGCATGTCGCTGACAAGGCGTTCGCTTTCGCCCACCGTCAACTCGGTCACGTCCAGCCCGAACTCCTGCGCCAGCGCCAGCACGACCGCGGCCGAAACCGGGCGGTGGTTGTTCTCCATCTGGTTCAGATAGGGCAGCGAGACGCCCAGCTTGTCGGCAAAGGACTTTTGGGTCAGCGACAGCCGGCCGCGGATCTCGCGCAGCTTGACCCCGGCATATAGCTTCTGTGCTGGCATCGGCTGGCCTCTCTTTGCAAAATCCTTACGGGCTTTGCAAAGCTGGCGTCAAGCCTGGCTCAATGAAGGCGGGTGCTGCGCAGGATCACCGGCAACACAACCAGAACCGAGGCCAGCGACGAGCCGAGCATGACCAGAACCAGAGGCATCTCGGTCGATCCGGGGCGCAGGAGCAGGCCGGCCAGATGCGCCAGCGCGGCACCACCGCCGATCATCAGCGCCCCGCCCAGTCCCGAGGCGGCGCCGGCAAGTTCGGGCCGGACAGAAAGGATGCCGGCATTGGCATTGGGCAGCGCGATGCCATTGCCAAGCCCCATGAAGATCGTCAGCCCGAAGAACACGACCGAATTTGAAAGCCCGGCCCAGGTCAGCAGCGCCAGCACGGCCAGCCCGAGGGTGGTGACACTGCAGCCGGTCAGGATCATGCGGTTCATGCCGATCCGGGTAGAGAACATGCCGGACAGGAAGTTTCCCGTCGCGTAGCCCACCGCAGTCAGGGCAAACAGCGATCCGACCCATGCCGAGGAAAGGTGGTAGATCTCATCGCCGACAAAGGGCGCGCCGCCAAGATAGGCGAAGAAGCAGCCCGACGAGAAGGCCGCGGCCCCGGCATAGCCCCAGAACCGCAAGGAGCCGAGCAGCATGGGATATTCGCGCAGCTGCCCCAGGACCGAGACATCGCGCAAGGTGGCCGTCTCGCCCAGATCGGCCCAGACCAGCGCCGTGACGGCGGCCCCAAGGATCAGGAGCAGCGCGAAATTGGCCTGCCAGCCGATCAGGTCGTCCAGCCAGCCGCCGATCACCGGACCGACCATCGGTACGATGCTCATGCCCATGGTGACATAGCCGATCATGCTGGCGGCCTCGGCGTCCGAGGTGATGTCGCGGACGATGGCACGCGACAGCGCCATGCCCGAGGCGATCACCGCCTGCGCCATGCGGCAGATCAGGAAGGTGGTGGCGTCCGGGGCGATCAGGGTGCCGACGGAAGCCAGCAGGAACAGTCCCAGTGACCACAACAGCACCTTGCGGCGGCCGAACCGGTCGGCAAGCGGGCCGATTGCGATCTGCAAGGCCGCGGAAAACACCAGATACAGCGGCACCGATTGCTGCATCACGGCATAGGGCACGCCGAACCAGACGGCCATTCGCGGCAGCGAGGGCAGGAAGATGTTCATCGTCAGCGCAGAAAGCCCGGCCAGCAGCACAAGCGTGGCCAGAACCGGCGGCGTGCGGCGGTCAAGAAAGCGGGCCTTGGTCATCGGCAATGGCTATGCGGGCCTGTACCGGAAGTCCATGGGGCCTATTTGGAGAAGATGAACCAGGCGCCCACCCCGATGAAGGCAAAGCCGATCATCGTCTTCATCGTCACCGGCTCTTTCAGGTAGAAATAGGAAAAGAGCACGAAGACGCAAAGGGTGATGACCTCTTGGATCGTCTTCAGCTGGGCCGCGTTGAAATAGCCATGGCCGATGCGATTGGCCGGCACCTGCAGCACATATTCGAAGAAGGCGATGCCCCAGCTGATCAGGATCACCAGGGCCAGCGGCGCGGCTTTCCATTTCAGATGGCCATACCAGGCGAAGGTCATGAAGACATTCGAGGCCAGCAGAAGGCCGATGGTCAGGACGGGAACGGGAATCTGCGGCATGATGGCCCCCTTGCAGCACTGGTGCCGGCATAGCGCGGGGCCAGGCGGTCGGCAAATATTTGCAGATATTCAATTCGCGCAACCATATCTGCCAACGATTTGCAAATTTTCCCAATTCTGCTTTCCGCGCTACGGCAACTGCCATAAAGTCGCGCGCAATCCTGCGCTGCATTGCGGGAATCCTTGGGGGAGGGAACCCATGAAAGACATCCTGACCGAGCTTGAGGCCCGGCGCGAGACCGCGCGGGCAGGGGGCGGGGCGCGCCGTGTCGAGGCGCAGCACTCCAAGGGCAAGCTGACCGCGCGCGAGCGGATCGACCTTCTTCTGGACGAAGGCTCGTTCGAGGAGTTCGACACCTTCGTCCGCCACCGCTGCACCGACTTCGGCATGGAGGCGGACCGTCCCGCAGGCGATGGCGTCGTGACCGGCTGGGGTACGATCAACGGCCGCATGGTCTATGTGTTCTCGCAGGATTTTACCGTCTTCGGCGGGTCTCTGTCGGAAACCCATGCGCAAAAGATCTGCAAGATCATGGACATGGCGATGCAGAATGGCGCGCCGGTCATCGGGTTGAACGATTCCGGCGGTGCGCGGATCCAGGAGGGCGTCGCCTCGCTGGCTGGCTATGCCGAGGTGTTCCAGCGCAACATCATGGCGTCAGGCGTGGTGCCGCAGATCAGCGTGATCATGGGGCCCTGTGCGGGCGGCGCGGTCTATTCGCCGGCCATGACCGACTTCATCTTCATGGTGAAGGACTCCTCCTACATGTTCGTGACCGGCCCCGATGTGGTGAAGACGGTCACCAATGAACAAGTCACGGCCGAGGAGCTGGGCGGGGCTTCGACGCATACGAAGAAGTCCAGCGTCGCGGACGGGGCGTTCGAGAATGATGTGGAGGCCTTGGCCGAGATCCGGCGGCTCTTCGACTTCCTGCCGCTGTCGAACCGCGAAAAGGCCCCGGTGCGGCCGTTCTTCGACGATCCGGCACGGCTGGAAAGCAGCCTTGATACGCTGATCCCCGACAACCCGAACCAGCCCTATGACATGAAGGAACTGATCGGCAAGGTCGCGGACGAGGGCGATTTCTACGAAATCCAGAAGGACTACGCCGGCAATATCATCACCGGCTTCATCCGGGTCGAGGGACAGACAACCGGCGTGGTGGCGAACCAGCCGATGGTGCTGGCCGGTTGCCTTGACATCGACGCCAGCCGCAAGGCCGCCCGGTTCGTCCGTTTCTGCGATGCGTTCGAGATCCCGATCCTGACCTTCGTCGACGTGCCGGGCTTCCTGCCGGGCACCAGCCAGGAGTATGGCGGCGTCATCAAGCATGGCGCGAAGCTGCTCTTCGCCTACGGCGAGGCGACGGTGCCGAAAGTCACCGTGATCACCCGCAAGGCCTATGGCGGCGCCTATGACGTGATGGCCTCCAAGCACCTGCGCGGCGACTTCAACTATGCCTGGCCCACCGCCGAGATCGCGGTGATGGGCGCCAAGGGCGCGGTCGAGATCCTTTATCGCGCCGAACTGGGCGACAGGGACAAGATCGCGGCCCGGACCAGCGACTACGAAGACCGCTTCGCCAATCCCTTCGTGGCGGCGGAAAAGGGCTTCATCGACGAGGTGATCCTGCCAAGGTCGACCCGCAAGCGGGTGGCGCGGGCCTTTGCCTCGCTGCGCGGCAAGAAGCTGACCAACCCATGGAAAAAGCACGACAATATCCCGCTCTGACATGAACACGCTGCCCCGCCTCATCGCCCTGACCGCTGCCAGCCTGGTGCTGGCCGCCGGCGGTTGCGAGGAGAAGGCCGCACCTGTCGGGGATGCCGTCACCGTTCCCTCCGGGCGCGAGGTGCAGGCGCTGGATGTCATCACCGACCTGCAGGGTCCGGCGGGGGCCACGGCGCGATTTCGCTTCGTGGTGCCGGGGCTGAAGCCGGACGAGGATGCCGCGGCGGACATGCAGGCGGTCTGCGACGGTTACGCCCTGCCGCGCATCGATGGCATGGTGCCAACCCCGCAGCAGATCGTCATCACCTTCGCCGATCGTGCCGTGCCCTTCGGCGAGCCGGCGCCCGATGCCGTGCAGTTCTTCGAGGCATATTCCCCGCAAGGCGGTGCCTGCATCTGGGAGATGTTCTGATGAACACACAAGATATTGAGTTCGCCAGTGGTCAAGCTGCCGCCGCTGATGTAACGGAGTCACAGCCGAACAACTTGGGAGACCTGCAATGTCTTTCGTGCAGGTTCTCGGCTATGGTGACACAAGGCCGAACCCAAGCGGCCTTGACCTCGCAATGGGGGAGGGCGGACATGTCGTCCGCTACAACCCTCCAAGAACTATGGAGTAGAGGATGCAGAAGAGCATGCGTATCGTCATGGCCCTTGCCCTGGTTGGCTTTGTGGCTGCCTGCGCGAAGAAAGCCGAAGAAGAAGTCGTCTACGTGGACGAAGGTGTCACGGTCGAGCCGACCTACACCGGCAAATACAAGTAAGACCGGTCGCCAGGGCCGGCCAGCTGATGCCGCTGGTCCTGGCGCCGCCACCTTTCGGTGGCCCCTTGGCTGCGCAGGTCAGACGCAGCATTCCGTGACATCGCCGGATTTAGGCCCGTTTGACCGGGGAGTTGCCTCATGCTGAAGCACAGGGGCTTTCCCAGCCGTCTGACCGGCACGGATTCGCAGTTCACCATCCGCCGCGCCAACGTGAAGGAAGGTGCGACGAAGATCATCCGGCGCGAGCGGTTCAAGGACCGCAAGCATGTGGACCGTCTGGCCGATCAGGCCTTCATGGCCGCCCTTTGGCAGCACTTCGGCGAAGAACCATTCGAACGGGGCAATCTGGATGCGGGCCGGTTGTCCTGGCTGTTTGGCCGCGAGGTGGTGCCGGCAGAAGATCCTTTCGATCCCGCCTCTTATGATGCGCTGCTGCGGATCGACCGCAAGCGTGCCGAAGCCGCCTTCCCCGAGGTCTTTGCGACCGGCGAGGATGCCGCCCGCTTCGACTGGGACGAGGATGAGGATTAGGCATGTTTCCGCCCAACCCCTTGTCATTCCGGCACTTTTCCGCCACGCCCCGCCAGCCGGCGCAGAACGGGTTTGCGCCGACTCGCCCGCATCGGCAGTCTGGGGCCGTGGGTGTCTGCCTGCCCTGGCAGCCCCCGCAAAGTCACACTTGTTACCCTTCCCCTTCTATGCGATCCGGCCCGTCCCTGGCCGGATCGCACTCTTCTTGCAATCGGCGGCTGAATGCCGATGGCGTGAATGGTGCCCATTTTCCCTTTGAATCCGCGAGCTTTGCGCTAGACTCTCGTGCAATAAAAACCACAACACGAGGCAGTAAACCATGCAGAAATCGCTTATCGTCTTCGCTCTTCTCACCCTTCCGCTCTCGGCCTGCATGCAGGACCCGGCGTCGCGCGGCGTTGCCGGCGCCGCTGCTGGTGCCCTTGTCGCCGATGCGCTGGATGAAAACATGGTCGCCGGCGCAGCCCTGGGCGCGCTTGCCGGTGCGGCAACCTGCGGCATCGAACTCGGCCTGCCGCCCTGCCAGCCGCGCTACTGATCTGATCACCGCCGAAGGGCGGTCAATTCTGAATTTCGGGGTCGTCCGGGCTGAATGCCCGGGCGGCCCCTTCGCATTTTCGCGCCTGGCGGCGCGGGCCGACTGAGGGGGAGCCATGTTCAAGAAGATCCTGATCGCCAACCGGGGCGAGATCGCCTGCCGCGTCATCAAGACCGCGCGCAAGATGGGCATCGCCACGGTCGCGGTCTATTCCGACGCCGACCGCAACGCGCTGCATGTGAAGATGGCGGATGAGGCGATCCATATCGGTCCGCCCCCGGCCAACCAGTCCTATATCGTGATCGACAAGATCATGGACGCCATTCGCCAGACCGGTGCCGAGGCGGTCCACCCGGGCTATGGCTTCCTGTCCGAACGCCGCGACTTCGCCGCGGCACTCGAGGCGGAAGGCGTGGTCTTCGTCGGCCCCCCGTCCCCGGCGATCGAGGCGATGGGCGACAAGATCACCTCGAAGAAGATCGCCCAGGATGCCGGTGTTTCCACGGTTCCCGGCTATATGGGCCTGATCGCCGACGCCGATGAGGCGGTGCGGATCAGCCAGCAGATCGGCTATCCGGTGATGATCAAGGCCAGCGCAGGCGGCGGTGGCAAGGGCATGCGGATCGCCTGGAACGATGCCGAGGCGGCCGAGGGCTTCCAGTCCTCGAAGAACGAGGCGGCTTCAAGCTTCGGTGACGACCGGATCTTTATCGAGAAGTTCGTGACGCAACCGCGGCATATCGAAATTCAGGTGCTGGCGGATCAGCACGGCAACTGCGTCTACCTGCATGAACGCGAATGCTCGATCCAGCGCCGCAACCAGAAGGTCAT
Organism: uncultured Paracoccaceae bacterium; assembly: GCA_934500835.1. Classification (GTDB taxonomy): domain Bacteria; phylum Pseudomonadota; class Alphaproteobacteria; order Rhodobacterales; family Rhodobacteraceae; genus Pseudogemmobacter. The sequence continues at coordinate 386,780 of CAKSTR010000001.1, read as the reverse complement.
CGAAGAGGCGCCCTCGCCCTTCCTTGACGCGGCAACGCGCAAGGCGATGGGCGAACAGGCCTGCGCGCTGGCGAAGGCGGTGGGATATACCAGCGCAGGCACGGTGGAATTCATCGTCGACGGCAACCGCAACTTCTATTTCCTTGAAATGAACACGCGCTTGCAGGTGGAACACCCGGTGACCGAGCTGATCACCGGCGTCGATCTGGTCGAGCAGATGATCCGCGTGGCGAATGGCGAAAAGCTGCCGTTCAAGCAGGAAGATCTGAAGATCAACGGTTGGGCGATGGAAAGCCGGCTTTACGCCGAGGACCCCTATCGCAACTTCCTGCCCTCGATCGGTCGTCTGACCCGCTACCGCCCGCCGGCGGAAGGCCGGACCGCAGCCGGCATCGTGCGCAATGATACCGGCGTCTATGAGGGCGGCGAGATCAGCATGTTCTACGACCCGATGATCGCCAAACTCTGCACTTGGGCACCGACGCGCGCCGAGGCGATCGAGGAAATGCGCATCGCGCTGGACACGTTCGAGGTCGAAGGCATCGGCCACAACCTGCCGTTTGTCGGCGCGGTGATGGACCATCCGCGCTTTGTCAAAGGCGACATCACCACCGCCTTCATCGCCGAGGAATACCCCGAGGGCTTCCAGGGCGCCACGCTGGACGAGGCCACGCTGCACAGGGTGGCGGCGGCGGCGGCGGCGATGAACCGCGTGGCCGAGATCCGGCGCACCCGGATTTCCGGCACCATGGACAACCACACCCGCCGCGTCGGCGACGACTGGGTGGTGACGCTGCAGAGCCGCGCCTTCACGGCAAGGATCGATGCCGATCCCGCGGGATCAAGCGTGACCATCGATGGCGGCTCTGCGCTGCGTGTCGTCTCGGACTGGACCCCGGGCCAGCCGCTGGCCCGGCTGACGGTGGACGGCAAACCCCTGGTCATCAAGGTCGGCAAGATCCCGATGGGCTTTCGCATGCGGTTGCGCGGCGCGGATCTGAAGGTGCATGTCCAGACCCCGCGGCAGAAGGACCTGTCCGGGCTGATGCTGGAGAAGGCCCCGCCGGACACCTCGCGCTTCCTTCTGTGCCCGATGCCCGGGCTGGTCGTGAAGATCAGTGTCGAGGAAGGTCAGGAAGTGCAGGAAGGCCAGGCGCTGGCCACGGTCGAGGCTATGAAGATGGAGAACATCCTCAAGGCCGAGAAGAAGGGCGTGGTCAAGGCGATCAAGGCCGCAGCCGGGGCCAGCCTGAAGGTCGATGACATCATCATGGAGTTCGAATGATGGCCGGCGTCCCCGGTTTTCGGCGAAAATCAGGGATTCACCGCCCGGCGGGATTCTTCTCCAGCGACTCGGCCCGGGCAATCGGCATCTTGTCGATGGCGTTCACCACTTCGCGCCCGTCCCAGGGCAGCGGCTTGCGGATGGCCGAGGACCAGTCCTTGTCCATCAGCACCAGCGCAAAGCCGCGCGGCCGCAGCCTTTTGCGCAAGGCTGACCCGGCGGCCGGATCGGTATCGGTGATCAGGATGACGTCGCGCTGCGCAAGCTCGGCATAGTAGCGCGACAGGATTTCCATCTGCCGGATGAAGGCAGGGTCGTTCGGGGTGTCAGCGAAGACGATCACCGGGCGGCAGACGAAAAGAAGATCGGCCTCGGTGACATCCGCCGCCGGGACTGCAGCGAAGGGAACGGGGCCCTCGGCCATTGCGGCCAGGGGGGCCAGTCCGGCGAGAAGAAGAAAGTGACGGCGGTTCAGGTGCTTCATGCCCCAGATATAGGGCAGGGCGCCGAAAAGCCCAAGCGGTGCCGCAGCCCTCTGCCGCGCCAGCCACGGAGAAAGATATGGACGTTAAGGCATGGGAGGCCCTGGCCTCGAAGGAACTGAAGGGGGCCTCGCCCGACAGCCTGAACTGGCAGACGCTGGAAGGCATCACGGTGAAGCCGCTTTACACCGCCGATGACGTGGCAGGCCTGCCCCAGATGGGCGAGTTGCCGGGCGTCGCCCCCTTTACCCGCGGCGTGCGCGCCACGATGTATTCCGGCCGGCCCTGGACGATCCGGCAATATGCCGGCTTCTCGACCGCCGAGGAATCGAACGCCTTCTACCGCAAGGCGCTTGCCGCCGGTCAGCAGGGGGTCTCGGTTGCCTTCGATCTGGCGACGCACCGGGGCTACGACTCGGATCATCCGCGCGTGGTCGGTGATGTGGGCAAGGCCGGCGTGGCCATCGACTCCGTCGAGGACATGAAGATCCTCTTCGACGGCATCCCGCTGGAAAAGATCTCGGTCTCCATGACGATGAACGGCGCGGTGATCCCGATCCTCGCCAGTTTCATCGTGACCGGCGAGGAGCAGGGTGTCGACCGCAGCCAGTTGTCGGGCACGATCCAGAACGACATCCTGAAGGAATTCATGGTGCGGAACACCTATGTCTATCCGCCCGAACCTTCGATGCGGATCATCGCCGACATCATCGAATACACCTCGGCCGAGATGCCGAAGTTCAACTCGATCTCGATCTCGGGCTACCACATGCAGGAGGCCGGGGCGAACCTCGTGCAGGAGCTGGCCTATACGCTGGCGGACGGGCGGGAATATGTCCGTGCCGCGCTGGCGCGGGGGATGAATGTCGATGATTTCGCCGGCCGGCTGAGCTTCTTCTTCGCCATCGGCATGAACTTCTTCATGGAAGCGGCCAAGCTGCGCGCGGCGCGGATGCTGTGGCACCGCATCATGTCGGAATTCCAGCCGAAGAAAACCGGCAGCCTGATGCTGCGGACGCATTGCCAGACTTCGGGCGTATCCCTGCAAGAGCAGGACCCCTACAACAACGTCATCCGCACCGCCTATGAGGCGATGGCGGCGGCCCTTGGCGGCACCCAATCGCTGCACACCAACGCGCTGGACGAAGCCATCGCCCTGCCGACGGAATTCAGCGCCCGGATCGCGCGGAACACCCAGCTGATCCTGCAGGAAGAAACCGGCATCACCCATGTCGTGGACCCGCTGGCCGGCAGCTACTATGTCGAAAGCCTGACCCATCAGCTGGCGGAAGAAGCCTGGAAGCTGATCGAAGAGGTCGAGGCCATGGGCGGCATGACCAAGGCGGTGGCGACGGGCATGCCCAAGCTGCGGATCGAGGAAACCGCGGCCCGCCGGCAGGCGATGATCGACCGCGGCGACGAGGTGATTGTCGGGGTCAACAAGTACAAGCTGGCCAAACAGGACCCGATCGACATCCTTGATATCGACAACGTCAAGGTGCGCGACGCCCAGATCGCCCGGCTGGAAAAGATGCGGGCCACGCGCGATCAGGCGGCTTGCGATGCGGCGCTGCTGGAGCTTGGCCGGCGCACGGTGGAGGGCGGAAATCTTCTGGAGGCGGCGGTCGAATGCGCGCGCGCGCGGGCCTCGGTCGGTGAGATTTCCCTGGCGATGGAAGGCACCTTCGGGCGCCACAGGGCAGAGGTGAAGACCTTGGCAGGGGTTTACGGTGCGGCCTATGAGGGCGACGAAGGTTTCGAGGCGATCCAGCGCGATGTCGCGCAATTCGCCGAGGAAGAGGGCCGCCGCCCGCGGATGCTGGTGGTCAAGATGGGCCAGGACGGCCATGACCGCGGCGCCAAGGTGATCGCCACCGCCTTCGCCGACATCGGCTTTGACGTTGACGTGGGTCCCCTGTTCCAGACCCCCGAAGAGGCGGCGCAGGATGCCATCGACAACGACGTCCATGTCATCGGCATCTCCTCGCAAGCCGCCGGTCACAAGACCCTGGCGCCGAAACTGATCGAAGCGCTGAAGGCTCAGGGCGCTGGCGACATCCTCGTGATCTGCGGCGGCGTGATCCCGCAGCAGGATTACGACTTCCTGAAAGGCGCAGGCGTCAAGGCGATTTTCGGTCCCGGCACCAATGTGCCCGAGGCCGCAAAGGACATCCTCAACCTGATCCGGGCCGCGCGCGGCTGACCCGCCGGGGTCTCCGGGCCAGCAGGAAGCAATCAGCTTTCATCTTGGCCCAAATATCCCCGCCGGAGGCACCCGAGGAGGAGCGTTCATGCGACGACGACAGATGGAATGTGGCCGCGCCGCTGGCGCGGGCACTCCGCCGGATCAAAGATCGATTTCGCCGTTCGGGCCGTTCGGGCCGGGCAGGGACGGGGCAGGGGCCGGGGCCGGCTTGTAGGGCGGGGCACCGGGGCTGCGGCGGATCAGGATGTCGCCGTTCGGCAGCACCAACGGCTTGTCATAGTGGCGAATGTCGCCCATCACCTCTAGCAACTGGGCCAGCTGCGGCCCCAGATCCTCAAGCATCGGCCGGGCTTCGTCCAGTGCCTTGGCCATGTCGTCCAGCGCCGGCTCCATCTCGGACATCAGCCCGCGCAGGAACAGCTTCGCCCCCTCCTCCATCAGCGAACTGCCGGAGCCCGTGTCGGGGGCGGGCGTTTCCTGCGCCGAAGCGGCAAGGGGGAAACCGAGGGCAAGGGCAAGCACAAGGCGTTTCATCGGGGGCAGCCTTTCGATGGAAGCACCCGCAGTATATGGGGTCGCGATCACACCCGTGCAAATCACTTGTCGCCGGTTGGGCGGGGCCTTGCCGGGTACGGCCTCAGGGCAGGTCGATGGTCACGGGGAAATGGTCCGAGGCCTGCAGCAGCGCCTCGCGCAGTTCGGGCACCGCCATCACGCCGGGATCGTTGAACGGATGCCATATCCGCCAATAAGGCCCGGTCGCGGCGATGTCGGCAGAGACCATGATGAAATCCAGCAGGGCCTCGAAATAGCGTCTCTGCGGCTTCAGGTAGAAGCGGGCGGTGGTGGGGGTGATGCCGACCTTGGACTGCAGCGCCAGTTCGGCATGGGGTTCGCGCAGCCTGCGGGCGGGACCTGCGTCGCAGCCAAGCACGATCTCGACGCCGGACCGGCCGAAAAGCTTCTCGAATTCGTCCAGGCCCGGACCGTCGTTGAAATCGCCCATGACCAGAAGGCTGTCGCCACGGTCCAGATGGTCCTCGACCCGTTCGCGCAGCCAGATGCATTGCGCCAGCTGCTTGCGGCGGTTCTCGATGGAAAGCCGCATCACCGCCTCGCGCTCCACGGCGCCATGCGGGGCCTTGGATTTGGCATGCACGCCGATCAGCCGCAGCCTGCGGTCGCCCGCAGTCAGCGCGATCTCCAGCGGCGGCTTCGAGAAGCGGATCAGCTCATCCGTGGTGTCGGTGTCAAGGTCATAGCGGAAGGTGCCGTCGAAGCGCGGGGCGATGCGGCTGCCCTTCTTGCCGACCGGGTCGCCCAGCGGGTCATGCCGCGGGCTGATCACGTCGGGGTCGTAGAGAAAACAGATCTCCTGCTCGGTGTCCGAGGAAAAGCCGTGCAGGGCGCGCCGCGCCCGCAGCCCGAAATGCAGGGCGAACCGCTCCAGCGCGGTGATGGTGGACCGGCGCGACGTGGTGTCCGGCCCTTCGATGATCATCACGCCATCGGCATCCAGCGCCGAGAAGACGATGCCAAGTGCGCCGATCTGCTCGTTGCGCGAGATGCCGTAGCGGGACGACGGCTCCCCGTCTTCCAGAAGGCTGCCGCGGTCGTCAAAAAGCGCGTTGAACCATTCGACGTTGTAGCTGGCGAGTCGCAGCGGCCGGGGCGGGGTCATGGTCATGCCGCCTCTTTTTCCGAGATCTGTTTCCAGGCTTCGTTGATGGTCTGAAGCCGCCGCTCGGCAAGTTTCATGGCTTCGGGCGGCACACCGCGGGCTTGCATCACATCGGGATGGGTGTCGCGCACCAGTCCCTTCCAGGCCTGACGCGCCTGATCCTTCGACGCATCGCGGGGCAGGCCAAGCACATCATAGGGATCGCGCGGTGCGCCTTCGACCAGGCGGGCGCGCACGGTGGTGAAGCAGGGCCCGTCCAGCCCGAACTCCTTGGCGACATGGGCAAGGAAGGCATCTTCCCCGGGGTGATAGCTGCCATCGGCCAAAGCGATCTGGAACAGGGCCTCCAGCACATCGACAAGGATATGGTGGTCATCGGCGCAGATACGGCGGCCTTCGGGGTTGAAAAGCCGGGCGATCTTGCGGGCATAGGCGTCAAAGCCCGCCACATCCTGACGGGCCAGGTCGAAGACATGGGCGGCATGTTCCTCTTCCCCGGGGGGGAAGCGGAAGATGCGGCGGAAGGCGGTGACCTCGGCCCGCGTCACGGTGCCGTCGGCCTTGGCCATCTTGGCGCCAAGGGCAAGGACGGCGATGGTGAACCCCACCGACTGTTCGGGCGCCGGCGCGCCAAGCAGCCGGTCGAACACCGCCGACAGCGGTTCGCCCTTGGCTAGGGCGGCAAGAGCGGCGGCGATACGGGTCCAGATCGACATGATGGATCGATATTAGCGGGCGGGAACGGTCGCGGGCAAGCGCTGCCCGCGCAGGTGCACGGGAATGTCAGAGGCGTTTTGCCAGCAGCAGCAGATCCATGTAGCGGCCGAACTTGAACCCGGCCTCGGGGATCGTCGCGATCAGCCGAAACCCGAGATGCTCATGGAAGGTGCGCGCCTCGGGGTTCTCGCCCGAGATGCCGCCGATCATCTGATGCGCGCCTGCGTTGCGGGCGTGGTCCTCGATCGCTGCCATCAGCGCCCTGCCGGTGCCGCGACCGCGGGCTTCGGGTGCAAGGATGATGGTGTGCTCCATGCAGCGGGCATAGCCGGCACCGCCGCGAAACTGGCTGTAGGTGGCAAAGCCCAGAAGCTGGCCCTCGGTCTCGGCCAGCAGGAAGGCGTGGCCGGCGTCTCGGCGGGCGGCGATCAGGTCGGCGATCTCGGCCCCGGTCTTCGGCGTCGGGTTGAAGGTGATGGCCGTTCCGGTGATCCAGGGATTCCACAGCCGCGCCAGGGCATCGGCATCCTGTGGCAGAGCAGAGCGGATCATTCCAGAGCCCTTTCGCCATGGGGGGTCGAGAAGCTGGCACGCAGCGCCTTGGCCGGCCCCTGCACGATCTGCACCCTTGGGTCGGCGAAAGCTGCCAGCGCCTTGCGCAGGGCCGCCGCCTCCGGGTGGGCGATTTCCAGCAGGGTCAGGCGGACGCCGGAGTCGGGCAGGGCACGGGCGGGATGCAGATCGCCCTGCCACTGGATCAGCGCGGGATAGCAGCCGTCGAAGGGCAGGCGGCCATCGCCCGGGATCGCCATCTGCCAGCGATAGTCGCCCCGCGCCAGTTGCACCGGCACGCCGCTGCCTTCGGGTGCAAGGGCAAGCGCCGCCGCGATGTCGTCACAGGCGGCGATCCAGTTGGTCAGGCGCGGCGGGCCGGTGAACCGGTCCAGATCGAACCAGCGCGGCCAGGCCGGGCGCGGGGCCGAAGGATCGGCTGCGATGACCTCAAGGTATAGATCGCCAAGCCCCAGAAGCCGGTTGTGCGTCGCCATATGCGGATGCTGTCCGCCCCCGGCCAGAGGAACCCCGAGTGCCACCTCGACCGCCGCGACGCCTTCGTCCAGCGTCAGCGAGGAAATGGCGACATGGTCGAGGCGCAGGGGCATGGCGGTCTCCGGGCTGATCGGGGCAAGCTACAGGGGCGGATCGGGGAAGGACAAGATGCTGTCGCCCATGTTGCGGGCGAAGTCACCCCCGGCTAGCCTGGCCATGCAATCCGGGGGGCGCGATGAAAGACGAAAGACCCCTGCTGGACGGGGCCTGCCACTGCGGGGCGGTGCGATTTCGCCTGCGGCTTACCGGCGGTATGGCGGCGGGGCGGCGCTGCAACTGTTCCTATTGCAGGATGCGCGGCGCAGTGGCGCTGACCGCGACGCTAGCGGATTTCGAACCGGTGGCCGGGGCTGACCGGCTGGTGCTGTATCAGTTCAACACCAAAGTGGCGCAGCACTGGTTCTGCGGCACCTGCGGCATCTACACCCATCACCGGCGCCGATCGAACCCGCACCAGATCGGCGTCAATGCGGCCTGTCTTGAGGGCATCAGCCCGTTCGATTTCGCGGAACTGCCGGTGATGGACGGGATCGCCCATCCCTCGGACGGCGCTTCGGGCGGGATCATCGGGACGTTGCGCTTCGATCCGAAACGCTAGGCAGATTTGCCCCGCTCCACCTTGCCTTCGGCTTTCAGTGCCTGCGTCAGCGAGGCGAAACGCGCCTGCGCCACCTCACCGAACAGGCCGACGCCCTGTTCGGTCAGGCACAGCGTCAGCTGGCGTTTCTTGGGGTGCCAGCGCAGCTCGCCCGCTTCGGCGGGGTCGCTGACGGCGAACATGGCGCCAAAGCGCATGGCCTTGCCCAGAACCCCGGCCTGATTGATGTCCTCCTCGGGCAGAAGACGGAACAGCGGCTCCATCCGGCTGCCTGATCGGCTGTTCTTGTAGCGATGCAGCAGCGCCAGCCCAAGGAAGACCCGCCCCGGATGGTCCAGCCCGCCAAGGTTGGCGCGGGTGGCATTGTCGAAACAGGCCTCGGCCCGATAGTCGGGATGGGCGCGCCAGGTGGTGTCATGCAGAAGGCAGGCGGCCTTGACCAGACGCAGCCGTTCCTCCGAACATCCCTTGAACAGCGGTTCAAGGAAGATGAACAGCTTCTTGCCGAAGCCGGGGATGCGGGCCTGGATCAGTTCGGTCATCCGCGCCGCCTCGATCAGAGGGTCGCGGGCGCGCAGCCGTTCGGGCATCTGTTCGTACAGAAGTCCCTCGCGGATGCCGTAAGAGGAGACGTCGATTTCCGAAGGTTTCAGCGCCCGGATCGTCTCGCGCAGGACCTCGCAGGCAAGGGGAACCAGTTCCATCCGTTCGGCCGATGTGCCGGTGCGGCCGCGCAGGGCGGCAAGGTCGGCGGTGGACAGCCAGTCCAGCGTGTCCAGCAACCCCTCCGGCGTCATGCGGTATTCATGCAGGACGGTCAGCGGGTAAGAGCGGCGCTCCATGTCCAGCCGGGCGATGACGCGCCAGCTGCCGCCAACCAGATAGACCCGGTCATTGTTGGGGCGGATGACCTTGGCCGTACGGGCCAGAATGTCGTCGATCTGCTGCTTGCGCTTCTTCTGCCCGCCCTCGATCTGTTGCAGCCGGAAGGGACCAAGCGGGGTCGAGACCCGGTGGCCGACGCGACCATTGCCGATGCGGGCCAGTTCCATCGAGTTGCCGCCGATGTCGCAGACGATGCCCTTGGCATCGGGCCAGCCCAGAAGCACACCCTGTGCGGAAAGCCGCGCCTCTTCGGCCCCGTCGATGACATGCAGCTTCAACCCGGTCTCGCGCAGGACCTGGGCCTGGAATTCGGGCCCGTCGGTCGCCTCACGCGTGGCGGCGGTGGCGACGACGGTGAAAGGCGAGACGCTCATCCCCTTGGCCAGAAGCGAAAAGCGCTTCAGCGCCGAAAGGGCACGGGCCTTGCCTTCGGGGTTCAGATGGCCGGTCTGGGCCAGACCCTTGCCAAGGCCGCACATGATCTTTTCGTTGTAGAAATAGGCGGGCGAGCGGGCGGCGCCGTCAAACACCACCATCCGGACAGAGTTGGAGCCGACATCCACAACCCCCACCCGCGACAGCGCCCGGGCGGAAGGATCGTCGAACAGCGGCCGGCCGAAGGGGCCCCAGTCCCCGCCATCTTCGTCGTCATCGTGCGGATCGGGTTTTTCGCCGTCGGCAGCCATGACAGAATCCCCTAGGGTGGTGGTGCCCCTAGATGCCCGCCGCATCCGCCGGGGTCAACCATTTGGGAATGCGGCGGTTGCCACCTCATCCGCGCGACGCAGGCGCTTGTCGCAGCGCCCGTCCCTGCAGGGGGCGGCTTTCGCGGCCGGGCGGGTCAGCCTGCAGCCTGTCCGCTGCCCTGACCATCCTCGGGCGTTACGGCGATGCGCTGCACATCCTTGGCCCCCGCCGTGCCGCGCCCGGACAGCGAGGGGTTCTCCATGAAGAAGCGGTGGCAGGCGAAGAGCGGCCGCTCGCCGTGCGACAGGTCGCGCCGATAGGTGCCATCGGCCGACAGCACCCAGCTTTGCGCCTCGTCGGCAAGGTTGGCCGCCATGATCTGCCCCATGATCTGGCTTTTCACCGTGGGGTTATGCGCCTCGACCAGGGTCTCCACGCGGCGGTTGAGGTTGCGGCCCATCCAGTCGGCGGAAGAAAAGAACACCCGCGCATTGCGCGAGGGCAGGGCGTGGCCATTGCCGAAGCAGACGATGCGGCTGTGTTCCAGAAACCGCCCAACGATGGATTTCACGCGGATGTTCTCGGACAGGCCCCTGACCCCCGGCCGCACGCCGCAGATGCCGCGCACGACCAGCGTGATCTTCACGCCGGCATTCGAGGCGGCATAAAGCGCGTCGATCACCTCGGGTTCGATCAGGCTGTTCATCTTGGCCCAGATCGCGGCGGGGCGTCCTTCGCGGGCATGGTCGGCCTCGCGCGCGATCAGGTCCAGCAGGCGCTGCTTCAGCGAAATGGGGCTGATGGCAAGGTTCTCAAGCCCCTGCGGCTGCACATAGCCCGACAGGTAATTGAAGACCTTGGTGGCATCGCGGCCAAGGGCTGCATCGCAGGTGAAGAACGACAGGTCGGTGTAGATCCGCGCGGTGATCGGGTGATAGTTGCCGGTGCCGTAATGGGTGTAGGTCACCAGATTTTCACCCTCGCGCCGCACGACGGTACTGATTTTCGCGTGTGTTTTCAGATGCATGAACCCGTAAACCACATGCGCGCCCGCCCGTTCCAGCCGCCGGCTTTGCCGAATGTTGGCGGCCTCGTCGAAGCGGGCCTTCAACTCCACCAGGGCCGTGACGGACTTGCCGTTCTCGGCCGCCTCGCAAAGCGAGGAAACGATCGGGCTGTCCCATGAGGTGCGGTAAAGCGTCTGCTTGATCGCCAGCACATTGGGGTCGCGCGCCGCTTGTTCAAGGAAGCGGATCACCAGATCGAAGGTCTCGTAGGGGTGGTGCAGAAGCATGTCCTTCTGCTTGATCGCGGCGAACATGTCGCCTTCGTGATCCTGCAGACGCTCGGGCACCCGCGGGGTGAAGGTCGGCCACAGCAGATCGGGGCGCGAGGAGAGCACCAGTTCCTTCAGATCGGCAATGCCCAGAAGGCCGCGCACTTCGACCACTTCGGATTCGGTGACCTGCAGCTCTTCCATGATCAGGGCGCGCAGTTCTTCAGGCGCGCCGGCCGACATCTTCAGGCGGATCACCTCGCCGCGGCGCCGTCGTTTCAGGGCGACCTCGAATTCGCGGACCAGATCCTCGGCCTCGTCCTCGACCTCAAGGTCGCTGTCGCGCAACACGCGGAACAGGCAATGGCCGCGGTTCACATAGCCGGGGAACAGCATGTCGAGATGCAGGAGGAGCAGTTCCTCAAGCGGCAGGAAACGGTTCTCGCCCTCTTTGCCCGGCAGCCGGGTGAAGCGGGCGATCTGCTGCGGGATCGGCAAAAGGGCCTGCAGGCGGCGCTTGTCGGCGACCCGCTCCAATTCCAGCGCCAGCGAAAAGCCGGTGTTGGGGATGAACGGGAACGGGTGTGCGGGGTCGATGGCAAGCGGGGAGAGCACCGGAAAGACATTGGACAGGAAATGCTGTTCAAGGAATCTCTGGTCGCGCACCGTCAGTTTCGAGCGGCTGACAAGGTCGATTCCCGCCGCCTCCATCTCGCGGCGCAGCGCCTTGTAGGTGGTCTGCTGGGTCTGCAGCAACGCCCGCGCATCGGCATGGATCAGCGCCAGTTGCTCGGCGGGCGAGCGGCCGTCCTCGGAATGGGTCTGGTTGCCGGTGCGCACCAGCGCGCGCAGCCCGGCCACGCGCACGGTATAGAATTCGTCCAGGTTGGTGGCCGAGATCGACAGGAAGCGCAGCCGCTCCAGCAAGGGCACGGCGGGGTTGGCGGCTTCGTCCAGCACCCGCCAGTTGAAGGCCAGCCAGGACAGTTCGCGGTTGAAGAAGCGGCGGGGGCCGGTGATCTCGCCCTCGGGCAGATCGACGGGGGCGGGGAACGGGGACTTCAGGAAATCGGCGACGGTCATGGCTTCCGAAAAGCCGCCGGAATGGCGGGTTCCGGGCAGTCTTTCACTCGTTCCCGTTGCTGTCCAGCAGCGCCGCCGCCAGTGCCCGGGTGACAGCGCGGCCTTCCGCCAGCGCGGCCGCGTCAAGTGCGGCAACCATGGCCCGCGCGGCCCCGATGGACCGGGGCATCCGCGCCACCAGATAGGGGATCAGGTTCGGGGCCACGGCCAGCTGGCGGTCGGCAAACAGCTTGACCAGGACGGCCGACAGCAGCGCGTCATCCGGCGCCTCGATCCGCGTAACGGGAGCGGCCTGCATCCGCGACAGCAGGTCAGGCAGGCCAAGGCCCCAGTCGCGCGGCGGGGTGGCGGCGGTGACCAGAAGCGCGCCGCCGGATTGCGCCACAAGGTTGTGCAGGTGGAACAGCGCCGCCTCGGCCGCCGGAAAGCCGGCAACCGCCTCGGCATCTTCGACCAGCACGCAGCCGGCCCGGGCAAGGGCGGGAATGTCGGCCGCAGACAGGCCGCTGCCATGGGTGCGGGCCGCCAAAGTCTCATCCGCCCAGATCTGCGCCAGATGGGATTTCCCGGCCCCCGACGGACCGATCAGCAGCATCTTGCCGCCCGGCCAATCCCGCCAGCCGTCCAGCGCCGCCAGCGCCAGCGCATTGGCGGGGGCCACGAAATACTCGGCCCGCGTCATTCCATCCTTGGCGGGCAGGTCAAAGGCCAGCTGGCGGCTCAAGCGCCCGGTCCCTTGGCCTTGCTGTCGGCAGGGGCGTTGGCATCGAGGATGATCTTGGAGGGCGGCGCGACCGTTGGTGCAGGGGGTTCCACGCTGGTGTAAAGCATGTCCGCCTTGCCCCGATAAAGCAGACTGGCCTGATACTGCTCCACCCCGAAGCGGGTCAGCACGCCGATGGAGGCGGCGACCGGCACCGCGACCAGCATGCCCACAAAGCCGAAAATCGTACCGAAGGCCGACAGCGCCACCAGCAGCCAGACCGGATGCAGCCCGACCGACTTGCCCACCAGCTTGGGCGTCAGAACATTGCCCTCCATGAACTGCCCGATGCCGAAGATCGCGGCAACGATCCCGATCGAAACCCAGTCGCCCCAGAACTGGAACAGCGCCAACCCGATGGCCAGCACCCCGCCCACCAGCGCGCCGACATAGGGAATGAAGGTGATCGTCCCGGCAATGGCGCCCACGATCAGCCCGAACTGCAGCCCGGCCAGCATCAGGGCAACCGAGTAATACCCCCCCAAAAGCAGGCAGACCGAGACCTGGCCGCGCACGAAGCCTGCCAGCACCACGTCGATCTCGCGCGCAAGACGGCGGATGGTTGCGGCATGGTCGCGCGGCAGAAGGCTGTCGATCCGGGCAATCATCTTGTCCCAGTCCAGAAGCAGATAGAAGGCCACCACCGGCACCACCAGCAGAAAGACCACCAGCGAGACCACACCGAGGGCCGAGTTGACGACGCCCGCGGCCAGTTCTCCGCCCTGCTCCTTGAGCACAAGGCCGATATCGTCCAGCATCTTTCGCATGGTCGAAGTGGAATCCGCCAGCGAGGGGAACTGCTTCATCAAGAAGTCCTGCAGACGGGTGGCGATCTCGGGTGCTGCGGCGACAAGCTCGGCCAACTGGCTTATCAGCGTCGGGAGGATCGCCAGAACCACCAGCACCACGATCAGAAGCGCGACCACCGAGATCACCGCAGTGGCAGCGGTGCGCGACAGTCCCGCCCGCTCCAGCCGGTCTGCGACGGGATCGAGGAAATAGGCCATGGCGCCGCCGACAAGGAAGGGCAGCAGCACATCCCCGAACGCCCAGAGCAGCACGAGGAACACCAGCGCCGCGATGCCCCACAGTCTAAGCTGTTGATTGCCCGGAAGTGCCATGCGTTCTCCTTTCCCTTCAGATGGCAGAGCATGGATGGCCTTGCAAGGGCGCCGTCCGGCAAGGTCGCCCTGACAAGCGGCAGTCCGTTCGCGCCAGACCCGTTGAAGCCCCGGCACAGGGAATCGCTTGACTGTTTTGGATCGTTCCAATAGTGAAGATTTGGAACGGTCCAATAAGCTGGCTGCCGGGCCAGAGGCGTAGGGGGGAGAATGCGCTGGATACTTGTCGGGGCCAGCACGATTGCGGCCCAGCACATGATCGCGGCATTCCGCGGCAATGGCGATACTGTCTCCTGGGTCGTCTCGACCAGTCCGGCGCGGGCGGCGGACTACGCGGCCGAACATGGCATCCCCTCGCACGGCGCCGATCTGCAGGCTGCACTCGCCGATCCGGCGACGGACGCTGTCTATATCTCTTCGACCAACGAGAAACACAGGGCGCAGGCCTTGGCCGCGATTGCTGCCGGAAAGCACGTTCTGTGCGAAAAGCCGCTGGCGATGACGGCGGAGGAGGCGTCCGAGATGGTCCGCGCCGCTGATGCCGCCGGCGTGACCTTCGCCACCAACCACCATCTGCGCTGCTCGGGCAGCCATCAGGCGGTGCGCCAGCTGATCGCCGATGGACGTATCGGCCGCGTGCTGTCGCTGCGCATTTTCCACGCTGTCCATCTGCCGCCCAACCTTCAGGGCTGGCGGATCACCGATCCCGCTGCGGGCGGCGGGGTGATCCCCGACATCACCGTCCACAACGCCGATGTGGCGCGCTTCCTGCTGGCCGAGGACCCGGCCACGGTTGTCGCGCAGATGGCGGCCTCGGGGATGGGGCAGGGGGTCGAGGATTCGGCGATGTCGGTCTGGACGATGCCCTCGGGTGCCATGGTCTTTTCGCATGAGAGCTTCACCCATCCTTTCGCCGGCTCGGGGCTTGAGGTGCATGGCACCGAAGGGACGATCTTCGCCCGCGGTGTGATGACCCAACTCCCGGTGGGAGAGATCGACCTGGTCACCGCCAAGGGCCGCGAGACGGTGCCCTACTCGGCCCACAACCTTTATTCCCACGGGGTGCGCGCATTTTCCGAAGCCGCTGCGGGCCGGGGTCGTCCGGCGGCGGACGGCTGGGACGGGGTCGCATCTCTGGCCGTGGCGCTGGCCGTGCGCGAGGCGGCACGGACAGGCCAGCGGCAAGACGTCAAGATCAGGGGCATTGCATGAGTAAGCTTGTTACCGCCGCCGAGGCCGTTGCCCGGATTGCCGACAATGCCGTGGTGACGGTGTCCTCCTCATCGGCGCTTGGCTGCCCCGATCTGGTGCTGAAGGCCCTTGGCCAGCGCTTCCGGGATGAGGGCCACCCGCGCAACCTGACCACGCTGCACCCCATCGCGGCGGGTGACATGTATGGCGTCAAGGGCATCGACTGGATCGCGCAGGACGGGCTGCTGGCGCGTGTGCTGGCGGGGTCCTATCCCTCGGGTTCGTCGAACCTGCCGATGCCCGAGATCTGGAAGATGATCGTCGAGGACCGGGTTCAGGCCTATAACGTTCCCTCGGGCATCATGTTCGACATGCATCGCGAGGCGGCGGCGAAACGGCCGGGCGTGCTGACCCGCGTGGGGTTGCAGACCTTCGTCGATCCTATCCGTGAAGGCTGCGCGATGAACACGAAGGCCGCCGCGCATCCCATTGTTACGCGTGTGGAATTCGGCGGGCAGACCTGGCTGCATTTCCCCAATATTCAGCCCGATGTCTGCATCCTGCGGGCGACGACCGCGGATGAATGGGGCAACCTGACCTATGAACACGAAGGCGCCTATCTGGGCGGGATCGAGCAGGCCATCGCCGCCCGCAACAACGGCGGGCTGGTGATCGCGCAAGTCAAGCGGGTGACGGCGCGCGGAAGCCTGCGGCCGCATGACGTGCGGGTGCCGGGGCATCTGGTGGATCTGATCGTGATCGACCCGGACCAGAAACAGACCACCGAGACGCCACATGACCCGGCAATTTCGGGCGAGGTGATCCGTCCATGGTCCAGCTTCTCGCTGGCCGAGCACGGGATCGAAAAGGTGATCGCCCGCCGCGCCGCGATGGAGTTGCGTGCCGGCATGACCGCCAACCTGGGCTTCGGAATTTCCGCGATGGTGCCGCGGGTGCTGCTGGAAGAAGGCCATCCGCAGGCCGTCACCTGGGCGATCGAGCAGGGGGCCGTGGGCGGCATGCCGCTGACCGGCTTCGCCTTCGGCTGCGCCTCCAACGCCGACGCCTATGTCCCCTCGCCCCAACAGTTCATCTACTTTCAGGGCGCGGGCTTCGACATGTCGTTCCTGTCGTTCCTGGAGGTGGACACCGAGGGCAACGTCAACGTCTCGAAACTGGGCAAGAAACCCTATCTGACCGCCGGCTGCGGTGGGTTTGTGGATATCACAGCCCATGCGAAGAAGATCGTCTTCTCGGGCTGGTTCGAGGCGGGCGCCCAGATCGACTTGACCAATTCCGGTATTTCCGTGCGCCAGCCCGGCAAATTTACCAAGATGGTTGCACAAGTCGAACATGTCACCTTCTCCGGTGCCCGTGCGCGGGAGCAGGGGCAGGAGGTGCTGTACATCACCGAACGCTGCGTGATGAAGCTGTCCGACAAGGGGCTGGTCGCGACCGAGATCATGCCGGGCATCGACCCCGCGCGGGATATCGTCGCGTCGTCGCAAGGCCGGGTGTCGGTGGCCGAGAATGCCAGGGTGATGCCGCTGTCGCTGCTGGCGACCGGGCCGATGGGATGGGCACCATGAGCGGGGTCGTTCTTGCCGTCGAAGGCGCGGTGGCAGAGCTGCGGCTGGACAACCCGGCCAAGCTGAACTGCTTCACCCCCGAGATGCTGGCGCAACTGGCGACGCATCTGGAAGCACTGGAAAACCGCGCCGACATCCGCGCCGTGGTGCTGATCGGGACGGGCGAGCGCGCCTTTTGCACCGGGGCCGACATCAACGGCTGGGGTGATCTGAACCCGGCCGAGTTCGCGCGCAACTGGGTGCGCGGCGGCCATCGCATCTTCGACCGGCTGGCGCGGCTGGCCAAGCCCACCATTGCGGCGCTGAACGGCCACGCCTTCGGCGGCGGGCTGGAGTTGGCGGCGGCCTGCGACATTCGCGTGATGGTGCCCAAGGCGACCATCGCCCTGCCCGAGGCCGGGGTGGGCATCGTCCCCGGCTGGTCGGGCACGCAACGGCTTGGTCGGTTGCTGCCGGAGCCGATGCTGAAGGAAATGGCGCTGTTCGGCCGCCGGATCGCGGCAGATCGGGCCTTGTCCTGCGGTTTTGTCGCCGAACTGGCCGAGGACGTCCGCGCGGCCGCCTTCGCCATCGGCGGGCGGCTGGCCACGCTGTCGCCCCGCGCCATCGAGATCAACAAGGCGATGATCCATGCCGGCCGGGGCGAAGACCCCGCTGCCATGGTCGAGGCGCTCGGCTCTGCCGCCATTGCCGCCTCGGCCGACCGTGACGAGGGCGTCGCGGCCTTCCGCGCCAAGCGCGCCCCTGAATTTCCCGGAACCTGACCATGAATGACCTGACCCTGATCCCCGCGGCCCGGACCACGCTTCCCGCGCCCTTCCATGGCCGCCATCTGATCGACGGGCGCTGGCAGGACAGCGCGGATGCGGCGGTGACGGAACGCATCTCGCCCTCGCACGGGGTGGTGGTCAGCCGGGCGGCAAAGGGTGGCGTGGCCGAGACCGAGGCGGCGATTGCCGCAGCCCGCCGTGCCTTTGACGACGGCCGCTGGAGCAGGCTGAGCGGCAAGGCGCGCGCGGCGGTGCTGCTGAAGGTGGCCGATCTGATCGAGGCCAATGTCGAACGCCTCGCCCTTCTGGAGACGCTGGAATCCGGCAAGCCGATCAGCCAGTCGCGTGGCGAATGCGGCGGGGCGGCGGATCTGTGGCGCTATGCGGCGGCACTGGCGCGCACCAGTCATGGCGACAGCCACAACAATATCGGCGAGGACATGCTGGCGGTGGTCCTGAAGGAACCGATCGGCGTGGTGTCCATCATCACGCCGTGGAACTTCCCGTTCTGGATCCTGTCGCAGAAGCTGCCCTTCGCGCTGGCGGCGGGCTGCACCTGCGTGGTAAAACCGTCAGAGATGACGCCCTCGACCACGGTGATGCTGGGCGAGATGCTGGCCGAGGCCGGGATGCCGGACGGCGTGGTGAACATCGTCCTTGGCCTTGGCCAGCCGGTCGGTGCGCTGATGGCGCAGCATGACGCGGTGGATATGGTGACGTTCACCGGCTCGACCGGCGTCGGGCGCGGCATCGCGGCGGCGGCAAGCGGCACCTTGAAGAAGGTGGCGCTGGAACTGGGGGGGAAGAACCCGCAGGTGATCTTCCCCGACGCCGATCTGGACTCGGCCGCCGATGCCGTCACCTTCGGCATCTATTTCAACGTCGGCCAGTGCTGCAATTCGGGCAGCCGGATCATCGTGCATGAGGATATTGCCGCGGATTTCACCGCCAGGGTGGCAGCCCTGTCGCGCAAGGTGGCCTTCGGCGATCCGCTGGACCCGATCACGCAGGTCGGCGCCATCGTCACCCCGGCGCATCAGCAAAAGATCGACGGCTATGTGCAGGCGGCCCGCGCCGAGGGCGCGACCATCGCCCTTGGCGGCGGCAAGCTGACCATCCCCGGGCTGCCGGGCGAGTTCTACCAGCCGACCATCGTCGCCAATGTCACCCCCGGCATGGCCATCGCCCGGGAAGAGGTCTTCGGCCCGGTGCTGTCGGTTCTGACCTTCCGCACGCTGGAGGAGGCCCTGGCGCTGGCCAACGATGCCTCATACGGGTTGTCGGCCGGGGTCTGGAGCGAGAATGTCCACACCTGCCTTGCCTTTGCGCGGGGCGCGCAGGCCGGCACGGTCTGGACCAACACCTGGATGGACGGCTTCCCCGAAGTCACCTTTGGCGGCATGAAACAGTCGGGCCTTGGCCGTGAAATCGGCAGCTACGGGCTGGACGAATTCCTTGAGGTGAAGTCGCTGGTGATGCGGATCGGCCGCACGCGCGGGAACTGGGTGCGCGGATGATCCTAGAACTCCACCACCGGCTGATGCAGGGTCTGCAGGATCTTCGGATCCTCGCCTGCCATCGCCCGGAGGAGGTGTTCGCCCATCACCCGGCCGGCCAGACGCAGATCCTCGACCATGGTGTCGATGCGCGGGCGGAACATGTCGAAGATGCCGCTGGCGCGCTTGGCCACAAGGTCGATCTCGTCGCCAAGGGTCAGCTGGCTGTCGCTGATCGCGGCCATCGAGACCATGGCGGCAACTTCGCCGACGCAGATGATGCCATCGGGCCGGTCCGGCTGCTCCAGCCGCCGCGCCAGCCAGGCGCTGGTGTCCTGTTGGGGGGTGTCCAGCGTGATGTCTTCGGGCAGTTCGATCGTGATCCCGGCCGCACGGGCGGCGGCCACCGCGCCCCACCGCAGATGCTGGGCGAAAGAGTAGCGCGCGGGCGGCAGGACCATCAGCAGGCGGGACCGACCCTTTGCCATCAGCCGTTCGACCGCGATGCGGGCGAAGGCCTCGTTGTCATAATCGACGAAGGGATGCGGCACGGTGAATTCGGTGCGGCCGTGGCAGACGAAGGGAAAACCCTGTTCCATCAGATAGCGGACGCGGGGGTCGAAGGGCTCGGTCCGGTTGAAGATGATGCCGTCGCCCAGGCGGGTCTCGACGATCTGGCGCACGGCGGCCAGACGGTCATGGCCCAGGATGTCGGGGAAGATGGTGACGGAATAACCCGTGCCGGCAAGCGCCGCGCTGAGCCCGCCGATCAGTTCATGCGTGAAGCCCAGGAATTCGTGATCGAGGTTGAGCAGAAGCTGCACCACCTTGGTGCGCCCGGTGCGCAGGCGCTGCGCGGCACGGTCCGGCACATAGCCCAGGCGGACGGCCGCTTCGGCCACCAGCGCCCGGGTCGTCGCGGCGATTCGCGGATCGTTGGCCAGGGCGCGCGACACGGTGGTGACTGCAAGCCCGGTGGCCGAAGCGACCGTGCGCAATGTCGCCCGGGGCCGCGGCTGGGGCGGCTGGGGCTGGAGTCTTGTGTCGCTGTCGGTCAGGATCTGCCCTCCGCTGCGCCGATTGCCAAGACTACGCCGGCGATGTGCAACGATACAATCCTTTTGTTTCGATCCCTCGCCGGTGCGGACGCGAATGCGTTTGCAGCAACAGAAATGCGCTGCGCCGCGGCAAGAGAGGGAAGATTCCTGTTGACGACGGTAGCTGTTGTAACGTTTCACTAATGTGTTCCCCAAAACGGGACACTTCATCTGGGAGGATGACATGAAGATGATCGCGAAAGGCTTCGCTTCGGCGATGGCTCTGACCATTGGACTGGCGGCTTCGGCCAAGGCCGAGGACGTTGAAGTGCTGCACTGGTGGACCTCCGGCGGTGAGGCTGCGGCGCTGAACGTGCTGAAAGAGGATCTGGCGGCCAAGGGCATCGGCTGGATCGACATGCCGGTGGCGGGCGGCGGCGGCGAGGCTGCGATGACCGCGCTGCGGGCGCGCGTGACCGCCGGCGACCCGCCGACCGCCGTGCAGATGCTGGGCTTCGACATCCTTGACTGGGCCAAGGAAGGCGCGCTTGGCAACCTGGACGAGGTGGCGGCGGCCGAGGGCTGGGACAACGTGATCCCGGGCGCGCTGCAGGCCTTCTCGAAATACGATGGCCACTGGATCGCGGCGCCGGTCAACGTCCACTCGACCAACTGGGTCTGGATCAACAAGGCTGCGCTGGATGCGACCGGCCTTGGCGAGCCGACCAACTTCGACGAACTGGTCGCGGTTCTCGACAAGATGAAGGAAGCCGGGATCACCCCGATCGCCCATGGCGGTCAGGCCTGGCAGGACGCGACCATCTTTGACGCGCTGGTTCTGGCCGAGGGCCCGGACTTCTACAAGGCGGCGTTCATCGATCTCGACCCGGCGGCGCTGGGCGGCGAGAAGATGGCGGATGCCTTCAACAAGCTGATCAAGCTGCGCAGCTATTTCGACGACAACTTCTCGGGCCGCGACTGGAACCTGGCCTCGGCCATGGTGATCAACAACGAAGCCGGCATGCAGTTCATGGGCGACTGGGCCAAGGGCGAGTTCCTGAAGGCGGGCAAGGTGCCGGGCACCGATTTCGTCTGCATCCGCTTCCCGGGCACGCAAGGATCGGTGACTTTCAACTCCGACCAGTTCGCGATGTTCAACGTGCAGGGCGACGGCAAGAAAGCCGCTCAGGCCGCCATGGCATCCGCCATCGAAAGCCCGGCCTTCCAGTCCGCCTTCAACGTGGTCAAGGGCTCGGTCCCGGCGCGCACCGACGTGCCGGACACCGACTTCGACGATTGCGGCAAGAAGGGCATGAAGGATCTGGCCGAGGCCAATACGGCCGGCACCCTCTTTGGGTCCATGGCCCATGGCCATGGCGCGCCGGCTGCGGTGAAAAACGCCACCTATGACGTGATCACCGCCGTGGTGAACGGCGAGATCACCGATGGCGCCGCCGCCGCGACCGCGCTGGCCGAAGCCGTCGCCGCCGCGAAGTAAGCCTTCTTCCGGGGGCGGGCCGACCGCCCCCGGGAACCCCGCAAATTCCGTAACACAAGGAATTTGCACAAATCATCGAAGATATTTGCCATCACCCGCAGGGAAGGGACCAGCCATGGCTGCGCCAGCACCGGCCGATTTCCGCACGCGTCTTCAGGACTGGCTGCCGAAGCTTGTTCTGGCGCCCTCCTTCGCCGTGACGTTGCTTTTCGTCTACGGCTTCATCGTCTTCACCATCATCCTGTCCTTCACCGGCTCCAAGATGTTGCCGAAGTTCGACGCCTGGGTGGGTCTGGCCAATTACCACCGGCTCTTCAGCCTGCCCGAGTGGAAGATTGCGCTGACGAACATCGCCATCTTCGCCAGCCTCTATATCGTGATCTGCACCGCCATCGGCCTGATGCTGGCGATCTTCCTTGACCAGAAGATCCGGGGCGAGGGGGCCTTGCGGCCGATCTACCTTTACCCGATGGCGCTGAGCTTCATCGTCACCGGCACCGCCTGGAAGTGGTTCCTCGATCCCGGCATCGGGCTTGAGAACGTCATGCATCAATGGGGATGGGAAAGCTTCCAGTTCAACTGGATCAAGTCGAACACCATGGCGATCTACACCATCGTCATCGCGGCGGTCTGGCAGACCTCGGGCTTTGTGATGGCGATGTTCCTTGCCGGCCTGCGCGGCATCGACAACGAGATCCTCAAGGCCGCCCAGATCGACGGCGCCTCGAACTGGCAGCTTTACCGCCGCATCGTCATTCCGCTGCTGCGCCCGGCCTTCCTGTCGGCCTTCGTCATCCTCAGCCACCTGGCGATCAAGTCCTATGACCTTGTGATCGCGCTGACCAATGGCGGGCCGGGGCGGTCCACCTCGATGCCGGCGACCTTCATGTATTCCTACACCTTCACCCGAAACGAGATGGGGGTGGGCGCCTCTTCGGCCGTGATCATGCTGATGACCATCGCCGCGATCATGGTCCCCTATCTTTACGCCGAACTGAAGGAGAAGAAGTGATGAGCGCCGTCACCCAGGACTCCGCCGTCTCGACCGGCCGCATCACCCGCGTCTTCATCTATGTCGTGCTGATCGTCTTCGCGCTGTTCTACCTTCTGCCGCTGTATGTCATGGTGGTGAACTCGCTGAAGCCGCTGTCCGAGATCACCGGCGGCAACATGATGGCGCTGCCGCAGGACTGGACCCTGGCCCCCTGGGCAAGTGCCTGGTCGACGGCGCAGATCGGCGTCTCGCCCACCGGGCTGAAGCCCTATTTCCTGAATTCGATCCTGATGGTCGTGCCTGCCGTGGCGATCTCGACCGTGGTCGGCGCCATGAACGGCTACATCCTGACCAAATGGCGGTTCCGCGGCGATACCTGGGTCTTCGGCCTGATGCTTTTCGCCTGCTTCATCCCGTTCCAGATCGTGCTGATCCCGATGGCGCGCGTGCTGGGCATGCTGGGGCTGGCGGGTTCGGTGCAGGGGCTGATCCTTGTCCATGTGGTCTATGGCATCGGCTTCACCACGCTGTACTTCCGCAACTACTACGCCGCCTTCCCGACCGAGCTGGTGCGTGCCGCCCAGATCGACGGTGCCGGCTTCTTCCGCATCTTCTGGCGCATCCTTCTGCCCGTCTCGGGCCCGATCGCCGTGGTCTCGGTGATCTGGCAATTCACCAATATCTGGAACGACTTCCTGTTCGGCGCCTCGTTCGGCGGGGTGAACCAGCCGATGACCGTGGCGCTGAACAACCTCGTGCAGTCCTCGACCGGGGTGAAGGAATACAACGTCCATTTCGCGGGCGCGATCCTTGCCGCCCTTCCCACCCTCTTCGTCTACATCGTCGCCGGCCGCTACTTCGTGCGCGGCCTGATGGCTGGTTCTGTGAAAGGCTGACCCATGGGTTTTCTCGACATCTCCAACGTCACCAAATCCTATGGCTCGGTCCAGGTTCTGCACCGCGTCGACATCGCGGTCGAGGAGGGCGAGTTTCTTGTCCTCGTCGGCCCCTCGGGGTGCGGCAAGTCCACGCTGCTGAACATGATCGCCGGGCTTGAAGGCATCTCGGGCGGCGAGATCCGCATCAAGGACCGGGTGATGAACGGGGTCCATCCGTCCAAGCGCAACATCGCCATGGTGTTCCAGAGCTACGCGCTCTACCCCAACATGACTGTCGGCCAGAACATGACCTTCGGGTTGGAAATGCACGGCGTGCCGAAGCCCGAGCGGGACAAGGCGCTGGCGGATGTCTCGAAACTTTTGCAGATCGATCACCTGCTGGACCGCAAGCCCGGCCAGCTTTCCGGTGGCCAGCGCCAGCGCGTCGCCATGGGCCGCGCCCTGGTGCGCGACCCGGACGTGTTCCTGTTCGACGAACCCTTGTCCAACCTCGATGCGAAGCTTCGCGTCGACATGCGGACCGAGATCAAGAAGCTGCACCACAAGCTGAAGACGACCATCGTCTATGTCACCCATGACCAGATCGAGGCGATGACCCTCTCGACCCGCATTGCGGTGATGAACAAGGGGCTGGTGCAGCAACTCGGCACGCCGAAAGAGATCTACGACACCCCCGCGAACCTGTTCGTCGCCACCTTCATGGGCAGCCCTGCCATGAACATCATCCCGGCCAAGGTCGTTCTGGAAGGGGGCGCACCCCAGGCGCAGGTGACCGATGCCGAAGGCAAGCCGGTTCTGCTGGCGCTGAACCAGAGCAACCTGACCGGATGGGCCGGGCGTGACATCCTTCTGGGCATCCGCCCCGAAGCGATCACCGATCCCGAGGGGGCCGACCGCAACTCCGCCTCGATCCGGGCGCTGTCGAATGTGGTGACGGTGACCGAACCCGCGGGGGCCGATACTTTCGTCACCATGTCGCTCTCCGGCAAGGATGTGATCGCCCGGATGCGGGCCGATGCGGCGGTGCATGCCGGCCAGCGGTTTGACTTTGCGGTGAACATGGAGAAGGCCGTCGCCTTCGACCCGGAAACCGAGGAACGGATCGCCCCCTGATGGACGCCGATATCCTGATCATCGGCTCCGGCATGGGCGGGGCCACGCTGGCGGCGTCGCTGGCGCCCTCGGGGCGGCGGATCGTGATCCTTGAACGAGGGGAGCGGCTGGCGGACAGCCCCGAGGCGCGCGATCCCGATGCGATCTTTCGCCGGGCCTACTTCAAGCCGAAGGAGGTCTGGAAGGATGCGTCCGGGGCCGAGTTCGAGCCGGGAAACTATGCCTTCGTCGGTGGCAATACCAAGTTCTACGGGGCCGTCCTTTTGCGCTACCGCGCGGAAGACTTCCGGCCGCTGCGGCACATCGGGGGCACCACGCCCGGCTGGCCGATCGGCTATGACGCGCTGGAGCCGTTCTACACGCAGGCCGAAACCCTGCTGCGGGTTCGTGGCGATGCCACGGCCGATGACCCGACCGAGCCGCCGCATTCCGCGCCCTATCCTTTCCCTCCGGTCCCGGACGAGCCGGACATAGCCACCCTGCGCCAAGCCTTCGCAGCGCAGGGGCTGCACCCGACCCCCTTGCCCATCGGCATCGACATCGACGCCTGGCTGAAGCGGGCGCCGACAGCATGGGATGCCTTCCCCTGCACGACAGGGGCGAAGTCGGATGCCGAAAGCTGCAGTCTGGTCGAAGCCCTGAAGTACACCAATGTCACGCTGCTGACGGGGACGAAGGCCACGCGCCTCTTGGCGACAGGCCGCCGCGTGACTGGCGTCGAGGTTGATCGGAACGGCCGCCGCGAGACCCTGAGCGCGACGGTGGTCTGCCTGTGCGCGGGTGCCGTGATGTCCTCGGCCCTGCTTCTTGCCTCGGCCGATGCCGACAATCCCAACGGGCTGGCCAATGGATCGGATCAGGTCGGGCGCAATTTCATGAACCACAACCTGACCGGCGTGGTCGCCTGGAACCCGCTGCGGCGCAACCGGACGATCTATGAAAAGACCATCCAGTTCAACGACTGGTATCTGACCGGCGGCCCCGAGGGCGAACCCTTGGGCAATGTGCAGATGCTGGGCCGGATCACCGGGCCGATCCTTGCCGGCGAATCCGGTCTGCCGCTTTGGGCGGCAGGGCATATCGCCGACCATTCGGTTCATGTGCTGGCGATGTCCGAGGACCTGCCCGATCCGAACTCGCGCGTGCTCTGGCGTGAGGGGGTGGTGCTGGACTGGCGGCGGACCAACACCCGCGCCCATGATCTTTTGGTAAAGCGGTTGAAGGGCGCGCTGCGTCGGGCGGGCTGGCCCATCGTCATGGCGCGAGGCTTCCCGAAGTCGAAGCCTAGTCATCAATGCGGCACGGCGCGGATGGGGGCGGACCCCGCGGCTTCGGTGGTGGATGCGAACCTCAAGGCGCATGATCTGGACAATCTCTATATCGTGGATGCCTCGGTGCTGCCGACATCGGCGGCGGTGAACCCCTCGCTGACCATCGCCGCCCTTGCCCTTCGCGCGGGCAGCCATATCGGGGCGCGGCCATGACCGCCGCCCCCGTCGCCCTGATCACCGGAGGCCAGCAGGGCATCGGCCTTGCCATCGCCGAGGCGCTGGAGGCTGCCGGCTTCGGCATCGCCGTCGCCTCCCTGCCCGCCGCCGATACGCCCGCGGTGCAGAACGGCATGTCCCGTCTGGCCGCGCAGGCGCGCTACTATCCCCATGACGTCGCCGATGCGACCGCGGCCGCCGGATTGCTGGAGCGGGTCGAGGCCGAGCTTGGCCCCGTCACCTGCTTTGTCTCGAACGCCGGCGTGCCGGCGAAGGTCCGCGGCGATCTTCTGGACCTGGCGCCCGACAGCTGGGACCACGTTCTGGACATCAACCTGCGCGGTGCCTTTTTCCTGGCGCAGGAGGTGGCCCGCCGGATGGTGCGCCGGCAGTCGCCGCACTACCGGTCGATCCATTTTGTCACCTCGGTCTCGGCCGAGATGGTCAGCATCGAGCGGGGAGAATATTGCGTGTCGAAATGCGGCGCCTCGATGGTGGCGAAGCTGTTCGCCGCGCGGCTGGCGCCCCTGAACATCGGGGTGTTCGAACTGCGCCCCGGCATCATCGCCACCGAGATGACCGCCGGGGTGAAGGACAAATACACCGCCCGCATCGAAAGCGGCCTTGTCCCCGCGCATCGCTGGGGCGAGCCGCAGGACATCGGCCGCGCCGTGGTGCCGCTGGCGCTTGGCCAGATGGCCTTTGCCACCGGCATGGTGATCCCGGTCGACGGCGGCCTTTCCGTGCCGAGGCTGTGATGGTGCGGCAAAATTCTTCGAAGAATTTTGACAAGAATTTTCGAAAATTCTTGTCCCCGGCCGTGGCGCCGAAAGGAAGGGAAAGATGAGCGAAGGCTACGATTTCATCATCATCGGCGGTGGCTCGGCCGGGGCGGTGCTGGCCGCCCGGCTGACGGAAGACCCGTCTTGCAAGGTGCTGCTGCTTGAGGCCGGGGGGCGCGACAATCACCCCTTCTACCATCTGCCGGCGGGTTTTGCGAAGATGACCAAGGGCATCGGCTCATGGGGTTGGCAGACCGTGCCGCAGCGCCACATGAAGGGGATGCAGATCCGCTACACGCAGGCCAAGGTGATCGGCGGCGGATCGTCGATCAATGCCCAGATCTACACCCGGGGCAATGCGCTGGACTATGACGAATGGCGCCAGCTTGGCTGCCCCGGCTGGTCCTATGAGGATGTGCTCCCGTATTTCCGCAAGGCCGAGGACAACGACACATTCGACAACCGCTGGCACGGCAAGGGCGGGCCCTTGGGTGTATCGCAGCCGCGCGCGCCGCTGCCGATCTGCGAGGCGTGGTTTGCCGCCGCCGCCCAGATGGGCATCCCGCGCAACATGGACCTGACGGGAGAGGTGCAGGACGGGGTCGGCTTCTACCAGTTGACGCAGAAGCACTACCGCCGGTCCTCGACTTCGACCGCCTATCTGCGCCCTGCGCGGGGGCGGGCGAACCTGACGGTGCGCACGGGCGTGCAGGTGCTGCGGATCGTGGTCGAGAAGGGCAGGGCGGTCGGGGTCGAGACGCCCGAAGGCATCCTGCGGGCCGGTTCGGAGGTGATCCTGTCTTCCGGCGCCATCGGCTCGCCCCGGCTGCTGCAACTCTCGGGGATCGGGCCAGCCGATCACCTGCGCGGCCTTGGCATCCCGGTGGTGCTGGACCAGCCCGGGGTGGGGTCCGACCTGCAAGACCATCTGGACCTGTTCGTCATCGCCGAATGCACCGGCCCGCACACCTATGACCGCTTTGCCAAGCCGCATCTGTCGGCGCTGGCGGGGCTGCAGTATCTTCTGACGCGGCGGGGGCCGGTGGCCTCCAGCCTGTTTGAGACCGGCGGCTTCTGGTATGCTGACCCGGATGCCCGCAGCCCGGACATCCAGTTCCATCTGGGCCTTGGTTCAGGGATCGAGGCCGGGGTGGCGGCGATGCCTCAGGGTGGGGTCACGCTGAATTCGGCCTATCTGCGGCCCCGCTCGCGCGGGACGGTGCGGCTGGCCAGTGCCGATCCGCTGGCCGCCCCGCTGATCGACCCGAATTACTGGGAAGACCCGCATGACCGAGAGATGTCGATCCGCGGCCTGAAACTCGCGCGCGAGATGATGGCGCAGGAGGCGCTGAAGCCCTATGTCCTGGCCGAGCGCCTGCCGGGGCCGCAGGTGCGCAGCGATCAGGACTATTTCGACTACGCCTGCCAGCATTCCAAGACCGATCACCACCCTGCGGGCACCTGCCGAATGGGCAGCGACCCTGCGGCTGTGGTGGACCCGGAGCTGCGCTTCAACGGGCTGGAGGGGCTGCGCGTCGTCGATGCCTCGATCATGCCACGCGTCGTCTCGGCCAATACCAACGCCACGACGATCATGATCGCCGAAAAGGCCGCCGACATGATCAAGGCCGGTGCGAGGGCTGCCGCATGATCTGCCATATCGTTCTGGTGAAATTCCGGCCCGATACGGCCGAGGCCGAAATCGCCGCGATCTTCGCCGATCTCGCCGCAATCAAAGCGAAGCTGCCCGGCGTGATCGACATTCGCGCGGGGGCCAGCGAAAGCCCCGAGAAGATCGAGCGCGGCTATATGCACGGCTTCACCGTCGATTTCACCGACTGGGCGGCGCTGGCCGCCTATCAGGACCACCCCGACCACCGCCGGGTCGGCGCCGCGCTTGTCGCGGCGGCGCAGGGCGGCATCGACGGGATCCTTGTCTTCGATCTGTCTTGCTGAGGGGGCCGATATGCTGATCCTTCCGACCGAGGATTTCCGTCTGGAGCCCTACCGGCTGACCGGCACGCCCCTGACGCCGCGCGCGCCGAAAGTGGCGCTGACCCGCACCGCCTTTGCCGCCGCTCATGTGGTCAGCGACCCCTTGCGCGAACGCAGCCCCTGGCAGGGTCGCCCGGCGGTGGATTGGGAGGCGACGCTGCGCTTTCGCCAATGGCTCTGGGATCAGGGCCTTGGGCTGGCCGAGGCGATGGACACCGCGCAGCGCGGCATGGGGGTGGATTGGGAAACCGCAAAGGAGCTGGTCCAGCGCACGATGGTCGCCGCCAAGGCGCATCCGCTGCGCCCTCGGGTCGCCAGCGGGGCGGGCACCGATCACAAGACGCTGGCCGAACTGACCACGCCCGAGGCGATCCTTGCCGCCTATGAGACCCAGTTCGAGGCGCTGGAGGCGGCGGGATCGCAGGTGATCCTGATGGCCACAAGGGCGCTGCCGGCGATCGGGGCCGGGCCGGAGGTGTA
Source organism: uncultured Paracoccaceae bacterium (assembly GCA_934500835.1). GTDB lineage: Bacteria > Pseudomonadota > Alphaproteobacteria > Rhodobacterales > Rhodobacteraceae > Pseudogemmobacter. Next base: position 357,555 of record CAKSTR010000001.1, on the reverse strand, counting down.
TCGCCGGATCTATCGCCAGCTGATCGACGGCGCGGCACAGCCGGTGATCCTGCACTGGCTGGGCGAGATGTTCGACCCGGCGCTGACCGGCTACTGGGGCTGCAAGACGGTGGAGGCGGCATCGGATTTCGTGCTGGAGGTGATCGCCGCCAATCCCGCCAAGGTGGACGGGATCAAGATCTCCCTTCTGGATCAGGCGCATGAAGAGGCATTCCGGGCGCGGCTTCCCGCCGGTGTCCGGCTTTATACCGGGGATGACTTCAACTATGCCGCGTTGATCGAGGGCGATGGCAGGCACTATTCCCACGCGCTTCTGGGTGCCTTCACCGCCATTGCCCCGGCGGCCACACAGGCGCTGGAGGCGCTGGCGCAGGGCGATATGGCCAGTTACCACCGGCTTTTCGCGCCGACCGTGCCGCTGTCGCGGGAGATCTTCCGCGCGCCCACACGGTTCTACAAGGCCGGCATCGCCTTTCTGTCATGGCTGAACGGGCTGCAGGCGGGCTTCGTCATGCCGGCGGGGTTCCAGTCGTCGCGTGACATCACCCATTACGCCAATGTCTACCGGCTGGCGGATGCGGCCGGAGTGCTGGCCGATCCGGAGCTGGCCGAGGCGCGGATGCGGCTGATGCTGCAGATGCACGGAGTGGAACAGGGCTAGGCGGGCGCCCTGTTCGCGCGTATCTGCCCCCTGGCCGGCGGCTGGAGGGGTTTTGCACCCCTCCAGACCTCCCCGCAGGATATTTCGGCCAAAGTGAAGGCGGCAGGGCGAGCAGGTACGGATCGGCCGGCGAAGGAGCGGAAGGGGAGAGATGGATCGTCGTCCGACCATCGTGGATGTGGCCAAGGCGGCGGGTGTGTCGAAATCGACCGTCTCGCTGGTGTTGCAGAATTCGCCTTTGGTGCGGGCCGAGACGCGGGCCGACGTGCAGCGGGTGATGGGAGAGATCGGCTACGTCTACAACCGATCTGCCGCCAATCTGCGCAGCGCCAATGCCGGGCTGATCGGGTTGGTGATCAACGATCTGCGCAACCCGTTCTTCACCGAATTCGCCACCTCGGTGCAGATGGCCCTGTCGGCGCGCGGCTATGCCACGGTGCTGGCCAATACCGATGAGGATGCCGGGCTGCAGACCGGCGTCATCGGGGCGATGATCGAGCATGGCGTCTCGGCCCTGATCCTGTCCTCGGCTTACGGCGCGGTGGAGCCGGGGTTCGAGATGATCGCGCGTGCCGGCATTCCGGCGGTGCAGGTGCTGCGCCGCGTGCATCCCGATACCGCGCTTTTTCCCTTCGCCTCGCCCGACGGGGCGGAAGGCGGGCGGCTGGCGACCCGGCACCTTCTGGAACGGGGCGCGCGCCGGATCGCTTTTGTCGGGGGGCTGCCCGGGCGGGCCGTCACTGCGGCGCGTATCGCTGGCTATCTGGAGGTTCTGGCGGAGGAAGGGCTGCAGCCCATTGTGCTGGAGGGGCGGCCCAACCGTGCCTTCGGCCGCGAGGCGGCGGTGCGGCTGGCCGCGGACCAGCCGCAGGTCGATGCCGTGCTGTGCTTCAACGATCTGACGGCACTTGGCCTGCTGTCCGGCTGTGCCGAGATCGGCCGGCGGGTCGGGGCAGAGCTGAAGGTGGTCGGCTTTGACGACATCGAGGAATGCGCGCAGGTCTATCCGACCCTCACCTCGGTACGCAGCCATATCGCCGGTTTCGGACAGGCGATGGCGGGAACTGTGCTGGCCTGGCTTGAAGAGGGTGTTAGACCAGCTGCCGAAACCCTGTCTGCCGTGGAGCTGATCCCCCGTGCCTCGACCCTTTGATCCGGTCTCTGAGCTGGCCGACCGACCCGCCTTCCTGCGCCGGCTATTCGACCGGGCGGTGGAAGTGGCCGATCCGATGCGGTCGCTGGCTGCGCATCTGCCGCCGAAACCGGCGGGCCGGGTGGTGGTGATCGGGGCCGGCAAGGCCAGCGCCCGGATGGCCGAGGCGGTGGAGGCGGCCTGGGGCCCCTGCGAGGGGCTGGTGATCACCCGCTACGGCTATGGCCGGCCCTGCAACGTCGAGATCGCCCTGGCCGCCCATCCGGTGCCGGACGCGGCGGGCGCCGAGGCGACGGCGCGGATGCTGGATCTGGTGTCTGGCCTAGGGGCTGACGATTTCGTGCTGGCGCTGATTTCGGGCGGGGCTTCGGCGCTGCTTTGTGCGCCCTCGGACGGGGTGAGTCTGGCCGAGAAGCAGGCGGTGAATGCGGCACTTCTGGCCTCGGGCGCGCCGATTTCCGCGATGAACACGCTGCGCAAGCATCTGAGCCGGGTCAAGGGGGGGCAGCTGGCCGCTGCTGCCCATCCGGCGCGGATGCTGTCGCTGATCATCTCGGATGTGCCGGGGGATGACCCGGCGTTCATCGGATCCGGCCCGACCGTCGGCGATGCGACCACGCCCGGTGAGGCTGCGGCGATCCTTGACCGCTGGCGGATCGATGTGCCGGCGCATGTGCGGGCGGCGCTGGCGCGGTCGGGCGTGGTGGCGCCGGAGGATGCGCGGCTGGCGCGGGTAGAGAACCGGATTTTCGCAGCCCCTGCGCAATCTCTTGAAGCAGCGGCGGAAATTGCGCGTGCTGCGGGGATCGAGGTGCGGCTTCTGGGGGATGCGCTGGAGGGGGAGGCGCGCGATGTGGCGGCCGCGCAGGGCCGGATGGCGCTGGACATCGCAGCCGCGCGCAGGCCCGGCGATGCGCCGGTGCTGCTGCTGAGCGGTGGCGAGCTGACGGTGACGCGGCGCGGCGACGGGGTCGGCGGGCCGAATGCCGAATTCTCGCTGGCGCTGGCCCTGGCGCTGAAGGGGGCCCCCGGCATCCATGCGATTGCCTGCGACACCGATGGCGTCGATGGCGCGGCCGAGGTGGCGGGGGCGATCGTGACGCCCGATACGCTGGCGCGGGCGGCGGCGGCGGGCGTGGACCCGGCGGCGGCCCTGGCGGCCAATGATGCCCACAGCTTCTTTGCCGGGATCGGCGGGCAGGTGGTGACCGGGCCGACGCTGACCAATGTCAACGATTTCCGGGCGATCCTGATCGGCTAGGGCCGGGCGATGTCGGGCGGGCCACCCGCCTGTCGCCGGCCGCCGGAGGGGTTTTGCACCCCTCCGGACCACCCCGCAGGATATTTGGGCCAAAGTGAAGGCGGGCAGGGGGCAGGAGTTGTCGGGGCCCGGCTCCCTTGCTTGCCCGGGCCTGAGCCGCTAGGACAACGGAGACAGTTTCCACGCGAGGCCCCGATGCGTCTTAGCCGCTACTTCCTGCCCGTCCTGAAGGAAAACCCCGCCGAGGCGCAGATCGTCTCGCACCGCTACATGTTGCGTGCGGGGATGATCAAACAGCAAGCGGCGGGGATCTATTCCTGGCTGCCGCTGGGCTACCGCGTGCTGAAGCGGATCGAGCAGATCGTGCATGAAGAGCAGATCCGCGCCGGGCACATCCCGCTTCTGATGCCCACCCTGCAACCCGCCGACCTGTGGCGGGAATCCGGCCGCTACGACGATTACGGCCAGGAGATGCTGCGCATCCGCGACCGGCACGAGCGCGACATGCTGTACGGCCCCACCAATGAGGAGATGATCACCGACATCTTCCGGGCGCATGTCAGCAGTTACAAGGACCTGCCGCTGACCCTGTATCACATCCAGTGGAAGTTCCGCGACGAGGTCCGTCCGCGTTTCGGCGTGATGCGGGGCCGCGAGTTCTACATGAAGGACGGCTACAACTTCGACGTGGACCGCGACGCGGCGCTGCATGCCTACAACCGCCACATGGTCAGCTACCTGCGCACCTATGAGCGGATGGGCCTGACCGCGATCCCGATGCGGGCGGCCTCGGGTCCCATTGGCGGCGACAACACGCATGAGTTCCTTGTGCTGGCCAATACCGGCGAATCCGAAGTGTTCTACGATGACCGGGTGACCGCGCTGAAGCTGGGCAAGCGCGAGGTGGACTTTGATGACCGGGCCGAGGTGGAGGGCATCTGCAAGGAATTCACCACCCTCTACGCCCGCACAGACGAAACCCATGACGCGGGCCTTTTCGCCCAGATCCCCGAGGAGCACCGCAAGGTCGGCCGCGGCATCGAAGTGGGCCAGATCTTCTATTTCGGCACCAAATACTCCGAGGCGATGGGGGCCACCGTCGTCACCAAGGACGGCAATCGCGTGCCGGTCGAGATGGGGTCGCACGGCATCGGCGTCAGCCGCCTTCTGGGCGCGATCATCGAGGCCAGCCATGACGACAAGGGCATCATCTGGCCCGAGGGGGTTACGCCTTTCCCGGTGGGTATCGTCAACCTCAAACAGGGGGATGCGGCGGCGGATGCGGCCTGCGCCAGCCTTGAGAAAGCCCTGCTTTCCCAGGGGTTGGAGCCGCTTTACGACGACCGCGACGAGCGGGCGGGGGCGAAATTCGCCACCATGGACCTGATCGGCCTGCCGTGGCGGATCACGGTCGGGCCGCGCGGCCTGGAGAAGGGCGTGGTCGAGCTGACCTCGCGCCGCACCGGCGAGAGCGAGGAACTCTCGCCCGAGGCCGCGGTGGACCGGATCGCCCGGATCTACGCGGCACATCGCTGAGGGCCGCGGCCCGCACGTTTCATCTGCGAAAGATCGGGGGGCGCTGCCGGCTGGCGGCGCCCCCTCTCGTCTCCGGGCTGCATCCGTGGCAGGATGGGGCAAACGGAGGCAGGCATGATCGGACGGGTTCTGGCGCTGGCGGGCGGGCTGTCGGGGGCTGTCGGCCTGTCGCAATTCCCCGAATTCTCGCAGCAGTATCTGCAGCGGCTGGCGGGGCAGGTGGATGCGCTGACTGAGGTGGCGGCGGATTTCGACCGCTCGGCCGCGCGCTCGGGCCTGACGCGGCAGGCGGCGCTGGAGGCCTTGGGGAGCGAGGGGTTTCCGGGCCAGCATGCGCAGGACCTGCGCGGCACCTTTGCCCGCGTGGAGCGGCTGACCGAAACCCTGACCCTGTTGCGGCTGGCCAGCCCCTATGAGCGGCTGATGATGCCGCATCGGATGGCGGACACCGAGTTGCTGCAGGCGACATGGGCCGATTTCGCGCCGGCGGTGCCGGTGACGTCGGCCGGGCTGGTCTGCGGGGGCTTGGGCTTTCTGGCCGGCTGGGGGATCATCGCGGGGCTTCTGGCGCTGGTGATGCGGCCGTTCCGGCGGGCGGCCTGACGGCGGCCTGCGACCGATGACGCCTGCGTGACGGAGGCAAGGCGGCGCTTGACCACATGCCCGGGCAGGCGTCTCTTGGACCTATGGAAGAGATCCGCACAGCTTGTGTCATCTCGGGCGGTGGCCCCGCCGGGATGATGCTTGGCTTTCTGCTGGCGCGGGCCGGGGTCCGGGTGATTGTGCTGGAGAAGCATGCCGATTTCCTGCGCGATTTCCGGGGCGATACGGTCCACCCGTCAACGCTGCGGGTGATGAAGGCGTTGGGGCTTCTGGACCAGTTCCTGGCCTTGCCGCATCACAAGTTCCGCCAGATGCGGCTGGATCTGGGGGATCGCTCGGTGCCGGTTGCCGATTTCGGGGCCTTGGGGGCCGAGACCGGTTTTGTCGCCATGATGCCGCAATGGAATTTCCTTGATTTCCTTGCCGATCAGGGGCGTGCCTTTCCGGGCTTTGACTTGCGGATGCAGACCCGGGCGACCGGGCTGGTGCTTGAGGGGGACCGCGTGGCGGGGATCACGGCCGAGGGGCCGGGCGGGCCCTTGCGGATCATGGCCGATCTGGTGGTGGGCGCCGATGGGCGGCATTCCACCCTGCGGCAGGAGTCCGGGCTGAAGGTCCGTGCCTTCGGCGCGCCGATCGACGTGCTGTGGTTCCGGGTCTCGCGCCTTGACGGGCAGACGTCGGAATCGCTGGGCCGGATCGATGCCGGCCGGGTTCTGGTGATGCTGAACCGGGGGGACTACTGGCAGATGGCCTGCGTGGTGCCGAAGGGCGGCTTCGAGGCCATCCGCGCCGAAGGGATCGCGGCCTTCCGCGACCGGATCGCCGCAATGGCGCATCTGACCCCCGCACAGGCGGCAGAAATCAGCGACTGGGATGCGGTAAAGCTGCTGTCGGTCACGGTTGACCGGCTGGAAACATGGTGGCGCGAGGGGCTGCTTTTCATCGGCGATGCGGCGCATGCGATGTCTCCGATCGGCGGGGTCGGGATCAATCTGGCGGTGCAGGACGCGGTGGCGGCGGCCAACATTCTGGCCGGGCCGCTGCGGGCGGGCAGGGTGCCGGGTGCGGTGCTGGCGGCGGTGCAGAAGCGCAGGCTGTGGCCGGTGCGGGTGGTGCAGCGGATGCAGGTGCTGATGCAGGACCGGGTCATCGCGCCGCAGCTGGCGCAGAGGCGGGCCGGGCCGCCGCTGCCCTTCCGGCTGTTGATGCGCTGGCCCTGGGCGCGGCGCCTTCCAGCCTGGTTCATCGGCGTGGGGGTGCGGCCGGAACTGCCCGATCCCCTGCCAGACCCGCCGCCCGATCCCGGCCCCGGCAAGCCGCCCTTGCAGAGGCTTTGACGGCGCCCCATCTGCCATGGCAGGATGATCGCCCGAAGGGAGGACGACATGGCAGGCGGTTGGGCGCAGGACGGCGCGGTGAACGAGCAGATCGAAGCCTCGCTTCAGGATGAGCTGGCGCGGATGCGGGCGCAAAAGCGCCCGTTGGGCGAAAGCCGGACCCATTGCGCCGACTGCGAGGAACCGATCCCCGAGGCGCGGCGCGTGGCGCTGCCCGGCGTCAAGCTGTGCATCGACTGCCAGCAGGAGCGTGACGCAAGGCCGCAGGCGCGGGGCGGCATCAACCGGCGCGGATCGAAGGACAGCCAGCTGAAATAGCTGTTCCGTGGCGTCACCTGGCGGTGTGGTGAGTTGACAGGGGCGGCTGCCGTCATGCCTTGTTCAGCTCTGCCCCGGACGATTGCCCATGACCCTGCCAGAGACCCATCGCCGCCTGACCAAGCGCAGCTTTTCCATCGGAGAGCAGGTCGCCGACGGATTCGTCCATGCGGCGGCGCTGCTTGCGGGGCTCGTGGCCTTTCCGATCCTGCTTTATCATGCGCTGCTGAATTCCGGTCTGGGGGCCTTCGCGGCCCTGACGGTCTATGCGGCAGGGTTCTTCCTGATGTGGGGCTTCTCGCTGGCCTACAACATGACGCCGCCGAGCGCCTTGAAATGGCTGTTGCGGCGATTCGACCATTCGATGATCTATGTGATGATCGCGGGAACCTATACCGCCGTGATCCCGCATCTGGAGCATCCCGGCTGGGCCTGGGCCCTGGGTGCGGTGGTCTGGACCGGGGCCGCCTTCGGCATCCTGATCAAGGTGGCGCTGCCGGGGCGCTATGACCGGCTCTCGGTGCTGGCCTATATCGCGCTTGGCTGGGTCGGCGTCCTTGCCATCGGCCCGGTGACGGCGGCGCTGCCGGTCGTCTCCCTGTGGCTGCTGGTGGCGGGCGGGCTGACCTATATCGCCGGGGTGGCCTTCTACCTGTGGGAAAGGCTGCGGTTTCAGACCGCGATCTGGCATCTTTTCGTGGCGGTCGCCGCAGGGCTTCACTTCGCGGCGATTGCCGCCGCCGTCTGATCCATCGCGCCCCCGCAAGGCCGGCCCTTTGCCCGTCCAGGGTGCCGTCCGCGCCGGCCCTTGCAGCGCGCCCCGTGGCTACATCGGCGGCGGCCACGCGCAGCAAAACCTGCCCGTGCCGCAGCATCGGGGGCGGAAGATCCACAAGCGTCACCACATCGGGCGGGCCATGGCATCGGGCGATGTGAGATTGGAAGGCCGGCTCCGGCCCGGGGGCAGCGGCATTGCCGAGACGCGGGGCCGAAAGGGGAGGGCGGGCAAAATCGCGCCTGCAACCCGTTGTGACCCCGGGGGCGGCGAAACCGCCCCCGGGGGTCTTCTGGCTTACTTCGACAGTTCTGCCATGATCTCGTCCAGCGCCTTGCAGGTCGCATTGAGATCCTCGGCGCTGCCATTGGCCGAAGCCTTGGTGGCAAGCTCCTGCACCTTCGGCATCAGTTCGGTCAGCTTGGCCGGATCGGTCGAGGCCAGCTCGGTGATCTTGGTGGTCAGCTCGGTCGCCTTCTTCTCGGCATCGGCCTGGGTGCAGGTGACTTCGTCCTTGCAGGCCGAAAGGAAGCTGGCGGCCGCGACAACGGCCAGAACGGGGAGAATGCGCAAGTCTGATACTCCATCAGATACTGGGATATGACGCGGGTTGCGTCTGCGGTGGACAACACGCCTTCGTGAGCCGCATGTCCAGTAGGCAGACCTGCCTACGCCCCGTGGCAAGCCGCTTTCCGCCGGCGGGGCGGCGGCGCGGATCCGGTCACAGGGATGTCCCTTCCTTGACCTTTCCGCCCGGAACGGCCAGTTTCGCGGGCAATCAGGCCGCCATCGCCGCCTTCGGGCTGCGGGAGAGCGGCCCCCCGTGTCAGGTAGGGCAGATGGCAGGCAGAACGGCACCCTTTTCCGCCTTCGAATGGATGATCGCCTGGCGCTATCTGCGCGCCCGCAAGGCCGAGGGCGGGGTCTCGGTCATGACCTGGATCTCGGTGATCGGTATCACCCTGTCGGTCTTTGCGCTTGTCGCAGTGATGGCGGTGCGCGCGGGTTTCCGCGAGGAGTTCGTCGACACGCTTCTGGGCGCGAACGGCCATGTCACGGTCTACAACTGGCGGATGGACGATCAGGGCCAGCGCCTGCGCGGCTTCCCCGACTGGGAGGCGGTGGAGACAAGGCTGGCCGAGGTGCCGGGCGTGACGCGGGTCGCGCCCCTGGTGCGCGGTCAGGCGATGATCACCACGGCGGGCAGCGGATCGTCGGGCGTCGAGGTGTTCGGGATGCGGTCCGAGGATGTGGCCTCGATCCCGTCCCTGACCACGGGGGGCGACGATTTCGGCGATCTCTCACGCCTGTCCGAGGGCATCGCCCTTGGGTCGGGCGTGGCGCGCGACCTTGGGCTGACGGTGGGCGACAAGCTGCGGCTGATCTCGCCCGACGGGCCGAAATCGCCCATGGGCGGGTCCTCGCTGCGGGTGATGGCCTATGAGCTGGTCTATGTCTTCACCTCGGGCAGTCCCGAGATCGACCGCACCCGCGCCTATCTGCCGATGGCCGAGGCGCAAAGCTTCTTCAACGCCGAAGGCATCGCGGATGAATTCGAGGTGATGGTCGAAAGCCCCGAGAACATAGACAGTTACGTCCCTGCGCTGACGGCGGCGGCCGGGCAGGACGGGATGACCTGGACCTGGCAGCAAAGTGCCGGCAACTATCTGCGCGCGCTGACGGTCGAGGACAACATGATGTTCATCCTGATGTCCATTCTGGTGCTGATCGCCAGTCTCAACATCATCTCGGGTCTTGTGATGCTGGTGAAGAACAAGGGCCGCGACATCGGGATTCTGCGCACCATGGGCCTCACGGAAGGCTCGGTCCTGCGGGTGTTCTTCCTGTGCGGCGCGCTGACCGGGCTTGTCGGCACCATCGCGGGAGTCGTGCTTGGCAGCCTCTTTGCCTATTACTTCACCCCGATCTTCGATTTCATCAACCTTGTCGCCGGAGGCGGACTCTGGGATCCCTCGGTGCGCCCGATCTACCACCTTTCGGCCAAGTTGCAGGCCGGCGATGTGGTCACGGCGACCGTGCTGTCGCTGGTCCTGTCGTTCGTAGTGACGATCTTCCCCGCGCGCCGTGCCGCCCGGATGAACCCGGTGGAGGCGCTGCGCTATGAATGACGCCCTGGTCCTTGAGGGTCTTGAGAAGGGCTACAACCACGGCAAGCCTTCCGAGGTGAAGGTGCTGCGCGGCGCCTCGCTGTCGGTGGCGGCGGGTGAGGTCGTGGCGCTGGTGGCGCCCTCGGGTGCCGGCAAGTCTACGCTGCTGCATATCGCGGGGCTTCTCGACACGCCGGATGCGGGTCGCGTGACCCTGGGCGGCCGCGAGATGGGCGACCTGGGCGATCGCGCCCGGACCGAGGCCCGGCGCGCCGAGATCGGGTTCATCTACCAGTTCCACCACCTTTTGCCCGAGTTCACCGCGCTGGAAAACGTGGTGATCCCGCAACTGGCGAACGGCGTCGACAAGGCGGCGGCCGAGGCGCGGGCGATGTCCCTGCTGAACAGCGTCGGCGTTGCCGCCCGCGCCGCCCACCGTCCGGCGGCAATGTCGGGGGGCGAGCAGCAACGCGTCGCCTTCTGCCGCGCGCTGGCCAATGGCCCGCGGCTTCTTCTGGCGGATGAACCTACTGGCAACCTTGATCCTGCCACCTCGGATCAGGTCTTTGGCGCCCTGATGGAACTGGTGCGCAGCACCGGAATGGGCGCGCTGATCGCCACCCACAACATGGAGCTTGCCGGCCGCATGGACCGCGTCGTGCGGCTTGAGGCGGGGCGGGTGGTGTGATCTTTATGGCTTGATCCCCGTCAAAGCGGCCGTTCCGCCGCTGTGCTGGAATGGCCGTCTTTCGAAAGGGACCCCATGCGCGCGAACCGTCTTCTGATCCTTCCCCTCCTGGCCCTGCCGCTTGGCGCTTGCGTCGAGGAGAAAACACCGACCGGCCGCGCCGATTTCGATGCCTTCTGCGCCGGCTGCCATGGCCTGTCCGGCAAAGGCAATGGCGATCTGGCCACGACCCTTGCCCACCGCCCCGCCGACCTGACCACCCTTGCCAGCCGCAACGACGGCAAGTTTCCGAAGCTGCGGGTGATGGCGAAGATTTGGGGCTATACCGGCGGCCACGACGGCGCGGCCGTCATGCCCAACTTCGGCCCCCTGCTGGACAGCCCGCTGGTGCCCTATGATGCCGGCGACGGCATAACGAGCCCGACCCCGCTGCGGCTGGTGCAGCTGGCGGAATTTGTGGAAACCCTGGGGAAATAGGGGCAGAGGAGGGTTGTCTGCGGGTGCCGGAGAGTTTCCTCTCAGCACCCGGAAGCGCCGCTTGCTACGGTCGATATAGGGCTTGCACGAATACCGGACGTTCACCCTCGTCCCGATATCTCGTCCTTGTATATGGCAATCCCGCCTGCCAACAGGTAGCCGTCACTTAGCCACTCGGTGACTTCCTGTTGCAGGTGGTTCGGATTGTCGTCCGTCAGGATTGTGTATGCGATCCTAGATGTCTCTCTCATGGCGATTCCTTTCTGTCCAGCCATGGAAAAGAGTGTCTCTGGAGCCGGGCTATTGGCCTATGCACCCTGCAAACCGCACACTGGCCGGCGGTTGATCACACATCCAGTTCCTCCACGAACCGTGCGTTCTCCTGAATATACTGGAACCGCAGTTCGGGCTTCTTGCCCATCAGGCGCTCCACCAGATCGCCGGTCTCGCCGCCCTCTTCGTCGTCGATCGACACCCGGATCAGCTTGCGGGTCGCCGGGTTCATCGTGGTGTCCTTCAGGTCCTTGGCGTCCATCTCGCCAAGCCCCTTGAAGCGTTGCACGTCGATCTTGCCCTTGCCGCCGACGGACCCTTTCGCCAGCCATTCCTCTTTCTCGGCATCGTCCGAGACATAGATCCGATGCGCGCCCTGGGTCAGGCGATAAAGGGGCGGGCAGGCCAGATAGAGGTGGCCCTTGTCGATCAGGGGCCGCATCTGGGTGAAGAAGAAGGTCATCAGCAGGCTGGCGATATGCGCGCCGTCGACATCGGCGTCGGTCATGATGATGATCTTGTCATAGCGCAGGTCATCGACGCGGAACTTGCTTCCCATGCCGACGCCCAAGGCCTCGCAGATGTCGCGGATCTCGGCATTGTCGCCCAGCTTGTTGGAGGCGGCGCCAAGCACGTTCAGGATCTTGCCCTTCAGCGGCAGAAGCGCCTGAAAGGTGCGGTCGCGCGCGCCCTTGGCGGAGCCACCGGCGGAATCGCCCTCGACGATGAAGATCTCGGTCCCCGAACGGTCGGTGGCCGAGCAATCGACCAGCTTGCCGGGCAGGCGCAGCTTCTTGGTGGCGGTCTTGCGCTGGGTTTCCTTCTCGGCCCGGCGGCGCAGGCGTTCCTCGGCGCGCAGGACAAGGAAATCAAGGATGGCGCCGGCCGATTTCGGGTCGGCCGCCAGCCAGGTGTCGAAATGGTCGCGGACGGCGCCCTCCACCCATTTGGCGGCCTCCTCGGTGGCCAGCCGGTCCTTGGTCTGGCCGACGAACTGCGGCTCGCGCACGAAGACCGACAGGAGAGCGCAGCCCCCCGTCAGCATGTCGTCGCGGGTGATGGCTTCGGCCTTGCGGTTCTTCACCCGCTCGCCATAGGCGCGGATGCCCTTCAGGATCGCGGCCCAGAAGCCGGTCTCATGGGTGCCGCCTTCGGGCGTGGGCACCGTGTTGGTGTAACTTGAGATGAAGCCGTCGCGCATCGGCGTCCAGTTGATCGCCCATTCGACCGACCCGGGGACGCCGAACTTCTCCTTGAACGAGACCTTGCCGGTAAAGGGCCGGTCGGCATAGGTCGAGTCCTTCTCCAACTGGGCCGACAGATATTCGCCAAGCCCGCCGGGGTAATGGAAGACCGCTTCCATCGGCATGTCGCCATCGGCGACGGCGGATTTCCAGCGGATCTCGACGCCGGAGAAGAGATAGGCCTTGGACCGCGCCGCCCGCATCAGACGCGACGGCTTGAAGACCTGATGGCCGAAAATCTCGGGATCGGGGTGGAAGGTGACCCAGGTGCCGCGGCGGTTCGGAGCGGCCCCCAGTTTCTGGACCGGGCCAAGCGGTTTCCCGCGCGAGAATTCCTGCGCGAACAGCTCTCGGTTCTTGGCGACCTCGACCCGCAGGTGATCGGAAAGCGCGTTCACGACCGAAGAGCCGACACCGTTCAGCCCGCCGCTGGTCTCATAGGCGTCGCCGTTGAACTTGCCCCCGGCGTGCAGGGTGCAGAGAATCACCTCCAGCGCCGATTTGCCGGGAAATTTCGGGTGGGGATCGACCGGGATGCCGCGGCCGTTGTCGCGGATGGTCAGAGAGCCGTCTGCATGCAGCTCGACCTCGATCCGGTTGGCGTGGCCGGCCACCGCCTCGTCCATGGCGTTGTCCAGGATCTCGGCTGCCAGATGGTGATAGGCGCGCTCGTCAATGCCGCCGATATACATGCCGGGGCGCATGCGCACCGCTTCCAGCTGTTCCAGCACCTCGATGGACGAGGCGTCATAGGTGGATTCGGCCTTGGAAAGGAGGTCGTTTGCCATGCTCTGCTCTTGTCTGGGGCGCTGGCATTAGACCATTTCATGCGGGGGGAACGCAAGATGTGGGGGAGGCGGCCTCTGGCAGCGGTCGAATGGATATTTATGACCAAGATGAAGACCTGCCGCTTCATCTTGGTCCAAATATCCCCGCCGGAGGCGCAGGCCGGCCCGGGGGCGTGCCCGCCTGATCCTTAGCGCCAGCCGAGCGCGGGCGCGACGTGCTTCAGGATGTTCTCGATCACATGGGCGTTGTAGTCGACGCCAAGCGTGTTCGGCACCGTCAGAAGCAGCGTATCGGCCTCGGCAATCGCCTCGTCCTTGCGCAACTCCTGGATCAGGGCCTCGGGTTCGGCGGCATAGCTGCGGCCGAAGACGGCGCGGGTGTCGTCGATGACCCCGATCTGGTCCTGTTCGGAGCGGCCGGAGCCGAAATACATCCGGTCAAGGTCATTGGTGATCGCGAAGATCGAGCGGCTGACCGAGACGCGGGGTTCATGCTTGTGGCCCGCCTCTTTCCAGGCGGCACGGAACTTGCGGATCTGCTTGGCCTGCTGGATGTGCAGCGGCTCGCCCGACTCGTCCCATTTCAGGGTCGAGGATTGCAGGTTCATCCCCAGGGTCGCCGCCCATTCGGCGGTGGCATCCGAGGCAGCCCCCCACCAGATCCGGTCGCGCAGGCCCGGCGAATGCGGCTCCAGCCGCAGAAGGCCCGGCGGGTTGGGGAACATCGGGCGCGGGTTGGGCCTGGCAAAGCCCTTGCCCTCCAGCAGTTGCAGGAAGGTCAGCGCATGGTCGCGGGCCATGTCCTGATCGGTCTCGCCTTCCGCCGGCGCATAGCCGAAGTGCCGCCAGCCGTCGATCACCTGCTCGGGGCTGCCGCGCGAGATGCCAAGCTGCAGCCTGCCGCCCGAGATCAGGTCGGCCGATCCGGCATCCTCGATCATGTAATGCGGGTTCTCATAGCGCATGTCGATCACGCCGGTGCCGATCTCGATCGTCTTCGTCCGCGCGCCGACAGCGGCCAGAAGCGGGAAGGGCGAGGCCAGCTGGCGCGCATAGTGGTGGACGCGGAAATAGGCGCCGTCGGCACCCAGTTCCTCGGCCGCTTCGGCCAGTTCGATGGATTGGGTCAGCACATCGGCGGCGGAACGGACGGCAGAGCCGCGTTCGTCGGACCAGTGACCGAAGGACAGAAAGCCGATCTTCTTCATGGCGGGGCCTTTCCCGGAAACTTCGCGTTGCCGGGAAATTAGGTGCGCCGCGCCCCGTGCGCCAGTGCGCCGGGGCCGGCCGGATCGCACAGGGTGTGTGCTTCCCTCCGGGCCTATTCGGGTTCGGCCATCCGCGCGGCCCACATCGCCTTGAAGGCGGGGCGGGACTGGCAACGCTCCAGCCAGGTTTTCACCGCCGGATATTCGGCCAGCAGGGTGGGGTGCCCCTGGGCATAGCGCAGGCATTCGGCGGTGTTGATATCGGCCACGGTGAAGCGGTCGCCGACCAGCCAGTCGTGCCCGGCCAGATGCCCCTGCAGGCGTTTCAGCGGGCGCCGCAGCTTCTCGGCGCCGACGGCGAGGGCGGCCTGCACTTCGGGCAGATCCCCGGGCCCCGAAGCCAGGGCCGCCATGATCTCCAGCGCCGGAGTCTCGATCCCGGTGGCGGCAAACAGCGACCATTGTTCCATCAGCGCCTGTTCGGCCGCCGTCTGTGGGCCAAGGCTGCCGCCAAGACGCCGCGCGATATGGGCGGTGATCGCCAGCGATTCGGTCAAGAGCAGGTCGCCATCGGTCAGCGCCGGGATCTGGCCCATCGGGCTGACGGCCAGAAACTCGGCCGAGGCGGTGTTCAGGGTCGCGGCGCGGGCCGTGTCATCGGCCAGCCGATAGGCCTGGATCACCGGGACATGAGTGAAAGGGGCATCGCATTCCGCCAGGAGCCACAAGGGGCGCGACGCGCGCGAGCGGTAGACGCCATAGAGGGTAAGCATCGGGCAACTCCATCCTGTGTGCCGCCGTATGCGGCCCCTTGCGCAGATGTCGCGCACGGCATCGCGAAGGTCCACCGCAAAATGCGCGGGGCCGGTATTCCCCCCTTGCCGCAGCCCCGGTTTACGGCGGTATTGTGGCGCATGACCAGCGATTACCGCCCGCCATCAAGCGCCTCGCTTGCCGATCGCGACCAGAGGGCCGAGATCGTCGAGCGGCTCTATGACGTGGCGCTGGACCCGATCAAGCTGGAGCAGCTGTTGCGGGTCTGGGAAGATCGGGCGGCCCCGCTTCGGCACGGTCAGGGCATTCCGCTGGAAGACCCCGAGATCGAGGCGCATATGCAGCGCGCCACGGTCTTTCTGGATCGCTACGATGCGGCCTCGCAAAGCGGGTTCCGGTCGGTCCTTGAGGAAATTCCGCGTTCGGCCGCCTTCCTGTCGGATGGGGGGACGCTGATCGCGGACTGCAACCGCCCCGCGACGGTGGCCTTCGGGATTGCCGCGGGCGGGCCTTTCGCCGCACTTCCCTTCGAGGCCGATGACCGCACGCTTCTGGCGGGCGTCATCCGCAAGGTTGCGGGCGGGCGGGCCGAGAAGGTGGTGACGCTTCGGATACGCTCGACCGTGACCGGCAGTCCGGTGATCGTCAGGGTAAGCCGGGTCGAGACGGACGGCCCGGCCCTTGCGCTGGTGCTGTCAACGGAACTGGTCTGGCCGCCGGGGTTCGAGACGACGGTGCAGGAGGCCTTCGGCCTGACCCCGACCGAGGTCGAGATCGTGCGCGGTATCACCCTTGGCCTGCCGGTGAAGGACATCGCCGAAGCCCGCGGCCGGTCGGCCGAGACGGTGCGGACCCAGGTCCGCTCGATCCTGCAGAAGACCGAGACCCACAGCCAGTCCGAACTGGTGCGGGTCGTGCTGGGCCTGATGGATGTGGCGCTGATCCCGACGGGGCTGCCGGGCCGCTCGGTCCCGCCCGGCGGCACGCTGGAGCAGCGCGAGTTGCGCGAGTTGTGGCTTGCCGATGGCCGCCGGCTGACATGGATCGAATTCGGCGATCCCAAGGGGCAGCCGGTGGTCTACATGCACCTTGACTACGGGTTGATCCGCTGGCCCGCCTCGGCCGAACGGCATGCCGCGGCGCGGAAGTTGCGGGTGATCGTGCCGGTCCGCGCCGGCTACGGCCTGACCGACCTGCATCTGCGGGCGGCCGACCATCTGGGCGCGGTGACGCAGGATTATATCGCGGTGCTGGATCATCTGGCGGTGCAGGAGGCGATTGCCCTTCCCCTGGGCGCGGATCTGCGCTTTGCGATGAACCTTGCCAACCGGAGGCCGGATCTGGTGGCGGGCATCGTGGGGGCCGCGTGCCAGCTGCCGCTGCGCACGGCCGCGCAATATGAACGCATGGACAAATGGCAGCGCTTCATCCTTGCCAATGCCCGCTATGCGCCGAAGGTTCTGCCCTTTCTGGTGCAGGCGGGGTTCAGCCTGGCGCGGCGGCTGGGCAAGGACGCCTTCTTCGCCCAGGTGAACGGCGGCAGCCCGGCCGACATCGAGGCCTTTGCCCGCCCCGAGGTGCGCGAGGCGATCCTGACCGGCTCGGACGTGTGTCTGGCACGGGACCGCTCGGCGCATGAGGCCTTTACCCGCGAATGCATCGGTTCGGAAAAGGACTGGTCGGCCGTGGTGCTGGCCTGCCGGGTGCCGGTGCTGTTGTTGCAGGGCGATCAGGACCCGCAGACGCCGGTGCTGTCGGTGCGCGAGTTGATGGAAGACTATCCCGAACTTGAGGTGCGGTTCATCCCGGAAACCGGGCAGATGCTGTTTTTCAAGGAATGGCCGATGGTGCTGGACGAGGTGGAGGCGATGGCGGCGCGGCTGCCCTGACGCAAGCCGCCCGTGCCCGCAGACCTGCACGTCCTGATCCGCCGCCGTAGGGGATTCCTTACCCAAGGTCATTTTCTTTGCCGGCTACCGCAGATTGGGTATGCGGCTGTCACAAAGCTTGGGGTAAGAAAGCGGCAGTCGCGGTGGCATTTGCGACGCATACTTTCTCAGCAGACTGATTTTCCCCTCGGCGGGGCGGTTCTTCGGCAACGAAGGCCGCCCCGCACCTCATCCGGCCCCCGTTCGGCCCCTTGCGGATGCAGGGCGCAGCCTCAGGCTATCCTGCTGCAGGCTCGTCCTTGACCCGGATCAAGGTATATTCCCCGCGTGAGATGCATGATTTCGTCTGTTCCGTCTGTCAGGGGAGTTGCCGCATGAAAGATCAGCCGCACGAGGGGGCCGTCCTGCCCGAATCCGCCGCCACCGTTCCAGCCGCCCCCATCCTGCCGGCCGCTGCGCCAGCCGCCGCTGTCGAGACCGTCCCGGCCCGCCGCGGGGCCGCCGGGCCCGCCCCGGGCGGGCACGCGACCGGGCCGCGGCACCTTCCGGCTGCCGACAAGGCCGCGATCCGCGAGGCCTTCGAATCGGGCCGCTACCCCTATGCGCGGCTGATGGGCCGGCTGCCCTATGAGGCCCAGAAGGCGCGCCTTCAGGCGGAACTCCTGAAGGTGCAGATCTGGGCGCAGGAGACCGGGCAGAAATTCGTCATCCTGATGGAAGGCCGCGATGCCGCCGGCAAGGGCGGCACGATCAAACGCTTCATGGAGCATCTGAACCCGCGCTATGCGCGCGTCTGCGCGCTGACAAAGCCCTCGGATGTGGAGAAGGGCCAATGGTTCTTCCAGCGCTACATCGCGCATCTGCCGACGGCGGGGGAAATGGTGTTCTACGACCGCAGCTGGTACAACCGCGCCGGGGTCGAGCGGGTGATGGGCTTCTGTTCGCCCGCCGAATATCTGGAATTCATGCGTCAGGCCCCGGAGTTCGAGCGGATGCTGGTCCGCTCCGGCGTGCGGCTTTACAAATACTGGTTCTCGGTGACGCAGGAAGAGCAGCTGGTCCGCTTCAGGGCGCGCGAGACCGATCCCCTGAAGATGTGGAAGCTGTCGCCGATCGACAAGGCATCGCTGGACAAGTGGGACGACTATACCGAAGCCAAGGAGGCGATGTTCTTCTACACCGATACCGCCGATGCGCCCTGGACCATCGTGAAGTCGGACGACAAGAAGCGGGCGCGGCTGAACTGCATGCGGCACTTCCTGGCCTCTCTGGACTATCCCAACAAGGACCATGAGGCCGTGGGGGCGCCCGATCCGCTGATCGTGGGCCGGGCCAGCCAGGTGCTGGGCGGGCAGGGGCATATCCTTGATGCCGCCCGTCCCGCTTCGGGGAAAGCCGGCTGATCCCGCCGGCGCGGGCTTGGCCTTGTGCCGCGCTGCGGCTAGGGTCAGGGCCACGCGGCCCCGGTATCGCTTTTGGCCGGCGGGCGGGGGGCTTCGCGCCCCCCGGACCCCCCGCGGGATATTTGGGCCAAAGTGAAGGTCCGTCACGGGGAAGAGAGAATGCGGCCTTTGGGGATCGCTGCGGGTCTGTTGGCGCTGTCGGGGCCGGTGGCGGCGCATCCGCATGTCTTCATCGATGTGTCGGTCGAGATCCTTCTGGACGACCGGGACCGGGTGACGGCGGTGCGGATCGGCTGGGTCTATGACGAGCTGTTTTCCCTGATGGTGATTGCGGACCGCGAGATCGACAAGGATCTGGACGGGGTGCTGACACCGGCAGAGGCGGCGGGGCTGAAGGGCTTCGACATGGCGTGGATGGAGGGCTATCCGGGGGACACATTCGCGCTTTTGGGCGATGTGGATCAGCCGCTGGGACCGCCCGAGGAGCCGACTGCAGCCTGGGACGGCAGGCAGATCCGTACCACGCATCTGCGGCATCTGGCGGCGCCGCTGCCGATCGGGGCGGGGCCCTTCGTCGTGCAGGTCTACGATCCTGGCTATTACACCGCCTATTTCATCCCCTTCGATCCGGTGATCACCGGGGGCACCGGCGTTTGCCGGGCCGAGGTCTGGGCACCGGACCCGTCCATGGTGGATCAGGTGCTGAAGGATGCGCTGGCCGAATACACGCCAGGGCAGGATGTGGAGGCGGAGTTTCCCGCCGTCGGCAAGAACTTTGCCGAGGAGGTGCGGCTGACATGCGACATGCCCTGATCCTTGCCGGACTGCCGGTGGCGCTTTTGATGGGTGTGCTGTGGCTGGCTGGCGGCTTCGAGGAGGTTGTCCATGCGGCATTTGCGGCGCAGCGGCAGGCCCAGGATGCGCTGGCGGGCGCGGTGCGGGCGATCCGGGCCAATGAGCCGGGGGCGGTGCTTGGGCTTCTGACGGTCAGCTTCACCTATGGGGTGCTGCATGCGGTTGGCCCCGGCCATGGCAAGGCGCTGATCGGTGCCTATGGCGTTGCGCGGCGGGTGCCGGTCCTGCGGCTTTCTCTGCTGGCTCTGGCCGCCTCGCTGGCGCAGGCCGGGGTGGCGGTGGTGCTGGTCTATGCCGCGCTGGCCGCCCTGGGGCTGACGCGCGAGGCGGTGACGGGGATCGCCGAGCGCGCGGTGCCGGCCTTTGGCAACCTGCTGATCGGCGGGCTTGGCCTTTGGTTGCTGTGGCGCGGGGTCCGGGGGCTGGCGCGGATGCGCAAGGCGCAAGATGTCGCGCAGGGGCACCACGGGCACGACGGCCATCGCCCTGACCGGCACCATGAGCATGGCCCGGACTGTGGTTGCGGCCACGCCCATGGTCCGACCGTGGCGCAGGTCGAGGCGGTGACGGGCTGGCGCGATGCGGCCCTTCTGGTGGCCGGGATCGCCATGCGGCCCTGTTCGGGGGCGCTGTTCCTTTTGATCCTGACCTGGCAGCTGGGGATCGGCGGGGCCGGCATCGCCGGGGCCTTCGCCATGGGGCTTGGCGTGGCGCTGGTGACCATGGGGGCTGCCCTTCTTGCCGCCTGGGCGCGCGAGGGGGCGTTCGCCAGCCTTTCGGGCGGCGCGCTACATCGGGCCCTGCCTCTGGCCGAGGCGGTGGTCGGAGCGGTGATTCTGGGCGCGGGCCTTACCCTGTTCTGGCGCGGGATCTGAGCGGCGCAGCCGGCCCGGTCGCCCGCTCGCAACACGCCGCGGTGCGGCGGATTTCGCCCCTTGCTCTTGTCCGGAGGCCCCGGCATGAAGCCGGGATGATCCGCAACCTGACCTATTCCTCCCATGCACGGGCGACGCTTGTGCTGGGGCTACCCCTGATCGGCTCCAGCCTGGCGCAGATGGCCTTGCATGTGGTCGATACCGTCATGCTGGGCTGGTATGGCGTGGTGGCGCTTGCGGCGGTGGTGCTGGGGTCTTCGACCTTCTTCATCCTGTTCGTGCTGGGATCGGGCTTTGCCAAGGCGGTGATGCCGCTGGTGGCCGAGGCCCGCGCCACCGGAGACGAGGCGCAGGTGCGCCGCTGCGCGCGGATGGGGCTGTGGCTTTCGGCGGCCTTCGGCATTGCGATCTATCCGGTGTTCTGGTGGTCCGGCCCCATCCTTTTGGCGCTGGGCCAGAAGCCCGATGTGGTCGAGATCGCCCAGGCCTTCCTGCGGATCGCCGGACTTGGCATGGTGCCCGCCCTTTGGGTGGCGGTGCTGCAAAGCTGGCTGGCCGCGCAGGGGCGGACGCAGGTGGTGCTTTGGGTCACGATTTCGGCGGTCGGGCTGAACATCGCCGTGGGCTGGGCGCTGATCTTCGGCAACTGGGGCTTTCCCGAACTGGGGGCAGTCGGCGCGGCGGTGGCCACGCTGGTGGTGCAGGTGGCCTCGCTGGCGGCGCTGGCGCCCTATGCGGCCTTTCTGCCCGACCTGCGCCGCTATCGGCTGTTCCAGCGCTTCTGGCGGGTGGACGGGCAGGCGTTGCGTCAGGTCTTCGTGCTGGGCTGGCCGATCGGTCTGACCGGCATTGCCGAGGGCGGGTTGTTCCATGCCTCTGCCCTGATGATGGGCTGGGTCGGCACGGTGGAGCTGGCCGCCCATGGAATCGCGCTTGAAGCCGCCTCGCTGGCCTTCATGGTCCATGTCGGCCTGTCGGGCGCGGCGACAATCCGGGTGGCGGGTTTTCGCGGCACCGCCGAGGCGGGCGATCTGCGCCGCGCCGCTCTGGTGGCGCTGGCCTTGTCCTTCACCGTCGCTCTGGTTGTGATCGCGGGGTTCCTGACCTGGCCCGAGTTCATCATCGGCCTGTTCCTTGACGAGACCAAGCCCGAGAGCGGGGCGATCCTGACCTTCGGTGTCACCCTGCTGGCACTGGCCGCGCTGTTTCAGCTGGCGGATTCCATGCAGGTGATGGCGCTTGGCCTGTTGCGGGGCATTCAGGACACAAGGGTGCCGATGGTGCTGGCGGCGGTCAGTTACTGGGTGATCGGCGTCCCCTGCAGCTATGCGCTGGCCTTCCCGCTGGGCTTCGGCGGTGTCGGGCTTTGGCTGGGGCTGGTGATCGGGCTGGCGGTGGCCTCGGGCAGCCTGATGACGCGGTTCTGGCTGCTGGCACCGAAGGGGTAGCCGGGCGCGGCTGTGGCCGGCCCCGGGGCGCTGCCCCGGACCCCGGGATATTTTCGGACAGAAAATGTCAGCGGCGCCAGAGGTTGGCGTGGCCGGCAAGCCGGCCCTGAGCCTTGGCGATCAGCCGGTTCAGCGGGCCGGGGCGGGGGATGTCGCCGCTGGCCAGCCGTTCGAGCGCCACTTCGGGCGGGCAGGGGCGGCGCGAAACCGGGTCCCAGTAGCGCGGATAGGCGATCAGGGCGGCGTGGATCAGGTGCAGAAGGTCGGGGCGCGGCTGCAGGCTGCCATCCTCGCGCCGCAGGCGGCGGCGGGGGATCGGGCCGAGGTCGTTGGTCAGGCCCCATCCGGCGTAGAAGGGCGCGCCAAGGGTGGTGACGCGCTTGCCGCGGATCAGAGCCTCGAACCCGGTCAGGGAGGTGATGGTCCAGACCTCGTCCACCTGCGGCAAGAGGGCGGCCATGTCGGCCCGCGCCAGCACCATGTCGGCATATTTCAGCGCCTCTTCCGCCGGGATGGCGCCGGGGCGCAGCCCGGCTTCGACGTCGGGGTGGGGTTTGTAGAGGAGGACCGCCTCGGGGTTGGCCTCCCAGGCCGCGCGCAGAAGGGCGAGGTTGCTGCGGATCTCGCCGCCCCCCTTCAGGATCGAGGCGTCGTCCTCGACCTGCCCGGGCACAAGGATGCGGTGGCCCTGCGGCAGGGCGGGGCGGTCGCCGCCGAGGTTGTATTTCGTGAGCTGGCTGGCGCGCAGGCTGTCCAGCAGGCGTTCAGCCCTTTCGCGGCCCCCGGCGGGCAGCGGGCTGAGAAGCAGCGTCTCGAGCCGTGAGGGGCGGGTGGGGTCGTAGTAGATGCCAAGGTCATCGGTGACCAGCGAAAGGGGCGGTATCAGGTCGGCCCCAAGCCCGCGCGACCGCAGAAAGCCGTCCTCGACCCGCAGGCAGGGGGCGAGAAAGGTGTCGGGCTCCTTGCCGGCCCAGATCAGCAGCGGGCGGTTCAGCCTTGTGGCCGTGGCGGCGGCAGTGGCCGGGTCGTCCTTGAAGATCAGGGGCTTATGCGCGCCGAAGAAGGCCTGAAGCCGGCCGCGCTTCCAGGCCCGCATCCCGGCGGCGACATATCCGCGGCGATCCTGCCGGAAGGCGCGGGTCTCGGCCTCCAGCTGGTCGAGCGTGTCTTCAAAGCTGCACAGCCGGTCGCGGGCAGGATCGTACCACACCGGCGCCAGTATCATCGCCGCGGCGAAAAGCTGGTTGCGGGTCAGCAAGCGGCCGCGGCGGGGCGGGGGGACATGGTCCTGCGTCAGACCCCAGCCGGCATAGAAGGGCTGGCCCCAGACCTGCGGCTTGTGGCCGGCAAGGATCGCCTCGAACCCCAGTTGGGACGACACGGTATAGACTGCGATGGCCCCGTCCAGCAGCCCCCAGGGAGAGACGGGATCGGTCAGCAGGGTGATGCCGGGGCCGGCATGCGCGGCCCCGAAATGACCGGGGCGCAGGCCATTGGCGGTCTCGGGGTGGGTCTTGATGACGATGGGCGCATGGGGATGCGCCTCGCGCGCGGTGGCCAGCATCTCGTCGAAGGTGGCCTGCGTGGCACCGGAGGTCCGCACCGAGGCGTCGCCGGCCGTCTGGTCCACCACCAGCACGTAGCCCGGCGCTGGCAGGGGCAGGCCGGGGTCATGAATGTTGTATTTCGACAAATCCAGATGTCGAATTCGGGCATATCCATCCCTTGCACGTGTCAAAAGGTTGGAATTATCCAGGGGATCGGTTGCCAGAAGATGCTGCAGCGCCGAAGGGGAAGCCGGGTCGAAATGCACGCCGCGCGGATCGACCAGCAGACCAAGCGGAGCGTCCCCCATCCGCCCCGGACGGAGCGAGCGCAGAAAGGCATCCTCGATGCGGACCAGCGGCGCCGCGCGCCGGGCGGCGATGGATTCGCCCCGTCCTGCGGTCGGGCTGGCGCCCCAGACCACCACACCGTCACCCGCATGGGGCAGACCGAAGCGCAGCTGATGCCCCATCAGGGCAAGGATGCGTTTCAGGCGGGCGTCGCGCAGGAAGGACAGGTTCTGATGGAAAAGCCGCCGCGGAATCTCCACGGCGGCTTCGGGTTTCGGATCGCGTTCGACGGCCACGGGGCCCTCAGCTGCCGCTGCCGCCCAGCGTGTCGGCGGTCGACGCGATGTTGGCCGTGGCCCCGGTTGCGCCGGTCAGCGCCGAAAGCGTCTTGTTCCACTGCACGTAGGGCGCTTCGGTGACATAGACGGTGTCGCCGTCGCGGATCAGGAAATCGCGCGCCTCGAACATGCCGTTGGGGCGGGTCAGGTCCA
The DNA here is from genome assembly GCA_934500835.1 of uncultured Paracoccaceae bacterium. Classification (GTDB taxonomy): domain Bacteria; phylum Pseudomonadota; class Alphaproteobacteria; order Rhodobacterales; family Rhodobacteraceae; genus Pseudogemmobacter. The sequence goes on along the minus strand of CAKSTR010000001.1, from coordinate 333,552 downwards.
GCACATAGACGATGCGCTGGTCGCCGCGCAGGTCCTTGCGGCCAAGCACGATGTTGGCGATCTCGGCCGGTTCGTTGCGGAAGACGAAGACGCCGGTCGGGTCGGCGGCCATGGTCTGCAGCCCGCCCACGGTGGCAAGAGCCTCGATGGCGGAAAGCGTTTCGGATTCAAAGGGAACCAGCGCCTGGCTGCCGGTCGCGCCAAGCGCGGTGAAGCGGCGTTCGTCCTTGTCGATCACGATCTGGTCGCCGGGCCGCAGCGCGATGTCCAGCGCCGGAGTGGCCCACAGATCCTTGAGCCAGACCTTGCCGGTCTTGCCTGCGCGGGTCACGCGCACGATGGCGATGGCGGGCTCGATGGCAACGCCGCCGGCCTTGGCCAGCATCGCGGCCAGGGTGCGGGTTGGCCGCTCGATCGGGTAGACGCCGGGGGCCATGACCGAACCCGAGATGGTGACGGAAGAGCCGTCGCCGGCCAGCCGCGCGACCGTGATCTGCGGGTCGGGGGTCTGTTCGTCCAGCTTGCGGGTGATGGCCTGACGCAAACCGTCCGGGGTCTGACCCGCCGCCTTGATCTTGCCGGCATAGGGGATGAAGATGTAGCCCTGCCCGTCGACCTGAACTTCGGTCAGCGCGCTGACCCGCTGCCCGGAGTTGCCCAGCAGGGGATCGTCCTTCACGTTCTCGAAGATGGTGACGGCCAGCGTATCGCCGGGCGACAGTGTGTCCGACCCGACCACGCCCGCGTTCTTGAAGCCCGAGGAGAAGCCGAAGGAGGGCAGGACCGCCGTAGCGCGTGTGACCCTTGGGTTCACCGTCACCACGAAGGCATCGCCGCCATTCAGGACGGAGCCCGCGAAGATCTCTTTCTTGTTCGGTCCGGGGCGCGGCAGTCCACAGCCCGCAGCCGCCGTAAGGCACGCAAGCGCGCCGAGGACCGAGGCCCTCCGGGTAATCCTGATGCTCACTGCTCGGGCTCCTTCTCGGATTTGCCTCAAGTTTTGAGGGCAACCATAAGGAATCCGAGGGGAAATTGAAAGTGCGCTGTTTTGCAGGTTTCAGTTCACGACGCGCAACTGTTGCCGTGGTGCCGCGTTTCCGCTTTCCAGCGCGTCATAGGGATCCTGCGCGGAAAGCATCATATCTACCACCTGTCGTAGCAATTCGCGCCGCCCACGCGAGGAATAGAAGCCGCCGGGCACCTGGCTTGTTTCCAGAAGATAGTGCCGATAGGCACGGTAGGCGCGGGTATCGGGGCGGGTGGCTTGCGCGAAAAACTGCTCGACCGGCTGGGCAGAGACGAACTCCGGCTTGGAGTAGACGGCGCGGCCGAAGGCTTTCAGCGGCAACGAGCGCCACAGCACCTGCTGGCCGGCGGTGGAGTTCACCGTCACGGCGCTGCGGGCCTGGTTGAGAAGCGCGGCCAGCTTGCCGCCCCGCACGAAATGCACACGATCGACGATGCCATGGGTGCGGGCCAGCTGATAGATGCGCTGCTTCATCGCCACGCGGCCATCCTCAAGCGGGTGGGCCTTGAAGACCAGATGGTGATGCGGCGGGGCACCCTTGGCGAAACCTTCGGAGACGAGGGCCAGGAACTCGGTCATCGAGGTGAAGGGCGAATGGTCGCGGAAACTGGCGTCATGCTCAAGCTGAAGGATCACCAGATGATAGGGAAAGCCGCTGAAACGGATGCGCCACGTGGCGATCCGGCGTTCAAACGCATGAAAGGGCAAGAGGATCAGGCGCTTGAGATACAGCATGAACTCTTGCCGCACGGTCAGGGCGCGGTGGGGACGGAAGTTGCGGTAATCCCAGAAGCCGGTCAGGACGAACCAGTGGTAAAGCGCGCCCCAGAACATGTGCTGGCGCATGTCGCCCCAACGGGCCGGGGCGTCGGGCAGGTCCATATCGGCCTTTTCCAGCGCGCGGCGCATGTCGGCAACCGACAGGTCCATCAGGCGCGAATGACCGTTGGCACCGCCGCGTTCATAGGTGATCCAGTAGGGGCGCAGATAGCCCTCTTCAAAGACATGCACGGTGATGCCACGGGCACGGGCGATTTCCACGGCGCGGCTGTGGATGGGCCGGGTGTCGCCGTAAAGCACCAGATCGGTGACGGATTTCTCCTCGATCAACGCGGCGAAGGTTGCGGGCCAATCCGCGGCGCTGCCGCGGAACGGAATGTAGCTGGCGCTGTCGGGCCAGAAGGCGCGGTCGCCGCGGTTGAAACCGACGCGCCAGCAGGTCGCCCCCGACCGCTGCAGCATGGAGGAAAGCCGCGAGAACCAGGGTCCGTGCGGCCCCTGCAGGAAGAGGAATGTCTTGCCCTGACCCGAAAGCCGCATCGTCACCACACCTGTTCCACCCCTTATGCGCGGATTTTCCGCGCTGTGAAGGGGAAGGTTCGCCCCGGCAGCGTCATGGCATGGAACCGCGGCGGAATTTGGGCGTGCTCTTAGACGTATCTGCGGTCCCTTCGGCCTTGAAATGCGGGCCCGGGCAAGCTTAGGTCTGGGCCTGCATGGAATTCGAAGGAGACGGCGCATGTTCACGGGGATCGTGACCGATGTGGGGCGGGTGCTGGAGCTGCGGCAGGAGGGCGATCTGCGGGCGCGGATCGGCACCGCCTATGACGTGGCCGGCATCGACATCGGCGCCTCGATCGCCTGCGAGGGCGTCTGCCTGACGGTGATCGACCGCGGCGTGGCTGACGGGCAGGGCTGGTTCGACGTGCAGATCAGCGCCGAGACGGTGTCGAAGACCAACCTGCGGGGCTGGGGCATGGCCAAGCGGCTGAATCTTGAACGGGCGCTGAAGGTGGGGGACGAACTGGGCGGGCACATCGTCTCGGGCCATGTCGATGGCGTGGCCGAGGTGGTAGGGCTGCGGCAGGAGGGCGACTCGCTGCGCGTTACCTTCCGTGCGCCCGAGGAGTTTGCCCGCTTCATCGCGCCGAAAGGGTCGATTGCGCTGAACGGCACCTCGCTGACCGTGAATGAAGTGGATGGCCGGGATTTCGGGGTGAACCTGATCCCGCACACCCAGGCGGTGACGACCTGGGGCGGGGTGGCGCTGGGCGATACGGTCAACCTGGAGGTGGACACCATGGCTCGCTATGTCGCGCGGTTGGGCGAATGGAAGTGAGATCGGGCTGGCGTCGCGGGTGGGGGTTTCACACCCCCGCGGGCGAATGCAGGCATTCGCCCTTCCCCCGTGGGATATTTTTGCCAAGATGAAGACATGGCCGGGACCGGGCGCAACGGCGGGTCCGAGATGCGGAACGTCAGCGGATGCCGGCGCCGCCGGGCGGAGATGCTGGCGCAGTTTGTGCCGGTCACGGTGATCGACGCCCGGGTGACGCGGGTTGTCGCGCCGGCGCTGGACTGCTGGACCTGTGCAGAGGTGCGGGCAGAAGCGGGGCATGAGGTGGCGGCCTGCCTGCCGGAAGAGCGGCTTTTGCGACGGAAGGGTCGGATGACCCGCAGAATGCCGCCCGACGTGCCGGGCAGGGGGCGCAGATGAGCGTGTCGGTCTGGATCCTTTACGCCGTCACCGCCCTGGCCGAGATCGCCGGCTGCTTTGCCTTCTGGGCCTGGGCGCGGATGGGGAAATCCGCGCTGTGGCTGGCGCCGGGGCTGGTCTCGCTGGTGCTTTTCGCCTGGCTCCTGACCCGGGTTCCATCAGATGCGGCAGGGCGGGCCTATGCGGCCTATGGCGGGATCTATGTCACGGCCTCGATCCTGTGGCTTTGGCTGGCCGAAGGGCAAAGGCCGGACCGCTGGGATCTGCTGGGGGCGACGGTCTGTGTGATCGGGACGCTGATCATCCTGCTGCCGTCGCGGTCGTGAAAGGCAAACGGCGGCCCCGGGGGACCGCCGTTTCGTCATTGCTTGACTGGCAGGATCAGGCGGCGCGCGACAGCAGCACGTCATCTACCTTCTTCTGCGCGGCGGGGGCTTCCAGTCCGGCCACGGCGGCGACTTCGCGGGTCAGCCGTTCCAGCGCGGCCTCATACAGCTGACGCTCGGAATAGGACTGTTCGCGCTGGTCGTCGGTGCGGTGCAGGTCGCGGACCACTTCGGCAATCGCCATCAGATCGCCCGAGTTGATCTTCTGCTCATACTCCTGCGCCCGGCGCGACCACATCAGCCGCTTGACCTTGGCCTTGCCCTTCAGCGTATCCAGCGCCTTGGACACGACATCGGGGGCCGAGAGGGCGCGCATGCCGATCTCGGTCGCCTTGTGGGTGGGCACCCGCAGCGTCATCTTGTCCTTTTCGAAATGGATGACGAACAGTTCAAGCCGGAAACCGGCGATCTCCTGCTCTTCGATCGAAAGGATCTTGCCGACGCCATGCGCGGGGTAGACGACGAACTCGTTCGGACGGAACTCGGGCTTCTTGGACTTGGTCATGCAGTGTCTTCCTCAAGGCGCAGGGCCGCGCCGCGACAATCTCCGCCTGGCCGAAAGCGGTGCTTTCAGCTTGACGGTTGAATTATCACGAAAAATTCTGTCTCAGGCGGGCAGCTCTGAGGCAGGGCGCAGGTCTCCGTGGGTGTCTGTGAAGTATATATAACACAGAATCGCCCCGATTCCAATGTCTGCGCGAAATGCCGCAGCTACGGCTACGTGCTGATTCAAAAGGATTATTCTTCTCGTCCAGCGAATCGCGGCCAATGCGTTTGCGAATCGTGAACAGCCGGGCCGGTCAGTCGCCGGTGCCGGGCGCCTCGGAGAAGTATTTCTCAAGCTTGTTCTTTTCGCCGTCCCGTTCCTGATAACCGGGCAGCGGATCTTTCTTCTGGGTGATCACCGGCCACATCGCGGCATATTTGCGGTTGAACTCGACCCATTCCTCCATGTCCGGCTCGGTGTCGGGGCGGATGGCATCGGCGGGGCATTCGGGTTCGCAGACGCCGCAGTCGATGCATTCATCGGGATGGATGACCAGGGTGTTCTCGCCCTCGTAGAAACAGTCGACCGGACAGACCTCGACGCAGTCGGTGTATTTGCAGGCGATGCAGTTGTCGGTGACGACATAGGTCATGGTCGGGTTCCGGGGCGTATGGTGCAGCCAGCGACTTGGCGAAGGATACAGCGCCTAGCTAGTCCAGCGCCGCGGATCATTCAAGCGGATGCGGTGCCGCAGCCGGTGGGTCAAGGTCAATAAAGAGCGTCATCGCTTCGCAAGCGGGGCCGCGGCGGACGCCCGTTCCGGTTATGCGGATCAGGCGGATATTTCTTCCCTGCGGAAACGTGAGCGTGTCGCCGGCCCCGACCTCGCGCGAGGGGCGGGCGATGGGCTGGCCGTTGACGCGGACATGGCCGGTTTCAACGACGGCGGCGGCAAGGCTGCGGGTCTTGAAGAACCGCGCCTGCCACAGCCATTTGTCGATGCGCAGGCGTGAGGCGGCGGGGGCGGGCCGGGGGCCGGTGTCCCTGCTGCCCGGTCCCGCCAAGGATCAGACCTTGCCCTTCAGCGCCAGGAGGGCGGCGAAGGGGTTGTCGGGATCGATGGGTTTCTCGGCGCGCGGCGGGCGTGCCTCGAACTTGCGGTCGCGCGGGCCGTCCTTGTTGCCGTCGCGGCGCGGGCCCTTCGGTCCGGGCTTGCCGCCCTTGCCGGCGAACTCCTTGCGCTCGCCCTGCGGACGGTCGCGGCGTTCGCCGCGGGGGCGGTCGCCTTTCGGCCGGTCGCCCTGCGCGGGCTCGCCTTCCTTGCGCTCGCGCCGGGGCTGGCCCTCGGCACGGGGGCCGCGTTCGGGGCGCTGGAAGCGGGGCTTGGGCGCCCAGGTGAAGGTGTAGAAGGCTTCCATCTCGACCGGGGCGGCGGCGGCCTCTTCGCTGCCTTCTGCGGTCGCCGTCGGCTCTTCGGCGGGTGTTTCGGGCGCGGGGGCCAGAAGCGAGACCCCTTCGGGGATCGGCTGGCCCGCAGCGGCGGCAGCCTCGATCGCCTCGTCAATGGCGGCGGCGGGGGGGGCAACGGGTTCCGCAGGCTTGGCTTTGGGACGTTCGCCCTTCTCACCCTTGTACCCAAGCCCGGCCATCAGATCGGCGAACTGGTCCAGCGTCATGCCGGTGATCGACAGCATGTCGGGCGTGGCCTCGAAGCCGCCGCGGCTGTCCTTCTGCCGCAGGATATCGGCCAGACGCTCCAGCATGTCGATGCGGATCGCGCGGGTGCCCGCCGGGTGATAGCCGGACAGCGTGTAATGCTGCTTCGGCACTTCGGCGATGTTTGGGATCGTCACCAGACCCGGAGGCGGGCTTTCGGGAAACTCCGCCAGCCCGTTCCACAAGGACCACAGCACCAACCGCAGCCGGGTGGGCGCGGGTTTCAGCAAGGCAGGCTGGAACACGGTATATTGGCCAAAGCGGACGCCATGCTTGCGCAGGGCGGCGCGCGCCTCCTGGTCCAGGTCCTTCACCTCTTGCGCCACGGCATCGCGCGGCAGGACGCCAAGCTCTTCGCTCAGGCGGAAGGCGAAGCCGCGGGCAAGGCCCTGCAGCGTCTCGTCCTTGCCAAGCGCCAGCAGAGGTTCGTATTGCGCGGCGACCTTGCGGTCGATGAAATGCTGCAACCGGCGGCGGACCTTCTCGATCACGTCCTCGCCGGCCTCTTCATCGACAAAGGGCTCCACCCCCGGCTTCAGGGGATCGGTGCCCTTGACCAGCTTGCCCACGGCAGAGCTGCCCCACATCAGGCCGCCCTGTTCGGTGAAATCCATCTCGGTGTCGGGCGCATTGTAGAAGCGGTCGGCACGCAGCGAAAACTCGGGCCGCAGCGCGGTCATCGCGGCCTGACGCAGCGTCTTTGCCTCATCGGCGGAACCGGTGGCATCCTGCTGGAAGCGGAAGCCTTCCAGCCGTCCGACGAATTGCCCCTCGACGGTCACGTCGCCGCGGTTTTCGCCCTTGTCACTGACCTCGGCCACGAGATCCTCCTTCTGCTTCAACCGCCGCAGCAACACAGAGGTGCGCCGGTCGACAAATCGTTGTGTCAGCGCAGCATGAAGCGCATCCGACAGGCGGTCTTCTACAGCGCGGGTTTCGTCGCGCCAATGCGATTCGTCATCGACCCAGTTCTTGCGCTGAGTGACGTAGGTCCATGTGCGGATATGTGCCAACCGTCGCGACAGCACATCGATGTCGCCGGTGGTCTTGTCGATGCGCTCGATCGCCCTGGCCAGCCAGTCCGAGGGAATGCGCCCGCCGCCGATGCCGCGCCCGCAGAGGAAGTCGAAGATCCGGGCGAGAAGGGTGATGTGGTCAGAGTCCGATCCGCTGCGGAAATCGGGGATACGGCAGACATCCCAGAGAAGCCGCACCCGCTTGGCATCGGTCACGCGGTCGGCCACTTCGGGCATCGCCGACAGGGCCTTCAGCGCCGTCACGTCATCGGCGTCGCGCGCGCGGGAAAGCCAGTCGTTCGAGGTCGGGGCCTCAAGGCTGCGGATCAGACGTTCCGCAGAGCCGAAATCCAGATCCGAATTGCGCCACATCAGCTTTTTCACCGGCGCGAAACGGTGGGCTTCGATGGCTTCGACCAGATCCGCGTCAAACGGCCGCGCCTCGCCCGTGACGCCGAAGGTGCCGTTCTCGGTATGCCGCCCGGCGCGGCCGGCGATCTGGCCGATCTCCTGCGCGGTCAGGTGGCGCATCCTTTGCCCGTCGAATTTGGACGTCGAGGCAAAGGCGACATGCTTGATGTCGAGGTTCAGCCCCATGCCGATGGCATCGGTGGCGACCAGATAATCGACCTCGCCCTCCTGATACATCGCCACCTGCGCATTGCGGGTGCGGGGGGAAAGCGCGCCCATGACCACCGCACAGCCGCCCTTCTGGCGGCGGATCAACTCGGCAATCGCGTAGACGTTTTCCACGCTGAAACCGACGATGGCGCTGCGCGGCGGCATCCGGCTGATCTTCTTCGATCCGGCGTAGGTCAGGGTCGAGAAGCGTTCGCGCTTCACATAGGAATGCTGGTGGACAAGGCCCGCGATGGCACCGCGCATGGTCTCGGCGCCAAGGAACAGGGTTTCGATCAGCCCGCGGGCGTGCAGAAGCCGGTCGGTGAAGACATGCCCCCGTTCGGGGTCGGCGCAAAGCTGGATCTCGTCCACGCAGACGAAATCGGCGCCGATTTCCTGCGGCATCGCTTCGGTGGTGCAGATCCAGTACTGGGTGCGGTCGGGGACGATGCGTTCCTCGCCCGTCACAAGGGCCACCGTCGAGGGGCCGATCCTCGCGACGACCCGGTCATAGACCTCGCGCGCAAGCAGGCGCAGCGGCAGGCCCATGACCCCCGTGCGATGCGTCAGCATCCGCTCGATCGCATGATGGGTCTTGCCGGTGTTCGTCGGCCCAAGGACCGCCGTCACCCGCCCCGCAGACAGCATCGGGATTACAGCTCCTGCCCCTCAAGGGTCTTTGCCAGCCGGTCGATGGCGTCGTTTACGTCCACCAGCCAGGGATGTATAGCCTGCACCGCCCGATAGGCCTGCAACGCCTTTTCCGGCTTGTCGCTTTCCTCAAGCAGCATTCCCAGCGTCACCAGCGCATCGAAATTGCGCGGATCGGTCTGCAGGGCATGGCTCAGATCCGCCAGCGCCGGCCCGATCTCGCCCGCGGCATAATAGGCGGTGGCGCGGGCGGTATAGGCTTCGGCAAAGTCGGGGGCATGGTCGATCAGCGCGGTGAAATGCTCGATCGCCGCAGGGATGTTGCCGATGGAAAGCGCATCGGTCCCGCGCTGCAGCAAAAGGTCCATCGAGGGCGAGCCGGACCTGGACCATTCGATGCGGATTTCCGCTTCGATCCGGCCGGCTTCGCCCGCATCCGTCGACTGGGCCAGCCGGGCATAAAGGTCATCCAGCTTGGCCTGCCCGGTCAGGGGCGGCGGAGCCGGTGCCTCGACCGTGGGGGACTCCCCGGCCGTCTCTTGCGCAAGGGCTGGCGCGCAGAGAACAAAGACCGGCAGAAGTGCCGCAACGATACGATTGTGTAACGGAAGGCTGGCTCTCATATGGGAATGGTAGCCGAACGGCAGCGGAATGCCAGAGGCGGATAGGTCACGAAAGGGAGACTTGAGGGATGAGCGCAGTGATTGATACGGCTGTGGAGCAATTGGCGGCCAAGGTCTCGGGCGGGTTCGACGCTGTGGCGAAGTTCGTCATCAAGGGCGAGGGGGCGATCATGCTGGACGGTCAGGGCGTTCGCGCCGGAGACGAGGAAGCGGATGTGACGCTGACGGCCAGCGCCGAGGTGTTCAAGGCGATTCTTGATGGCGAGATGAACGCGACCATGGCCTTCATGACCGGAAAGCTGTCCGTTGACGGCTCGATGGGGCTGGCGATGAAGCTGGGCGCCCTCCTGTCGTGAACGCCCCCTTCGCCCCGCAACCGGCCCCGTTCCACGCCGCCCTTGCCGAAGGGCCGGCGGGGGGGCGCGCGGTCTGGTTGCGGACGGCGGATGGGGTGCGGATTCGCGCCGGATTGTGGGAGGGCGGGGACAAGGGGACGGTGATCCTTCTGCCCGGACGGACGGAATACATCGAGAAATACGGCCGCGCCGCTGCCGATCTGGTGGCGCGGGGCTGGTCCGTCGCGACGCTGGACTGGCGCGGGCAGGGCATGGCCGATCGGCCGCTGGCTGATCCGATGTCGGGCCACGTCGGTCATTTCGACGAATACCAGCGCGATCTTGACGCGCTGCTGTCGCTGGTGGCCGACAGGGCCATGCCGCAACCGCTGATGCTGATGGCGCATTCGATGGGGGGCTGCATCGGTCTGCGTGCGCTGTACCGCCGGCCCGCTTTCCGCGCGGCGGTGTTCTCGGCCCCGATGTGGGGCATCATGATGTCGGCCTGGCTGCGGCCCTTCGCCCTGGCCGTGTCGGGGCTGGCGCGGCCTTTCGGCCAGGGCCACCGCTATGCGCCGGGGACCGGCCCGATGACCTATGTGGCCGAGGCGGATTTCCCCGGCAATACGCTGACCTCCGACCGCGAGATGTGGGACTACATGCGCGCCCAGGTGCTGGCGCAGCCCGAAATGTCGCTGGGGGGGCCGACGATGATCTGGCTGCATGCCGCATTGGCGGAATGCGCGGCGCTGATGGCACTGCCGGCGCCCGGCCTGCCGGCGATCTGCGCCCTTGGCACTTTGGAGAAGGTGGTGGACCCGGCCCCCATCCACCTGCGGATGGCCGGATGGGCAAAGGGACAGCTGGACCTGTATCCCGGGGCCGAGCATGAGATCATGATGGAGGGGCCCGCCACGCGGGCCCGCTTCTTCGACCGCTCTGCCGCTCTGTTCGACGCCAACCGCGGGTAGACGAGTTTCGACGGAAGCCCGGGAAGTGGGCGGATACGAACCCTCGCCAAAAACTCAGGCGCTCAATCGCCGCATGTCAGGCATTTGGTGTCCGCCGGGTCGCGGGCGAATTCCAGCACCCGGCCCTCGGCACCGATCAGGAAAAGGTGTTCCTGATCGACCTCGGCCTTGGTCACCGCCTGCAGCGCCCTGAAATAGGCATCCTCGGCCGCCATCTGGTCGCAAGCCATCTTGGTCGAACCGACTCCGGCAAAGGCGATTGCGGGCAACTCACCAGAATAGCTGCCGAAATAGCGGTTGCAGGGCGCCTTGCCCGAGAGGGTGCCGTCGGTGGCGAACGTGATCGAAGCCGGCGCAGGCGCGCGCTGGCCTTCGATTCCGACCAGATGCCATTCGCCGCCGATCTCGGTGGCAAGCGAAGGGGTGCAGGCGGTCGCAAGGGCAAGGGTCAGGGCGGGAACGATGCGGGCCATGTCAGATCCTTTTTGTGGTCATCCTGTTTCTTTGACGCATCAGAAGGCCGAAGGCTTGGCCTCGCGTGCCATATGATCCAGGACGGCATTGACGAATTTCGGCTCTTTGCCTTCGGGGAAGAAAGCCTTGGCGACATCGACATATTCGTTGATGGCAACCTTTGGCGGCGTTTCCATCTGAGTCAACTCGGCCCCCGCCGCGCGGAACAGCGCCCGCAACACCGGGTCGATCCGGTCGATCGGCCATTTCGCCACCAGCGCCCGGTCGGTCATCTGGTCGATGGCGGCCTGCCAGTTGACGGCATGTTCCACCAGGGCGCGGAAATGATCGACATTGCCCTCGGCAAATTCGCCCTCGTCATAGGTGGCGCCGAAGCGGTGGGTCTCGAACTCGCGGCACACCTGGGTGATGGTCTGGCCCGAGCTTTCCATCTGGAACAGCGCCTGCACGGCATAAAGCCGCGCAGCCGATTTCATCTGGCGCTTTTCGGCCGCCTTGGCGGCCGCCTTTTCGGTCTTGTCGAGCGTCATGCGCGGAACCCGATGCCTTTCGAGGTGCCGGCCCATCCCCGCGCCAGCGCGATCAGGTGCAGCGCCGCCGCTGCCGCCCCGCCGCCCTTGTTCTGGCCGGCCGGATCGGCGCGGACCACGGCCTGTTCGGTGTTCTCGACCGTCAGGATGCCATTGCCGATGCAGGCCCCCTGCAGCCCCAGAAGTGTGATCCCGCGCGAGGAATCGTTGCACACGGTATCGTAATGCGTGGTCTCGCCCCGGATGACGCAGCCAAGGGCAACATAGCCGTCGTATTTCGCCAGCCGCTCGGCCATGGCGATGGCGGTCGGGATCTCCAGCGCGCCCGGCACCTCGACCAGATCGACGGTGGCGCCCGCCTGCGCCGCGGTGGCCCGGGCGCCGGCGATCAGATTCCCGGCGATCTCCTTGTAATAGGGAGAGACGACGATCAGCAGGTTCACGGGCGTGTCGAACTGCGGCAGCGGCAGGCTGTAATGGGTGATCGAGGCGGCCATGGCTTACTCCGCAAGCGCGCGGGTGCCCGCGATGGTCAGGCCCCAGGCGTCAAGGCCGATCACCTTCGGAGCGGTGGAATTGGTCACAAGGGTGATCTTCGACAGGCCGAGTGAGGCAAGAATCTCGGCCCCCAGCCCGTATTGCCGCAGCGTCTGCGGCGAATGCTCGCCCGGGCCGACCAGCCGGGTCGCGGTGTCGCGCAACAGGATCACCGCGCCGCGCCCCTCGGCCGCGATCAGCCGCATCGCGGCGGGCAGGGTGCCGGCGGTGCCGACGCCCAGCACATCCTCAAGCGGGTTCAGGGCATGGACCCGCACCAGCACCGGCTCCGGCGTGGTCAGGTCGCCCTTGGTCAGCACCACATGCTCGGCGCCCTGGGTGTCGTCGGAGTAGACCCGCATCAGCCAGTCGCCGCCATGAACCGAGGTCACGGGCCGCACGTCCTTTTCGTTGATCAGGTTGTCGTGACGGCGGCGGTAGGCGATCAGGTCGCTGATGGTGCCGATCTTCAGATTGTGCCGCTGCGCAAAGCCCACCAGATCGGGCAGCCGGGCCATGGTGCCGTCATCGTTCATGATCTCGCAGATCACCCCCGAGGGGTTTAGCCCGGCCAGACGCGAGACATCGACCGCCGCCTCGGTATGCCCGGCCCGCACCAGAACCCCGCCGTCGCGGGCGCGCAGCGGGAAGATGTGGCCCGGCGTGGCGATGTCTGCCGCACCTTTGGTCGGGTCGATGGCCGTGGACACGGTCAGCGCCCGGTCGGCCGCCGAAATCCCCGTCGTCACGCCCTCGCGCGCCTCGATCGACAGGGTGAAGGCGGTCTCGTGGCGCGACGAGTTCTTCGGGCTCATCAGCGGCAGCCCAAGCGCGTCGATACGGGCGGCGGGCAGGGCAAGACAGATCAGACCGCGGCCATGGGTGGCCATGAAGTTGATCGCGGTCGGGGTGCACATCTGGGCGGGGATCACCAGATCGCCCTCGTTCTCTCGGTCCTCGTGGTCGACAAGGATGAACATGCGGCCATTGCGGGCGTCTTCGATGATCTCCTCGGGCGAGGAAATGGCGTCGGAGAAATCGATGCGGTCGGACATGCGGGCAGCCTTCGCGGATTTTGGCAGAGGGGGTGTTTCCTGCGGGATAACGCGGTGCGGCGCCAAAGACCAGAGCAACGATGCGCAAGGCTTGTGCGCCAATTGCATGCAGGACAACCCCGTGCTCCTTCACTTTGGCGCAAATATCCTGCGGGGAGGTCTGGAGGGGTGCAAAACCCCTCCAGCCGCCGGCCAGAGGCGCGGACCCCGGGCCGTCAGGCCAGCATCGCCAGCGCCCCCGCAAAGCTCAGCTGCTGGCAGGCGCCAAGAATATCCCCCGTCTGCCCCCCGATCTTCGACCTCGCGGCCAGCGCCAGAAGCGCCGAGAGCACCGCCACCGCAAAAGCCGCGCTCAGCGCCGCGCCGCCAAGCAGGATCAGTGCTGCACCGAAGGCGATTCCGGCGGCAAGGGCGGCAACCGAAGCCGAAGGCCGGCCGGTCCCGGCGGAAAGACCCGTGGCCCTGGCCGGGGGCAGTGCGGCCATCACCACCGCCATCGGCGCGCGCGACAGGGCGCTGGCTGCGATCAGGGCGGCGCAATGGTGACCCCCGGCGAGCAGGGCGGTCAGCGCCGACCAGCTGGCCAAGGTCACCAGCGCCAGCGCCAGCGCCCCGAACCCGCCGATCCGGCTGTCTTTCATGATCTCCAGCCGCCGCGCCGCGTCGCGGCCGCCCAGAAGTCCGTCGGCGGTGTCGGCCAGCCCGTCCTCATGCAGGGCCCCGGTCACAAGCGCCAGCACGGCCAATGTGGCCGCCGCCGCCGGCCCTGCCGGCACCCCGAGCGCGAGAAGCACCGAACACGCAAATGCCGCGATCGCGCCGACAACCCCCCCAACCACCGGCCAGGCCCAGGCGGCATCGGCACCGCAGGGGCGGTGATCGGGCAGGGGCAGGCGGGTCAACAGCGCCAGCGAGGACAGCACCTGGTCGTACAGCCGTCTCAGCCCGTCGCCTTCCATCGCCGATTGGTCCTTTCCGCTCTGGCCCGCTGTCCCGCCTTGGGGTAGCTCCATCCGCGGCAAGGTTCAATCGTGGAGCAAAGCATGACCGGTATCGCCAGCCTGAACGACATTCCCGGGATCCTGCAGGCCTTGCCGGCGCCGGACGCCGGGGCGATCGCCGCAGCGCAGGCGCGCGATGCCGTGCTGACCAAGCCGCCGGGGTCACTGGGCCGGCTGGAGAGCATTGCCGAATGGCTGGCCGGCTGGCGCGGCAAGGTCTCGGCCGACCGGCTGCAGGTCGCGGTCTTTGCCGGCAACCACGGGATCGCGGCGCGCGGGGTCTCTGCCTTCCCGGCCGAGGTGACGGTGCAGATGGTGGCCAATTTCCAACATGGCGGCGCGGCGATCAACCAGCTGTCGAAACTGGCCGGGGCCAGCATGTCGGTGCATGCACTGGCGCTGGACCGGCCGACGGCGGATTTCACCGCAGCCCCTGCGCTGACCGGGGCGGATCTGCTGGAGGCGCTGCAGACCGGATGGAACGCGGTCGATCCTGAAAGCGACCTGTTCGTCGCCGGCGAGATGGGAATTGCCAATACTACCAGCGCCGCCGCCATCGCGGCGGGCCTGTTCGGTGGCACCGGCTGGGCCGGGCGCGGCACCGGCGTCGATGATGCGGGGCTTCAGCGCAAGGAAGCCGCCGTCGCGGCCGGCCTGACCGCCCATGCCGGTCATCTCGACGATCCCCTGGAGGTGCTGCGTCGCCTTGGCGGCCGCGAGATCGCGGCGATGACCGGGGCCTATCTGGCAGCAAGGATGCATCGGGTGCCGGTCGTGTTGGACGGCTTCATCTCCTGCGCGGCGGCGGCGGTGCTGCACAAGGCGTGTCCCGGCGCGCTGGACCACTGCATTGCGGGGCATCTCAGTGCCGAAGGCGCGCATGGCCGCCTGTTGCAGGCCATCGGCAAGGAGCCGGTCCTTTCGCTTGGCATGCGGCTCGGCGAAGGGTCGGGGGCCGCGCTGGCGCTTGGGGTGATCCGCGGGGCCGTCGCCTGCCATGGCGGCATGGCGACATTCGCCGAGGCCGGCGTCAGCGGCGGCTGACCCTATTCCGCCGCACTGCTGGCCGGGCGGGCGGTGTCCAGCTCGTCCAGCAGGGCCGATTCCAGCGCGCGTTCCAGTTCGCGCGCCCGCCGGATGTAGTCGGGGTTCTGGTCCAGGGGCTGGCCGGGCACCCACACCTCGGCCATGTCGCGCATCGCGCTACGGTCCAGCCGCCAGAAGGTCTTGCTCAGCGCGGCCGCCTCGTATTCCGAAAAGCCGGTGTTCTCCAGCACATAGCGGCCCGCCCGGACCGAACTGTCGAAGGTCTCGCGCACGATGTCATTGGCGCCGCACTGATACAGCTCATAGACATGCACCCGGTCACGGGCACGGGCGACGATATGCAGGTCGGGCCGCAGCCGGCGGGCATGGCGCACGATCTGCAGCGCATTGTCGCGCCCGTCCACCGCCACAACCAGCACTTCGGCATCGGCAAGACCGGCCGCGTCCAGCAACTCGGGGCGCGAGGGATCGCCGAAGAACCCCTTGATGCCGAAGCGCCGCAGCGTCTCGATGATGCGCATGTCGCTGTCCAGCACCACGGTCGAGATCCGGGCCGAGCGCAGAAGCCGGTTCACCGTCTGCCCGAACCGCCCGACCCCGGCGATGATGACGCGGCCCTTCTCGTCAACTGCATCGGGCTCCGGCCCGTCCGCGCCATACGGCAGGAATTTCGCCAGCCCTTCGCACAGCGCAAAAAGTAGCGGCGTCACCAGCATGGAAAGCGAGATCACCAGAAGCGCCTTGTCCGAGGCGCCGACAGCCAGCGCGCCCTCGGCCCGGGCGAAAGAGATCAGGAGGAAGCCGAACTCTCCGGCCTGGGCAAGGCCAAGGGTGAAAAGAAAGCGGTCACGCCCGCGCAGGCCGGCAAAGACCGCGATGCCGAAGAGGATCGTCGCCTTCACGACGATCACCGCAATGGTCAGCCCTATGACCGTGCCCGGCGCCCGCGCCAGCACGCCGAAATCGATGCCGACCCCGACGGTCATGAAAAACAGCCCCAGAAGCAGGCCCTTGAAGGGCTTGATGTCGGCCTCGATCTGGTGACGGAACTCGGAGTTGGCCAGCACCACCCCGGCAACGAAGGTGCCAAGCGCAGGCGACAGGCCCACCAGCACCATCAGGAAGGCGATGGCCAGCACCAGAAGGAGCGAGATGAAGGTCGACATCTCGGGCAGGCGCGAGGCGTGCACGAATCGGAAGATCGGCCGCGACAGGAAGCGTCCGGTCACCACGATCAACGCCACGATGGCCAGCGTCAGCAGGGTCTCGGCCCAGCCGGGCAGGGCCGAGACGATGTTGATCAGCGGGTCGACGGGCGAGGTGTCCGCGGTTTCGACCGCCACGCCCTCCATCGCGTTGTTGATGCCGAAGAGGGATGCCTTGGGGCCGTCAAAGCCGGGCAGGGTCAGAAGCGGGATGATCGACAGCATCGGCACCACGGCCATGTCCTGCGTCAATAGGACGGCAAAGCCGGCCCGCCCGCCGGGGCTGCGCATCAGCCCTTTTTCGGTCAGCGTCTGCAGGACGATGGCCGTCGAGGACATCGCCAGCATCATCCCGATCACGATGGCGCTGCGCCAGTTCTGCCCGGCCAGCCAAGCGGTCAGACCGATGGCCAGTATGGTCAGGCAGATCTGCGCCCCGCCAAGACCCAGCAGGCGATGCCGCATGTCCCACAGCACCTGCGGCTCCAGTTCCAGTCCGATGAGGAACATCATCATCACCACCCCGAACTCGGAGATGTGCTGAAGCTCCATCGTCTCGGCCCCGGCAAGGCCGAACACCGGCCCCAGAAGGATGCCCGCGGCAAGGTAGCCAAGCACCGACCCAAGGCCAAGCCGAACCGCCACCGGCACCAGCAGGACCGCTGCGCCAAGGTAGAGGCTGGCCTGGAAAAGGAAGGTTTCCATCAAACTCCGTCAGGCGCGCCACGCGGCAAGGGGAAGGTGTGGCGACTGTAGAAAGGGCTTCGCGGGGTTTCCATCGCTTTGCGCGCGCACCGCAGTCACTTCATTGACACAGACTGCAAGGAATGGCGCGGAACAGGGGCCGCTGTTCATCCACTGCAGGACAAAAGGGGTAATCGGCCGCCGGCTGCCGGCGCTATGGATCGGACCTGCACGCTGGCGACGTTCCATGCAGGGCTAGGCAAGCGGCAGCGGTGCGTCGGGTTTGACCCGATCCAGCACGATCTGGCTTTGCACGCGCGCGACGGCGGGATGCGGCAAGAGGGCCTGCTGGACCAGCCGGCTGAGTGCCGCAAGATCCGCGCACCAGACCCGCAGCAGGAAGTCGGCCTCGCCGGTCAGGGTCCAGGCCGCGACGATCTCGGGCTTGCGGTCGCAGAGGCGGCGGAAATCGGAGGCGTTCTCTTCGGAATGGGCGGCCATCACCACATGGATGAAGGCCTCGACCCCAAGTCCGATACGGTCGGGGGCGACAGTGGCGCGATAGCCGGTGATGACGCCGACCTGCTCCAGCCGCTGCCGGCGGCGTGCGGCCTGGCTGGCGGACAGGTTCAACCGCTCGCCCAACTCCTGCGCGGTCAGGGTGGCGTCGCGTTGCAGCGCGGCCAGAAGCCGGGAATCAGTTTCGTCAAGATCGGTGTTCTGTTGCATGATATTGCCATATGATGCGAATTTGACGCGCTGCATAGCCAAATGATCTTTGAGTATGCGCGCCATTCGCGCAAACCCTGCTTTAGAATTCATGTATCACGAACAGGAGTTTTCGCCATGGGCCCCTTTCCGCATGACGCCCCCAAGACCACCATCTCGGCCGAGAATCCCGCCGGCACCGACGGGTTCGAATTCGTCGAATTCGCCCATCCGCAGCCGGATGAACTGCGGGTGCTGTTCGCCCGCATGGGCTTTGCCCTGACTGCCCGCCACAAGACCCGCGCCATCGAGCTGTGGCAGCAGGGCGACATCACCTATGTGCTGACCGACGATCCCGAAAGCCACGCCCGGCAGTTCGTGGAAAAGCACGGTCCCTGCGCGCCCTCGATGGGCTGGCGGGTGGTCGATGCGGACCATGCCTTCGCCCATGCGGTGAAGATGGGCGCCCGGCCCTATGAAGGGGCGAAGACGCTGGACTGGCCCGCCATCGTCGGCATCGGCGGCAGCCTGATCTATTTCACCGACAAATATGGTGCCGGCACCGATCCCTGGGGGCCAGAGTTCGAATGGCTGGGCAAGCCCAAGCCGGAGGGCGTGGGCTTTGGCTACCTCGACCACCTGACCCACAATGTCCATAAGGGCAATATGGACACCTGGTTCGACTTCTACGGCAATCTCTTCAACTTCCGCCAGATCCGCTTCTTCGACATCGAAGGCAAGTTTTCCGGCCTGCATTCGCGGGCGCTGACCTCGCCCTGCGGCCGCATCCGCATCCCGATCAACGAGGACCGGGGCGAGACCGGGCAGATCGTCGAATATCTGAAACGCTACAATGGCGAGGGCATCCAGCATATCGCCATCGGCACCAATGACATCTATGCCGCCACCGATGCAATTGCCGAGCGCGGGCTGAAGTTCATGCCCAAGCCGCCGATGGCCTATTACGAGCAGAGCTTCGAACGCGTGAAGGGCCATGACGAGCCGGTGGAGCGGCTGGCGAAACACGGCATCCTGATCGACGGCGAGGGCGTGGTCGACGGGGGCGAGACCCGCATCCTTCTGCAGGTGTTCTCGAGGACGGTGATCGGGCCGATCTTCTTCGAGTTCATCCAGCGCAAGGGCGATGACGGCTTTGGCGAGGGCAACTTCAAGGCGCTTTTCGAGTCGATCGAGGCCGACCAGATCGCGCGCGGCGTGTTGAAGGCGGGCTGACGACCCTTCGTCGAAAGATCGTCAGCGAGGCTTTCGGTGAAACCGGGCCTCAGCCTTTCGGCATCGCCAATGAGATCAGGCGGCCGCCCTTCTGGTAGCGCAGCTCTGTCTGGGTGATGGCTTCCACCCGGCCGCCGTCGATCTTGTCACCGACCGAGACCTTCCTGTATTTGCCATTGGCCTGCCGGACCAGCGCATAGCGCTTGGACGGCGTGCCATAGACCCCGATCAGGTTCACCTTCTTCAGATTCAGCGCGTTCTTGTAGGTTGCCTGTTTGGCAACGCTGGCGCTGCTGGGAATCTTCGGCGCGGCGCTGGCGACGACTTCGGGTTCGGAATCGTCTTCCTCGACCTTGGCGGTTTTCTTTTTGGCGGCTGCGGGTTCAGGCTCGGGTTCCGGCGCCGGCTCGGGGGTGCGGATGGCGGCGGCCACGGCGGCTTCGACGGCGCGGCTGAAGTCCTTCGGCCGGGCTTCGGGGCGGCGCGAGATTGCCACGACCGAAGGGTTCGCAGCTTCTGCTGCTGCGGCGGCGGCCAGTTGGGCCTCGGCCTGCGCGGCCTCTTCGGCCGAGGGCGCCAGCGCCAGCGAGGCGGCCTCGGTCTGCTGCCGGGCGGTTTCTGCGGCGGCAAGGACGGTGCGGGGCCGTTCACGCGGGCGCAGGCTGGCGGTCTGGACGCCTTCGGGAAGGTCGGTCGTCAGCGCGGCATCGTCCTGGGTCACGGCCAACTCGGCCGGGCGTTCCTTCGGTTTGCGGTCGACGAGTTCGGGGTTCGGCTGGGCCGCGTCGCCAACGGGCTGCGGCGCTTCGGCGGTTTCGGCCGACACCGCCTCGATCGAGTCGGTTGCGATGGCACCGGGGGCAGGAGTGGTGGCACCCACGGGCTGCGCCTCGACCAGCGCGCCTTCGGTCGGTGCGGCGGGCGGGGTGGCAGGGGCCGCAGCCGCAAGGGCGGCGGCCGTGGCGGCATCGCTGCGGGAGGGCGGCAGTTTGGGCGGTTTGCCGGCAATCAGCATCACGCCGTCAGGGTTGACGATCCCTTCCTTGGTCGGGATCAGAAGTCCATTGTCATCAAAGGCATAGACCGTCCCGAAGGGCGGCGGCGGCATCTGGTCGGCGGGCAGCGCATCCTCGGTTGCGCCGGGCGCGGGCAGAGCCAGCGCATCCAGCGCCGGTGGCGGCGTGTCCGAGGTGGCAAGAAAGATCTCGTCCTGGGTCTCGGCCAGAACCTGCGCCGGGGGGCTGTCGGTGGTTACGGCGGTGCCGGGCGCTGCCTCGGCGACGGGTTCCTCGGTTGGCAGGGGTTCGGCGGCGGCCAGGTCGGCGGCATCGGTCGCCGTCGTGTCCGCGATGTCGGCATCGATCAGCGCACCTTCGCCATCCGCCAGCATCTCGTCATCGACACCCGGCACATCCCCGGCAGCGATCTGCACCGGGTCCGAGGTGTCGCTGCGGTTCGAGGCCAGGAAAAGCGTCGACCACGCTGCAACCAGCGCCATGCACAGCAGAAGGATTGCCACCAGAGACAGGAACAACACCGTGCGCGAGCGCGGCTTCGGCGGTGGGCTGTTGCCGAAGGTGCCGCCCGGGCGGGTCAGCGACTTGGCGGCCTCGCCGGGGCCCGAGGCTGCAACTGCCGCGGCAACCCGGGCCGGGGCAGAGGGCTGCGGCATCGGCTTGGCCTTGGCCGGCCTGCGCCCGGCCCCGATGCCCTGCGCGCCGACCAGCCCGCCGATTCCCTTGGCCGCGGCCCGTACTGACGGGGCGCCGGATTGCGCCGGACGGGGCATCGGCGGCAGGTCCTCGACCGGCTTGCCGCGCGCAGCCCGGGACAGGGCGGCGGAATCCGGCCGTTGGGCTGCGCCAAGCGCGGGGGCCTGCCCGCCCTCGGCTCCGCTGCGGCGGCTGGCGAAGGCAAGCATGGCAGCCGAGGAAGGCGCGGGCGGCAGGTCGTCTGCCGCAGCCGGATCTGCCAGAGGGTCGGGCGCCCGGCCCGATTTCAGCGGCGGCACCGGATCGGCGGCGCGCAGGTCGTCGTCCGCCTCGGGGAAGGCGGTGTCGTCATGCGCGAAGGTGAAGGGTGCCTCTTCCACCTCGGCCTTCGGCTCGACGACAGGTTCTGCCGGCTCGGATTCGTCGAGCCATGCCCCCGCGCCGCCCCGCAGCGTGTTCACCGCAACCGGATCGGGCTGATGGCGCAGCGGATCGGGCTGGGCGAAGGGGGTGAAGGGTTCAAGCTCGGGTTCCGGTTCGGGCGGAGGTGCCGGCTGCGGAACAGAAATCGTGTTGATCCTGAGCTGCCCCTGGGACGGGGCGGGCTCCACCGCTGCCGGAACGGGCGCGGCCGCTTCGGCCACCACCGGTTCGGGTTCGGGCGGCAGAATGGCGGCTTCGGGTTCGGGCGCGACGGCCGCCGGGGCAGGCATTTCCTCGGCCGGTGCGGAATCGACCGGCTCAAGGTCGACCGGTGCAGGATCGGCCGGCGCGGTGGACTGGGTCGTCTCCTCGGGCGCCTCTGCGGCGGCGTCGGGGGGCGGCGCTTCGGTCTTGGCCGCAGAGCCGCGCGTCAGGATGCGGATCGAGGCGCGGTCGCGTTCCACCTCTTCGCCGGCCGCCACGAGCGAGGCTGCGGCCTTGGTGGCGCCGAACCACGGCTCACCGTTGAAATCGCCGTAATCGGGAATCGCCACGAAAGAGAGCGGGTTGAACCGGTGGGTCGTGGCGAAGCCTTCGGCCTCTTGCAGGGTTTCGCGCGCAAGCACCGCGACCCGCACCAGCTTGCCCTTGCCGGACCAGTCGAAGACCAGGTCATCCACCGGATAGGGCGTCTTGCCTTCCAGCCCGGCCCGGATCTGCGCCGCCCGCTCTTCGTCCGAAGGGCCGGGGGCATCCAGTTCCAGATAGCGGATCTGCGAATTCGGGATCACCAGCTTGGTGGAGATGCCGGCAGGCTCCAGCCCAAGGGCGGAGCGGCGCATGTAGTCCAGCGCATCATCCAGATCCGGGGCGTCGAAGGGGGTTTCGCCGACGACCACCCAGCCCTTGCCCGCACGGTGCAAAAGCTGGATTCCGTCTTCGGTGAAGCTTAGGGCAAAACTCGGTTTCATTCCACGGGTCTAACATAGGGAAACCGGACGCGGAAACGCGCCCCGGGAAGCTTAGGCCTTCCTAAAGCAGATTTTTGCCGAAAGAAAGAAAAAGGGCTGTTACCGTTCCAAGGATACCCTTGTGGCGTGCGTTACAGATTACGAAATGTCCGTTGAGTTCAAGGAGGACCCCATGCTCAACCATCTGCTTCCCGCCACCGCCCTCGGGCTGATGTGTGCCCTGCCAATGAGCAGCGTTGCCGCGCTGGCGGATGACGGCCATGCGAAACTTACCGTAACGGGTGAAGGCGCGACGGCGATTGCCCCCGATCTGGCCACATTGCAGGTGGGCATCACCACCACGGGCGCCACCGCGGCCGAGGCGCTTGCGGCCAATTCCACCTCGCTTGAGGCGGTGTTGCAGCGGCTGCGGGACGCCGGGATCGAATCGCGCGATCTGCAGACGTCGAACCTTTCGGTCACGCCGAACTGGACGGGCTATGACAACTCGGCCTCGGGCCCGCAGATCACCGGCTATACCGCGATGAACATCGTCACGGTGAAGATCCGCAAGCTGGATGGTCTGGGTGCGGTGCTGGATGCAGCGGTGCAGGACGGTGCCAATACGCTGAACGGGCTGACCTTCGGGCTTCAGGACCCGCGGCCGGCGATGGACGCCGCCCGGCAGGCTGCCATTGAGGATGCCAAGGCGAAGGCCGCGCTTTACGCCGAAGCGGCGGGCCTGAAGCTGGGCCGCATCGACGAGATCGCCGAAACCACCGGAAATGGTGTCGGACCTGCGCCGATGTTCAGGGAGGCGGCGCTGTCGGCGGCCCCCGTGCCGGTCGAGTCGGGCCAGCTGTCGATGGAAGCGACCGTCACCGTGATCTGGGAACTGTCCCAGTAACCCGGCCCGACGCGGCAGGAGGTAATCCCGAAACCGGGCCATATGCCGGCCCGGTTTCGCCTTGCCCGGCGGTCACGTCCGAAGGGCGGGCGGTCTGACAGGCATGTATCCCGCGCCGCCGCTGATGCGAGCGAGAAAAAAGGGCCGCCCCGGAGGGCGGCCCTTTTCGTCTCAGCCCATCGCCTGATCGAGATCGGCGATGATGTCCTCGACATTCTCGATGCCGATCGACAGCCGGACCATGTTTGGCGGTGCGCCGGCGGCGGCCTGCTGGTCGGGTTCCAGCTGGCGGTGGGTGGTGGATGCCGGGTGGATGATCAGGCTGCGGGTGTCGCCAAGGTTGGCCACATGGCTGAACAGCTTGACCTTGTTGATCAGATCGACGCAGCCGTCATAACCGGATTTCAGCGCAAAGGTGAAAAGCGCCCCTGCGCCTTTCGGCACGATCTTCTTCGCCCGCTTGTGCCACGGGCTGGATTTCAGCCCGGCATAGGTGACGGATTCGACGCGCGGGTCGTTCTCAAGCCATTCCGCCACCTTGCGGGCATTGGCGACATGGCGCTCCATCCGCAGGCCAAGGGTCTCGATCCCCATCAGGGTGTAATGCGCGCCCTGCGGGTTCATCGTCATGCCAAGATCGCGCAGGCCGACGGCGATGGAGTGGAAGGTATAGGCCATCCCGCCAAGCGCGGGGTGGAACACCAGCCCGTGATAGGCAGGCTCCGGCTGCGAGAGGCTGGGAAACTTGTCCGATGCCGACCAGTTGAACTTGCCCGAGTCGACGACAATGCCGCCGGTGACCGTGCCGTTGCCGGTCAGGTATTTGGTGGCGGAATGGACGACGATGGTCGCCCCCATCTCGATGGGCCGGCACAGCCACGGCGTTGCCGAGGTGTTGTCGACGATCAGGGGAATGCCCTTGCGATCTGCGATCTTCGCCAGCGCCGGGATGTCGGTGACATAGCCGCCGGGGTTGGCGATGGTCTCGCAGAAGATGGCGCGGGTGTTCTTGTCGCAGGCCTTGGCGACGGCGCCCAGATCGTCGGTGTCGACGAATTTCGCGCTCCAGCCAAAGCGTTTGATGGTCTGGGAGAACTGGGTCATCGTGCCGCCGTAAAGACGCGACGAGGCGACGATGTTCCGGCCCGGCCCCATCAGCGGGAACAGCGCCATGATCTGCGCGGCATGGCCCGAAGAGCAGGCGATGCCCCCCGCGCCGCCTTCCAGCGCCACGACCCGGTTGGCCAGCGCCGCCACGGTCGGGTTGGTCAGCCGCGAATAGATCCAGCCCACTTCCTGCAGGTTGAAAAGCCGGGCCGCGTGATCGGCGTCTTTGAACACATAGGCGGTGGTCTGGTAGATCGGGATCTGCCGCGCCCCGGTGGCCGGATCGGGCTCGGCCGCCGCATGGATGGCAAGGGTGTCGAACCCCATGGGTCTGTCTGACATGGTTTCCTCCGCTGTCGGTTGGGCGGCAGGTTAGGGGAGTGTCATGCCCACGGCAATGCCCGCACCTGTCGTGCCGGTGCCGGGTTCTTGCGCGGAGGCCGAAAGGCGTCCGGCCCCGCCGGGCACGATCCTTCGGCGAAGGATCGGGGTGCCCCGTGCGCCGGCGTCAGGCCCTTTCGTCCTTGGGGCTGCCCATGACGACGAAGGTGGTCACCGACTGCACCTGCGGCAGCACACCCAGAACATCGGTGTGCCAGTGCTTGTAGCTGGGCAGGTCGGCGGTCTCGACCCGCAGGAGGTATTCCACCGTGCCGGTGATGTTGTGGCATTCGCGGACCTGAGGGGCGCGGGCGATGGCACGCTCGAACGCCTCTTGCGCGGATTTGGTATGGCTGTTCAGCCCGACCGTGCAATAGGCCGTGAAGCCGATTCCCAGTTTGTCGGGGTCAAGAACGGCGCGGTAGCCCTTGATGATGCCCGCCCGCTCCATCTCCTGCACCCGGCGCAGGCAGGCCGAGGGCGACAGGCCCACCCGCTCGGCCAGCTGCAGGTTGGTCTGGCGGCCGTCCCGGGTCAGTTCGCGCAATATCCGGCGGTTTGTGTCGTCGAGTCTGGTCATTTGTTGTTGCATTTGCCTGTTGGCGCAAGAAATAGCAACATATGTCCGGTATCTTTCGGTAATCCTTGCGCCATGACATACGATCTTCTGATTGCCCTGATCGGCTTTGGCATCGTGACCTCGGTCACGCCGGGGCCCAACAACATGATGCTTCTGGCAAGCGGGGTGAACTTCGGGTTGAAGCGCACCGTGCCGCATATGCTGGGGATCAGCTGCGGCCATGCGCTGATGGTCTTTCTTGTCGGTCTTGGCATTGCCGGCATCTTCCGGGCCTGGCCGCCGGCCCTGACCGTCCTGAAGGTGACATCGGTCGCCTATATGCTGTGGCTGGCCTGGAAGATCGCCAATTCCGGCGCGCCGGGCGAGGGCAAGAGCCGGGCCGACCCGCTGACCTTCCTGCAGGCCGCCGCCTTCCAATGGGTCAACCCCAAGGCCTGGGCAATGGCGCTGGGCGCGGTGACGGCCTATGTCGCCACCCCCTCGGCGCTGGCCTATCTGATCGTGGCAGTGGTCTTCATGGTGGTGAATTTCCCCTCGGTGATGATCTGGGCGGGGGCGGGGCAGGGCTTGCGGCGCTGGCTGGACCAGCCCGCGCGCCTGCGGGCGTTCAACTGGACCATGGCGGGGCTGCTGGTGCTGTCGCTTTGGCCGGTGGTGACGCTGAAGATGTGAGCGCGGGCCTTCGGGCCGGGCGCTGGAGTGGCTTTGCGCCCCTCCAGACCTCCCCGCAGGATATTTCTGCCAAAGTGAAGGGGACCGGAAGTGCTGTGTCTGTCGTGTCAGCGCAGCCAGAGGCCTTCACGTTTCAGCGTGTTGCGGATGACCCGGTCGCGGTGGGGCAGGTTCGCGCGGTCGAAGAGCGCGCGGGCCTTGCGGCCCCTGTTCTGGTAGATCATCTGCTTGGCCTGCGGCCAGTCGCGCAGAAGCCGGCGGTTTTCCTTGACCTCGGCCACCGCTTCCAGCACCTCGACCGCCTGATCGCTTTCGCGGGCATAGAGGAGCGGCAGGCTTCGGTAGTGGCAGGTCACATCGCCGTCGAGACCGGCAAGGCCGGGGCCGGGGCGGCTGCCGCCAAAGCTTTGCACCACCAGCGGCAGGGCGATCTGGTCAAGCCAGGGGTAGATCTCCTGGCAAACCAGTTCCTCCGGCCGGTTGTCGCGGATCTCGCGCGCGTAGGACAGGAAGCGGTTGCCGAAGCGCTGCGGGCTGTCGTGGAAGAACCAGCCGGCGTTGAAATAAAGATGCCGCTGCCAGTATTCGGCGGGCTGGCCCTGATCCAGCGAGGCCTCGTAATCCACGCCGAAGCGGTCGTAGAGCGATTTCCAGGTGGCGGCGTAATTCGGGCCGTAAAGTTCGATCACCGGCCAGGTGCCTTCGCGCCGCATTGAGGCGGACGGGCGGGCGAAGTCGATCTGCAACAGGCCAAGATCGCCGGTCACCAGCGTATCGGTATCGAGAAACAGGAACGGGCCTTCGGGAAGGGCGGCCAGCCCTTCGATCTTGTTGCCATGCGGGTAGCCGGATCCGAAGCTCCGGCTCTCGAACGGCACGAACTCGGCCCCGAGGTCTTCAAGCCGCGCGCGCAGGGCCGGATCGGTCAGCCGCGGATCGCTGTCCCATCTGGGCCCCGGTTGCGGCTCCATCAGGCAAAGCCGGCCGGTAAAGGCCGGGTTGGTGGCGCGAAGCGAGGCGGCCAGAAGCAACGCCTCATAGCCAAGCCGGCCGCCCTGAACCACGGCGGCGATTGTATAGGGCACGGGCCCGATGGACTGTTTCGGCGCCTGCGCCACCTTGGTTCCTCCGCCCGGGGTCGGGCCAGTGCAAGAGCCGGTATCGCAGTCTTGCTCGCGGCCTTTGCGCTGCGCAGTATAGGTGCGGCCCCGAGCGGGCGAAAGGTTCAAGAGTGCGAGGGGGGCGATGAAGCCTTGTTTCAGGGGATCGGCCGCGCTTTTCGCAGCCCTGACGGGCTTGCCGGCGCTTGCGCAGGATTTCACCACCGCCGCCGAAGTGAAGCCGATCCTGCAGGCCACCAGGCCGCAATGGATCGCGATCCGGGAGTTCGACGGCAAGGATCTGATCTATTTCACCAATCTTCTGGCCTGGCGCTGTGGAGTGGAGCGGATCGCCTGGGGCATCAACGGTGGTGCGCCGCAAACCGTGATGCCGATGGAACCCTGCCACGAGGGCGAGGCTGCGCCCAATGCGCTGAAGATGGAGACGGTGCTGCCCTATGCCGAGGCGCCCCTGGGCGCGATCACCAGCGTCTCTGTCGCAGTGACCTTCGATGACGGCAGCGTCGAGGTGGCCGACTACGACCGCAGCGCCGTGCTGATGCCCTGAGGTGCCCTGGCGTCAGCCAGCGCATTCGCCACGAGGTAACGGTTCTTCCCGCAGCGACGACATGGCCCGTGCCTGCGTCTGCCCCGCCCGGACAGTCGTTGCGAAGAGCGGTCAGACCGGCGCGAAGCGCAACGACAGGCAGGACATGCCCCCGTCGATCTTGGCGCATTCGCTGTTGCCGATTTCGGTCACCTTGTAGCCGGCATCGACCAGACGGTCGCGGGTGCGCGGGAAGCCCGCCGGGAACAGCACCGAGTCGTTGAAACGGATGGCATTGGCCGAGGCCTCCTCGCCTTGCGCCACCGGGATCACCCGGTATCCCTTGAAACAGCCGGAGGCTGCCAGCCGGTCGGTGGACAGCACTGTCTCGGCATCCATCAGGCTGCAATCGGTCTTGAAATGCAGCACGCCGGGGGGCGTGTGCAACTCGCGCACGCGATGTCCCCAGTCGGCGACCAGCCCGGCCAGTTCCGCCACGCCGGCCGCATTGGTGCGGGCCGAGCGGCCGACAAGGATCTCGGTCTCGGTCACCAGAATGTCGCCGCCCTCGATGAAACTGTCCGTGCCCCCGATCCGGCGGACTGTCGTGTAAAGCTTCTCCAGCACGGGCGCCATCTCGGCAGCCTCTCCCAGCCGCGAGGGCGCGCCGGGGCGCATGATCACCGCCCCTTCGGGCAGGCAGAGCGCGGTATCCTCGACAAAGACCGAATCCGGATAGTCGTCCAGCGCGTCCAGTTCGATCACCCTGGCGCCGGCCGCCTTCAGTGCCGCGATATAGTCGGCGTGATGGCTTTGCATGACCGACAGATCCGGGTTGCCGGTATCGACGGCGCGCAGGCCCCGGATGATGCTTTGCGACGGACGGCGGGTCACGGCATGGGTGAAGCGGTAGGAACGGTCGGACATGAAAGGGCGCCTTCAGGAAGAACCGCGCCACCCTGCCACAGCCCGCATTGGCCCGCAACCGGCCCGCAGGCCCCGGCGCATCGGTCCAACATCCATATGAAGGGGATGGTGGGTGACCCTGGAATCGAACCAGGCGTGGGTCGCCCCGGCGGAGTTACAGTCCGCTGCCGCACCTTGCAGCTCGTCACCCGATGGAGGCGGGGTTTAGCGGGGCCTCACCGGGGCGTCAAGGGTGGATCGGGCGGGATTCCATCGCTATAGGAGGGCGATCGGATCAGGAGAACCAGATGAAGCCGGGGTCGCGCAAGCCCACATGGATTGTGGACAAGGAACGCAGGGCGAAAGCCGAGGCGAAAGAGACGCTCTGGCTTTTCGGGCTGCATGCCGTGCGCGATGCGCTGGTCAATCCGGCGCGTGAAAAGCTGCGGCTGATCGTGACGAAGAATGCGCTGGACAAGCTGGCCGACGCGGTGGCCGAAGCCGGGATCGAGCCCGAGATCGAAGATCCGCGCAAGTTCTCGGCCCCGATCGACGAAGGCTCGGTGCATCAGGGCGCGGCGCTTGAAGTCAGGCCGCTGAACTGGGGCAAGCTCGTGGAGGTGGCGGTCTCGGGGCAGGGGGCGCCGTTGGTGGTGCTGCTTGACCGGGTCACCGACCCGCACAACGCCGGCGCCGTCCTGCGCAGCGCCGAGGTTTTCGGCGCCCGTGCCGTGATCGCCCCCCGCCATCATTCCGCGCCCGAAACCGGGGCGCTGGCCAAGACCGCCTCGGGCGCGCTGGAGCGCCAGCCCTATCTGCGGGTCACCAATCTGGCCGAGGCGATGGAAGAGCTGAAATCGGCCGGCTATCTGATGATCGGGCTGGACGGCGAAGCCGATCTGACCTTGCCTCAGGCGCTGGAGCAGGCGGGCACGCGCGCCATCGGCCTTGTGCTGGGGGCCGAGGGCCCGGGCCTGCGCGACAAGACGCGCGAGACCTGCGACCTCATCGCGCGGATCCCCTTCGCCGGGGCCTTCGGCAGCCTGAACGTGTCCAATGCCGCGGCGGTCGCGCTTTACGCGGCCAGCACCCGCTGATCACACTTGCGCGATGCGGGCTTTAACCTTGGCTTCACATCCCTAGATCATAGTCAGAAGGCGCGGGTCGGAACCCCCGTACCTTGATTTCACTGTCCCTCGTTCCGCAACTTTTGCGCCCGGTCCGCTTGGCCCGGGCGCTTTTTTCTGCTTGGATGCCGATATGAGCGACGACGCCACCATCCGCCAGATCCTGACCACAGTCCGCACCATTGCCGTGGTGGGATGGTCCCCGAAACCCGACCGTGCCAGCCACGGCGTCGCGGCATTCCTGGCCCGCAACGGCTATCGGGTGATTCCGGTGAACCCGGGGCAGGCCGGACAGGAAGCCCTTGGCACCACCGTCCGCGCCTCGCTGGCCGAGGTGGTGGAAAAGGACGGTCCGGTGGATATGGTCGACGTCTTCCGCCGCAGCGAGGAAGCGGGCGCCGTGGTCAATGAGGCCATCGCCATCGGGGCGAAGGCGGTCTGGCTTCAGCTGGGCGTCATCGACGATGCCGCCCTGGCCCGCGCCCGCGCCGCCGGACTGCTGGCGGTGCAGAACCACTGCCCGGCGATCGAGATCCCGCGACTCGGCCTCTGACTGCTGTCGCCAGATCGGGCGGCTGATCGCCGCACGTCTTTTCTCTCGCCTCTGCGCGCAAGCGCGCAACCGGCTCGGGCGATGCCTCCGGCGGGGATATTTTCAGACAGAAAATAGGCTCTGTGCTCATTTTCTGTCTGAAAATATCCTGGGGGTTTGGGGGTGAAACCCCCATCCCGCGACCGAAACCACCGGGCGCGCCGCCCGCCTCCACCAAACAGACAATGCGGCGGCAGCCGCGCCTTTGGCTACCGGCTGCGCGCGGCTTTTTCGGCCAGGCCCGAGGTGCCCTCGCGGCGGGCCAGCTCGGCCAGCACATCGTCAAGCGACACGTCCCGCGCGGCCAGCATGACAAGCAGGTGATAGAGCACATCGGCCGCCTCGGCGGTCAGCTTCTCGCGGTCGCCCTTCACCGCTTCGATGATCGCCTCTACCGCCTCTTCGCCGAATTTCTCGGCGCATTTCTCGGGGCCCTTTGCCAGCAGCTTGGCGGTCCAGCTGCTGTCCGGGTCGGCCCCCTTGCGGGCCGCGATGGTGGCCGCCAGCCGGTCGAGGGCCGTCGCGGGCGCGCTCATGTCAGCCTCATCGGGATGCCGGCTGCGGCCATATGGGCCTTGGCCTCGGCGATGGTATAGGTGCCGAAATGGAAGATCGAGGCGGCCAGCACGGCCGAGGCGTGGCCCATCGTCACGCCTTCGACCAGATGGTCCAGCGTGCCGACCCCCCCGCTGGCGATCACCGGGACCGGCACCGCATCGGCGATGGCACGGGTCAGCGGCAGGTTGTAGCCGCCCCTGGTGCCGTCGCGGTCCATCGAGGTCAGCAGGATTTCTCCGGCACCTTTCGCGGCCACCAGTTGCGCAAACTCGACCGCGTCGATGCCGGTGGCGCGGCGGCCGCCGTGGGTGAAGATCTCCCACCGGCCCGGCTCCACGGTCTTGGCGTCGATGGCCACAACGATGCATTGCGAACCGAAATGATCCGCCGCTTCGGCCACCACGTCCGGGTTGGCCACCGCGGCCGAGTTGAACGACACCTTGTCCGCCCCCGCCAGCAGGAGCGCGCGCACGTCCGCCACGGTCCGCACCCCGCCGCCCACCGTCAGCGGCATGAAGCATTGCTCGGCCGTGCGGGTGACCAGATCGAACATGGTGCCGCGGTTTTCCTCGGTCGCCATGATGTCGAGGAAGCACAGCTCATCCGCGCCGGCGGCGTCATAGGCCTTGGCGGCCTCGACCGGGTCGCCGGCGTCGATCAGGTCGACGAAGTTCACGCCCTTGACCACCCGGCCTTCGGCGACGTCGAGACAGGGGATGATGCGGGTCTTCAGCATGGGGTCTGAATGCCGCGCAAGGCCGCAGGCGTCAAGCCGCCATCCGCGCCACCGCCCCGCGCGAGATCAGGATGTGGAAGGGCATCACCAGCGCCAGATAGGCGCGGCCCCGGATGTTCCTGGGCCGGACCCAGGTGGACAGATAAAGCCGCTCGCCCTGCCGGAACACCGCGATACGGAAATCAAGATGGCTGTCGTCGGTGCCGATCACCATCTCGTCCTTGCTGTCCAGATGGGTCGGAAAAAGCGCCGGGCCCTCGCCCGTCTTCAGTCCGAAGGGCCGGACCAGCGCATTGCGAAGCCGCATCAGCGTGGCGGCCCATCGCGGAAGGGCAAGACCCTGTGCCACCGCCTGTTGCGGTGTGAGGCTGCTTTCGACCGAATAGCAATCCAGGAAGTCGCCGGCCCGGTGCCGCGCCCAGAGGTGCGAGGCGGCGGGCAGGTGGTCCTTGCGGATGCGGGCCTTGCGGATGAGGGTTTTGCGGGGGCTGGCCATGGCATCAGGATGCCACTTCGCGCCGCATGGGGACAGGGGGCGCGACGCCCTTGCGACAATCAGCCCTTCAGGTTGGCAAGCGCCTCTGCCAGATCGATCGCGCCGTCGTAAAGCGCGCGGCCCGAGATCGCGCCGGCGATCACGCCGGTATCGCGCAGCGCGGTCAGGTCCTCCATGCGCGACACGCCGCCCGAGGCGATGACCGGGATCGATACCGCCCGGGCCAGCGCCTCGGTCGCCTCGATGTTCGGGCCCTGCATGGCGCCGTCGCGGTCGATGTCGGTATAGATGATCGCCGCAACACCGGCATCCTCGAAGCTGCGGGCAAGGTCGGTGGCCTGCACGGTGGTTTCCGTGGCCCAGCCTTTGGTGGCGACAAAACCCTTGCGCGCGTCGATCCCGACGGCGACCTTGCCCGGAAAGGCGCGGGCGGCCTCGCGCACCAGATCGGGGTTCTCGACCGCTACGGTGCCAAGGATGACCCGCGAGAGGCCCTTCTCAAGCCACATCGCGATGGTGGCCATGTCGCGGATGCCGCCGCCCAACTGGGCCGGGACCGAGACTGCGGCAAGGATCGCCTCCACCGCTGCGCCATTGACCGGCACACCGGCAAAGGCGCCGTTCAGATCGACCAGATGCAGCCATTCGCAACCGGCCTTCTGGAACTTCAGCGCCTGCGCCGCCGGGTCGTCGCCGAAGACGGTTGCGGCCGACATCTCGCCGCGCAACAGGCGGACGCACTGGCCGTCCTTCAGGTCGATGGCGGGGTAAAGGATCATGGCGGCCTCCGTCTTTCGATGGGCTGCCCCATGCCATGCGCGGCGCGCGAAGGGAAGAGACCCAACGTCACGCTTGATCGGTGGTCCGGCCGGCGCAAAGGATTTGCGACAACCTCAGGGAGGAGGACATGATGAAGAGACTTGCCCTTGCGGCGGTGCTGGCCCTTGCGGGTGGCGCCGCAGTTGCGGACCCCTTGGAAGGTGTGTGGCAGACCGAGGTGGATGACGGCCACTTTGCCCATGTCACCATCAAACCCTGCGCCGCGGCCTTCTGCGGCAAGATCACCAAGGCATTCAATGCCGATGGCTCGGAATACGAATCCGAGAACAAGGGCAAGACCATCGTCATCGACATGGTGCCGCAGGGTGACGGCAATTACGAAGGCTCGGTCTTCCGGCCGTCGAACGGCAAGACCTATTACGGCACCATCGCGCTGAACGGCAACAAGCTGAAGCTGTCGGGCTGCGTGGCGGGCGGGTTGATCTGCTCCAAGCAGAACTGGAGCCGGGTGAAGTAACCCGCAGGCTCCGGGTCGCCAGACCTCTGCCCGGTCGCTACAACGGCGGGCAGAGGAGATCCTGACTGATGAACCGTACCGAGTGGAGCCTGCTTCTGATCCTGTCCCTTCTCTGGGGCGGATCGTTCTTCTTTGTCGAACTGGCCCTGCGGGGCCTGCCGCCACTAAGCATCGTCTGGGGCCGCGTCTCGATCGCGGCGCTGCTGCTGGGGCTGATCCTGACGGTGCGGCGGCAGCGATTCTTCGTTGAAAAATCCGAAGGGGCGACGCCGGCCCGCGTCCTTGGTGCAATGGCGCTGATGGGGCTTTTGAACAACGCGATCCCCTTCACCCTGATCGTGCTGGCGCAGGGCAGGATCGATTCCGCGCTTGCCGCCATCGTCAATGCCACGACGCCCCTCTGGACCGTCGTGGTCGCGCATCTGTTCACCGTCGATGAGCGGATCACCCCCGCCAAGGCCGCGGGCCTTGGCTTCGGCTTTGCCGGGGTGGCGGTCATGGCGGGCCGGGCAGGGGGCGGCGAGGCGCTGGCGATCCTGTGCTGTCTTGGCGCGGCGCTGTCCTACGGGCTGGCCAGCGTCTGGGGCCGCCGGTTCCGCCGCATGGGCGTGACGCCGCTTGCCTCGGCCTTCGGGCAGACCGGCTGCGCGACGCTTCTGCTGCTGCCGGTCTGGCTTCTGATAGACCGGCCCTGGGCGTTGCCCGCGCCCGGCACCGGCGCGGTGCTGGCCGTGGTGGCCATGGCGGTGCTGTCCACCGCGCTTGCCTATCTGATCTTCTTCCGGCTTCTGGCCACGGCGGGGGCCACCAACCTGTCGCTGGTCACCTTCCTGATCCCGGTCAGTGCGGCGATCCTGGGTCTCGTCTTTCTTGGCGAGACGCTGCAGCCGCGCCATCTTCTGGGCTTCCTTCTGATCGCCGCCGGCCTTCTGGCGATGGACGGCCGGCTTCTGCGCCGGTTGCGGCCACAATGAAAGGAATCACCATGCCGACCTCCCTCAGACAGCGCCGGGCCGCGGGGCGAGAGGTGACCGCGGCGGAATGGGCGCTGCATCAGGCGGGGCTGCCCAGTGGGCTGGTCTGGGCTGTGGCCACCACCGGCATCCATTGCCGCGACGGCTGCCCGGGGCGGCCGCTGCAGGCCAACACCCGCGCCTTCGCCTCGCGCGAGGCGGCCGAGGCGGCGGGCTTCCGCGCCTGCAGGCGGTGTGGCGGCGGCGATCAGTCGCTGCCGCGGGCTTGACGCGGGGCCGCCTTCGGGCGCAGCCTTGCGCCATGCAGCCTGCAGCCATCCTGGAAACCGCGCTTTACGCGACCGACCTCGCCGCGGCCGAAGCCTTCTACAGCGGCGTCCTTGGCCTGCCGGTCATCGGGCGGGCAAAGGGGCGGCATGTGTTCTTCCGTGTCGGGGCCGGCATCCTGTTGATCTTCAATCCTGCGGCGACGGAAGTTCCCGGCACCGCCCCCGCCCTGCCCATCCCCGCCCATGGCGCGCGGGGGCCGGGGCATCTGTGCTTTGCCGCCAGCCGGGACGAAATCGACCGCTGGCGCGAGAGGCTGACCGCTGCCCGCATCCCGGTCGAGGCCGAGGTCGACTGGCCCGGCGGGGGCCGGTCGCTTTACTTCCGCGACCCGGCCGGCAACTCGCTGGAGTTTGCCGAACCCCGGATCTGGGACTGACCCGGCCCGCCGGCGCAAGGCCTTGCGCTTTCCGTCCCGACTGCACCATAGTCGCACCGATTGCCGGCCATAGCAGGTGCGGACCAAGGGTAACGACGGGTGCCAGCATGTCCGGCCTGACCGATTTCGGCTTTGTCACCGCCGCTGCGGCGCTGGTGGCGCTGACGCTTTACGCCCTGCGCGGCGGTTTGCGCGGGCTGCATGGCACCTCCATCGTCGGCATGGACCCGCAATCGCTGGGGATGGGCGCCCTGGCCGTGGTGGTGGCCGGCTGGTGGTGGGGGCCGCTGTTCGGCGGGGCGCTGATCGTCGCGGTGATGATCCACGAATTCGGCCATGTCGCCGCCTATCGGGTGATGGGCCATTCCGACGCCCGCTTCCGCCTCGTGCCGCTGTTCGGCGGCGTTGCGATCTCGAACCAGATGCCCGCCAGTCAGGGCAGGGATTTCTTCATCATCCTTCTCGGTCCCGCGATCTCGGTCGCGCCGATGGTGCTGGCCTATGCGCTGGCCTACTGGAGCTGGGACTATTCCGAGGGGGTGTCCGATTTCCTCTATGTCCTTGGCATGGTGATGGCGGCGCTGAACCTGTTCAACCTGTTGCCGTTCTGGCCCCTGGACGGCGGCCAGATGCTGCGCATCCTGGCCTGGCGCATCCATCCGACGCTTGCCCGCCAGCTGACCTTTGCCATGTCGGGCGGGCTGGGAATCTGGGGGCTGCTGTCGCAGCACCTCTTCCTGCTGATCTTCGCGCTTCTGGGCGTGTCGAGCGCCCTGCAGGCCGAGCAGATGTCGCGGGCGCAGCGCGCGATGAGCTGGCGCGAATGGGGCTGGGGGCTGGCGGCCTATCTGGCCACCCTTGCCGCCCATCTGGCCGGGGCATGGGGCTTCGTCGCCGGCTGGTTCTAGGCCGCGGGTTCTAGGCCGCGGGCGGGGCCGTCAGGGTGCCCATTGCAGGAAGTTGGCGATCAGGCGCAGGCCGAGCGCCTGGCTTTTCTCGGGGTGGAACTGGGTGCCCACGATGGTGTCGCGCCCGACGATGGCGGTGATCGGCCCGGCATAATCGGCATGGGCCAGAAGATGGGCCGGGTCATCGACAAGGAAATGGTAGGAATGGACGAAATAGGCGTGGTCGCCGGTCGCCAGCCCGGCCAGCACCGGGTGCGGCCCGCCGTCCCGCGTGCCGATGACCAGATCGTTCCAGCCCATGTGCGGCACCTTCAGCGCCGGGTCGGCGGGTTGGATGCGCACCACCTCGCCGCCGATCCAGTCGAACCCTTCGGTGTTCTCGTATTCGCGGCCCCATGAGGCCAGCATCTGCATGCCGACGCAGATGCCCAGGAAGGGCCGGGCCCTGACCCGCACGGCCTCGTCGATCGCCTCGAACAGCCCGCCATATGTGCCCAAAGCCTTGCGGCAGGCCGGAAAGGCACCGTCGCCGGGCAGGACGATGCGATCGGCCCGTGCCACGTCCTCGGCGCGCGAGGTCACCAGAACATCGCCCGCGCCGACCTCCTGCGCCATGCGCTGAAAGGCCTTCTCGGCGGAATGCAGGTTGCCGGAGTCGTAGTCGACCAGAACCGTCAGCGGCATCGGGACGCTCCGCGA
This sequence comes from uncultured Paracoccaceae bacterium, assembly GCA_934500835.1. Classification (GTDB taxonomy): domain Bacteria; phylum Pseudomonadota; class Alphaproteobacteria; order Rhodobacterales; family Rhodobacteraceae; genus Pseudogemmobacter. The sequence continues at coordinate 297,370 of CAKSTR010000001.1, read as the reverse complement.
GACGAATTTTCGACGAAAATTCGGGGGCTCACAGCGCGCCCTTGGTGCTGGGAAGGGCGCCGTTCAGCCGCGGGTCGGGTTCCACCGCCTCGCGCAGGGCGCGTGCGACCGCCTTGAAACAGGCCTCGGCGATGTGGTGGCTGTTCAGGCCGTGCACAAGGTCCACATGCAGCGTGATGCCGCCATGGGTGGCAAGCGCCTGAAAGAACTCGCGCACCAGTTCGGTGTCGAAGGTGCCGATCTTCTGCGCCGGGAAGGACAGGTTCCAGATCAGGAAAGGCCGGGCCGAGAGGTCCAGCGCGCAGGCCACCTGCGCATCGTCCATCGCCAGCCGGAAATGGCCGTAGCGGCGGATGCCGGACTTGTTGCCCAGGGCCTTGGCCAGAGCCTGCCCGATGGCGATGCCGACATCCTCGACGGTGTGGTGATCGTCGATATGCAGATCGCCTTTGGCCTGCACCTTCAGGTCGATCAGGCTGTGCCGGGCCAGCTGGTCCAGCATGTGATCGAAGAAACCGACGCCGGTCTGGTTGTCATAGGCGCCGTTGCCGTCAAGGTTCACCGCGACGGTAATCGCGGTCTCGGCGGTGTTGCGGCTGATCTCGGCCTTGCGCATGGCATGCTCCGTCGCTGTTCCCGCGGCTGGTAAACCCTCGGGCGCGTTGGGGCAAGTCCCCAGGAAACGACGAAGGGCGCCCGCGAGGGCGCCCTGTTTCGACTGGAGCGGGCGATGAGATTCGAACTCACGACCCTAACCTTGGCAAGGTTATGCTCTACCCCTGAGCTACGCCCGCACTCCGTGGGCGGCTGATTAGCCCATGGTCGCCGGGGGTGCAAGGGGGCACGATGACGTGCTGCCGGTTTGGTGGACAGCGGTCCATGCCGGCATAGCGCGGGCCTCGAACGCCATTGGGCCGAAGTATCGCAGGGTGGATTGCCGTCTGCGCGTGCGGTGTCGGCCGGACGGCGTTGCACCTGCTCGCTGGCGTGTCGCTCGCGATCCCCGATGCGAAGGAGGGGGCCGAGCATCGGCCCCGCCGCCGATGATGCCCGTGGAAATCGGGTGCAAAGCCCCCGAATTCTTTTCGGATTCGGGGTGGCCCCCGTCGTGTATCGTGATGCGCGATCCGGCGGGACCCAAGGCCGGATGCCTGCCGGAAAGGAGGCATGAGATGTCGTTGCCCACACGGGATTTCATCGGCTACGGCGCAGACACTCCGAAGGTCGAATGGCCGAACGGGGCGCGTGTCGCCGTCAACTTCTGCCTGAACTACGAAGAGGGTGGAGAGCTTTGTGTGCTGGATGGCGATGACCGCTCCGAAGTCAGGATATCGGATGTGGCGGTGGAAGCGCGGCTGGGGCGGCGGGATCTGAACATTGAATCCAGCTACGAATACGGCTCTCGGGTTGGCTATTGGCGAATGCTGCGGGCCTTTGCCGAGCGGGGGCTGCAGGGCACGGTGAATGTCGTGGGCAGCGCGGTGGAAAAGAACCCGCTGGCGATCCGGGCGATGATCGGCGCCGGGTTCGACCTGCAGTTGCACGGCTGGCGGTGGATCGACCATGATGCGCTGGATGCCGCGACAGAGCGCGCGCATATCGCCCGCCAGATCGCGCTGGCGGCAGAGATCGGCGGCGGCGGCGCGCCTTTGGGCTATTACGCCGGGATGCCGTCGATGAATACCCGGCGGCTGGTGGTGGAGACAGGCCGTTTCCTTTACGATTCGGATGTCTACAACGATGACCTGCCGTACTGGTCTCCTGACTATCCCGGTCATCTGCTGGTGCCCTATTCGCTGGACACCAACGATTCCCGCTTTGGGCGCGGCGATCGCTGCTATCAGGTCGGGGGCGAGTTCGTCGAATACATCAAGGACAGCTTCGACCTTCTCCATGCCGAAGGCGCGGCCCGTCCGCAGATGATGACGGTCGGGCTTCATGCGCGCCTGATCGGGCGGCCCGGGCGCATCGGGGCGCTGCACCGGATTCTTGATCACATGATGGCGCGCGGCGATGTCTGGATCTGCCGCAGGGGGGATCTTGCGCAGCACTGGGCACGGCATCACCCCGATCCGCGGGTTCCCGGCTGACGCTGGCGGCGGCGCGTTCAGACGCCCTGCGGCCCGTCTCTCAGCACCTCGGCGACCCGGCTCATCGCAACGGCCTCCGCCACGGTTGCCCGCAGGCAATGGACAAGACCGTAGCCGCCCATCCCCCGCAACAGATAGCCCGCCTTGTGCAGGCGGTCGTCCGCCGCGCGGGCGCTTCGGGCATCGGGGAAGGGGATCAGGACAAAATTCGTGTGGCTCTCGGGGCAGGGATAGCCGCCGGCACGCAGCGAGGCGGCGAACCTGTCGCGGATCGCGGCGACCGCGGCGACCGAGGCCCTCATATGCGCCTGATCGGCAATCGCCGCCTCGGCCATCGCCTGGCTGATGCCCGAGACGTTGTTGGGGTTCAGCAGCTTGCGGGTCTCGGCCGCGATGGCGTGGGGGAAAAGGCCCCAGCCGACCCGCGCACCCGCAAGCGCATAGGCCTTGGAGAAGGTTCGCGTCACCACGGTATCCCCGCGATCCGTCAGCGAAAATACGGGTCGGGGGTCCTGGGGGTCAAACTCGGCATAGGCCTGATCGACCACCAGAAGCACCCTGTCGGGCAGCGCGTGGCGCAGGCGGAGGATTTCGGCAGTCCCGATCCGCGTTCCGGTGGGGTTTCCGGGGTTGCACAGGAACAGGATGCGGGTTGCCGGGGTGACGGCCTGCAAGAGAGCGTCCACCGAGACGGTGTAATCCGCTTCCGGCGCGGTGCGATAGCAGCTGCCGGCCTGCCGGCAGGCCGTGGCGACATAGAGATAGCCGTATTGCGGGGCAAGCACCTCGTCGCCCGGGCCCGAATAGGCACGAATGAGGCTGCCGATCAGTTCCATCGACCCCGCGCCGCAAAGCAGTCTGTCGGGGTCCAGCGCATGGGTCTGCGCGATGGCCTGCCGCAGGCGGTGCCAGTCGGGGTCGGGATAGAGGCGCTGCCCGGCCAATGCGTTCTGGCCGGCGGCAAGGGCGGCCGGACTTGGGGGCAGATGGCTCTCGTTCTGGGCAAGCGAGAACAGGCCGCTGTCCAGGTCGGCCAGCGCATAGGGCTGCATCGCGCAGACGGCGGGGACGGGGCGGATCATGGCTTTGCCTCGTGGATGTCGGGACGTTGCGCGATAGCGACGTGTCGATCGTAAACCGGGATCGTGGCCGTCATCTGCTGTCCCTTTGGATGATGCGGGGGCGCCCGGAAAAGGCGCCCGCCGTGCTGTGTCAACCGCGAAGCCGCGTGCCCTCGGCGTCGAAGGGCGGCTTGTCCAGAACCACCGCCTCATGCGGGCGGCCGAGAATGGCGACGCTCACCACCTCCCCGGGTGCGGCGCTGCCCGTCTTGATGTAGCCAAGCGCCAGGGACATTCCGACCGAATGGCCATAGGCGCCCGAGCTGACCTGACCGATCGGCGTGCCATCGGCCCGGAAGATCGGCTCTCCGCCGGTCGCATCGGCGTCGGTCGTCTCGATCCGCAGCATGACCAGGGTGTCGCGCGCGGGCCGGTTGTGCAGCGCAAGATAGGCATCGCGGTTCAGGAACGCGCCCTTGTCCAGCTTGATCAGGCGCGCCAGCCCGCTTTCCTGCGGCCAGTATTCGGGCGAATACTCCCGACCCCAGCTGCCATAACCCTTCTCGACGCGCAGCGACGCCAGCGCGCGCGATCCGACAGGCCCGCCGCTGAACGGCCGTGCGGCCTCCAGCAGGGCCGTGTAGAGGGCAAGCTGGTCGCTTTCGGCGCAATGCAGTTCCCAGCCGAGATCCCCGGTAAACGAGACCCGCAGCGCGACCACTTCGACCCCCGCCACCTTGATCCGGCCCGAGCGCATGAAGGGGAAGGCGGTGTTCGACAGATCGGTTTCGGTCAGCCCCTGCAGCATCTCCCGTGCCTTGGGACCGGCGACGTTGAAGCCGGCGGTGCTGTCGGTGACAGATCGGAAGGTCGTGTCTGCGGGCAGCGGCACCGACTGGAAGAAACGCTGGTGGAAACGTTCCGCCATGCCCGATCCGATGACAAGAAACTCTTCGGCGCCCAGCCGGGTGACGGTGAAATCGCCCGCGACCCCGCCGCGTTTGCCGATCAGAGGTGTCAGACAGGACCGACCCGTTTCGGTGGGCATCCGGTTGGCGAGAACGGCGTTCAGCCAATCCTCGGCGCCGGGTCCCTTCACCTCGTAGCGGGCGTAGTTCGAGATATCCAGAACGCCGACGCTGTCGCGCAGCATCCGCACCTCGCGCCCGACGGGTGCCCACCAGTTCTGGCGGGCAAAGCCGTTGGTTTCCTCGCGCGGCTCGCCCGCGGCGGCGAACCAGAGCGGGTGCTCCCAGCCGAAGTTCAGACCAAAGACGGCACCAAGACCGCGTTGGGTCTCATAGGCGGGACGGGTGCGCGCCGGCCTGCCGGCGGCCCTTTCCTCATTGGGAAAATGGATCTTGAAGCGGTGCGCATACTGGTCCTGCACGCGGGCGCGGGTGAAATCCTTGCCCGCCCAGTGGCCGAACCGGGTGAGGTCCCAGTTGAACATGTCCATCGAGGGTTCACCCTCGACCATCCATTCCGCAGCCAGCCGGCCCAGCCCGCCCGATTGCGAGAAGCCGGGAATGATGCCGTTGCAGCAGAAGTAGTTCTTCAGTTCGGGCGCCGGGCCGAACAGGGCGGCGCTGTCGGGCGACCAGATCATCGGGCCGTTGATCACCCGCTTGATCCCCGCGGTCCCGATGGCAGGCACCCTGTCGATGGCGCGCATCATGTTGGGTTCGATCCGGCCCAGGTCATCGGCAAAGAGCTCGTGGCCAAAGTCCAGCGGCGTGCCGTCCTCGGCCCAGAACTTCATGTCGCGTTCATAGGCGCCGACCAGAAGGCCAAGCCCTTCCTGCCGCAGATAGTATTCGCCGTCCCTGTCGGCCACCGAGGGCAGCCTGCGCCCCATGTCGGCGATGGCGGCGATGGTCTCGGTCACGAAATACTGGTGTTCCGTCGGCACCAGCGGCAGCGTCAGCCCGGCCATGGCCGCCACCTCGCGGGCCCAGAGACCGGCGGCATTGACCACCCATTGCGTATGGATGTCGCCCTTTTCGGTGCGGACGATCCAGCTGCCGTCCGGCTGTTGTTCGGTTCCCGTCACCGGGGTGAAGCGGTAGATCTCGGCCCCCATCTGGCGGGCGCCGGCGGCATAGGCATAGGTGACCCCCGACGGATCGACATTGCCGCCATCGGGTTCGTACATGATGCAGCGCACGCCGTCGAAATTGACCAGCGGATGAAGGCGCTCGGCCTCGTCGCGGCTGACCTCGTGGAAGTTCAGCCCATAGCGGCGGGCCTTGGCTTCCTGCAGCCGCAGCTGGTTCTCGCGCTCGGCGGTCTGGGCAAGGTAGAGAGAGCCCGGCTGGAAGATGCCGCAGCTTTGCCCGGTCTCGGTCTCCAGCTGCTTGTAGAGATTCATCGTGTAATGCTGCAGCCGGCTGATATTGGTCGAGTCGTGCAGACCATGGATGTTCGCCGCCGCATGCCAGGTCGAGCCTGAGGTCAGTTCGCTCCGTTCCAGCAGAACAGCATCGGTCCAGCCCAGTTTGGCCAGATGATACAGGATCGAGCAGCCGACAAGACCGCCTCCGATGACCACCGCCTGTGTGTGGGTACGCATGAAAAAATCCCTTGGAAGTTGGTTCTTGGGGCCGGCGGTGCGCCGGAGGCGATCAGGGTTCGCCCGCTCCGATCTCTTCGCGGCGGCGGGCGACATAGGCGTCAAGCTCTTCTGCGATGGCGGGGTCGAGGACCGGCTCTTCATAGTCCTTCAGGGCTTGCTGCCAAAGCGCGGTGGCCCTGTCCAGCGCGTCATGCCCCCCGGCGATCTGCCAGTTCTCGTAGTTCTGCCAATTCGACAGGATCGGCCGGTAGAAGGCGCTTTCATAGCGGGCCATGGTGTGATCCGAGCCGAAGAAATGCCCGCCCGCCGGAACGGAGCCGATGGCGTCGACACCCTGGTCATCCTCGGTGAAGGGGATGGGCCGCATGAACTCCATCATGTTCTGCAGGATCTCGACATCGAGAACGAGCTTTTCGTAAGAGGCGGTCAGCCCCCCCTCCAGCCAGCCGGCCGCGTGGTAGATCATGTTGGCGCCGCCCAGAACCGCGCCCCAGGTCGCCATGCCGGTCTCATAGGCGGCCTGCAGATCGACCGCGTTCGAGGCATTGGCATTCGAGGTGCGGTAAGGCAGCCCGTAGCGCCGGGCCAGTTGGCCGGCGATGATGTTGGCCTTGGTGTTCTCCGGCGTGCCGAAAGCCGGCGCCCCCGAGCGCATGTCGACGTTCGAGGTGAAGGCGCCATACATCACCGGCGTGCCGGGATTGACCAGTTGCGTCAGCGTGACGCCGAACAGGGCCTCGGCATTCTGCTGGGCAAGTGCCGCGGCCAGCGTGACCGGCGTCATTGCGCCCATCAGGGTAAAGGGGGTGATGGTGACGGGCTGGCCATGTTCGGCCATGGCGATCAGGCCATCGGCCATGAGGTCATCCAGAAGGCGCGGCGAGTTCACCGAGATGATGGTGATGACCCCGGGGGAGGTCTTCATCTCCTCAAGGCTGATGCCGCGGGCAATGGCCATCATGCGGATGCCGTCGATGGCGCGGCCGGGGCCGATGGCCGAGCAATGGAAGCAAAGGTCGCTGAGGGTGAGGTTGGCGCGATAGGTGTCGAGGTGACGCGAATTCGCGGCCAGTTCGACCGGGGCCACCACCTGGTTGCCCAGAATGTGGATGGCGTTGAAATGGTGGGCAAGGCGGGTGAAGTTCTCGTAATCCGTCAGGTTTCCCGCGCGGCGTCCGTTCACCCGGTCATGCACGTTGGGCGGCCCGGCGACCAGGCCGAACGCCATGTTGTTTCCGCCGATGCGGATCGCCTTGGCCGGATTGCGGCTGGTCAGCGTGAAGGAAGAGGGCGCGGTTTTCAGCGCCTCCATGACGATGCTTTCGTCGATGCGGATGATCTTCTCGTCCCGGTCGACGATGGCGCCGGCGGCGGCGAAGATGTCCATCACCCGCTCGCCCATCACCCTGATGCCGTGTTCGGACAGGATGCGCATCGAATTGCGGTGCAGCGCATCCATCTGGTCGGGGTTCAGGAACTCCATCGGGCGGTGCGGGTTCACCACTTGCTGCCAGGGCAACTGGGCGATCCCGCCGCCGCTGCGGTCCGATTTGTTCCGTCGTCCTCCACTGCGTCTTTCGCTGGTCATGGAACGGCCCTCTCTTTCAATATCCGCGCTGCGGATCGACGATGTTGTGCAACGGCAGGCCGCGGCGGTAGCGCGTGAGGTTCTCGGCGAACATCACGAAGGCTGCCTTCTCCCAGCCGTCGAAGACGGAAGAGCTGTGCGGCGTCACCATCACGTTGTCATGGCCCCAGATCGGATGCTCCGGCGGCAGGGGTTCTGTCTCGAAGACATCCAGCGCGGCCCCGGCAAGCCGCCCGCCGTCCAGCGCCGCCAAAAGGGCAGCCCCGTCGACCACCCCGCCGCGCGAGACATCGATCAAGACCGCGCCGGGGCGCATTGCGGCAAAGGCGGCGGCGTCGATCAGCCCGCGGGTCGACGGCAGAAGCGGCACGCAGCACAGGATGAAATCGGCCCGCCCCCAGAGAGCGGGCAGCGCGTCGATGCCATGCACCTCATCGAGATCCGGCGACGTGGCAGGATTGGCGCGCACCCCGATCGTGGCCATGCCCATGGCCCGTGCCCGCCGGGCCGTTGCCATGCCTGTCTTGCCAAGGCCAAGGATCAGCAGGGTCCGGCCCGCAATCGGCCTGACCATTGCCGGCACCCATTCGCGGCTGCGCTGCTGGCGGCGGAATCGCGGCAGCTCCAGCGCGAAGTTCAGCATCATGCCAATCGCATATTCCGCCATCATGTCGGCGGCGACGCCTGCGGCGTTGGTCACGGTCAGCCGGGCGGGGTCCCAGGGTTGCAGATGGTCGGTGCCCGATCCCCCGACCGAGACCCAGCGGATGCCCGGGCTTTCGATCAGCGCCTGGCGCGGAAAGTTCTTCGGACCGGCAAATCTGGTGGAATAGACCACCTCGGCCCCGGTTTCCGCAACCGCCGCCGCCAGCCCGTCGTAGCTGGTGCAGACATGCAGCGTCAGGTCGCCATGATCCCGCGCCAGCACGTCTTGCGCTGTGGCGGGGTCATCGGTGTGCAAGAGGACAACCGGCATCTTCATCGCAATGGCTCCCTCTGCGGTCCTTGTGACAGGATGCCGATCGCATCGACGACATGGCCCGTCACCGTGATGTCGAAGAGCAGGTCAAACGCCCGGCCGTCACCCGACCGCAGCACGATGCCCTCGATCCCGGCGACCCGGGTCTGGGCAATCGCATCGGCACCGAAGCGCCCTTGGCGCAGGTCCACGGCGCAAAGGGCAGCCATGGTCCGCGCATGGCGCAGGGCGTCAAGGCGCAGCCAGGCCCAGCCTTCCTCGCGCCATGCGGCATGGCCGCGGGGGCCTGTGGCGCTGTCCCAGCCGTCCCGAAGGGACCGGAGTTCCGCCGCGCGGTCTTCGGCCAGCACGACAACCTCCTCGCGGCCCAGCCGCAGCAACCGGCCTGCATCGACCGGCAGCCAGCGGTTGACCGCAGGAAGCGCCATGCCCTGCGCGGTGATCCAGTCGCTGACACCGGCCCCCTTGATCCCGAAGCGGGGGGCGGCGGTCAGGTCGGTCATTCCCTCCACCGGGTAGGCCGAGGGGCCGAAAGCGCCACCGGGCGAAAGCGGGAACAGGGCTGCGGGTTGGAGCGCCATCTCAGATGTCCTGTCGCGCGTTGTCGGGGTCGAAGAAGGCATGAGAGGCGACCGGGACCTCGATCACCCGGCCGCTGCGGCATTTCACCCGGACCATGCTGCCGGCTGCCGCATCCTCGGCATGGACATAGGCCAGCGCGATCTGGCGGCCCAGGGTCGGCGAGAAGGCCGAAGAGGTGACATGGCCGACCGGCATTCCGTCACGCAGGACAAGGCAGCTTTCTTCCGGCACCTCGGGCTGGTTGCGCAGGTCAAGGCCGACAAGACGCCGCGTCTCGCCCAGACGGGCCCGCATCTCGATGGACCTTTTGCCGATGAAGAACGGCTTCTTGCGTGAAATCGCCCAGCCAAAGCCCAGTTCGGCCGGGCTGGTCAGCGCGTCGGTGTCCTGACCGATGATGATATGACCCTTCTCAAGCCGCAGGATGCGCGAGGCCTCCAGCCCGTAGGGCCGCAGCCCGGAGCCTGCCCCCGCTGCGATCAGCGCGTCCCACAGCGCCGGCGCAAGGCTGGCCGGGCAGTGCAGCTCATAGCTCAGTTCCCCGGTGAATCCGATCCGCATCGCCCGGACGGGCACGCCCGCAAGGCTGCCGGTGCGGCCGTCCATATAGCCGAAGGCATCGCGGGCGAAGTCGATGTCACCCGGCAGCGCGGCAAGGATCGGCCGGATCGCCGGACCCGTCAGGTTCAGCGCCGCGAAGGCCCCGGTCATGTTCAGCACATCAACCTGCATCCGCCACTGGCTGTTCCAGAACAGCATGTCTGCATAGACCCGGGCCACGGCCCCGGTGGTGGCTGTGACGTAGAAGCGGTCAGGTGCCATGCGGAAGGCGACGCCATCGTCGATCACCGTGCCCATCTCGTTCAGCATCAGACAATAGCGCACCCGACCGACCGCCTGCGTGCCATGCGCCATGGTGTAAAGCCGGTCGAGGAAGGCCCCCGCATCCGGGCCGCGGATCTCAAGCTTGCCAAGCGTCGAGACGTCCAGCATCCCCGCACCCTCGCGCACGGCGATCACCTCTTCGCGGATCAGCCGGGCGGCTTCGTCCTGCGGGCCGTAATAGGCCGGGCGCCACCATGCCCCGGAGGGGAACATGCGCGCGCCCGCTGCCAGATGGCGGCCATGCAGTGCGGTGCGGCGCTCGGCATGGCCCAGCGGTCCGGCAAGGGCGCCCAGACGTTCAGGGCCGACGGGCGGCCGGGCGGTGGTGACGCCAACCTCGGCAATGGGGCGGGCGGTGGCCTCGGCAACGATCCTTGCGGCGGCGGCGGCAGAATGGCGCCCCTGCGACGGCCCCATCCCAAGCGTCGAGAACCGCTTGACCAGTTCCAGCTCGCGGTAGCCTTCAGCGATGGCGTTGCGGATGTCCTTTACCTGCAGATCCTCGTCGAAATCGACGAAATCGCGGCCCGAAGGATCGGCGATGACCTGCACCGGATGGTTGGCCAGGGCGGCCTCGGCATCGGCAGCCGGATGGTCCGGCGTGTCCGCGACCGGTGCCAGCCCAAGCCGCTTCAGCGCCGCGGCGGCGATCTGGCGGCCATGGGCGGTTACGGCATCAAGTGCTGCGGCGCCCGCCACGGACCCGGCCAGCAAGGGCGCTGCCTGTGCGCCTGCCATGTCGAGGTAAAAGCTTTCCGTGGCCGCGTCATGGGTCAGCCGGCCACCGGCCTGACAGGGCAACTGCCACGCCGGCATCCGGCCGGCCGAGACCGACAGCAGGTCGCAGTCGATCCAGTCCTTAGCGATGCGCACCGCGGCAAGATGGCGGTTGCCGCGGTTGCCGCGTGCCTCGTCGATGCTGCCCTGACGGATCGTGACCCCCCGGTTGCGCAGGGCCGGGGCAAGCCCCGCATCGCTGCCGCCGGGACGCGGATCGACGATCATCGCCAGTTCGACCCCGGCGTCCAGCAGGTCGCGCGCCGCGCGATAGCCGGCGGGACAGGCGGCCAGCACCACGGCGCGACGGCCCGGCCGCACGGCATAATGGCGGATCAGCCGCTGCACCGCACCACCGAACAGGATGCCCGGCAGGTCGTTGTTGCGGAAGATGGCGGGCTGCTCCAGCGTCCCGGTGGCCAGAACCACCTCACGCGCGCGGGTGCGCCACAGCGTATCGCCCTGGATCAGCGGCAGCCAGTTGTCGGCAAACCAGCCGTTGCAGACGGTGCCGGTCATCAGCCGAAGACCGGGCAGGCCCCTCGCCTCGGCCAACAGCCGCTCCAGCAGATCGGACGCTTCGCCGCACCAGGTCAGCGAGCCGCCGATTTCCGGGTTTTCGTCGCAAAGGATGACATCTGCCCCGGCCCGTGCCGCCGTTATCGCGGCGGAAAGACCTGCAGGTCCGGCCCCCACCACCAGAAGGTCGCAATGCAGATGCGCCTTGTGAAAGCTGCGCTGCGGGGCCGCACCGTCGATCCGGCCCAGACCGGCGGCGCGGCGGATCATCGGCTCCCACAGTTTCAGCCAGCTTGACCGGGTCGGACCCATGAAGCTGCGGTAGTAAAAGCCGACCGGCATGAACCGGCCCAGCCGGTCCATCACCGCCAGCCGGTCCCGCTCGGCGCTGCCCGAGACATTCTGCGCCGTGACCTGCATCCCCGCCGCAAGCGGGGTCATGTCGGCCAGCACATTGGGATCTCCGGGCAGTTGCACCAGCGTGTTCGCCTCGGCTCCGGCCATGCTCATGATCCCGCGCGGCCGGTGATATTTGAACGAGCGCGACAGGATCCAGCGCCCCTCGGCGGCCAGGGCGCTGGCGATGCAATCGCCGGCAAAGCCGGACTGCTGCCGGCCGTCGAAGCTGAACGCCAGCGGGCGGCTGCGGTCGATGCGGCTGCCGAAGGGGGCGGGAAGGCGGGTCACGCGCGCGCTCCGGTTGGGCGGGGCCGTTCGGAGGGGTCGAAGCTGCGCAGGATGCGGTCGGTCACGATGTCACGCTCGGCCAGAAAGAAGTAGTTGCTCGGGACATGGCGCCACCACTCCAGCACCGTTCCCCGCCGGTTCTCGACCCGGAACAGATGGCGCGACCATTCCGCGTCAGACAGGCTGTCGGGGGCAGGATCATCCCGGACCGGCCCGAAGCTCTGGAATTCGTCGATGTTGCGGGGGCCGTTCATCGGGCAGGTCAGGATCTTCATCGCTTGCCTCAATGGCTTGCCGCCGTCGCGCCCATTTCATTGAGCAGACGGAAGGTTTCGAAACGGTCCAGCGCGAAGGGCTTCAGCACATCGGCGGTCCTGCCCGCCGCGATGCTTTCGGCCATCCGCTTGCCGGCGACCGGCGTTGCCTTGAACCCCCAGGTTCCCCAGCCGCAATCCAGCCAAAGGTTCTCCAGCGGGCCCTTGCCCATGATTGGGCTGTAGTCGGGCGTCATATCGGTGATGCCGGCCCATTGCCGCATGATCCGCACGCCCTTGAGGGCGGGGAAAAGATGCACGGCGCCTTCGGCCAGATGCTCTTTCATGTCCAGGGTCGAACGGGTGGAATACAGCTGGTAGGGGTCCGCGCCGCCCCCGATCACCACCTCGCCGCGCGAAGACTGCACCAGATAGGTGTGCAGGCTGACCGACGAGACCAGCGTGTTCAGGAAGGGCTTCAGCGGCTGCGTCACCATGGCCTGCAGGGGATAGCAGCGGATCGGCAGCTCCACCCCGGCCAGCATGGCCACGTCGTAGTTCATGCCGCCCGCCGCGATCATCACCTGCCCGCAGGCGATGCGGCCGCGGTTGGTCACGACCGCCTGCACCCGGCCGCCGCCGACCTCGATGCTTTCCACGCCGGTGCGCTGGTGGATCTCGACGCCGTGGCGGGCGCCCTGGGTGGCATAGCCCCAGGCCACGGCGTCATGCCGGGCGGTGCCGCCATCGGCATGCCAGAGGCCACCGATGATCTCGAGATGCCCGCCGCGGTCGATGTTCAGACCGGGCGACAGGTCTTCGACGGTCTTTGCATCGACCACTTCGATGCGGATGCCCATATGGCGCCCGGTTTCGGCCCGCAGATGAAAGCTGCGCAGGGTCGCCTCGCTGTGGGCAAGGGTCAACTGGCCGCGCTGCGAGAACATGACGTTGATGCCCAGTTCCTGCGACATCTCCTCGAAGAGCGCCACACCCTCCTTGTAGAAGGCAATGCCCTGCGGCGTGATGTAGTTCGACCGGATCGTGGTGGTGTTGCGCGCGGTGTTGCCGCCGGCCAGCCAGCCCTTTTCCAGCACCGCCACGTTGCGGATGCCGTGGTATTTCGACAGGTAGTAGGCGCAGGCCAGACCGTGACCGCCACCGCCGATGATCACGACATCATAGGACGGCTTCAGATCGGGCGTGGCAGGGATGTCGCCGGTGACGGGATAGCCCCGGCGCAGCCCGTATTTCAAAAGGCCGAGCGGCATTTCAGCTGCCTTGACCGGGAATGTCGTAAAGCAACTCGGCCAGCGCATCGAAACGGCTGTCCGGCGCGGTCAGGGCCAGAACCCGGGAGCAGATGTCGCGGGCGCGTGCGTCGCCTACGACCGGCGCGGCGAACTGCAGGAACTTCTCGACAATCTCGGCCTGCTCGAAGGGCTGGTCGGGGCCGCCACGGGCATGGATGTCGCCGGTCTCCAGCAGGGTGCCGTCCTTCAGCCGGATCGTTACATCCGCCCAGCGACCGGCGGGGTAGCGCTCGGTATGGCGGGGGCATTCCTCGACCACGATGCGGCTGACGATGTCGGCGACCAGGGGATCGCGCAGCCCCTCGCCCGAGATGTGCTCGACCCCGATCCGGCGATAGGCGACCATCACCGCCACCGGGAAGGGCAGGCCGTATTGCGCGCGCGAGGTGCTGTCGGGCATGCTGCCCCACAGCTCTGTCGCATAGCGGAAACTGCGGATCGTGATCTGGGCGATATCGTCGGGCCGCAGGTCGTTCTCCAGCACCAGCTCGCGGGTGCCGTCGATGGCGGCATGCGCCCAACGGCAGATCGGGTAGGGCTTGATGTATTGCAGCGGCACCTGCCAGACCTGCCCCAGGTCGGCCCAGTGGCTGACCACTTCGGGTGCCTCGATGGTGATGGCGGGCGCGCCGGTGAAGCCCATTCCGGCCTGCACGGCTGCCGTGACGCCTGCCATCGCGCCCCAGGCGGAGCCGTCGTGCAACATGGTCGGGGTGGCGATCTCGCGCATCATCTGGCTGCGCGGGCCGTGGAACTCGGCGATGCCGACGGCCTCGCGGAATTGCGCGGGCGTCATGCCGCGCATCCGGCAGACCATCGCGGCGACGCCAAGCGCGTTCCAGGCACCCGAGGTGTGGTATTCGGGCACAGTGGCATGCAGCGCCGTCGCGGCCCGGCCGGAAACCTCATAGCCGACGACATAGGCCGCCAGTGCCTCGGGGCCGGAAAGGCCCGGCAGGGATTCGGCCAGGGCGGCCAGTGTCGGCAGCACCACCACGCCGATATGGCCCTTGGTGGGGTTGTAGCCGTCATGGGCGTCAAGATTGTCGATGCCGGTCGCCGTGGCAAAGGCGGCACCGGCAATGCTGACCCGGCGACCATCGAACATCAGCCGCGCCGAGTGGGCCGGAGTCTGAGAGCCGAAAAGCGCGACCGCGGTTTCGCGCGCGATGGTCCCGGCCTCCATCGGGGTCGCGCCGATGGCGACACCCAGCGTATCCAGCAACAGAAGGGCGGCGCGCTGCATCACCGGGGCGGGAATGGACTCGGGCTTCAGGTTCAGCACGAAATCGGTCACCAACCCCAGGCTGTTCTGGCCCGAAGCCGCCTTTCCGGTTGCCGATGCACTGCCCGCCATGACCTTCCTCCACTGTGATCATGTCAAACCTAAAGGGCCGGATTACTTGTTTCACGAAAGAAGATCTTGGCCAGTGACCCAAAATAATTCGTGTCTCGTGCCTTCGGCCGGGGCCTAAAAGATGCCAGGGCGTCTGCGCTGCAAAAGGGTGCGGCGCGGCAGGGGGGAGAGTTCCGATGCAGCACGACATGATCCTGCGCAATGCCACATTGATCACCGGCAATGGTTCCGGCCGCTTCCGGGGCGATCTGGCCATTGACGGCGACAGGATTGCCGCGCTTGGCGATCTTGGCGATGCCGTCGCGCGGCAGGAGGTGGATGTCGGGGGCAAGATCGTTGCGCCGGGGTTCATCGACGTCCACACCCATGACGATTCCGCGCTTCTGCAGGCGGACGGCATGGTGCCGAAGATCAGCCAGGGGGTGACGACCGTCATCGCCGGCAATTGCGGGATCAGCCTTGCACCCTTGGTGCTGGAGGGGCCGCCGCCGCCGCCCTTCACGCTGGTGGGCGGGCAGGAGAACTTTCGCTTCGACTGCTTTGCCGATTATGTCGCGGCGCTGCGGGCGGGCGGAACCATGACCAACGCGGCGCTGCTGCTGGGGCATACCACCCTGCGCCAGCGCCACATGTCCGAGACGACGCGGCCCGCCGATCCGGCCGAACTGGCGCGGATGCTGGCAGATCTGGAACAGGCCATGTCCGAAGGGGCGTTCGGTCTGAGCACGGGGCTGGATTACCCGCCTGCCGTCAACTCCTCGACCGATGAGGTGAAGGCGCTGGCCGCCGCCGCTGCCCGTCTGGGCGGACCCTATGTCACCCATACCCGCAACTATTTCGAGACGATGGACGAGGCGATCGAAGAGGCCATCGACATTGCGGACCATGCCGGCGGCAAGCTGGTGATCTCGCATCACCAATGCACCGGGCGGGCGAATTTCGGCAAAAGCCGCCCCTCGCTTGACCGGATCGATCAGGCGCGGGCCGGGATCGACGTCGGGATGGACGTCTACCCCTATGCCGCCAGCTCGACCGTGCTGAGGCTGGAACGCTGCGACACCGGCCTGCGCATCCTGGTGACCTGGTCCGATCCGCATCCCGAAATGGCGCGGCGCGAAATGGCCGACATCGCCCGCGAATGGGGCTGCACCGAGCGCGAGGCGGCCCTGCGTCTGCTGCCGGCCGGCGCGGTCTATTTCCAGCTGGACGAAGGCGATGTCCGCACCATTCTGTCGCATCCGCGCACGATGGTCGGGTCGGACGGGCTGCCGCATGACCAGCATCCGCATCCGCGTCTCTGGGGCACCTTTCCGCGGGTGCTGGGTCACTATGTGCGTGACGTCGGGCTGTTCAGCCTGGAGGAAGCGGTGTTCCGCATGACCGGCCTGCCGGCGCGGGAATTCGGGCTGGAGGGGCGCGGGACGCTGGTCCCCGGCAATTACGCCGATATAGCCGTGTTCGACCCCGATACCGTGATCGACCGTGCGACCTTTGAAGAGCCGGCACAGGCCGCCGACGGGATCGTGCTGGTTCTGGTGAATGGCGTTGCGGTCTGGAAGGACGGCGCGGCAACCGGGGCGCGTCCCGGCGCGGTGCTGAGTCCGCGCCCCGTGCCCCTGCGGGCGGGGGCGGGGCAGGGGGCTGGTCAGAGCGCGTCGTAGATCGCGTCGATGGTCTGGGCCGTGAAGGGAAACTCGATCGGACGGGTGCAGCGCCAGACATCGTAGGGTTGCCCCGCCAGTGCCTTCAGCGCCTCGGCCTGGCGCAGCACGCCACCGCCGTAAAGCCGGTTCACCATGTCGAGGAACCCGCTGCGGTGCATCAGGTCGGTCATGCTGCCGCAGCAATCCTTGACCAGCCAGACGTGGAACCCCTCGTAGACCGCATCGAAGGTGGTCGCGGTGACGCAGCTGTCGGTCAACACCCCGGTGACGATCAGGTTCTCGATCCCCATTGCCAGAAGCCGCTCTTTCAGATCGGTGTGGCGAAAGGCGCTGGCCCAGGTCTTGACATGCACGATGTCGCCCGGCCGGGGCGCGACTTCGTCGCAGATCGCGGCCCCTTGGCTGCCCGCAACGGCGGAGCGATGTTCTTCGGCCAGCATCTCTTCCTGCAGCCGGTAGGCGTCGCGCTGCTCGGGGGCGACCGATGCCTGGGCATGGATCACCGGCACCCCCGCCGCGCGCGCCGCCGCCATCAGCGCGGCGGTCCGGCTCAGGATGCCGTCGTAGCCGATCACCGCCCAGGCCGCGCCGGGGCGGTATTCGTTCTGCAGGTCGATGGCCAGAACAGCCGTCTTCTGAAGCTTCAAGGCAGGGTCTCCTGGGCTGGCGGGGTATCGAAATCGATGACGAAGCGGCCAAGCAGCCGGATCGCCTGATGAAGGTCGGCGGTTTCCATCGCCTCGTGCGGGTTATGGCTGCCATTGCGGTTGCGCACGAAGACCATTGCGGTGGGAATGCCCAGGCCGGCGAAAGTGGCCGCGTCATGGCCTGCGCCACTGGGCACCAGCGGCGGCGCAAGACCAAGCGGGGGCGCCGCGGCCCGAAGCCTGCCGATCAGCCCGGAATCCATCCGGGCCGCGTCCCAGAAGAAAGGCGCGCCCAGATCGAAGCGCAGGCCGCGCCGCGCCGCGATGACGTCACAGCAGGCGGCAACCCGTTCCTGCAACCTGCCCAGCAGGGCGGTGTCGCCGCTGCGCAGGTCCAGCGTGAAACCAAGTTCCCCCAATATCCGGCTGCCTCCATGCTGGCCGGGATCGGATTCGACGCGGCCGAAGGTGATCGTCGCCTCGCCGCCGTCCTGTTCAACGGCATCCCATTCCCGTTCGAGGGCAAGGACAAGCTCGGCAAAGCCGACAGCCGCGTCATGGCGGGCAAAGCGCGGCTCGGCCCCCGAATGGCCGTAGTCGCCCAGGCAGCGCGCGGTCACATAGCGACAGCCACCGGCGATCCCGGTCACGATGCCAAGGGGCGCATCGGCGGCGACCAGACGCGGTCCCTGTTCGATATGGACCTCGACGAAGGCGGCGACCGTCGCCGGGTCAAGAAAACGGGTGCCCTCGCGCAGCGCCTGCGGGTCGAAACCCGCCTCGGCCATATGCTCGGCCAGGCTGCGGCCGGTGTCGCTGCGGCGGGCCGACAACTCGTCAGCCGTCATCAGCCCGAAAGCCGCGCGGCTGCCGGGATAGGAGAGGGGGAACCACGCTGCCTCTTCGGCCCGGGTCGCCATCACTGTCAGGGTGCGGGCGGGGCGTATCCCGGCCTCGGCCAGATCCGCCATCACGCCCAGGCCCGCCACGACCCCCGCCGCACCGTCGAAATTGCCGCCATGCGGCACGGTATCGAGGTGCGAGCCGATGAAGATCGCCGGCAGGTCCGGCTGCGTGCCGGCAAGCGTCAGATAGAGATTGCCCGCGCCGTCCACCCGCGCCGCCGCGCCCAGGGCTTCGCCAGCCCGGCGTATCAGGTCATGCGCCTTCTGCTCGCCCGTGCCATAGGCGTCGCGGGTATGGCCGGGCGGGTCCAGCGACTGCGCGGAGAGACCGGCAAGCAGGTCTTCCGCAAGCCGGAACCCCGCCGACAGGTTCGCGGTCATTTGCCGACCGGCCCCGCCGTCTGCGCGATCAGCGCATATTCGGCCGGGCGGCGATAGCGGGCATAGTCGAAACCCGCCGCCGCACAATCGGCGTTCATGGTCAGATCGGCGCGATGGACGATCACCTCGTCGTCAAGCGAAGTGGTCTGCGCCACGATTTCCCCGCTGGGCGCGATGATGCAGCTGCCACCGATCAGCGCCTGTCCCTCCTCGACCCCGGCCTTGGCCGAGGCGGCAACCCAAAGGGTGTTCTGATAGGCCCCGGCCTGCATCGGCAAGTGGTTGTGGAACATCCGCAGATGCGCAAGGCGCGGGATCTCAGTCAGCACAAGGGGGGTGTTGTAGCCGATCAGCACAACCTCGGCCCCGTTCAGGCACAGCATCCTGTAGGCCTCGGGCCAGCGCCGGTCGTTGCAGATCAGCATGCCGACCTTGACGCCCCTGAACTCGAAGACCGGAAAGCCGGTGTTGCCCGGCTCGAAATAGCGTCGTTCCAGATGCACTGTAACGCCTTCTTCGGGCGTCTCCGATCCGGGCACATGCATCTTGCGGTAATTGCCGATCCGCGTCCCATCCGGGCCGACCAGCAGCATGGAGTTGAACTGCCGGGGGCGGCCGTCCTCGATCACGGATTCGCAATAGCCCAGGGCAAAGCCGATCCCAAGTCGCTTTGCCGCGTCGAAAAGCGGCCGGGTTTCCGGGCCGGGCAATTCGGTCTCGAAAAAGGCCAGAATCTCGTCCCGGTCATCCATTTCCCAGCGGGGAAAGAAGGTGGTCAGGGCCATTTCGGCAAAGACGGCCAGCTCTGCCCCGGCGGCGGCGGCGCGTTCCAGCATCGCGACCAGCCGGGCGACCACGGCGCTGCGGCTTTCGGCACGCTGGATCGGACCGTTCTGGCAGACGGCAATGGTCAATGTGCGTTCCATGGGGCGGACTCCTCCAAAGGCGGGTTGAACGGGGGGGATGCGCTGGCAGGCCGCGGGATGAAGCGGCCTTGCGGCGGCGTGGTGGCAATCTGGCGGTCGGTCAGCACGGGGACGCCGCGCAGAAGCGCGGTTTCCGGCCGCCCCGTGATCCATCGTCCTTCGAACGGAGAATAGCCGGTGCGGGACTGCCCCCCGGCGCCAAGGACCTGCCAGCGCCGGTCAGGATTCCACAGCACCAGATCGGCATCGGCGCCGACCGCGATCCGCCCCTTGGCGGCAAGGCCGTAAAGACCGGCAGCGGCACGTCCGGCCAGATCAAGATAGCGCGGCAGGTCGATCCGGTCCGCCAGCAACCCTTCGCTGAACAAGAGGGGCAGCCGGGTTTCCAGCCCGGGCACACCGCTGACCACGCGGTCGAAATGCTGTGGCGCATCGGGGGCAAAACGATCCTCGAGCCGGCAGGGCGAGTGGTCCGAGGACCAGAGAGCAAGCTCTCCGCCGGCCAGCGCCTGCCAGAGTGCACCGGCCGTCCCCGGCCCACGCGGCGGCGGCGAGAAGACATGCCGCAGCACCTCGGGCAGGGGCCGGTCCAGATCGGCGGCGGTCAGGAACAGATACTGTGGGCAGGTCTCGCCGGTCAGGTCGATGCCGCGCGCCCTGGCCCGGACCAGTTCCTGCACCCCGTCGCGGCCCGAGACATGCACGATCACCACCCGCGCGCCCGTGACTTCGGCCAGCGCGGCGATGCGCTGGATGGCCTCGCGTTCGGCCACCTCGGCATGGGCAAGCGCATGATAGCGCAGGGCCTGATGGCCAAGCCGGCGCAGCCGATCGCCCATGAACCGGATGATCGCGTCGTTCTCGGCATGGATCATGACGACAGCCCCCGCATCGCGGGCGGCCTGCATCAGGTCCAGCAACGGGCCGTCGCCAAGGGCAAAGCCCTCATATGTCATGAAGGCCTTGACCGAAGGGGTGCCGCCCGCCGCCAGCCCCGGCATCTGTTCTGCCACCGGACCCGATGAGGGCGTCGCCACCGCGTGCAGCCCGTAGTCGACATGGCTGCGCCCCTCGGCCAGCGCCAGAGAACGGGCCACACCTTCCGTCATCGTCATGCCCGGCGCCGGCATTGCGAAGGGAATGATCGTCGTCGTTCCCCCGACAAGCGCCGCGCGGCTGCCGCTGTCGAACCCGTCGGCCGAGGCAGCCCCGCCCCACTCGGGCTGGTCAAGATGGCAATGCGCGTCGATCCCGCCCGGCAACACCCAGTGACCCGAGGCGTCCAGCACCCGCTCGCCGGACAGGCCCTTGCCCAGGGCTGCGATCCTGCCGCCGCTGATGCCGATGTCGCAGTCTTCCCAACCGCTGCACAAACCCACCCGCCCATGCCGCAGGACGGTTTCAAACATGATCGGCCCCTGCTGGTCGGAGGATGGGTTGCATCGCCAGCAACTCCGCCCTTGGCAGATGACAGGCGATCAGATGACCATCGCCGAAATCCTGCATCTCGGGCAGGCGCTGGTCGCAGGTGCCCGCGATGGCATAGCTGCAGCGGGTCGAAAGCGGGCAGCCCTTCGGCGGATTGCTGGGCGAAGGCAATTCGCCCTTCAGCCCGACCTTGCGCTTTTCCACATCGGGGTCGGCAACCGGAACGGCCGAAAGCAGCGCCTCGGTATAGGGGTGATAGGGCGGGGCGAAGATGTCGGAGGTCCGGCCCTGCTCCATGATCCGGCCCAGATACATCACCACCACCCGGTCCGAGAGATAGCGCACCACCGACAGGTCATGGCTGATGAAGATCAGCGTGGTGCCCTGCTCTTGCTGGATGTCCATCAACAGCTCGGTCACCGCGGCCTGGACCGAGACGTCCAGCGCCGAGACCGGCTCATCCGCGACCACCATCGCAGGGTTGCCGGCAAAGGCGCGGGCAATGCCGATCCGCTGCTTCTGGCCGCCCGACAGCTGACGGGGCAGACGGCGGGCGAAGTCATGCGGCAGCTTCACCGTGTCCAGCAGGTCCAGCACCCGCTGGCGGATTGCGTCTTCGTCCTTCAGGACGCCGAATTTGCGGATCACCCGGGCGATCTGGAAGCCGATCGTATGGCTGGGGTTCAGCGTGTCGAAGGGGTTCTGGAACACCATCTGCAGGCTGCGCACGGTCTTGCGGCTGCGCCGTGTGACCGGACGGCGGCCCAGGTCTTCGCCCATGAACACGACCTTGCCAGAGTTTGCGCCCTCAAGGCCCATCAGGATCTTGGCGAAGGTGGACTTGCCGCAACCGGATTCGCCCACGATGGCCACCGTCTCGGCCTTCCTTGCGTCAAAGCTCAGGTCGCGGTTGGCCTTGACCGGCCCGTAGGATTTCGACAGCCCGTCGACATCGAGGATCACGTCTCCGGTCCGGGTCGGGGGGCGGATCGCGGTCTGGGCGATCGGGGCGGCCCAGTCGATGTCATGGGTCCGCAGGCAGCGCGAGGCCCGGCCTTCGCCGACGGCAATCATCGGCACCGGCTGCGCATCGCAGGTTCCCGCCTGGAAGAACGCGCAGCGCGGCCCGAAGTTGCAGCCCGGCGGCCGGTCGCGCGGCGCGGGCAACTGGCCCGGAATGGCGACCAGCGGGCGGGTTCGCTTGTCGGCATCCAGAAGCGGGATCGAGCCGAACAGCCCGCGCGTATAGGGATGGCGCATGGCGCGGAAGACGCTGGCAATCGGCCCTGTCTCGACCGCCTCGCCCGAATACATCACGGTGATGTTCTCGCAGGTTTCGCGGATCAGGCCGAGATTGTGCGAGATATACAGCATCGAGGTGCCGAACTCGGCCGAGATTTCCCGGATCAGCTCGACGATCCCGGCCTCGACCGTCACATCCAGCGCGGTTGTCGGCTCGTCCAGAAGCAGAACGCGCGGGTTGGACAGAAGAGCCATGGCGATCATCACGCGCTGCTGCTGGCCGCCCGAAAGCTGGTGAGGATAGGAGCGCAGGATGCGCCCCACATCCGAAAGACCGACGCGGGTCAGGATGGTCCCGGCCCGCTCCAGCGCCGCGGCACGGGTGGCGCCCTCGTGCTGCATTGGCACTTCGGCCAGTTGGTCTCCGACACGCAGGGTGGGGTTCAGCGAGGCCATCGGCTCCTGGTAGATCATCGCGATCTCCGATCCGCGCAGCCGGCGCAGTTCGGCTTCGTCCATCGTCACCATGTCGCGGCCGTCCAGCAGGATCTGCCCGCCGGTGATCCTGCCGTTGCGCCCCAGATAGCGCATGATCGCCAGCGCGACAGTGGACTTGCCGCAGCCCGATTCCCCCACCAGTCCATGCGCCTCGCCCGGCATGAGCCGCAGGTTGAAGTCTATGACGGCGGGCACCTCTCCGGCGCGGGTGTCGTAGGAGATGCACAGGTTGCGGCATTCCAGGATCGGCGTGATCGCGGCTGTCATGGCGTCAGTCCTTCTGTCCGATCTCGCGCAAGCCGTCCGCGACAAGGTTGAAGCCAAGGATCAGCGACGAAACCGCGATCGAGGGAACGATCAGCATGTAGGAGAATTTCCACAGCATCGCGGCCGAGGAGGCCTCCTTGATCATCAGGCCCCAGTCCGGGTCCGGCGGCTGCAGGCCGAGGCCAAGGAAGGTCAGCGTGGTGATGGTGACGGTGGTGTAGCCCAGGCGCAGGCAGGCATCCACGATCAGCGGCCCGCGCACATTGGGCAGGATCTCGACGATCATGATCCAGAACGGGCTTTCTCCGCGGGTCTGCGCCGCCTGGATGTAGTCCCGGGTGCGGGCATCCATGGCAAGGCCGCGCACGATGCGCATGATCGCGGGCGCAGAAGAGAAGGTGACCGCGATGATGATGTTGAACCCGCTCTGCCCAAGATAGTTCAGGACAAGGATCAGCAGAACCATGACCGGGAAGGACAGCAGCACATTGCCGAAGAAGGACAGCACCTCGTCCCACCAGCCGCCCAGATAGCCCGAGACAAGGCCGAGGATCGCCCCGACGGTATAGGCAGACACGGTTGCGGTGACGCCCCAGACGATCACGCGCTGACAGCCCCAGATGGTGCGGGACAGCACGTCCCGCCCCCGCATGTCGGTGCCCAGCCAGTAGGTCACGTCATTCTTGCTGGCTCCGGGCATCAGGAAGGGGGCGACCGGCTGGTTGGGGTCGAGGATCGGCAGATAGGGGGCCGAGACCGCCATCAGGATCCAGAACAGCACCAGCGAGACCCCGATGACGGCGATGGTCGAGCCGCGGAACAGTCTGAGTGTCAGAAGATACAGCAGGACCACCGCAGGTATGGCAGGCAGCAGGATCCAGTCATGCAGCGCCCCCAGTCTTTCGGGGAACATCACATATCCGCACAGCGCCACCCAGATGAAGGCGACCAGACCAAGCACCGTCTTTACATTGGTGATGCGCTGCAGACCGGCGGATGCGGGGGAAAGAAAGGCCGTCATCATGCCATCCTCAGTCTGGGGTTCAGCAGGATGTAGGCGATGTCCGACATCAGCTGCGACAGCACCGCCACCACCACCGCGACCATCGTCGCGGCCTGAAGCACCTCGATGTCGCCGTAGATCGCGGCTTCGTAAAGCATCCGCCCGAAGCCCGCGTACTGAAAGAACACCTCGACCACGACGATATGCGACAAAAGCCAGTTCATCTGCAGGAAGATCAGCGTCAGCGGTACGATCAGCGCGTTGCGCAAGGCATGGCGCAGGATGACCTTGGCATAGGGCAGGCCCTTCAGCAGCGCCGTGCGGATGTAGTGCGAGGACATCACCTCGACCATCGAGGCCCGGGTCATCCGGGTCACATAGCCCACGTCGTAGATCAGCAGGGTCAGGATCGGCAGAACCAGCTCGCGCAGCGAGAACCCTCCGATCATCGCGGATTTCGCCGGAAACCAACCCAGGCCAAGGCTGAGGAACACCGTCAGCAGCACAGCCGTCGCAATCTGGGGAATCGAGGTCGTCGCCACCGAGGCGATCGAGATCACCCGATCCAGCACGCTGCCCTCGCGCATGCCGGCCAGCACGCCAAGGGTCAGGGACACCGGGATCATCGACAGAAAGAAGAAGAAGGCCAGCAGCCCCGTCGCGGCAAGCCGGCTTGAGATGAGGGTCGAGACAGCGACGTTCTTCTCAAGCGAGAAGCCCATGTCGCCCTGCGCCATATCGGCGACCCATTCCACATATCGCTCAAGGAAGGGCTGGTTCAGGCCCTTGCGCTCCAGCCAGTCCTGATAGTCGCTTTCGGACAGCGCGGCCACGCCGAAGCCGCCCAGTTCGGCGACGGCGATCTGCTTGCGGAACTGTTCGGTGTCGAAGATCGCGAACAGCAGCAGCGAGACCGTCGACATGATCAGCGCCATCTGTAGCAGACGCCGCAGGATGAGTTTTGACATAAAGCGCTCCGAGCGCGCGAAAGGCCCGGCAACGGGTCCTGGGGCGCGGTAAATATCTGGCGCGCCGGGGCGGCGCGCCAGAATGTCGTCGGTGGACGGAAGTCCGGCCCGCGGATTACTCCATCCAGACGCGGTTCACATGGAACTGGCGCGACGGGTGGGCCTGATAGCCACGCACCTTGCTGGAGGCGAGGCTGTAGACCGGCCGCCATAGCGGCTGCACCATGACCGCGTTGTCCTGCAGGATCTTCTGGACCTTCTCCATCTTGGCGCGACGGGCATCGACATCAAGCGTTGCCTCGGCATCCGACAGGGCCGCGTCAAACTCGGCGTTGGAGAAGCGGCTCTCGTTCCACGGCACACCCGATCTGTAGGCAAGGCCCAGAGTCATCGTGCCCAGGGGCCGGTGCGCCCAGGACGTCGCGCCAAAGGGCGTCTCGGTCCAGATTTCCCAGAAGCGCGTGGTCGGCAGCACGTTGACGGCCAGCGTGATGCCCGCCTCGGCAAGCTGGTCGCGCAGGGCCTCGCACACGGCCTGATGCCACGGGCCATCGGTATTGCCGACGTCGATGGTCAGCGAAATTCCGTCAGGATGCCCGGCCTCGGCCAGAAGGGCGCGGGCCCCCTCGACATCGCGCTGCAGCGGCGGCAGGTCGAAGTATTCCGGGTGGATCGGCGCGACATGGAAGTTGTAGGCCGGCACACCGCCTTCGGGGAAGATCAGCGCCTGGATCGCGGCATTGTCCGCTGCTTTCACCACGGCCTGACGCACGCGGATGTCATCGAAGGGGGCAACCGTGTTCTGCATGCGGCAGCACAGCGTCTGCGCGGTGGGGACCGAGTCGATCACGACATTGTCGAAGGACCGCGCCAATTCCAGCTGGTCACTGGTCAGTTCGTAGATCGCATCGACAGAGCCCGAGGCAAGGGCGACCGGCTGGTTGTCCTGGTCGAAGTTGTAGTAGTGCACCTCGTCCAGATAGACCTCGCCGCCCCAATACTTGAACTCGCCGCCATCGGTGGTCTGGGTCACGCGCTTCAGGATGCAGCGTTCTCCTACGACCAGTTCGGCCAGCGTATAGGCGCCGGTTCCGATCGGCGCCGCCGAGAAGGGCGCGGTGAAACTGGGGTGGATGACCTGCGTCGGATACTCGGCACAGTCCTGCGGCAGCGACAGGACCGGGCGCGACATGTTCAGGCGCAGCGTATGGCTGTCGAGGACCTCCACCGCATTTTCGGCGGGGATGCGGACGGCCTTGCCCTTGTCGTCGGTCTCGCCCGTCTCGACGGTCAGCGCGCTGAAGGTGGACAGGCCGATGTTGGACGAGCCAAGCCGCGAATCCGACCAGCGCAGGATGTTGAAGGCGACATGGTCGGCCGTCAGTTCCTCGCCGTTGTGCCACATCACGCCGCGACGGACATGCAGCGTCCAGGTCTTGAGGTCATCCGAGGTCTCCCACGACTCCAGCAGCATCGGACGGGCGATGTTGTCGCGGTCGATCAGCACCAGATGCTCGGTGATCGGACGGCTCTGGTTCGCGCCGTCATTCCAGTTGTAAAGGGCTGGGTCGTCCATCTTGGCCACGCGCTGCGCGATCCGCAGGACGCCACCCTTGACGGCCGCCGGATCGGCGGGCGGGAAGGGCAGCTCGCCGCTTTGCGCCAGGGCGGGCGAGACGAAGCCCGCCATCGTCCTGGCGGCAGCCAAGGAAACGCCGACGGTGGTCGCCATCCGCAGGAACTGCCGGCGGTCCATCTTTCCGTCGGCGAGCTGACGCTTCAGAAGGCCGACAAGGCGATTGTCTTTTCTCTCGGTCATGGTGTCATCCCTGTTGGTTTGATCCGTCTGGTGACGGTTCATGTTCTGAGCGGCCCTCCTGCGGGCCTGCATCCCGGCCGCCCCGTGTTGGCAGGTTTTGTCAGGCGGCAGCGATCAGCATGATCTCGACGCGGTAGGCATCCCCCGCAAGGCGGGCCTCGACGGTGGCGCGGACGGGCATGGCCGACAGGTCCACCCATTCGTCCCAGGCCTTGTTCATCAGGTCGAAGTCCGCGATGTCGCGCAGCCAGATCGTGGCACTCAGCGCCTTCGACTTGTCCGAACCGGCCATGGCAAGGTGGCGGTCGATCTTGGCCAGCGTGTCGCGGGTCTGCTGGACCACATCGCCCGACAGGTCGTCCGCCGTCATCCCCGACAGATAGACCGTGCCGTTGTGGGTCAGGACCCGGCAGAAGCGCTGGCCGTTCTCGTGGCGTGTGACGGTCATGGAGTATCCTTCATTGCTGGAGCGTCGGGTCGCGCGGCTGGAAGCGGCGCGGCGAAAGGTCCCCGGCCGACAGGCCGAGAACGGTCAGATCGTCCGGGAACGGCTCTGCGCGCACCTGCGCGGCACAGAGCCGGGACAGCGCGGGCGAGGTCTTGATCCCGTATCCCCCCTGGCCTGCCAGCCAGAAGAACCCGCCGGCGTCGGGGGCCTCGCCGACGACGGGCGAGCCGTCGGCGGCAAAGGTGCGCAGGCCGGCCCAGGAATGGGCGACGCGGCTTACCTGAAGCGTCGTCGCCTGCTCCAGCCGATGTGCGCCGATGGCGACGTCCATGTCGTCGGGCCAGGCATCCATCGGCGGGCTGGGGGTCTCGTCTGCGGGCGAGACCATGATCTGCCCGCCGGTCACCTTGAAATAGAACTCTGCCCCCACGTCATTCAACAGGGGCCAGTCCTGGAAGTCCATCCCGGCCGGCCCGGGAATATTGAAGGCTGTCCGCCGCTTGGGAACCAGCCCGACCGGCGCGACGCCGGCCATTGTGGCGATCTCATCGGCCCAGGCACCTGCCGCGTTCACCACGCGGGCGGCGCGGTAGCTGCCCGCCCCGGTCTCGACCCGCCAGTCGGCACCGTCGCGCCCGATCGCGGTGACCGGCGCATTGGTGACAATCCGCGCCCCCGCCTTGCGCGCGCCGCGCAGAAAGCCCTCATGCAGGCTGTGGACATCGACATCCATCGAATGCGGCTCGTAGATCGCATGGGCGACGTAATCGCGTCGCAACACCGGGATGCGGGCAATCGCCGCGTCCACCGACATGGCGGTGATGGACGGCACCAGGGCCCGCGCGCGGACCAGTTCCGCCTCGATCAGATCGGCCTGATCGGCGCGCGCGACGGTGATCATCCCGCGCGGGCCGAGAATCGGATAGGCGCTGAAATTCTCGGGCGGGGCCGTCAGAAAATCGCGGCTGGCCAGGACCAGCCGACGGATCACGCCCGTTCCGTAATTCTCGGTGAAACTGGCCGCCGAGCGCCCCGTGGAGTGATAGCCGCAGCGGTCCTCGCGCTCCAGCAGAACGACACGGAGGGTCTTTGCCAGCTCGAATGCTGCGCCGGCCCCGGCAATGCCGCCGCCGATGACGATCACGTCCGCCACCTCGGGCCGGGCATCCGTCATGCCGTCACCAGGAAGGGCGCAGGCCCGCGACAGGGCTTGGACGGCCCTGCTCCAGTGTCATGAGACGTTCTGCCCAGCTTCATCGAACCACATAGCCCACTTTGCTCATGGCAAAAATTACTGTGGGCAATCCGCAGTCTCACGAAAGAAGTTCGCGGCCTTTGGGGCGATTATTTTTTTGCTTGAATCTGGCGCCGCTTGATATCGGTCTTGCCCGGGCATAGCCTGCGGCTCAAAGCAGGACCCGCAAGATGAAACAGCCCCCCTCTCTGAACTACATCAGATCCTTCGAAAGTGCGGCGCGCAACCTCAGCTTCACCGCCGCCGCCGAAGAGCTTGGTTACACCCAGGCTGCCATCAGCAGCCATGTCCGCGCGCTTGAGCACTACATCGGCAGGCAGCTCTTCGTGCGCTATCCGCGCAGCCTGCGCCTGACCGAGATGGGCGAGGCCTATCTGCCCACCCTGCGCCAGGCACTGGACCAGATCGACCACGCAACCGAGGCCATCGTGGCCAAGGCGCGCAACCGGACGGTCGTGCTCAGTTGTCCGGTAAGCCTTGCCGAAAACTGGCTCTCGCGGGTGCTGGCGGATTTCCGCAAACAGCACCGCGATATCGAGATCGTGCTGCAGGGGACGGTCTGGGAGGACCCGAACGAACAGAAGTCCGACCTTGTCATCTCTATCCGCCGATTCGACGCAAAACCCTCGTCGTCGATATTGCTGTGGGAGGACGAACTGGTGTTGGTCTGCGCACCCGAACTGACCACCGGACCGGATGCGATAAGAACGGCCGAGGATGCGCGGGGGCATGAATGGATTTTCGTGCTTGGCCGGCAGGAGTGCTGGCAGGCCATCGCCGAAGGTCTGGGGCTGGACGAGGCCACCCATGACAAGCGGCTGACCACCAATTCCACCAATATCGCGCTGGAACTGGCGGCCCAGGGCGCCGGTCTGGTTGCGACCCAGCGGTCCCTGGTCGACCTGTACCTGCGCCGCGGGCTTCTGGTGGAGCCGATTGCGATCACAAAGCCCAGTCCCTGGGCCTACTATCTCAGCGCCAATCCCTTGTCGCGCGGAAGCCATCACAAGACCCTGCGCGACTGGATCGTCACACAGGCCGGGTTGACCTCGCAGCGCGGCAAGACAGCGGGCGGTTGATCCGGTCAGAGGGCGCTGCGCCGCACCTGGTGCGGTGAAAGGCCGAAGCGGCGGCGGAACGCCTTCGAGAAGCTGGAGGCGGACTGGAAGCCGCTTGCCATGGCGGCTTCGGTCACCGGCATGTCGGTCTGCAAAAGCAGGCGGTGCGATCGGTCCAGCCGCATGTCAATCAGATGGCGCTTGGGGCTGACGCCAAGGCTTTTGCTGAACAGCCGCTCAAGCTGGCGGGTGGAGATGGACAGTTGCCTTGCGATGCTTGTGGTGCGCAGGGGTTCTTCCAGCTGCGCTTCCATCAGCGCGACGGCCTGTCTCATCCGGGGATTCTTGTCGCCAAGCCGTCCGGGCGCGGTGACGCTGCTGTTCATCTGAAGCCGGTGGATCGAGGAATACAGCATACGCTCGGCCGTCGCGCGGGCCAGATCCGTCCCGATCTGGTCGGCGATCAGCGCCAGCAGAAGATCTATCGCCGACGTGCCGCCCGCTGAGGTCAGGCGATTGTTGTCGATCACGAAGGGGCGGTCCGAGAGCGTGATCCCGGGGAAACGCTCTTGAAAGCTGTCGCGCTGCTCCCAGTGGATCGTGGCGCTGGCGGACGCCAGCAGTCCGGCTTCGGCAAGCGCCCAGGCTGCGGTGCACAGGCCGCCGATGCTGTTTCCCCGGGCTGCGGCGCGGCGCAGCCAGCCCAGAACGGTGCGGGTCGCCGTCCGCTCGATCCGGTCGCCGCCGCACAGGATGACGATTTCGCGCCGGTCCTGCTCGACCAGCCCGGCATCGACCGCAAAGCTGCCGCCATGGCTGGAAAGGACGGGTTGTCCGGTCTCCGACAGGGTGGTCCAGGTCAGGACCGGATGGCCCGCCGCCCGGTTGGCGATCCGCAGCGTCTCTATCGCCGTCGAAAAGGACAGCAGCGAGAAGTTCTCCAGCAGAAGAAAGCTGAACCGGATCGGAAGGCGCCCGGTCTCGAAATCCGCAGGTCGCAGCTCGCGCGGCGGGTCGGTGCGCCTAGACATTGCCGGTCGCGGCCACCGCATGCGCAGCCTCCATCGCATCAAGAAACCGGGCCACTTCTGCCATGCTGTTGTAGTGGCAGATCGACACCCGGATACAGGAAGGCAGCCCCAGCGGATGCAGGATGTTGCCGCAGTAATGGTCATCGTTGCGGATGTGGACGCGGAGTCCGCGTTCGGCCAGGAAGGCGACAAGCGCGGCCGACTCCATCCCCTTCAGCACCAGCGAGACCACGCCTTCGCGCCGGGTGTTGTCCGCTCCGCCGATCAGTTGAACGCCGGGCAGTTGCGACAGCCCGCGCAGGTTGTCGGTGCCACGCATCATGGCATCCATCAGGTCGGACTCATGCTTGTGGATCGCCTTTGCCGCTGCCTCGATCCGGGCGCGGCGCCCGGTGTCGGCGGTGAAATGCGCGCCCAGCCAGTCGAAGTAATCCACCACATCCGAGAAGGCGGCATAGCTGCCCGCATCCCGGGTGCCGAGTTCCCAGTTCACCGGCGATCCGCCAAGGACGGCATCCTTGGTGCAGGCCGTCAGCCGGTCCGAGGCCCAGCCCAGGCCATATCCGTGCCGCGAGAACACCTTGTAGGGGGAGACGGCATAGCCGTCGGCGCCGTAGCCGGCCACATCGATATGGCCGTGGCTGGCGTGCTGGATGCCGTCGATGATGACGAAACAGTCGGGTGCAACCCGGCGGATGTGGGCGGCGATCGCCGTGACATCAACCGACATCCCGGTGACGGGCGAGGTCTGCACGATGCTTGCCACGCGGACATCGGGGGTGATCTTTTCAAGATAGGCCTTGAGTGAA
This sequence comes from uncultured Paracoccaceae bacterium, assembly GCA_934500835.1. Taxonomy (GTDB): domain Bacteria; phylum Pseudomonadota; class Alphaproteobacteria; order Rhodobacterales; family Rhodobacteraceae; genus Pseudogemmobacter. The sequence goes on along the minus strand of CAKSTR010000001.1, from coordinate 266,354 downwards.
ACCGTCCCGCTGGCATCGTCATGCGTGACGAGCACATGCTCGCGCCCGGTCTCTTTTGCCCAGCGGGCCATGGCGCTGCGCGAGGCGGGATGTTCCAGCGTGGAGCCCAGCATCACGCCGTCCTTCGCCGCCCCCAGGGCCGCCGTGCGGATCAGCCGGAACAGCACTTCCGTTCCGCTCTCACCGACGAAAACCTGGCCCGCCGGCGCGTTCAGGAACAGCCGCATGTCCTGCTTGCCCTTCCCGATCGCAGCCATCAGCGCCTGCGATGCGGGGTTGGCGCGACCCTGGTTGTCTGGATAGCCGGCATAGGCGGCAGAGGTCTCGATGACCGAGCGCAGCCGCAACGCGCCGCCCGCATTCTCGAAGAACACCCGCGGCCCGGCGAAGGGACATTCATCGACATGGGCGAAGCGCGCGCGGATCGCGTCAAGCAGGCCGGGGGTGTCAGTTATCATGTGGCATTCCTTCTGCGCGCAGACGGGGGCGGCCCCGCCATCGTCCGTGGGTCCGGATGAGGTCCAGTTCAGTCGGCAGGAATGGTGCGATTCCGGCCTGTTGCTGTGTCATGACACGGGAAAGAGGTCTTCCGACGCGAATTTTTCGAGGTCATAGGCATCCCGAATGCGGTCCTCTTCGCCATTTGACATGGTGGATAAGGCTGAACGCATTTGCTTGGCAGGCGGCCTCTTCGCAGGCTTCTGCCGAATGGTCGGTGTCTGAGGTCGAAGATGGTGGAGGATCCGCAAAGCCTGCGCTGGTACATGCAGCAGTTGTCCGCCGCGGGACAGATGCACGAGGTGTCGCGGCGCGTCGATCCGCGCTTCGAGATCAGCGCCCTCCTGGGGCTGCGGGAGGCCGGTCCCGCCCAGCATTTCCGGCATGTGGCAGGCTCCGGCGTCTCTGTCGCAGGCAACCTGCTGAATGCGCGCGGGCGATTTGCCCGGGGCCTCGGGATCGCCGTGCAGGACCTGGACGCCCATTGCGCCCGCGCGGTCGAGGCGACGATCCCGCCGGTCGTCGTGGAAGATGCTCCCGTGCAGGAGGTGGTGCATCCCGCACCGCTTGACCTTGGCACCCTTCTGCCGGTGCCGACCTGGTTCGAGCGCGAGGAGGGGCCCTACATCACGGCCGGGGTGATTGTCGCGAAGGACCCCGAGACCGGGCTGCGCAACGTGTCGATCGCGCGGCTGCGGCTTGAGGGTGGCGGGCGGATGATGGCGGGGATCGCGCGCAACCATCATCTTTTTATCCTTGCCGAGAAGGCCAGGGCCATGGGGCGGAAGCTGGAGATCGCCGTGGCCATCGGCAATCATCCGGCGGTGCTTCTGGCCTCGCAGATGTATGTGAAACTCGGTGAGGACGAGTTCGACATCGCCGGGGGACTCCTGGGTGAGCCGCTGCGGTTGGTGCGGTGCAGGACGGTCGGTCTGGAGGTTCCGGCAGGGGCCGAGATCGTGATCGAGGCGCTGCTCGACCCCGCGGACCTGATCGAGGAAGGGGCGGTATCCGAGTTTCCGGGCTTCTATGTGCGCTACGGGCCGGGGATCGCGGCAGAGGCAACGGCGGTCACGCACCGGCGCGATCCGATCCTTCAGGTGGTTCTGCCCGGCTATGCCAGCGAACACTGCCTGATGGGGGCGGTCGCCATCGGGGCGACGCTTACGGTGCAGTTGCGGGCGGTGATCCCGGCGGTGCGGCGGGTCTTCGTCACGCCGGGCGGGATGGGGCGGCTTCACGCCGTGATCACCATGCACCGCCCGAAACCGGGCGAGGGCAAGCGGGCGGTGATGCTGGCCATGGGGCTGGTGAACCTCTTGAAACATGTCACCGTGGTCGAGGACGACATCGACCCCGAAGATCCGGTGGCGGTGGAATGGTCCGTTGCCGCGCGGTTCCGCGGGCATGAGGACATGATCGTGATCGAGGGCGCCAAGGCCGACCGCTGCGATCCGGTGCATGACGGGATGACCGTCACCAAGATCGGCATCGTCGCGACCACGCGCCCGGGCGACGGCGAGGCCGGCAGCCGGTCTGAATACGCCCGCGTCCCCTCGGCGATCCTGACGCGCATCGCGGCCGAACTGGAGAGCTATTGATGGCAGGTGCGCGCAAGCGGCGGGTGATCGTCGCCTTCAGCGGGGCTTCGGGGCCGGAATATCCGCTGCGCATCCTGGAGCTGCTGGCCGGGATGGGGGTGGAAAGCCATTTCGTCATGTCGCGGTCGGCGAAGGTCTCGCTCGCGCATGAAAGCGACCTGAAGGTCCGCGACTTCGAGGATCGGGCGACGCGGGTCTACGACAATGCCGACATCGCCGCGCCGATCGCCAGCGGCTCTTTCCTGACCGACGGCATGATCATCGCCCCCTGTTCGGCAAAGAGCCTTGGCGAGATTGCCGCGGGGATCGGCGGAACGCTGATCGCGCGGGCGGCGGATGTGGTGCTGAAGGAACGGCGGCGGCTGGTGCTGATGCTGCGCGAGACGCCGCTGAACCTGATCCATTGCCGCAACATGGTGACGGTGACGGAGGCGGGCGGGATCGTCATGCCGCCGGTGCCGGCCTTCTACCCCAGGCCGCAAACGGTGCAGGAGATCATCGACCACAGCGCAGGACGGGCGCTGGACCTTCTGGGTCTGCATTCCGATGCCGTCGACCGCTGGAAGGACGGCTGACGGACGCTCACTCCGGCGGGTAAAGCCCGGCCCGGAAGGCCCCGGAAAGCCGGCCGATTTCGGGGCCAAGGACGCGGTCGTCGCTGACCGGCGGGACATGGGCGCGGATCGTGGCAAGGGTTTCGGCCAGCGGGGCCGAACGGGGCTTGCGTCCGGTCACATGGAACGCCTGGCTTGCAACCACCCCCAGAAGCGCGAGGCAGGCGTCAAGGCAGCGCCCGGCGGTCTCCTGTTTCGGCCAGGCCAGGAAGGCGGTCGAAGCCACGTTGTCCTGCCCGTAGACCGACATGTCGCTGGGCGGGGTGAAGGTGCGCTGCGCAGCCGCGCGGGCCTCTTCCAGATAGCCCACGATCGCCATGGGAATATAGCCGATGGCGCCGTGACCGTCGGTATTCCCGGCGTCGCGGTCGGTCAGCAGGAATTCGGGCATTCCGCTGACGCGGCTGTTCATCAGCCCGGTCGAAAGCCGTTCGCAGACAAGGCACAACTCGACCGAAGCGGCGGCAAGGTTGTCCATGGCAGGTGCGGCCATGGCGTTGTTGTAGCCGACGGTGCTGAAGGTCTCGCCATCGGGATGGGCCGCTGACGGCGGCAGCCAGACGGGATTGTGGCTGACGGCCGACAGCGCCTGCGCGGCCAGTTCCTGCGCCCCGGCCAGCGCCCAATGCGACAGGCCCAGCATCGCAGGCACGCTGCGGAAGCTGACCGGCGCCTGATGGTCGCGCTGCGGGATCGGGTGATCATGCGCCAGCAGGCGCGACAGGCGGGCAAAGGCGGTGCGGTTGTGATCGCCGCCCCAGAGATCGCCCAGATCGCGGCGGTAATGCTCGTCCGGCGCGTTGAAGGCATCAAGGGCAAGCGCCAGCACATGTTCGGCAAGCTCGATGCGCTGCCCGGCCACAAGGGCCGCGTCCGCCAGCAGGGCCGCCGCGCAGGGCGCGCCGTTGATCAGCGCACCGCGTTCGCCGGCGACAAGGTCGCGCGACTGGCTGAGATCGGCAAAGAGCTTGTAGAGCGCAAGGATCTCGCCCGGGCCGCCATGACCCGACTGCGACAGGTCGGGAATGCGGTCGTCGTTCAGCATGGCGGCGATGTCCTGCACCAGCCGCACCGTGCCGCCGCCATGACCGCCCAGAAGGTTGGCCAGCCGCGCCAGCACGATCCCGCGCAGCACCCGGCGCGGATAGGACGGGCCGAAGGTCACGGCCGCCGCCAGCGGTTTCATCCGCGCCAGCCGGTCAACCTCTTCGCCGGTCATGGCATTGACCGCCATCTCGCCCTGTCCGACGCTGATGCCGTAGATACCCTTCTCCGACCCGCCGGTGATCAGGCGCTCGTAGTGCAGGCGCAGGGCGGCAAGACGGGCAAGCACCTCCTCTGGCAGGGCGATCCGCTCGCCCTGCCAGGCGACGGCGCGGAAGGTGTCCAGCGTGATGTCGTGGCGGGTGGAAAGGGAAACAGTCATGGAGCGACCCGTACGGCGAGGATGGGGCAGGCTAGCCCTGCCGTCCTGGCCTGTGCCATGCGGAATGGACAAGGCGGCATGCGGTCAGGCTTTCAGCGCCTGATCGACCAGATCCAGCAGGCGGCGCAGCTGCCGGGTGGCCGCCATGTCGCGGCGCCAGATCAGGCTTTGCGAGAAGATCGGCGCCTCGGGCAGGGGCAGGGTCCGGATGATGCGGCCGTCCGCCGGATAGGCGCCGTGCGGGATGACCGAGCAATGGTCCGATTGTGCGACCAGCCTACCGATGACAGGCATGGAATCGACTTCCAGCAGGAAGGGAGGCACCAGACCGCGGTGGCGCAGCCAGCCGTCGGTCAGCCGCCGCAGGCCAGAGGCGCGGCTTTGCAGGGCAAGGGGGCAGGTCGCGAGGATCGTCTCGGCCGAGGCATCGGGCGCAGCGGCGCCGACCAGCAGCTCAAGTTCCGACCGGAACAGCATGCGGCTGGCGCAACCCTCGGGCACCTCGTCGGTCTCGACGATCGCGGCGTGCAGCGTGCCCGCCATCAGCGCCGCCACCAGCCCGTCCGTGGCCTCGGTCGTGATGGCGAGACTGGTGCCGGGATGGCGGGCGGGCCAGCGGATGCACAGGGTGCAGAGCAGCCCCGCAAGCCGGCTTTCGGGGTGGAAGGGCGGGACGGAACCCAGCCTGGTGGTGTTCAGATCGGCCGAGAACCGGCGGTTGCCGTGCCGGACCAGCGCCTCGGCTGCATCGCAGAGCGGCCGGGCGCGGGCGTAAAGACGCTGCGCCGCCGGGGTTGCCGTGACACCGTAGGAGTGGCGGTCGAAAAGCGGCGTTTCAAGCAGCGTTTCCAGTTCGGCGATCTGCCGGCTGATCTGCGGCTGCGTCACGCGCAGGGCGGCGGCAGCGTTGCCGATGCTTCCCGCCTCGAACACTGCGGCGAAACGGGTGATCAGGCGCAAGGACAGGCGAAGATCGTGGCAGCGGTGCAGGTCCAGGTCCGGCGGAACCCCGGCCGCGGCGCCGGTCTCGAATGCGGTCAGGCCGGACAGGATGTCGGCGATCTGCCCGGCCGCCCCAACTGCGGCTTCGGAGGCGACAAGCCCGCGTGGCGTGCGCAGGAACAGCGGATGGCCAAGCTGCGCCTCCAGCCGGGCAATGCTGGAACTGACGGTGGGCACCGAAACCCCGAAGCGGCGTGCCGTCGCGGTCAGGCTTGCCGTCTGCAGCGTGGCAAGGAAGTAGACAAGGGATCGGGCCGGCAGCATGGCCCATCGTTAGACATATCGCATGATGCGTTCAATCATGCTTATGGGCTTGCGCCCGGATGCGCATCCTAGTCTGCCGCATCTGCCAAGCCGGGAAGGGGGGCCGGAGATGACCTGCGATCTGGTGCTGACCGGCGATGTCGTGCTGACCGACAGGGTGCTGGAGGGCGGCTTTGTCGCCATCTCGGACGGGCGGGTGGTCGCTTTCGGGACGGGGACGGGCCCGGCCGCGACGGAGCGGCACGATCACGGGCGGGCGCTGATCCTGCCGGGGGCGATCGACCCGCATGTCCACAGCCGCAGCCAGGCCGGGCACGAGGGATTTGCCGGGTCCACGCGTTCGGCTGCGGCCGGCGGGGTGACGACCATCGTCGACATGCCCTATGACGATGGCGACCTGATCTGCTCGGCCGACCGGGTCAGGGCCAAGGTCGCCGAAGGCGAGGCGCTGGCCCGGGTGGATTTCGCGCTGCACGGCACCTGCCACCCCGACGAGGGGCCGCTGCGCGTGGCCGAGTTGGTCGGGGCAGGCGTGGCCGCCTTCAAGTTCTCGACCTATGGCACCCATCCGGTGCGCTTTCCCCGCCTGCCGCCGCAGACGCTGGCCGCCTGCTGTGCCGAGATCGCGCGCCATGGTCTTGTGGCGGGTGTGCACAACGAGGACCACGAGGTGGTGGACGCGGCGACCGCGCATGTTCGCGCCCATCATGGCCCGGCCGATCATCGTGCGCATGGGCTGGCCCGGCCCGAACTGGCCGAGGTGCTGGCCATGGCGCAAGTCTATGAGATCGGTGCCGCCACCGGCTGCCATGCCCATGTGGTGCATTGCTCTCTGGGGCGTGGCTACGATCTGGCCAGCGCCTATCGCGGCATGGGGCATCGTGCGACGGTGGAGGCCTGCATCCACTACCTGACCCTGACCGAAGAGGATGACGTGGCGCGGCTGGGAGGTCTTGCCAAGATCAACCCGCCCGTCCGGCCCCGGGCCGAGCGCGAGAAGCTCTGGGCCCATCTGGCGGCGGGCAATGTCGGCCTTGTCTCATCGGACCACGTCAGCTGGACGCTGGACCGGAAGAACGATCCCGACATCCTGAAGAACGCCTCGGGCGTGCCGGGGCTGGAGGTTCTGCTGCCGTTGCTGGTCAAGGGCTTGCACGAACGCGGCCTGCCGGTGACATGGGCGGCGCGGCTGCTGGCCGAGAACCCGGCGCGCCATTTCCGCCTGACGCATCGCAAGGGCGGCATCGGCATCGGGCGGGACGGCGATATTGCGGTCCTCGCCCCGCGCACGCGCCGCTACCTTGCTGCGCAAAGCGGGCATAACGCCGTGGACTGGAGCCCCTATGACGGGATGGACCTGCCCTGGACCGTCGCGGCCACCTACCAGCGCGGCCGGATGGTGTTCGACGGCAGCCGCGTGCTTGCCGAACCCGGTGCCGGGCAGTTCGTGCGGCCCCTGCCGGGCGCCCCGGAATGACGCCCGAGCTGCGCCACAATCTGCCGGTGGATGGTCAGCGCATCTGGGATGACCTGATGGCCTTGGCCGAACTGACCGAACCGGGACGGCCCTATACCCGGCGGTCCTTCTCTGCCACCTTCCTGGACGGACGCGCCTGGCTGACCGCGCGGTTCCGCGCCGCCGGCCTGACGGTGCGGATCGACGCGGCGGGCAACCTGATCGGGCGGATCGAGGGGACTGACGCCGGGGCCGGCACCATCGCGCTTGGCTCGCACTCCGACACGGTGCCGGGCGGCGGGCGCTTCGACGGCACGGCAGGGGTGATCGTGGCGCTGGAGGCCGTCCGTTCGATGCAGGAGCGCGGCATCCGGCTGCGACATGCGGTCGAGGTGGTGGATTGCCTGGCCGAAGAGGTCAGCGAATTCGGCCTGTCCTGCATCGGCTCGCGCGCGATCGCGGGGGCGTTGCCGGAAGATTTCCTGACCAGACGCAAGGCGGACGGCGAAACCTTGGCGCAGGCCATCGGCCGCATGGGAGGCGCGCCCGATGAAATCGCCTCGGCGCGGCGCGAGGATCTATGCGCCTGGCTGGAGTTGCACATCGAGCAGGGGCGGGTGCTGGAGGCCACCGGCCTTGATCTGGGGATCGTCACCTCTGTGGTGGGGATCACGCGGGTCGAGATCGTGATCGAGGGGCGGGCCGACCATGCCGGGACCACCGGCATGGCCGACAGGCGCGATGCGCTGGTGGCCGCAGCCTCCGTCGTGCTGGCCGTGCGTGCACTGGCCGAGGCGGGGGCCGCTGCGGGGCAGGGGCATTTCGTGGCAACGGCAGGCGAGATCGAGGTCACTCCGAACGCCGCGAACGTGGTTCCCGGAACCGCCCGACTGCTGGTCGAAGTCCGGGCGGTGACCGAGGCCGCGACAGACGGCTTCCTTGCCGACCTGGCCGGTTCGGCCGAAGGCTGTGCGCAGGCCTATGGCGCAAGGGTCGCATCGTTCCGGGTCCTGTCCCGGGGGCGGCCGGTGGGTTTCGATCCCGCGCTTGTCGCGCTTCTGCGGGAGGTGTCGGCCGCGCAGGGATTGCGGACGCAGGACATGGCAAGCGGTGCAGGGCATGACGCGGCCTTCTTCGCAAGGATCGCACCGGCCGCGATGCTTTTCGTGCCCAACCTTGATGGCCGCAGCCATTGCCCGGACGAGTGGACAGAGAAGCACCATCTCTCCCAGGGCGCGGCGGTCCTGTTCGAGACGGTCCGCCATCTCGATCGGACCTGCTCTGTGGCATGACCATCTTGGGCCGGGCGACCTTCGCGTTCAGGTGGCGGCTGGTGCGGGGCGGCAGAAGGTGCCGTCGGCGATCCGGCTTGAAGCTTCGCCGGACCGGCCGCGCGTGCGGGCCATCCTGTCTGCGGTGTGACGACAAGCGATGTTCGCAAGGCCCGGAACGCAAATGGCGCCCCGGAGGACGCCACTTATGCCTGCGCAAATTTGGTCCGGATGGAGCGGGCGATGAGATTCGAACTCACGACCCTAACCTTGGCAAGGTTATGCTCTACCCCTGAGCTACGCCCGCACCGTCTGGACAGGCGGTGATCTAGTCAGGCCCGGGACGGGACGCAAGGGGAAAAACGAAGGGTTGCGGATTTTTCCCGCCGACCGGCGGGCAGGGTGGGGGCGGTCAGCCCGTGCCGCAGCGGCTGGCGGGATCGGCAAAGCGGATCAGGTCTCGGCGGTTGCCCCAAGGGTCGCGGAAGACGGCGACGCGGCCATAGGGTTCATCCCTGGGCGGGGCTTCGAAGGCGACGCCGGCTTGCAGAAAGCGGGCATGGCCGGGCACCAGCACCGAGAAGACGGCGATGCCGCCTGGCAAGCTATTTCCAGTCGGCCGGCACCGGCTCTGCCGTGAAGATCTGCTCGAAGGGCGTGTCGCCAAAAGCCCCCGCGTCATACATCACCCGCGAGGTGTAGCTGCCCCGGAACAGACCCGACGGTTCGGTCAGATGCCAGTCCGAGATCATGTCCTGGCTGAACTCGACCTGGTCGCCCTCTTGCAGATCGCCAAGATCCACCGGGGCATTGGCCAGAAGGCCGACGAAGGTCCCGTCGGGATGGAGGGCGAAGGGGCTGACCCAGATATGTTCCTTCGACATGCTGGTCCTGCCCTGCGTCGGGAAGCCGACCTTCAGCACCGCACCCTCGATTCCGTAGCCTTTGGCGTCCAGCGCATGTTCAAGAAACAGCGGCAGGGTGGCCCGGGCTTCGGCGATGGCGGCCTCCATCACCGCATCGTCGGGGGCATACTCGATCACATCGTCCTGCGCGAAACCCGCAACGGGCAGGGCGAGGGCAAGCCCCGCCGCCAGGGTCAGTCCGGTCAGCAAACGCAACATCATTCCAACTCCACCAACAAATCCTTGGCCTCGATCTGCGCGCCGGGACCGACGTGCAGCGCCTTCACGGTCGCCTCGCGGTCGGCGTGCAGGCCAGTCTCCATCTTCATGGCCTCGATGGTCAACAGAAGGTCGCCCGCCCGCACCCTGGCCCCCACCGCCACGGCAACCGAGGCCACGGCGCCGGGCATCGGCGCGCCGATGTGCAGGGGATTGCCCTCGGCGGCCTTCGGGCGGGCGGCGGTCTTGGCCTTCACCGCACGGTTCGGCACCCGGATCACCCGGGGCTGGCCGTTCAGCTCGAAGAACACCTTCACCTCGCCGTCCTCGGCGGTCTCTCCCACGGCCTGCAAGCGGATTTCCAGCGTCTTGCCGGGGTCGATTTCGGCGGTGATCTCATCGCCCGGCTGCATGCCGTAGAAGAAGGTCCGCGTCGGCAGCACCCGCACCGGGCCATAGGCCTTGTGGCGGCCCATGTAGTCCAGGAAGACCTTGGGATACATCAGATAGCCGTTCAGATCCTCGTCATCGACCTTCAGCCCGTTCAGCTCGGCCGAGAGTTTGGCCCGCGCCGCCTCAAGATCGACCGGCGGCAGGGTCTTGCCGGGCCGTTCGGTCAGCGGGGCCTCGCCCTTCAGCACTTTCTTCAGGATGCCTTGCGGCCAGCCGCCGTGGGGTTGGCCAAGATTTCCCTTCAGCATGTCGACGACCGAGTCGGGGAAGGCCACATCGACGTTCGGGTCCTCCACCTGCGCGCGGGTCAGCCCCTGGGCCACCATCATCAACGCCATGTCGCCGACGACCTTGGAACTGGGCGTCACCTTGACGATGTCGCCGAACATCTGGTTGGCATCGGCATAGGCCTGCGCCACCTCGTGCCAGCGTTCCTCAAGTCCAAGGCTGCGGGCCTGCGCCTTCAGGTTGGTGAACTGGCCGCCGGGCATTTCGTGCAGATAGACCTCTGAGGCCGGCGAGGGCAGGCCGGATTCAAAGGCCGCATACTGGTTGCGCACGCCCTCCCAGTAGTTCGAGATTTCGCGGATCGCGCCCATGTCCAGCCCGGTGTCGCGGTCGGTGTGGCGCAGGGCCTCGACGATGGAGCCAAGGCAGGGCTGCGAGGTGCCGCCCGAGAAGGCGTCCATCGCCGCGTCCACCGCATCCACCCCGGCATCGCAGGCGGCAAGGATCGTTGCGGCGGCGGCGCCGCTGGTGTCATGGGTATGGAAATGGACCGGCAGGCCGACTTCCTGTTTCAGCGCCTTGACCAGAACCCGGGCGGCGGCGGGCTTCAGCAGCCCCGCCATGTCCTTCAGGCCAAGCACATGCGCGCCGGCCGCCTTCAGTTCCTGCGCGCGGTCGACGTAGTATTTCAAGTCATATTTCGCCCGGTCCGGGTTCAGCATGTCGCCGGTGTAGCAGATCGTGCCCTCGCACAGCTTTCCGGCCTCGACCACGGCATCCATGGCGACCCGCATGTTCTCGACCCAGTTGAGGGAATCGAACACGCGGAACACATCGACGCCGGTCTTGGCGGCCTGGAATACGAAGGATCGAACAACATTGTCCGGGTAGTTGGTATAGCCGACGCCGTTCGAGGCGCGCAGCAGCATCTGCGTCATCAGGTTCGGCATCGCCGCCCGCAGGTCGCGCAGCCGCTGCCAGGGGCATTCCTGCAAGAAGCGGTAGGCCACGTCGAAGGTGGCCCCGCCCCAGCATTCCACGCTGAACAGCTGCGGCAGGTTGGCGGCATAGGTCGGCGCCACCTTGATCATGTCGATCGACCGCATCCGCGTCGCCAGGAGCGACTGGTGGCCGTCGCGCATGGTGGTGTCGGTGATCAGCACCTTCTGTTGCTGGCGCATCCAGTCCGCCACCGCCTGCGGGCCCTTCTGCTCCAGCAGGTTGCGCGTGCCCATTGCCGGCTCGCCCTTGGGGGCCGGGGGTTTCGGCGCGCGGGCTTCGGCGGGGGGCTTCACGCGGCCTGCGGTCTCGGGGTGGCCGTTCACGGTGATATCGGCGATATAAAGCAGGATCTTGGTCGCCCGGTCGCGCCGCTTCTTGAACTGGAAGAGGGCGGGCGTCGTGTCGATGAACTTCGTCGTATAGGAGTAGTCAAGGAAGGTCGGGTGCTTCAGCAGGTTGATGACGAATTCGATATTCGTCGCCACACCGCGGATGCGGAATTCGCGCAAGGCCCGATCCATCCGCGCAATCGCCTTTTCCGGGGTTTGCGCATGGGCGGTGACCTTGACCAGAAGCGAGTCGTAATACCGCGTGATCACCCCGCCGGCGTAAGCCGTGCCGCCATCCAGCCGGATGCCGTTGCCGGTGGCGCTGCGATAGGCGGTCAGACGGCCGTAATCGGGGATGAAGTTGTTCAGCGGATCTTCGGTGGTCACCCGGCACTGCACGGCGTGGCCGTTCAGCTTGACCTCGGCCTGGCTGGCAAGGCCGGTTGCCTCGGGCAGCGACTTGCCCTCTTCGATCAGGATCTGGGCCTGCACGATGTCCACGCCGGTCACTTCCTCGGTAACGGTGTGTTCGACCTGGACGCGGGGGTTCACCTCGATGAAGTAGAATTCCTGGCTGTCCATATCCATCAGGAATTCGACCGTGCCGGCGCATTCGTAATCGACATGCGCGCAGATGCGGCGGGCCATCTCGCAGACCGCCTCGCGTTGGTCCTGGCTCAGGTAGGGGGCGGGGGCGCGTTCGACGACCTTCTGGTTGCGGCGCTGGACGGTGCAGTCGCGCTCCCACAGGTGCCAGACGTTGCCCTGCTTGTCGCCAAGGATCTGCACCTCGACGTGGCGGGCGCGCAGGATCATCTTTTCAAGATAGCCTTCGCCGTTGCCGAAGGCGGCCTCGGCCTCGCGCCGGCCCTCGCGCACCTTGGCCTCAAGCTCGTCCTCGGACAGGATCGGACGCATCCCGCGCCCGCCACCGCCCCAGGACGCCTTGAGCATGAGCGGGTAGCCGACCTCCTTGGCCTGCATCTTGACCAGCGCCATGTCATCGCCCAGCACTTCGGTGGCCGGGATGACCGGCACGCCGGCCGCGATGGCCACCCTGCGGGCCGATGCCTTGTCGCCAAGGGCGCGCATGGTCGCGGCTTGCGGGCCGATGAAGGTGATGCCGGCGGCATCGCAAGCCTCGACGAAATCGGGGTTTTCCGACAACAGGCCGTAGCCGGGGTGGATCGCGTCGGCACCGGCCATGCGCGCCACGCGGATGATCTCGGGGATCGAGAGATAGGCGCCCACCGGCGACAGTCCCTCACCGATCAGATAGGCCTCGTCGGCCTTGAAGCGGTGCAGCGAGAGCTTGTCCTCTTCGGCGTAGACGGCGACGGTCTTCTTGCCCATTTCATTGGCGGCCCGCATCACGCGGATGGCGATCTCGCCGCGGTTGGCGACAAGGATCTTCTTGAACTCGGGCATCGTTCGGTTCCCCCGGCGTGACTTTATGACGCGCACTCTAGGGATGCTGCGACGCGGCGCAAGTGCGCGCAGCGACAAATTCCGCGGGATTTGCGCCTTGCGGCTGGCCGGGGCGGGGGTTTCACACCCCCGCACCCCCGTGGGATATTTGGGCCAAGATGAAGCCGATTTCCTTCCGGGATCGAGGCGTCCGGACGGGCCGCGGTGTCATTCGCCCTTCGGCACCAGCCGGTTCACCAGCGGCACCTCTTTCAGGATGAAGGTCAGCGCGAAACCGATCCCCACCAGAACAAGGCTGATCCAGAATACCGGACGCAGGCTGTCGGACACCGCCTGGCCGACCAGTGCCCTGTCCGCCTCGCCAAGGCCGGACATCATCTGCGGCCCGAGTTCGGCCACATGCACCGCCCCATGGCCTGCAGCCCCCAGGGCCGCCGCCATGCCGGCGGCGAAGATCGCGCCGTAGGCCGCGACCGAGATCGAGCCGCCCACCTGCCGGAACATCAGGCCCGCCGCGGTGGCGGTGCCGATCTGGTGGCGCGGCACGGTGTTCTGGACGGCGGTCGTGACCACCGGGAACACGGTGCCAAGGCCGGCGCCGATGGCCAGGAGGGCACCCCACAGCAGCGGCCGGGGCATCGCGGGGTCCAGCTGGGTCAGCACCGCGATCCCGCAGGCCGCAATCGCCAGCCCGACCTGCGGCAGCAGCCGGTACCGTCCGGTGCGGCCCATGTAGCGCCCCGAAACCGTCGAGGCGAGCAGGATGCCCAAGGTCAGCGGGATCATCTCCCATCCCGACTGGGTCGGGCTGGCGCCGCGGGCGATCTGCAGCCAGACCGGGATGAAGGTGACGGTGCCAAAGAGCATCGCCCCCGAGACGAAGCCGATGGCCGAGGTGACGTTGAACACATTGCCGCGGAACAGGCTCAGCGGCAGCACCGGTTCGGCCGCGCGCGACTCGACCCAGAGGAAGGCCGCCAGCCCCAGCCCGGCCGCCGCGATCATCCCGATCGCCCCGGGGCTGTCCCAGGCGAAGGTCCGCCCGCCAAGCGAGGTCACCAGCACCAGCGCGCCAAGGGTCAGCGACAGAAGCGCCGCGCCGGCATAGTCGATCCTGTGCTCGACGCGCTGGGTCGGGGCATGGAAGCCCCAGATGAACCCGGCAAGCGCGGCCAGGCCGAAGGGCAGGTTGACGTAGAAGATCCAGTGCCAGCTGGCGATCTCGACGAACCAGCCGCCGATCAGCGGCCCGATCACCGACGAGACGCCGAAGACGCCGGCAAAGACGCCCTGGATCCTGCCTCTCTCGGCCGGGGGCAGCACATCGGCGATGATCGACAGCGCCAGCACGAACAACCCGCCGCCCCCCAGGCCCTGAATGGCGCGCGAGACGATCAGGAAGCCCATGCTTTGCGCCAGGCCGCAGAGGATCGACCCGGTCAGGAAGATCGAGACCGAGACGATCACCATCCGCCGCCGCCCGTAGAGGTCGCCCAGCTTGCCATAAAGCGGGGCCACGATGGTCGAGGCAAGGATATAGGCGGTGACCACCCAGCTCAGATGCTCAAGCCCGCCAAGGTCGGCGACGATGGTCGGCAGCGCGGTGGAGACGATGGTCTGGTCCAGCGCGGCCAGCAAAAGCAGCACCGCGACCGAGGCGATGACCAGCCGCACCGAAGATGCGCCCGTCACGGTGCCCTGGGCGGCAGCGTCAGGTGTGGCCGCCGGGGCGGCAGAAGAAGCGGAAGACGAAGATGACATGGGAAAACCGTCGCAAATGCGGAATCATTGATGCGACAATAAATGCCTTGCAGGCAGATATGTGTCAATGGCATATAAATGCCATGAGCAGTATATTGACAGAGGCACGCCCGTGAATCTTCCTGCCGGCCCCGAAGCGCCACCCCCTTCCGCAAGCGATGCCACGGCAAATGTCATGCCCGGCAAGAGTTCGGCCGCCTATCGCGCGCAGGTGGCGGGGCATCTGGAAGGGCAGGGCTTTTCGCCCGCAGCCATCGCGGCGCTGCTGGATTTCGATGCCGAGCACTTCCTCTACGTCCGCCGGGTGATGAAGGGCGACCTGCCGCAGACCCTGATGCGAGAGTTGGACACCGGGCTTGAAGCCTCGCAGTTCCACGCCCTGTCCGCCCTTATGCGGATCCGCGGCGGCTACGGCCGGCCCGCACCACAGGAGCCCACCGTCGGGCTTCTGGCCGAAGAGCTGACGCTGGACCCGTCGCGCGCCAGCCGGATCGCCGCCGATCTGGTCGAACGGGGGCTGGTCGCCCGCGGCGTCAGCCAGGAGGACGGCCGCCGCTCGATCCTGAACCCGACGGAGCGGGGGCATGCGCTGATGCAGGCTTTCCTGGGTGCGAAATGGCAGCGCAACGCCCGCATCTTCGCCGACTGGACCGAGGATGACATCGCCACTTTCGCCCGGCTCTTCGCCCGCTATTCCGAGGGCCTGCGGCGCGAGTATCCGGGGGTCTAGGGGCGGTCCGGCGTAAGCCGTCGCCCGCGCGGCCCGCAAGGCACCTTTTGCCCGGCCGGGCGGGCGTGTCAGCAGGCGGGGCGAAGTCCCGCCGGTTCCCGCCCGGATGAACCGCCCGCATATGGCCTGAACAATCCGAGAACGGCGCTTTCCCTTGCCGCAAAGCCCGGCTATCCTGCGGCCATGGACCCCTGGGACGACGATGATCCGCTGAACGGCCCCGTGCCCGCCTCCGTGCCGCTCTCGCAGCGCGCCATGGCCGCGCGTGCCGCGCCCTATCTGGACGACCTCAACCCCGCGCAGCGCCGCGCGGTCGAGACGCTGGACGGCCCCGTCCTGATGCTGGCCGGCGCCGGCACCGGCAAGACCAAGGCGCTGATGGCGCGCGTGGCTCACATCTGGACGTCAGGCCGCGCAAGGCCCGATGAAATTCTCGCGGTTACATTTACCAACAAAGCCGCGCAGGAAATGAAAACGCGGCTGAGAAATACTCCATTTAATATCCCCGACCTGAGATGGATGGGCACTTTCCACTCGCTGAGCGTGAAGATCCTGCGCCGCCATGCCGAGCTTGTCGGCCTGAAGCCCAGCTTCACCATCCTTGATACGGACGACCAGCTGCGGCTGATCAAACAAATCATGGAGCCGGAAAAACTTGATATGAAGCGATGGCCACCGCGGCTCGTCGCTGGAAAAATTGACCAGTGGAAGAACCAAGCACGCACACCACTTCGAGTGCCCGACAAAGACGATTTCGTGATCGATTTTGAGCGCCTTGTCGAGGACTTCGATAAGGTTCACTCGACGCCTAATTATAACAGTGTTGATCGCCGGGCAGTGGCGATTCAGCCTGACAGGCCGGTTGTCACTGCAAAAGAAATTTATAGGCGCTATCAGGACCGGCTGCGCAGCCTGAACGCCTGCGATTTCGGCGACCTGCTGTTGCATTGCGTGGAAATCTTCAAGCGGCACTCCGATGTGCTGGCGCAATACCAGCGCTGGTTCCGCTACATCCTTGTCGACGAATATCAGGACACCAACGTCGCCCAATACCTGTGGCTGCGGCTGTTGGCTCAGGCGCACCGCAACATCTGCTGCGTGGGCGACGACGACCAGTCGATCTACGGCTGGCGCGGCGCCGAGGTCGGCAACATCCTGCGGTTCGAGAAGGATTTCCCCGGCGCCACGGTGATCCGGCTGGAACAGAACTACCGCTCCACCCCCCACATCCTTGCCGCCGCCTCGGGCGTGATCAGCGCCAACGCCGGACGGTTGGGCAAGACGCTCTGGACCGACATCAAACAGGGCGAGAAGGTCCGCCTGATCGGCCATTGGGACGGCGAGGAAGAGGCGCGCTGGATCGGCGAAGAGATCGAAGCCCTGCAGCGCGGCACCCGCCACCATGATCCGATCGGCCTGGACGGGCAGGCGATCCTCGTCCGCGCCTCCCACCAGATGCGCGCCTTCGAGGACCGCTTCCTGACCATCGGCCTGCCCTATCGCGTCATCGGCGGGCCCAGGTTCTACGAACGGCAGGAAATCCGCGACGCCATGGCCTATTTCCGCCTGGCGGTCAGCCCCGAGGACGACCTCGCCTTCGAACGCGTGATCAACCTGCCCAAGCGCGGCCTTGGCGACAAGGCGCAGCAGGACATCCAGCGCGAGGCGCGGGACCTGGGGATGAGCCTTCTGGAAGGCGCCCGCGGCCTTCTGGCGCGCGGCGGGATCGGCGGCAAGGGCGCGGCCCAGCTGCGCATCTTCGTCGAGGCGGTGGACCGCTGGCACGCGGCCATCGCCCATGCCCGCCCCGCTGTGGCCGACACGCTGATCGAACCGATCCTGCCCGACACGCCGCCCCAGTCCGATCTGACCCATGTCCGGCTGGCCGAGGTGATCCTCGAGGAATCGGGCTATGTCTCGATGTGGCAGAACGACAAGTCGCCCGAGGCCGAGGGCCGGCTTGAAAACCTCAAGGAACTGATCAAGGCGCTGGAACAGTTCGACAGCCTGCAGGGCTTTCTCGAACACGTCAGCCTGATCATGGAAAACGAGTCCGAGGATGCGGCCGAGAAGGTCAGCATCATGACTCTCCATGCCGCCAAGGGGCTGGAATTCCCGGTGGTCTTCCTGCCGGGATGGGAGGACGGCCTCTTCCCCAGCCAGCGCAGCATGGACGAATCCGGCCTGAAAGGGATCGAGGAGGAGCGCCGCCTCGCCTATGTCGGCATCACCAGGGCCGAGGAAATCTGCACGATCTCCTTCGCCTCGAACCGCCGGGTCTATGGCCAGTGGCAAAGCCAGCTGCCCAGCCGCTTCATCGACGAACTGCCGCAGGATCATGTCGAGGTGCTGACCCCGCCCGGCCTGATGGGCGGCGGCTATGGCGCGGCGGCGGCTCCGGGTTTCGGGGGCGGCTTCGGGTCCACGCTGGAGGACCGGGCGACCCGGGCCGATGTCTACAACTCGCCCGGCTGGCGGCGCATGCAGGAGCGGCAGGCCATCCGCCCGGCCTCGCAACCGCGCGGGGCGCGCAACGCCACCATCGAGCTGACCGCCGACAGCGCCTATTCGCCCGGCGACCGGGTGTTCCACACCAAGTTCGGCTATGGAAGCGTGACCGGGATCGAGGGCGACAAGCTGGACATCCGCTTCGACAAGGCCGGCGAGAAGAAGATCGTCGCCCGCTTCGTCATGCCCGCGGACATGGCCGACGACATCCCGTTCTGATCCGCGCGCTTCAGCCAGCCGGTCCAGGCAGATCGAGCGGCTTGCGCCGCACGTCTTTTCTCTCGCCTCTGGCGCGTTTCGCGCCAACCGGCTCGGGCTGCGCGCCGCGCGGGGATATTTTCAGACAGAAAACAAGATGAGAGCAATTGCATTTTCTGTCTGAAAATATCCTCGGGGTTTGGGGGTGAAACCCCCAAGGGTGCGGCTGTCGGGGCATCAGGCCTTGCGCGCGACCCGGTCCAGCAGATGGAAGGCGACGCCCGCGACCAGCCCCCAGAACGCGGCGCCAATGCCAAGGAAAGGCACGCCGGCGGCGGTGATGCCAAGGGTCAGCACGGCGGCAAAGCGTTGCTCGGGGACGGCCATGGCGGTGGCCAGCGCGCCGGTCAGCGCGCCCAGAAGGGCAAGGCCGACCAGCGCCAGCATCACCTGTGGCGGCAGGGTGCCGATCAGGGTCAGCAGGACCGGAGAGAACAGCCCCAGCAGCGCCCAGAACACGGCATAGGCCAGGCCCACCTTCCAGCGCTGGCTGCGGTCGGGGTGGACATCGTCGCCCATGCAGATTGCCGCGGTGATCGCCGCCATCGACACGGTATGCGCCCCGAAGAAGGCGGCAATGGTGGAGATGAGCCCCGTCACGCCAAGCGCGCTGCGCACCGGCGGCTCGAACCCCGCCGCGCGCATGGTGGCAAAGCCGGGCAGGTTCTGGCTGGCCATGGTGACAAGATAGAGCGGGATCGCAAGGCCGATCACCGTGCCCGTGTCGAAATGCGGCCAGATGACCTCAAGCCGGGGCAGGGGCAGCGACAGGGCCGGCCATTGCGTGCCGGTGGCGAAGGCCAGCGCAAGCCCCGCGGCAAGGGCGGCGATCACCGCCACCGCGGGGTTCTTCAGCCGCACCAGCGCGAAGACCGCCAGCATCGGCAGCACCAGCACCGGCGCGCTGTCGGCCGCGCCCACCCCGGTCAGCACGAAGGGAAGCAGCACACCGGCCAGCATCCCGCCGGAAATGCCATCGGGAATCATCGCAACCGCCCGGCCCAGGGGGCGGATCAGCCCGGTCAGCGCGATCAGCAGGCCGGTCAGCACGAAGGCCCCCACCGCCATCTGGATCGTCAGCCCATGGGTTGCCGCCACCAGCGCCGTGCCGGGCGTGGACCAGGCCAGAACGACCGGCACCCGATGCCAGGTGGAAAGGATCGCGGCGCCCACCGCCTTGGCCACGCAGACCGCCAGCACCCAGCTGGCCGTCTGCGCCTCGGTCGCGCCCACGGCCGCGGCCGCCGCCAGCACCAGCGCGATGGTGGAGCCATAGCCCACCAGCGCCGCCACGAAGGCGGCCGAGATCAGGGATGCACGCATGACGCCTCCGGGATGGGCCGGGGCGGACTATCGGGTCAGGCGGGGGGAAAGAAAAGGGGGCGGCGGTGCCGAGGGAGGAGGAGAGGCACCGCCGCCGTGTTCCGTCGGCCCGAGGGAGGAGGAGAGGGCCGCCGAAAGACTTCGGGTCATGATGGACCCGGCAAGGATGGGCGGCGGTGCCGAGGGAGGAGAAGAGGCACCGCCGCAGGTTTCGCCGGCCCGAGGGAGGAGGAGAGGGCCACCGAAAGGCATGAGGGTCAGGATGACCCGGATAGAACGTGCGACGCTGCCGAGGGAGGAGGAGAGGCAGCGCCGCTTTTCGCCGGGACCCCGAGGGAGGAGGAGAGGGGCCCCCGCAGAAACCTTATTTGCCGTAGGCGGCCTCATGCGCCACCTGGGCGATGGACAGCCGCGAGATGCCCAGATCGGCCAGCTCACGGTCGCTCAGCTGATTCAGCTCGGCCAGGGTTTGCGCATAGAGGCGGCGCTGGGCGAAGGCCGATTTCAGAGTGCCGAAAAAGCCGGACGGGCGACGGGCGCGGCTGGGACTGGAAAAGGACGCGGTGGATGCATAAGCCATGGTACTCAAGCCTCGGTTCGTTTCTGATGCGGACGGTCTGTCCTGCTGTTGCCGCTAACTTGGCCTCTTTGCTGCAACTGCACAATGCCCGGGTCCGCAATGCTGCCATGCAGCATCCGCATGGCTGTTGGTCATGAAAATGTCATTAATCCCAAAGGCTTTGCCAGAAATTTGAGCAAATGGTCAACGCCCCTTGCCCTTTCCTGCAAACCGCTGGACCCTGTGCGCAAAGCAAGGGGGAATCTTTCCATGTCCGTCACCCGCGACAGCGTCCTTGGTCTGCTTGGCGGCATCGCGCTGCCCGGCGGGGGCACATTCGTCTCGCGCGACCTGATTCGTGCGCTGACCGTGGAAGAGGGGGCCGCGGGCGCCACCATCCGCTTCGTGATCGAGGCGGCGACCCCGGATGAGGCCCGCGCACTGGGTGCTGTGCAGGCGCAGGCCGAGGCGGCGCTGAAGGCCATGCCGGGGGTGGCGCAGGTCAGCGCGGTGATGACCGCGCATGGCCCGGCCAAGAAGGAGCCGCCGCCCCAGCTGAAGATCGGCGGACATCCGACCGCGCAGCAGGGCGGGCCGCAGAAGGTCTCGGGCGTGGCGCGGATCATCGCGGTGGCCAGCGGCAAGGGCGGCGTGGGCAAATCCACCGTTTCCTCGAACCTGGCCGTCGCGCTGGCGCGGCAGGGGCGCAAGGTCGGGCTTCTGGATGCCGATATCCTTGGGCCAAGCCAGGCCAAGATGATGGGTGTCTCCGAACGCCCGGCCAGCCCCGACGGCCAGACCATCATCCCGCCCGAGGCGCATGGTGTGAAGATGATGTCGCTTGGCCTGATGCTGCGCGAGGACGAGGCGGTGATCTGGCGCGGCCCGATGCTGATGGGCGCCTTGCAGCAGTTGCTGGGGCAGGTGGCCTGGGGCACGCTGGATGTTCTGATCGTCGATCTGCCGCCCGGCACCGGCGATGTGCAGCTGACCCTGTGCCAGCGCACCCAGCTGACCGGGGCGCTGGTGGTCTCCACCCCGCAGGACGTGGCGCTTCTGGATGCGCGCAAGGCCATCGACATGTTCGCCAAGCTGAAGACGCCGGTCCTTGGCCTGATCGAGAACATGTCGACCTATGTCTGCCCCAACTGCGGGCATGAGGCGCATATCTTCGGCCATGGCGGCGTGGCAACCGAGGCGCGGAAGCTGGACCTGCCCTTCCTTGGCGAACTCCCCCTGGCGCTGGAGGTCCGCGAGGCGGGCGACAGCGGCACCCCCATCGCGGCCGGCGACGGCCCGCAGGCCGAAGCCTATGCGCGGCTGGCCCACCGCCTGATCGCGGGCGGCATGGCCTGAGACGGCGTCCAGCCGCTTCTTCCACAAACGACAGTCCGCCGCCCGCCCCGCGCGGCGGCTGAAATGCGCTTTGGCCTGCCCCGCCGGTCAGGCGCGCGCGGACGGCCGCCATCCGGCCTGGCCCGGGATCGGATGACCCCGGCCGGCGCCGGGCCCCCACACGGCCGGCACCGGGCCTGGGACCCTGTGGGAAACGAATCACCAATTTGGGATTTCATGGGAAAACGGGCTTAAAACGGCTTGTGCTCATGGAATTTCACAACCAGAAGGCGCGCTGATTGCCGTCCGGTCAGGTGAATCGGCCCTCGCCCGGCGTTGATCGAGAAAATTAACGGGATCAGACGGGAAAATTTGACCGCATATCACGACACAATATCTAGCGGAACACACGGCCGTGATACCTACTGATAGGCGCGTGAGCGGTGTTTCAGGCACAAGATGCTGCTTTTGGCCCGTCTCGGGAACAAGATGTCGCGTGCTCCGTCCCGAAAAATCCCTTGCTATCCCATGCCGTCCCATGTCATCCCTTTCATACGGAAGATGAAACGGGCAAACAAAAACGCAGGGGCAGCGAAAGACCCCGAACAAGGCGAACAAGGCAGCTTCATACAGGCAGCCCCTTTCATCGGATGACAGAGATCCGGCGCGCGAGCGAGCAGACATCTCCCCCAGGTGGCGCGCGTAGCTGGACGCCCAGCGATGGGACAGAGGCGGATCGGACAGTGGCAGCAGTCCGATCCGCCCATTTTCATTCGCAGGGTGCGTAGCAGGTTTTGGCAGAGGCCACAGGACAGATGGCTGAGGCGTTCAGAGGCGAGATCTACCAGTCGGTAGACAAGAAGGCCCGGGTTTCGATCCCGGCGGCCTTCCGCCGCATTCTGGATGCCGACGATCCCCAGAAAGGCGAAAAGAACGGCGCGCGGCTGTACATGGTCTACGGCGGCAAGGCGCGGCGTTTCGTCGAATGCTATTCCAAGGCCGGGGCCGATGCCCTGGCCGATCGTATCGAGGCGATGGAGCTTGGCTCGCCCGAGCGCGACCGCGCCGAACGCGACCTGATCAGCCGCTCCGTCATGGTCGAGATCGAGCCTGACGGCCGCATCGTCCTGCCGCAGAAAGTGCGCGAGAAGATGGGCTTTCTTGGCAATGACCTTGCCACCACGGGCGGCGAGGCGGTGTTTGCCGGTGCCACCAACCGCTTCAAGCTGTATCGCAGCGAAATCTATGCCGCCGAGCAGGACGAGGAAGACGAGGATGATACCGATCCGCTGACTCTCGTCGGGCGCGCCGCCCGCAGCGGGTGACGCGATGTCCGCCGCTGCCATGGCCCCCGGTTCCGAGAATTCTGCGCCCCATGTTCCTGTTCTTCTGAGGCCTCTTCTGGCGGCGGTCGCGCCGGTGTCCGGCCTTTGGGTGGATGGCACCTTCGGGGCAGGGGGCTATGCGCGGGGCCTTCTGGCCGCCGGGGCGGATCGCGTCATCGGCATCGACCGCGATCCCCTGGCGCATGAGCTGGCCGCCGGCTGGCTGGCCGATACCCCCGGCATCACGCTGAAACCGGGCACCTTCTCCGACATGGACAGCCTTGCCGGCGAGTCCGTGGACGGCGTGGTGCTGGACCTTGGCGTCTCCTCCATGCAGCTTGATCTGGCCGAGCGCGGGTTTTCCTTCATGAAGGACGGCCCGCTGGACATGCGGATGTCGCAGGACGGCCCCTCGGCTGCCGATCTGGTGAACACCGCCGCCGAGGCGGAACTTGCCGACGTGCTTTACCACTACGGCGAGGAACATGCCTCGCGCCGCATCGCCCGTGCCATCCTGGCCGAGCGGGCGAAAGAGCCGATCACCACCACACTGCGGCTGGCCGAGATCGTCGCGCGCCAGCTTCCGCGCCCGAAACCGGGCCAAAGCCATCCGGCGACCCGCAGCTTTCAGGCCATCCGCATCGCGGTGAACACCGAATTCGACCAGCTGGCCGAAGGCCTTGCCGCCGCCGAACGCGCGCTGAAGCCGGGCGGCAAGCTGGCCGTCGTCACCTTCCACAGCCTTGAAGACCGCATCGTGAAGCGGTTCTTCCAGCTGGCCTCGGGCCACGAACCCGCCGCCAACCGCTACGCGCCCGCCACGACGCCCGAGGCCGCGCGTTTCCAGATGGCCACCCGCAAGGCCATCGGGCCGGACGACGAGGAAACCGCCGCCAACCCGCGGTCCCGCAGCGCGAAGCTTCGTGTCGGCATCCGCACCGGCGCCCCCGCCAAGACCATCCCGCCCGCCGACCTCGGCCTGCCCACCATCAGCCGCAAAGGACGCCGGTAGATGCGCCCCGTGCTTTATGTCCTGACCTTCCTTGGCCTGATCGCCCTTGGCTTCTGGGCCTACCGCGAGAATTACGCGACCCAGGCCACCTTGCGCGAAGTGCGCGGGCTGCAACGGGAAATCGCCGGCCTGCGCGAGGCGCTTTCGGTGCAGCGCGCCGAATGGGCCTATCTCAACCGCCCCGACCGGCTGCGCGATCTGGCCGGGCTGAACTTCGACGCGTTGCGCCTGCTGCCGATGGAGCCGGGCCAGTTCGGCGCGGTTGCGCAAGTGGTCATGCCGGTGCCCGAGATCCCCGCGATCACCGGCCCGATCGACACCATGGGCGGTGTCGCCGCCATCGAGGACACCATGGCCGACGAGATCGAGGCCATTGTCGCCACCACCGCCGAGGAGGGGCTCTGACATGCGCAAACCGCTCCGCCCGCTGGCCCGCATCCTTCAGGCCCGCGCCGAAGGGTCGAACCCCGACCTGATCGAGCGCGAGAACCGCAATTCCCGCCAGCAGGCGATGCAGGAGCGGACGCATTCCCGCGCCGCCGCACGGCTTGGGCTGATGGCAGCCTGTTTCGCCGCCTTCTTCACCCTGATCGGGGTGCGGATGGGCCATCTGGCGGCCTCCGAACCTGTCGAGCCCGTCGCCTCGGCGCCGGGGGCCGAGATCGTGGCGCAGCGGGCCGATATCGTCGACCGCAACGGCCGCATCCTTGCCACCAACATGACGACGCATGCGCTTTACGCCCATCCCGCCGATATGGTGGACCCCAAGGGCACGGCACGGCAGCTGGCCGCGATCTTCCCCGATCTTGATGCCGCAGCACTGGAACGCCGCTTCACCGACGGCCGCCGCTTCGTCTGGATCCGCAAGGTGATGTCGCCCGAACAGATGCAGAAGGTGCATGAGATCGGCGATCCCGGCCTTCTTTTCGGCCCGCGCGAGATGCGGCTTTACCCGAACGGCACCCTTCTGGCGCATGTGCTCGGCGGCTACTCCTTCGGTGCCGAGGGCGTGCATTCCGCCGAAGTCATCGGCACCGCCGGGATTGAAAAGGCCATGGACGCCCGCCTGCGCGACCCCGCGCAAGGCGGTGAGCCGCTGCAGCTTTCCATCGACCTGACCGTTCAGGCCACCGTCGAGGAGGTGCTTCAGGCCGGCATCTCCGCGCTGAACGCCAAGGGTGGCGCGGCCATCATCATGGATGTGAACACCGGCGAGATCATCGCCATGGCATCGGCCCCGACCTTCGACCCCAACGACCGCCCGGTGCCGCTGGTCGGCAAGGATGACGAACCTTCCGACAGCCCGCTGTTCAACCGCGCGGTGCAGGGGGTCTATGAACTCGGCTCCACCTTCAAGATCTTTGCCGCGGCGCAGGCGATGGAGCTTGGCCTCGTCACCCCCGACACCATGGTCGATGCCAATGCGCCGATGACCTGGGGCAAGCACAAGATCAAGGAGTTCGAAGGCCACAACTATGGCCCGCTTCTGGCCGTGCGCGACGTCATCGCCAAATCGTCGAACGTTGGCACTGCCCATATCGCGCTGATGATCGGCCCCTTGCGCCAGCAGGCGTTCCTGAAATCGCTTGGCTTCTTCGAGCCGACACCGCTGGAACTGGTCGAGGCCCCGGGCGCCAAACCGCTGATCCCGAAGAAATGGCCCGAGATCGTGACCATCACCACCTCATACGGTCATGGCATGTCGGCCAGCCCGATGCACCTTGCCGCGGCCTATGCCGCCATCGGCAACGGCGGCATCTACGTCAAGCCGACGCTTCTGAAACAGACCGGCCCGGTCAAGGGCGTCCGCGTCATGTCCGAACGGGTCGCCCTCGACTCGGTCGAGATGATGCGCGGCGTCGTCACCAGGGGCACCGCCAGCCTGGCCGAAGTGCCGGGGTACGAAGTCGCGGGCAAGACCGGCACCGCCGACAAGCCCAAGCGGACCGGCGGCTACTACAAGGACAAGGTGATCAACACCTTCGCCTCGGTCTACCCCGCATCGGACCCGCGCTATGTCGTCCTTGTGACGCTGGACGAGCCGGTCGATACCTCGGGACCGAAACCCAAGCGCACCGCCGGCTGGACCTCGGTCCCCGTCGCGGCCGAGATCATCCGCCGTACCGCGCCGATCATGGGCCTCCGGCCAAAGGTTGAACTTCCCGACCAAACCACGCTAACAGCCGCCAACAACTGAGAGGGGGCCATCGTGGCGGGTTTGAAACGGCTGAGCGAACTGGGCCTGCACGCGCGCGAAGGCCGCAACCCCGAACTCACCGGCATCACCGCCGACAGCCGCGCCGTTCGCCCGGGCATGCTGTTCGCGGCCCTTCCGGGCAGCGCCCGGCACGGCGCCGATTTCATCGCCACCGCGATGGAACAGGGCGCGGCGGCGATCCTGACCGATCCCATGGGCGCTGTGATCGGCACGCCCGCCATCGGCCTGTCCGGCATCGCCCTTGTCGTCGTCGATGACCCGCGCGAGGCTTTGGCCTATGCCGCCGCCCTGTGGTTCGGCCGCCAGCCCGAATGCATGGTTGCCGTCACCGGCACCAACGGCAAGACCTCGGTCGCCACCTTCACCCGGCAGATCTGGACGGCCCTTGGCCATGAGGCGATCAACATCGGCACCACCGGGGTCGAAGGCGCATGGGAAGCGGCCTCGAAACACACCACACCCGATCCGATGACCCTGCACGCCATGCTGGCCGAGGCCGCCGACCACGGCGTCACCCATGCCGCGATGGAGGCCTCGTCCCACGGCCTTGACCAGCGCCGGCTGGACGGCGTGCGCCTGAAGGCCGCCGGCTTCACCAATCTCACGCAGGACCATCTCGACTACCATCACACGATGGAGGCCTATCTTCAGGCCAAGGCCGGCCTTTTCACCCGGCTCCTGCCCGAGGATGGCGTGGCCGTGGTCAACCTCGACGGCGCCCATGGGTCGGATGTCGCCGAACTGGCGCTGAACCGCGGCGCGCGCGTGCTGACCGTGGGCAAGGGGCAGGGGGCCGACCTGCAGATCGCCGCCACCCGCCCCGATGCGACGGGCCAGGAGGTGCGCTATTTCTGGCAGGGCCAGGCGTTCCAGACCCGGCTGAACCTGATCGGCGCCTTCCAGGCCGAGAATGTCGCCGTCGCAGCCGGCCTTGCCATCGCTGCCGGCGATGACCCGCAGGCCGTGCTGCAGACCCTGCCGCGCCTGACCGGTGTGCGCGGCCGGATGCAACTGGCCGCGACGCGCCGCAACGGTGCCTCGGTCTTCGTCGACTACGCCCATACGCCGGACGCGCTGGAAACCGCCCTGCGCGCCCTGCGTCCGCATGTGATGGGCCGGATCATCGTGGCCTTCGGTGCTGGCGGCGACCGCGACACCACCAAGCGCCCGCTGATGGGCGCCGCCGCCCGCGACAATGCCGATGTGCTTTTCGTCACCGACGACAACCCGCGCAGCGAAGATCCCGCGGCCATCCGCGCCGCCATCCTGCAGGCCTGCCCCGAAGCCAACGAGGTCGGCGACCGCGCCGAGGCCATCCTGCGCGCCGTCGATGCCCTCCTGCCGGGCGATGCCCTCCTGATCGCCGGCAAGGGCCACGAAAGCGGCCAGACCATAAAGGGCCAGGTCTTTCCCTTCGATGATGTCGAACAGGCCTCCATCGCCGTCGCAGCACTGGACGGGATGATCTGATGCAAGCGCACACCCCCTTCATCTTGGCCCCCTTCATCTTGGTCCAAATATCCTCGGGGGGTGCGGGGGGCAGACGGCCCCCCGCCCTTCGTCAAGGGGCGCGCGCATGACCCTGTGGAGCGCCAGCGACGCCGCTGCCGCCACCCTTGGCCGCAGCACGACCGACTGGGCGGCCACCGGCGTCTCGATCGACACCCGCACGATCCGGCCGGGCGATCTCTTCGTCGCCCTGACCGATGCCCGCGACGGCCATGACTTCGTGGCACAGGCGCTGCAGAAGGGCGCCGCCGCCGCCATGGTCAGCCGCCTCCCCGAAGGCGTCTCGCCGCAGGCCCCGCTCCTGATCGTCGATGACGTCCTTGCCGCCCTTGGCCGGCTCGGCACCGCCGGGCGCGCCCGGGCAAAGGCCCGTGTCGTCGGCATCACCGGCTCGGTCGGCAAGACCTCGACCAAGGAGATGCTGCGCGCCATCCTGTCGGGACAGGGCCGCGTCCACGCCGCCGAGGCCAGCTACAACAACCACTGGGGCGTGCCGCTGACGCTTGCCCGCCTGCCGGCCGATGCCGATTACGCCGTGATCGAGATCGGCATGAACCACCCCGGCGAGATCGAGCCGCTGGCACGCCTGACCCGGCCGCATGTGGCGATGATCACCACCATCGCGCCGGCGCATCTTGCCGCCTTCGACAGCCTCGACGGCATCGCGGATGAAAAGGCCGCCATCTTCCGCGGGCTGGAGCCGGGCGGCGTCGCCATCGTCAATGCCGACCTCTCCACCTCGGCGCGGATGATCGCCGCCGCGGCCCCGCACCGCACCGTCACCTTTGGCGAGACCCGCGCCGACTGGCACCTCGACAGCGCCAACATCTTCGACGAAACGACGGTCTGCCGCGCCACCACCCCCGCCGGGCCGATGCTCTACAAGGTCTCCACCCCCGGCCGCCATTTCGCGCTGAATGCCCTTGGTGCCCTGGCCGCCGCCGCCGCCCTTGGCGCCGATCCGGTGCTCTCGGCCCATGACATCGGCCGCTGGGCGCCCCCCTCGGGCCGCGGCACCCGCGAGCGGATCGTCCTCGATCTGGTCGAGGAGACCTTCTTCGACCTGATCGACGATGCCTTCAACGCCAACCCGGTCTCGCTGGCCGCAGCCCTTGACGTGCTGATCGCCGCCCGCCCCACCGACGGCATCGGCCGCGTCGGCAACGGCCGCCGCATCGCCATCCTTGGCGACATGCTGGAGCTTGGCCCCGATGAGATCGCCATGCACCGCGACATCGCCCGCCACAAGGGCCTGGCCGCCGTCAGCACGATCCATTGCGTCGGCCCCCGCATGCGCACGCTGTGGGAGGCCCTGCCGCGCGGCCAGCGCGGCGAATGGGTGGAGACCGCAAGCGAGCTTGCGCCCCGTTCGCGCCAGCTTTTCGATGCCGGCGATATCGTTCTCGTGAAGGGCTCCAAGGGCTCCAAAGTCAGTCTGATCGTTGACCAGATGCGCAAACTCGGCCAGAAGGCCGCCCCGACAGAAGGGACAGAATAATGCTATACT
The DNA here is from genome assembly GCA_934500835.1 of uncultured Paracoccaceae bacterium. Lineage (GTDB taxonomy): Bacteria > Pseudomonadota > Alphaproteobacteria > Rhodobacterales > Rhodobacteraceae > Pseudogemmobacter. Next base: position 237,613 of record CAKSTR010000001.1, on the reverse strand, counting down.
GGCTGGCGGACTTCGGCGACACAGGCGGATTCTTCAACCTTTTCCGTTACATCACCTTCCGGGCCGGCGGGGCCTTCGCCACTGCGCTGATCTTCGGCTTCCTGTTCGGCCGCCCGCTGATCGACCTTTTGCGCAGAAAGCAGGGCAAGGGTCAGCCGATCCGCGACGACGGCCCGCAAACCCATTTCGCCAAGGCCGGCACCCCCACGATGGGCGGGCTCTTGATCCTCTCGGCGCTGATGGTCTCGACGCTTCTCTGGGCGCGGCTCGATGTGCCCTATGTCTGGATCGTACTGCTGGTCACGCTGGCTTTCGGGCTGATCGGCTTTGCCGACGACTATGCCAAAGTCACGAAGCAGAACACCAAGGGCGTGTCCTCGCGCATCCGTTTCATCCTTGGCCTAGGGATCGCCGCGCTGGCCTCCTATGCCGCCGCGATGTTCCATCCCGACGGGCTGACCAACCAGCTGGCGCTGCCGTTCTTCAAGGACACGCTGATCAACCTGGGCATCTTCTTCGTGCCCTTCGGCATGATCGTGATCGTCGGCGCCGCCAATGCGGTGAACCTGACCGACGGGCTTGACGGCCTTGCCATCATGCCGGTGATGATCGCCGGCGCCACCCTTGGCGTCATCGCCTATGCCGTGGGCAACGCCACCTATTCCAGCTATCTCGGCGTCCATTTCGTCCCCGGCACCGGCGAATTCATCGTCTTCGCCGCGGCCCTCTTCGGCGGCGGTCTTGGCTTTCTGTGGTACAACGCCCCCCCGGCGGCCGTGTTCATGGGCGACACCGGGTCGCTGGCGCTTGGCGGCGCCCTTGGCGCCATCGCCGTCTGCACCAAGCACGAGATCGTGCTGGCCATCGTCGGCGGCCTCTTCGTGGTCGAGGCGCTGTCGGTCATCATCCAGGTCGCCTATTACAAGCGCACCAAGAAGCGCATCTTCCTGATGGCCCCGATTCACCACCATTTCGAAAAGAAGGGCTGGGCCGAGCCGCAGATCGTCATCCGGTTCTGGATCATCTCGCTGATCCTTGCCGCCATCGGTCTGGCCACGCTGAAGGTGCGCTGACATGCGCGAGGCCGACCTCTATCCCGCCCTGAAGGCCTATCTTCAGGGCCAGGGCTATGAGGTGAAGGCCGAGATCGGCGCCTGTGACGTGGTGGCGCGCCGGGGGGAAGAGCCGCCCGTGGTCGTCGAGATGAAGCGCAGCTTCTCGCTGCAACTGGTGATGCAGGGCGTGGCGCGGCAGGCTCTGGTGGATACGGTCTATCTTGCGGTGCCGGCCCCCGGCCCGCGGGGCTGGTCCTCGCGCTACCGCGACATCCTCGCGCTCTGCCGCCGCCTTGGCCTTGGCCTTCTGGCGGTCGATGCGGCCGCGGGCCAGACCACCGCCCATCTCGACCCCGGTCCCTACAGCCCCCGCCGCAACGTCCCCGGTGCTGCGCGCCTTCTGCGCGAGTTCGAGCGCCGCGTCGGCGATCCGAACACCGCCGGCACGACGGGCGTGCCAAGGATGACCGCCTACCGTCAGGACGCCCTGCGCTGCGCCAGCCACCTTGCCGCCCACGGCCCCTCGCGCCCGGCCGAGGTGGCGCGGACCACCGGCGCCGCCCGCGCGGCCACCCTGATGCGCGCCGACCATTACGGCTGGTTCGACCGCCCGGCGCATGGGCTCTACGCGCTTTCTCCGAAAGGGCAGGCCGCACTTCGGGATCATGCGGGGGAACTGCCGGGGCTGGTTCCCGTTTGACACCGGCCGGCAGGGCACGATTTTTCGACGAAAAATCGGGGTCCGCCACAGGAACAGCCGATGAGCCTTGAAACGATGATCTCCGCCGCCGGCCTGCCCGGCCTGACCCTCGGCACCATGGCCGAGGGCGAGACCGTGGCTTTCCTGGGCGGCGTCCTTGCCCATCGCGGTTTCTTCCCGCTGTGGCAGGCCGTTCTTGCAGTGGCGCTGGGTGCGATGCTGATCGACAACATCTTCTTCCTTGTCGGGCGCAAGGCGGGGCAGGGCGCCCTTGCCCGGCGGCTGCTGGCCAGGGGGCCGGTCGCCGCCCTTGGCCGCCGGCTGGCGGCCCGTCCCGTCCTGGGCATCCTCGGTTTCCGCTTCCTCTACGGGATGAAAAGCGCGGGCGCGGTGCTGATCGGCACCACCCCCATCGCATGGCCGCGCTTTGCGCTGCTGGATGCGCTGGCCTGCGCGATCTGGACCACGGTGCTGACCGCCCTTGGCCATGCCTCCGGCCACCTGATCGGCCGCCTTCTCGGCCCTGTGCAACTGCACTGGCACCTGGCCCTGGCGGTGGGGCTCTTCCTCGCGGCGGTCTTCGCCTTTCACCGCTGGCAAAGACGCCGCGCCGCCGGGGGCTGAGTCCGCAGGCCTTTTCCTTTCCCGGCACCTCGCCTATTGCTGCGGGCAAAGCAGAAGGGGAAAACAGATGATCCCGGTCAAGGGCTACAAGGGCGCGAAAGTCGCCGTTCTCGGCCTCGGCCGCTCGGGGCTTGCCACCGCCGCCGCCCTTGCCGCCGGCGGGGCGGAACCGCTTTTGTGGGACGACAGCCCCGAAGCGCGCGTCAGGGCCGAAGCCGAGGGTCACAGGATCACCGACCTTACCCGCAACGCCGCCTTCGACGGCGTCGCCGCCCTGATCACCAGCCCCGGCATCCCGCACCTCTACCCCGCGCCGCATCCGGTGATCGCCCGCGCGCTTGAGGCCGGCGTGCCGGTCGACAACGACATCGGCCTTTTCTTCCAAAGCTGGGCCACGCCGCAATGGGACAGTTTCGAAACCGCCCCCCGCGCCGTCGCCATCACCGGATCAAACGGCAAATCCACCACCACCGCGCTGATCCACCACATCCTGCAGGTCGCGGGCCGCCCGACCCAGATGGCCGGCAACATCGGCAAGGGTGTCCTCTCCATCGACCCCGCGCAGGATGGCGAGGTGGTGGTGCTGGAACTCTCCTCCTACCAGACCGAGCTTGCCCGCGCGCTGACCCCCGACATCGCGGTCTTCACCAACCTCTCGCCCGACCATCTGGACCGTCATGGTGGCATGGGCGGCTATTTCGCCGCCAAGCGCCGGCTTTTTGCCGAAGGCGGCCCCGACCGTGCGGTGATCGGGGTGGATGAGGTGGAGGGCCGCTTTCTTGCCGGCCAACTGGCGCAATCGCCCGCCGACGACCGGGTGATCCGCATCTCCTCGGGGCAGAAGCTCGAAGGCTTCGGCTGGTCCGTCTTCGCCCGCAAGGGCTTTCTCGCCGAATGGCGCAAGGGACGGCAGGTCGCCTCGATCGACCTGCGCGAGGTCAAGGGCCTGCCCGGCGCCCACAACCACCAGAACGCCTGCGCCGCCTATGCCGCGACCCGTGCCCTCGGCCTTGCGCCGAAGCTGATCGAGGGCGCCCTCCACAGCTTCGCCGGCCTGCCGCACCGCAGCCAGCTGGTGGCCGAACGGGGCGGCGTGCGCTTCATCAACGACAGCAAGGCCACCAATGTCGACTCCGCCGCCAAGGCCCTTCAGGCCTTCCCGAAGATCCGCTGGATCGCCGGCGGCATGGGCAAGGACGGCGGCATCGCCGCGCTGCAGCCCTATCTTCCCGCGGTGGTGAAAGCCTATCTCATCGGTCATTCCGCCCGCGACTTCGCCCTGCAACTCGGCCAGACTCCGCATGAGATCTGCGAGACGATGGAGCGCGCCGTCACCCGCGCCGCCGCCGAGGCGGAACCGGGCGAGGTCGTCCTTCTGGCCCCCGCCGCCGCCAGCTTCGACCAGTATCCGAACTTCGAGAAGCGCGGCGAGGATTTCACCGCCCGCGTGCACGCGCTGGTTGGCTAAGGCAAGAGAGCGCCCTTCAGGCGCAAGCCTTTTCTCTCGCCTCTGCGCGCAAGCGCGCGACCGGCTCGGGCGATGCCTCCGGCGGGGATATTTCCAGACAGAAAATGCGGGCGCAGACTGCGTTCATTTTCTGTCTCCAAATATCCTCAGGGGGTTTGGGGGCAGAATGCCCCCATCGGACGCCGGCAGCCGCTCAACCGGATGCGGATGAACGGCGAGAAGGCAGGAAAGGGGCACGCATGAGAGAGGCCTGGATCGACACCCCGCTTGGGCCGATGCTGGCGATCGCCGGGCAGGACGCCTTGCACCTCCTGGATTGGCCACATGGCGGGCGGTTGGAGACGGGACGCGACCGGCTGGCCGTCTGGGGCCGGATTGCCAGCGGCGAGACCCGGATTCACCGGGACCTTCGCCTCCAGCTTGCCGCCTATTTCGCCGGCGAACGTGCGGCGTTCGATCTGCCTCTCGCGCAGCCCGGGCCGGCTTTCCGGCAATCGGTCTGGCAGGCGCTGCATACCATTCCCGCCGGTACGACCGAGACCTATTCCGGTCTTGCCCGCCGCCTTGGCCGGCCCGAGGCGCCCCGCGCGGTGGGTGCTGCGAACGGCGCCAATCTCATCTCGATCCTCGTGCCCTGCCATCGGCTTGTCGGGGCAGGGGGCCGGTTGACCGGCTATGGCGGCGGCATCCCGCGCAAGGATTGGCTTCTGCGCCATGAGGCGGCGGCCTTCGGCCCCGGCGCCCCGCCGCATTCGCGCTAGCCACGCGCCGCGATTGCCGCTAGAGTTCATGCCAGAGCCCGGGGGGAACATCCGGGCCAGAGGCAGTAAAATCGAGGCGGCTCCCCATGACTGAAATGGTCTATGGCTCCAATCCTGTTCCGGTCACGGAGCCGGTGCTTCCGCGCTGGTGGCGCACCATCGACAAATGGACGCTGTCGTCGATCTTCATGCTCTTCGGCATCGGGCTGGTGCTTGGGCTTGCGGCCTCGGTCCCGCTTGCCAGCCGCAACGGGCTGGAGCCGTTCTACTATGTGCAGAAGCAGGCGATCTTCGGCGGGATGGGGCTTGCGACCATGATCGCGGTTTCGATGATGTCGCCCGAGACGGTCCGCCGCCTTGGCACCATCGGCTTTCTCTTCGCGATGATCCTGCTCGTCGCCCTGCCCTTCGTGGGGGAAGACCACGGCAAGGGCGCCATCCGCTGGCTGTCGATTGGCGGCTTCTCCTTGCAGCCGTCCGAGTTCCTGAAACCCGCCTTCGTCGTCGTCACCGCCTGGCTGATGGCGGCCAGCCAGCAGGTCGGCGGCCCTCCGGGCAAGATTCTCTCCTTCGGCCTCCTTGTCGTCGTCGTCGGTTTCCTTGCCATGCAGCCCGACTTCGGCCAGTCGGCACTGATCCTTTTTGCCTGGGGCGTCATCTATTTCGTCGCCGGCGCGCCGATGTTCCTGATCGTCGGCATCGGGGGCCTGGTCGCGGGCGGCGGTGTCATCGCCTATGGCGCGTCCGAGCACTTCGCCCGCCGCATCGACGGCTTCCTTGCCCCCGACGTGGACCCGCGCACCCAGCTTGGCTATGCCACCAACGCCATTCAGGAGGGCGGCTTCTTCGGTGTCGGCGTGGGCGAGGGCCAGGTGAAATGGTCGCTGCCCGATGCCCATACCGATTTCATCATCGCCGTCGCGGCCGAGGAATACGGGCTGATCCTTGTCCTTCTGATCCTTGCGCTGTTCGGCGTGATCGTCGTGCGCTCGCTCGTTCGGCTGATGGCCGAGCGGGACCCCTTCACCCGGCTGGCCGGCGCGGGTCTGGCCTGCGTCTTCGGGGTGCAGGCGATGATCAACATGGGCGTCGCCGTGCGGCTTCTGCCTGCCAAGGGCATGACCCTGCCCTTCATCTCCTACGGCGGCTCGTCGCTGATCGCGGCCGGCATCACCGTTGGCGCCCTGCTGGCGATGACCCGCACCCGTCCGCGTGACCGCATGTCCGAAGTCTTCAAGCGGAGCGGGCGGTAGATGGCGCGCGAGCGGCTTCTCCTGATCGCGGCGGGCGGCACCGGCGGGCATATGTTCCCCGCGCAGGCGCTGGCCGAGACCATGCTGGCCCGCGGCTGGCGGGTCAAACTCTCGACCGATGACCGCGGCGCGCGCTATGCCGGCGGTTTTCCGCAGGCGGTGAAGATCGAGCAGGTGCCGTCGGCCACCTTCTCGCGCGGGGGCGCGCTTGCGAAACTGGCGGTGCCCTTCCGTATCGCGGGGGGCGTCCTGAAGGCGGTCGTCTCGCAGCTGGCCGACCGGCCGGCGGTGGTGGTGGGCTTCGGCGGCTACCCTTCGATCCCGGCACTGGGCGCGGCCTGGCTTCTGCGCCGGCCGCGGATGATCCACGAACAGAACGGCGTGCTTGGCCGGGTCAACCAGATCTTCGCGCCGCGCGTCGACCGCATCGCCTGCGGCACCTGGCCCACGGCGCTGCCGCAGGGCGTGACCGGCACGCCCACCGGCAACCCGGTCCGCGCTGCGGTGCTGGAACGCGCCTCGGCCCCCTACATCCCGCCCGGCGACTACCCGATGTCCATGTTGGTGATCGGCGGCTCCCAGGGCGCGCGGATCCTGTCGGATGTGGTTCCCGCCGCCGTGGCGCACCTGCCGGAGTCGCTTCTGGCCAACCTTCGCATCGCCCATCAGGCCCGCGACGAGGACGCCGCCCGCGCCGCCGCCGCCTATGAGACCGCCGGCGTCCGGGTGGAAATCGCGCCCTTCTTCGCCGACATCCCCCGGCGGCTGTCCGAGGCGCAGCTGGTCATCAGCCGCTCGGGTGCCTCGTCGGTCGCCGACATCTCGGTCATTGGCCGCCCGTCGATCCTGATCCCCTTCGCCGCCGCCACCGGCGACCATCAGACCGCCAACGCCCGCGGCCTTGCTGACGCAGCGGCAGCCGTGGTCATTCCCGAAAAGCTGCTTGACGCCGCCACCCTCGCGGGCCACATCGCCGCGATCCTTGGCAACCCCGAAGCCGCCGAGGCCATGGCCCGCAACGCATTGTCCGAGGGCAAACCCGACGCCACCGCGCGCCTTGTCGCCCTTGTGGAAGAGTTGGCAGGAGAACCGACATGAACGCCGCCACCAAATTGCCGCTGGAACTTGGCCCGATCCATTTCGTCGGCATCGGCGGCATCGGCATGTCGGGCATCGCCGAGGTGCTGATCACCCTGGGCTACCGGGTGCAGGGGTCGGATGCCAAAGCCTCGAAGATCACCGACCGGCTGGTCAAGCTGGGCGCCACCTTCTTCGAAGGCCAGCGCGCCGACAACATCGGCGAGGCCGCCGTCGTCGTCATCTCCAGCGCGATCAAGAAGGGCAACCCCGAACTGGAGGAAGCCCGCCGCAAGAAGCTGCCGGTCGTCCGCCGCGCCGAGATGCTGGCGGAACTGATGCGCCTGCGCTCGAACATCGCCATCGCGGGAACCCATGGCAAGACCACGACGACGACCATGGTCGCCACCCTGCTGGACAAGGGCGGCTTCGATCCCACCGTGATCAACGGCGGCGTCATCCATGCCTATGGCTCCAATGCCCGCGCCGGCGCCGGCGAATGGATGGTGGTCGAGGCCGATGAATCGGACGGCTCCTTCAACCGGCTGCCTGCCACCATCGCCATCGTGACCAACATCGACCCCGAACACATGGAGCACTGGGGCAACATCGAGAACCTGCGCAAGGGCTTCCTCGATTTCGTCTCGAACATCCCGTTCTACGGCGTCGCCGTCTGCTGCACCGACCACCCCGAGGTGCAGGCCCTTGTCGGCCGCGTCACCGACCGCCGCGTCGTCACCTTCGGCTTCAACGCCCAGGCCGATGTGCGGGCGGTGAACCTGACCTTCGACGGTGCCACCTCGAAATTCGACATCCTTTTGCAGAACGAAGGCGAGGAAAGCCGGATCGAAGGCTGCACCCTGCCGATGCCGGGCCAGCACAACGTCTCGAACGCGCTGTCGGCCGTTGCCGTCGCCCGCCATCTGGGCATGAAGCGCGAGGAAATCCGCGAGGCCCTGGCCGGGTTCGCGGGGGTGAACCGCCGCTTCACCAAGGTCGCCGACGTGAACGGCGCCGCCATCATAGATGATTACGGCCACCATCCGGTCGAAATCGCCGCCGTGCTGAAGGCCGCGCGTCAGGCGATTTCCAACACCCCCGGCGCGCGGGTCATCGCCGTCCACCAGCCGCACCGCTACTCGCGCCTGTCGAACCTGTTCGACGACTTCTGCACCTGCTTCAACGAGGCCGATGTGGTCGCCATCGCCGATGTCTATGCGGCGGGCGAGGACCCGATCCCCGGCGCCACCCGCGACGATCTGGTCGCCGGCCTCATCGCGCACGGTCACCGCCACGCCCGCGCCTGCCTGGACGAAGCCGACCTCGCGCGGCTTTTCCGCGAACAGGCCCGCCCGGGCGACATCTTCGTCTGCCTCGGGGCGGGCACGATCAGCGGATGGGCCAATGCCCTGCCGGCCAAGCTGACCGCGCAGGCTGCCTGAGCGGATGGGCGAAACGATATATTTCCTCTGTCTGGTTCTGGTCAGCTGCCTTTGTGGCTGGGGCGCCCATGCCGCCTGGCGGCGCGGCTGGCGCTGGCTGCCGCTTCTGGCGCTGGCCGCGGTGCTGGCGACCGCGCTGATGTTCTGGTGGCTCTCGCAGCAGGCCACCGGCGGCATGTACCCGGGGCTTGGGCAGTTCTTCATCGCCGCTGTGCTGCTGATCGGCCCCGGCGCGGGCTTGCTGCTTGGCATGCTGGTGGCCCGCTGGGAGCGGGCGGGCATCGTGATTTCGGCGGTCTACGGCCTGGCGCTGATGCTGCTTTTCTACTCGATCTAGGCAGGATGAGCGCATGACCCTTCCCCTCGCCCTCGGCTGCCTCTGGCTGATTGCCGCCAATCTGATCGCCATGCTGCCGTCGCGCGACTATCACTGGCGGGCGGCCTATGGGCTGATCGCGGTCGGCATCCCGATCCTTGGCTGGGTGACCTTTGTCGGCGGCCCGCTCTGGGGCATGGTCTTCCTTGCCGCCGGGGCCAGCCTGCTGCGCTGGCCCGTGGTCTATCTCTGGCGCTGGATGCGCCGCAGCTAGGATCGGGGCCAAGGCTGATGCGGCCTCCGTTTCGGCCAGAGTCCTGCGCGATGCCTCTCCGCCGTCTGTCATTCAGGCGAGGTAAATCCGGATGCGTCCTGCCCGGGATCGGGGTGATCCTGTTCCTGCGGCACAGGAATGCCGCCGACCCCGGCTGATCGGGGCGGGTCCGGTCGCAGCCATATGTGGATCATACCCACGTCATACCCGTGTCATACCCTGATCATACGTCGCCCTGACCGCTTCACTCCCTTGCGCCCGCCCCCCCGGCGCGGCTACCAAACGGGCATGAGCACGCTTCCCACCCCCCGTGGCACCCTGACCCCCAACCGCCCCCTGTCCGACCTGACATGGCTGCGCGTCGGCGGGCCGGCCGACTGGCTGTTCCAGCCCGCGGACGAGGCTGATCTGGCCGATTTTCTGGCCGCCCTCGACCCGGCTATCCCGGTCTTCCCGATGGGCGTGGGGTCGAACCTCATCGTGCGCGATGGTGGCATCCGGGCGGTGGTGATCCGGTTGGGCCGGGGGTTCAACGGCATCGAGATCGCAGGCGAGACCGTCACTGCCGGCGCCGCCGCGCTGGACGCCCATGTCGCCCGCAAGGCCGTCGAGGCAGGGCGCGACCTGACCTTCCTGCGCACCATACCGGGCAGCATCGGTGGGGCGGTGCGGATGAATGCCGGGTGCTATGGCCATTATGTCGCTGATTTCCTGAAGGAAGTCCGTATCGTTACCCGGCAGGGCAGGGTAGAGACCCGTCCCGCCGCCGCCCTTGCCCTGCGCTACCGCCAGTCCGACCTGCCCGAAGGCGCCGTCGTCATCGGCGCCACGTTTCACGCCCCCGCAGGCGACCCGGCCGCGCTGGCCGCACGGATGGAGGACCAGCTGGCCAAGCGCGACGCCAGCCAGCCGACCAGGGACCGCTCCGCCGGCTCCACCTTCCGCAATCCCCTTGGCCGCAGCTCCACCGGGCAGGCCGACGACACCCACGAGCTGAAGGCCTGGAAGGTGATCGACGAGGCCGGAATGCGCGGCGCCACCCTGGGCGGGGCGCAGATGTCGACCATGCATTCCAACTTCCTGATCAACGCCGGCGGGGCGACAGCCGCCGATCTGGAAGATCTGGGCGAAGAAGTGCGAAAAAGGGTTTTCCAAAACAGCGGCATCACGCTAGAGTGGGAAATCATGCGCGTCGGAGAACGCGCGGACAAATAAACGGGCAAAAGCCCCGTGAGGCAGTAAAGATGGCGGCGGGATCGGGCAGATTTCCCCGCGTGGCGGTTCTGAAAGGCGGCATGTCCGCGGAGCGTGAGGTTTCCCTCTCCTCCGGGCTGGAATGCGCCAAGGCCCTGCGCGAGGCTGGATATACGGACGTGATCGAGGTCGATTGCGGCCGCGATATCGTGGAGCAGCTTTCCGCGGCCCAACCCGATGTGGTGTTCAACGCCCTGCATGGCCGCTGGGGCGAGGATGGCTGCGTGCAGGGCATCCTTGAATGGCTTGGCATCCCCTATACCCATTCCGGCGTTCTGGCCTCGGCGCTTGCGATGGACAAGGCCCGCGCCAAGGAAGCCTATCGCGCCGCCGGTCTGCCGGTGGTCGAAGGCGTGATCGTGCCCCGCGACGAGGTGGAAAAAGGCCATGTCCTGCCGCCGCCCTATGTGGTCAAGCCCAACAACGAAGGCTCGTCCGTGGGGGTCTACATCGTCCGCCCCGGCTCGAACGCGCCGCGGCTGGCCGAAACCATGCCCGCGCAGGTGATGGTGGAAACCTACGCCCCGGGGCGCGAGCTTTCCATCGCCGTGATGGGCGACCGGGCGCTGGCGGTGACCGACATCATCACCGACGGCTGGTATGATTACGACGCGAAATACAAGCCGGGGGGCAGCCGGCATCAACTGCCCGCGAACATGCCCGATGAGGTGACCGCCGCCTGTCTGGACTATGCCTTGCGTGCCCACAAGGCGCTTGGCTGCCGGGGGCTTTCGCGCACCGACATGCGGTGGGACGACACGCGCGGCGTGGCCGGCATCGTGCTTCTGGAGACCAATACCCAGCCCGGCATGACGCCCACCTCGCTGGCACCCGAGCAGGCCGCGCATCACGGCATCTCTTTCGCCCAACTCTGCGACTGGCTGGTGAAGGACGCCTCATGCAACCGCTGAACGCCCATCGCCGCTCTGGCCACGAGCCGGTGATGCGCCGCGACCCGGCGCCCAGCCGTTGGGCCTACCGGATGCAGCGGGTGATGCTGACCCCCTATCTGCGCGCCCTTCTGCGCGTGGGCCTGCCGACCTTTGCCCTGCTGGCGGTGACCGGGCTTTATCTGGCCGACGAAGGCCGCCGCGCCGGGGTGATCGGCATCTTCACCGACATCCGCGAGAAATTCGAAAGCCGGCCCGAGTTCCAGGTCAGCCTGGCCTCGATCGAGGGCTGCTCGGACGATCTGGCCGATGCCGTGCGCGCCCGTCTGGACCTGAACCTGCCGCAATCCAGCTTTGATCTGGATCTTGAGGCGGCGCACGCCCGAATCGAAGGCCTGGATGCGGTGAAATCGGCCGAGTTGCGGGTGCGCTCGGGCGGGATCCTGCAGGTGCTGGTGACCGAACGCCAGCCCGTCGCCGTCTGGCGCACCGATGCCGGGCTGACCCTGATCGACGACACCGGCCACCGCGTTGCGGGCCTGCACGCCCGCACCGACCGGCCCGACCTGCCGCTTCTGGCGGGCGAGGGCGCCGATCGTGCCACGACCGAGGCGCTGACGCTGATCGCCGCCTCCGGCCCCTTGACCCCGCGCATCCGCGGGCTGATCCGCATGGGAGACCGCCGCTGGGACATCGTGCTGGACCGCGACCAGCGCATCATGCTGCCGGCCGAAGATCCCGTCCGCGCGCTGGAGCGTCTGCTGGCGCTGGACCACGCGCAGGACATCCTTGCCCGCGACCTGCTTGCCATCGACCTGCGCAACGATGCGCGCCCGACCCTTCGCCTTAGCCCCTTCGCCATGAACGCCCTGCGCCGCACCCAGGGCCTCGATCCCATGGAGACCGAACTGTGACCGACCTCTACCAATCCCAACGTGCCATGCGGAACATGCGTCAGGCTGCCATGCAGCGCGGCGTCATCGCCATTCTGGATGTGGGCTCGTCCAAGATCGCCTGTCTGATCCTGCGCTTTGACGGCGAGAACCGGCTGACCGACGAAGGCGTCGGTCCGATGGCCGGCCAGTCGCAGTTCCGCATCATCGGCGCGGCCACCACGCGCAGCCGCGGGGTGCGCTTTGGCGAAATCTCGGTGATGAACGAGACCGAGCGGGCGATCCGCACCGCCGTTCAGGCCGCGCAGAAGATGGCCAATGTGCGGGTCGATCACGTCATTGCCTGCTTCTCGGGGGCGGAGCCGCGCAGCTACGGGCTGGCGGGTGAATGGGATCTGGCCGATTCCGTGGTGACCGAACAGGATGTCGCCCGCGTGCTGGCCGCCTGCGACGTGCCCGAACTGGGGCAGGGGCGCGAGGTGCTGCACGCCCAGCCGGTGAACTTCGCGCTGGACCACCGCACCGGACTTGGCGATCCGCGCGGCCAGATCGGCCACAGGCTGGCCTGCGACATGCACCTGCTGTCGGTCGAAGGGGCGGCGATCCAGAACCTTCTCTACTGCATCAAGCGTTGCGATCTGGAACTGGCCGGCATCGCCTCCTCGGCCTATGTCTCGGGCATCTCCTCTCTGGTGGAGGACGAGCAGGAACTGGGTGCGGCCTGCATCGACATGGGCGGCGGGTCGACCGGGATTTCCGTTTTCATGAAAAAGCACATGATCTATGCCGATGCCGTGCGCATGGGCGGCGATCACGTCACTTCGGACATCTCGAAGGGCTTGCAGATTCCGTTCTCGACCGCCGAACGCATCAAGACCCGCCATGGCGGCCTGTTCGCTACCGGCATGGATGACCGCGAGATGATCGAGATCGGCGGCGACTCCGGCGACTGGGAAAAAGACCGTCGCCAGATCAGCCGGACCGAGCTGATCGGCATCATGCGCCCGCGGGTCGAGGAAATCCTGGAAGAGGTCCGCGGCGTCCTTGATGCCGCCGGCTTCGACCACCTGCCCAGCCAGCAGATCGTGCTGACCGGCGGCGCAAGCCAGATCCCCGGCCTTGACGGGCTGGCCAGCCGCATCCTTGGCCAGCGGGTCCGGCTTGGCCGCCCCCTGCGCGTGCAGGGGCTGCCCCATGCCGCCACCGGCCCGGCGTTCAGCTCGGGCGTGGGCCTGTGTCTCTTTGCGGCGCACCCGCAGGACGAGTGGTGGGATTTCGAAATTCCCGCCGAACGCTATCCCGCCCGTTCCTTCAAGAGGGCTTTCAAATGGTTCAAGGACAACTGGTAACCCCAACATCCTGCGGCGGGCGCGATATCCCGCCGATCCAGACATGCATTCCCCCATATTTTGTGGGGAATGCATGTTTTTCTAGTGACCTTCAAGCGCGGACTGGCTAGAGTCGGGCGCAATTGACGCTATCCGGGGCAGGGACAGGCCCACGGATTCGTGGATGCGGCATAAGAAACGGACAGGCGGACCCAATGGCACTCAATCTTACGATGACCAACCAGCGTGAAGAGCTGAAGCCGCGCATCACCGTCTTCGGTGTTGGCGGCGCCGGCGGGAATGCTGTCAACAACATGATCGACAAGCAGCTGGAAGGGGTCGAATTCGTCGTCGCGAATACCGATGCCCAGGCCCTGCAGCAGTCGCGGGCCGGCGCGCGCATCCAGATGGGCGTCAAGGTGACCGAGGGTCTGGGCGCGGGGGCCCGCCCGACCGTTGGCGCCGCTGCGGCCGAAGAGACCATCGAGGAAATCGTCGACCATCTGGCCGGCGCGCATATGTGCTTCATCACCGCCGGCATGGGCGGCGGCACCGGCACCGGCGCGGCCCCGATCATCGCGCAGGCCGCGCGTGAGTTGGGCGTGCTGACCGTCGGCGTCGTGACCAAGCCCTTCCAGTTCGAGGGCGGCAAGCGCATGCGTCAGGCCGAAGAAGGCGTCGAGGCGCTGCAGCGGGTCGTCGACACGCTGATCATCATTCCGAACCAGAACCTGTTCCGTCTGGCGAATGAAAAGACCACATTTACCGAAGCCTTCGCGATGGCCGACGACGTTCTCTATCAGGGCGTCAAGGGCGTGACCGATCTGATGGTGCGCCCCGGCCTGATCAACCTCGACTTCGCCGATGTCCGTGCGGTGATGGACGAGATGGGCAAGGCCATGATGGGCACCGGCGAGGCCGAGGGCGAAGACCGCGCCGTGCAGGCCGCCGAGAAGGCCATCGCCAATCCGCTTCTGGACGAGATCAGCCTGAACGGCGCCAAGGGTGTCCTGATCAACATCACCGGCGGCCATGATCTGACGCTGTTCGAGCTGGACGAAGCCGCCAACATCATCCGCGAGAAGGTCGACCCCGAGGCGAACATCATCGTCGGCTCCACGCTCGACACCTCGATGGAGGGCCGGCTGCGGGTTTCGGTCGTTGCGACCGGCATCGACGCATCGGCGCAGGCAAAGCCCGAAGTGCCGGTGGCGCGCCGTTCGATGGCCTCGCCGCTGACCCTGAACGCCCCGCCCGAGCCGCGGCGCGAGCCTGTCACCGCCCCGCCGCCGCGCGCCTATGCCGCGCCGCCGGCCGCTCCGGTTGCGGCCTCGCCGATCCAGCCCGAACCCGACATGATCGAGGAAGAGCCGGATCTTTTCGAAGCCCCGGCCTTCCATCCGCAGCCCGAACCCGAAGAGGTTCTGGAGCATGACCTGCCGCCGCCGGTCTACCGCCCGCAGCCTGCCGTGCAGGCTCCGGCCGCGATGGCGCGTCCGATGCCGCAGGGCATCGATTCCGACGCCGGCGATTTCGTGGCACCCCGTCCGCGCAGCGCCGCAGGCCAACCCTCGCCCGAGGCTTTGGCCCGGTTGCAGGCCGCCGTGTCGAAGAACCCCGCCATGAACGCGCGCCCTGCGGCACAGCGTCCGGTCGCCCAGGCCCCGGCCCCGCAACAGGCCGCTGCGGCCGGTGCGAAACCGCGCTTCGGCATCGGCTCGCTGATCAACCGCATGGCCGGCCATCTGGAATCCGCGGGCGACCGCGGCCAGCCGCAGGGTGGCCGCGCGCAGCCGCCCGTCACCTCCTACGACGAAGAGCCCGACCAGTCCGGTGATGACAACCGGATCGAGATCCCGGCCTTCCTGCGCCGTCAGGCGAACTGAAGAAGCCGTCGCAAGACATGGCAAGGAGGCCCGGGAAACCGGGCCTTTTTCTTTGACGGATCAATGGCTTGTAATTGTGTCAGACCCTGTCACAAACCGTTGCAAAAGGTGAGTTGAGGTCTGCCCCCCCGTCCACTACCTAAAGTTCAACCAATCGGGGGCGTATGGTCTCCCGGTGTATCTGAGGCAACAGAGGGCCTGGAAGACGTGCAGAACACGTTGAAATCCGCGGTGACCTTTACCGGTGTGGGGCTCCACACCGGGCAACCCGTGCGCATGACCCTGCGCCCGGCTTCGGCCGATTATGGCATCTGGTTCCGCCGCACCGATGTGGCGTCCGACGATTCCGGCCGCGACCCGATGGTCCGCGCCATCTGGTCTGCCGTCACCCCGTCGCGCCTGTGCACCGTTGTCGAGAATGCCGACGGCGTTGCTGTCTCGACGATCGAGCATCTGATGGCCGCCCTTGCCGGCAGCGCGATCCACAACGCCCTGATCGAGATCGACGGCCCCGAAGTCCCGATCCTCGACGGCTCGTCCGAGCCTTTCGTGGCCGGCTTCCTGGCCCGTGGCCTGGTGCAGCAGGATGCGCCCGTGCGCGCCATTCGCGTGCTGAAGGCGGTCGAAGTGCGCGAAGGCGAGGCGGTGGCCCGGCTGGAGCCGGCCCTGATGCTGGAGATCGACTTCCGCATCGATTTTGCCGAAGGCGCCATCGGTGTGCAGGAACGTCATATCAACATGGCCAACGGTGCGTTCGTGCGCGAACTGTCGGACAGTCGCACCTTCTGCCGCCAGTCGGACGTGGATGCGATGCGGGCCAATGGCCTGGCGCTTGGCGGCACGCTGGACAATGCGGTGGTGTTCGACGGCGACCGCGTCGTCTCGCCCGGCGGGCTGCGTCATGCCGACGAACCCGTGCGTCACAAGATGCTGGACGCCGTGGGCGACCTTGCCCTTGCCGGCGGGCCGATCCTTGGCCGCTACACCGGCATCCGCGCCGGCCATGCGATGACCAACAAGCTTCTGCGCGCCTTGTTCGCCGACCCGGATGCCTTTCGTCTGGTCTCTGTAGGCGACAACACGGGCGCCAAGCTGCCGGGCGTCGGCGTGCATCGCGGCGACCTGCCGTCGCGCCGCCACCTTGCGTCCTGAAGCCCGGTTCGCCTGATCCCTCCATGACGGTTCCCGACCGCCCGTTGCCCCTTGGCGGCGGGCAGCCGGGCACCGATCACGGGCGAAGGTATTCCCCACCCCTCAGGGAAGGCCGATATGCGACAAAGGCGTTTTGCGCAGCCGGATTTTCTGTGCTAGGACGGGGCCAAACACGGCGCCGGCAGGGTCTATGGTCAGGGACCGCGTGGCCCGGACGGGCAGATTGCCGGACAAGGAAGACAGGTTTGGAATTGCGCAAGACGGCAGGCGGGGAAACGGGCGAGGGGCGCGGCAGTCTGCCGTATGCGCCCATTCTGGCGCTGGTTCTGTTGCTTTCGGCCTGTGGGGGCGGCAGCGGCGGCAAGGAAGTCTCGCTTGAGAATTACACCGCCGAAGAGATCTACCGCCAGGGTGAGCTGGCACTGGAATCAAGTCGCAAGCCGGATGAGGCGCTGCGCTACTTCCGCGAGGTGGAACGGCTTTACCCCTACACCCAGTTCGCCAAGCGCGCGCTGATCATGCAGGCCTTCACCCTGCACAAGGCCAAGAAATACGAAGAGGCCCGGATGGCCTCGCAGCGGTATCTCGACCTCTACCCGGGGGATGAGGACGCGGCCTATGCGCAATATCTCATGGCGCTGTCCTATTACGACCAGATCGAGGATGTTGGCCGCGATCAGGGCCTGACCTTCCAGGCGCTGAAATCGCTGCGCGACGTGATCGAGAAATATCCCGACAGCGAATATGCGCAGTCGGCGATCCTGAAGTTCGACCTTGCCTTCGACCATCTCGCCGGAAAAGAGATGGAGATCGGCCGCTACTACCTCAAGCGCAAGCATTACACGGCCGCGATCAACCGTTTCCGCACCGTGGTGCAGGACTTCCAGACCACCTCGCATACCGCCGAGGCGCTGATGCGTCTGGTCGAATGCTACCTGGCCCTCGGCTTCGAGGAAGAGGCGCAGACCGCGGCGGCGATCCTTGGCTACAACTACCAGTCCTCGCCTTTCTATGACGATGCCTTCCGGCTTCTGAAGGGCAAGGGGCTGAAGCCCGAGGCCAAGGGCGACAACTGGCTGTCCGCGATCTACCGGCAGATGATCCGCGGCGAATGGTTGTAAGGGGGATGGGCTGCCCGCCCGTCCTGCGCTCCGATGCTTGTTTCGCTTGAGATCCGCGATCTTCTGATCATCGACCGGCTGACGCTTGAACTGGCGCCGGGGCTGAACGTGCTGACCGGTGAAACCGGGGCCGGCAAGTCGATCCTGCTGGATTCCTTAGGCTTCGTGCTGGGCTGGCGGGGCAGGGCAGAGCTGGTGCGCCAGGGTGCCGAAAAGGGCGAAGTGACCGCCGTTTTCGCGCTTCCCGCCGCGCATGCCGCCTGGGCGCTGCTGGCCGAGGCCGGGATCGTCGATGAGGCCGCGGCGGGCGAGGATCTGATCCTGCGCCGCACCACCACCGCCGATGGCCGCAAGACCGCCTATATCAATGACCGGCGGGTGGGTGGCGAGGTTCTGCGCGACCTTTCTGACCTTCTGGTAGAGTTGCACGGCCAGCACGACGACCGTGGCCTTCTGAACCCGCGCGGCCACCGGCAGCTGCTGGATGCATTTGCCGGCCTCGATCTTGGTCCGGTGCGTGCCGCATGGGGGGCGCAACGCAGCGCCCGGGATGCGCTTTTCGCGGCCGAAGCGGCGATCGCCCGGGCCAGGACCGAAGAGGATTACCTGCGTCACGCCGTTGGAGAGCTGGACAAGCTGGCCCCGACCCCCGGCGAAGAGGCCGAACTGGACGCGAAGCGCCGGCTCATGCAGGGTGCTGCCCGTATCCGCGAAGACATCGCCCGTGCCGCCGCCGCCCTGTCGGACGAAGGCGCCGAAGGCCGGATGCGCGATGCCGCCCGCTGGCTGGAGGGCGCGTCCGACCGGGCCGAGGGGCGGCTGGACGCGGCACTGGCCGCCCTCTCTCGCGCCAGCATCGAACTGGCCGAGGCGCAGGCCGGTGTCGAGACGGCGCTCGACGCGCTGGATTTCAACCCGCGCGATCTGGAAGCCGCCGAAGAACGCCTCTTTGCGATCCGCGCACTGGCCCGCAAACACTCGGTCGCCGCCGACGATCTGGCCGCACTTGCCGGCGACCTGCGCGCGCGCCTGACGGCGCTGGATGCGGGCGAGGCGGGCCTGACGAAACTCTCCCGCGCCGTGGCCGAGGCAGAGGCGGGTTACGCCGCCGCCGCCCGCGCGCTGCAAGGCCAGCGCCAGAAGGCCGCCCGCCGGCTGGATCAGGCGATGGCGAAGGAACTTGCCCCCCTCAAGATGGAACGCGCCGTCTTCACCACCGAGATCGCCGAGGGCGAACCCGGCCCCGAAGGCATGGACGCCGTGACCTTCACCGTCGCCACCAACCCCGGCGCGCCGGCGGGTCCGCTGAACCGCATCGCCTCGGGGGGGGAGCTCAGCCGTTTCCTTTTGGCGCTGAAGGTCTGTCTGACGGGCCAGCAATCCGGGCTGACGCTGATCTTCGACGAGATCGACCGCGGCGTCGGTGGCGCGACTGCCGATGCCGTCGGCCGCCGCCTCAAGGCGCTGTCCGAGGGCGCACAGGTGCTGGTCGTCACCCACTCGCCGCAGGTTGCCGCGCTTGGCGCGCATCACTGGCGGGTGGAAAAGCGGGTGGCGGGGAGCCAGACCCTCTCGACCGTGCTTGCGCTCGGCCAAGCCGACAGGGTCGAGGAACTGGCCCGCATGCTGGCCGGCGACACTGTGACCGAGGCCGCCCGCGCCGCCGCCCGCGCCCTTCTCGACGCCTGAGCCCTTCATTCTGGCCCAAATATCCCGGGGGTCCGGGGGCAGGCCCCCGGCCTTCTGCGCAGGACGCCCCACGCGCCCGATGCCGGGCGGAAAGGCAGGATGCCGAACCATAGTCGCCGTGACACATGATCGACACCGACCCGCATGCGCCCCTGCATCCGATGCGGCGCGCCTCAGGGCACCAGCTTGCCCGGGTTCATCCGGTTTTCCGGGTCCAGCGCCAGTTTCACCGCCCCCATCACCTGCCAGGCGTCGCCATGCTCTGCCGCCATCAGCCCGCGCTTGCCAAGGCCGATGCCATGCTCGCCCGTGATGGTGCCGCCCAACCGCAGCGCCCGTTCGGCCATGCGGTGCGCCAGCGCCTTGGCAAGGGCGGCTTCGGTCGCGTCCCCGTCGCGGACCAGCAGGATCGCGTGGAAATTGCCGTCCCCGACATGGCCAAGGATCGGTCCGGGGATCGGGCTTGCGTCGATATCGGCGCGGGTCTCCTCGACCGCCGCCGCAAGGGCCGAGATCGGCACGCAGACATCCGTCACGATGGCGCGGCTGCCGGGGCGCGAGGCGAGGATCGCCCGGTAGGCGCTGTGCCGCATCGCCCAAAGCCGGCTGCGATCCTCCTGCGCCCCGGCCCATTCGAACCCGACCGAGCCGAAGCCTGCGGCAATCTCGCCAAAGCGCGCGGCCTCTTCGGCGACGCCCGCGGCTGTGCCGTGGAACTCCACCAGCAACTGCGGCCGCAGGTCAAGACCGGTGCCGGAATGGGCGTTGCAGGCGGCAACCGTGGCCGCGTCCAGAAACTCGATCCGCGCCATTGGCAGGCCGGCCTGGATGGTGGCGATCACGCAATCGACCGCATCGCCCATGCGGTCGAACCCGCAACTGGCCGCGGCAACCGCCTCTGGCTGTCCTTGCAGCCGCAGGGTCAGCTCGGTGATCAGGCCAAGCGTGCCCTCGGAGCCGACCATCAGCGCGGTCAGATCATAGCCGGCCGAGGATTTCGGCGCGGATGACCCGGTGCGGATCACCGACCCATCCGCCAGCACCACCTGCAGCCCCAGCACATTGTCGCGCATGGTGCCATAGCGCACCGCCGTGGTGCCGGAGGCACGGGTGGAGGCCATGCCCCCCAGCGTGGCATTCGCGCCCGGATCGACCGGAAAGAACAGGCCCGTCGCGCGCAGGTCCTGGTTCAGCCGCTCCCGGGTGATGCCGGGCTGGACGATGGCGGTCATATCTTCGGGGTGGAGGGCCAGAACCCGGTCCATCCGGGTGAAGTCGACGCTGATGCCGCCGTGCGGGGTCAGGGCATGACCCTCAAGCGAGGTGCCCGCCCCCCAGCCGATCAGCGGAAAACCATGTCGCGCCGACAGCCGGGCCAGGTCGGAAGCCTCCTCGACCGTCTCGGGCCAGACCACGGCCCAGGGCGGTGGCGAGGTGACATGGCTTTCGCTTTGCCCATGCGCATGGCGCGCATGCTCGGCGGTCGAGAATCGGTCCCCGAACCGGGCGCGCAGCTCTGCAATGGCAGGATCGGACAGCATGGCGGAAGCTTAAGGGGCAAGCCGGGGATGCGAAAGCCGCAGCGATACGCCGACGCGACAATTTTCTTCGAAGAAAATTGCCAAATTCCTTTGAAGGAATTTGTCTTCCCTGCCGGATGCGTCTGGCAGAAGTCCCGGCCTTGCGCTATGCCGCGCCCATCCCCGGACGACAGGAGTGCTGCCGATGAAAGCCGCCGTCATCACCTTCCCCGGCTCGAACTGCGACCGCGACCTTGCCGTCGCCTTCGAGCGGGCGGGCTTTCAGGTCGCCCGCGTCTGGCACAAGGACACCAGCCTTCCGGCCGGAACCGATGTGGTGGGCGTGCCCGGCGGTTTTTCCTATGGCGACTACCTGCGCTGCGGTGCCATCGCGGCGCAGTCGCCGATCTCGGCGGCGGTAAGGACCCATGCCGAAAAGGGCGGCCATGTCCTTGGCATCTGCAACGGCTTTCAGGTCCTGACCGAGATGGGCCTTCTGCCCGGCGTGCTGATGCGCAATGCCAGCCTGAAATTCCTCTGCCGCACGATCACGCTGAAGGTGGCCAGCACGGCCTCGGCCTTCACGTCGGGCTATGACAAGGGGCAGGAGATCCGCATCCCGGTGGCGCATCACGACGGCAATTACACCATTGACGCCGACGGGCTGAAGGCCTTGCAGGATCAGGACCGCGTCGCCTTCACCTATGCGCAGAACCCCAATGGCTCGATGGGCGACATCGCCGGGGTGTTGTCGGAAAACCGCCGCGTCCTTGGCATGATGCCGCACCCCGAGCGCGCGGCCGAGGCGCTGCACGGCTCCAGCGACGGGGCGGCGATGTTCGCTGCGCTGATGGGCGGGATGGCGCTGGCCTGAGGGCGCCCGCCTTGAGGCAGCACGGGCGCGGGCCTAATCTTGGCGCCATGAGCCAAGGCCCGGAACTTCAGCTGGACGATGCCCCCAAGGGTCTGCCCTGGAGGGTGAAACTGGCCGTGGGCCTGCTGATCCTGCTGGCGGCCGGGGTGGTGCTGACCACGAACCGCTGGCTGTCGGAACGCTTCACCGATGCGACCCGCAACCGCGCCGAGGTGCGGCTGGCGCTTTACACCGGCAACCTGGTGTCCGAGTTGCAGCGGACCTCGGTCGTGCCGCTCCTGCTGTCGCGCGACCCCGATCTGATTTCGGCGCTGAAGGACGGGTTTTATTCCCGCACCTCGGCCAAGCTGATCGCCCTGCAGTCGGAAATCGCCGTGGCCTCGATCCAGCTTCTGGATGGTGACGGCCGGGTGGTGGGATCGACCAACCGCAATCTTCTGGGCACCTCGCACCGCAATGACGCGGCATTCGTCGATGCGCAGCGGGCGAAAGACACCATCTTTACCGCCTCGCGGCGCGAGGCGGGGGGCTTCGACTTCAGCTATTCCCGCGCGCTGCGTGCCGATGGCAAGGTTCTGGGGGTCATCGTCGTCTCGGTCGATCTGATGAAATACGAACGGGCCTGGGCGGGCCTGCAGGATGCAGTGTTGGTCACCGACAGCGAAGGCACCGTGATCCTGGCGACCGAGCCGGTCTGGCGCGGCCAGACCATGGATCACGCGCTTGAGGCGCGCGACCCTCCCTCGGCCATCCAGCGTGCGCTTTCCGCCACCACCGACTGGGCCCAGGCCCCGCCGGACGCCTATGTCCATGGCGAGGCGGTGATGCAGACAGAGGCCCGGGTTCCCTTCCGCGGCTGGCGCATCTTCACCTTCACCGCCTATGATTCCGTGCGCGAAAAGGTGAACGGCATCCTTGCGCTTGAGATCATGGGCTTCGCCATCCTGATGGCGATCACCTTCTACGTCCTCTCGCGTCGCGCCTGGTCGCGGTCCGTCGGATTCCAGCGGGAATCGGCGGAACTGCGCACCCTGAACGCCCGCCTGCAACGCGAGATCGCCGAGCGCGAGAAGGTCGAGGCCAACCTTCAGGTCGCCGAGCAGACCCTGGCTCAATCCTCCAAGCTGGCGGCACTGGGCGAGATGTCTGCTGCGGTCAGCCATGAGCTGAACCAGCCCCTGGCGGCGATGAAGACCTATCTCGCCGGGGCGCGGCTCTTGTTGCAGCGGCGACGTCCCGAAGAGGCGCTGTCGTCGTTCCAGCGTATCGACGATCTGATCGAGCGGATGGGTGCGATCACCCGTCAGTTGAAGTCCTACGCGAGGAAGGGCGGCGAAGCCTTTGAACCCGTTGATCTTCGCGCCTGTATCTCCTCGGCGCTGGCGATGATGGAGCCGCAGCTGAAGGCGCGCGTGGTCAAGATCAGCCGCGCGTTGCCGCGTCAGCCCGTGATGGTCATGGCCGACCGCATCCGGCTGGAGCAGGTGATCATCAACCTTTTGCGCAATGCGCTGGATGCCACCAAGGAGACGCCCTCGCCGCAGATCGACCTGCTGTTGGCCGCGGGCGAGACCGCCACCCTGTCGGTGCGTGACAATGGCCATGGCATCAACGATCTGGGCAATATCTTCGAGCCCTTCTACACCACCAAGAAGCCCGGCGAAGGTGTCGGGCTTGGGCTGGCGATCTCTTCGGGGATCGTCGCAGATCTGGGCGGTCGTCTGACCGCCCGCAACATCGAGGAGGGGGGTGCCGTGTTCGAGGTGCAGCTTCCCATCCTCGGGCGCGAACAACAAGCAGCAGAATAAGAAGGAAGACCGCGCATGGCACGGGCAATGAAAGTGGCGATTGTCGATGACGAGGCGGATATGCGGGCCTCGATCAGCCAATGGCTGGCGCTGTCGGGCTTCGACACCGAGACCTATGCCAGTGCCGAAGAGGCGCTGAAGGCGATTGGCCCCGAGTTTCAGGGTGTTGTCGTTTCCGACATCAAGATGCCCGGGATGGATGGCATGGCCTTTCTCAAACGGTTGATGTCGCAGGATTCCGGTCTGCCGGTCATCATGATCACCGGCCACGGCGACGTGCCGATGGCGGTCGAGGCGATGCGGGTCGGGGCTTTCGATTTTCTCGAGAAGCCGTTCAACCCTGACCGGATGACGGAACTGGCCAAGAAGGCCACCCAGTCGCGCCGCATGACGCTGGACAACCGCGCGCTGCGGCGCGAGCTGTCGGACGGAACGTCGATCATGAAGAAGCTGGTCGGCTCATCCCCGGCGATGGAGCGGCTGCGCGAGGATATCCTGGACCTCGGCCAGGCCGACAGCCACGTCCTGATCGACGGCGAGACTGGAACCGGCAAGACGCTGGTTGCCCATGCCCTGCATGCCGTGGGGCCGCGGGCGTCGAAGAAGTTCACCACCATTTCCTGCGCGGCATGGTCCGAAGACCAGCTTGCGGCAAAGCTTTTTGGCCCGGCCGAGGATGGCACGATCCCGCTGGTGGAAGAGGCGCGCGGCGGCACGCTTTGTCTGGAAGATGTCGAGGCGCTGCCGAACGCGCTGCAGGCCAGGCTTCTGACCTTCATCAACGATCAGGGCGTGCCGCCGGAAACCCGGATCATCGCGATCTGCAATCAGCACACGCCCGACATGACGCTGGAACAGACGCTGCGGCAGGATCTTTTCTATCGTCTTGGCGCGATGACCATCGTCCTGCCGCCCCTGCGGGCCCGCGGCGAGGACATCCTGCAGCTTTTCACCCGGCTCTCCGAACAATTCGCCGAAGAATATGGCTGCGATGCCCCGCAGGTGACGGCGCAGGAGGCGGCGCAGCTTCTGCAGGCGCCATGGCCCGGCAATGTCCGCCAGCTGGTCAACATCGCCGAACGCGCGGTGTTGCAGAACCGCCGTGGCTCTGGCTCCATCGCCTCGCTCCTGATGGCCGACAACGAGGCCTCCGGCCCCGCGCTGACCACCGAGGGCAAACCGCTGAAGGACTATGTGGAGGCCTTCGAGCGGATGCTGATCGACAACACCATGCGCCGGCACAAGGGCAGCATCGTCGCGGTGATGGAAGAGCTTTGCCTGCCGCGCCGGACGTTGAACGAGAAGATGGCGAAATACAGCCTGCAACGGGCGGATTACGTCTGACCACAGGCGCGCCGCAGGCAGGCCGGCTGATCAGGCCGGTGCCTGCGGCCGTCTGGTCTTTCCGTTCTCGGGGGAAGGCGCCGCGCGGGTGCGACATCGATCGCAGGCGCATGGCGGGGGCATGTCAGCCGCGCGGCATCGGCTCCTGGTAATCCGCAGACAGCCAGTCGGTCAGATCCAGCTTGCTGAGATCCGCCGTTTCCTGAATGTCCTCGCGGAACAGAAGGTCCAGCATTGCGCGCGCCTCGGGGAGCATCTGGTCCAGATGTCGGCTGTCGACGGGGGTGATGTACGGTGCGGCAGGCAGCGGGATGGCCCCCTCCAGCCCAAGCCAGCCGGCCAGAGTTTCCAGTGTCCCGCGCGGGTCGGACCACATCCGGTCTGTCCGCAGGAAAAGCACCTGATCGCGCGGGAAATGCTGCAAGACCCTGCGCAGCTGAGGCGCATAAAACCCACGCTCGACATAGGAATGCACCCGATGCGGCAATCCGTCTGGCCCCACAGCCCGCGAACGCCCCTCGGGGCCGATCGATGTAGCGAAATCCAGCTGTTCTGCCGCGCGCGCGGTTTCCATCCGCCAATGCGCATGTGCGCGAAAGGCCGGGTGGCGCAGCAACAGGATCAGACGAGCCTGGGGGTTGTAGCGGGCGATCCGCTCCATGGCCGGGGGCCAGAAACTGAGGATCGGTGTCGCCTCGAGTCGCCATTTCGCGCCTGTCGCCGCGGCGGGGAAACACCGCTCCAGCTTCGAGTAGGGCGGTGCCGACCAGTCCAGCGCCGGATTGTCGAAGAAATGCGGCTCCTTGGGCTGGCTTGCCGCAATCTGGGGATGTCCCGCCAGAATCGAATGCAGCGCCGTCGTGCCAGCCTTTTGCATCCCTGCGATGAACAGATTCACGCGGCCGGTCACGGCTGATCATGTCCTTTTCTCGGCTGATCGGTACCTTTCACGTAGCGACGCCTGGCCGGTCTGTCCACCGGGCGCCGGAAACCCGCCGGGTTCCGTGACGGTTTTCCGCCGCGCTGCCAGGGTGCCGCGCGGCTTGGCCCGCCTCGACGCGCTTTGGTGATCAAACTGTCATCGTCCTGTCACCTAAGCCGGCCAAGAAGCCGGCAACAGGACAGGAGACCGAAGATGAGTGCCGCTTCCACCCCCGCCCAGGACTGGCTTGAGGCCGAATTGGCCGATGTGCTGGACGAGGACTTCGAAATGGAACTGGACGATGCCGTCCTGAGCCAGGAAATCGCCCGCATCTACAAGCAGCACCATCCGGCGGGCATCGAGCGGATGGCCTATTTTCGCGCCCTGATGCATGTGCAGTCCGAACTGATCAAGCTGCAGGACTGGGTGCAGCATCACAAGAAGAAGGTCGTGGTGCTGTTCGAGGGCCGCGATTCTGCCGGCAAGGGCGGGGTGATCAAGCGGATCAGCCAGCGCCTGAACCCGCGTGTCGTCCGTGTGGTCGCGCTGCCCGCGCCCTCGGACCGCGAAAAGACCCAGTGGTATTTCCAACGCTATGTGCCCCACCTGCCGGCCGGCGGCGAGATCGTCCTTTTCGACCGCAGCTGGTACAATCGCGCGGGTGTCGAGCGGGTGATGGGATTTGCCAGTGAGGACGAGGTCGAGGACTTCTTCCACGACGTGCCCGAGTTTGAACGGATGCTGGTCCGCTCGGGCATCACGGTGGTGAAATACTGGTTCTCGATCACCGACGAGGAACAGCAGATGCGCTTTCTCATGCGCATCCACGACCCGATGAAACAGTGGAAACTGTCGCCGATGGACCTGCAAAGCCGGATCCGCTGGGAAAGCTATACCAAGGCCAAGGAAGAGATGCTGGCCCGTACCAACATCCCCGAGGCCCCCTGGTACATCGTGGAGGGCAACGACAAGAAGCGGGCGCGGCTGAACTGCATCGAACACCTTCTGTCGCTCTTTCCATACGAGCCGGTCCCGCACGATGAAATCAGCCTGCCGGACCGGGTGTTCAACCCGAACTACGAACGCGCAGTGCTTCCGCCCAGCCTTTACGTTCCTGCAAAATATTGAACCATCACATATTTCAATCCCAGATTGTCCCCCGTCCTTCTGGGACGGGGGAAATTCACTGTTGTCATTGCCTGTGCCTTGCCCCTATGTTCGGGCCAAGGTGCCACGGCACCCGATGAATTCTCCGCCCCGGGCCCGGCATCGCTGTCTGTCGCCGAAGGCGGTCGGATCGGCCTCCTGACACAGGAGACTGGAAGAATTGCCCGCCTCCGCCAGCGACGGATCGGGCTTTGTGAACAGGCCCTGCCTCAGCGGGGCCATGGTGTGAACGCGATGGACCGCGCGCGTCAATCGACGGATAGCAGGGTGATGCCTTCGGGCCTCGCCCTTGTTTTCGTTGGAAATGCCGCCGATGCCGGCCCCGCACAGACAAGCCGCCTCCTGCTCAGGTCTTCCAACCCCGTCTTGCGGGGCTATGCGGGCACGGGCCCGGGGCGCAATGGAAATCAATGTCCAAGAAGATGCTCATCGACGCCACGCACGCGGAAGAAACCCGCGTGGT
Source organism: uncultured Paracoccaceae bacterium (assembly GCA_934500835.1). Taxonomy (GTDB): domain Bacteria; phylum Pseudomonadota; class Alphaproteobacteria; order Rhodobacterales; family Rhodobacteraceae; genus Pseudogemmobacter. Next base: position 210,332 of record CAKSTR010000001.1, on the reverse strand, counting down.
CGTGGTCGACGGAAACAAGGTCGAGGAATTCGACTTTGAAACCCTGAACAAGCGCCAGCTTGCGGGGAATATCTATCTTGCCAAGGTGACGCGGGTCGAGCCCTCGCTGCAGGCGGCCTTCGTGGATTACGGCGGCAATCGGCACGGCTTCCTTGCCTTTGCCGAGATCCACCCCGACTACTACCAGATCCCCGTCGCGGACCGCAAAGCGCTGCTGGAAGAAGAGCGTCAGGCCGCCCGCGAGGAGGAAGAGGAAGAGAACCGCCGCCATCGCCGCAAGCCCAAGCCCCGCGGCCCGAAACCCGCGGCGGTGTCCGATGCCGATCCGGTGGTGACTGCCGAAGTCTCGGGCATGGAAGTGGTCGATCTGGATGAGCCGGAGACCCCCGAGGTCGCGGCGCCGGTTGCGGCCGCTGCAGATCACGACCACGCCGCCCACGACCACGACCACGATCATGAGGTCTCTCACGACGGCGGCGACAACGGCAACAGCGACTTTCGCGCCATCGACCACGCCTCAGACACCGACGACGAGATTGAATCCATCGCCGAGGAAGACCTGGCCGAGGAAATCTCGGCCCCGCGCCGCACGCCGCGGGCACGGCGCTACAAGATCCAGGAAGTGGTCAAGGTGCGCCAGATCATGCTGGTGCAGGTCGTCAAGGAAGAGCGTGGCAACAAGGGCGCTGCGCTGACCACGTATCTGTCGCTGGCCGGGCGCTATTGCGTGCTGATGCCGAACACGGCGCGTGGCGGCGGCATCAGCCGCAAGATCACCCAGGCGACCGACCGCAAGAAGCTGAAGGAAATCGCCGGCGAGATGGAGGTGCCGGAAGGTGCCGGCCTGATCATCCGCACGGCCGGTGCCAAGCGCACCAAGGCCGAGATCAAGCGCGACTACGAATACCTGATGCGGCTGTGGGAGCAGATCCGCGAGCTGACGCTGAAGAGCATCGCCCCCGCCAAGATCTACGAAGAGGGCGACCTGATCAAACGCACGATCCGCGACCTTTACAGCCGCGAGATCGAGGAAATCCTTGTGGAAGGCGAGGGCGGCTACCGCACCGCCAAGGATTTCATGCGCATGATCATGCCCAGCCACGCCAAGCAGGTGAAACGCTACGACGAACCGATGCCGTTGTTCGCCCGCTATCAGGTGGAAAGCTACCTTGGCGGCATGTTCAACCCGGTCGTCCAGCTGAAATCCGGCGGCTACATCGTGATCGGCGTGACCGAGGCGCTGGTGGCCATCGACGTCAACTCGGGCCGAGCGACGAAAGAAGGCTCGATCGAGGAGACCGCGCTCAAGACCAACCTTGAGGCGGCCGAGGAAATCTCGCGCCAGCTGCGCCTGCGCGACCTTGCCGGCCTGATCGTCATCGACTTCATCGACATGGAGGAGCGGCGCAACAACGCCTCGGTCGAGAAGCGGCTGAAGGACAAGCTGAAGACCGACCGTGCGCGGATCCAGGTCGGCCGCATCTCGGGTTTCGGTCTGATGGAGATGTCGCGCCAGCGGCTGCGTCCGGGGATGCTGGAATCGACCACGCAACCCTGTCCGCATTGCCATGGCACCGGGTTGATCCGGTCCGACGATTCGATGGCGCTGCAGATCCTGCGCGCGCTGGAAGAAGAAGGCACGCGCAAGCGCAGCAAGGAAGTGCTGCTCAAGGCCCCGATCGGCATCGTCAACTTCCTCTTCAACCACAAGCGCGAGCATATCGCGCTGATCGAAGCCCGCTACGGCATGTCGGTGCGCATCGAGGCCGATCCGACGCTGGTTTCGCCCGATTACGCGATGGAGAAGCTGAAGACCGCGACGCGGGTGATCCCGGAAACCCCGGTGATCTCGGGGCATGCGGGTCTTATGGGCGCGCCGGTCGACGAGGACGAGGACTTGGTCGATGATCTCGTCGAAGACGAGGATGAGGCCGAGGACGAAGCCGTCGAGACCGCGGATGCCCCCGAGGGCGCGGACGGCGCCAAGGGTGACGGCAATGGCAAGAAGAAGCGCCGTCGCCGCCGTCGTCGTCGGGGCGGTGCCCGTGACGGCAACGGAACCGAGGCTGGCACCGAAGCCGGGGCCGAGGGCGATGCCGATGACGAAGAGGGCGAGGAGGACGCCGCCGCGTCCGAAGAGGCTGCGGAGCAGACGGAAGCCGTTGCTCCCGAACCTGTGGCCGAAGCCGAGGCTGTCGTCACCGAAGCCGTCGTCGCCGAGGTTGTTGCTCCAGAGACCGTCGCCGAAGCTGCGCCGAAGAAGCGCGTGACCCGCAGCCGCAAACCGCGTGCAGGCGCAGAACCCGTCGCCGAGGCTGCGCCCGAAGCGGCTGCACCTGCGGCGGCCCCGCAGCCCGAGGCCCAGCCGGATGACGCCCCGAAGAAGCGTGTGACCCGCAGCCGCAAGCCGAAGGCCGACGCCGCGGCCCCCGCGGCAGCCGAAGCTGCGGCACCCGCCGTGGCCGAAGCTGCGGCCCCCGCCGTGGCCGAAGCAGCGAAACCCGCGCCGAGGACCCGCTCGCGCGCCAAACCCGCGCCGGTCGAGCCGGTGCCCGAGGTTGCGGCCGTGGCGACCGAGACCGCCTCGCTGCCCGAACTGCAGCCCGCGCCCGAACCGGCTCCGGCAGAGACGGTCAGCCTGCAGCCCGACCCGGGCGAAGCCGCAACTCCGGCCAAGCCCCGTCGTTCGGGCTGGTGGTCGAAGAAGTGATCTGAAGGGGGGCAGGGCGACCTGCCCCCCTTTCAGTTTTGCAGCGCGCGCCTTCGGTTGCCCTGCGGCCGCGCGTCCTGTTCTGGCTGCAAGGGATGGACCTGTCACCGTGCCAGGTGCACGGCGGTGCCGGGGCGGCTTGCACCGGATCGGAACCTCCTGCTCGGGGCGCGCGCGGCCTTCGCCCCGGATGATGGCCCAAAGCGCCAGCCACACTGGCCTGTCGCGATCAGGGCTGCGGCATCCCCTGTCCGCCGGTGCGGATCAGGTGCAGGCCCACGCCGGCCTCGTGCCGCAACTCCAGATAGAGATGGCCGGACTGGCCGCAGAAATGCGGCAGGTCCACCGCCGCCATGGCATCGGTCGCGCGGACGCACAGCACCTGGCCCGGCGCCATGGCCGCAAGCCGTTTGCGCGCGCGCAGGACGGGCAGGGGGCAGAGAAGCCCCTCGCAGTCCAGAACCTGATCCCAATCCGCCATGCCGCCCCATAGCGGGCGTCGCAGCGGCTGGCAATCGGCTGCGGTCAGGCCCGCCTGCAACAAATGTCGCACCAATGTGACCACGGGCCGCAGACCTGCCCCCGTGACGTGCGCGGTGCCAACGGCTATCAGGGGCGGGCGAAAGGGGCACCGATGCCGGATATCTCGATCCTCGATGCAGGCCTTGCGCTTGCCATGACGCTGGCGCTGATGGGGGGGCTGCTGTCCTTCCTGTCGCCTTGCGTCCTGCCGGTGGTGCCGCCCTATCTGGCCTATATCTCGGGCGTCACCGTAACCGAAATGACGGGCGCCCCCGTGGCGCAGCGCCGTATTCTGCTGCCGGCGTTGTTCTTCGTTCTGGGGCTGTCGACGATCTTCCTTCTCCTGGGCTTTGCCGCCTCGCAGTTCGGCATCTTCTTCCTGTCCAATCAGGAATGGTTCAACCGGATTGCGGGCGTAATCGTCATCACCTTCGGGCTGCACTTCCTTGGGGTGATCCGCATTCCCTTCCTGATGCGCGAGGCGCGGATCGACGCCGGCGATCAGGGCGGCAGCGCGTTCGGGGCCTTCGTGCTGGGGCTTGCCTTCGCCGCCGGCTGGACGCCCTGCAACGGGCCGATCCTGTCGGGCATCCTGACCATGGTCGCGCGTGAGGCTGACGTGGGCCGCGGCCTGTTCCTGATGGCGCTCTATTCCATCGGGCTGGGGCTGCCCTTCCTGCTTTGCGCGGTCTTCATCACCCGGGCGATGGGGCTGATGAGACGCCTGCGCCCGCACATGCGCAAGATCGAGATCGCGATGGGCCTGTTGCTGGTGGCGGTCGGCGTCCTTCTCTTTACTTCCTCGCTGTCGATCCTGTCGGGCTGGATGCTGGACATGATGGACCGCTGGGGCATCCCGCTTCTGGGCTGAACCCTGATCTTCGACGAAAATCAGCGGGGTGTCCCCGGCCTTTCCCCTTAATTCCGCCCGATTTTCCGGGCATCATGGCGGGATGGATGGGCGCACGATGACCGAACCCTTGCAGGACAGGCCCGCCGGGACCGAGGCGAAGCCCTTTCGGCGCCGTGTCTTCTATATCCCCGGATACGACCCCTTCCACCCCCGCCGCTACCGCGAGTTGTACCGCAAGGAAGGGGCCGAGCAGGCAAGGGTCTCGGGCTACGGGCTGGAGCTGAAACCCAAAGCCACCAAAAGCACCTATGGCTGGCATGCCATCGGCACCATCGACGGCCGGCGGACCGAGGCCGATATAGAGGTGCTGGTCTGGTCCGACATCGTCAAACGGTCGATGTCCGAGACCATCCCGGCCACCTATCTGCAACTGGTGCGCACCGCCTGGGCCTATATCGGCTCGGGCGCCCTCTTCCGGCTGATGCGGCTGCGCAAGGGGCCGATGATCGCGGCGCTGTATCCGATCGTCTTCCTGCTGCTGCAACTGTTGCTGGTGGCCGGGATCGGCTGGGGACTTGGCGCGATGGTGGCGCATTTCAGCCATTGGACCCTTGGCGCACTCCTCGCGGCCGCCGTCATCTGGTTCGGCCTGCGCCGGTTCCGCTCCAAGGACAACAAGGTCTTCGCCTGGTATCTGATGCATGACTACGCCTATTCGGCGCAGGTCGGCGGTGCCAACCCGCCCGAACTGGAGGCGCGGATGGACGAGTTTCGCCGCACCATCCGCGCGGCGCTGGACGGCCCCTATGATGAGGTTCTGGTCGTTGGCCATTCCTCGGGCGCGCATCTTGGCGTGTCGATCCTCGCCGATCTGATCCGCGCCGAGGAAGACCGGGGCGGCCTGCCGGCGCAGGGGCCGAAGCTGGCCTTCCTTTCGCTTGGCCATGTCGTGCCCATGGTGTCCTTCCTGCCGAAGGCGCAGCGGCTGCGCGCCGATCTGCGCTTTCTCTCGGCCCGGCCCGAAATCACCTGGATCGACGTCACCGCCCCCGGCGATGGCTGCGCCTTCGCGCTTTGCGATCCGGTCGCGGTCACAGGTGTCGCCCCCGAGGGCAAGCTTTGGCCGCTGGTGATCTCGGCCGCGTTCAGCCAGACCCTGTCGCCGGAAAAGCAGCGCGAATTGAAGCGCCGCTATTTCCGCCTGCATTTCCAGTATCTTTGCGCCTTCGACCGGCCCGGCGACTATGACTATTTCCAGATCACCGCCGGCCCGCAGCCGCTGGCCGACCGCTTCCGCGGCCGCGCCCCGTCGAAAAGTCGCATTGAGCGCGCTGTGAACCGCTATACAAACACGGCATGACCGGCTGTCCCTTTCATCCGACACCCCCGAAACCCGCGCCGCGGCCCGACAAGGTCTCGCTCCTGACCTATCTGCGCTTGTTCCGGCGCGACATCCTCTCGGCACAGCCCGCACGCCTCTATCGCGCCTGGATGGCCGAATTCCGCACCCCCTTCTTCCGCAGCTACATGGTCAACGACCCGGCACTGGTCACCAGGGTGCTGAACGAACGCCCCGATGATTTCCCGAAATCGAACCGCATCCGGGAAGGGTTGCTGCCGCTTCTGGGCAACTCGGTCTTTGTCACCAATGGCGAGGTCTGGAAACGCCAGCGCCGCATCATCGACCCCGCCTTCGAGGGCGGCCGGCTGCGTGACACCTTCCCCGCCATGCTGGAGGCGGCCCATGCCGCCGTGGCCCGGATCGGCGCACAGGCGGGGCAGGAGGTCGAGGTCGAGGAGGAGATGTCCCATGCAGCCGCGGATGTGATCTTCCGCACGCTCTTCTCGATCCCGATCGAACATGAGCTGGCAAGCCGGGTCTTCCGCGAATTCCGCGCCTATCAGCGCACGCAGCCGATCCTGAACCTTGCAGCCTTCCTGCCGCTGCCGGCCTGGGTTCCGCGCCTGCATCGCCGCCGCACCACGACCTCGGCTGCCGTGATCCGCGGCCTGATCACCCGGCTGACCGAGACCCGCGCGGCCGAGATCGCCGCCGGCACCGCGCCCGATGACCTTGCGACCAAGATCATGACCACCGCCGATCCGCTGACCGGAGAGCGATTCACACCGGCCGAGATGGTCGATCAGGTGGCGATCTTCTTTCTGGCCGGGCATGAGACTTCGGCCTCGGCGCTGGCCTGGGCGCTTTACCTGCTGGCGCTGTGCCCCGATGTGCAGGACCGGGTTGCGGCCGAAACCGCATCCTTGCCGCACTCTCCCGGCTTTTCCGATATTGCCAGGCTGAAGTTCACCCGCGACGTGTTCCGCGAGACTTTGCGGCTATACCCGCCGGTGCCGATGATGGTCCGGCAGAACCGGTGCCCCGAGGATTTCCGCAACCGCCCCGTCGCGCCGGGCGCGCAGGTGGTCCTGTCGCCCTGGCACCAGCAGCGCCACGAAAGACTGTGGGATCGGCCCGACGAATTCGATCCCGGCCGCTGGCAGACCGAAGAAGGCCGCGCCTCGTCCCGACTGGCCTACATGCCCTTCTCGGCCGGCCCAAGGGTCTGCACGGGGGCGGGCTTTGCGATGGTGGAGGGGCCGCTTCTGCTGGCGTTGCTGGTCCGTGCCTTCCGGTTCCAGCGGGTTGAAGGCAAAGAGCCGACCCCGGTCGCGCATCTGACCGTGCGGGCAAAGGACGGCATACATCTGCGGGTCGCGCCCCGGTAAGGCCGCAAGCCCGCCGATCATCCATTTTCTGTCCGAAAATATCCCGGGGTCCGGGGCAGCGCCCCGGCGGCCGGCCCGAAGGCCCGCCCTCAGCCGATCTCGACCCGGTAGCTTTCGATCACCGTATTGGCCAGAAGCTTGTCGCACATCGCCCTGACCTCGGCTTCGGCTTCGGTGGCGTCGGTCGCGGCCAGATCCAGTTCGATCACCTTGCCCTGCCGCACCCCATTGACGCCCTGAAAGCCAAGCGAGCCAAGCGCGTGGCGGATCGCCTCGCCCTGCGGATCAAGGACGCCGTTCTTCAGCATGACGGTGACGCGAGCTTTCATCTAGACCTCCGGGCAGCAGATGTGCCGCCCCCTTAGCGCCGGCGGCGGAAGGGGGCAAGCTCAGTTGATCAGGCTGGGCTTGGTCGCATGGGTGACGTTCGACGGCATCACCCCCAGACGACGTGCAAGTTCGGTGTAGACATCCGCCAGCGGACCGGGCTCGGGCACCGATCCGTCCGGCCCTTCGGTCACGCGCATGTCCCAGAGCCGGCAGCTGTCGGGGCTGATCTCGTCGGCGACGATCAGCCGCATGAAGTCGCCCTCCCAGATCCGCCCGACCTCGACGCGGAAGTCGGCCAGCCGGATGCCCACGCCCATCATCACGCCCGACAGGAAATCGTTCACCCGCAGGGCCAGTGCGATCACATCGTCCAGATCCTGCTGGCTGGCCCAGTTGAAGGCGATGATATGCTCTTCGGAAACCAGCGGGGTGCCCAGCTTGTCGTCCTTGAAGTAGTATTCCACGATGGGCCGGGGCAGGGGCGTGCCCTCGGGGATGCCAAGCCGGCGCGACAGGTCGCCGGCGGCGAAGTTGCGCACCACCACCTCAAGCGGGATGATCTCGACCATCCGCACCAGCTGCTCGCGCATGTTGATGCGGCGGATGAAATGCGTCGGCACCCCGATGGCGTTCAGCCCCGACATGAAGAATTCCGAAAGCCGGTTGTTCAGCACGCCCTTGCCTTCGGTCGCGGCAGGGGCTTCGGCAACCGGGGGGGCGCCGTCGTCCTTGAAATACTGGATCAGCGTGCCGGGCTCGGGGCCTTCATACAGGATCTTCGCCTTGCCCTCGTAGACCTTCTTGCGCCGTGCCATGAGTTCTCCGCTGCAATGGGGATCAGGGGCGGCCGCGCCACCCCCCATCCGGCCTTTGGCCTATAGTCCAAGGCCCCGCCCGCCGCAAGGCGGGATGCCTGCGGCGGTCTTTGCCCTTGCGGCGCGGGCCGTGCATGGGCATATGACTGGAAACCAACCGAACATGCCGGGGACCGCCATGAGCACATTCGACGACCGCGAGAACGCCTTCGAGGCAAAGTTCGCCCATGACGGCGAAATGCAGTTCAAGGCGGAGGCGCGCCGGAACAAGCTTCTGGGTCTCTGGGCCGCCGATCTCATGGGCAAGTCGGGCGATGAGGCTGCGGCCTATGCGATGGAGGTCGTCTCGGCCGATTTTGAGGAAGCCGGGACCGAGGATGTGGTGCGCAAGGTCGCGGGCGACCTCGGCGCCAAATCCAGCGCCGATGCGGTGCGCGCCAAGATGGCCGAGCTGCTGCCGGTGGCCAAGGCGCAGCTTCTGGCCGAGATCTGAGCCGGTCTGCCGGAACCTGATGGCCAAAGCCGCGCGCCCCCGGGACGCGCGGCTTTTATGTTCCGCAACCTGGCCGCGACCCGGCCGAGTTTGGATTTGCATCCGCAGAAGCCGCGTGGCACAGGACGTGCATGTGGCGTTGACAGAGAGGGCCCGCGATGACCAAGGACGCGCTTTCCAGCCTGCTTGCCAGCCGTGACTGGCTGATGGCCGACGGGGCCACCGGGACCAACCTCTTCAACATGGGCCTCTCCTCCGGCGAGCCGCCCGAACTGTGGAACGTCGACCAGGCCGACAACATCCGCAAGCTCTATCGCGGCGCGGTCGAGGCGGGCTCTGACATCTTCCTGACCAACACCTTCGGCGGCAATGCCGCCCGGCTGAAGCTGCACAACGCGCAAGGCCGGGTGCGTGAGCTGAACCGTGTCGGTGCAGCACTTGGCCGCGAGATCGCCGACGCATCCGGCCGTACCATTGTCGTTGCAGGCTCGGTCGGCCCGACCGGCGAGATTTTCGAGCCGATGGGCACGCTGACGCATGAGCTGGCCGTCGAGATGTTTCACGAACAGGCCGAAGGGCTGAAGGAAGGCGGCGCGGACGTCCTTTGGGTCGAGACCATCTCGGCCCCGGAAGAATACCGCGCCGCGGCCGAAGCCGCAGCCCGCGCCGGAATGCCGTGGTGCGGCACCATGAGCTTTGACACCGCCGGCCGCACCATGATGGGTGTGACCTCGGCTGCCATGGCCGAAATGGTCGAGAAACTGCCGAACCCGCCGATCGCCTTCGGGGCGAATTGCGGCGTCGGTGCCTCGGACCTGATGCGGACCGTGCTTGGATTTGCCGCGACCGGAACCGAACGCCCGATCATCGCCAAGGGCAATGCCGGTATCCCGAAATACCACGACGGCCATATCCACTATGACGGCACGCCCGAGCTGATGGCCGAATATGCCGTGCTGGCGCGTGATGCCGGGGTGCGGATCATCGGCGGCTGCTGCGGCACGATGCCCGAACATCTGCGCTCGATGCGCGCGGCGCTGGAAAGCCGCCCGAAGGGATCGCATCCTTCGGTCGAGGACATCCAGTCGAAGCTGGGCGGTTTCTCCTCGGCCTCGGACGGCACGGGCGACGATTCCGGCCCGAAACGCGAACGGCGCGGCCGCCGGGGCTGACCCGCAAAAATCTTTGAAGATTTTTGGCAAATTCCTTTGAAGGAATTTGTGTCGCTCTTCGGGGCGTTCAGAACAGTGCCAGTTGATCGCCGGAGGCAAAGGGCGGCTGAAAGAGGTCGCAGCGCAGGGGCGGCATCTGCTTGTGAAGGCCAAGCCGGGTGACGGCCTTGTCAAACCTCTGCCCGACCAGCCGCGACCACAGCCCCTCGCCGCGCATCCGCTTGCCCCAGGCCGGATCGTAGTTGCGCCCGCCATGCACCTCGCGCACCCGCGCCATGACCTTGGCGGCGCGGCCGGGTTCGGCCTCGGCCAGCCAGTCGCGGAAAAGCCCGGCCACCTCGCGCGGTAGGCGCAGCATGATCCAGCTGGCGGCCTGCGCGCCCGCCTCGGCAGCCGCTGCAAGGATCGGCTCCAGCTCGTGATCGGTCAGGCCGGGGATCACCGGCGCGATCATAACCCGCACCGGCACCCCGGCCTGCGCCAGCTGCCGCACCACGGCCAGCCGCCGCTGCGGGGCGGCCGCCCGGGGTTCCATCCGCCGCGACAGCCCCGCGTCCAGCGTGGTGATCGACACGCCGACCCGCAGCAGGCCCCGCCCGGCCATCGGCGCTAGCAGATCCAGGTCCCGCTCGATCAACGTGCCCTTGGTGGTGATCGCCAGCGGGTGGTTGAAGGCGGACAGCACCCCGACCACGTCGCGCATCACCCGCCACTTCGCCTCGATCGGCTGATAGGGGTCGGTGTTGGTGCCGATGGCGATCACCTGCGGCGCGTAGGATTTCGCCCGCAACTCGCGCTCCAGCACCTGTGCCATCCCCGGGCGGGCGATCAGCTTCGTCTCGAAATCCAGCCCCGGCGACAGGTTCAGCCAGGCGTGGCTTGGCCGGGCGAAGCAATAGATGCAGCCATGCTCGCAACCGCGATAGGGATTGACCGAGCGGTCGAAGGGCAGGTCGGGCGATCGGTTGAACGTCAGGGCCGATCGCGCGCGCTCTGCCCGAACCTCTGTCCGCAGCAGCCGGTCGTCATGCGGCAGATCCCAGCCGTCATCCGCCGCTTCGCGCGACGTCGCCTCGAACCGCCCGGCCGCATTGGACAGGGCACCCCGCGCGCGGGCCCGGTCGCCGGGCAGAAGGGTGGGATGGTCGGGCATGGCTCAATCTAGAACATAAAGGGAACATTTGCAAAGATAGAGGAAGGGCGACATGGCAACTGTCGGCTTTCATCCGGGGCATGTCGCTATCTGAGAAGTGGTCGGCCTTGTGATGGCCCATGCAAGGTGCAGGCAATTTCCTGTGGAGCCCGCCAGATGGCCGACGACGAAGACATCATCCTTTCGGAACTTTCGGACGACGAGCTTGTCCTGCAGATGCATGACGACCTTTACGACGGTCTGAAGGAAGAGATCGAAGAGGGCGTCAGGATCCTTCTGGAGCGCGGCTGGACCCCCTATGACGTGCTGACCAAGGCACTGGTCGCCGGCATGACCATCGTCGGAGCCGACTTCCGCGACGGCATCCTTTTCGTGCCCGAGGTGCTGCTGGCCGCCAACGCCATGAAGGCCGGCATGGCGATCCTGAAGCCGCTCCTGGCCGAGACCGGCGCGCCGCGCATGGGCAAGATGGTGATCGGCACCGTCAAGGGCGACATCCACGACATCGGCAAGAACCTTGTCGCGATGATGATGGAAGGCGCGGGTTTCGAGGTGCTGGACCTTGGCATCAACAACTCGGTCGAGAAATACCTTGACGCGCTGGACGCCGAAAAGCCCGACATCCTTGGCATGTCGGCCCTTCTGACCACCACCATGCCCTATATGAAGGTGGTGATCGACACGATGAAGGAAAAAGGCATGCGCGAGGATTACATCGTTCTGGTGGGCGGTGCGCCCCTGAACGAAGAATTCGGCAAGGCCATCGGCGCCGATGCCTATTGCCGTGACGCGGCCGTCGCCGTGGAAACGGCGAAAAGCTTCGTCGCCCGCAAACACAACCAGATGGGCTAAGCTCTCCGGGGCCCGCCCATGGCGTCAAGCCTTTGGGGCCCCGGGGCAATCCCGGGGCCTCTACTGTTCGTGACTTGGATTCCGCCGGATGCAAGCCCATGTAGGGAGCAGGGGGAAACGATCATGCCGCTTACCCATTTCCTTGCGCTTCTCGCGCTGGTCATCGTCGCGGCCGGGGCAACGCTTGCTCTGGCGTTCTGGGCGGGCGTGCCGATCCTGGCGCTCAGCTTCGCGGCGCTGGCCGGCAGTCTGATCCTGGGGATAAGACAATGGAGCTGACTCCCGCCCTGTCCGATTCCGGCCTGACCGAAGAGGGGCTGGCGCCCGAGCAAGCGGGCAAAGTGCTTTTGCTGGCCTGCGGGGCGCTGGCGCATGAGATCCTGGCGCTGAAGAAGGCCAATGGCTGGACCCATCTCGACCTGCAATGCCTGCCGGCCAAACTGCACCTGTGGCCCGATCGGATCGTGACCGCGGTCGAGGAGGCGGTGCTGGAACGCCGGCACGAATACGAGACCATCTTCGTCGTCTATGCCGATTGCGGCACGGGTGGCCAATTGTTGGCAAAGTGCAAGGAACTGGGCGTCGAGATGGTCGAAGGCCCACATTGCTATTCGTTTTTTGAAGGCAACGCCGTCTTCGCCGAGAAGATGGAGGAGGAATTCACCGCCTTCTACCTGACCGATTTCCTTGTCCGCCAGTTCGATGCCTTCGTCTGGAAGCCGATGGGTCTGGACCGCCACCCCGAACTGCGCGACATGATCTTCGGCAACTATACCAAGCTGGTCTATCAGGCGCAGCTGGACAACCCCGAACTGGACGCCAAGGCGCGGGAGTGCGCGCAGCGGCTTGGGCTGGAGTATGAGCGGCGTCTGACCGGCTATGGCGACCTTGCCACCACGCTGAAACGGGTTGCGGGCTAGCGCGCCGGATCAGCCGCCGAAATCGGTGATGACCGCCACGCCCGGGGCTGTCGGCCCGTCAAAGGCCTGCAACTCGTCTGTCGCCTGCGACAGGGCCACCTGGCGCGCGACGATGGGCGAGACATCGACACGGCCGGTCTCGATCAGCGACAAAAGACTGGGGTAGCGCCAGGCGGGCATGCCCCGCGTCCCGAATACCGACAGTTGCCGCATGTAGATCGCATTGACGTCGATCTGCATCGTTGCGGTATGGCCGACGGGCAGGCCCACCTGCACATGCCGACCCAGGGGACGCAGGCAGCGCAGGGAGGCATTGGCGGTGACCTCAATGCCAAGCGCCTCGACGCTGACATGCGCCCCGCCGCCGGTGATCCCGACGATCCTTTCCGCAACATCGCCGTCGCGGGCATCAACGGCTGCTTCGGCCCCAAGGGCCATGGCGTGGGCCAGTTTTTCGGGGACCACGTCGACCACGACGATGCGGGCGCCAAGTGCTTTGCCGATCAGCAGGCACGACAGCCCGATTCCCCCGGTGCCATGCACCGCCAGCCATTCCCCGGCCTGCAGGGCCGCCCGCCCCGTCAGGGCGTGGTAGGCCGTCGTCACCCGGCAACCCAGCCCGGCGGCAAGGGCGGGTGACAGGCTTTCGGGCAGGCGGGTCAGGTTGTGGGCATGGGGGACCGAGACATATTCGGCATAGGCGCCGCGGTCGCCGAAGCCCGGGACGCGCTGGCTGCGGCAGGTCGTGGTCTGGCCCGAGCGGCACTCGGGGCAATCGCCGCAGGCCAGGATGAAGGGCGCGATCACCCGGTCGCCCCGGCGCCACTTGGCCAGCGGCCCGGCCTCGATCACTTCGCCGCAGTATTCATGGCCGGGGATGGCGCCCGGCTTCACCTTCGGATGCTCGCCCACCCAGCCGTGCCAGTCGCTGCGGCAGATGCCGCACGCCAGAACCTTCAGGACCACGCCGTCAGCCTCGCAGACCGGGTCTTCGACGGTCTCCAGCGACAGCGGCGCGCGGTAGGCGCGAAGGACGGCGGCGCGCATGGATCACCTCCTCTGGCGGTAATGCTCAAGGCAGAAAACCCGGATTGCGGTGGCCAGACCTTGCTCTCCACGACGCGCAATGTCGATTTCCGACGCCAACTCGTTCAGCGGCAACGATCTTTCCGCCGCAATAGCCCGGAAGGCGGCCCAGAACTCCGGTTCAAGCGAGACCGAGGTCCGATGGCCCTTGAGGGTGAGCGAGTGTTTCTCGGGGCGGGTGGTCATGCCCCGGACCCTAGCGCGCTGGCGCGGCCCGGGCCATCGGAGTTTTGGAAAACTCCGATCCGGAGCCTTCAAAGGCTCCGGTCCGATTTCTTCGAAGAAATCGGATGAAGCCAGCCGCCGGATCGGTTCCCGGTTGCAGAAGATCACGAACTGTCCGGCGTTCTCGATCACGGGAAATCCCCGCCGCTGCATTTCGGCCAGAAAGACCTCGCGCCCCACAAAACGTTCGACATAGCGCAGCTTGCGGCGGATGACGCCGCCCTCCCGGGCGGCTTGCGACGAAAACAGATGCAAAATCCAGTGGTCCGCGCTCAGATATACCGGCATCCCTGTCATGGCATGTCTCCTTGCCACACAGTCTGCCCGCCTCAGAGTTAACCGCCGGTTAATCCGGTTCGCCCTCGCGGCGATGCGCCTCCAGCTCGCGTGCGGCCTTTTCGGCCCGCGCGGCGTCCAGCGCGCGCTCGGCTTTGGTGCGGCCGAACTTTGCGGCATTGGCATCGCCGGCAAAGCGGGCGGCCTTGCGGGCCGCCTGCTTTTTCGCCTGACGCAGGTTGACGATTTCGCCCATCAGCCTTTGGGGCCGACCATATCCTCGGGCCGCACGATGCGGTCGAAGGTCTCGCCATCGACGAAGCCAAGGGCGATCGCCTCTTCGCGCAGGGTGGTGCCGTTCTTGTGGGCGGTCTTGGCGACCTTGGTGGCGTTGTCATAGCCGATGGTGGGGGCCAGCGCCGTCACCAGCATCAGCGATTCCTTCATCAGCTTGTCGATCCGCGCCACATTGGCCTGGGTGCCGACCACCATGTTGTCGGTGAAGGAAGATGCCGCATCGCCCAGAAGCTGGATGGATTGCAGCACGTTGTAGCTCATCATCGGGTTGTAGACGTTCAACTCGAAATGCCCCTGGCTGCCGGCAAACCCCACCGCGGCGTCATTGCCCATCACATGCGCGCAGACCATGGTCAGCGCCTCGGCCTGGGTCGGGTTGACCTTGCCCGGCATGATCGACGACCCCGGCTCGTTCTCCGGCAGGATCAGTTCACCCAGGCCCGAACGGGGACCGGAGCCCAGAAGGCGCAGGTCGTTGGCGATCTTGAACAGCGCAGCCGCCACGGTTTTCAGCGCCCCCGAGAACATCACCATCGCGTCATGCGCAGCCAGCGCCTCGAACTTGTTGGGCGCGGTGACGAAGGGCAGGGCGGTGATCTTTGCGATTTCGGCCGCGACGCGGGTGTCGAAGCCTGCGCGGGTGTTCAGCCCGGTGCCGACCGCGGTGCCGCCCTGGGCCAGTTCGTAAATGTCCGGCAGGCAGGCCTTCACCCGGGCGATCCCCTTGTCGACCTGGGTCGCATAGCCCGAGAACTCCTGCCCCAGCGTCAGCGGCGTGGCATCCTGGGTATGGGTGCGCCCGATCTTGATGATGTCCTTGAACTCGGCCGACTTGGCCCATAGCGCCGCCGACAGCTTCTCAAGCCCCGGGATCAGCACGTCGCGGGTGTGCATGCCGATGGCGACATGCATCGCGGTCGGGAAAGTGTCGTTCGACGACTGCCCCATGTTGACATGGTCATTCGGATGGACCGGCTTCTTCGAGCCTTTCACCCCGCCCAGCATCTCGATGGCGCGATTGCTGATCACCTCGTTGGCGTTCATGTTCGACTGGGTGCCCGAGCCGGTCTGCCAGACCACCAGCGGGAAGTTGTCGTCGAACTTGCCCTCGATCACCTCGGTCGCGGCGGCGGCGATGGCATCGGCCAGCTCCGGGGCAAGGTCGCCCTGCGCCAGATTGACCAGCGCGCAGGCCTTCTTGATCACGCCAAGGGCGCGGATGATCGGGACCGGCTGCTTCTCCCAGCCGATGGGGAAGTTGATGATCGACCTCTGGGTCTGCGCGCCCCAATACTTGTCCGCGGGAACTTCCAGCGGGCCGAAGCTGTCGGTTTCGGTACGGGTCGCGGTCATGGTCGTCTCCTGCAAAAGCGTGAGGCCCCTCTAGCGCCGGGGGCGGGTGAAATCAATCGGCATACCGTCGCATACAGTAAGTTCTTGCGCGGAAGCGGGCTTGGCGGCACATAAAATGTTTGGCCCGGGGGGCGGGCAATACGCGAAAGAAAGGTGTAGTCTGCTCCGGCGTAATGTCGGGGCCTGCCGCGCGGGCCCGGTTTCTGATCGAAAGGTGACGTAAATGCCCGATATGCCAGAAATGACCTCTTCCCCGCGCGAGCGGCTGATCCTGCCCTTCCTTGCGCCCTTCTACCACGGTCTTGCGCAGCCCCTGGGCTGGCTGGCGCTGCGCGTCGTCGTTGGCGGCTATCTGATGGTCGAGGGTTGGCCGAAGATCACCGCACCCATGGCGATGACCGGCTTTGTTGAGGGGATGGGCTTTTACCCCGGCTGGTTCTTCTCGCCCTTGCTGGCGGTGGTGAATTTCATCGGTGGGGCGATGATCGTGCTTGGCCTTCTCACCCGGCCGGTTGCGCTGGCCAATGCGGTGATGCTGATGGTCACCTGGTACTTTCACCTCACCAACCCCTACGGCCCCGAGTTCCTGACGCCCGAAGGGATCGAATTCCTGAAGGCCAACCTGCAGTATCTGACGGCTGCCGGTCAGGCGAATCTTTTGCCCGACGGCGGAACAGGCTTCCTGTCTCTGGTGCAGATGAAGGCCGAGACCAATTCGCTGTTCTGGTCCGGTTCCACTGCGCTTTTCGCGGCCTATGGCGGCGCGCATTATTCGGTGGACCGGCTGCTTGGGCGCGAGTTCTGATCGAGGACGAAGGCCCCGCCGCGCCGCTCAGGCGCGGCGGAAGCGATAGACCGTGGCCGGCGGCAAGTTGGCCCAGACCTTGAAGCCCCTGTTCACCTTCAGCCGCAGCAAGGCGATCTGCTCGGCCGGCAGGGGCGGGCGGGGGCCGTAGGTGAACTGCACGAAGGCGCCGCGCGGCGCCAGAAGCTCGAAGGCGGCCCCCACGATGCCTTCGCGCACGGCTTCCGGCATCGACAGCAGCGGCAGGCCCGAGATCACGGTGCCGACCTTGCCTGCCACCAGCCGGGCGGCCTCTTGTGCGGGGGCCTGATGGATGGTCACGCCGGGGAATTTCTGTCGCAGATAGGCGACGAACTCCTCGTCCAGCTCAAACAGGGTCAGGTTTTCGGGGGGCACGCCGCGGGCCAGCATGGCTTCGGTGAAGCGGCCGGTGCCGGGGCCGAATTCGACGACCTGCCCGGATTGCGGCCCAAGCCCGAGTGTCATCGCCCGCGCCAGCGTGCGCGACGAAGGCGCGATGGCCGAGACCTGCCGGGGGTTCTTCAGAAGCCGGCGGCGGAACAGGGCAAGATCGCTGGTCATGGGTTACTGCTTGCGGAACCGGTCCAGCCGGACGATTTCGGCGTCATGCGGCGGCGGATCGTCGTCGCCGTCGTCATCGTCCTCTTCGTCCTCATCATATTCCTCATCCCCCTCGCGGGTTTCAAACCGCAGGCCGAATTCGACCGAAGGGTCAACGAAGGTGCGCACGGCGTCGAAGGGGATGATCAGCGGTTCGGGCTGGTTGCCGAAGTTCAGCGTGATCGAGAAACCTTGGTCGGTGACTTCAAGGTTCTCATACCAGTTCTGGATCACCACCGTCATCTCGTCCGGGTAGCGCTGGTGCAGCCAGTCGGCGATGGCGACGTCGGGATGATTGGTATCGAAGGTGATGAAGAAATGATGAGCGCCGGGCAACCCGTTCTGCGCCACATCCTCAAGCACGCTCTGGATCAGCCCGCGCATCGCCCGGTGCATCAGGTTGCCATAGTCGATGCTGCGCGTCATTCGTCCCCCTTTCGCGGTTGGGTGCAGCATAGGGGATTCGCCGCCCAAGGAAAGGGGTGGCGGCCCGGAAAGTGCCGTGCCGCCGATGAAGAAGGGGGCCCGCAGGCCCCCCTGGTCAGCCGACGCTTCCCTAGCGTCAGAACTTCAGGTTCACGCCCAGGCTGACCGTGCGGCCGGGGGCGTAAAGCGGATGGATCTGGCGTGCGCCGGCGACCCTCTCGATGTAGCTGGAGCGTTCATAGTAGGTTTCGTCCAGCAGGTTGTCGACGGCGAAGCGCACGGTCAGATCCTCGACCGCGGGCGGCGACCATTCGGCATAGGTGTTCACCACGGTGTAAGAGCTGTGGTCCTTGAAGCCGGCGGCGGTCAGCACCGGGTCGGACAGGGTGCCCGCCCATTCGACGGTCGCGCCCACCTTCATGTTCAACGACGGCAGGTCCTGGTCGATATAGATCGAGGCGGTATCGCCGATCGGCATGACGGCAGAGCCGTCGGCCAGGGCGAATACGCCGTCAACCGTGACGTCCGCCTTGGTAAAGCTGACGCCGACGCGACCGGTATCCCAGCCGTAATGGCCGTTCAGGGTGAACCCCTTGCTGCGCATCTCGCCCGAGTTGACGATGGCGTTCACCGCCGGCGAGGTGTCGTAGCTTGCCACATCCTTCAGCCTGGTGTCGAAGAAGGTCAGGCCGCCCGACCAGGCCTCGCCATTGGCGTTGAGGCCGACCTTGTAGTTGGTGGCGGTGGCGGGTTTGTAGGCGGGGTCGATGTGGAAGCTTGTCGTGCGGGCGTGCAGCAGGCCGTATTCGCCCATGTCATAGCCAAGCCAGGTTTCCGAGGCGCCAGCAAAGACCTCGAACCCGTCGGCGAACTCGTAGGAGATGGTGCCGTTCACGCTGGCCCCCGAGCCGGTGAACCGCGCCCCGTCGAACGAATTCAACCGGTGGTGGTCGTAGCGCATGCCCGTCGACAGGTCGATGCCGTTGTCGAATTCGAACCGGCCCTGCACATAGGCGCCGACCTGCATGGTCGAGAAGTTCCAGATCCTCGGGTGGGTCGCCGGGGTGTCGCCGTAGTTGTCGACGCGGAAATCCTCATAGGCGAAGTCGATGCCTGCGGTGATCTTGCCCGCGCCCATGGTGAAGGTGTTCTGCAGCTTGCCGCCGGTGGCCTTGGCGTCCAGATCCATGTCGCCGTTGCGTGCTGCGGCATAGTTCGGCCGCCAGTAGCCGCTTTGCGAGATATAGAACAGCGCCTCGGGGTCCCAGCCGTCGGTGGGCGCGGTCGAGGTGTATTTCAGGCTCAGCGTGTCGCGCGTCACCTTCAGCGGGTAGACGGCGGGATCATGGTTCAGGTCCATGTTCATCTTGATGACGCGGTCGGCCTCATCCTTGCTGTGCTCGAAGGACAGCTCGATCCGATGGGTGTCGACCTCATAGCCGAACTTGGCCAGCGCGCCTTGCGATGCCGGCTCGGTGCCCGGGATCTCGACCCCATCGCCAGATTTGTAGTTGTCGCCGCCCGAGCCGTAGATCATCAGGAACCAGTCAAAGCCATTGGCCTGGCCATAGCCGGCAAGGCTGCCTGCCACGCCGCGCCCGTTGCTGCCATAGGACAGCGCCGCGCGGCCGCCGACGGCCTGGCCCTCTTCCAGCATGTCCTGCGCGCCGACGGTGGTGTAGCGCACCGCACCCGCGGCCGCGCCGAAACCGGCATCGGCGGCAGCGGCACCGGCCTCGACCTCGACCGATTTCAGGAAGGTCGGATCGATGACATTCGATCCCGTATGGTGCCAGCCGGTGCCGAACTGCGGCACGCCGTCAACGGTGACGGCGAGCTTGGATTGCTCGATCCCGAAGACGTGGATGCGCTTGGACGGGCCGGCCCCGCCCGAGACGTTCACCGCCGATTCCCGGGCGAACAACTCGGACACGTCGGCCGGCTGCAGGGCTTCGATATCCTCTTCGGTGACGACGGCGCCGCCGGTGGATTCGATGTTCTCCTGCCCGCCGAAGATCAGGGTGATGGTGCCAAGAAAGGTGCCAAGCGGTGATTGGGTTTCCTGCGCGACCGCCGTCGTGGCCAGTGCCATAGCGGAGACGCCGCCCAGCAGGGCGATAATCCGGTTTCTCATGTCATGTCCCTCGGAAGTTGTTCGCGGGGACCGAAGAGAATCGGAGGCCTGGCTGTTTCACACGCCTGTTACCAGCGCCGCCCGGCAAGCTGAAGGCCGATGTCTGGCGCCCGTTGTCACAGTGGCGCAATTGGCACAGGTTGTGGTGTCAGCCCTTGGCAGAGATGCGGTCTTTTGCCGGGCGGCGGAATTTCCGCGCACCCTCAACGCGATGCGGTTTTCGGGACGGAAAGGGAAAACCGCGCCCCCAAGCAGCGCGGTGCCGGCCGCTGCATGGGCTAGCGGTCTGCCAGCCGATACCCCACGCCCGGCTCGGTGAATATCCAGCGGGGGTCTGCGGCGTCGTCGCCCAGCTTGGCCCGCAACTGGCGGATGTAGACCCGCAGATACTGACTGTCCTCGGCATGGGCCGGTCCCCAGATCGCCTTGAGGATCATGTCCTGGGTGACAAGCCGCCCGGCATGGCTGGCCAGCAACCACAGAAGGTCGAACTCCTTTCGGGTAAGCTTCAGATCCTCTCCCGAAAGGCGGGCGCGGTGATCGGCGGCATCAATCACCAGCGGGCCCAGTGTAAGAAAGGCCGGAGCAGCATCCTGGGCGCGGTCGCGCAGAAGGCTGCGCAGCCGCGCAAGCAGTTCGCCGGTCGAAAAGGGCTTGGTCACATAGTCCTGAGCCCCGGCATCGAGTGCCGCGATCTTGCCCGCCTCGTCGCTGCGAACCGAAAGCACCAGGACCGGGACCTGAGACCATTCCCGCACCGCCCTCAGCACGGTGATCCCGTCCGCATCCGGCAGGCCGAGATCAAGGATGATCGCCGCCGGGGATTCACGCGCGGCCAGCGCAATTCCCTCGCGGGCGGTGGCGGCATCCGAAACCACATGACCCTCGGTCTCAAGTGCCACGCGCAGGAAACGCCGGATCGGGGCCTCGTCTTCGACGATCAGAATGCGCGCGCTCACGCCGACACCTCCGGGTTCCAGAGCGGAAGATCCATCTCGATCCGCGTGCCGCGTCCGTCCGGGTGCACGGCCATGGCCTCGATCGTTCCACCGTGTGCCTCTACGATCCCCTTGCAGATCGCAAGCCCCAGCCCGGTTCCGGCCTGCCCGCCATCGCCCTGTTCCGCGCGCCAGAACATGTCGAATACCTGCTCGGCCGCACCAGGCGGCAGGCCCGGACCGTCATCCTCGATCGACAGCAGCGCGCGCCCCTGCGATTGCCGTGCCGCAATGCGGATCTTGCTGGCGGGGTCGGCGTATTTGCAAGCATTGTCAAGGATATTGACCAGAACCTGTTCGATCAGAACCGGGTCAACCTGTGCCGGCGGAAGGTCGGCCGGCATCGCAACCTCGACCGGGTGGTCGCGCAGCAGCCCGCGCAGACGGTTGCGGGCCGAACCCACCAGCTCGCGCAGGTCGGTGGCGACGGTCACCAGTTTCATCGCGCCATGTCCAAGCCGGGTCATGTCCAGAAGGTTCTGGATGTAGCGATCCAGCCGGTCGCCTTCCTCTCGGATGGTTTCAACCAGCGTGGCGCGGCCGGCTTCAGCCAGGCCCGGCTGCGCCAGCCCCTCTGCCGCGCCAAGGATCGACACAAGGGGCGTCCGCAGATCATGGCTGACCGAGGAGAGCAGGGCAGTGCGCAGCCTCTCCGTCTCGCTTGCGACCCGGCTATGCGCCAGATCGTCGGCCAGTTGCACCCGCTCAAGCGCAAGCGCCACCTGATCGGCCAGGGCCTCGACCAGGCGGCGATCCCCGGCGGCAGGTTCACGACCATCCTCATAGGTCAGACCCAGCACCCCGATCTTGCGGTCCGATGCAAGCAGCGGCAGAAACAGCCAGCGAGACGCGGGCAGGGTGGCCGAC
This sequence comes from uncultured Paracoccaceae bacterium, assembly GCA_934500835.1. Classification (GTDB taxonomy): domain Bacteria; phylum Pseudomonadota; class Alphaproteobacteria; order Rhodobacterales; family Rhodobacteraceae; genus Pseudogemmobacter. Next base: position 188,694 of record CAKSTR010000001.1, on the reverse strand, counting down.
CCATGCCCCGCAGGTTCCCCATTCTCAAAGGCATAGGTCGCGGCAGAGATCTCGCGCGGTTCCATCCTGTCCTCGGGCGGGAAGGCCCCGATGATCGAAAGCTGCCGATGCTCCCCAGGCAGAAGCAGGATCGACTGGCATTCAAGCACGGCCGCGACATGGCTGACCGCTGCCCAGACCACATCGTCGACCGATGCCGCAGCCGCCGCCTTTCGGGAGAAATCATAAAGCTTGCGGGTCCGGTCCGAGATTGCCCGCTGCGCGACCGCGCGATCGCGCAGCCTTGCGGCCAGGTTGCCGGTCAGGATCGAGGCGGCAAGAAACAGCGCCAGCGTGAAGAACTGCCCCCGGTTCCAGATGTGCAGGCTGAGCCGTGGATCGGTGAACAGCCAGTTATAGGCCACGAAGCTCAGAAAAGCCGCCGCGATCGATGGCCAGCGGCCAAACTTTGCCGCCATGGCAACGACCGTCATCATATAGATCAGCGGCAGGCTGAGCACCGGGACATATCTGTCGGCAGCAAGCGCGACCAGCGTCGTGGCCGCAACGGCAAGCGTGACCGTTCCAAAGGTGTTGAACGCGCCGGGCAACTGCGCCGGAGCCGGACGGCGGCGTTGGCGCGCCGGGCTGTCTTCGTCGGTCACCAGCGTCAGTTCGAACTGTGTCGCTTCGCGCAGAAGGCCCTTGACCACCAGGACATGCGGATCCGGCACCAACCAGCCGAGGAGGCGCGACCTGGGCGCGGGGCGTGGCACGACGATGCGGCGCACGTTGTGCTTTTGCGCGAAGTCCAGCACGTCCTGCGCGGCATCGCGCTCGGTCTGAAGCACCGTCACCTCGGCACCAAGACGTTCGGCCAGGCGCAGCGAGCCGGTGCCCGGGTCCTCGCCCGCGTCACGCCGCGTCTCAGCGCGCAGGCTTGTCAAAGCCACGGCAAGCCATTCGACGCGGGCGCGGTCGGCCGAGCGTTTGGCGATCCGCACCGCATCGCGCCCCACCGCACCTTCGGGCAGGACGACAAGAATCCGCTCCTGCGTGGGCCAGGGCCCGTCGATGGCATTGGCGGCCATATGTTCCTTCAACTGGGCATCCACGCGGTCGGCGGCGGTGCGCATCGCCAGTTCCCGCAGCGCCGTCAGATTGCCCTTGGCGAAGAAATTCGAGACCGCCCGCGCCGCCTGATCCTGAACATAGACCTTGCCTGCCCGCAGCCGTGCGATCAGCTCGTCCGGCGGCAGGTCGATCAGCTCGATTTCATCGGCCAGTTCCAGCACCTGATCGGGCACGGTCTCGCGCACACGGATGCCGGTGATCCGCGCCACGGTATCGTTCAGCGTCTCGACATGCTGGACATTCAGCGTGGTGTAGACGTCGATGCCGGCGGCCAGCACGTCCTCGACATCCTGCCAGCGCTTGTCATGGCGGCTGCCCGACAGGTTCGAATGCGCCAATTCGTCGATCAGAGCGAGGCCGGGGCGGCGCGCGATCAGCGCATCGACATCCATCTCCTGCAGGATATGGCCCTGATGATAGACGGCGCGGCGCGGCAGCACCTCGACCCCGCGCAGCATGGCGTCGGTTTCCGCCCGGCCATGGGTCTCGACCACGGCGGCAAGCACCTTGATGCCCTCGGCCGCGCGATCCCGCGCGGCCTGCAGCATGGCATAGGTCTTGCCGACGCCCGGCGCGGCCCCGAGGAAGATCTTCAGCCTTCCCCGGCCTTCACGGCGGGCCTGAGGCAAAAGGGCCTCCGGTGCTGGGCGGCTTGGATCGGACATCGGACCTCTCAGTTCCCTGCAGGAGGCGGCAGCGGCAGGGCTGCGTCAAGTGCGAGGTTGACCTCAAGGACATTGACGCGCGGCTGGCCGTAAAGCCCCAGCCACGGGCCATCGGTATGGGCGGCGATGACACGCGTGACCTCGGCCGGGGGCACGCCGCGCGCCTCTGCGATGCGGGCCGCCTGCAGGCGCGCGTTCTCGGGCGAGATGTGAGGGTCAAGCCCCGAGCCTGAAGCCGTCAGCGCATCAACGGGCGCGGGCGAGCCATTCGCCTCTTCCCACGCCGTTCGGCGGGCGGCCACCTCGTCGCGAAGGGCCGCCGACGTCGGCCCGAGGTTCGAGGCGCCGGAGGGCATGGCCGCATATGAGGCCGCCGAGGGGCGCGGGTGCAGATAGCCGCGCCCCGTGAAATCCTGGGCGATCAGGGACGAGCCGACGACGATATCGCCAAGGACGATCAGACTGCCATTCGCCTTTTCCGGCAGCAGACCTTGCGCGATTCCGGTCATGGCAAGCGGATAGGCAAGGCCGGTCAGGATGGTGGTTGCCACTGCCATCACGATGGCGGGTCGAAGCGGGTTCAGCATGGAAGCCTCCTTATGCAAGGCCAAGGGCGGTGACGGCCAGGTCGATGGCCTTGATCCCGACGAAGGGAACGATCAGCCCGCCAAGGCCATAGATCGACAGGTTGCGGCGCAGCAGGGCCGCGGCGCTGGATGGGCGGTATTTCACCCCGCGCAGGGCCAGCGGGATCAGCGCCACGATGATCAGCGCGTTGAAAATGACCGCCGAAAGGATCGCACTCTGCGGGCTGGCCAGGCCCATGATGTTCAGCACACCAAGTCCCGGATAGGCCGCCACGAAGATCGCGGGCAGGATTGCGAAGTATTTCGCCACATCGTTGGCGATGGAAAAAGTGGTCAGCGCCCCGCGCGAGATCAGGAGTTGCTTGCCCACCATCACCACCTCGATCAGCTTGGTCGGGTCGCTGTCGAGGTCGATCAGGTTGGCGGCCTCTTTCGCGGCCGGAGTGCCGGAGTTCATCGCCACGCCGACATCGGCCTGTGCCAATGCGGGCGCGTCGTTGGACCCGTCGCCGCACATGGCGACAAGCCGCCCGCCCGCCTGTTCGCGGCGGATGTAGTCAAGCTTCATCTCGGGCGTCGCTTCGGCCAGAAAATCGTCCACCCCGGCCTCGGCCGCGATGGCGGCGGCGGTCAGGGGGTTGTCGCCGGTGACCATCGCCGTGCGGATGCCCATCGCGCGCAACTCGGCAAAACGCTCGCGCACGCCGGGTTTGACCACGTCCTTCAGATGGATCGCGCCGAGGATGGTCGCATCCTGCGCGACCAGAAGCGGAGTGCCGCCGGATCGCGCGATTTCCTCGACCCGCGCCTTCAGGGCCGGGTCGCAATGCGTGCCGGTGAAACGCTCGACTGCGTCGACGGCGCCCTTGCGCAGGCGCGCGTCGGGCAGGTCCACACCGGAAAGCCGGGTCTGGGCGGTGAACATCACCGGCTCGCCGGCCACGCCGGATTGCAGCCCGGCGACTTGCCGGCTTGCCAGCTCGACAATGGATTTGCCCTCGGGCGTGTCATCCGACAGCGAGGCAAGGTAGGCCGCCTTGATCAGATCGGTCTCGGTCACACCGCGCGCGGCGACAAAGGCGTCCGCCATGCGGTTGCCGAAGGTGATGGTGCCGGTCTTGTCCAGAAGCAGCGTGTCGACATCGCCCGCCGCCTCGACGGCGCGGCCCGATTTGGCGATGACATTGGCGCGGACAAGGCGGTCCATCCCGGCAATGCCGATGGCCGACAACAGACCGCCGATGGTGGTGGGGATCAGCGTCACGAACAAGGCCGCAAGCGTGATCACCGGGATCACGATGCCGGAAAAGCGGGCAAACGGTTCCAGCGTCACCACGACGAACAGAAAGATCAGCGTCAGCCCGGCAAGCAGGATGTTCAGTGCGATCTCGTTCGGGGTCTTCTGCCGCTCTGCCCCCTCGACCAGCACGATCATGCGGTCCAGAAAGCTCTTGCCCGGCTCGGCGGTGATTTTCAGGATCAGACTGTCCGAGACGATCCGCGTGCCGCCGGTGACGGACGACCGGTCGCCGCCGCTTTCGCGGATCACGGGCGCGCTTTCGCCGGTGATCGCGCTTTCATCGACCGTGGCCACGCCGCGGATCACTTCGGCATCGGTCGGGATCAGGTCGCCCGCCTGCACCAGCACCAGCTGGCCGGCCCGCAGTGACAGGGACGGCACCGATCTGGGCGAGGTGTCTCCCTCATGGGACAGCAGTCGGACCATGGTCTCGGCCTTGGTGGCGCGCAAACTGTCGGCGCGGGCGCGGCCGCGCCCCTCGGCCAGCGCCTCGGCGAAGTTGGCGAAAATCACGCAGACCCACAGCCAGAAGGCGATCTGAAGGCTGACGCCCCAGCCCGCGGTGCCAAAGGCAAGGTCGCGCAAGCTGAGCACGGTCGTCAGCGCCGCAGTTATCGCCGTGACGAAGATCACCGCATTCCCCATCAAGGTGCGGGGGTGCAGCTTGGTGAAGGCGGCTTTCAGCGCCGCGGTGTAAAGGCCCGTCTGGGCCACAGAGGAAGTGGACATGGTTCTTGTCCCTGATGTGGAGGAGAAGGGCGCGGCCGCATCGGGCCGCGCGGGATCAGAAGCTTTGCCCGGCCGCCAGGGCGGCCTGATCGGCGATCGGGCCAAGGGCGAGCACCGGGAAGAAGGTCAGTGCGCCAAGGATCGCCACCGTCAGCACCAGGAGCGTCACGAAGAGCGGCCCATGCGTCGGGAAGGTGCCGGATGTGACGACCGACCGCTTCTTGGTGATGAGCGAGCCGGCGATGGCCAGCATCGGCACGATGATCGCATAGCGGCCAAGGAGCATCATGATGCCAAGCGCCGTCGTCTGCCACTGCGTTGCCGCGCCGAAGCCGCCGAAGGCCGAGCCGTTGTTGCCGACCGCCGAGGAATAGGCATAGAGGATCTCGCTCAGCCCGTGCGGGCCCTGCTCCTGCACTGAGGCAAGCGCGGCAGGCACCGTGGCCGAGATCGCCCCGCCGACCAGAATGCCAAGCGGCATCGACAGGAAAGCCAGCATCGCCAGCGTCACCTCGCGCGCCTCGATCTTGCGGCCAAGGTATTCCGGCGTCCGCCCGACCATCAGCCCGGCAAGGAACACCGCCAGCACGACATAAAGGAGCATGCCGTAAAGACCCGCGCCCACGCCGCCGAAGATCACCTCGCCGATCATCATGTTGACCATCTGAACAAGGCCCGACAGCGGCATGAAACTGTCATGCATCGCGTTGACCGATCCGTTCGAGGCCGCCGTGGTTACCACCGACCACAGCGCCGACAGGCCAGCGCCAAAGCGTTGCTCTTTGCCCTCCATGTTGCTTGCCAGGTCCAGCGCGGCGTTGCCGCCGGTTTCGCCCCACCAGACCACGATGAGACCGATCAGAAACATCACGCCCATGGCGGCGAATATCGCCCATCCTTGCCGGCTGTCCTTCGCCATCCGTCCGAAGAGGAAGCAGAAGGCCACCGGAATAAGCAGGATCGACAGGCATTGTGCCATGTTCGACAGGATCGTCGGATTCTCGAACGGATGCGCCGAGTTGACGCCGAAGAAGCCGCCGCCATTGGTGCCAAGCTGCTTGATCGCGATCTGGGCCGCCGCCGGGCCGCGCGCGATCACCTGATCGACGCCCTCAACGGTGGTGGCATGAACCGACCCGAGCAGGGTTTGCGGGACGCCCTGCAACATCAGAACAACGGTCAGGATGACTGACAGCGGCAGAAGGATGTACAGGACCGAGCGCGTCATGTTCGCCCAGAAATTGCCAAGTCCCGCGCCCTTTTCGCCGGTGAAGCCGCGGATCACCGCAACGCCCACGGCCATGCCCGACGCCGCCGAGACGAAGTTCTGCACCGTCAGCCCCGCCATCTGCGCGAAATAGCTGACCTGCGCCTCGCCGGAATAGGCTTGCCAGTTGGTGTTGGTGACGAAGCTGACGGTCGTGTTGAACGCCAGATCGGCCGGCATGCCCGCGATCCCGTCGGGGTTCAGCGGCAGGACGCCCTGAAGCCGCAGGATCGCATAAAGCAACAGGAAGCCGGCAAGGTTGAAAGCCAGCAAAGAGAACGCAAAGGCCTTCCAGCCCTGCGAAGCTTCATCGTCGATGCCCGAAAGCCGATAGAACCCGCGTTCCACCGGCGCCAGCAGCGGCGACAGAAAGGTCCGCCCGCCGTCATAGACGCGGGCCATATAGGCGGCGAGCAGCCAGCCGCCTGCGGTCAGAGCAGCGCAGAACAGCGCGTATCCCAGAAGGTCTTGCATCGTCGCCTCCTCAGAACCGCCCCGGGCGCACAAGCGCGAGGATCAGAAAGCTGAAAACCCCTGCCGAGACGGCAAGGCCAAGGATGATGTCGAACATTTGTGCCCTCACATCCTGTCGATAAGGCGCACGGCACCGGCAAAAAGGCCAAAGGCCGCCAGTCCGAGCGCGAGATGGATGATGTCTGCCATGGCAGTCCCCTGCTTTTGTGGTCGCAGGGTAATCGGGCCGGCGGCCATCAAGGCGCTATGTGGAAGACGGAAGTTCAGCGTAAAAAACGCGTAAAGCTTCGCACGGGCGGGGCGGCCTGCAGTCCGGGCAGGTCCGGGTCTTGTCGCACCGGACCACGGCAAGATTTTTTTCGGGCGACCGGAACAAGAATGCTGCGCAGCCTCGTATCCTTAACGAGATGACCCGAGAAGCCGAAGATATTGCCAGGCAGATGCCCGCTTTGCGGCGGTTCGCGCTGGCGCTGACGCGTGATCCCTCGGAGGCCGAGGATCTCGTGCAGGAGGCGCTGTTGCGCGGGCATGAGAAGCGTCGCGGCTTCCGCCCCGGCGGCGATCTGAAGAGCTGGTTGTTCTCGATCCTGAAGAATGCCTTCCTGGACCGCCGCCGAAACCGGCTGGCCCGCGAAGGGCGCGAGGCGGATGTCGCGAGCCTGGCCCCCCTGACGACAGACGCTCCGCAAGAGGCGGTCGTCCGCCTTGCGCAGCTGCGCACGGCCTTTCTGTCGCTGCCCGATGAACAGCGAGAAGCCCTGTCGCTGATCGCCCTTGAGGGGCTGACTTACGCAGAGGCTGCGAAAGTTGCCGATGTGCCGCTTGGCACGCTGATGTCGCGGGTTGCCCGTGCCCGCGCGGCGCTGCGGGCGTTCGAGGCGGACGAAACCGGCACCGAGGGGCTGCGGGTTGTAGGAGGGCGTGATGCAGACAATCGCTGATCCCGTCATGGAACCGGATCTTGCCGCCTATGTCGATGGCCAGCTGGACGACTGGCATGCCGCGCGGGTCGAGGGCTGGCTTGCCGCCCATCCCGGCCGCGCGGCCGAGGTGATGGGGGATATCCGGCTGCAGCGCGAGCTGCGCCTGGCGCTGAATACCCCTGCCATGGCCGGAATGACGACCGCTTCGGACAGGCTGGCGCGCGGGCTGCATCGCGACGCGGTCTTGCGCCGGGCGATGCGTCTTGCGCCGGCGGCCGTGCTGGCCGGGTGCTGCTGGCTGGTCGTCGCGGGCGTGATTCCGCTTGGGGTCAGAACAGTCAGCGCCGCGGCCGGACTGCCGGACTTCGTCACCGCGGCGCTGGCGGCGCGGGATGCCAGCGACGTGCGGTTGTCGATGCATTCGATGCCCGAGGATCCGCTTCTGGACACCGAAGAATTGCGGGCGATCACCGGCATCCTGCTGCCGGCCTTCGATCCGGATTGGACGATCCTTGACGCTCAGGTTTTCCCTTCGCCGCAGGGGCCCGGAATCGAGATCGTGTTCGACACCCCCGATCTGGGCCGCGTCACGCATTTCGCGGTGCGCCCCGGCGATTTCGTTGTCAGCCTGCCCGAAACGCTGCTGTCGGGCCGCAGCCCCATCAGCTGGTTCCAGATTGGCGAGACGGCGCATGTGCTGATCGCCGGCCAGGGCGACACGGATGAGGTTGCCGCCGCCGCACAGGCTTTGACCGACAGCCTTTACTGACCCCGAAACCCCCAAGGAGAAGGCCATGCCACAGACACAGCGCCGCAGCGCCGGCTTTGCCCCCGCCCAGCATTACGACGAAGGTCTGCGCGCCCATATGCTGCGCATCTACAACTACATGGGCCTTGGCCTTGCCCTGACCGGCATCGTCGCGCTGCTGGTGGCCTCGCTGCCCGCGCTTTACGTGCCGATCTTCACCACACCGCTCAAGTGGCTGGTGATGCTGGCACCACTTGGGTTCATCCTGTTTTTGTCGTTCCGCATCGACGCGATATCGGCCGCGACCGCGCAGACCCTGTTCTGGGCTTTCTGTGCGGTGATGGGGCTGTCGCTTGCCTCGGTCTTTCTGGTGTTCACCGGCACCTCGATCGCGCGGGCGTTCTTCGGGGCAGCGGCCATGTTCGCGGCGTTCAGTCTTTACGGCTACAGCACCAAACGCGATCTGACGCAGTTCGGCAGTTTCCTGATGATGGGGCTGATCGGGGTGATCATCGCCAGCCTCCTAAATATTTTCCTGGGATCGACAGCACTGCAGTTCGCGATTTCGATCGTCGGCATCCTGGTTTTCGTCGGTCTGACGGCCTGGGATACCCAGTCGATCAAAAGCCAATATGCCGTGCACCATGACCACGCGACCGGCCAGAAGCTGGCCGTCATGGGCGCGTTGTCGCTTTACCTTAACTTTATCAACATCTTCCAGCTTCTGCTCAGCCTGACCGGCCAGCAGGAGGAATGACGGCAAAAGGACCGATATGTCATGGACCAGAACGACCGCCGCGCCATTGAAGTGCTGTTCGACAAGCTGTCGCAAGTCGAACAGCAAAGGCCAGCGCGCGATGCCGAGGCCGAGCATTTCATTGCAGGCGAGATCGCACGCCAGCCGGGCGCGCCCTATTACATGGCACAGACCATCGTGATGCAAGAGTATGCGATGGGCGCCGCACAGGCCCGGATCGAAGAGCTTGAGGCCGAGCTTGCAGCGGCCCGTCAGGGTGAAGGGCAAGGCAGTGGCCTGTTCGGCCGGCTGTTCGGTGGTCAGGCCGCCCCGCAGCGCCGCCCGGCCCCGCAACCCCAGGGGGGCGGCTTCCTTGCCGGCGCGGCGCAAACCGCGATGGGTGTCGCGGGCGGCGTGCTGCTTGGCAATGCCATCGGCAGCATGTTCGCAGGTCCTGCCGAGGCAGAGGAAGCGGACCTCAGCACTGACGATATGGGGTTCGAGGATGAGGGCGGCGACTGGGGATGACGCCCGCTCCCCGCAGCCCCGCTGGCGATGCCGCCCCTTGCCGTTCGGCAGAGGCGGAGCCTGGCGCGCCATCCCCGGCGGGCCGAAGTCTGCAGCGGAGGGGCGACGTCCCCTCCGCCGCCGAATGTCGCGCTGAAACGCGCTCTCACCGACCCGAAGGCGTCGACACCCGCTCGCGGAGAACGCGAGACGGGATTTATGCATTTGCCTCATGTTGCCAGCACACCCCTCCCGTGGAGCGGTGCCTGTTCCTTGCGGCGCCTGAATGCGCCGGGCACCACCTGACGGAGAACTGAACGTGCTATTTGAATGGATGTCCGACCCCGCCGCATGGGCGGGTCTTGCAACCCTGATCGTCCTCGAAATCGTACTGGGGATCGACAACCTCGTCTTCATCGCCGTTCTGGCCGAGAAGCTTCCGCCGCATCAGCGTGACCGCGCCCGGATCATCGGGCTTGGCCTTGCGCTTGGCATGCGCTTTGTGCTGCTGGCCTCGATCGCCTGGATCGTGACGCTGCAGACCGACCTGTTCTCGATCTTCGGGCACGGCTTCTCGGGAAGGGATCTGATCCTGATCTTCGGCGGGCTCTTCCTGCTGTTCAAGGGCACGATGGAGTTGCACGAGCGGCTGGAAGGGCGCCATTCGGCCAAGGTCGAAAGCATGGTCTACGCCTCCTTCGCGCAGGTGCTGGTGCAGATCGTGGTGCTGGATGCGGTGTTCTCGCTGGACAGTGTCATCACCGCCGTCGGCATGGTTCAGCACCTGTCGATCATGTATATCGCGGTCATCGTCGCCATGGCGGTGATGCTGCTGATGGCAAAATCGCTGATGGCCTTTGTCTCGCGCCATCCGACCGTGGTCATCCTCTGTCTTGGCTTCCTGATGATGATCGGCTTCTCGCTGATCGTCGAAGGCTTCGGCTTCCACATTCCCAAGGGCTATCTTTACGCCGCAATCGGCTTCTCGGTGGGCATCGAGGCGCTGAACCAGATCGGCCGCAAGAACCGCGAGCGCTACATCACCTCGGGCGATCTTCGTGACCGCACTGCCGAGGCGGTGCTGCGGCTTCTTGGTGGCGGCAAAGGCGAGCAGCTGGGCGGCACCGCTGATGTCATCGCCGAGCGCGCCGCCGAGGGTGAGCTGTTCGCCCGCGAGGAAAAGGACATGATTCAGGGGGTTCTGAGCCTCTCGGAACGCCCGGCAACCTCGGTCATGACGCCCCGCAGCGACATCGACTGGATTGATCTGCAGGCGGACGAGGCCGCCCTGCGCGAGCAGATCCTTGATCAGGGGCATTCGCGCTTCCTGATCGCGCGCGGCAGCCTTGACGACTTTGTCGGCGTGGCGCTGACCCGGGATCTGATGCGCGACCTGCTGACCGAGGGCCGGATCAATCCTGACCGGTCGATCCGCGAGGCGCTGATCGTGCATGAAAGCGTGTCGGTGCTGAAACTGATGGAGCAGCTGCGCCGTTCGCCGGTGCAGATGGCGGTGGTCGTCGACGAGTTCGGCTCGCTGGAAGGCATCGCCACGCCGACGGACGTTCTGGAGGCCATTGCCGGCGACTTCCCCGACGAGGACGAAGCGCCGGTGACCGAAGAGCGGGCCGAGGATGGCTCGTGGCTGTTCGACGGCTGGATCGACATCCGCCGGGCCTCGCAGCTTCTGGAAACGGATCTGGAGGACGAGGCAGAACGCTATTCGACCCTGGCGGGCTTCGTGCTGCGGGCGTTCGGTCGAATGCCGGTCGCCGGCGAAGCCGTGGATGCAGAAGGGCTGAACTTCGAGATTGTCGCGATGCAGGGCCATGCGGTTGACAAGATCCGGGTCAGAACGACCGCCGGCCCGGTCTGACACGCTGTCGGACAGACGATGCCCGTTTCGGGCGTCGCCGCTGCCATCCTCAGCGCATCCGTGACCGGCGACGGTGGTCGGCCGTGGGTGCGCCGTATGCCGGTGCGCGATCCGGGCAGGGTGAGCGTTCACACGGGTCCCGGCAATCGTGCCTTGGGGGAAGGCTGCCATGCGAAGGCCCCGGGTTGAGTGGCTGAGAGTGCCTTTCGGCAGGAATGAACGGTGCTCTTTATTCAGTGTGTCAGTGCTTGCCAATGGCGAATCTGATCGGAACCCTACAATAGATTCAGGATGAGCCAGTAAGGGGTAATTGACGACGCTGGGTGACGGAATGAATTGGATTTGATTGTGACTGAGGAGCAGTTGGCCAAATGAAATTTACCCAAGGGTGCAATAGCAAAATTCTCTCCGGTCAAAGAGAAGAATGCCAATCATGGGAGTCCAATAAAGATCAGCGAGAAATGAAATGGACAAGGCTTGGGAAAATTACACCTGCCAAGGGCCTGTCGCGCGCGATCAGAGGGAAAGGGGGAAGTCCAGGATTCTGTTGCCAGGCTCCTGGGGGCCCCGCCTTAGACGGCTAAGCCTAAGGACTTAAGTTTTGGTATTGAGAGCTGCTTACGCAGCCATCGCCACCGGAGCACGGTTGTCATTGGCAACTGTTGTGCTTGCACCGATAACGGTGGTAGCTCACCGGGATAAAGCTAACATCTTTGACTGTCCGTCGATCCTATTTCGGCCCCAGGAACTCGCAATGCCGAGTTTTTGGTGGAGCCGGCGGGTACCGCCCCCGCGTCCGAACCAGCTATTATATGCGCGTTTATATCCATAGTCCTTGCGGACAGGGTTCATATAGCATCTGGCGCCGCAGAACACAAGGGGCGCGAAATCGATCGTGCGCCTCATCGGCCGGATGAATGGCCTGCAGCGAGGAAATGTATTGCGGCCATGGAATAAAGGATTTCATCCAGACCGTCAATTCTGCAATCAAAGGGAATCCCGCCGGGGAAATAGCATATTGCCGCCTTTCCAGATCGGAAAGAATGGGTGCAGGATTGGCGCGACTTTGCCCAGACGGGACCGCCTTTGGCGATCCCATCCAAGCGAGATGCAGCATGGCATCACATCGGAAAATGCGTGGCCTCAGGCAAGCCAGCACTTGGCGGCGGCGCGGTAGTTCATCATCTCGGCATTGGGGTCGTCCACCCAGCCAGCGATGGCATCGCTGACGCCCGCGACGAAATCGTTGAACATCGGCAGGATCAGGCCACCCTCGTCGCGCAGGATATGGGCCATTTCGGAATATTGCTGCTTGCGCTTGTCCTGATCCAGCTCGGCCCGCGCGGCCATCAGAAGCTCGTCGAATTTGGCGTTCCTGAAGCGTGTGTCGTTCCATTCCGCCGATGACAGAAAGGCGGTGGAATACATCTGGTCCTGCACCGGACGGCCGCTCCATTCGCTGGCGCAGAACGGCGCGACGTTCCAGACATTGGTCCAATAGCCGTCATCGGGTTCCAGCTGCACCTGCAGCGGGATGCCCGCCGCATTGGCCGAGGCGGCGAAGAGGTTCGCCGCATCCACGGCACCCGGGAAGGCGGCGGGCGCTGCGCGCAGGATGATCGGGCTGCCGTCATGGCCGGACTTGTCGTAATATTCCTTGGCCTTGGCGGCGTCATACTCGCGCTGCTCGATGGTGTCGTCGAACAGCGGGTAGGCCGCGTTGATCGGGAAATCGTTTCCAACGCTGCCAAGCCCGCCGAGGATCTTGTCCACCATCTCCTGCCGCTTGATGCCGTATTTCAGCGCCATGCGCAGGTCGTTGTTGTCGAAGGGCGCCTTGTCGACATGCATCACGAAGGTGTAGTGGCTGCGTCCCACCGCGTGGCGCACCTGCACCCCCGGAACGCCTTTCAGCAGTTCGACGATCTTCGGGTCGACCCGGTTGATCATGTGGACCTGACCGGCCTGCAGGGCTGCCGTGCGCGCGGTGTTGTCGTTGATCGAGAAGATCTCGATCTCGTCGGCATGGCCCATGTCGGGGTCGAAATAGTTCGGGTTCTTCTTGTAGCCGTAGCGGACGCCCGGCTCGAAGGTCTCAAGGACATAGGGACCGGCACCGATGCCTGCGGCCGGATTGTCGTAGCCGCCACCGGGCTGGATGATCAGATGATAGTCGGTCAGCAGGTAGGGAAGGTCGGCAGAGGCGGCATCAAGAGTGATCTCCAGTTTGTCGCCCTCGGCCTTCATCCCCGAGATACCCTTGACGAGACCCTGCGCGCCGGATTGCGCGTTCTCGTCGGTGTGGCGCTTGTAGGTGGCCATCACGTCCTCGGCCGTCACCGGCTGGCCGTTCGAGAAGGTCACGCCCTGACGGATCTTGAAGGTCCAGACCTTCGAATCGGCCGAGGACGAGACGTCTTCGGCGATCCGCATTTCGACCAGACCGTCCGGCGTCATGTCCACCAGTTGCTCGCCCCAAAGCGCATTGCCGCAGATTGGTACGGTCGAGGCGGCCAGTGCGGGGTCAAGGGTGTTGGTGGTTTCACCGCTGGAAAGCGCGGCGCGGATGGTGCCGCCCTTCTTCGGCTCTGCATGGGCGGCCCTGGTGAAAAGCGCACCAGCAAGCCCGGCCGAGACGCCAAGCGCCGTCGTGCGACCGACGAATTCGCGCCGGCTCATGCGCCCGCGCCGCGCCTGCTCGATCATGTGGTCCAGCTGCCGGCTTTCGTCAGACATTTACATACTCCCTGTTACAGACCCCGGCGGTATCCGGGGAAGTTCTCGTCAATCTAGACACTGATGAACTGGGAAGCCAAGTCAGCCCACCTGGCGCAAAGGCTTGCCGGGACTCAGATAGTTGGCCGAGGCCACGATGGCCGCCGCGTCGATGCCGAAATGGCGATAGAGGTCGGCGATGGTGCCGGTCTGGCCGAAATGCTCCACCCCCAGGGGCACGGTGCGATGGCCGGCAACGGCGCCGAGCCAGGACAGCGTGGCGGGATGGCCGTCGATGACGGTGATCAGGGTGCAGTCGCGGGTCAGGGGGGCCAGAAGCCGCTCGATCAGGCTTTCGGCCCGCGCATGTCCGCGTGCCCGCGCCCGGCGGGCTGCCGTCCAGCCGGCGTTCAGCCGGTCTGCCGAGGTGACGGCCAGAACGCCCACATCGCGCCGCCCTTCGGCGATGCGCCCGGCGGCAGCGATGGCCTCGGTGGCCACCGTGCCCTGATAGGCGATCACGACCTCGCAATTCGGTCCAGGCTCGCGCAGCCAATAGGCCCCGTCGATCACGCCCTGGGCAAAGCCCGGATCGGCGCGGCGCAGGGGTTGTTCGACCGGCCGGGTGGAAAGCCGCAGATAGACCGAGCCGCCGGTCTCGTCGCGCAGCCAGGTCCGCTCGTCCGGGTCGCCCTCGCCATCGCGCTGCAGGTAGTCGAAGGACCAGTCCATGAGGATGGAAAGCTCGTCCAGAAAGGCCGGCTCGAAAGCCGCCAGCCCGTCCTGCGCCATGCCGATCAGAGGCGTGCCGATCGACTGATGCGCGCCGCCCTCCGGCGCCAGCGTGACGCCCGAAGGCGTGCCGACAAGCAGGAACCGCGCGTCCTGATAGCAGGCGTAGTTCAGTGCATCGAGGCCGCGCACCACGAAGGGGTCATAGACCGTGCCGACGGGGATCAGCCTTTCGCCGAAGAGGCTGTGCGACAGCCCGGCCGCCCCCAGGAGAAGCATCAGGTTCATCTCGGCGATGCCAAGCTCGATATGGCTGCCCTGCGGCCCGAAGGCCCATTTCTGCGCCGAGGGCACGCGTTCGTCCCGGAAGGTGTCGCCTCGGGCGGTTCGCGCGAAAAGCCCGCGGCGGTTGACCCAGCCGCCAAGATTGGTCGAGACCGTCACATCGGGCGATGTGGTGACGATGCGGTCGGCAAGCGGGCCGCCCGCCCGCGCGATTTCGTCCATGATCTTGCCAAAACCGGCCTGGGTCGAAAGCCGGGACTCGGACAGGGTGACCGGGGCAGGGCGGGGCAGGGCGGGGGCGGTGAAGCGCCGCCGCCCCTTGGCGAAGAAGGGCGCGCGGGCCACGAAGGCGCGGAGTGCTGCCTCGTCGGGCACGGCGGCGAAGGGCTGCCATTCCTGCCCCGCGGGCACCTGCATCGCGGTCTGGAACCTTGCCATCTGCTCGGGCGTCATCAGCCCGGCATGGTTGTCCTTGTGTCCCGCCAGAGGCGTGCCCCAGCCCTTGACCGTATAGGCCAGAAACACGGTCGGCTGTTCGCCCGTCGCGGCATCGAACGCGTCGCACAGGCTTGGCAGGCAGTGACCGCCAAGGTTTTCCATCAGCGCCGCCAGTTCCGCGTCGCTGCGCCGCGCGATCAGGTCCGAGACCGCGCCCTGATCGCCCAGGTCGTCGCACAGCCGCGCGCGCCAGGCAGCACCCCCCTGAAAGGTCAGGGCGGAGTACAGCGCATTGGGGCAGGCGTCGATCCAGTCCTTCAGGCGCCCGCCCCCCGGTTCGGCAAAGGCTGCCTGCTGCAGGGCCCCGTATTTCAGCCGCACCACCCGCCAGCCGAAGGCGGCGAAGATCGCCTCGATCCGCCCGAACAGCCCTTCGCGCACCACGCCGTCCAGACTTTGGCGGTTGTAGTCGATCACCCACCAGACGTTGCGCAGATCATGTTTCCAGCCCTCTTGCAGGGCCTCGTAGATGTTGCCCTCATCCAGTTCGGCATCACCGATCAGCGCCACCATACGGCCCAAAGGGGCGCTGCGGCCGTGGCAGTGAAGCCAGTCCTGCACCAGGCTGGCGAAGATCGGCATCGCCGCGCCAAGCCCGACCGATCCGGTGGAGAAGTCGACGTCATCCACATCCTTGGTGCGCGACGGATAGCTTTGCACCCCGCCATAACCGCGGAAGTTCTGCATCCTCTCCAGGCTCTGATTGCCCATTAGATACTGGATGGCATGAAAGACCGGCCCGGCGTGCGGCTTCACCGCCACCCGGTCCTCGGGTCGCAGCGCATGGAAATAAAGCGCCGTCAGGATCGCCGCCATCGAGGCGGAAGAGGCCTGATGCCCGCCGACCTTGACGTCACCCTCGTCCTTGGAGCGCAGATGATTGGCGTGGTGGATCATCCATGCCGACAGCCACAGAAGGCGTTTGTGCAGCGTCTCCAGATGCTCAAGACCGGTGTCGGGCGGGGACATGGCGCTTCCTCTCAGGCCGGGATCGCAAAGGGCAGGGGCGTCGGGCTGATGCCTACGGCACCATCCGGCAGCGCGGCGGTCAGCGCGGGCGAGGTCAGAAGATCCGCCCGGATCATGCCAAGGCCGATCGTCCGGCCGAGCCGCGGGGAGAACACTATCTCGGACATGATGCCCACCTGCGCACCGTCCTGCATCACCGCCACCTGATGGCCGGGCAGAGGGGGATTGCCCGCTACCATATACCCGGTGCGCAGGCGCGCAGGCGGGTGTGTCGCCAGTGCCGCCAGTGCTGTGCGCCCGACAAACTCATGCCCGCTCGCCAGATCGACCAGCGCGCCAAGACCCATCTCGAACGGGTTGGCCGGCGCGACCTGCAACCGCATGTCCGCGCCATAGCTGACCAGCCCGCTTTCCACCCGCTCGACATCGTTCGGCGCGCCGGGAATGATGCCGAAAGGCCTGCCCGCCTCTGCCACCTTGTCCCACAGCGCGCTGCCATGGCGACTGTCTGTCAGATACAGTTCATACCCGCCCTGCTTCGACCAGCCCGACCGGGCAAGGACCATTGGAATCCCGTCCAGTTCGGTTTCGCGGAACGCGAAATAGCGCAGATCGCGGACCCAGTCGCCGAAAAGCCCTGCGATGACCTCGACCGCCTTCGGCCCCTGCACGGCCAGCGGCGAGACATCGGGTTCCGTCACCCGCACGTCCCAGCCCCGTTCCCGCCCGATGGCGGCGGCCCAGAGGTGGATGTCGCTGTCGGCCACCGAAAGCCAGAAGCGGTCCTCGGCCAGTTTCAGCAGCACCGGATCGTTGATCATCAGGCCGTCATGATTGCAGATCGGGACATAGCGGCCCTGACCCACCTTGGTGCCGGCAAGGTTGCGCGGGGTCAGGTATTGCACCAGCCTTGCCGCATCGGGGCCCGAAATCTCGACCTGACGCTGCGCGGCCACATCCCACATGACCACACCGTCGATCAGTTGCCGGTATTCGGCATCGGGATCGCCGAAATGGGCCGGAAGAAACATGTGGTTGTATACCGAAAGACTGCGGACCCCTGCGCGCATCGTCGCCTCGAAATACGGTGATTTCCGAATGCTTCCGCCAACGCCGATCAGCAATTCAGGGGTCATTCTCGGTCCTTTCTCGGGTGTATCGCCGATCCTTGCATGGCTTGGCTCAGGTAGGAAGCCGTTGCGGCGGTGCGTTCAGGGCTTGCGTCAGATCGGCGAGGATGTCCTCCACCTCCTCCAGCCCGACCGAGAGCCGGATCAGCCCTTCCGAGATGCCATGCGCCGCGCGTTCCTCGGCGGTATAGGTCGAATGGGTCATGCTGGCGGGATGCTGGATCAGGCTTTCGGCATCACCAAGGCTGACGGCCCGGCGGATCATCTCCAGCCGGTTCATCATCGACGCCCCGGCCGCTAATCCCCCTGCCAGTTCGAAGGCGATCATGCCGCCGAAGCCGGGCATCTGGCGCTGTGCCAGCGCATGCTGGGCGAACGTCGGCAGGCCGGGGAAGAACACGCGCGCCACCGCCGGATGGGCCTCAAGAGCGCGGGCGACGATCATGGCGCTGGCGCAGTGCCGCTCCATCCGCAGCTTCAGGGTTTTCAGCCCGCGCAGCACCAGCATGGCGTTGAACGGGGCCATGACCGCGCCCGTCATGTCCTTCATGCCGACCAGACGCACCTGCGCCATGTCTTCCGCCCGACCGACTGCGATCCCGCCCACCAGGTCGCCGTGCCCCCCCATGTATTTCGTTGCCGAATGCACCACGACATCCGCGCCCAGTTCGACGGGCCGGGTCAGGACCGGCGTGGCATAGGTGTTGTCCACGACCACCATCGCCCCTGCCCGGTGTGAAATCGCCGCGACCGCGGCAATGTCCACCAGCCGCATGTTCGGATTGGCGGGGGTCTCGAAATAGACGATGCGGGTCTGCGGGCCGACCGCCCTTTCGACGGCGGCAATGTCGGTCAGGTCGGCATGGGTGATCGTCACCCCCCATTTCGCCAGCCCGTGCCGCATGAAGGCAAAGGTGCAGCCGTAAAGCGTGGTGTCGGTGACGATCTCGTCGCCGGGCTTGAGGAAGGTCCACAACACCGACGTGATCGCGCCCATGCCGGAGGCCAGCGCCAGCCCGGCCTCGGCCCCCTCCAGATCGGCGACGCGCCGCTCCAGCAGGTCCAGCGTGGGGTTCGAGATGCGGGAATAGATATGGCCCGCCACCTCGCCCGCAAACCGCGCCGCCCCCGCCTCGACACTGTCGAAGGCGAAGGTGGAGGTCAGATGCAGGGGCGGCGTCAGCGCGCCCTCATGGGCGGCGGGGTCGTAGCCGAGGTGGATGGCGCGGGTGGAAAAACCGGCATGGCGCGGGGGGGTCATCTTGGGCTCCTGCACTGGCGACAAGGGCAGGATCGCATGGAAGGGCTGGCATGTGCTGCCAAACCATGCTTCTTTTGGCGCAATGATTGGCATATATGGATTGCAGTCTGGAGTATTCACCATGATTGATTCCAAGGATCGCCAGATCATCCGGGCGCTGCAAAAGGACGGGCGGCTGACGAACCTGGATCTGGCCGCGCAGGTGAACCTGTCGCCTTCGCCCTGCCTGCGCCGCGTGCGCCTGCTGGAAGAGGCTGGCATCATCAGCGGCTATGCCGCCATCGTCGAGCCGCGGGCGGTGGGGCTGACGATCACGGCCTTCATCCGCATCACGCTTGCAAGGCACGACCGCGAGGTCGTCTCGCGGTTCGAGGCCCGCGTGCAGGATCTCGACGAGGTGCTGGATTGCCATCTGCTGACGGGCGAGGCGGACTATCTCTTGCGGGTGGTGGTCTCTGACCTCGACGCCTACGAAACCTTCGTCCGCAACCGCCTGCATGATGTCCAGGGCATCGCGTCCATCACCACAAGTCTTGTCTACGGCACGGTGAAATCCTCACGCGCCTTGCCGGTGTGAGGCGCGGATAGCGCAATCTTGGATCAAAGGGTCACAGGTCGAGGTGGGTTGTCAGCACCTCGGCGGCATCGCGGATGTCTTTTGCCAGGGCGGCCGAGATGGCCGCCGCGTCCTGCCGGCGCAGCGCGGCGATCATGTGGCCATGCTCTTCGTTGGCGATGACATGGAAGCGGCCCTCGTCGGCAAGGCGGTTCAGCCAGGGGCCGGTGCGCAGCCAGCACAGCCCGATCAGCTGCTGCAGGAAGGGCTGGTTCGCGCTTTCGTAGATCGTGAAATGGAAGCTCTGGTTGTCGGCCAGGTAGTCCGAGAAACGCCCCTCGGAAATCGATGACAGCATCCGCCGGTCCAGCTCTTCGAGCCGGGTGCAGAGGGCGTCATCGGCATGGACAAGGGCGGCCGCGCCCGCCAGCGGCTCCAGCCGCAGCCGGATGGCGGTGATCTCGGCAAAGCGGGCGCGGGTCATCACCGGCACCTGCACCGTGCGATTGGCGGCAAACTCCAGCGCGCCCTCGGCGATCAGGCGCTGCAGCGCCTCGCGGACGGGCGTCGCCGAAATCCCGAGACTGGCGCCAAGGCCGCGGATCGTCACGGATTGCCCAGGGCTGAACCGCCCCATGAGAAGGGCCTTGCGCAGCGCGGCATAGGCCTGCTCGTGCAGGGGTTCTGAGGTCAGCTGTGCAAAGTCCATGGCGTCATCCCTCGGGCACTTTCGACGTGACTATCAGCTTCCCCCGCGCGGCGCGAGGCTGCAGTCCCTCAGGCCACCGCCAGCGCCGCGCTGACGGCATCAAGGAAACGTTCGGCCTGCGGTTTCTGCAGCACCAGCGGCGGCCGGATCTTCAGGATATTGGCGCCGGGGCCGGTGGCGCTGATCAGGACACCGTTGCGCCGCAGATGGTTGACGATATGCGCGGCCAGCCGGGCGTTGGGGGCGTTGCTGCTGCGGCTGTCGACGCATTCGACGGCAAGGAACAGGCCCGCCCCCCGGACATGGCCGATGTCGTCGCGGCCTTTGGCGATCTCGGAGAGGCCATCTTTCAGGAAGGCCCCCATCTCGCGCGAATTCTGCTGCAGGCCTTCGTCCTCGATCACGTCCAGCACGGCCATGCCGGCCGCGCAGGCCACGGGGTTGCCGCCGAATGTGTTGAAATACCGGGACTTTGCGCCGAACTCTTCAACCAGATCCGGGCGGATCGCCGCGCCGGCCAGCGGGAAGCCGTTGCCCATCGGTTTGCCCATGGTCACGATGTCCGGGGTGATGCCATGGCGCTGGAAGCCCCAGAAGCATTCGCCGGTGCGGGCGAAGCCGGGCTGCACCTCATCGGCGATGAAAAGGCCGCCCTCGGCGCGGATCAGGTCCGCAGCCGGTTTCAGGAAGCCTGCCGGGTCGGGGTAAAGCCCGTCGCTGGAAAAGATCGTATCGACGATGAAGGCGGCGGGCTCGATCCCGTCGGCGCGCATCGCCGCGATGGCGGCGGCCAGATCGGCGGCCAGCTTCGCCCCCTGTTCGGCCGGCGGCACGAACAGCGCGTTCGGGGCCTCGATCATCCGCACCCGCGGGCCCCTTTGCACGAAACTGCCCAGCGAGGGCGAGATTTCGGCCACCGCCTCGGTCAGCCCGTGATAGGCCAGTTCGGTCACGATCACGCCCTGCCGCCCGGTGAAGGAGCGTGCGATGCGCAGGGCAAGGTCATTGGCCTCGGACCCGGTGCAGGTGAACATCATATGGCCAAGCGCATCGGGCAGCGTGGCCAGCAACCGCTCGGCGTAGGTGACGACGCCTTCGTGCAGATAGCGGGTATGGGTGTTCAGCGTGGCCAGCTGGCGGCTGATCGCCTCGACCACCCTGGGATGGCAATGGCCCACCGAGGCGACGTTGTTGTAGGCATCCAGCCAGGCCCGGCCTTCGGTGTCGTAAAGCCAGACGCCGTCGCCGCGCACCAGATGCAGCGGCTCCTCGTAGAACAGCCGGTAGGCCGGGCCAAGCGCCTTGCCGCGCCGCTCGATCAGGGCCAGATCCTCGGCGGGCAGGCCGGAGGTCCGGCCGGGATCGAAGGCGTTCACCATGGTGAATTCGGATTTCATGGCAGCTTACTCCGTTGGCTGGGCGGGCAGGGCGGCGCGCAGCAGGCGCGCCGTCTCATCGGTTCCGATGCGGTCTATCACATCCAGCCCCCGCTGCGAGGCCGAAGCGTTCCGCAGGATATAGGCGGCATTCTCGGGGTAGCGGGCCGCCCGCCATGCGGTCACCGCAAGCGTGGTGGCGTGGCGCAGGCGGATAAGGTCGGGCAGAAGTGCGATCTCTTCCTCTTCCAGCGGCAGGACCGCGGCATAGCCCGCGACCATATCGGCAACCCGCGCCAGCGGTGCGGCACCATCGGTGATGTGATAGGAACAGGCCACCGCCAGATCGCAGGCCAGCGCGGTATGGACCATGTCGCCGAAGTCGATGATGCCGGTGGGCCGGCTGGCCGCGACCGCATCGACCACCAGATTGTGCGGGTTGAAGTCGTTGTGCACGATCCACGCCCGCAGATGCGGCAGGCGCGGGGCGATCTCGGCCTCGAACCGGTCCAGATGCGCGGTCAGCCGGGCGCGCAGCTCGGCGTCCGCGACGGCCGCCAGCATGGGGCGCAGGCTGGCGGCCTGCTTGATGTCCCATTGCAGCGCGTGGCCCGCCGCGGGGTGGAAGAACCCGCGCATCCCTTTGGTCAGCCGCCCCAGCAGACTGCCGATCCGGCGGTGCAGATCGGGGCCGGGGGTGGCGGCATGCAGCATGGTGCCGTCCAGCCAGGTCAGAAGGCGCACGACATGCTCGTGCCCCGAGGGGCCGGTGATCACCTCCCAGGCCTCGCCCTTCAGCGTCTCGCAGATGCGCTGCACCGGCAGGTCCGGATCGACCACCGCCAGATGCATCAGGGCCGCGGTCTGCATCGCGGTGACGCTGCGGTCCTCGCGGGCATTGGTGATCTTCAAGAGCGCCTGCGTGCCATCCGCCAGCGTGACATGGAAATTGGCGTCGCGTTCCGAGGACAGGCTGCGGAACCGGCCGGTGATGCCGAAGATCCGCTGGGCGATGCCGCCGGCCTCTTCGATCGGGACGCCGGGCGGCTGGTGCGACAGCAGCATGTTGGCATCCGCCGCGCGGGCATCCGGGGCGCGGGCGGGATCGGTTGTCATCCTGAAGGGGGGCAAGCCGCCATGCGCCCTGTCGGCGCCGAGGTCGGACGAGATCTGCACGTCAGTATCCTTGTTGCTGCATTCGGTAGTGGGCCGGCGGTCGGGCGCCGGTTCAGACCGAGGAATTGCTGCCGCCGGCGAGGCATTCGCCGCCATCGACGACAAGCGCATGGCCGGTGATGAAGGACGAGCGGTCCGAGCACAGGAAGAGGATCGCCTCGGCAATCTCTTCGGGGCGGCCGAAGCGGCCCATCGGCACCAGGTTGCCCACCACCTTCTCAAGGGCGGCGCGGCCGCCAAGCTGCGCCTGATAGGGGCCGTTGAAGGGGGTGTCGACCCAGCCGGGGCACAGGGCGTTCACCCGGATGCCGTCCCGGGCGTAGTCCAGCGCGATCTGCTTCGTCATGGTGATCACGGCGGATTTGGTGGTGATATAGGCCAGCATCCCCTTGTCGAGAAACACGCCGGCATTCGAGGCGGTGTTGAGGATCACCCCGCCGCCGTGCGCGCGCATATGCGGCAGCGCCGCCTTGCAGGCCGCGAACTGGGCGACGACGTTAATCTCATAGCTCTTGCGCATCTCGTCGGCGCCGATCGCTTCCATCGCGCCGGCGATCTGGATGCCGGCGTGGTTGTGCAGGATGTTCAGCGCGCCGCGTTCGGCCACCACCTGCGCGAACAGGGCGGAGAGGGCGGCCTCATTGGCCACGTCCAGCGCGGCGGCATCGGCGGTGCCTCCTGCGGCCCGGATGCGGGCCGCGGTGTCCCCGGCGGCAGAGGCGTCGCGGTCGGTGACCATGACGAAGGCGCCATTCGCTGCAAGGATCTCGGCCGAGGCGCGGCCGATGCCCGATCCGGCAGCGGTGACAAGGGCGGTCTTGCCCTCCAGAAGGCGGGAACTGGTCATGCGGTCATTCCTTCCTTGCGCAGGCTTTGCTCGGTCGTGGCGTCGAAGAGATGGATTGCGCCGGTATCGGCAAAGAAGCTGCGGCTTTCGCCGCGGGCGGGGGCGGTGCCGGGGGCAAGGCGCAGCGTCACTTCCTGGCCGGCCAGATCGCCGATGACATAGACCTCGGCGCCGCAGGGCTCGATCAGCGAAGCGGTGATCTCGAAACCTGGCCAGCCGGCTGTGGCGGGCGACAGATGGAAGGCCTCGGGCCGGATGCCCAGGAGCACCTTGCGCCCCGTCTCGCCGCGCAGATGGGCAAAGGCGGGTGGCAGCGCGAAGGCGGTACCGCTGACATGGATCTGGCCGTCAGACAGCTCTGCCGGCAACAGGTTCATCGCCGGAGAGCCGATGAACCGTGCCACGAAGGTGCTGGCCGGACGGTTGTAAAGATCGTCCGGGCTGCCGATCTGCTCGATCCGGCCGGCGCGCATGGCGACGATGCGGTCGGCAAGGGTCATCGCCTCGATCTGGTCATGGGTGACATAGATCACCGTCTGCTTTTCCTCGAGATGCATCCGCTTGATCTCGGCCCGCATCGAGGTGCGAAGTTGCGCGTCCAGATTGGACAGCGGTTCGTCGAAAAGATAGACCGCCGGCTCGCGCACCATGGCGCGGCCCATGGCGACGCGCTGGCGCTGGCCGCCCGACAATTCGCGCGGCTTGCGGTCCATCAGATGGTCGATGTGCAGAAGCTTGGCCGCCCGCTGCACCTGTTCGGCGATTTTCGCCGGCGGCACCTTGGCCAGCCGCAGGCTGAAGCCCATGTTCTCGGCCGCGGTCATATGCGGGTAAAGCGCATAGGACTGGAACACCATGGCGATGTCGCGGTTCTTCGGCGACAGATGCGTCACATCGCGCGCGCCGATGCGGATCTCGCCGCCCGTGGTCGGCTCCAGCCCCGCGATCATGCGCAGAAGCGTGGTCTTGCCACAGCCCGAGGGGCCGACAAGCACCACGAATTCGCCGTCCTCGATCCGCAGATCAAGGTCGCGGATGATGTCATGGCTGCCGAAACTCTTGGCAAGCCGGATGACTTCTACCTCTGCCATTGCCTTGTCCTTCCTAGAATCTCTTGGTGAAAAGGCCACGTCTTTCGCCGATCTCGGCGGCCTCTTCGATCAGCGCCGCGATCAGCGGCGCATTGAAATCTTGGCACATCAGCGCGGCACGGTCGCGCAGCTCGTCCGCCGATCCGGCCCGGCCGGGGCGCAACAGCTCGTAAGTGTCGAGCAGCATCTCCTGCGGCACGGCGGTCAGTTCGGCGGCGCGCTCGAAATTCTCGGCCAGCTTGTCGCGTCCTGCGGCGCGGGCGATGTCGGCCTGCAGCCGCAGCACGTCGGGCGTGATGGCAAGGTCGCGCGGGCCGATCCGGTCCTCAAGCACGGCCTCGACCGTGAAATCGGCCAGCCCAAGGCCGCCGGGCGTGCGCACCCGATCCGGCGCCTTTTCCGACAGGGGATAAAGATCAAGCGGCGAAGAGGTCATGCGTTGCGCTCCGTGCTGGCGAAGAACATCTCTTCGGGGGCGGCGCCGGGCTCTGTCATCTCGGTCTCGATGGCGTAGAGAAGTGCCACCCGCGGATGGAACCGCGCGCCAAGCGCCTGACCGTCGTTGGTGACGATGATCGGCTCGGGCAATTCGCCCCAGGTCATGCGGCCAGCGTTGCGCCCCATGGCGCGATACTGCGCAAGGCTGACCAGAGGCGCGTTCGAGAACAGCTCTAGGTTCATATGCGGCAACCGGTCCTTCTGGTGGATGATCGCGGTGCCCTTGGCCTGGATGCCGATGCCGAAGCCCGATCCCGCCAGCCGCGCCGCCGTCAGCCCCAGGAACGAGGTGTCGGCGGTGTGGCGGATGCGCACGACCCGCGGCAGCGCGCCGCCTTCCAGAATGCCTTTCGTCAGCGCGTCCAGCACATCCGTCACCGTATGGCCGGCCGTGGTGCGGTGCAGCCGCTGCCCGAAGGCGGGCGAGATGCCGATCACCACCTCATGCGGGTCGCGGCCGGGGACGGCCTCGCCGATCGGGTAGAATTGCGCGGCCCCCGCGGGGGGCTGATGGCTGCCTTCGGCGGCAAGGATATGGCCGCGGTTGATCGTGCCGCGAACGGCCTTCACGCGGGACCAGCGGGCGTCGTCCATCCGATAGCCGGTGCCCGGACCGGAATAGCGGTTGGGGTCGTTCACGGCAGAGACCACCCGCCCGTCGCGCAGGATCGCCGAGGTCTGCAGATAGTCGCCGCTGACCCGCTGGCGCAGCATCGACATCACGTTCTCGGCCATGTCGCGATGCCCGCGCAGGGCAAGGGCGCGCACCACATCCAGCGCGGTCAGCCCGCGTGCGGCGATGTCCCGGCTGATCTGCAGGGTGCGCAGCGGGGGGAAGGTCTCGGTCTCATCGGAGCCGGAGGCGTGGATGACGCTTTCGATCATCTCCGGCGCGGCCTGCGCCAGACCCAGTTCGTCCAGTACATCAGCCAGTGCGGCGACAGCCTGCCGGCGCAGGGCCAGCGCCTCGGTTTCCGCCACCGGGGCAAGCCCGCCATCGGCCTCGAAATCCCTTTGCAGGGTCAGGTAATCCTCGATCTCCTCGGCATTGAAAAGCGAGGGGTTGAACGAGTTATCATAAGCCCGCACCGAGCCGAAGCCCGAGGTGATCAGGTCCGACCCGGCCAGCAGATAGGGGGTGATCTTGGCGCCGATCCGCACCTCGGATTCCGAGGTTCTGGTGTCGTTGCCCGAAGCGCATTCCAGCCCCAGCCAGGCGGCCAGAAGGTTCTCGGCCATCAACTCGCGCACGCCGCCGGGCATCGACGCGGTCAGCGGTGCGCCGTCGACGCCGCCGTTCTGGGTGCCCTGCACGCCCATGGCCCGCTGCAGGCAAAGGCAGCGCGCCTCAAGATAAAGGACCGAGCATTTCTCGTGGAAGCCCATCAGCAACTCGGACCCGGCGCCCGACGTGCAGCGCGCCTTGATCCCGCGCGAGGCATAGGCGGCGGTCAGGAAGGTCTTCGACCAGGGCGTGTCGTCTCCATCGACGAAGCTTCGCTCGGACCCGTAGACCGACACCGTTTCGGCATAGGTGGCAAGGCCGGCAAGGCCGATCTTCAGCTCTTCCGCCTCTTCGATCGAACATTGAAACAGGGTCGATCCGCGCCCCGAGGCCGCGCCCACCGTGCAGGCAAGCGCATTGGCCCAGGCATTGCCCGCCACCCGCATCGTGGTCTCGATCTCGTCAAAGCCAAGTGCGACGGCGATGGCACTGTCTGCCGCAAGCTGCAGCGGATCGTCCTTGGCGTTGGTCACATGCGCCTGATTGCCGGGGCTGTGGCGCTGGCGCATCTTGGAATAGGCGAAAGTCGCCTCAAGCATCGACAGCCGGCCGACCACCTCGGCCAGTTTGGCGGGGGTCATGCCGCGGGCCAGCCGCTCCAGCGTCTCACGCGGGACATTCACATCGACCAGCATCCGCGCGACGTCGGTGCTGTCCATCGCCATCGCCTCTGGCGCGACCGAGACATCAAGGTGATGGGCGGCAATGAAGGCGTCGAGAATGTCGAAATCGGCGGCCTTGCGGCCATCCATTTCCTGGATTGCGCCATCCGACCCCAGAAGAAGGCCCGGCGCAGGGTCCCAGGGCGAGTGGAAGACCGCAAAGCCATGTTCGGGGTTCTCTTCCGAGAAACTGTCCAGCCGCAGCGGGCGGCGGTCCCATTCCTCGGTCCGCTTCCAGCGCGGCGCCTGATCGGCACACATGCTCAGCTCTCCTTCATGATGCGCAGAAGCAGCACGGTCAGCGCGATCACCACCGCCAGCAGGATGAACGAGACCGCTGCCGCCTGACCGATGTCGAGGAAGCGGAAGCCCAGCCGGTAAGCATAGAAGCTGATGGTCTCGGTCACCTTGCCGGGGCCGCCCTGGGTCAGCATGTAGATCAGGTCGTAGCTTTTCAGCGCGGTGATCATGCGGATCAGCAGGGTGACAAGGATCACCGGCTTCAGCATCGGCAGCGTCACATGCCGCAGCACCTGCCAGGCGCTGGCACCGTCGATCCGCGCCGCCTCGACCGGATCCTGCGGCAGCGACTTCAGCCCGGCATAAAGCATGATCAGCATCAGCGAGGTCTCGTGCCAGATGTCGACGAAAACCACGGTGGCCAGTGCCAGATCGGGATCGCCGAACCAGCCCTGAGCGGGGATGCCGACCTGTCCCAGCACCCAGTTGATGATCCCGAGATTGGGATTGAACATCAGCCGGAACATCAGCGCGACCGCGACCGGCGTCATCAGGATCGGCAGCATCAGCACGACAAGATAGAAGTTGCGCATCTTCAGCCAGGGCTGGTTCAGCAACAGCGCAAGTCCGAAGGCGATCACGAATTCCAGAACCACGACGGTCACCGTCAGCTTCATCGTCACCCATGAGACGCCGGCGAATTCATCGCTCATCATCAAGGTGTAGTTCTCGAACCAGACCAGATCACCCATGCCATAGGTGATGATGTATTCATGCAGGCTGAGCCACAGCGAGTAGATCAGCGGCCCGGCCACCACCAGCGCCAGCACGAAGATCGTGGGCGTCATGAAGACGAGCTTGTAAAAGCCGGTGGAAAGGCCGTCGCGGCGGGGGCTGGTCGGGGTGGCGCGTGACATGACTTCGGGGATCCGTCGCTGGTATCGGGTGCCACGGCCCCCCTTGGGGACCGTGGCCTTGGCAGGGCGAGGTTACTTCAGCAGCGGGTCGCCGCGGGTCAGGCGGGCCAGCTTGTCCTCGGCATTGGCGATCGCGGTGGCCGGATCGGTGCCGTTGGCCAGCACATCGCCCATCACCTCGGCGAAGACCTCGACCAACTGGGTGGCGCGCGACATCACCGGCAGGCCCTTGGCATGGGCAAGGGCGTCGCCAACCGCCGTCATCGCCGGCCAGCGTTCCAGATAGGCGGCATCCTCATAGATCCAGGCCTGGGTCGGCTGACCGCCGGCCATGGCGCGCTTCATCGCCACGTCCTTCGATTCCGCCCATTTGATGAACTCCCACGAGCAGTCGGGGTTCGCCGCATTGGTCGGGATCGCCCAACCCCAGGCACCAAGAAGGCTGTCCTGACCCGGCATCCGCGCAAAGGCCATCTTGTCGACGACCTGGCTTTCCTTGGGGTCCTGCAGCGTCGGCATCAGGAACAGGTAGGAGATCGCCATGACCGCCTTGTCCTGTTTCAGCGCATTGGCCACATCGTCGAAGTTCGCGCCAAGCGCGCCGGGCTGTGCCGCGTTGACCAGCAGATCGGCATAGATCGAGATCGCCTCGATCCCTTCGGGCGAGGCCAGCGCCGGCTCCCAGGTCTCGCGGTTGTAGAAGTCACCGCCCAGCGAGAAGAGATAGTTGGTCGCCTCCATCACCACGGGATCGGCGCGCTGGCCCGCCATGGCGACGCCGGCCTTGCCGGTGAATTCGCCCGCCCATTTCGCCAGCTCGGCATATTCCTGCAGGGTTTCGGGCAGACGCCAGTCGCGGCCGAACTTTTCCTTGTAGGCGGCCTGGAATTCCGGGCTGTCGGTGATGTCCTTGCGATACAGCATCCCCATCGCATACTGCCAGAAGGGCAGCATGTAGGTGGTGCCCTTGACGCGGCCGTTCACCTCCATCAGCGCGGGGTAGTAGATCGAGGTGTCGATGCCGTCCGCGGCAATCCGGTCGTCCAGCGGCAGGATCCAGTTGGCGGTGACGAATTCGCCCGCCCAGTAGCTGTCGACCACCAGCACATCGTACGAGCCTGAGGACGCGGTCAGGCTGGGCACCAGCTTTTCGTGCATCAGCGAATAGTTCACCGCCTCCATGTTCAGCTTGGCCCCTGACAGGGCCTCGAACTCGGGCGCCACCTCGAAAAGGGCGGTGCTGTCGGGCACGGTTTCCAAGAGCAGGTTCAGCGTCTTGCCCTGACAGGCCGCAGCCGCATCGGCAAAGGCGCCAGAGGCTGACATCAGCAGCGCGGCAGTCACGCCAAGCCCGGTTTTCAACGAACGGATCATCCTTGTCTCCTTGATGGTTGGGTGCGGGGCTTCGTCCCCGTTCTCGGGTTTGGTTGGTCAGCCCTTCACCGCGCCCATGTTCAGCCCCGACACAAGGAAGCGGCGCATGGCGAAGTAAAGGACGGCCATCGGCAGCATGGCGAGGATCGTCGCCGCGCTGACCGCACCGATCGCCGTGCCCTGTTGGGTCACAAGGCTGGAAATGGCGACGGGAAGGGTTTTCGAATCATTGCCCGACAGCATCAGCGCGAAGAGGAACTCGTTCCAGCTGAGCACGAAGCTGAGGATGGTCGCGGCGCCGATCCCGGGCAGAAGGGCGGGCACGATGATGCGGATGAAGGCGGTGAACGGCGTGCAGCCGTCGATCAGCGCGGCCTCGTCCAGTTCGCGCGGGACGCGCTTCATGAAGCTCATCAGCAGCCAGACCACATAGGGCAGGTTGAAGGCCAGATAGGTGATGATCAGCCCAAGGTGGGAATCGGTCAGGCCGAGGTCCTTGAAGATCAGGAAGAACGGGATGACCAGCACGATGGGCGGCATCATCTGGGTGGCAAGGATGATGATCGGCATCGCCTTGCCGCCGGCCTGATAGCGGTCTATCGCATAGGCGGCCAGCGCCCCGATCACCACCGCAAGCAGCGTCGAGACCGCCGAGATCAGCAGGCTGTTCAGGAAGAAGGTGCTGAAGTCCATCTCGCCCAGGATCACGCGGTAGTTTTCCAGCGTGGGGGTGAAGAAGATCTCCGGCGGCAGCTGATAGGCCACCACCTTGTCGGCGAAAGACGTCCGCAACACCCAAAGCAGCGGCAAGAGCACCACCAGACTGCAGAAGCCAAGGATGGCATGGGTCAGAAGGCGCTGGAGGAGAGAGGGCTGCATTTCGACGTCTGTAATTTGTTATAACGCATAACAAGATTGCGGAATCAGCAGCGCCGTTGTCAACTGGTATTCGCAAGGCCGGGGCAGGGATCTGCAGGCGGGGCGACCAGCGGCCCGAAAATGCGGCACCGGCCCGTCAGGGGGGCCGATGGTCTCAGCGTTGAAGGCCGGGCAGTTGATCCAGCGCGGTGATCCGGTAGTCGGGCCGCACCGGGCCTTCAGGGGCCGGGGTGCCGGCAGGCAGCAGCAGGGCCACGCGCATTCCCGCAGCCTGGGCAGAGCGGGCGCCGGTCAGGCTGTCCTCGACGGCAAGGATCTCGGACGGGGCAAAGCCGGCCAGGGCGGCGGCCTTCAGATAGGGCTCGGGCGCGGGCTTGCCCTCGTGCACATCGTCCAGCGAGACGGTTCCACGCATGAGCGTGCCGATCTTCAGCGCGGCCAGATTGGTATCCACCACCGCCCGATCAGAGTTCGAAGCGCAGACCTGCGCCACGCCAAGGGTGTGCAGTGCCCGCACCGCCCGCACGGCGCCGGCAATCTCGGTCAGGCCATGCGCGCCGGCCGTGTAATGCCCGTTGATCTGGCGGTGAAACTCCGCCTCGGTCAGGCCGGCCGGCAGATCGCTGCGCAGCGCCTTCCAGACATCGCGCATGTGCTGGCCGACGAAGGTGCTTTGCGGCAGCGACGACAGGTCAAGGCCCTGGGCCGCGCAGGTGGCCAGCAGCGCCCGGTGATGCAGGGGTTCACTGTCGACCAATGTGCCGTCAATGTCCCAGGCGACGGCCTTCCACGGAAAGGCCGTCACGACTGCGCCCCTTCGATCCGGCGGTAGAAATCGCGGAAGGCGGCATAGCCCCGGTCATAGGCCGCGCGATTGGCCGGGTCCGGCGTGAACAGCCGGTCGCGGCTGGTGAAGGCGGTGATGCCCCCCCATTGCGCAGCACCCAGGCCGACGGCCGCCGTCCACGCCGCGCCAAGGCAGGACCCCGGATGCCCGCCAAGCCTTTGCAGAGGCTTGCCCAGCACATCCGCCACGATCCCCATCCAGACCGAGGATTTCGCCCCGCCGTCCGAGACCATGAAGCGTGTGGTCGGGTGGCCGATCTCGTTGAAGGTCTCGATATGGTGGCGGATCGCATAGGCATAGGATTCCAGCACCGCGCGCCAGATATGGCCCATATCATGCGACAGGGTCAGCCCGTTCAGCGCCCCCCGGGCGGCAGGATCGTGCAGCGGTGTCTTTTCGCCCAGAAGATAGGGCAGGAAGGTCAGCCCCATGGCCCCGGCGGGCCGTTCCGCCGCCATCGCGTCAAGGGCCGCGTGGCGCGACCCGTCCAGCGGGGTGATCCCGCCGGCAAAGGTTTCGACAAACCAGTTCAGCACCGAACCGCCGGTGGACATGCAGCCATTGGGCAGCCAGAGGCCGGGGATCAGGTGGTAGTCAAGAAACAGCCGCGGGTCCGGGCAAAGCCGTTCGGTCGCGGTCAGGATGTCGACCGCGCCGCCGAATTTCAGCAAGACATCCCCGCCCTGCACCACTCCCGCCCCAAGGCAGGAGGCGATCATGTCCGCCGCCCCGCCGACCACCGGCGTGCCTGCGGCAAGGCCGGTGCTTGCGGCGGCCTCGGCCGTCACATGGCCCAGAAGCGCCGACGATCCGATCAGCGGCGGCAGAAGGTGCGGCGGAATGCCGGTCAGCGCGGCCTGCGCCGGGTCGATCCGTCCGCTGGCGACATTGACGATCCCGGCTTCCAGCGCCCAGTTCTGCTCGACCGCCGCCACGCCGGCCAGCCGGTAGTTGATATAGTCGTACGATCCGAAAAGGGTTTTCGCCCGGTCCAGAACCTCTGGCTCATGCCGCGCCAGCCAGCGGATCTTGGCGCCGACAAGCTGCTGGTTCACCCCGCAGCCGGCGGCCTGCAGAAAGGCGGTCTCGTCGATCTCGCGCCGCATCGCGTCGACCTCGGCACCGGCGCGGCCATCGCTTTGCTGGATCGACCGGCGCAGGACAGCGCCGTTCCGGTCCAGAAGCACCACGGCCGGCAGCATGCCCGCCACGCCGATCCCGGCGATCCGGTCCGCAGAAATCCCCGCGGTCCGCAACAGTTCCGGCACCAGCGCGCAGCAGTTGTCCCACCATTGCGCCGGGTCCTCTTCGGCCCAGCCCGGATGCTCGGCGTAGAGCGTCACCGGGCGCGAGGCCAGCGCCAGCACCCTGCCGCCGGTGTCGATCAGGATGCCGATGGTCGAGGTGGTGCCGATGTCGAGGCCAAGAAAGACGGTCATTCAGGGGTCCGTTGCGAAGGGTCGGGAAGGGTCAGGCAAGGATCACCCGCACCCCTGCCTCGGCCAGCACGGAGGCCAGATCGGGCGGCGGGGCGGCATCGGTGATCAGGGTCGAGATTTCGGCAAGCGAGGCGATCAGCACGGTCGAGACCCGGCGGAACTTGGTGCTGTCCATCAGCAGCACCCTTTCGGCCGAACGTTGGAGGAAGACCGATTTGACCGCCACTTCCTCGGGCGAATAGTCAAAGACGCCCTCGGCTGTCATCCCCGAGGCGCCCAGCAGGGCCACGTCGAAATAGTAGCGCGAAAAGCCGTCAACGGCCTCCTTGCCGGTCAGCGACATCTCCTCGGCCCGGATCAGACCGCCGCTCATATAGGTCGGAATCCCGGCGCGGGCAGTGACCTGCCCGACGCGCAGGCCGTTGGTGAAGGCGCGCATCTGCGGGACCGGCCCGACCGCCACAATGGCGCGGGCGGCGGCAAGAACCGTGGTGCCCAGATCGAAGGCCAGCGCACTGCGTCCGGCGACATGGCGCGCGGCGGCGGCGGCGATCCTTGCCTTGCGCTCGGCGTTCTGGCGGGCGCGGGCCTCGAAGATCGGCTCGGCATCGTCGATCACGGTCAGCGGCCCGCGGCTCAGCCCGACCGCGCCGCCGTGCACGCGCTCCAGCAGCCCGTCCCGCTCCAGTTCGGCAAGATCGCGGCGCACCGTCATGTCCGACACGCCGAATTCCCGCGCGATGTCGGTCACGGTGACCGATCCGCCCTGGTTCAGCCGCTCGAGAATGCGCGCCATGCGCGCCTGCGCGGGCGCCTTCGTCCCGACGGCGGGGGCAGAGGCCGGAGGTTCTGTGGCGATGAGCTGTTCGGGTTGGATCATGTCTGGCCTGTTCCTTTGCTGGAAAGGGAAGTCTCTTCCCCGGCCAGTATCACAACGTGCCGGGAAACTCCCGGTCATTCCTTCCAGCCGCCTTCCGCCGGATCTTGTGATGCGTGTTCGATCAAATCGGAACATGTATTGCGCGTAGATCAAACATATTCAAACATTATTCTTGCGCTTTGCCAGCAGTTTTGTTTGATTTCCCCCAACGAAGGGGAATCCAAATGCACGCAGATCAGCTGGCCGAACAGCAACACCCGGGCCTGAGCGGCAAGCGGGCCTTTGTCACCGGGGGGGCTGCCGGCATCGGCTTTGCCATTGCAAGAGCCTTGGCGGCGCAGGGAGTTTCCGTGGTGATCGCCGACCTGAACCTGTCGGCGGCCGAAGGTGCGGCAGCCTCGCTGGGGTCTGGGCACCACGCGGTGCAGATCGACGTGCGCGCGCGCGATTCGGTGCAGGCCGCCTTCGACCGGGCGCTGGCGCTGGCCGGCGGGATCGAGATCTGCATCGCGAATGCCGGCGTCTCGACCATGCGGGCGGCGACTGAGCTGACCGATGACGACTGGGATTTCAACATGGATGTGAACGCGCGCGGCGTCTTCCTGACAAACCAGATTGCCACGCGGCATTTCCTGAAGGAAAGCAAGGGTGTAATCGTCAACACCGCGTCGCTTGCCGCCAAGATCGGGGCGCCGCTGCTGGCGCATTATTCGGCCTCGAAATTCGCCGTGGTCGGCTGGACCCAAGGGCTGGCGCGTGAGTTGGCACCGAAGGGAATCCGCGTCAACGCCGTCTGCCCCGGCTTCGTGCGCACCTCGATGCAGGAGCGCGAGATCCTTTGGGAGGCCGAGCTGCGCGGCATGACCCCCGATGAGGTGCGTCAGGACTATATCCGCCAGACCCCGCTGGGCCGGATTGAAACGCCCGAAGATGTGGCCGGTGTGGTGGTCTTCCTCTGCTCGGACGCGGCGCGCTTCATGACCGGGCAGGCGATCAACGTCACCGGCGGGGTCTATACCACCTGAGAATGTTCGATTTTGTTTGAAATCACCGCTTCCCGCATCCGCCATCGTCCATGAGGCCCCAGTGACCGCGATCACGCTAGACACGATCAGCCGCGATTTCGGCGCCGGCATTTTCGGGGTCAAGGACGTTTCCCTGACCATCGCGAAAGGGGAGTTCATGGTGCTTCTGGGGCCTTCGGGCTGCGGCAAGTCGACCACGCTGCGTATGATCGCGGGGCTTGAGGAGATCAGCTCGGGCCGGATCAGGATCGGGGCGCGCGACGTGACCGATCTGCCGCCACGCGACCGCAATGTCGCGGTGGTGTTCCAGAGCTATGCGCTTTACCCGCATATGTCGGTGCGCGAGAACATGCGCTTTGGCATGAAGATGCGCGGCACCCCGATCGCCGAGCAGGACCAGCGCATCGCCGAGGCGGCGGCGATCCTTGGCCTTGGTCCCTATCTTGACCGGCGGCCCGGCGCGTTGTCGGGCGGGCAGCGCCAGCGGGTCGCGCTGGGCCGCGCCATGGTGCGCGAGCCGGACGTCTTCCTGATGGACGAGCCGCTGTCCAATCTTGATGCCAAGCTGCGCGGCGAGATGCGGCAAGAGCTGGTGAAGCTGCACCGCCGGCTGGGCAAGACGATGGTCTTCGTCACCCATGACCATGTCGAGGCGATGACCATGGGCGACCGCATCTGCATCATGCGGGACGGCCATATCGAACAGGTCGGCCCGCCGCTTGAGGTCTATGCCAATCCCGCCAATACCTTCGTGGCGCAGTTCCTTGCCTCGCCGGCGATGAACCTGATCCCGGCCAGCCTTGACGGCACGGGTCTTGGGCTGACCATCAAGGCCGGCCCGGTTGCCGGCCCGCTGCCCGCCGCGCAGGCGGCCCTTTATGCCGGGGCGGCGGCGGCGCCCGCCATCCTGGGCCTGCGCGCCGAGGACATCCTGGCGCAGGCCAGCCCCACCACGCTGCCCGTCGAGGGCAAGGTGGTGGTGCGCGAGGCACTGGGGGCCGAGAACCTGATCGGGATCGAGACCGCCGATGGTGTGACGCTTCAGGCCCGCACCGGCCGCGATTTCCTGCCGGCCTATGGCGATCATGTCACCCTGCATGCCGACATGGCGCAGATGCACCTTTTCCGGGCGGCGGATGGCGTGGCCTGGCCGCGGCGGGCCTCGCCATGATCCGGCGCATCCTGTCGCATCTGGGCCTGATCCTTGCCTGCCTGATCGTGCTGCTGCCGATCCTTTGGGTGTTCCGCACCTCGCTGGTGCCCGAGCACGACTCCTATTCGACCGAAATCTTCCCCGCCCTCACGCTGGAGAACTATCAGGCGCTGTTCGGTGACAAGAATTTCGGACGCAACTATCTGAATTCGCTGATCGTGGCCGTGCTGTCGGTGGTGCTGTCGATGCCGCTTGCCGCGATGACAGGCTATGCCTTCGCGCGGTTCCGCACCGGCGGGCGGCTTGCCCGTTTCGCCACCCTTGCCAGCCAGATGCTGCCGCCCGTGGCGCTGGCCCTGCCGGTCTTCATGCTTTACCGCGTGACCGGGCTGACCAATTCGCTGACCGGGCTGGTGCTGGTCTATTCCGCGATCAACCTGCCGTTCCTGACCTGGATCCTGATGGGCTTCTTCGAGTCGATCCCCGAGGATCTGGAAGGGGCCGCCATGACCGACGGCGCAACGCGGTGGGGGGCGTTCTGGCGCATCGTGCTGCCGGTTGCCGCGCCGGGGATCATGGCGGCGGCGGTGCTGGGCTTCATCCTGTCGTGGAACGAATTCCTGTTCGCGCTGATCCTTGGCGGGTCGAAAACCGCCACTGTGCCGGTGGCGCTGGCGGCCTTGCAGACCTCGAACGGGGTGCAGATCAGCCAGGTCTCGGCCGGGGTCTCGCTTGCCATCCTGCCGCTGCTGATCGCGGTGCGGTTCATCCAGAAATACCTCGTGCAGGGCCTGTCCTTCGGCTCTGTCAAATAAGTCCGTTGAAGAAGAATACCCGAAAACAGAGAGGAATATCCGATGAAAAACAAAGCATTCCTTGTCGCGGGCGGCCTTGCTGCCTCTTTCTGGGCCAGCACGGCCCTTGCCGATGGCGTGGTCCTGCGCGCCCTGATGGAAGACGTGCCCGAGACCAGGATCATCGAAGCACTTCTGCCCGAGTTCGAGGCCGAGACCGGCATCAAGGTCGAGTTCGAGAAGGTCGGCTACGGCGACATGCATGACAAGCTGGTGGCGCAGCTGGTCGGCGGCGAAAGCTACTACAACCTTCTGACCGTCGATTTCCTCTGGGCGGGCGAGTTTCCGGCCGGCGGCTGGCTGGAAGACCTGAACCCCTATGTCGAAAAGACCGGCTTCGACATGGCGCCCTTCATCCCGGCGATGCTGGACCTTCTGGGCCGCACCGATGCGGCGATGCCGATCCTGCCGATGTACAACTACTCGATGGGGCTGGTCTATCGCACCGACCTTCTGGAAAACGCGGACCTGGCCGCGAAGTATGAGGCGGCAACCGGCAAGGCGCTGGCCGCCCCCGAAACGCTTGAGGATTACGTTGCCATCGCCAAGTTCATGAAGGCCGAGGGCGGCGTGAACGGGGCGGCGATGCAGGGCCAGCGCGGCGACCCCAACTCGATGGAGTTTTCGAACTACCTCTTTGCGGCGGGCGGCGACTATCTGGGCGCTGACGGCGCGGTCGTGCTGAACTCGGATCAGGGCAAGCAGGCCTTGGGCTTCTACACCGACATGATCCAGAACGCCGCGCAGACCGGCGCGCTTTCGGCCACGCTGGACGACACGCTGCGGCTGATGTGCGCGGGCGAAAGCTTCTCGATGGTCACCTATTGGTGGATGCTGCCGCAATTGGACAATGCCGAGGCCTGCCCGAATGTCGCGGGCAAGGTGGCGATTTCGGTGATGCCCGGTGGTCATGGCGAAAGCGGCGGCTGGGGCTGGGGCATTCCCAAGAACATCCCCGATGACCAGAAAGACGCGGCCTGGACCTTCATCACCTGGGTGCAGTCCAAGGACATCTCGGTGAAACGCGCGCTGGAAGGCCATGCGCCCGTCCGCTCGGATGTGTTCGAGGATGCTGCGGTGCTGGCGAAATACCCGTTCTACGCCAAGGCGGGCGAGATCGTGGCGGCCGGCAAAAGCTTTCCGATCTTCACCTATTCGCCGCAATACGAGGATGTCCTTGGCACCCAGCTTTCGCTGGCCGCCAGCGGTGATGTGACCATCGAGACCGCACTCGAGGCCGCCGCCAAGGGCCTTGAGGAGCTGCTTGCCAAATAACCCCGTGCGCCCCGGGCCGGTTGCGGCCCGGGGCACCCCGTCATCCCCTGGAAGGAGCGCTCGATGAGCGTGATCGCAAGAAACAGGATTCGTGCCGGCTGGGGCTTTGCCGCCCCGGGCCTTGCCATGCTTGCGCTGGTGATGGGGCTGCCGCTTTGCTATGCGCTGGCGATCTCGGTTTCCACGATGACGCTGATCCGGCCCGACCTGAACTTTGCAGGGCTGTCGAACTTCGCCACCATCATGTCCGAACCGCTGTTCTGGCATTCGCTGTGGCTGACCTTGCGCTATTCCGTGGCGGCGGTGATCGGCGAATTCGTGATCGGCCTTGGCATCGCGCTGATGCTGCGGCAAGTCATTGCCATGCGCGGGACCTATTTCGCGATCCTGACCCTGCCGATGGCGATGTCGCCGGTGGCGGTCGCGCTGATCTGGCGGATGCTCCTGCAGCCCAATCTGGGGATCATCAACCAGACGCTTGCCGGGATGGGCCTGCCGATGGTGGACTGGCTGGGCGACAGTTCCATCGCACTGTCGACCCTGATCTCGATCGACATCTGGCAGCAGACCTCTTTCGTCGTGCTTCTGCTTTCGGCCGGTCTCGCCTCTCTCCCGCGGGAGCCTTATGAGGCGGCCGAAGTCGACGGGGCAGGGCCGGTCCAGCAGTTCTGGTATATCACCCTGCCGCTGTTGCGCCCCGTCGCGGCCATTGCCATCGTGATCCAGCTGATCAACGAATTCCGCACCTATGACCTGATCTATGTGCTGACCAAGGGCGGCCCCGGCGTCTCGACCGAGCTTTTGTCGTTCTTTGCCTACAAGCGCGCCTTTCAGGGCCTTCAGGTGAACGAAGGCAGTGCCGCCGCCTTCCTTTTGCTCCTGATCATTCTGGCGATCACGGTGGTCTTTTTCTGGCTGCTTGAACGCCACAAGGCCTGACACCCTTTCCCCAACCCTGTAACCAATCCCGCCAGATCGCCGTGCAAGGCCGGCGGAGCAAAGGAGTACCACATGACCAGATTTGCCACGCTGTTCCCCGGGATCAAGCCCGTGATCGCGATGGTCCACCTGAACCCGATGCCCGGCACGCCGCTTTATGATGCCGATGCCGGGGTCGAAGGCATCTATCAAGGGGCGCTGCGGGATCTTGAGGCGCTGCAGGCCGCCGGCATCGATGCGGTGATGTTCGGCAACGAGAACGACCGCCCCTATGAGCTGAAGGTCGACATCGCCACCACCTCGGCCATGGCTTACGTCATCGGCCGCCTGCGCGAGAAGATCCAGAAGCCTTTCGGCGTCAACGTGCTGTGGGACCCCGACAGCACGGTGGCGCTGGCTGCGGCAACCGGGGCCGCTTTCGTGCGCGAGATCTTTACCGGCACCTATGCCTCTGACATGGGGCCATGGACGCCGAACGCGGGCCGCGCGATGCGACGGGCACGCCAGCTGGACCGCAGGGATCTGGTGATCCTCAACAACGTCTCGGCCGAATTCGCGGCGTCGATGGACAGCCGTCCGCTGGCGGACCGGGCGCGGTCGGCGGTGTTCTCGTCGATCCCGGATGCGGTGCTGGTCTCGGGCGCGATCACCGGGGAGTCGGCGAAGATGGTCGATCTGGAATCGGTGAAGAAGGCGCTGCCCGATACGCCGGTTCTGGCCAATACCGGGGTCAAGCACGCCACCGTCGCCGATGTGCTGAAGGTTGCCGACGGGTGTGTGGTCGGGTCGTCGCTGAAGGTCGATGGCCATACCTGGAACGCGGTGGACCCCAAGCGCGCGCAGGAGTTCATGGACATCGTGCGCAAGACGCGGGGCTGATCGCGGCGGGCGGGGCGGCACAAGGCGGCCCCGCCTCTCTTCGGTCGGGGCGGGCGGGATCAGCCCGCGCGGGTGGCGGCGGCCAGCACCTCGACCACCGTTGCCATCGGCTGATCCTCGCCAACCGAGATGCGCAGCCAGTCATCCAGACCGTAATCGTCGCAGGCGCGGATCAGCACGCCGGCCTCGGCCACGCGGCGGACCAGATCGCCCGCAGTGACCGAAAGACCGGCCGGAACCCGGGCCATGACGAAATTGGCGTGGCTGTCCGGCACCTCATAGCCGGACTGGCGCAGGCTGCCGGTCAGCCGGTCGCGGGCGCGGCGCACCTTTGCCGCACCATCGGCCAGCCAGGCGGGGGTGTCGGGATGCTGCAAGGCCGCGATGCCGGCGGCTTGCGTCGGCCCCGAGACATTGCCGATCCCGCGCATCGCGTTCAGCGCATCGGCGACCGCCGGTTGCGCGACACCCCAGCCCAATCGCAGCCCGGCCATGCCCCATGCCTTTGAAAAGGTGCGCGTGGTCAGCACATTGGGCCGCTCTTGCGCCAGCCGCATGGCCGTGGCGGTGGCCTCGGCCTCGCCAAACTCGGCATAGGCGCAGTCCAGCACCAGAACCACATTGCCGGGCAGGGCGTCGGCCAGCGTTTCAATCTCGGCCCCTGACAGGGCGCGGCCGGTCGGGTTGCCGGGATTGGCCAGAAACACCACGCGGGTGCGCGGGGTGACGGCGGCGATCAGGGCGGCAAGGTCCACATCCAGCTGCCCGACGACCGGGCTTTCCACATAGTCCACACCAAGCCGCCAGGCCACGATGCGGAACTGCGCGAAAGACAGGGCCGGGGCCAGGATCTGATCGCCGGGGCGGGCATAGACCCGGCCCACGATGTCCAGGATCTCCTCCGAACCGTTGCCCGGCACCACGCAGGCCGGGTCGACGCCGTGGAAACGGCCGATCGCCTCGCGCAACGCCCATGCCTTTGTGTCGGAGTACAGTGCGGCATGGCGCGCGGCATCCGCCGTCGCGGCGATGGTGCCGGGCGCGCTGCCCCAGGCGTTTTCGTTCACCGACAGGTTGACCAGCCGCGAGACGTCGATCCCGTCAAGCCGGCGCACCACGCTGATCATCGCGCCCGCCATGCGGGGCTGCGGGACGGCGGTCTGGTCGGGCATTCGGGCACCTCAGGTTGCAAGGGGGCTGGTCGGATGGCGGCATGTTTCCAGATTGTCGGGGAAGGTCAATCGGTTTGCATATTTAAATGTGGAAATAATCTGCCGGCGGCGGATTGTCTGACCCGGCCCGGGACTGCTAGGTTCGGGCAAGCAGCCAGTCATCCGCTTGGCGGGCACCCGAACACGTATCCCAGGCAGGAACGCATGGCCCCGATAGAACGCAACACCGGCCTTGCCCGGCAGATCGCCGACAGTCTGCAGGGCGATATCATCCAGGGCAGGCTCAGCGTCGAGGCGCGGCTGCCGTCGGAAATCGACATTGCCGAACGCTTCGGTGTCTCGCAGCCCACGGTGCGCGAGGCGATGAAGATCCTCGCGGCGAAGAAGCTGATCCGGTCGAAGCGCGGGCCGCGTGGCGGGGTCTTCGTCAACACGCCCTCGCTGGAGATGGCGGCGCAATCCGTGCATGAGACGACGAACTGGCTGGTCTCGCTGGGGGTGTTCGATCTGGCGGACATCGTCGAGACGCGGCGCAATCTTGGGCTGACGGCGCTGGACATGGCCTGCCAGAACGCCGGCCCCGAGGATCTGGAGCGGATCGGCGCCGCCCTTCTGGAAGCCGATCACCGCGATATCTCGGACGAGGATTTCTGCAGCCAGGAGGTTGCCTTCCATCAGGCCGTGGCCGAGGCCGGCGGCAATGCGGTGATGCGCTTCGTCATGGTGATCGCCAATCAGGCGCTGATCCCGGCGGTCAACATGATCTCGTTCCGCTACCGCGAGCGCGACACCGTGGTCGCCTTCCAGCGCCGCATCTTCGAGGCGCTGAAACAGCGTGACGGCGCTGCGGCTTCCTCTGCCTTTTGCGAGCTGATCGACTATCAGGCCCAGGTCTACGACCGCGCGGTTCAGGCGCGCGCCGAGGCCGGCGCCTGAGACGACAACGGCCCCCGCAGGGGCCGTTTGCGCGCCTTGCCGGCCCGCCGTTTCAGTCCAGTTCCCTGAACGGCGCCTCGCGCTCTTCAAGAAAGCCTTTCAGCGATTTCTCCTTCAGAAGCCGCATCCAGTATTTGCCCTCGTCCGAGGCGTGCAGGATCGCCGTGGTTTCGCGGTTGTAGGTCCAGCTGCTTTCCAGCCCGGCGGTCTGCTGGTAGTGGTTCAGCGCCGCCTTGGCATATTTGATCGAGGCGCCGGGCATCCGGGCGCATTTGCGGGCCAGACGGCGGGCCTCGTCCATCAGGCGGTCGCGCGGCACGGCCTTGTTCACCAGATGGATGCGGGCGGCCTCGGTGCCGTCGATCAGATCGCCGGTATACATCAGATGGCGCGCATGGATCATCGGCACGGTCCAGGGCAGCATCAGCGTCGGCGGGGCCGAGACATGGCGGACCTCGGGTTCGCCCAGTCTGGCGTCATCCGCCGCGATGGCCATGTCGCAGCACATCATCAGCTCCAGCCCGCCGGCCAGGCAGAAGCCGTTGACGGCGGCGATGATCGGGATCGGGGCGTCATGGATCATCCGGAAGCGACGCATGTTCTCGCCGATGTCGTCGCGCCAGCGATCGGCGTCCATCTCGAAATCCTCGCCGCCAAGGTCGAAGCCGGCCGAGAAGGCGCGGCCCGCCCCGGTCAGCACGATGGCGCGGATGTCGGGGTCGCGCACCGCGCGCAGGATCGCGGCCTCAAGCGCATCGCCAAGCGCCTGATTCATCGCGTTCATCTTGTCGGGGCGGTTCATCGTCAGGGTGACGAAGGCGTCCTGGGGGTCTTTCTCCCAGATCAGCAGGTCTTCGGACATGTGCAGGGTCTCTCTCAGCCGATTTCAATGACGGTGCGGCCGCGCAGCTGGCCGGCGACGATCTTCTGCGCAAGATCGGGCAGGGCCGACATCGGCGCGGTGACGGTCAGGGCGGCCAGCTTGCCGCGGTCAAGGTGACGGTCCAGCAGATCCCAGGCGCGGGCGCGCTTTGCCTGCGGCACCATGACGGAATCCACCCCCAGCAGAGCCACGGCGCGCAGGATATGCGGCATCACCGTACCGGGCAGATCGGCACCCTGCGCCAGCCCGCAGGCGGCAACTGCGCCGCCATAGCGGGTCTGCGCCAGAACATTCGCCAGCGTATGGCTGCCCACCGCATCGACGGCGGCGGCCCAGCGTTCGGGCTGCAGGGGCTTGCCCGCAGCCGACAATTCGTTGCGGTCCAGCAGCGCCGCGGCGCCCAGTCCGGTCAGGAAGTCCTGCTCCTGCGGCCGCCCGGTCGAGGCGGTGACGCGGTGGCCAAGCGCGGCCAGCAGGGCAACCGCCACGCTGCCCACGCCCCCCGCGGCGCCGGTCACCAGAACCTCCTGCGGACCCCCTTCAAGCGCGCCAAAATCCGACAGCGCCAGCACGCACAGCGCAGCGGTATAGCCGGCGGTGCCGATGGCCATGGCTTCGGCCGGGGTGAAGCCGGCGGGCAGGCGGGTCAGATGGCCGGGCTTCAGCCGCTGAAACCGCGTATAGGCGCCCCATTCGGTTTCCGACAGGCCCCAGCCGTTGACGATGACCCTGTCGCCCGCCACCCAGGCCGGATCGCGCGACTCGACCACGGTGCCGGCCAGGTCGATCCCGGCCACCATCGGCAGGCGGCGCGCGATGCGGCCCTTGCCGCTCAGCGCCAGCCCGTCCTTGAAGTTCACACTGGAGTGGCTGATCTCGACCAGCACCTCATTGTCGGGCAGGTCGGCCAGGGTCAGCTCTTCGAACCCGGCCCGGGGCTTGCCCTCGTGGTCCCGGATGACCATCGCCGTGAATGTGGTGCCCATCAAGCGCCCTCCCTCATGCTGCGCGGCCCGAAGCGGCCCGCGCCGGCACAGGTTTCCCGTTTCCCCTGCCCGACGCAACCTCTATTTTAATATTGGAATATCGGTTTGACTTGCGCCGGGCGGGGCGTAGTCTTTGGGCAGCCCGGTGGAGCGGGCCCGGCACTTGGGGATGAAGATGGCAGCAAGCGACGCCGCGCAAGCCGGGCCGGAAGCGAATTCCGTTGCCGCAAGCCGCTATGGCCGCGCCGAGGGCCGCATTCTGGTCTCGGGAACGCAGGCGCTGATTCGGCTGCTGATCGAACAATCGGCGCTGGACCGGGCCGAGGGGTTCAACACTGCCGGCTATGTCTCG
This sequence comes from uncultured Paracoccaceae bacterium, assembly GCA_934500835.1. Classification (GTDB taxonomy): domain Bacteria; phylum Pseudomonadota; class Alphaproteobacteria; order Rhodobacterales; family Rhodobacteraceae; genus Pseudogemmobacter. The sequence continues at coordinate 144,949 of CAKSTR010000001.1, read as the reverse complement.
GGCTATCGCGGCTCTCCTCTGGCGGGGTTCGACCGCGAGATCGAGAAGGCCGGCAAGGAATTGCAGGGCACCGAAATCCGCTTTCAGCCCGGGCTGAACGAGGATCTGGCGGCGACGGCGGTCTGGGGCACGCAGCAACTGGGCTTTTCCAAGGGCGCGCGTCACGACGGGGTCTTTGCGATCTGGTATGGCAAGGGGCCGGGGATCGACCGGTCGATGGATGCGATCCGCCATGCCAATGCCGCCGGCACGGCACCGAAGGGCGGTGTCCTTCTTTTGATGGGCGATGACCATGCGGCGGTGTCCTCGACCCTGCCGCACCAGTCCGAGCACAACCTCATCTCGGCCATGGTGCCGATTCTGGCGCCATCGGGCGTGGATGACTATGTGCGGATGGGGTTGCATGGCATCGCGATGAGCCGGTTCTCCGGCGCCTGGGTCGGGCTGAAATGCCAGACCGAGATTGTCGAATGCTCGCAGACGCTGGATTTGCCGGGGCGCGGCTGGCGGCCCGTGGAACCAGAGTTCGAGCGGCCGGCAGACGGGCTGTCGATCCGCTGGCCCGACCAGAACCTTGCGCAGGAGGTGCGGCTTGAGGTCAAGCTGCGCGCGGCGCAGGCCTATGCCCGCGCCAACGGGCTGGACGAAATCACCGGCGCCGGCCCGGCGGCGCGCTTCGGCATCGTGACCACGGGCAAGGCCTGGCGCGACCTGATGCACGCTTTCGAGCTTCTGGGCACCACGCCCGAGGCGGCGGGGATCCGGGTCTTGCGGATGGCTCTCGTCTGGCCGGCCGATCCGCAGGTGCTGGACCGGTTCCGCGACGGTCTGACCGACATTCTGGTCATCGAGGAAAAGCGCCCGGTGATCGAGGACCAGATCCGCGCCCAGTTCTACGGGCTGGCCGATGCGCCGCGGCTTTGGGGCAAGACCGGGCCCGCGGGAGGCGCGCTTCTGTCCTCCACCGCCGAGTTCGATGCGCGGATGCTGTTGCGCGTGCTGGCCGAGGTTTTCGGTCTGGGGCCGCAGGCGGGGCAGGGGCACAACATGCCGGCGCTGCCCCCGGTCGCCACTCCGGCGGACATGCCGATGCGCGTGCCCTACTTCTGTTCGGGCTGCCCGCATTCGGTATCGACGAAACTGCCAGATGGCAGCCGGGCGATTGCCGGGATCGGTTGTTCGATGCTGGCGGTGGCGATGGGCCGCAACGTCGAGACCTTCACCCAGATGGGCGGCGAAGGCGCCAACTGGCTGGGCGTGGCGCCCTTCACCGATGAGCGGCACATCTTCGTCCACATGGGCGACGGCACCTATTTCCACTCGGGCCTGCTGGCGATCCGGGCGGCGGTGGCGGCGGGGGTGACGGCCACCTACAAGATCCTGTTCAACGATGCCGTGGCGATGACCGGCGGCCAGAAACACGACGGCGAGATTTCGGTGCCCGCCATCGTGGACCAGTTGCGCGCCGAAGGGCTGCGCGAGGTCGTGGTGATCTCGGAACGGCCTGAGTTGCTGAAGGGCCAGTTGCCCGCCGGTGTCAGGCTCTTGCCGCGCGACCATATGCCGGCCGAGCAGGAGCGGCTGCGCGACCAGCCGGGGATCACGGCCATCGTCTATGATCAGGTCTGCGCCGCCGAAAAGCGCCGCCGCCGCAAGCGCGGCAGCTATCCGGTGGCGCCCGCGCAGATCCGCATCAACCCTGCGGTCTGCGAGGGTTGCGGCGATTGTTCGGTGCAGTCGAACTGCATCGCCGTTGAACCCCTGGAAACCCCGCTCGGCACCAAGCGGCAGATCAACCAATCGGCCTGCAATGCCGATACCAGTTGCATGAAGGGCTTTTGCCCCAGTTTCGTGACGGTCACCGGCACCCGCCGCAAGGCCGCGCCGGCACCGCTGCCTGTCTTCGACACCGCGTTGCCCGACCCTGTGCCGGCTGGCCTTGACCGGGCGTGGAGCCTTCTGCTGACCGGCATCGGCGGGACGGGTGTCATCACCGTCAGCGCGGTGCTGGCGCAGGCGGCGCAGCTGGACGGGCTGTCGCTTCTGGCGCTGGACCAGACCGGGCTTGCGCAGAAGAACGGCGCGGTGATGTCGCATCTGCATTTCGCCCGCAGCCAGGCCGCCCTGACCGCCCCCCGCATCGGCGAGGGCGAGGCCGACGCGGTTCTGGCCTTCGACACCGTCGTCGCGGCCTCGGCCAAGGCGCTGCGCACCATCGCGCCGGGGCAGACGCGGGTGGTCGCCGATGCCTCGGTCACGCCGACGGCGGGCTTCGTGCAGGACAGCCGGGGCGCGCAGCATCTGGATCTGCCGTTGGCGCAGCTGCGTGCGCGCTGCGGGGCGGACCGGCTGACGCTGGCCGATGCCACCGGCCTTGCGCTGCGCCATTTCGGGGATGGCATCTCGGCCAATATGCTGCTGGCGGGGCTGGCGTTCCAGCAGGGGCTGATCCCGGTCTCGGCCGCGGCGATCGAGACGGCGATCCGCATGAACGGGGGGGGGGTGGCGAAGAACCTTGCCGCTTTCGAGGCCGGCCGCCGGCTGGCGCAGGAGCCGGGGCGCTTTGCGGCGCCCGCGGCCGTGCCCGAGTTGGACCGCGCAGGGCTGAAGGCAAGGCATATCGCCGATCTGACTGCCTGGCAGGATGCGGCCTATGCGCAACGCTACGGCGATCTGATCGCCCGGGCCGAGGCGGCAGCGCAGGGTCCGGGGGCCGAGGCTTTCATTCTGGCGCTGATGCGCGGCGCACGGCATGTCATGGCCTACAAGGACGAATACGAGGTCGCGCGGCTGCACAGTGACCCGGCCTTCCTGGCGTCCTTGCAGGACGGCTATGAAGGCGCGCCGAAGCTGGCCTTCCATCTGGCCCCGCCGCTGCTGCCGGGGCGCGATCTGCGCACCGGACGGCCCAGAAAACGCGCCTTCGGCCCCTGGATCGTGCCGGCGTTCCGGCTGCTGGCGCGGTTGAAAGTCCTGCGGGGCACAGCGTTCGACCTGTTCGGCCTGACGCATGAGCGCCGCGAGGAAAGGGCCTTGCGCGACGACTATCTGGCACGGATGGGCGCGCTGATCGACAGGCTGACGCCCGAGACCCTGCCGCAGGCCACGGCCGAGGCGGCGGCGGTGCTGCAGGTGGTGGGCTTCGGCCCGGTGAAGGCGGCCAATCTGGCACGCTACCGGCAGGGGCTGGCGACGGGCGGGCAGGACGGCGGAGCGCCGCCGGCCGAAGCGCCGCAGACGGCCCGCCGCAAGGTCGGGACCGCGGCCAGATGACCGCGCCCCGAAAAGCGGCGTCAGGGCAGGGTGGCGAAGGCACGGTACATCCGGTCGAAGAACCGCGGCGCATCGACCTTGCCCAGAACCTTGCAGTTCTTGGCGCGGCCCGTGGTGTCCCACCAGTCGACCACGGTCATGCCCTCGGTCTCGGGGCTGCGGGTCTCGATCACCACATTGCACTGCTTGAAGGCGAAGGCCTCGGGGACCAGAAGGTATCCGGGCACGCAGGCGTCATGGATCGGCCGGTCGGGCGTGTCGAACTTGTGGCCGCCGTAGGCCATGAAGAAATCGGCCATGCCGATCAGCGCCTGGGCCGAATCCGACTTCAGTGCCGAGAGCGAGCGCACCCAGTCCGGCGTCATCATCGCGGTCCAGGTGCAGTCGATCGAGGCCATGGTGACAGGGGCGCCCGAGTCGAAGACCAGGCTGGCGGCCTGCGGATCGACCCAGATGTTGAACTCGGCCGCCGGGGTGGCATTGCCGCCCTGGAAATAGCCGCCGCCCATCAGCACGACCTCGCGCAGCCGGGGGATGATTCGCGGCTCCATCACCATGGCCATGCCCAGATTGGTCATCGGCCCAAGGGTGCAGACGGTGATCTCGCCTTCGGGCGCGTCCATGATGGTGCGGACCATCCAGGTCACCGCATGTTCGGTGCGGGCCTGCAGCCGGGGCGGGGCGGGGGTCCAGCCGTCGATGCCGGTCTCGCCATGCACATATTCGGCGGTCTGCAGCCGCTTCAGCATCGGGCGCGGGCAGCCGGCAAAGACCGGAACCTCGTCGCGCCCGGCCAGTTCCACCAGTTGCAGCGCATTGGTGGTGGTGCGCGCCAGCGGCACGTTGCCGCCCACCGTGGTCACGCCCAGAACCTCCAGCTCCTCCGGCGCGCCAAGCGCGAAGAGCAGGGCGAAGGCATCGTCCTGTCCGGGATCGGTGTCGATGATGATCTTTCTGGGTGCCATGGCGACGCTTCCCTGCAGTTTGTTATATTGAAATATTGATTTATGGTGACGGAAGATACAACAGTCACGATGACGGCCGACGCGACGACGAAAAACCAACGAACAGGGCACTGGATGCCCGATCAAACCAGCAGGAGCGCAGAATGAAGAAGTCCCTTTCCCTTGGTCTTGCCGGCGTTCTGGCCGGCCTGATGGCCGCATCTGCCATGGCGCAGGATGTGGCGAAATCGCCCGAAGTGGCCGAGACCGGCAAGCTGGTGATCGCCAACACGCTGGAATACGCCCCGTTCGAGTTCATCGACGAGAACGGCGCGCAGGCCGGTGTCAACATCGAGCTGGCGGCCGCCGTCGCCGCGCTGATGGGGGCTGAACTGGAAGTGGTGCGCATGCCCTTCCCCTCGATGATCCCGGGTCTGGCGTCCGATCGCTTCCGCATCTCGTGGGAGACCTTCTCGCCGACCGAAGAACGTCTGGCCCAGGTCGATTTCGTCATGTTCCTGAAATCGGGTCTGGTGGTCTCGACCACGCCGGACAAGAAGGACAGCTTCACCGGCGACACGCCGCTTTGCGGCAAGCGCATCGGCGTCATCGGCGGCACGGTTTCGGACTTCCTGATCGACAAGCTGGTGGCCGAATGCGCCGAGAAGGGGCAGGCGGTCCTTGACAAGAAGGTCTTCCTCGAAGGCAAGGACGTGATCCAGGCTGCCCTGTCGGACCGTATCGACGGCAAGATGGACGACGCCACCGCCTCGGGCTATTTCGAGGTGACTTCGGGCGGGCAGATGATTGTCCTGCCGGGCCTTTACGACGAGGCCCCTCTGGGCATCGCGGTGAAGAAGGGCGACACCGCCACCGCCGAGATGCTGACGGCCGGGCTGAACGCCCTGATCGCCGATGGCACCTACAAGACGGTCATGGAGAAATACGGTCTCGGCTCGGCCATGATCGATCAGGCCTTCATCGTCGACAGCCTCGACGACGTGAACTGAGCCAGATCCGATCTGGCCCGGTCCGACCCGGACCGGGGCTGACACGGCGGCCCCTGCGCAAGGGGCCGCCATCCGTCCGAGGAGAGTTTCATGAACCAATCCCCGCATCTTCTGCGGGTCGAGGATCTGACCGTGGTTCCGCCGCGCCGCATCGGCCTGTGGATCGCCACCGGCATCGTGGTGGCGGCTCTGGCGCTGCTTGCCTGGGTCATCGGCACCAACAAGGCCTTCGGCTGGCCCATCGTGGGCAAGTATCTGTTCCACCCCTCGATCATGCGGGGCCTGGGCAATACCCTGCTGCTGACCGTCACCATCATGGTGCTGGCAACGGTGATCGGCACCATCGTCGCCATCATGCGGCTGTCGCCCAGCAAGATCCTGCAGGTCTTCGCCAATGCCTATATCTGGTTCTTCCGCGGTGCCCCGGCGCTGATCCAGCTGATCTTCTGGTTCAACCTGGCCATCATCATGCCCGTCATCTCGCTGGACCTGCCCGGAATCGGCCAGATCTTCAGCGTCCGCACCAATGACGTGATGACCCCGTTCCTGACCGCCGTCATTGCGTTGTCGCTGCATGAGGCCGGCTATATGGCCGAGATCATCCGCGCCGGCATCACCTCGGTCCCGCCGGGGCAGACCGAAGCGGCCTCGACCCTTGGCATGTCGCGCGGCAAGATTCTGCGCCGGATCATCCTGCCGCAGGCCATGCGTTTCATCGTGCCGCCCACGGGGAACGAGGCGATCAACCTGATGAAGGCGACCTCGCTTGTCACCGTGATCGCGGTGGATGACCTGCTTTACTCTGCCCAGACCATCTATGCCCGCACCTTCGAGACCATCCCGCTCTTGCTGGTGGTGGCCTTCTGGTATCTTGCGGTGGTGACGGTCATGTCGGTCGGCCAGCATTTCCTGGAGCGCCACTTCAACCGCAGCGACAGCCAGGGCGGGTTCCGTGCAGCCCTTCGGTCGGCCTTCAGCATCAACCGGGAGGGCCGCGCATGAGCGAGGATCTGCCGTTCCACGCGCCTGCCAACATCATGGTCCATGCGCAGGGCGTGCGCAAAAGCTTTGGCCGGGTCGAGGTGCTGAAGGGGGTCGATCTGCAGGTGCCGACCGGATCGGTGGCCTGCATCATCGGGCCGTCGGGATCGGGCAAGAGCACCTTCCTGCGCTGCATCAACCACCTTGAAGAAATCTCGGGCGGGCTTCTTCTGGTCGAGGACAAGTTCGTCGGCTACGATCTGGTCAATGGCAAGCTGCATGTGGTGCGCCCGGCCGAACTGTGCCGCCGCCGGGCCGACATCGGCATGGTGTTCCAGAACTTCAATCTTTTCGGTCACATGACCGCGCTGGAAAACCTGATGGAAGCGCCCATGCAGGTGCGCGGCCTGTCGCGGGCCGAGGCGCGGGACAAGGCCATGGCGCTTCTGGAGCGGGTGGGGCTGGCCCATAAGGCCGATGCCTGGCCGCGCCAGCTGTCGGGCGGCCAGCAGCAGCGGGTGGCCATTGCGCGCGCGCTGGCGATGGACCCCAAGCTTCTGTTGTTCGATGAGCCGACCTCGGCCCTGGACCCCGAACTGGTGGGTGAGGTGCTGGCCGTGATGCGCGATCTGGCGCAAAGCGGCATCACCATGATCGTCGTCACGCATGAGATCGGCTTTGCGCGCGAAGTGGGCGACCAGCTGATCTTCATGGATGGCGGCGTGGTGGAAGAGGCCGGCAATCCGCAGGACATGCTGCGCGACCCAAGGTCCGAACGCACCCGCAGCTTCCTGTCGCACGTCCTTTGATGCGGCAATCCCCCGCGCCCGTCAGCGGCGCGGGCGTTTGCCGCGATCCCATGCGAAACAGCGGACCGGCCGCGGAGTTGGAGTTTGAGGCGGCAGCGGCGGGTCAGTCTTGCGCAGCCTGCCGGGCCGCCAGCCAGTCCAGAACCTCTGCCCGGCTGGCCTTGCCGCCGCGCGGGCCGTGGCGGGTGACCGAACGCGAGGCCGCGGCGACGGCGAAGGCAAGGGCCTCGTCGATGGGCTGCCGCGCGGCAAGTCCCCAGGTCAGGGCCGCGCCGAACGTGTCGCCCGCGCCCGTGACATCGGCCACCGGCACCGCATGGCCCGGGACGCGGATCTGCCGGCCATGGTCCAGCGCCTCGGCCCCCGCGGCGGCCATGGTGCGCACCAGCCTTGCGATGCCAAGGCGCTGGCGCCAGCTTTCGGCGGCGGCCAGATCGTCGGCGCCGAAACTGGCGCGGAAACCGACCTCGTTGAAGATCACCACCTCGGCCCCGTGAAGATAGGGCTCGTCCTCGGGACTGGCACCGCCGACATCCAGATCGAACACCGCCCGGCGGCCATGCGCCCGCAGATCCGCCAGAAGGGCCGCCTGTGCCAACCCGGTCTGCCCGTCAACCAGCCGCCGCGCGCGGTAAAGCGTGGTGTATAACACCCCCGGCTGACGCAGCGCCTCAAGCGTGTCGTGCCGCAGATGCATCGGCTGCTGGCCCATCTCGACCGTAAGCACGACATGTTCGCCTTCGACCAGAAAGATCAGATTGCGCGATTCTGCGATGCCGGGCTGCCGCAGCATGTGGCGGGTCGAGACGCCATTGGCCTGCAGGTCGGCAATCAGCCGGTCGGACAGCGGGCTGTCGTTCAGAAGCGAGATGAACTCGGTCCCGCCGCCAAGGGCGGCATGCACCACGGCGGCATTGGCGATGGAGCCGCCGCATTCTGCGGGCAGCTCCTGCACGAAATCCTTGTCGGCCACGCCGGGCCAGCGCCGGCAGGTGTAATATTCGTCCAGCGCCACATCGCCGATGAAGAAGGTGGTCATGCCTGCACCCTGACCGGACCGCCCTCGACCGCGACCCAAGGGTCGGGACCAAGGCCGCAGATCGCCATCCAGTGATAGGGCGTCGGCCCGGCAAGGCCGCGACAGGCGTCATGCCAGACGCCCCGCGACATCACCGCCACCTGACCGGGCTGCAGGACAAAGGCCTGAAGGCTGCCTGCCTGCGGGGCAGGGGCCTCGCCCGGCGGGGCGACGGCCAGCACGATCGGGGCGCCGGCACAGAACAGCGCCTCTTCGGTGCGGGGATGACGCTCCATCTGCCGGCATTCCCACGGGGCCGAGGGACCCAGCGTCATGCCAAGGTGGCCTTGCCCGTCGATCAGCGGCGCCAGGGTATAGCTGTCGCGCCAGCCTTCGCCGGAGACCGTGGCGATGCCGAAATCCGCCTCGCCGCGCAGATCGAGAACCCGGCCGAAGGGGGCAAAACCCGAGGGAGTCAGTGGTTGGGCCTGAAGGATCATGCCGCAGCCCCCGCCCGTGCCCGGCGCACCGCCGCCATGAAGCGTGCGACATGCGCGGCCGAAAGGCGGCCCTTGTCGACATGGCCCTCTTTCAGCCAGCTCCCGACGATTGCGCCATCGGCCAGTGCCAGCTGGCTGGCGGCGTTCGCCTCGGTCATGCCGGCGCCGACAATGATCGGCACCCTGCCGCCGGTGGCGGCGCGGAACCGGCGGATCTTGTCGGGATCGGTTTCCTGCCCGGTGGCGTCCGAAGTCACCACCAGCGCATCGCAGCGGGCGGCCCCAAGGCGCAGGTCCTCTTCCTCGGTCCGGCCCGACAGGACCGGCTGATACTTGAACCGCACCCCGCCGAACAGAAGTGCGGCGACCGAGGCGCGCGCCTCTGCCAGACCTTCGGCAAAGCCTGTGTCCTGGTCGGGGGGCAGGTGGCCGCAGATCGAATCGATCTGCAGGAAATCAACGGGATAGCCGCGGGCCAGCGTGAAGGCGCGGGCATCGTCATGCAGGACATTCACCCCGATCCGGGGGCCAAGGGCCAAGGGGGCAAGCCGCTCCAGCACCCGCTCCACATCGTCGGCATCGCCGAAGTAGTTCTCGATCACCAGCCCGTCGATCCCTTCGCCGGCCATGATCCGCGCCTCTTCCAGGGCGCGCGACAGCCGGTCGCCGGGATCGTCACCGCCAAGATGCAGCATGCCAAGGATCGGCTTCCTTGCCGCGAATCTGCCGCGGAATGCGGTCATGTCAGTCTCCCTTCACGGGGGATTGCGCGGCCTCGGCCTGCCCCCAGCGGGTTGCAAATTTCATCTCGACCCGGGGCGAGTAGATGATCGAGGTCCGCTCGACCAGCCGGCCCTCGACATCGATCACATCGCCGGTGGCGCACAGATAGCCGGGCACCATTGGATCGGGGCCGAAGACTTCGGTCAGATGCGCCGTCGGCGCCACCACGGACAGGTGGATTTCCGAGCGCACCGGGATGCGCCCGTAGTCGCGGCGCAGCACCGCATAAAGCGACTGCGCCGCGAAATCATAGGTCTCGATCCCCGGATAGTCGGCCAGAGGCAGCCATGAGGTATCAAGGTTCAGCCATTCGACCGTATCGCCGCCGGCCAGCCCGCGGGCGCGCACCAGCACCAGCACGCCATCCTCGATCCGATGGTCGATGACGCGCGTGACCGGCCGCTTGCCATTTGCGCGGGCAAGGTCGGTGAAGCTGCCGAAGTTCCAGACGCTGTGGCTGACCGGCCGGTGCGACACCATGCTGCCCTTGCCGCGCACCTGCGTCACCAGCCCCTCGCGCACCAGAAGCGACAGGGCGTGGCGGACCGTGGTGCGCGCCACCGAGAAATGGTCGCGCATCTCGTTTTCCGAGGGGATGATCTCGCCCTCGCCCCAGCCGCCCGACAGGATCAGCCCGCGCAAGCCCCGATAAAGCTGGCGGTAGATCTGCTCGCCCGAATAGGGATCAAGCGTGATCGCCGCCAGAGGATGGGCCCCTGTCTTCGCGTCGGTTTCGCCTGATCCCGCCATGGTCCGGTTCCCGTGCTTACTGCGTGGCGCCGTTGACCACGAATTCGCTGACCGCGCCAACACCCAGATGGTAGCGGTTGACGATTTCCATATAGGTGCCGTCGGCCAGCATCCCGTTCAGCGCCGCCAATGCCGCATCGCGCAGCCCGGTGTTCGATTTCTCGAAGGCGATGCCATAGGGGTTGGGATCTCCCGCCTCGCCGATCTGATAGAAGGCGCCGGGCTGGTTGATCTCAAGGTCCGCCAGCCCTTCGATCCCGATGACCGAGGCCTGCGCGCGGCCCTGCTGGATCTGCATGATATGTTCGGCCTGGGTCGGGATCTGGATGACGTTGTAAAGGTTGTCGGCCGGGCAGTTCGCCTTGCCGACATCCTCGGCCCAGGTCACCCAGCTGGTGCCGGTGGCAACCGCGATGGTCTTGCCGCACAGATCCTTTTCGGTCTTGATCTCGTCCTTGTGCTCGGCGGTGGTGTAGAACACGTTGCCGGTGTTGAAATAGTCGATGAAGTCAAGCTGCGCCTGCCGCTCGATCTTGTCCGAGAAGGCGCTGATGATCATCTCGGACCGGCCGGTGACGACCTGCGGGATCAGTTGCGGAAACTCGACATTGGTGAATTCCGGCTCCAGCCCCAGCCGGGCGGCGATCTCGCGCGCGATGTCCATGTCGAAACCCTTCAGCTCTTCGGACCCCGCATCGGTGTATTCCATCGGCGGATAGGCCAGCGAGGTCACGACCAGAAGCTTGCCCGAGGTCTTGTTGGCTTCGGGCAGCAGGGCCTGTGCCGCGGCGTCCACCTCGGCCATGGCGGGCAGGGCGAGGGCGGCGGTCATCAGGGCGGCCAGTATGGGGCGTTTCAGCGAAAGTGTCATCATCGGTTTCCTCTTGTCTGTTGATGTTGCTCAGTCTTTTTGTTCGGTCGTTGGTTCGGGGGTCCGATCGGGCGTCTGATCGGGCGGGCGGGCCAGCACCCGGCCCAGAAAGCTGCGCACCCTCGGGTCCGAGGGGTTGGCAAGGACTTGATCTGCGGGGCCGGTCTCGCGGATCTCGCCGTCGATCATCACCACGACGCGGTCGGCCACATCGCGGGCGAACCCGATCTCATGCGTCACGACGATCATCGTGGTGCCGCTGCCGGCCAGGCGCCGCATCACCTCAAGCACCTCGCCCACCAGTTCGGGGTCCAGCGCACTTGTCGGCTCGTCGAACAGCATGACGCGCGGTTCCATCGCCAGCGCCCGCGCGATGGCGACGCGCTGCTTCTGCCCGCCCGAAAGCTGTGCGGGCCAGGCCTCGGCCTTGTCGGCCAGCCCGACCATCTCCAGCAGCGCCATCGCCCGCGCGGTGGCGGCGGCGCGCGACAGGCCGCGCACCACCATCGGGCCTTCGATGACATTGCCTAGGACCGTGCGATGGGCGAACAGGTTGAAATGCTGGAACACCATGCCAAGCTGGCTTTGCTGTGCCCGCAGCCGTTTTACCGGCAGCTCATGCAGCACGCCGTCCTTCAGGTCATAGCCGATGATCTGGCCATCGACCCAGACATAGCCGCCGTCCGGCACCTCAAGATGGTTGATGCAGCGCAGAAGCGTGGATTTGCCGCTGCCCGAAGGGCCAAGGATGCACAGCACCTCGCCCGGCGCGACCTGAAGATCGATGCGCTTCAGCACATCGAGGTTGCCGAAGGTCTTGCGGACCCCGACGGCGCGGATGATCGGGGCGGTCATGCCCGGCCCCCATGGCTGCGGCCGAAGTGCCGTTCAAGGTAATACTGCCCGATGGACAGGACCGTGGTGCCCGCCAGATACCAGAGCGCACAGACGAACAAGAGTTCGATCACCGCGCCGTTGATGAAGTAGATGCGTTGCGCGGCGTTCAGCATCTCGGTCATTGCGATGGTGGCGGCGAGGGACGAGAACTTCAGCATCCCCACCGCGCTGTTGCCCAAGACCGGCAGGATCAGCCGCATGGTCTGCGGCAGGATGATGCGGCGCATGGTCTGGCCCGGCGTCATGCCCAGCGTATTGGCCGCCTCGACCTGTCCTCGGTCGACCGACAGGATGCCGCCGCGCACCACCTCGGTCAGATAGGACCCTTCGTTGACGCCAAGACCCAGCACCGCGGCGACGAAGGGCGTCATCACCACGACCATCTTCACGTCGATCACACCGGGAATGTAGAGCGTGGGGAAGATCAGCGCGATGTTGAACCAGATCAGCAATTGCAACAGCACCGGCGTGCCGCGGAAGATCCAGACGTAAAGCCATGAGGCGAAGCGCAGCACCGGATTGGCCGACAGCCGCATCATCCCGAAGGCAAAGCCCAGCATGACGCCAAGCGCGAGGGCCGCGAAGGTGATCAGCAGCGTCCAGACGAATCCTTTCAGGATCACCGGTGCCGTCAGGAACTCGCCCACGATGCCCCAGCGGATGTTGCCCTGGGCAAAGGCCTGCGCCAGCAGCGCAAGCACCAGCACGACCACCCCGCCGGCAATCCAGCGCCATGGATGCTGGCGCGCCCGCACCGGCAGATCGGGGCCGGGCAGGTGGTCAGGCGGCAAGGCGGAATCGGTCCGGGGTCATCAAGGCCAACTTGTAGTGTTGTTCCTACAACTTTGTAGGGGCGCGCCGGAGCCCGAGTCAACAGGGCTTTCGCGGGCCGGTCTGGCGGGCCAGAAGGTCGGGACGGTTTCGGGGCCGGGTTGCATCCCCCCTGTCCCGCGAAGACCACACAGCCGGCTGCAGGCCTGCGATTGACTCGGGCGGTATCGGGACGTAACGTCAAGCCGTTGATGAACCAGAGGAAGTCGGTGGAAATCCGACACGGTCGCGCCGCTGTAATCGCCCGAAGCGAAAGTCAGCCCTTCTTTCATCACCATAGCTTTAGCGGGACGCGCAATCCCAAGGAGAGACCCATGTCACTATCGGCCACCGCCGGCATCGCCCCCTCACCGATTCCTGTCCGCGACATTGCCCTTTGGGCGATTCTGGGCACGCTGCTGTTCATTCTCGGGGTCTATTTCTTCGGGGCCGAGCAGGGGGCAACCGCGCTTTTCCAGGGCGAGATGATCCACGAATTCGTTCATGACGGGCGCCACCTGCTTGGCTTCCCCTGCCACTGAAAGGCGCTGATATGACCGGATCGCTTTTGTTGCGCGGGCTGATTGCCGGCGCGCTTGCTGGCATCATCGCCTTTGTTTTTGCCCTGACCTTCGGAGAGCCGCAGGTCGATCTTGCCATCGCCTTCGAGGACCGCATGGCCGAGGCGGCGGCTGCCGACCCTGCCGCTGCTGAAGCCGGCGACGAAGAGCCGATGGTCACCCGCGAGACCCAGGCCGGCCTTGGCCTTTTCACCGGGCTCGTGTTCTTCGGCGCCTCGGTCGGCGGCATGTTCGCGCTGGTCTTCGCGCTGGCCTATGGCCGCGTGGGCCGGATCGGCGCGCGAGGGCTGGCGGCGCTGCTGGCGGTGGCGGCCTTTGTCGCCTTTGCGCTGGTGCCGCAGCTGAAATATCCCGCCAACCCGCCGGCTGTGGGGTTTGACGAGACCATCGCGGCGCGGACCTCGCTGTATTTCATCCTGCTGGTGATCTCGGTTCTGGCCATGGCTTTCGCGGTGATGCTGGCCCGGCGGATGTGGGATCAGCGGGGGGCATGGGCTGCAGGTCTGACGGGGGCGCTGGCCTATGTGGTGATCGTCACGCTGGTCTTCATCGCATTGCCGGCGATCAACGAGATGCCCGAGGGCTTTGACCCGCTGGTGATCTGGAACTTCCGCATCGCCTCGCTGGGCACGCATCTGGTGATGTGGGGCGCTCTTGGCCTGATCTTCGGCCATATCGCCGAGCGGGCGATTGAAGGCGGGCGGTTCGGGCGCCATGTGGCGGCCTGAACGTCTTTGGTGCGGCGGCGGACCCCTGGCCGCCGCGCTTTCCCTTGGCCTCAGCGGGCCGCTGCTGGCCCATGGCGCCGGCAACGGCCCGGTCGAGGGGATTTCGATCTCCGCCATCACCCATGGCCAGATGCCGGTGATTGCCGATCATCTGGACGAGATTCTGACCCTTGCCGCCCGTCAGCCGCAGCCCGGGCAGGATTTCTCCCGCGTGCTGAACTATGCCAGGCTGCAACGGACCTGGTGCCTCTGGGGCCTGATGCCGGGCACGCTGGGCGATGAGGCTAGCCCCTTCAACGCGTGCGCCCATGCCTATCTGGCGGCCGGGCGCGACCTTCTTCTGCGGATGGAGGCCGGAGGCGACCCGCGGGCAGCCGATCTGTCGCGGCGGATCGACCGGGAACTGATGCTCTCGTCCACCGCGCTGGAGCTTTGCGCCTTCAGCGAGGCGCCCTATGACACGGCGCGGATCGTGCGGCCGCTGTGGTCGGCGGCACCCGGCCATTTGCCGACGATGGCGGCTTTTGTCGGGCTGGCGCTGCTGGCAGCTATCGCGCTGCGGGGGCTGGCGGGCTGGCTGGCGATGGGGCCGGGGCTGCCAAAGGCGCCGTCCGGCCACTAGAAAAGGGGGCCGAAGCCCCCCTTTGCCGATCAGTGGCGATCAGGCCCGGCCGGTGAGTGTGACCCCATGGACGGGGGCCCGGCACCGGGCACCGGCCCGATCACTCACGCTGTTGCGGGCGGTCCTGCTGCTTCTGGCCAGGCTGATCCTGTTGCTGGCCGGGGCGGCCGCCTTGCTGTTCCTGCTGCCGGCGGCGCTCTTCCTCGGTGATGCGGCCGGGGTCCGACCGGCGGTCCACGTCACCCTGTTGCGGCTGGCGGGGCGTTTCGGGAGTGTTCGGGTTGGCCATGACATAGCCTCCTTTTCCGGTTGCGACATGCTCTCGGCATGTGCAGGACCAACGCCCGCCGCCGTCTCGCGTTCCGACAGCCGTTTTCCGCCCGGCGGAGATCCGCCCTATGGCCGGCAATGTTCTGCCACCCGGCGATGGAACCGCCGCAGGGGGGGCGGCGTTGATCCGGCGTGACTGCGACTGAGCTGTGTCACGTTTCTCCCTCAATTGTCCCCACTTGGGCGCCCCGATGCGGGCGCCCTTTTTTTTCCGGGGCTTTCGGGGGGTATTCGGGGGGTAAGGGGTCAGGCGCTGGCGGATTGTTCCGCCTGCGCGGTGGCGTCGACGATCGCGTCCAGCACCAGCAGGATCGAGGCGTGCCGGTTCTTGTAGTCGCGGGCGGGCAGCAGCACCTCATAGCCGTCGAAGGGCGCGGCGGGGACGGGGCCTGCCTCCTTCAGCATCGCGCGCAGCTGGTTCCTTGCGGTCTCAAGCTCGGCCCGGCTGCGGCCAAGCGCCACCGCCCCCAGAATGGCGGCCGAGGCCTGGCCCAGGGCGCAGGCCTTCACATCCTGCGCAAAGCCGTCGATCCGGCCATCCTTCAGCGTCACATCCACTGTCACCGTCGATCCGCACAGCGCAGAGCGGTGCCGGGATGAGCCCTGCGGCGCGGGCAGCCTGCCCAGATGCGGGATGTCGGCGGCCAGCGCCAGAATGCGCCCCGAATACAGCTTTACCAGTTCCGCATCGCTCATCGCTTGCCCTCCGTCCTGCCCTATGTAATCCGGGGCAGAGCCGCCGCCAAGGAGTGCGCCATGCCCTTCGACCCCGCCAGTCTCAAATTCGATGCCGCCGGGCTGATCCCCTGCATCGCGCAGGACCATACCTCGGGCGAGGTGCTGATGATGGCTTGGATGAATGCCGCTTCGGTGGCCCGCACGCTGGAGACCGGAAAGGTCACCTACTGGAGCCGCTCGCGCGGGGCGTTCTGGGTGAAAGGCGAAAGCTCGGGGCACCACCAGGTGCTGGTCGAACTGCGGATCGACTGTGACCGGGATTGTCTTCTGGCGCTGGTGCGGCAGGAAGGGCCGGCCTGTCATACCAACCGGCGGTCCTGCTTCTATACGGCCCTGCGTGACGGTGATGAGGTCGAGATCCTGACGCCGATGGCCTGACAGATCCTTCAAGGAAACGTGGCTACAGCCCCACCAGCACGCGGATGTCGGCCGGGCTGGCCCCTTCGTCACGATATTTCGCAATGGCGCGGGCATCGTCGCGCTTGGCCAGCCGCTTGCCCTGACCGTCGCGGATCAGGGGGTGGTGGTGATAGACTGGTGTCGGCAGCCCCAGAAGCCGTTGCAGGATGACCTGAATGGGCGTGAAGGTGAAAAGGTCGGCGCCGCGGATGACATGGCTGATGCCCTGATCGGCGTCGTCGAAGGCCGAGGCAAGGAAATAGGCCACGATATCCTCGCCCTTTCGTGACAGCACCACATCGCCGATGTCGCGCAGGGCCACCTCTGCCGCGACCAGATGCACCCCGGCATGAAGGGGGCCGGTCTCGGTAAAGCGCAGCGAATCCGGGTCCAGATCTGCCAGCGCCCCGGCCAGATCCAGCCGCAGCGCATCGCCATTGCGGCGGCTGTCCATCCTGCGGCCACGGCAGGTGCCGGGATAGACATTGTGCAGGATGCCTTCCTGGGGGGCCGACAGCGCGGCGCGGATGTCCGACCGGGTGCAGGAACAGGGATACAAGAGGCCGCGCGCGGCAAGCGGCTCCAGCCGGGCATTGTAGCTGGCGATATGGTCGGACTGGCGGTGGACGGGGCCGTCCCATGTCAGGCCAAGCCAGGTCAGGTCCTCCTTGATCAGCGCCTCGTATTCGGGTCGGCAGCGTTCAAGGTCGGTATCTTCCATCCGCAGCAGAAACCGCCCGCCGGCCGCGCGGGCCATGTCATGCGCAAGGATGGCGGAATAGGCATGCCCCAGATGCAGGGGGCCGGTCGGCGAGGGCGCGAAGCGGGTTACGAAAGCCATTCCGTGAATGCCTGTTTCGCCCGGTCGGTATAGGCCTTGTAGCGGTCCTTGCGACCCTTGCGGCCGCCCCTGGCGTCGATCGGGGGGAAGAGTCCGAAGTTGACGTTCATCGGCTGGAAGGTTTTTGCCTCGGCCCCGCCGGTGATATGGGTGACAAGCGCGCCCATGGCGGTTTCCGGTGGCGGCGGCGGCAGGTCGCGGCCAAGGATCTGCGCGGCGGCCATCCGGCCGGCCAGAAGCCCCATCGCGGCGGATTCGACATAGCCTTCCACCCCGGTGATCTGACCGGCAAAGCGGATATGCGGCTGCGATTTCAGGCGCATCTGCGGATCAAGCAGCGAAGGCGAGTTGATGAAGGTGTTGCGGTGGATGCCCCCGAGGCGCGCGAAGGAGGCGTTCTCGAGTCCGGGGATCAGTTTGAAAACATGGGTTTGCGCGCCATACTTCATCTTGGTCTGGAAGCCGACGATGTTGTAGAGCGTGCCAAGCGCATTGTCGCGACGCAGTTGCACCACGGCATAGGGCTTGACCTCGGGCCGGTGGGCATTGGTCAGGCCGACGGGTTTCATCGGACCGTGGCGCAGGGTTTCGCGGCCGCGTTCGGCCATCACCTCGATGGGCAGGCAGCCGTCGAAATATGGCGTGGATTTGGGGGAGGACTCCGCTTCGCCTTCGTGGAACTCGGTCTTTTCCGCCGCCAGAAGGGCGTCGATGAAGGCCTCGTACTGCGGCTTGTCCATCGGGCAGTTGAGATAGGCCTTCTGCTCCTCTTCCGTCTCGCCCTTGTCATAGCGCGACTGGCGCCAGGCCACCGACATGTCCACGCTTTCGGCATAGACGATGGGGGCGATGGCGTCGAAGAACGCAAGCGCCTCGGCGCCGGTGGCGGCGCGGATGCTGGTTGCCAATGCGGTGCTGGTCAGCGGGCCGGTGGCAATGATCCAGTTTCCAGATGAGGGAAGCGACGTAACTTCTTCATATGACGTTGAAATCAGGGGATGCGCCTTTAGGCGCGCCGTCACCTCGGCCGCAAAGGGATCGCGGTCCACCGCCAGCGCGCCGCCTGCCGGCAGGCGATGCTTTGCCGCCGTTTCCATCACCAGCCCGCCCGCCGCACGCATCTCCCAATGCAGAAGACCCACTGCGTTGCGCTCGTCATCGTCCGAACGGAAAGAGTTCGAGCAGACCATCTCGGCGAAATCGCCGGTGCGATGGGCGAAGGTGGCGACCTTGGGGCGCATCTCGTGCAGGACCACGGGCACGCCCATATTGGCCGCCGCCCAGGCCGCTTCGGACCCGGCCATTCCGCCGCCGACGATGTGAAGGGGTTCTGTCATGCCGCCCTGATAGCCGGGGGCGGGCCGGCGTGCAATGCGCGAGGGGGGCCTTGCAGCCCCCCCGATGGATCACAGACCCGGCAGCAGGTTCAGAACCGAACGCTCGCCGAAGGTGGCACCGCGATCCGCGCCGAAGGTCATCTTGCCGCCGATGCCGAAGAAGGGTTCGGACCCCGAACCCTTGATGTCCACCGACCCCAGCTCGCCCGTGATGGCAAAGCCGTTGCCCATGGTGTATTCGCCGGTCAGCGCCAGACGCGATGCCTTGGAGCTGTCCACGTCGATCCGGTCGTAGCTGACCCCGATCTCGGCCATGTCCGACAGGTTCAGCCCGGCGCTGGCGCCGAAGACCATGCCGTCATCCGCGCTGTCCTTGGCATAGGTCAGATAGCTTTCCAACCCGACCATGCCGGCCTGATGGCCGATCTCCAGCCCGGTGATCGACAGGCTGCCGCCGCTGACGCGGTCCTGGCCGAAGTAGAAACCGGCCGAGGTGGTGTCGCTGAGGTGGTAGATGCTGTGGAGGCCGAAGTTGGTGGCATCCGCGTCGTTGAAGCCGAAGTTCATGAAGCCAAGGTCGGCCTGCATCGAGAACATCTGCGAGAACCCGACCTCGATCGAGCCGTTGATGCCGATCTTGTCCAGTTTCTTCAGCAGGTTGTCGGTGTAGCTGGAATAGCCCAGCTCCATCTGTCCGCCGGTGATCTCGAAGGCCTGTGCGGCCGGGGCGGCGGCAAGGAGAACGGCGGTGAGGGCTGCTCGTTTCATGGTGAATCCTTTCACTCTTGTCTGGCGCCAGTCTAGGGGAGGGAGGACGCAGAGTGAATCGCACGCGGCGCGGTTTCAGCCTTGCCGTGGCAGTTGAGTCACTGTTCCGACAGGGCCGCGCGGTGCCGGGCGACGAAGGCGGCAGGATCGCTGGTGTCATAGCCAAGGTCCGCCGCCTTGTCGAAGAAACCACGGGCGGGCAGGCCGCCGGAAAGCCGCGCTTCGCACAGTGCCGCCCGCAGCGGCAGGCCGGCCCGCGCATCCGCCTCCATCAGCGCCTCAAGGGCTGCCGTCAGCTCGCCCATGCGCAGGCCAAGGTCGCGGGCCAGGGCGCCGTAGGTCATGGTCTGCCCCGCCGCCGCAAGGGCCGCAAGGCGTTGTTCAAGCCTCATCCTCGCCCTGTTCCGCCACCCGGGCGACCGAGACGACCTCTTCCTCCGCGCCGGTGTTGAATACGCGCACCCCGCCCGCAGACCGCGACCGGAACGACACCTGTTCCACCGGCACCCGGATCGACTGGCCGGTCGAAGTGGCCAGCATGATCTGGTCGGTGATCTCGACCGGGAACGACGCCACGATACGGCCGCCGCGCGGGCCGGGGGAGATGGCCTTGACGCCCATGCCGCCGCGGCCGCGCACCGGATAGTCGTGGCTGGACGACAGCTTGCCCGATCCGCCGGCGGTGACGGTCAGGATCAGATCCTCGGCCGCCGACATCTCGGCATAGCGTTCGGGGGAAAGCTGGCCCGCCGCAACGCTTTCTTCCTCGTCATCCGCCTCGTCCTCGGTCACGCCGGCCATCAGGCGGCGCTGCTTGAGATAGGCCTCGCGTTCCGCCGGGTCGGCCTCGAAATGCCGGATGATCGACATGGAGACCACCTTGTCGCCGTCGGCCAGCCGGATCCCGCGCACACCGGTCGAGCCGCGCGACTTGAACACGCGGATCTCCTGCGTCGAGAAGCGGATGGCGCGGCCAAGGTTGGTGACCAGCATCACATCGTCATTCTCGTCGGCAATCGCGGCGTTCACCAGCAAGACGCCCTCCGGCAGTTTCATCGCGATCTTGCCGTTGCGCATGACATTGGTGAAGTCCGACAGGTCGTTCTGCCGCACGTCGCCGTCCGAAGTGGCGAAGACGATCTGCAGGTCCTCCCACTCCTCTTCGGGCGCATCGACATGCATCAGGGCGGCGATGGTGACGCCGGGGTCGATCGGCAGGATATTGACCAGCGCCTTGCCCTTGGCCGTGCGGCCGCCAAGCGGCAGGCGCCAGGTCTTCAGCTTGTAGACCATGCCTTCGGTGGTGAAGAACAAAAGCCAGGTATGGGTGTTGGCGACGAAAAGCGTCGTCACCACATCGTCTTCCTTGGTGGCCATCGAGGCCAGCCCCTTGCCGCCGCGATTCTGCTGGCGGAACTCGGCGAGGGGGGTGCGCTTGATGTAGCCGCCCGAGGTGATGGTCACGACCATATCCTCGCGCTCGATCAGGTCTTCGTCCTCCATGTCGCCGGACCAGTCGGTGATCTCGGTGCGGCGGGGAACGGCAAACTGCGTCTTCACCTCGATCAGCTCGTCCGAGATGATGGCCATGATCCTTTCGCGCGAGGCAAGGATGTCGAGGTAATCCTTGATCTGCGCGGCCAGTTCTTCCAATTCGTCCGTGATGGTCTTCACGCCCAACTGGGTCAGCCGCTGCAGTTGCAGGTCAAGAATCGCGCGCGCTTGCCGTTCCGAAAGGTTGTAGGTGCCATCCTCGTTGACGGTGTGGCTGGGATCGTCGATCAGCCGGATATAGGCGGCAATGTCATGGGCGGGCCAGCGCCGCTCCATCAGCTTCTCGCGGGCTTCGGCCGGCGTGGCGCTGGCGCGGATGGTGGCAACGATCTCGTCCACGTTCGACACCGCAACCGCCAGACCACACAGGATATGGCTGCGCTCGCGCGCCTTGCGCAGCTCAAATGCGGTGCGGCGGGCGACGACTTCCTCGCGGAAGGTGATGAAATGGCTGAGGAAGTCGCGCAGCGTCAGGGTTTCGGGCCGGCCGCCGTTCAGGGCCAGCATGTTGCAGCCGAACGATATTTGCATCGGCGAGAAGCGCCAGAGCTGGTTCAGCACCACATCGGGCGTAGCGTCGCGCTTCAGCTCGATCACCACGCGGACGCCGACACGGTCGGATTCGTCCGCCACGCCCGCGATGCCCTCGATCCGCTTGTCGCGCACGGCCTCGGCGATCTTCTCGATCATCGAGGCCTTGTTCACCTGATAGGGAATTTCGTCGACGATGATTGCCCAGCGGTCCTTGCGCAGTTCCTCGACATGGGTCTTGGCGCGGATGATGACCGAGCCGCGCCCCTCAAGATAGGCCTTGCGCGCGCCCGAGCGGCCAAGGATCAGGCCGCCCGTCGGGAAATCGGGGGCGGGGATGATGTCCATCAGCGCTTCCATGCTGATGTCGGGATTCTCGATCATGGCAAGGGTGCCGTCGATCACCTCGCCCAGATTGTGCGGCGGGATGTTGGTGGCCATGCCGACGGCAATGCCGCCCGCGCCATTGACCAGCATGTTGGGGAAGCGCGCGGGAAGGACCGTCGGCTCGCGGTCCTTGCCGTCGTAGTTGTCCTGGAAATCGACGGTGTCCTTGTCGATATCGGCCATCAGGAAGGCCGAGGGCTTGTCCATCCGCACTTCGGTATAGCGCATCGCCGCCGCCATATCGCCGTCCATCGAGCCGAAGTTGCCCTGGCCGTCCAGCAGCTTCAACGACATCGAGAACGGCTGCGCCATCCGCACCAGCGCGTCATAAATGGCCAAGTCGCCATGGGGGTGGTATTTCCCCATCGTGTCGCCCACCGGCCGGGCCGATTTGCGATAGGGCTTGTCATGGGTGTTGCCGGTCTCGTGCATCGCGAAAAGGATGCGGCGATGCACCGGCTTCAGCCCGTCGCGCAGGTCGGGAATGGCACGCGAGACGATCACGCTCATCGCGTAATCGAGATAGGCGGTCTTCATCTCATGAACGATATCGACCTGCGGGCCATGCCAGCTGGGAAGATCCGGCGTTTCGCCAGTGTTTTCAGTATCTTCAGGGGTATCGGTCACGGTCTGCCCTTGCTGGCCTTCAAGGCCCAAGATTTTGTTGGGCAAAGTTTACACCATACAGCGGGTAGGGTGCAATGGCGGGGGCGGCCGGGGCTGGCAGCCGGCACTGTGGACTGACAACAGACTGGATTCGTTGATAATATATTCATCTGTGGCATGATCCCATCGGGGGAGGCGAAAGGAGGGTGACCCCATGCAGGCACATGTACCGCAAAGCGAGACGGCCCTGATGCTGAAGGGCTATGGGCTGACAACGGCCGAAATCTTCTATCGGATGCCGGATTACCGCAATGTTCTCAATACCTTCGTCTGGCAGCACATGGATATCGGGCCGGACTGGCCCGAGTTGTTCCGCTTCATCGAATTCTGGCAGGGCAACATCGACGGGCCGCTGCATTCGGTGCGCTTCACCCATCGAAAGCTGATCGCCCCCTCGGAATGGCGCCATGTCACGGGGGAGTTCCGGCTGCACTGACCCCCCCAAGCCCATTTTCTGTCCGAAAATATCCCGGGGGGACCGGGGGCTGGCCCCCCGGCGGATGGTCACTTCGCGCGCGTCGGCCTGTCGAACACCTTCTTGCCCATCAGGCTGCCGACCAGATCCACCATCAGCCGCGCCGTCATGCCGCGGTCGTCAAGGAAGGGGTTCAGCTCCACCAGATCAAGACTGGTGACAAGGCCGGATTCGTGCAGCAGTTCCATCACCAGATGCGCTTCGCGGAAGGTGGCGCCGCCCGGCACCGTGGTGCCCACGGCCGGCGCGATGGAGGGATCGAGGAAATCCACATCCAGCGACACATGCAGCATGCCGCCTTCCTTGCGGCAACGGTCAAGGAAGGCCCGCAAGGGTTTGACGATGCCATGTTCGTCGATGACGCGCATGTCGTTGACGGCGATGTCGCGCTCCTGCATGGCGGCCTGCTCGGCCGCATCGACCGAGCGGATGCCGAACATGCAGATCCGATGGGCCGGGACGGGGGCCGGGAAGGGCGGGAAGGCATCGAAACCGTCGCGGCCGTTGATATAGGCCAGGGGCGTGCCATGAAGGTTGCCCGACGATGTGGTCAGCGGGGTGTGGAAATCCGAATGCGCGTCCAGCCACAGCAGGAACAGGGGCCGGCCCTGCCGCTTGGCAAAGGCCGCCGCCCCCGCCGCAGATCCCAGGGCCAGCGAATGATCGCCCCCCATGACGATGGGAAAGCCCCCCTGCGACAGCGCGTCATCGACCTTACCGGACAGAGCCTCGGTCCAGCCCACGGTCTCGGCCAAAAGATGCACGACCGGATTGTCGCATCTCACGTCGCGCAAGGGGGGCAGGGCGACATCGCCCCAATCCTCGATGCCGTGGCCTTCAGAGCCGATCTCGCGCGCAATCCCCGCGACCCGATAGGCCGAGGGGCCCATCAGGCACCCCGCCCGCTTCTGGCCGCTGTCTACCGGCGCACCGATCAGGATGGCTTTTGGCATGGTCGACTCCTTCGCTGCACCTGTCGGGGATACACCGCGCCCGGCCGTCTGGCCAGTGCGGAGCCGGCTCGGCCCCCATCGAGGGGCCGCTCGCCGGCGCTGCCGCGGAACGGGATCGATCCCTCGCACCCTTGCCCGGCGTCGAATGCCTCCGGCGGGGATATTTGGACCAAGATGAAAAGGTGGTCTTCACTTTGGGACAAATATCCTCTGGGGGTTTGGGGGGCGAAGCGCCCCCAACGGCCGACAGGGGCCGTGGAGCGCCGCGTCAGCCGGACATACAAGGCTTGCGGCGGCAGCCGCACTTTGGATTGCGACCCAAGCGCGCAGGGCATTGGAAGCGCGGGCCGGCGGGGGTAGGATCGGCGGGATGGCGGGGAGAACCGGATGATCGTCGAGCTTGGGCATTTCGCGCTGATCCTTGCGCTGATGGTGGCGCTGGTGCAGACCGTGCTGCCGCTCTGGGGCGCGCAGACCCGCAACGCGCGGCTGATGGCGCTGGCGGCCCCGGCGGCGGTGGCGCAGTTCCTGCTGGTCGCCACCGCCTTTGCGGTGCTGACCCGGGCCTTCGTCGTCTCGGATTTCTCGCTGGCCGTGGTCACCGCCAATTCCCATACGCTGAAGCCGATGCTCTACAAGATCTCGGGCGTCTGGGGGAACCATGAGGGATCGCTGCTTCTTTGGGTGCTGATCCTGGCGCTGTTCGGGGCGTCGGCCGCATGGTTCGGCCAGAACCTGCCCGCGGCGCTGCGGGCGCGGGTGATTGCGGTGCAGGGATCGATCGGGGTGGCGTTCCTGGCCTTCCTGATCTTCACCTCGAACCCGTTCTGGCGGCTGCAGGTGCCGCCTCTGGACGGGCAGGACCTGAACCCCTTGCTGCAGGATCCCGGCCTCGCCTTCCATCCGCCCTTTCTCTACCTTGGCTATGTCGGGCTCTCGATGGCCTTCTCCTTCGCGGTGGCCGCCCTGATCGAGGGGCGGGTCGATGCCGCCTGGGCGCGCTGGGTGCGGCCCTGGACGCTGGCCGCCTGGATCTTCCTGACCATCGGCATCGCGCTTGGGTCCTGGTGGGCCTATTACGAGCTGGGCTGGGGCGGGTTCTGGTTCTGGGACCCGGTCGAGAACGCCAGCTTCATGCCCTGGCTTCTGGCCGCCGCCCTTCTGCACAGCGCCATCGTGGTGGAAAAGCGCGAGAGCCTGAAAAGCTGGACCATCCTTCTGGCGATCATGGCCTTCGGCTTCAGCCTGATCGGCACTTTCATCGTGCGCTCGGGCGTGATCACCAGCGTCCATTCCTTTGCCTCGGACCCCGAGAGGGGGCTGTTCATCCTTGGCATCCTGGCCTTCTTCACCGGCGGGGCGCTGGTGCTTTACGCCTTCCGCGCCAGCGCGATGGAGGCCAAGGGCCTGTTCGGCATGATCAGCCGCGAAAGCGCGCTGGTGACGAACAACATTCTCCTCGCGGTTTCGGCCTTCGTGGTGTTCATCGGCACGATCTGGCCCCTGGTGACCGAGATGACCTCGGGCCGGACGATCTCGGTGGGCGAGCCCTTCTTCAATGCGGCCTTCACGCCCTTCTTCGTGGCGCTGGCGGTGATCCTGCCGCCCGGGGCGATGCTGGCCTGGAAGCGGGGGGATCTGGCGCGCGCGCTGCGCGGGCTGGTGCCGGTCGCGGTGCTGGCGGTGGCGCTGGGCGGCCTGGCCTTCGCGTTGCAGACCGGACGTTCGGCACTTGGACCGATCGGCACGATGCTGGGCGCCTGGGTGGTGCTTGGTGCGCTTTGGGATCTGTGGTCGCGCACCGGGCGGTCGGGCGACCGGCTGGGCCGGCTGATGCGGCTGCCGCGGGCGGACTGGGGCAAGGCCACCGCCCATGCGGGGATGGGGATCACCATCTTCGCTGTGGCCGCGATGAATGCCTGGGCGGTCGAGGACATCCTTGTGGTGCAGGAAGGCGAAACCTTTGCCCTTGGCTCCTATGAGGTGACGCTGCGCGATGTGCGGCAGGTGGAGGGGCCGAACTATGTCTCGACCATGGCCGAGATGGCGGTGACAAAGGCCGGTGCCCTGGTTGCCGTGGTCCATCCCGAAAAGCGGATCTACCCGGTGCAGGCCATGCCGACGACCGAAGCCGCCATCGACTACGGCTTCCTGCGCGACCTCTATCTGGTGATCGGCGACCCGCAGGCGGGCGGCGGCTGGGCGGTGCGGGGCTATGTGAAACCCTTTGCCAACTGGATCTGGGGCGGCGCGCTGCTCATGGCGCTGGGCGGGGCGCTCAGCCTGTCGGACCGCCGCTACCGTGTGGCCGCCGGCGCGCGCCGCGCCCCGGCCGGAGTGCCGGCGGAATGAGGGGGCGGGCGATCCTGCTGGCGCTGGCTCTGTCCTTCGGCGGGCCCGCCCTTGCCGTGAAGCCCGACGAGATGCTGTCCGATCCCGCGCTTGAGGCCCGCGCGCGAGAGATCAGCCGCTCGGTCCGTTGTCCGGTCTGTCAGGGCGAAAGCATCGATGACAGCGATGCCCGCATCAGCCGCGATCTGCGCATCATCATCCGAGAGCGGCTGGTTGCCGGGGACAGCGACCAGCAGGTGCTGGAGTTTCTGGTCGCCCGTTACGGCGAATACGTGCTGTTCGATCCGCCGAAGTCGGGGATGAACCTGATTCTCTGGCTGGCCGGGCCGGCCATGCTGGTCCTTGGCGGCGGCATCGCCTTCGCCGCGCTGCGCCGCCGGCCCTCGCGCGCCGATCAGGGGCTGACGGCCGAGGAGCAGGCCCGGCTGGACGAGATCCTGAAGGACTGACGCAAGCCCTGCGCCCGGTGGCGGATCGCCCTGGGCGAGGTCGCCGCAATCCGGCCACGGCTGACGCCGCGTTCCGCTTGGCCTTTTCCCGCCGTCCCGCCATCCTTGTGCAAGGCAAGCGGAGGCACGGCATGGGCTATCAGACAATCGCAGTCACCGAAGAGAACGGCATCGGCACCATCGCCCTGAACCGGCCCGAGGTGATGAATGCCTTGTCGCGAAACATGCGGCTTGAGATGGCGCAGGCGCTGGCTGCCCTGCACCGGACCGCCCGCTGCATCGTCCTGACCGGCAGCGGCCGCGCCTTCTGCTCGGGCCAGGATCTGCAGGATGCCGGCACGATCGCCGCCGTCGATTTCACCCGGATCCTGAACGAGGAATACGTCCCCCTCCTGCGCCTGATCACCGACAGCCCGGTGCCGACCATCGCGGCGGTCAATGGGGCGGCGGCCGGGGCAGGGGCCAATCTCGCGCTGGCCTGCGATGTGGTGATCGCCACCGAAAGCGCCTCTTTCATCCAGGCCTTCACCCGCATCGGCCTGATCCCGGACGCCGGCGGCACCCATTGGCTGCCGCGCCAGATCGGCCTTGCCCGCGCCATGGGGGCCGCCCTTTTCGCCGAGAAGATCAGCGCAAGGCAGGCCGCCGCCTGGGGCATGATCTGGGAGGCGGTGCCGGATGCCGAATTCGCTGCCGTCATCGCCGCCCGCGCCGCCCATCTGGCCAATGGGCCGACTGTGGCGTATCAGGCGTTGAAACAGGCGCTTCGGGCCTCGTTCGATCTTGATCTGGCCGGGTCGCTGGCGCTTGAGGCCGATCTTCAGGGCCGCTGCGGCGCCACCGAAGACTTCCGCGAGGGCGTCACCGCCTTCCTTGAGAAACGCGCGCCCCGGTTCCGCGGCACCTGAAGCGCCGCAAAAAGGGGGCGGGGTGGAGCAGCAGGACGATCAGGGCGTCATCCGCTCCTACTACCGGATCCGCCAGATGCTGGGCTGGCTTGGCCTTGCCCTGCCG
This sequence comes from uncultured Paracoccaceae bacterium, assembly GCA_934500835.1. GTDB lineage: Bacteria > Pseudomonadota > Alphaproteobacteria > Rhodobacterales > Rhodobacteraceae > Pseudogemmobacter. Next base: position 117,578 of record CAKSTR010000001.1, on the reverse strand, counting down.
GTGGTGCTGATCCTTGGCGGCTGGCTCAGCCAGCACACGGTGGAACCGTCGATCAGCGACTATTACCACACGCTGATGCGCGATGCCTTCGTCGGCACGCTGACCGCCATCGGCCTGTTCCTGATCGCCTATCCCGGCCATTCGCCGGACCGGGGCGAGCATGTCTCGGACGATTTCATCACCACCGTCGCCGGGATCGCGGCTTTCGGAGTCGCCTATTTCCCCAATGAGACGCGGATGCATGCCAATCTGCTTGGCTCCATCACCCAGCAGGCGATGGGCTACAAGCTGGCCGCCTTCGCGCATTACTTCAGCGCGGTCCTGTTCCTCTCGGGGCTTGCGGCGATGTGCCTGCGCAAGTTCGCCCGCACGGCCAAGCCCCTGCGCCGCCGCATCTATCGCGCCTGCGGCTGGACGATCGTGGCGATGACCTTTCTCGTGATCGCCGCCAGCTGGTTCAAGATCCGCGGGCCCGAGGGTCCACAACGGATCGTCAACGATCTGATGCTGGTGCTGTGGTTCGAGGCGATTGCGGTCTGGGCCTTTGCCATCGCCTGGCTGGTCAAGGGCCGGGTCGAGAATGGCCTGACCCGGCCGCGCTGAGTCTCACGCCCCGCGCGACAGGGCCGCCACGCCGGTGCGGGCGATTTCCTTCAGGCCCAGGGGGCGCATCAGATCGGCAAAGGCATCGATCTTCTCGGGCGTGCCGGTCATCTCGAAGATGAAGCTTTCAAGGCTGGTGTCGACGACATTGGCGCGGAAGATCTCGCACAGCCGCAAGGCCTCGATCCGGGCATCGCCCTTGCCGACCACTTTGAAGAGCGCCAGTTCGCGTTGCACGCTCGGCCCCTCGGCGGTCAGGTCGTGCACGGCATGGACCGGCACCATGCGCGACAACTGCGCCTCGATCTGGTCGATCACCGCCGGTGTCCCGCGCGTGACGACGGTGATGCGAGAGCGGTGCCCGGTATGGTCCACCTCGGCCACGGTCAGGCTGTCGATGTTGTAGCCACGCCCCGAAAACAGCCCGATGACCCGCGCCAGCACCCCCGGCTCGTTCTCGACGATCACCGCAAGGGTATGGCTCTCTTCCACCTGCGAATGGCTGTCGCGCAGGTCATAGGCCGAATGGCTGGTCGACCCTTTTTTGATGTTCAGTGCGGACATGGCTGCCCTTCCTCATTTTCTGTCTGAAAATATCCCGGGGGGTGCGGGGGGCTGGCCCCCCGCTGCGCGATGTCACACCAGCACCGCGCCCGATTTGAAGGCGCTGGCATCGGCCGACAACAGCATCTCGTTATGCGGCTTGCCCGAGGGGATCATCGGGAAGCAGTTTTCGTGCTTCTCGACAAGGCAATCGAAGATCACCGGACCGTCAGAGGCCAGCATCTCCATGATCGCATCGTCCAGATCCCTGGGGTCCGAAACCTTGATCCCCTTGCAGCCGAAAGCCTCGGCCAGCTTGACGAAATCGGGCAGCGACTCCGACCAGGACGAGGAATAGCGTTCGCCATGCAGCAGCTCCTGCCACTGGCGCACCATGCCAAGCCGCTCGTTGTTCAGGATGAACTGCTTCACCGGCGCGCGGAACTGCATCGCGGTGCCCATTTCCTGCATGTTCATCAGCCAGCTGGCCTCGCCCGCCACGTTGATCACCAGCGCCTGCGGATGGGCGATCTGCACGCCGATACTGGCGGGCAGGCCGTAGCCCATGGTTCCCAGCCCACCCGAGGTCATCCAGCGGTTCGGCTCGTCAAAGCCAAGGAACTGCGCGGCCCACATCTGGTGCTGGCCGACCTCGGTGGTGATATAGCGGTCGCGGCCACGGGTCAGCGCCTCCAGCCGCTCCAGCGCATATTGCGGCTTGATGGTCTTGTCGTCCGGCGCGTAGGCCAGACATTTGACCTTCTTCCATTCCTCGATCTGCGCCCACCATTTGGCGATCCCGGCCTTGTTGACCTTGCGGCCGCGGGCCTTCCAGATCTTCAGCGCATCTTCCAGCACATGGCCGACATCGCCGATGATCGGCACATCCACGCGGATGACCTTGTTGATCGACGACGGATCGATGTCGATATGGACCTTCTTCGACTTCGGCGAGAAGTCCGAGATCCGGCCGGTGATCCGGTCATCGAAGCGCGCACCGACATTGATCATCAGATCGCAGCCGTGCATGGCGAGGTTCGCCTCATAAAGCCCGTGCATCCCCAGCATGCCGATCCAGCCCTTGCCGGATGCCGGATAGGCCCCCAGGCCCATCAGGGTCGAGGTGACGGGAATGCCGGTCGCATCGGCGAATTCGCGCAAGAGCTGGCTTGCCGCCTTGCCCGAATTGATCACCCCGCCGCCGGTGTAGAACAGCGGGCGTTCCGCGGTTTCCAGCATCTCGACCATGCGGGTGATGGCGTCGATCTCGCCCTTCACCCGCGGCTGGTAATGGTCGACCCTGGCCTTCGGCACGGGGGTATATTCGGCGGTGGCGAACTGCACGTCCTTGGGGATGTCGACCAGCACCGGGCCGGGCCGGCCCCTGGTGGCGACATGGAAGGCCTGATGGATGGTCTCGGACAGTTTCGCGGTGTCTTTCACCAGCCAGTTCATCTTGGTGCAGGGCCGGGTGATGCCGACGGTATCGGCCTCCTGGAAGCCGTCGGTGCCGATCATGAAGGTCGGAACCTGGCCGGTCAGCACGATGATCGGGATCGAGTCCATCAAGGCATCGGTCAGCCCGGTGACCGCATTGGTCGCCCCGGGGCCGGATGTCACCAGCGCCACCCCGGGCTTGCCGGTCGAGCGCGCATAGCCCTCGGCCATGTGGACCGCGCCCTGTTCGTGGCGGACAAGGATGTGGCGGATGTCGTTTTGCTGGAAGATCTCGTCATAGATCGGCAGTACCGCGCCGCCGGGGTAGCCGAACACGACTTCGACCCCCTGATCCTTCAGGGCCTGAACCACCATTCTCGCGCCGGTCATCGACCTTGTCATCGCTTCACCCTTGTCGTTCCTCGGCGCCTCGCCGGGTCGCCGTTTTCGCCAATGAAAAGCCCCCGGGTTTTGGTCCCAGGGGCGCATGGATGCCAGATATGGCTGCCGTTACCGACCCATGCGCCTTTCCCCTACCAGTACCAGAATTAGCGGCATTGCTGCCCTCCAAGGCTTTCGGGCGGACACTATGGCGGGCAAAAGGAGGCGTCAACCGCAAAAGCGCATGCAAAGTGTCGCAGGGCGGTCGAATTTTGAACTATTATTGCGAAATTCCGGGGCTGATGCGCAATTTCCGCAAATATGCGCTGTCGCGCAGGTCATGTGCGGCGATGAGTCGGCCTTTTGCCTTGTCTTGCCGGGTCACAGGCTTATGCAGGTCGAAGTTGCGGCAAGTGTATCGGGAGAGAGAGATGAAGCTTTACTATTCGCCGGGGGCCTGTTCGCTGGCCTCGCATATCGCGCTGGAAGAGGCAGGGGTGCCCTATAGCGCCGAGAAGGTCGACCTGAAGGAAAAGGTGACCGAGACCGGCGCCGATTTCCGCAAGGTCAGCCCGCGCGGTGCGGTGCCGGCGCTGGAGCTGCAGGGCGGCGACGTGCTGACCGAAGGCGTTGCCATCATGCAATATGTGATGGACAGCGCAAAGCCCGGCAGCCTGCCCGCGGTGGGCACGCTTGGCCGCGCGCGGCTGCAGGAGGCGCTGAATTTCATCTCGACCGAGGTCCACAAGACGTTCTCGCCCTTCTTCCACGGGCTGCAGGGCGCTGCGCGCGAGGCGCAGGAAAAGCTGCTGCACACCCGGCTTGGCATCGTCGAGGACCGGCTGGCCGACGGGCGCGCCTTCCTGACCGGCGACGACTATTCGCCGGCTGACGGCTATTTCTTCACCGTCACCAACTGGGCGCAGAAGCTGGGCCTTGACCTGTCGTCGTTCCCGCGGATCGAGGCCCTGCGTCAGCGCGTTGCGGCCCGTCCGGCCGTGCAGGCGGCGATGAAGGCCGAAGGGCTGATCTGACGCCTGTCTTGCGGGCAGAAGGGGGGGCGTGGCGGGGCCTTGCCTCGCCCCCGGCCGTGGTTGCCTCCGGGGAAACCGGCCGGTGCCGCCGGGGCGGCAAATAAACCGTATGCAACGTTATTTCTGCCCGCTAGGGTTTCGCCACATGCGGCGGTGCAGGTCCATGCGCCGCCGTTTCAACCGCGGAGGAGACCCTATGGATCGTCGTTCTTTTCTGACCAAGGCCAGCGTCGGCGGCGTGGCTGCCGCAGGGGCCTCGGTCCTTGCCGCCCCGGCCATCGCGCAATCGGCGCCCAAGGTGACCTGGCGGCTGACCTCGTCCTTTCCGAAGTCGCTGGACACGATCTATGGCGGCGCCGAAGTGCTGGCGAAATATCTGTCCGAGGCGACCGACGGCAATTTCACCATCCAGCCCTTTGCGGCGGGCGAGATCGTCCCCGGACTGCAGGCGGCGGATGCCGTGACCGAAGGTGCGGTCGAGGCCTGCCACACTGTCGGCTACTACTATTTCGGCAAGGATCCGACCTGGGCGCTGGCGGCGGCGGTGCCGTTCTCGCTGTCGGCGCGCGGCATCAACGCCTGGCACTACCATGGCGGCGGCATCGATCTTTATAACGAATTCCTGGCCCAGCATAATATCTTCGCGCTGCCCGGCGGCAATACCGGCGTGCAGATGGGCGGCTGGTTCCGCAAGGAAATCAACACGGTGGCCGACCTTCAGGGGCTGAAGTTCCGCGTCGGCGGCTTTGCCGGCAAGGTGCTGGAGCGTCTTGGCGTCGTGCCCCAGCAGATCGCCGGCGGCGACATCTATCCGGCGCTGGAAAAGGGCACCATCGACGCCGCCGAATGGGTCGGCCCCTATGACGACGAGAAGCTCGGCTTCTTCAAGGTCGCGCCCTATTACTACTACCCCGGCTGGTGGGAGGGTGGCCCGACGGTCCATTTCATGTTCAACAAGGCCGCCTATGAGGCGCTGCCGCCGGCCTACCGCTCGCTTCTGCACACTGCCGCCCATGCGGCCGATGCCGACATGCTGCAGAAATACGACTACAAGAACCCGACCGCGATCAAATCCCTTGTCGCGCAGGGCACCCAGCTGCGCCCGTTCTCGAAAGAGGTGCTGGAGGCCTGTTTCGAAGCCGCCAATGCCACCTATGCCGAGATCGAGGCCACCAATCCGGCCTTCAAGAAGATCTGGGATTCGATCAAGGCCTTCCGCTCCGAAAACTACACCTGGGCGCAGGTCGCGGAGTACAACTACGACACCTTCATGATGATCCAGCAGAACGCCGGCAAGCTGTGATGCCGGCCGCCGGAGGGGCTTTGCGCCCCTCCGCGCGGGCATTGGTTGCTTGAACCCACGGCGCAAACCATGGTCGCACCCCGCGGGATATTTCTGCCAAAGTCAAGGCTGGAAGCTGCGTCTTTTGAGGAGGCCCCCGCGTGCCGGGGGCCTTTTCTTTTGCGCGGTTCGGCGCGCAGAAATGGAAAACGGCGGCCAGTGCGGCCGCCGTTTGTCCTGGTCCCGCAGGATCAGGGCGCGGGTTGTGGGCTCAGGCCGCCGGGGGCCTCCAGCCCGCCGGGGGCGCCCAGACCGCCCGGAGAGCCGAGACCGCCCTCAAGTCCGCCGCCCAGACCACCACCCAGACCGCCGCCTGCCGGCAGCTCGATCTTCACCGTCGACAGGTCCACCGGGGGGCCGTGGTCGATCCAGTTGGTCACCATGCCGGGCCAGAAGATCACGATCACGACCAGCAAAAGCTGCATTCCCAGCCAGGGGATGGCCCCCAGATAGATCTCTTTCGTCTTCACTTCCTTCGGCGCGATGGAGCGCAGGTAGAACAGCGCAAAGCCGAAGGGCGGGTGCATGAAGCTGGTCTGCATGTTGATGCACAGAAGCACGCCGAACCAGATCAGGTCGATGCCAAGCGCGGTTGCGACCGGCGCCAGCAGCGGCACGACGATGAAGGCGATCTCGAAGAAGTCGAGGAAGAAGGCGAGGAAGAAGATGAAGATGTTGACGAAGATCAGGAAGCCGATCGGGCCGCCGGGCAGGTGCGACAGGAGGTACTGGATCCAGTGGCCGCCATCCATGCCCTGGAACACCAGCGAGAAGACCGTGGCACCGATCAGGATGAAGACGACCATCGCGGTCAGATGCGCGGTCGAGGTCATCGCCTGACGCACCAGCGGCCAGGTCAGCCGCCGGTGCAGCGCCGCCAGCGCCATGGCGCCGACCGCGCCCATGGCGCCGGCCTCGGTCGGGGTGGCAAGGCCGGTGAAGATCGTGCCGAGGACAAGGAAGATCAGCACGATGGAGGGGATGATCCCCATCAGCACCTTCATGACCAGCGCCGTGTCCAGATCGCCGCGCACCTCTTTGGGCAGGGGCGGCATGTGGTGCGGCTTCAGGATCGACATCACCATGATGAAGACAAGGAAGATCAGCACCTGCGCGATCGACGGCCCCATCGCGCCCAGATACATGTCGCCGACCGATTTCCCCAGCTGGTCGGCCAGAACGATCAGCACCAGAGAGGGCGGGATCAGTTGCGTGATGGTGCCGGAGGCGGCAATCACCCCTGTGGCCAGCCGCTGGTTGTAGCCATAGCGCAGCATGATCGGCAGCGAGATCACCCCCATGGTGATGACCGATGCCGCCACCGTGCCGGTGATGGCGCCAAGGACGGCGCCGACGACGATCACCGCATAGGCAAGCCCCCCCGGAACGCGGCCGAAAAGCTTGCCGGTGCCTTCCAGCAGGTCTTCGGCCAGTCCGCATCGTTCAAGGATCGCGCCCATGAAGGTGAAGAAGGGGATCGAGAGCAGAAGCTCGTTCGAGGCGATGCCGTAGAAGCGGTGCGGCAGGGCACCGAGGAAAGCCTCGTGGAAATGGCCGGTGGCGATGCCGAGGACACCGAAGAAGAGACCGACCGCCCCCAGCGAGAAGGCGACGGGAAAGCCGTAGAGCATGAACAGGATCATGCAGAAGAACATCAGCGGGGGGAAAATCCCGTATTCGAACATCGGCGGGGCCCCTTACTGCAAAGGCTTTTCGTAAGTGGTTTCAAGGCTGATCGCGCCGGTCAGGGCGGCGATGCGCTTGATCAGCTCGGACACCGCCTGCAGGGCCAGTAACCAGAAGCCGCCTGTGATGGTCAGCCAGACCGGCCAGCGGATCAGCCCGCCGGCGTTGCCCGACATCTCGCCCGACATCAGCTTTGACCAGAACATCGGCCAGCTGATCCAGCCGGCATAGGTGGCAAAGGGCAGAAGGAAGAAGATGATGCCGAAAATGTCGATCCACAGCCGCTTGCGGTCCGACACCGCGCCATAGATCAGGTCCACCCGGACATGCTCGTTGTTCTTCAGCGTGTAGGCCGCGCCCAGAAGGACGATGAAGCCGAACATGTACCACTGGATTTCAAGCCAGGCGTTCGAGGTCAGCGGGGGGTAGACCTTGCGGACGACCGCATTTCCGGCGCTGATAAGGCAGCAGGCCAGCACCAGATATTCGGCGACCTTGCCGAAGGCGGTGCTGATGGCATCGATCAGGCGCGAAAACGCCAGCAGGCCTGTCATTCGGTTTCCCCCTGTTTGCCGGCATCTCTTGCGGATGCCTCATGCCTGGGCCCGAACAAGGGGCCGATTTGCGACCAGCTAAAGGTCAGAACCGACTCGCGTCAATCGCGCTTGTGTCTGTGACGTGCCCAAATTTCAGGCGGACCCCGCGTCATCCCGTGCAGGTTCGGTCAGTCCCGTGACAGCCGGGCATCGGGCAGGGAGATACGGGCGACCTGTTCGGCGATGGGATCGACCGACAGCGGATGCAACTCGGCCCCGTGCGAGGCAGGATCGCCCAAGGGCTGCCAGCGGCCGGCCTTGTAGATCTCAAGCGCGTCGAACCCGGCCTTGTAGCCCATCTTGCGGCTGCCGGGCACCCAGTAGCCAAGATAGACGAAGGGCAGGCCAGCCTCGCGCGCGATGGCGACATGGTCAAGGATGACATGGGTTCCCAGCGACTGCGCCTGCAATTCGGGGTCGTAGAAGCTGTAGACCATGCTCAGCCCGTCGTCGAAGACATCGGTCAGGCAGACGGCGGCAAGGGGGCGGCCGCGTTCGCCCTCGCGCGCGGGGCGGGTGTATTCGATGACGCGGGACTTGATCGGGGTTTCCTCGATCATCGCGGCGAATTCGAAGATGTCCATGTCGGCCATGCCGCCATCGGCGTGGCGGCTGTCGAGGTAGCTGCGGAACAGCTGGAACTGGTCTTCGGTGGCCCAGGGAGAGGTGGCGTTGCGCTTCAGATCGACATTCTTCTTCAGGATGCGTTTCTGGCTGCGGTTGGGCTGGAAGTCGGCGACCCGGATGCGGGCCGAGAGACAGGCCGAACATTCCGCGCAGGAGGGGCGGTAAAGCACGTTCTGGCTGCGGCGGAACCCCTGTTTCGACAAGGCGTCGTTCAGTCGCTGCGCATGTTCGCCCTGCAGGGCGGTGAACAGCTTCCGCTCCATCCGCCCGTCGAGATAGGGGCAGGGCTGCGGGGCCGTGACGTAGAATTGTGGCGCGATGGGAAGGGTGTGGCGCATTCGGGGGCTGGAACAGGGGCGGAAGGGTGGCGGCAGCGTAGCAAGGCCGCGGCCCGCCGCCAAGACGCTTTGAACGGCATGAAAAATCCCCGCCCGGCTGGTCCGGGCGGGGATGCGTCTGGTGTCGGGGGCTGCGGGATCAGTATTCGCCGCGCCGCGCCGTCGGATCACCGGCCGGGGCGCCGCCGGGCACTTCGGAAGCCGGGATGACATCGGCCGGGGTTTCGCGGGCCCGGCGGGCGCGGTCGTCCATGAAGCTGTCGAACTCGGTCTTGTCCTTGGCTTCGCGCAGGCGGCGCAGGAAGGTCTCGAAGGCTTCCTGTTCCTCTTCCAGCCTGCGCAGGGTGTCGGCCTTGTAGGCGTCGAAGGCGGCATTGCCCGACGGGCGGGCGGTGCGGCCCATGCGGTCCCAGTTCTCGGCCCAGACCCGGCGGGCATCGGCCTGCGGGTCATGGCCGAAGTGGGAACGGTTGCGGCAGGTTTTTCCAAACATGCGTTTGCTCCAGATCATGTAAACGAGCAGGGCCAGCCCGAGGGGCCAGAAGAAGATGAAGCCCAGGACCATGGCCGCGATCCACGCGCCCTTGCCCCTCTGATCAAGCCAGCCCTCGGCCCGCCGGAACCAGTTGCCCGGCGCGGGGTAGGAGGGGTAGGCGGTGGTCGTGTTCATTGGCGAACTCCCGGTTGCGATACATGTGAACGTCTTTCACATGAGCAATGTGGGGGCGGTTTCCGAGTCGCGCAAGAGGCATGTGAAGAGAATTCACATATGCGTGCGGAACCCTGCCGTCGCCAGGCGGAGCGCCTTTCAGGCGCAAGCCTTTTGCTCTCGCCTCTGCGCGCAGGGCGCGCAACCGGCGAGGGCCTGCGCGCCGCGCGGGGATATTTGAGCCAAAGTGAAGGCGGCAGCGGGGGTGTCGTCCGGCGCGTCGGCGGATGTCATCGGCGGGGCGCCCTTGCCATGGCAGGGGGCGGGCCGCATGCTGCGCGCCATGAGCCTTTTGTCCCGCATCTCGCGCAGCCCGATCCCTTATGACAGGCAAGCCGCCGCCGATCTGGCCGGGGCCTTTCCCGACCTGCCGCCCGAGTTGCGCGATCTGATGGCGGGAACGGCGGGGTGTTCGCCCTATCTGCGCGACCTGATGCTGCGCGAGGCCGGCTGGTTGCGCCAGATTGCAGGGGAGACGTCCGAAGCCGCGCTGGCCGGGGTGCTGGAGCAGGCCGAGGCCACCGGCCTTGACCAGCTTGGTCCCGGGTTGCGGCAGGCCAAGCGGCGCGTGGCGCTGTTGGCGGGCTTGTGCGATCTTGGCGGGGTCTGGCCGCTTGAGGACGTCACCGGGGCGCTGACCCGACTGGCCGACCGGGCGGTGGACCTGTGCCTGCGGCGGCTGGTGGCCGAAGAGATCCGGCGCGGCAAGTTGCCGGGGCAGAGACCGGAGGATGCGCTGACCGCGGGCGGCATGGTCGTTCTTGCCATGGGCAAGATGGGCGCGTTCGAGTTGAACTATTCCTCGGACATCGACCTGATCTGTCTCTTCGATCAGGACCGCTATGGCGCCGACGCGGCCGAGGCGCGCGCGGCCTTCATCCGCGTGACCCGCAAGATGACCGCCCTCCTCAGCGACGTCACAGAAGGCGGCTATGTCTTTCGTTTGGACCTGCGGCTGCGGCCGGATGCCAGCGTCACCCCGGTCTGCCTGTCGATGGCGGCGGCCGAGGCCTATTACGAGGCCGAAGGCCGGACCTGGGAGCGGGCGGCCTATATCAAGGCGCGGCCCTGCGGCGGGGATCTGGCGGCGGGAGAGCGGTTCCTGAAGGCGCTCACGCCCTTTGTCTGGCGCAAGCATCTGGATTTCGCGGCGATTCAGGACGCCCATGACATGCGGTTGCGCATCCGCGACCACCGCGGCCTGCACGGGCCTTTGACCGTGGAAGGCCACAACATGAAGCTGGGCGCGGGCGGCATCCGCGAGATCGAGTTCTTTACCCAGACCCGGCAGCTGATCGCCGGCGGGCGCGATCCCTCCTTGCGCGACCGCACCACCCTTGGCGGGCTGGAGGCGCTGGCGCTGACCGGCTGGGTGCCGGGAAGCGTGGCGGTGGAGCTGACCAGCCTCTACCGGGCGCACCGCGAGCTGGAGCACCGGCTGCAGATGGTCAACGATGCCCAGACCCACTCCATGCCGGTCACGCCCGAAGGCGTCGCGCGCATCGCGGCCTTCTGCGGCGAGGCCGAGGCCGATTTCCGCGCCGGTCTGCTGGACCGGCTGGCCCGCACCGACCGGCTGACCGAAGGGTTCTTTGCCCCGACCGAGGTCGAAGACGGGCCGGAGTTGTCCGATCAGGCCCGCGCCATCGTTGCGGGCTGGAGCGGATATCCCTGCCTGAAGTCCGACCGGGCGCGGGCGATCTTCCGGCGCTTGCGTCCGCGCATGCTGAAGGATCTGGCGCGGGCGGCCCATCCCGACGAGGCGCTGGCGGCGCTGGACGGCTTTCTTGCCGGGCTGCCGGCGGGGGTGCAGGTCTTCTCGCTTTTCGAGCAGAACCCCGCGCTGGTGGAACTGATCGTCGACATCGCCGGAACCTCGCCGGCGCTGGCGCTGTATCTCAGCCGCAATGCGCAGGTGCTGGATGCGGTGATCGGCGGCAGCTTCTGGACGGCATGGCCGGGGGCGGCGGGCCTGCGGGCGGAACTGGCCGCAAGGCTGGCCGAGGCGCGGGATTACGAAGCGGGGCTGGATGTTGCGCGCGCCTGGATGAAGGAATGGCATTTCCGCATCGGGGTGCATCACCTGCGCGGGCTGATCGATGCGTTCGAGGCGGGCAAGAGCTATGCCGATCTGGCCGAGGCGGTGGTGCAGGCGCTGTGGCCGGCGGTGCAGGCCGAATTCGCGCGCAAGCATGGCGCGGCACCTGGCCGGGGGGCCGCCCTTCTGGGCATGGGCAGCCTGGGCGCGGGGCGGTTGAACGCCGGCTCGGATCTGGACCTGATCCTGATCTATGACGCCGAAGGGGTGGAGACCTCGGACGGCCGCCGCCCCCTGCCGACCCGCACCTATTACGCCCGGCTGACGCAGGCGATGCTGACGGCTCTGTCGGCGCAGACCGCGCAGGGGCGGCTTTACGAGGTGGACGTGCGGCTGCGCCCCTCGGGGCGGGCGGGGGCGGTGGCGACCTCGATCCAGTCGTGGAAGGATTACCAGCAGTCCGAGGCCTGGACATGGGAGCATCTTGCGCTGACGCGGGCGCGGGTCATGGCCGGCGACCCCGCGCTGGCGGCCGCAATCGAGGACTGGCGCCGCGCCATGCTGACCGAGAAGGGCCAGGGCGCGCAGGTCCGCGGCGATGTGGCCGGGATGCGCGCCCGGCTGGCCGAGGCGAAGCCCGCCCGCGGCACGTGGGAGACCAAGAACGGCGCGGGACGCCTGATGGACATCGAGCTGTGCGCCGAATGGGCCGCACTGGTTGGCGCCAGCCCGGCCCGTCAGGTGGAGCGCCAACTGGCGACGAAGGCTGTTCTGGCGCCGGCCGATCAGGCCGCGCTTCTGGATGCCTATCGCCTGCTCTGGCGGCTGCATTGCGGCGCCAGGCTGCTGAGCGACCGGCCGCTTGACCCGGTCAGCCTGGGCGAGGGCGGGCGGGCCTTCCTGTTGCGCGAGACGTCCGAGACCTCGGTCGAGTCGCTTTCGGCGCGGTTGGACCGGGCAGTGTCGCTTGCAGGCGAGGCGATCGACCGGCAATTCGGCACAGAAGGGTAAGGCGGACAGCCGGGACTCACGGGACGGAACGGATGGGGAGACGCGCGGTGTTGCTGGAAGAGGCGGACCCCAAGGGTCTGGTGCGGGAAAGCTACAATATCGAGGGGATCACCCTTGGCGAATGCCGGTCGATCTTCGTCGACTGGGCTCTGAGCCTGCCGGTCGGGCGGCCATCGGACGACGCGCTGCGCGCGCTGATCGCGCATTACGGGCTGCCGCGTCCCGATCATCCGATGAGCGGCGTTCTGGAAGCGGGGCTTATGGCCCCCGGCCAGACCGGCCGCCGCGGCGGGCGCGAGGCGCGCATCAGGGCGCAGGGGCAGGGCTGAACGAGACCCCTTGGTCAGCCGCGAAGGCTGCGGGCTTCGGCGGCCAGGCGGGTGATGCCCGCCCAATCGCCGCGCGCCATTGCCTCTTTCGGGGCGACCCAGCTGCCGCCGACGCAAAGGACGGTCTTCAGGGCCAGATAGTCGGGGGCATTCTTCGGCCCGATGCCGCCGGTCGGGCAGAAGCTGACCTGCGGGATCGGCGAGCCGAGGGATTTGAGGAAGGGCGCCCCGCCCGACTGCTCGGCCGGAAAGAACTTCTGCACCGTATAGCCGCGCTCCAGCAGCGCCATGACTTCCGAGGCGGTAACGGCGCCGGGCAGAAGCGGCAGGCCCTCATCCTCGCAGGCGGCGATCAGCCGGGCGGTGGCACCGGGCGAGACGCCGAAACGGGCACCCGCGGCCTTTGCCGCCTTCACATCGGCGGGGGTCAGCAGGGTGCCCGCGCCGACGACGCCGCCCGGCACCTCGGCCATGGCGCGGATCGCGTCCAGCGCGGCGGGCGTGCGCAGCGTCACCTCCAGCGCCGGCAGGCCGCCCGCCACCAGGGCCTCGGCCAGCGGGCGGGCATGGGCGAGGTCGTCGATCACCAGCACCGGCACCACCGGGGCAAGGCGGCAGAGGGCCAGAGCATGCTGCGACTGTTCGGCGGGGGTCATGGGAAAATCCTTCGGACGGCGGGGCAGGGTGAGAGGGCGGAGCCTCCGGCGGGGATAGTTTTGCCAAGATGAAGGCGGCAGTCATTTCATCTTGGCAAAACTATCCCCGCCGGAGGCGAAGGTGGATGCCGGGCGGTCAGACCACCACGGCGGCGCCGGCGTCTGCGGGGCCGACGGTGCGGCGGAAGGCTTCGAACAATTCGCGGCCGATGCCGTGGCTGTTGGCGGAAAGATCGGCGGTGACGGGCGGGCGGGTCTCAAACCCCGGGACCAGCACCTCCAGCGTGCCGGCATCGGCATCCAGCCGGATCAGGTCGCCGTCCTGCACGCGGGCGAGCGGGCCGCCCACCGCGGCCTCGGGCGTGACATGGATGGCGGCGGGAACCTTGCCGCTGGCGCCGGACATGCGGCCATCGGTGACCAGCGCCACCCGCAGCCCGCGGTCTTGCAGGACCGAAAGCGTGGGCGTCAGCGAGTGCAGTTCCGGCATGCCATTGGCCTGCGGGCCCTGGAAGCGGACGACGACCACGGTGTCCGAGGTGAACTCGCCGGCCTTGAAGGCGGCCTTCACGGCGTCCTGCGAGGGGAAGACCCGCGCCGGCGCCTCGATCACATGGCGGTCGGGGGCGACGGACGAGACCTTGATCACCCCGCGGCCAAGGTTGCCCGACAACTGCTTCAGCCCGCCGATCGGGGCGAAGGGGGTGGCGGCCGGGCGCAGGATGCGGTCGTTCAGCGTGGTGGTGGCGCCGGGTTGCCAGCCAAGCCGGCCGTCCTTCAGCGTAGCCTCGTTGCGATAGGCCTCCAGCCCGTCGCCGGCGACGGTGCGGGCGTCGGGATGCAGAAGCCCGCTGTCCAGAAGCTGCCCGATCAGGAATTGCAGCCCGCCCGAGGCATGGAAGTGGTTCACGTCCGCCAGCCCGTTCGGATAGACCTTTGCCATCAGCGGCACCGTATCCGAGATGTCTGCGAAGTCCTGCAGATCCAGAAGGATACCCGAGGCGCGCGCCATCGCCGGCAGGTGCAGCACGAGATTGGTCGACCCCCCCGTCGCCATCAGTCCGACGATGCCGTTCACATAGGCGCGTTCGTCCAGAATCTCGCCCGCCGGACGGTAGTCGTTGCCAAGGGCGGTGATGGCGGCGGCGCGGTCGACGGCTGCAATGGTCAGCGCCTCGCGCAGGGGGGTGCCCGGGTTCACGAAGCTGGCGCCCGGCAGGTGCAGGCCCATCACCTCCATCAGCATCTGGTTGGTGTTGGCGGTGCCATAGAAGGTGCAGGTGCCGGGGCCGTGGTAGCTGGCCATTTCGGCCGCCATCAGCTCTTCGCGGCTGGCCTTGCCTTCGGCATAGGCGTTGCGCACGCGGGATTTCTCGTCATTCGGGATGCCCGAGGGCATCGGGCCGGCCGGCACGAAGACTGCCGGGATATGGCCAAAGGCGGCGGCGGCCATCACCAGACCGGGCACGATCTTGTCGCAGACCCCAAGGAAAAGCGCGGCGTCGAAGGTGTTGTGCGACAGCGCGACCCCGGCTGCCAGCGCGATCACATCGCGCGAGAAGAGCGACAGCTCCATCCCCGGCTGGCCCTGCGTCACGCCATCGCACATCGCCGGCACCCCGCCCGCCACCTGCGCCGTCGCGCCGGCGCGTCGGGCAGCCTCGCGGATCAGCGCGGGATAGGTCTCATAGGGCTGGTGGGCCGAGAGCATGTCGTTATAGGCGGTGACGATGCCGATGTTCGGGACGCGCGCCGCCGCCAGGGCGGGCTTGTCGCCGCCCATCGCGGCATAGGCATGGGCCTGGTTGCCACAGGAAAGATGCGCCCGCGCGGGCCCTGCCGCGGCCGCGCGACCGATCCTGTCGAGATAGGCGCTGCGCGTCGTCTCGGATCGTGCGCGGATTCGGTCGGTGACGCGGGCTATTGTGGCGTTCAGCGGCATGGCTATCGGATCCCGTCAGGTCGTCTGGCAGTGGCTGACTGGTATATAGCGCCTTCCGTTAGCGCTAACAAGGGCGCAGGCCGCCATCTGGACGCCTTCGCACCGGGGCAATCGGCCCGATCCAACCACATCGCAGACAAGAAGGCCAGAAGCCACGGGAATGCCGCAGTTGCACCGATCCCGCAGCCGCAATTCCTTGATCGGATCAAGAAAACGCCGCATTCGAAAGGGATTCTGCCGATCAGTCCAGGGCCCCGGACCCCGCTAAACCCAACCCGAGGCCCGCCATGGAGGATCGAGTAATGCGAGTCATCAAGACGCTTCTGACACTGGGTGTGATCTGTGGCCTTTCCGCCTGCGCACAGCCCGATGCCAGCCGCTCTGGCCTGCGCGACAGTGTATCACTGGCGACCAAGAACGGCCCGGTTCACATGCCGCAAAGGCAGGTCGAGATTCCGCTGAACGTGACGGATGTCGTGGTCAAGGTGCCGACGTCGTTGCGCGTCAGCGAGGCCGACACCTATTATCCGATGGCCGACGTCGTCTGGCGCGGCGAGCCGCGGGACAACCGTCTCGTGCAGGTGAGCCG
The DNA here is from genome assembly GCA_934500835.1 of uncultured Paracoccaceae bacterium. Lineage (GTDB taxonomy): Bacteria > Pseudomonadota > Alphaproteobacteria > Rhodobacterales > Rhodobacteraceae > Pseudogemmobacter. The sequence continues at coordinate 101,717 of CAKSTR010000001.1, read as the reverse complement.
CATCTTCAACGAGGCCGCGGCCAGGGGCACGGCGGGGCTGAAATCCGGGCTGGCCGTGATCGCCGAGGTCGAGGTGACCCGGTTCCACTGCCTGACCGAAAAGACCCGCAACAGCATCGGGGGCATGCACTCCCTGCAGTTCAAGCTGACGATCCGCGAGGCGGCCACCGGCCGGGTGCTGGACGGTCCGCGTCTGGTCAACGCCGATGTGAAGGCCTCGGGCGGGACCAAGGCGATCGCCGAGGACTATGCCGGCCGCACGCAGCGGGTGGTTGTGGTCGAGCGGCTGGCGCAGGTGCTGCAGGACGAGCTGGACACGCTGATGGCCGACCCTTCGACGGTGGGTCTGGTGCTGTCGTCCTCCGACAGCCGGCCCGGCACGCTGCTCCTGAGCGCCGCCAACTGAGACTTCCGCATCCGCATCGAAACGGCTAAGGGGGAGGGCATGGAGCCCTCCCTTTCGCATTCCGCCGTCGACCGTCCGGTTGTCCGTCTTCGCCCCAAAGCCGAGGCGCGGGCGATCCGCCACGGTTTCCCTTGGGTCTATTCGGACGAACTGGTGCTGGACCGGCGCACCAATGGCCTTGCCGCCGGCACTCTGGCGGTGCTTGAGGATGCCGAGCGGCGGCCCCTGGGGCTGGTGACGGTCAATCCGGCCTCGAAGATCGTGGCGCGGATGCTGGACCGCAACCCGGCTGCGGCGGTGGATCAGGCGTGGTTCCAGACCCGGATCGCCAGGGCACTGGCCCTGCGGGCGCGGCTTTACCCCGGGCCGCTCTACCGGCTGGTCCATGCCGAATCCGACGGGTTGCCCGGCGTGGTGATCGACCGTTTCGGCGATGTGGCGGTGGTGCAGCCCAATGCCGCCTGGGCCGAGATGCTGCTTGAACCGCTGGTCGCGGCGCTGGTTGCCGTGACCGGGGTTGCGACGGTGATCAAGAATGGGTCGGGCCGGTCGCGCGGGCTGGAAGGGCTGGCCGAAGAGATGGCAGTTGTCCATGGTCCCGTGCCCGCCGGTCCGGTGCCGGTGCAGATGAATGGCGCCGTCTATATGGCGGACCTGATGGGCGGCCAGAAGACCGGCCTCTTCTATGACCAGCGCGAGAACCATGCCTTTGCCGCCCGTCTTGCACAGGGCGCGAAGGTTCTGGATGTCTTTACCCATGTCGGCGGCTTTGCCCTTGCGGCGCTGGCCGGCGGGGCGGAAAGCGCGCTGGCGGTGGATGCCTCGGCGCCCGCGCTGGCGCTGGCCGAGGCGGGGGCGAAGGCGTCCGGCTTTGCCGGTCTCACCACCCGCCAGGGCGATGCCTTTGCGGTGCTGGAGGCCCTTGGCACCGAAGGCGCCCGTTTCGATCTGGTGATTTGCGATCCGCCGGCCTTTGCGCCGGCCAAGCCGGCCCTTGAGGCCGGCCTGCGCGCCTATGAGCGGATCGCCCGGCTTGCGGCCCCGCTGGTCGCAGCCGGCGGCTATCTGGTTCTCTGCTCCTGTTCGCATGCCGCCGACCTTTCGGCCTTCCGCAATGCCTCGGCCCGGGGCATCGGGCGGGGCGGAAGGCGGGGCCAGATCCTGCACACCGGCTTTGCCGGGGCGGATCATCCGGTTCTGCCGCAACTGGCTGAATCCTCTTACCTGAAGGCGCTGACCTTCCGGCTGGATTGATGAAAGCCGTCCTTGACGCCTGCGTGCTTTACCCGACCGTGCTGCGCGAGATCCTGCAGGGCGCCGCGGCCGCGGGGCTTTACGAGCCGGTCTTTTCGGATCGCATCCTGCGCGAATGGACGCTGTCGACCCGCAAGCTTGGCCCCGTGGCACAGGCGCAGGCCGAAGGCGAGGCTGCACTTCTGCGCGCCGCCTTCCCCCGCGCGCTGATCCACGAGCGGCCCGAGATCGAGGCGCGGCTCATGCTGCCGGATCCCGATGACGTGCATGTGCTGGCGACCGCCATCGCCGCCGGCGCGGATGAGATCGTCACCTTCAACGCCGCCGATTTCCCCGGCCACGCGCTGGCCGAAGAGGGGCTGCGCCGCCGCGATCCCGACGGCTTCCTGTGGGAGTTGCACTCGCGCCATCCCGAGGTCATGGCGCAGGTGGTCGAAGGGGTGCGGGCGACGGCGGAACGCATATCGGGCCAGCCGGTCGAGGTGAGGCCGCTTCTGAAACGGGTGCGGCTTTTCCGGCTGGCGAAGGCGCTGGCGGGCTAGCGCCAAGCTCGTTCGGACGAACCTGCAAAGCGCGTCAAAGAGATCTGGCTACCGCCCCAGCCAGCGCGCCTCATTGGCCTCGATGGCGCGGATGCGGTCATCGGCGGTGGGGTGGCTGCGCAGCCAGGCCGGAATCCTGTCCCCCGCGCCGCCGGTCAGCCGGCCCAGCTTGCGAAAGAGCGACTTCTGCGGCGCGGTGCCGATGCCGGCCTTGATCAGCAGCGCCGAGGCCCATTCATCCGCCTGGAACTCATGCTTGCGCGAGGTTCTGGCCAGCAGCCCTTCGGCCAGCCGGGCGGCAAGCCAGGGGCCGACGAAGGGCAGAAACCGCGCCAGCAGCATGTTGGCCATCATCTGCGCGGTCTGGTGGCCCATCACCTCGTTCATCCGCTTCTTCACATGGCCCTGCGCCACATGCCCCAGCTCATGCGCGATGACCGAGGCCAGTTCTTCCGCCGTGACCTCGCCCTGATCGTATTTGTGCACGAAGCCGGTGGTCAGGAACACCCGGCCGTCGGCGTCGGCCATGCCGTTCACCTCGGCCCGGCCCAGTTCCAGCACCTGAACATGCGGCAGATCCAGCGCCTCGGCCAGCCGCGCGGCCTGCATCCCGATCGCCGGGTGCCGCAGCGGGCGTGAGTTCGCCGTCAGTTCCTGCCGCGATTTCAAGATGTTGAAGCGCGCCATCAGCCACGAAGTGACCAGCGCCAGAAGAAGGGGGACAAGGATGATCTGCACCATGCGCCGAATATGGCGGGCAGGATGCCGCCGGGCAAGGATCAGCGCAGGAGTTTCACGCCCCGCGTGATGCCTTCAACCGTCATCGGCACCATCCGCCCGCCGAACAGCCGCGAGATCATCGCAGTGGACTGGCTGTAACCCCAGCCGCGTTCCTCGACCGGGTTGATCCACAGATGGCCGGGCCATTGCTCGCAGGCGCGGGTCAGCCAGACTGAGCCTGCCTCCTTGTTCCAGTGTTCGTTGGCGCCGCCGGGGTGGCTGATCTCATAGGGGGACATCGCCGCATCGCCGACGAAGATCGCCTTCCAGTCCGGGCCATAGCTGCGCAGCACGTCCCATGTCGGTGTCTGATCGCTCCAGCGCCGGGCGTTGTCGCGCCAGAGGCCTTCGTAAAGGCAGTTGTGGAAATAGAACGGCTGCAGGTGGCGGAATTCGGATTTCGCGGCCGAGAACAACTCTTCCATCACCTTGACATGCGGGTCCATGCTGCCGCCGACGTCAAGGAACAGCAGGACCTTCACCGCATTGCGTCGTTCAGGGCGGGTCTGCACGTCCAGCCAGCCATGTTCGGCCGTGGCGCGGATGGTGCCGTCCATGTCCAGCTCGTCCATTGCACCGTCACGCGCCCACCGGCGCAGGGCGCGAAGCGCGACCTTGATGTTGCGGGTGCCGATCTCGACCCGGTCGTCCAGATTGCGGAACTCGCGCCTGTCCCAGACCTTGACCGCGCGCCGGTGCCGGCTTTCCTCCTGGCCGATGCGCACGCCTTCGGGGTTGTAGCCATAGGCGCCAAAAGGGCTGGTTCCGGCGGTGCCGATCCATTTGTTGCCGCCCTGATGCCGGCCCTTCTGCTCCTCCAGCCGCTTTCGCAGCGTCTCCATCAGCTTGTCGAACCCGCCAAGCGCCTGAATGGCCGCGCGTTCCTCTTCGGTCAGCTGTTTTTCGGCCAGTTTCGCCAGCCAGTCCGCGGGCAGGTCCAGCGCCTCAAGCACATCTTCGGTGCTGATCGCCTCCAGCCCCTTGAAGGCCGCCGAGAAGGCGCGGTCGAAACGGTCGAGGTGGCGCTCGTCCTTGACCATGGCGGCGCGGGCGAGGTGGTAGAAGCCTTCGGTGTCCCATGTGGTCAGCCCGGCCTGCAGCGCCTGCAGAAAGGTCAGGAACTCGCGCAGGGAAACCGGGACGCCCTCGCGGCGCAGATGGTCAAGGAACGGCAGGAACATTGCCCGCCCCTCAGGTCAGGCTGCGTTCGACGATGATGGTCAGGAACAGGCCCAGAATGCCAAGGGCGACGGCATAGACCGCAGCATATTGCGCGATATCCGCAGCTCTGCCGCCGCGCCGCCGGGCGGTCAGCCCGCCCCAGATCGCCCCGATCACAAGGCCGCCGATCACGAACATGGTCTCATCCCTTTCCGGTTGCGCGCCCCGGGCGGGGAGGGGGGCCTCAGCCCCGTGACCCCTGCAACCCGAGCGCGGCAATCTCGCGGGTGCGTGCCCGCACCTGCGCGTCCGAGCCGAAGCCATAGCTTGCCCACCGCTGGCTGTCCATCCGCAGTGCCTTGGCTTCGGAGGTGCGGCCCAGAAGGTCCAGCGCCTCGGCCTTGATCAGTTGGACGGTTGTCAGAAGCGCATAGTTCTGCGCCCGGCGCACCACCGGGATGGCGCGGTCGGCGAAGGCCAGGGCCTGCTCGGGCTGGCCCGAGGCGACCGCGATGGCGGCAAGCTGCATGTCGATATGGGCGACATGGATTTCGGCCCCCGGCAGGCCGCGATAGATCCTGGCCGCGCGCGAGAATTCCTCCACCGCGCGGGCGCGGTCCGAGGTGACGTAGAGGCGGGCGATGGCAAAATGGCTGAAGGCCAGCCTGCCGTCGGTCCAGCCCTGCGCCCGCGCGATCATCAGCGCGCGGTCGGCCGCGGCGCGGCGGGCGCCCTGACCGCCGCCGCCGGCGCCAAGCGCGGTCTCAAGCGCGGTCTTCCACGATTTCGGCGTTTCGGAAGCGTCACCGCCGCCCATGCCGGCGCCGGCGGGATTGATCCGGTCGAAGATGCGCGGCAGCGCGGCGGCCACCGCCGACTTCGACATGCCCGAGCGCAGTTCCGGCGCGTAATAGGCGCGCAGGATCATCATGTCGAACGGGGTCAGGACCGACTGGAAGTTGTCATCGTTGAAGACGGAATCGGTCAGCCGGTAAAGGTCGTTCAAGGGGCCGAGGGCCTGGGCCATTTCCTCGTTCAGGCAGTCGCGCACTTCCTGCGGGCTGGCGTCGGCGGGCACGAAGATGCCGGCCTGACGGCGCTCGATCACAGTCGCCCAGTCCAGGGCGGCGGTGCCGCGGCCGGCCCGGTAGCCCTCGGGCGTCGTGACATTGGGCACCACGAAGCAGGCGGCGCTTGGCGCCAGCCGGCGCAACTGGGCGCGGGGGGCGAAATGCACGGTGATGGAGGCAGTCTCGCCCGCGGCGGCAGGGCGGATGTCGATGCCGGCCTCGCTGCGGAAGCGCGAGATCAGATGCGACAGGTCCGGGCCGGCGGTCGAGGGGACGGCGCCGGTCAGGGCCACCGTGACGGGGCCTTCAAAGCGCGACAGCACGGGAAGCGCGCGGCCGCTTTCCAGCTGGAAGGAGAGGTCAAGGAAGTCGCGTGCAAGGGCGATGTTGCCGCGGCCTGCCCCTGACGGGACGGCGGCGAAATCCGGATTGGCCAGAAAGCCCATGGCGGGAACGGCGCTTTCCTCGACCGCCGCGACGGGCGGGCGCGCCTTGGTCACCTGTGCGTTGGTCGACGCGTCGGGACCGGGTGCGCAGGCCGAGGTAGCAAGGATCGCGAGCATCGCGATTCTGGAGAGTTTCCGCATTTTCTGGCAGCTCGATTCATGCGGCTGGGGCTTGCCACCCCACCCGGTGTCCCGCGGACCCGGACGGATGAGGATGCCCCCGCACCCCCATCCGCCGCCGGACCACGGTGGTCCGAAACCCACGCTGCCCGGGACCCGATCCTGCGGGGGCGAGCAGACGTGGTGCCCCGCGATCTCGTGTCAGGCGTGCTTGCCGGGCAGACCAGCCCGGGTTGCGCGTGGAAGGACCCGGGGCCTGCAAGGCCGGCAGTGGCCAAGGTGGCACCCGGGGAGAAGATCCCGGTTTCGAAAGCTGCGCTTGCCGGCCGGAAGACATGGCTGGACCGGCGGGGCGCGGCGGCCTCATCGGTCAGGCAGGTCAGGCAGTCACGGCAGGGCATTCGGGCAACTTTCGGAACCGGGATCGTTCAGGTTCGATCCAACAGGTGCCGAGTGTCCATATCGCGGCCCGCTTGTGTCAATTCCGCGGAATCTTGGCGATTGTCCCCGAACCAGCAATAGATGCCCAGGCAGGCCGTGAAACCAGATATACCCCGCGACAATCACGCAATATTGCGTAATGTTTCATATATTGGGCGTCTCGTGAGCGGAATGTGGCAAGACTGTGGCCGAACTTCGGCAATCCCGCCCGATTCGGACTGTGTTCGATCCGTCCAAGCCAAAACCGGTGCCGGCCGGATCTGCCTTAATCGGCGCTGCGGTCCCGATGGGCGATTTCCGGCCACTCTGCCGGCAGAATCGCAAGACTGGCCGCTGCGGCGGGCGGCAGGCGGGCTTTGGGCACAACGGTGGCGGACTGGTGCGCCACCTGCGGACCTTGCGGCGGGCTAGCGTTGGCCGCGCGCCATGAAGGCAAGCCGCTCGAACAACTGCACGTCCTGTTCGTTCTTCAAGAGCGCCCCGTGGAGCCGGGGCAGGGCATCCCTTGCATCCCGGCGCAGATCCTCGGGCGCCAGATCCTCGGCCAGGATCAGCTTCAGCCAGTCCAGCACTTCCGAGGTCGAGGGCTTCTTCTTCAGTCCGGGGGTTTCGCGGATCTCGAAGAACTGGGTCAGGGCGGTGGCCAGCAGCGCCTCCTTGATGCCGGGGAAGTGCATCCGCACGATGGCGGCAAGCGTCTCGGGATCGGGGAAGCGGATGTAGTGGAAGAAACAGCGGCGCAGGAAGGCGTCGGGCAGTTCCTTTTCATTGTTGGAGGTGATGATGACGACGGGGCGGTGCAGCGCGGTCACGGTCTCGCCGGTCTCGTAGACATGGAACTCCATCCGGTCCAGCTCTTGCAGCAGGTCGTTGGGGAATTCGATGTCAGCCTTGTCGATCTCGTCGATCAGCAGGACGACGCGGCCGGGCGCGGTGAAGGCCTGCCACAGCTTGCCCTTGCGGATGTAGTTCGAGACGTCATGCACCCGCGCCTCGCCCAGCTGGCTGTCGCGCAGCCGGCTGACGGCGTCGTATTCGTACAGACCCTGTTGCGCCTTGGTGGTGGATTTGACGTTCCACTCCAGGAACGGCAGGTCCAGCGCGGCCGCGACCTGACGGGCAAGCTCGGTCTTGCCGGTGCCGGGCTCGCCCTTCACCAGCAGAGGGCGCTGCAGCGTGACGGCGGCATTCACCGCCACCGACAGGGCGGCATCGGCGACATAGGAAGCGGTGGAGGCGAATTTCATTTGCAGGTCCGGATGATGGATTGCGCGCGGCGCGGGGTCGGGCCGGACCCTAGTGCCGCCTTCAATTTGTCGCAACCGCTAGTGACAATGGCCTGCGCTTACGCTACATGCCCGCGCAACAGGAGCGCACCATGACAGATGCCAGCCTGTCGGTGCGGGCCGACAAGAGAGAGAGTGCCGCGATGAAGCCGGAAGTGTTCTTGCCCGACGACTACCGCCCCGCCGAAGACGAGCCTTTCATGAACGACCGGCAGCTTGAGTATTTCCGCCGCAAGCTCATTGTCTGGAAGCAGGAACTGCTGAACCAGTCGTCCGAGACCATCGAAAATCTTCAGGACTCGGCCCGCAACGTCCCGGATCTGGCCGACCGGGCCAGCGAAGAGACCGACCGCGCGCTGGAATTGCGGACCCGCGACCGTCAGCGCAAGCTGGTTGCCAAGATCGACGCGGCGCTGCGCCGGATCGACAATGGCGAATACGGCTACTGCGAGATGACCGGAGAGCCGATCAGCCTGAAGCGGCTGGATGCCCGGCCGATCGCCGTGATGACGCTGGAAGCCCAGGAAAAGCACGAGCGGCGCGAGAAGGTGCATCGCGACGACTGACTGCGACTTCACGGGGACTTGCGCTCTGGTTGTGCGCGGTGGAACATGCGCCGGGCGGTCTGCCCGGCGCAGCCATTGCGGCCCTAGACCATTTTCGGAGAGACCATGGCGCTGAACGGCCAGTCCGTGACCATTCTGGGCGCCGGAGTTGCGGGGCTTGCGGCTGCCCGCGCCCTTGCGCTGCGGGGGGCGAAGGTCACACTGCTTGAACAGGCGGATGCCATCCGCGAGGTGGGCGCGGGCTTGCAGATCAGCCCGAACGGCGCGGCGGTTCTGAAGGCGCTGGACCTTGGTGCGGGGCTGGAGGCCGCCTCGACCCGTGCGACGGCGGTCGAATTGCGCGACGGGCTTGGCGGCGGGGTGGTGACACGGCTTGAGGTGGCGCGGCTGCGCCCCGAGCAGGGCTATCACTTCCTGCATCGCGCCGATCTGGTCCAGCTCCTCCTTGACGGTGCGCGGGGGGCGGGGGTGGAACTGCGCCTGTTGCAGAAGGCCGACCGGCTGGACCTGTCGGGGCCGCGGCCGAAACTGGTGATGTCGACCGGGGCCGAGATCGTGGCGGATCTTCTGATCGGCGCCGACGGGCTGCACTCGCCCTGTCGCGCGGCGCTGAACGGGATGGTGGCGCCGTTCTTCACCCATCAGATTGCCTGGCGCGCGCTGATTCCCTGCGAACCGGGCGCCGAGGCGGTGGCAGAGGTCCATATGGGACCGGGCCGCCATCTGGTCAGCTATCCGCTGCGGGCCGGCACGATGCGCAACATCGTCGCGGTCGAGGAACGGCGGCGCTGGACGGAAGAGGGCTGGTCCCTGCGCGACGACCCGATAGAACTGCGGCTGGCATTCGAGAACTTTTCCCCGCGTGTGCGCGGCTGGCTTGACCAGGTCGAGGACGTCTGGCTTTGGGGCCTGTTCCGGCACCCGGTGGCGAAAAGCTGGTTCCGGGTGCTGCCCGAAGGCGCGGTGGCGATCCTTGGCGATGCCGCGCATCCGACGCTGCCCTTCCTGGCGCAGGGGGCCTGCATGGGGCTTGAGGATGCCTGGGTGCTGGCCGATGCGCTGGACGGGCAGGACGGCTTCGCGGCCGGTCTGCGCGCCTATCAGGCCCGGCGGGGGCCAAGGGTCAGCCGGATCGTCGAGACGGCCAATGGCAATGCGCGGGCCTATCATCTGTCAGGTGTGACGCGCAGCCTGGCCCATGTCGGACTGCGGCTGATGGGCAAGGCGGCCCCGGGCGCCGCGCTGTCGCGCTTTGACTGGCTCTATGGCCATGACGTGACGAAGCCCGGCTGAGCGACCACGAATTTTCGGCGAACATTCGGGCGCTCAGGCGGCGAGACCTTCATCCTGCAGGAACCGGGCCGAGGTCAGGATGTCTTCCGCCCGCGCCATCTCGATGATCAGCCTTGGCATCGCTGCCCTCTCCCGCAGCGCCATGAACACCCCGTGCCACCGGATCGTGCCGCGGCCAAGCGCCCAGTGGCGGTCGGCGATGCCATCCGCATCCTGCAGGTGGACATGGTCCAGCAGATCGCCCGCCGCCCGGACATAGGCGTCAACCGGAGGGGCGGCGGTGGAGCCATGGGCGTAATGCGCATGGCCGGTGTCCAGCGAGACCCGGATCGCGGGGGAATTGAAGGCGCGCACCAGATCGACGCGCTCCCAGGGATCGCGGTCCTCGCAATTCTCGATCACCAGCGTTGTGCCGGTGTCCTCGGCCCGTTTCACCACCGGCGCCAGACAGTCCAGTGTGCGGCAGACCATGCCCGCCTGGTCATCCATCTCGGTGCCCCGGTTGAAGCCGGACCATGTGGTGAAGGGGCTGTGCAGCACCATATGGCCCTGCCTGCCGGCGCAGAACACGTCCAGCGCCGCAAGCGCCGTCAGCATTCGGTCCTGCACGACCGCCCTCAGCTCCGGATCGGGCTGGTCGATGGCAAAGCCAAGGAAGGGGCCGTGCAGCCCGATCCTGCCCTGATGGCCGGCGAATTCCGCCTTCACCCTTGCGGCGAGTCCACGCCAGGTGTCGCCTTGCAGGGCGCCAAGGGCGGTGAAATCGCGAATCTCGATATCGCGCCCCTCGATCCAGTCGCGCAGACCGGGGACCGAGGCCAGTTCGGACAGGTAGACGGCGGCGCCGGCGCGGGGCAGGTCAGGCATCCAGCGTCACCCAGACCGGCACATGATCGGACGGCTTGTCCCCGGCGCGGACCTGCTTGTCGATGCCGGTATCCTCGATCAGATCGGCGGCCTGGGGCGACAGCAGCAGATGGTCGATGCGGATGCCGTTGCCGCGCTCCCACGAGTTCGCCTGATAGTCCCAGAAGGTATAGACCCCCGGTCGCGGATCGCGGGTGCGGATCGCCTCGGTCAGGCCAAGGTTGACCAACCGGCGCAGGGCGGCGCGGCTTTGGGGCAGGAAAAGCGCGTCATCGACCCAGGCCTCGGGCTTTGCGGCATCCTCGGGCTGGGGGATGACGTTGTAATCGCCAAGGAAGATCACCGGCATCTCATCGGCCAGAAGCGCGCGGACCCGGGTCTCCATCCGGGCCATCCAGGCCAGCTTGTAGTCATATTTCGGCCCCGGCGCCGGGTTGCCGTTCGGCAGGTACAGCCCGCAGACGCGCACCGCCCTTGTGCCGATCACCGTCGCCTCGATCCAGCGGGCCTGTTCGTCGCTGTCATCGCCGGGAAGGCCGCGGGTCACATCCTCCAGCGGGTATTTCGACAGGATCGCCACACCGTTGAAGCCCTTCTGGCCATGGGTTTCGACCCGATAGCCCATGTCCTCGAACATCTGGCGCGGAAACCCTTCGTCCTGGCTCTTGATCTCCTGCAGGCAGACCACGTCGGGGCGGGCCTCTTCCAGCCAGCGTGGCAGGGCCTCGATCCTGGCCTTGATGCCGTTGATGTTGAATGTGGCGATCTTCATTGCGGCCTCCGCTTTCGATCCATCTTGCAGGGGGACGCAGGAAACGGCAAGCTGCAGACAGGGCCGGCACGGCCCGCCGCTCGCGCCCCGCCCGGGGTATGGTGAACGTGCCCGACGGACATGCGCAAACCCCGTTTCCCCGAGGTCCGCACCCGGCAAGGCGAGCCCCCGGCAGGCCGGACCCGAAAGGGAAGAACGATGCGCGATTTCCGCGATGCGAAGGCCATGGCCGCAACCCTGCGCGACAGGGCGCAGGCCGACGGGCATGAGATGACCCAGGGCAGGGCGCTGGAGGTGGTGGCCGCCATGCTGGGCTGCCGCGACTGGAACACCCTGTCGGCCGCAATCGGCGACACCGCCCCCCGGTTCACCGAAACCTGCCCGATCCTGCGGATCTTCGATGAGGCCAAGGCCCGCGAGTTCTATGTCGACTGGCTGGGCTTCACCGTGGATTGGGAGCACCGCTTCGCCCCCGGCATGCCGCTTTACCTTCAGGTCAGCCGGGCGGGGCTGGTGCTGCATCTGTCGATGCACCACGGCGATGCCTCGCCGGGCGGGACCGTCTTCGTCAGGATGCGCAACATCCGCGCCTTCCACGCCGAGATCACCAGCGAACGCCCCTATGCCCACAACCGACCGGGGCTGGAAAATCCGCCCTGGGGGCCGCAGGTCGAGGTGACCGATCCGTTCATGAACCGCATCCGCTTCTGCGAACAGGATCAGGGGTGAGGGAAAGCGCGCCTCTGGTGTCGATCGTGATCCCGGCCTTCCACGCCGGGGCCACGATCTGCCAGGCCGTGGAGTCCGCCCTTCTGGGCGGGCTTCCCGCCGACCGGCTGGAGGTTCTGGTCGAATCGGATGACGGCACCGGCTACGCCATGGTCGCGGCCCTGCCATCGGTGCGGGTCGCGGTCAGCGGCGCGGTCGGGTCCGGCACCGGCCCCGCCCGCAACCGGGCTTTGGCGCGGGCGCGTGGCGACTACATCGCCTGCCTTGACGCCGATGATCTGCTGGCTCCGGGGGCACTGGCCGATCTTCTGCCGCTGGCCCAAGAAGAGGGCGCCGCCGCTTCGGCGCTTGAGGTCGAAGAGGCGGGCGACATCATCCTGCGGCTCTGGCAGGATCTGCCGCGCCTGAGCCTTGCCGATCTTGCCGCCAGCGGCGCCTCGGTCCGCGGTCTGGTCGCACGGGGGCGCTGCCGGCCTTTCGCAGACGCATTGTCGCAGGACATCCTGCAGATGGTTCAGGTCATGGCAGGGCAGGGTGGCAGCCTGCCGCTTTCCCCCTTGGCCTACCGGCTGCGGATCCGCTCGGGCAGCGTCACCGCCGCCGCGGACTTCTCGCTGCGGGTCGATGCCGCCTATCGGGACCATATCGCCAGTCTGCAGGACGATCCCGCGCTGACGCCCGCACTTGCCCGCGCCGCCGCCGATGTATTCCGCGCCAAGATCGCCCTGAACGCGGACTTCGCCGCCCAAGGTGCTGCCCGCAGTTATTACCGCTTCATCGCCGACCGGCTGAAAGGGTGAACCCCCCGCCCGCCTACGGGGGGCCGGAGAATGGGCGGCCTTCACGCTGGCTGAAATATCCCCGCCGGAGGCATCCCCGGCCGCGGCCTGCGGCTCAGATCGAGAAGCTGGTGCCGCAGCCGCAGGAACTGCTGGCGTTCGGGTTTTCGATCACGAAGCGGGCGCCGATCAGCTCGTCGGTGAAATCGATCACCGCATTCTGCAGGAAGGGCAGCGAGACCGGATCGACCAGCACCTTCTGCCCCTGCTTCTCCAGCACCACGTCATCGGCGGCCGCGTCATCCAGCCGGATGTCGTACTGGAACCCCGAACAGCCGCCGCCCGAGACGCCCACGCGCAGCGCCTTCTGCTCGCCGGTCATCTCGGCGATCTCGGCCAGCCGCGCAAAGGCGCGGTCGGTCACACGAGGAGGGAGTGTCAGTTCCATGGCTGTTCCCGTGGGCTTTCCGTCATTCTGCCCATATATGGGGAAAGACGCAATGAACAAGCCCGCGACCCGTCAGGGCCGCCCAGAATGCCAGGGACCGACCGATGCTTGCCCCCTTTGCCTGCCAGCCCTCGGCCTCGCGCGGCCGGCTGTATGATGAGGGCATGTCCTCTTTCCGCAGCCCGTTCCAGCGGGATCGTGACCGGATCATCCATTCCTCGGCCTTCCGGCGGCTGAAGCACAAGACGCAGGTCTTCGTCGAACATGAGGGCGACTATTACCGCACCCGGCTGACCCATTCGATCGAAGTGGCGCAGGTGGCGCGCACGATCAGCGGCGTCCTTGGTCTGAACACCGATCTGGCCGAGGCCATCGCGCTGGCGCATGATCTGGGCCACACCCCCTTTGGCCATACCGGCGAAGACGCGATGGAGCGGTTGATGGCGCCCTATGGCGGCTTTGACCACAACGCCCAGGCCTTGCGGATCGTGACCCGGCTTGAACGGCACTATGCCGGCTTCGACGGGCTGAACCTGACATGGGAAACGCTTGAGGGCATCGCCAAGCACAACGGCCCGGTCACCGGCCCCAATGCCGACAAGAAGCATGACGGCCCCTTGCCCTATGCGCTGGCCGAGGTGAATGCCGCATGGGATCTGGAACTGGACACCCACGCCTCGGCCGAGGCGCAGGTGGCGGCCATCGCCGATGACGTCGCCTATTCGCACCATGACCTGCATGACGGGCTGCGCTCGGGCCTCTTCACCGAAGAGGATCTGATGGATCTGCCGGTCACCGGCCCCGCCTTCGAAGAGGTCGACCGGCTGCATCCCGGGCTGGACCGGATGCGCCGGCGGCATGAGGCGCTGCGGCGGGTGTTCGGCCGGATGGTCGAGGATGTGATCGCGGTGGCGCAGAACCGGCTGGCGGCGGCACAACCGCAGTCGGTGGACGACATCCGCCACATGGGCACCACGATCATCCGGTTCTCCAAGCCGCTGTATCAGGAACTGAAGGCGGTGCGCGCTTTCCTGTTCCACCGCATGTATCGCGCGCCCAGCGTGATGGAGGTGCGGGCGCAGGTGACACGGGTGGTCGATGACCTCTTCCCGCTGTTCCTGGCGCAGCCGGATCTCTTGCCGGCGGAATGGGCGGCCGATGTGGCGGCGGCTGCGGATGAGACGGAGCTGGCGCGGATCGTCGCCGATTACGTCGCCGGCATGACCGACCGCTTCGCCATCCAGGAACATGCAAGGCTGATGGGGGTCGAGCCGGTCGTCCGGGCCGGCTGACGATCGTTCGACGAGAGATAACGCCTCAGCGCGGCCGGGTCGCGGCAAAGACCCAGATCAGCGCCAGCCCGGCGGACACGATGGCATTCCATCCGGCCATGGAGATCCCCAGCAACGACCAGGCAATCGCATCGCAGCGCACCGGCGGCGCAGTGGCCAGCGTCGGGTCCAGCAACTCGGCACCGGACAGCCCGGCGATGGAGCCCTGGGTGCAGGAGGACACGAACTCCCACCATCCCTGTTCGACTCCGGCGTGGAAAAGACCGATCCCGGCCGTGGTCAGCGCGGCCAGCGCCCCGATCCATGCCAGCCAGCGCCAGCCAGTCGCCAGCGCCAGCGCAAGGATCAGCACCGCCGCGGCATGGGGCCAGCGTTGCCACAGGCACAGCTGGCAGGGGGGCAGGCCGCCGATGTACTGGAAGGCGAAGGCGCCGGCCAGAAGGGCCGCCGATCCAAGCCCCGCGATGGTCATCGCGCGTGTCGCCGTCGCTGCCGCCATAGTCGTTCCCCTTGCCGATGCGGCGCGACCATAGCGCCCGGCGGCGGCAGGTGAAAGACACGGGCCGGTGAAAGCTCCCCCTTCCGGGGCGGCGGGCTTGCGGTTAGGCTTTCCCGGTCCGGGCCCTGGCCCGCAGTCACGAAGGGGTGCCGGAATGGAATGGAAAGGTCGCCGCCAGAGCCGCAACATCGAGGATCGGCGCGGGCAGGCCGGCAGGGGATTCGGCGGCGGGCCGGGGGGCCGCCCGGTGCGTACGGCGCAGGTCGGCGGGCTTGGCGCCGTCGTGGTCATCGTGCTTGCGCTGTTCCTTGGCGTCGATCCCAGCCAGTTTCTGGGCGGCCAGAGCGAGCCCGGCTCGCTGACCGTCGAGGGACAGGCCGAACTGACCGAGGCGGACCGTCAGGCCGGGGAATTCGTCGCCGTCACCCTGGCCGATACCGAAGAGATCTGGTCCACCGTCTTCCGCGACCAGCTGAACCGCAGCTACACGCCGACGACGCTTGTGCTCTTCAAGGACCACACCCCCTCGGCCTGCGGCGGCGCCTCCGAGGCGACGGGGCCGTTCTACTGCCCTGCCGACAAGAAGGTCTATCTCGACACCTCTTTCTTCACCACGCTGTCGCAGCGCCTTGGCGCCAAGGGCGATTTCGCCGCGGCCTATGTGGTGGCGCATGAGGTCGGCCACCATGTGCAGGATGAACTGGGCATCCTTGGCAAGGCCAACCAGATCCGCCAGCAGGTCGGCGAGGCGGAGTCGAACGAAATCTCGGTCAGGATCGAATTGCAGGCCGATTGCCTGTCGGGCATCTGGGCCAGAGCCGCCGCGAAGGAACTGGGCACCATCGAGCCGGGCGATCTGGAAGAGGCAGTGAATGCCGCCCGCCAGATCGGTGACGATACGCTGCAGGCCAATGCCGGCCGCCGGCCGATGCCGCATACCTTCACCCATGGCACATCCGAACAGCGGTCGCGCTGGTTCCTGATCGGGCTGAAATCCGGGCGGATTGCCGATTGCGACACGTTCTCCAGCAACGACCTTTGATCTGATCGCAAGGCCGGGCGGGGCGGGGGCTTGAACATCCCCGCCCCGCCCGGTTAGACAGAGGCACCCGCAACCGGACCCAGGTCCGGCGCTACCAGGCGGGTTGTCCGGGCGGGTGTGGCGGAATGGTAGACGCGACAGACTCAAACTCTGTTTCCGCAAGGAGTGTCGGTTCGAGTCCGACCACCCGTACCAGGCCCGGTCCCGCCTTGACCCAATGCAGGATTGCCGCGAATCGCAGGCCGCAAGGCGCCGTTCTGACAGGCTGATTCGGGCACTGGCAAGGTTGACCGTTGGTTGGCGCGCGCTGATCCTTAGGATTTGCCACGATTGGTTCCGGTTTCCACACTCGCCTCAAAGGTGTTGCCGAAAACTTGCCGCGATTTGACATATTGGCAAACGGATCAAGGCAGACCTGCCCAAGTTGCGTTTCCGGCAACAGTCACTCCGGCAAGTTGCGGCGAGTCTGCCGATATGGCGTGAATCCCTGCCACTCGCCGAAAAAATGCCCCGCGAGAGGCGCTGAAATCGAAACAATCGGGTATGCAACCCTGGCGCGAATCCCCGCTGCGGACAGGGTTATCCCCTTCAATTTGACAGAATGTCGCCGTTTTTCCCTTTGCCGCAGGGTCAACGAAAGGTATCAGAGACATGTCTACTGAAGACGTATGGGCCGTGGGGGCGGTCGTATGTTGGTGACGCGTCGCAAGACGCGGATACGGTGACGAGAGTGCTGCCGCAGCCGGGGAACCGGAAACGTCATTTCTGACGATGGCTTTTTGTAGCCATGGCATCCCCCTCATCACATCACCTGCGCGATCGGTCTGCACGGGCCTGCCGTCCTGGCGGGCTTCGTGACGTCTTGCGTTGCGGCCATCCGGTCGCAACGGGATCGAACGCGGGGTGTGGCGGGTACGCCCACAGGATACGAGGGAACGAAGATGCCGGTTTTCGCGCTTTACAATTTCGACGACAGCTCGACGGTTGTTGATGATGCGCCGATCAACGGGGTCCAGAACGGGATCTACGTGAACGGGGCGACGGCTTCGGGTGGCGACCTCGTTCTCGATGGCGTCAACGATTTCGCCAAGATCTACCCGGCGCCGCAGTTCCAGATGGACAAAGGCACGCTGGAGATCAACTTCCGCCCGACCAGCACCGACATGAGCGGTCCGCAGACCGTGCTGTCGCGCGACTCGGTCGGCGAGAACCAGGGCAGCTACCGTGTCGAGGTGTTCCCCGACGGGTCGGTCCAGATCACCCATGAGACGGAAGGCGGCTCGACCAGCTTCTCGACCGGGCCGGACTTCTACCAGCCGGGCGACACCATCAATCTCAGCTATTCCTGGGACGAGGGCGGTGCAGGCGGCAAGCTGATCGTCGAGAACCAGACCGCGGGCACCGACTATACCGCCAATGTGCCGGCCGAACTGACCATGGACATGGCCGACCAGAGCCAGCCCTGGATCGTCGGCGCCGGTCAGTCGCATTCGGACCCCAATATCCTGAACAATATCGACAGCCATTTCCATGGCACGGTCGACTTCTTCTCGCTGTCGGACACCGTCGACAACAACTTCGCTCCCGAAGCCAACCCGGATGAGGCCGAAACGCCGGAAGACACGCCGGTCATCATCGACGTGCTGGCCAATGATACCGATCCGAACGGCGACACGCTGAGCATCGACGGCACTCCGACCGCCGATCACGGCACCGTCACGGTGAACCAGGACGGCACGATCACCTATACGCCGGATGAGAATTACAACGGGCCGGACACCATCACCTATGTGGTGACCGATCCCGACGGCAATACTGCAACCTCGACCGTTGCGGTCAATGTCACGCCGGTGAATGACGCGCCGGTCGCCAATGACGACACCGCGACCACCACGGTCGGCACCGCCGTGGTCATCCCGGTCCTGGCCAATGACACCGATGTCGATGGCGACACCCTCACCGTCACCGGCAGCCCGACGTCGCCCAACGGCACGGTCGTGGTGAATGCGGACGGCACGATCACCTTCACCCCGGATGCCGGCTTCACCGGCGACACGACGATCGAGTACGAGATTTCGGACGGCAACGGCGGCACCGACACCGGGCAGGTTGCGGTCACGGTCAACCCCGCAACCGGCGGTCCTGACGGTATCGTCCGCGGCACCGACGGCGACGATCTGATCGACCACACCTATGTCGATCCGACCGATGGCGACCGTGTTGACGCCAATGACGCGATCATTCCGGGCGATGGCCCGAATGACGACCGGATCGAGGCGGGTGCCGGCAACGACACCATCCTTGCCGGGCTTGGCAATGACACGATCCGTGCCGGCGACGGCAACGACCTGGTCTATGGCAATTCCGGCAATGACGAGGCCTATGGCGGCGCCGGCAACGACACGCTTTACGGCGGCCGCGGCGATGACACCCTGTTCGGCGGCTCGGGCGATGACAGCCTGACCGGCAACATGGGCGATGACAGCATCATCGGCGGCTCGGGCAACGACACCGCTTATGGCCACCAGGGCAACGACTTCATCGACACTTCGGGCGGCGCCCAGTCGCCGGACCGCGGCTATCCGGGCTTCTACCCGGCGGACGCCGATCCGAACAATGACCGCGATCTGGTCTACGGCGGCCAGGGCGATGACACGATCCTGACCGGCGACGATGCCGACACCATCTATGGCGGTGCGGGCAACGACTACATCGACTCCGGTGTTGACGCCGACGAGGTCTATGCCGGTCGTGGCAACGACACGGTGATCGGCGGCGAAGGGGCCGATACGATCTATGGCGGCGAAGGCGACGACCTGATCTATGGCGGTCTTGGCCCGATCGGCAACGATCTTCTGGACATCCCGGACGATCTGGACCTGGACCCCGACAACAACCGCGACCTGATCTACGGCGGTCAGGGCAACGACACGATCTACGGCCGGGACGATGACGACACGCTTTATGGCGGTGCCGGCAACGACCTGATGTATGGCGGTGTCGATGATGACGAGCTGCATGGCGACCGCGGCGAGGACACGCTGCACGGCGACCAGGGCAATGACACGCTTTCGGGCGGCGAGGGCAATGACCTTCTGTTCGGCGGCATCGGCAACGACGTGCTTTCGGGCGACCGTGGCAACGACACGCTGAACGGCGACGAGGGCGACGACACGCTGCGCGGCGGTGCCGGCGACGATGTGGTCAATGGCGGCGTGGGCAATGACCTGCTCTACGGCGACAACGGCAACGACGTGCTTTACGGCGGCGACGGCGATGACGTGGCCTATGGCGGTGCCGGCAACGACACGCTTTATGGCGGTGCGGGGGTGGACTCGCTCTATGGTGGCGGCGACCGGGATCTGTTCATCGTCGACAACCAGCAGAACGGCATCGGCGACTTCATCGACGGCAACGAGAACGGCGACGACTATGACACGCTGGATCTCAGCGGGGCCGGTCCGCTGCACATCGTCTACGACCCGACCAACCCCGAGAACGGCACCGTCCACTTCCTGGACGAGGACGGCAACGAAACCGGGACGCTGAGCTTCATCAACATCGAGAACGTCATCCCCTGCTTCACCCCCGGCACGCTGATCGCGACGCCGCGGGGCGAGGTTCCGGTGGAAAGCCTGCAGGCGGGCGACAAGGTGGTGACGCGCGACAACGGCATCCAGGAAATCCGCTGGACGGGTGAGAAGGCGCTGACCGGGCAGGATCTGCGGCTGAACAGCCACCTGCAGCCGATCTTCATCAAGCGCGGCGCGCTTGGCAACGGGCTGCCGGAGCAGGACATGATGGTCTCGCCCAACCACCGGCTTCTGGTCGCCAACGACCGGACCCAGCTTTACTTCGACGAGCATGAAGTGCTGGTCGCGGCAAAGCATCTGGTGGGCACGCAAGGGGTGCACGCGGTCGAGGCGATCGGCGTGAACTACATCCACTTCATGTTCGACCGCCACGAGGTCGTGCTGTCGAACGGGGCATGGACCGAAAGCTTCCAGCCCGGCGACTACACCCTGAAGGGCATGGGCAATGCCCAGCGGACCGAGATTTTCGAGCTTTTCCCCGAGTTGAAGTCGGAAAAGGGGCTTGAGGATTATCAGGCCGCCCGCCGGACCCTGAAGCGGCACGAAGCCCGGCTTCTGGTCAAGTAAAAGGTTATGCAGCGCGGACCGGGTCCGCCTGCAAAGGCCTCCGGACGCACATGGAAAGGGCCTCCCTCGCGGGGGCCCTTTTCTATGCCAGGACCTGTTTTCCGTCCTGGAGACGGGTTGCCCCGCCCCCTTCGTCACGGGCCAGAGGCAGGAATGCTGATGTTTGACGGCCTTTGTTCAGCCGCAATTCCTCATGGGCACGCCATGATCGGCTCCCGGATTCGCCGCAATGAACTCCTATGCCCGTTGTCGATAACCGGCTTCAGGCGGAAGTGATTCCGTGCCGTCCGGTTGGGCCTTCGGTATGCGCCGCGCTGCGCGGTGAAGTGTTGAAAACGGGAAGCTGCCTATGCCGATCAACGAGGAATTCACGACCGCAACCGAGGCCAGCGGCGGGGCCGACAATGACACACTGACCGGCAGCGCAGAGGACGACACCCTGTCCGGCGGCGGCGGCGATGACCTGATCGGCGGCGGCGCGGGCAATGATCAGCTGTCGGGCGATGAAGGATCGGACACGCTGTCGGGCGGCGATGGCGATGATACGCTCAGCGGCGGCCCCGAATATCCGGTCTATCAGGAATATTCCGAAATTGAGGGTCCCGGCCAGACCCTGACCGGCACTAACGGCAACACCGACTTCACGCATGCCGTCACCAGCGACGGCAACGGCGTCGACAGCGGGACCATCACCACCGAGGGCGGCGGCTTGATGACGGGCTATCACCTCGGCAATGGCGCCGATGCCAATGAGACCCACACCCATGCCTTCGGGCAGCAGGTGGCAGGGGCGGTCCTGTCGCTTGCCGATATCGACCCTGCGGAATCCGTGGTGATCTGGCTGGACGGGGTTGCGCTTGATCTCAATGCTGCCGTTGCGGCGGGGCTTGTCAGCCTTGATCCCGGCACCACCGGCTTCGGGATCGACGGCGGCGGGGCGCTGGTCGCGACCGGACCCGCAGTGGCCGAACCCGTCCCCGCGACCCTGACGATCCTGCAGCCCTTCACCACGCTTTCGGTGCAGAACATTTCCGACAGCGGCGCCGGCAACGGCACGATCTATGGCCTTCTCGTCGACACCAACCCGCCCACGGCCTATGGCGCGGATGCCGATGTTCTGGATGGCGGCGAAGGTCATGATGTCATCGCCGGCGGGATCGGCAATGACACCATCACCGGCGGCGGCGGCAATGACAGCATCGATGCGGGTTTCGGCGCGGACAGCGTCTCGGGCGGGGCAGGAGACGATTCCATCCTTGGCGGGTCGGGCGACGACAGCCTGGATGGCGACGACGGCAACGACACCATCGACGGCGGCGATGACAACGACCTGATCCGCGGCGGTTCGGGCGATGACAGCCTTGTCGGCGGCGGCGGCGACGATCAGGTCTATGGCGGCGCCGGCAGCGACACGCTGCAGGGCGGCGAGGGCAATGACCTCTTGTCCGACACCGATGGCCCGACCCTTGCCGAGGGTGGCGAGGGGGACGACACCCTGCTGAGCGGCGACGGCGCGGACCAGCTTTTCGGCGGCACGGGCGATGACAGCCTGTCGGCGGGCGCCGGCAATGACCTTCTTGATGGCGGGCTGGGTGCCGACACGCTGGAAGGCGGCGATGGCGACGACACGCTGCGCGGCGGGCAGGACGAACAGATCGCCGCCTCGCACGCGCCTGATTACGTGATGGTCGGAGGCCAGTCGGGCACCGTCCTCGGCTCTGCCGGCAATGCCGATTTCGGGTATTCCGTCAGTTCCGATGCCGGAACGGCCCGCGACACCGCCTTCGAGGTGCAGGACCCGGACGGCGGCGGCACCCTTCTGGTCAAGGGCTATCAGGTGGGCGACGGCGGCGCGACCGACGAGACCCATACCCATGACTTCACAGCCGATGTCGCGGGGGTGCAGATCAGCATCACCGGCCTCAACACCATGGAAACGCTGGTGATCTGGGTCGACGGTCAGCCGATCGACCTGAATCAGGCGATGGCGCTTGGCCTGGCCGAGTTCAGCGGCGGCAGCACCTCCTACATCGTCGATGGCGATGGCCACCTGACCGCCATGGCAGACCCGCAGGGCGTTTTCGTGCCGGCAGTGCTGACGCTGCATGGGCCGATGACCTCGGTCTCGGTGCAACAGCTTTCGACCGATGGCAGCGGCGATGGCGTCTATTACACGCTGGCGGTGGACGCCACCCCGGCGTGGGAGACGCTGACGGATGGCAATGACAGCCTGTCGGGCGGCGCCGGCAACGACCTGCTTGAAGGTGGCTCGGGCGACGACACGCTGTCCGGCGACGCCGGCAATGACACGCTGACCGGCGGCGCCGGCAATGACAGCATGTTCGGCGGCGCCGGGCGCGACACCTTCCACGGCGAGGCCGGCGATTTCGTCGACGGCGGAGAGGACGGCGACGATTTCGACACGCTGATCGTCAACGACGTGGCCAATGTCATCTATGGCGGCGGCAACAACGAGTCCGGCACGGTCGAGTTCAACGACGGAACCAGCCTCACCTTCCAGAACATCGAAAATCTGGTGGTGAACGGCGTTGACACCACGCCGGCGGTGACGGGGAACGATATCGTCAACGGAACCTCCGGCGATGATGTCATCGGCGCGGGCTATGTCGATGCGGAAGGCGATCAGATCGACGGCACCGATGGCGACAATGACACCGTCGAAGCCGGCGATGGCAATGACATAGTCCGCGCCGGTGCCGGGGACGATCAGGTCTTTGGCGGGGCCGGCGACGACACGCTGATTGCGGGCGGCACGGGCGGACCGGGCAACGACACGCTGTACGGTGGCGACGGAAATGACCGGCTGATCGTCGAGACCGGCGCGGGCTTCGTCCAGGTCTATGGCGGCACCGGCACCGGCGACAACGACACGCTCCAGCTGCCCGGCACGGGCGCCGATGGGGTCAATGTCCACTTCAACGGCGATGGCTTGGGCAGTTTCGGCTACCACGGTGCGTCCGGTGGCGGGAATTTCGACGGCATCGAGACGCTGATCACCGGCGATGGCAATGACACGGTCCATGCCGGAGACACCACCGGCGGCACCACGCTGCTGACCGGCGCCGGCCATGACTTTGTCACCGGTGGATCTGGCAACGATTCCATCGAGACGGGCAGCGGAAATGACGAGGTCTTCGCCGGGGGCGGCGACGATACGGTCATTGCGGGCGACGACAACGATTTCGTCTATGGCGGCGCGGGCAACGACGGCCTCTACGGCGGCCAGGGCAACGACTACATGCAGGGCGACGAGGGCGACGACCTGCTGCAGGGCGGTGCCGGCAACGATTTCCTGCGCGGCGACGCCGGCAATGACAAGGTCTATGGCGAAGCCGGCGACGATTCCGTCTATGGCGGGCTTGGCAACGACTTCGTCTATGCCGGCACGGGCAATGATCAGGCCTATGGCGGGTACGGCAACGACTTTGTCTATGGCGGCGATGGCGACGACACCATCACAGGCTCGGGTGGCGATGACGCCGTCTACGGCGGTGACGGCAACGACATGATCTATGGCTCGGACGGGGCCGATACGCTGTTCGGCGGCGCAGGCAATGACAGCATGTTCGGCGAGGATGACGCCGACATTTTCTATGGCGGTGCCGGTGACTACGTCGATGGCGGCGAGACCTTCATCACCGGCGAAGACAACGACACGCTTCATGTCAGCAATGTGCTGGAGATCGTCTACGACACCGGCAACCCCGAGAATGGCACGGTCTTTTTCAATGACGGCGGGACGCTGCGGTTCGAGAACATCGAACATGTCGTCATCGACGGGGGGCCGCCAACGCCCAATGAAACGGTCGAGGGCACGGCCGGCAACGATGTGATCGACGTCAATTATACCGGCGACCCCGAAGGCGACAGGGTTGACGCCTCGGACAATGCGGCGGGCACCAACGACGACATCATCCATGCGGGTGCGGGCGACGATCTCGTGCTGGCGGGCGACGGCAATGACTCTGTCAAAGGCCAGGACGGCAACGACACCCTGTTCGGCGGCCAGGGGAACGACACGCTTTACGGCGATGCCGGGAACGACAGCCTTCTTGGCGAGGAGGGGGATGACCTCCTTTATGGTGGTGCCGGCAATGACACGCTGACGGGTGGCGCCGACGCCGATACGATCCATGGCGGCGACGACCGCGATTACATCTACGGCGGAATCGGCGATGTCGTCGATGGCGGCGAGGGTGGCGACGACTGGGATACGCTTGACCTGTCCGGCTACAGCGGTGACGTCCGCATCATCTATGACCCGACGAACGCCGAAAACGGCACGGTCGAGTTCCTGGACGGCAATGGCAACGTGGTCGGCGGCCTTGTGTTCTCCAACATCGAGAACATCATCGTGCCCTGCTTCACGCCGGGCGCGATGATCGCCACCGACAGGGGCGAGGTGCGCGTCGAGGATCTGCAGGTGGGCAACCGCGTGCTGACCCGCGACAACGGCTATCAGCCGATCCGATGGGTCGGCCGGCGCGACCTTGGCAGGGAAGAACTGGCGGCGGCGCCGCATCTCAACCCGGTTCGCATCCGCACAGGCGCGCTTGGGCCCCAACAGCCCGAGCGGGATCTTGTGGTCTCTCCGCAGCATCGGGTGTTGATCACCGGACCGCGGGCCGAGCTTCTGTTCGGTGAACAGGAGGTTCTGGTCGCCGCCGGGTATCTGGCGGGCCGCGCCGGGATCACGCAGGAGGACTGGGCCGGGGATATCAGCTACATCCACCTGCTTTTCGACCGGCATGAGATCCTGCGGTCTGACGGGGTCTGGACCGAAAGCTACCAGCCGGGCGACCTGACGCTGGCGGGGATGGACGATGGTCCGCGGGCAGAGCTGCTTGAACTTTTCCCCGAGCTGAGGCTTGGCTTCCTGTTCCCGGCCGTGAGGCTTAGCCTGAAGCGTCACGAGGCCCGGCTTCTCATGCCGGGCTGATCCCGCCATCAATTGGCCAGGATTCACCCCTGCAGCCTTGTCGATCCGGGGCTGCAGGGGGTTTCCAGGATGGAAACAAGCCCCAATCCGGCCCCAAAGTCGCCACCTCATCCGGTTAAGTCTTTGCAAGGAAAGACGCTGCAAGGACTGCAAGAGTGACCATTGAACGCCATCATTTCCCCCTTTCAGCATCGGTTGACCGAGGCTGGAGCCATGCACTTCCGACGCCTGCGGCCGGACGGGGGTGAGCCATGGCAACGACGTTCAACTGGATTCATCTCGGCACCGGCCCGCTGATCGACCCATACGAGGGCAACGCCAACGCCGAGAACGCCTCGGCACTGGTCGGACAGACCTACGGCACCACCGGTTCACCGCTTTACAACGCGATCACCCAGGCGACCATGATCAACGTCGGCGGCGATGCCACGGCGCTGGATCAGAACAACTATGACGCCAGCGACCAGTTCACCACCAACATTGGTGCCGGCGTCCAGACCTTCACCTTTGACGCCACCGTCATCTACAACGCGACGATCACCTATGCCGATGGGACCACCGGCACAGTGACTGCCGTGATTGCGCAAAGCACGGATGGCCATCTCTTTCTTGCTCCCGAGGCGATCGGCGGATCGGCAGCCGACACCGCTGCCTATCAGCTGAAGCCGATCGTCTCGATCCGGCTGAATTCGATCACAGACAGGACGATCAGCTATCTGGGCCTTGGCATCGACCGCGTCGTGACCGGCTGGGACGATGGCTGGATCGACGGCACCGCCGGGAACGACCTTATCAATGCCTCTTATGAAGAGCCGATCGGCAATGGCACCGACCGGGTCGACAACAACGACGGGATCGTCGGGTCCAGCCTGAACGATGATCGTATCCGCGCCGGTGCCGGCAATGACACGGTCAACGCCGGACTTGGCAATGACCTTGTCTATGGCGGGACCGGCGATGACAGCCTGATGGGCGAAGCCGGGCATGACACGCTTTACGGCGATGAAGGCGCCGACCGCTTGTTCGGCGGGGCGGGCAATGACTCGCTTTATGGTGGCGATGGCAACGACAGTCTGGACGGCGGCATCGACAACGACCAGCTTTTCGGCGGCGCCGGCGATGATACCCTGCTTGGCGGGGACGGGGCCGACAGCCTTGATGGCGGTGTCGGGAACGATCAGCTGTTCGGGGGCGCGGGTGCCGACACGCTGACGGGGGGAGACGGCTCCGACCGGATCTATGGTGGCGACGGGGCGGATCAGATCTTCGGCGGCGACGGCTCTGACTGGATCGAAGGCGGCGAGGGCAATGACACCATCCAGTTCGGCGCCGGCAACGACACCGTCTATGGCGGCGGCGGCGATGACACGATCGACGATATCACCGGCTCTGTGCTGGGCGGGGACGATCTGATCTATGGCGGCGCCGGCAATGACACCGTCTGGTCCGGCAACGGCAATGATCGCATCTATGGCGATGCGGGCAATGACGCGCTGTTCGGCGAAGACGGCGACGACACGCTGGATGGCGGACTGGGCAACGATTTCCTGGACGGCGGCATCGGAAATGACGTCCTGATCGCCGGGCCCGGCCGGGACAGCCTTTATGGCGGGGCCGGAAACGACGTGCTTTACGGCGGCACGGGCGGCAACCTGCTGGACGGCGGGGCCGACCGCGACACCATCTATGGCGGTATGGGCGACACGGTCAACGGCGGCAGCACCGGCGATGACTATGATACGCTGGACCTGTCCGGGATGACTGACGGCCGGCTGAAGGTTCACCGCGACGCGCTGAACCCCGAGAACGGCTATGTCGAGTATTTCGACGCGCTGGGCAACCTGATCGGGACGCTTCAGTTCACCGATATCGAGAACATCATCCCGTGCTTTACCCCGGGCACGCGACTTCAGGCCCGCGATGGAGAGCGGGCCGTCGAGGATCTGGTTCCGGGCGATCTGATCGCCACCCGCGATGGTGGCTTGCGGCCGGTCACCTGGGTCGGGCGCAAGACGCTGAGCCTGGCCGATCTTGTGGCCTGGCCCGAGTTGCGGCCGGTCCTGATACCGGCGGGGGCGCTGGGCGCGGGCCAGCCGGTGCGCGACATGCGCGTCTCGCCGCAGCACCGCGTCCTGATCGAGGGCCCGCGCGCCGAGACACTGTTCGGCGAGCCCGAGGTGCTGGTGGCGGCCATCCATCTGTGCGGACAGGCAGGCATCCGGCAGGTGCTGACGCGCGGCATCGACTACATCCATGTGATGTTCGACGCGCATGAGCTCCTGTGCTCGGACGGGATCTGGACCGAAAGCTTCCAGCCCGCCAGCCGAATGGTGGGCGGCATGGATCAGGCGCAGCGGGACGAGATCATGACGCTGTTCCCCGGGCTTGCGGCGACAGGGATCGCCTTCCCCGCGGCCCGGATGACCTTGAAAGGCTATGAGGCGCGGGTTCTACTCGCCGCCTGAGGCGCGAAAGGCGGCCCAGTCTTCCGGCGTGTCGAGATCCAGTGTGGCGTGACGGCCGGGCAGGGCAACCTTGCGGACAGTCTCGCGGTTGGCCTGCAGGACCGGCCTTGCGCCCTGATCGCCGGTCAGCGTGGCGAGGGCGGGGAAATGGGCGGCGGGAAACAGGACCGGGTGGCCCTCGCGCCCATCGGCATCGGTCCCGCGCAGGATCATCTCCGGCTGCGCTGCATGCGCGCGAAGAAGTGCTGACAGATCGGTCGCGGTGATCCCGGGCATGTCGGCCGGCAGGATCATCACGGCAGGGGTGCCCGGGGGCAGGGCAGCGATGCCGGCGCGCAGGCTTGCGGCCATGCCCTCGGCGGCGTTCGGGGCGAGGGTGAGTAGCAGCGGCAGGTCTGACAGCGCCCTTGCCCGCTCTGGCCGATCCGGCGGCAACACCACCAGAACCGTCGCCTTGGTCGAGAGCGCCCGTTCGGCCATCAACCGCAAGAGCGGGCGGCCGGACACCTGCTGCATCAGCTTGTCGGCGCGCCCCATGCGGCGGGAGGCGCCTGCGGCAAGGATCAGGATGACGGGCAAAGGCATCACCCGAGGCTAGCGTGGAAGAAGGGGGGCTGTCTGCCCCCCTTCACCCCCCGAGGATATTTTGGCCAAGATGAAGGGGATCAGTCGCGCATGCGGCCGCCGTCATCCCAGATCGGGGCAAGCTGGACCGTCGCCTTGCGGCGCTCGCCAAGGATCTCGATCTCGCATTCCAGGCCATCCTTGACGGCATCGGCGGGCAGGAAGCCCTGCGCCACCGATTTGCCCGTCCAATGGCTGAACCCGCCCGAGGTGCAGAAGCCGACGACTTCGCCCTTCAGCCAGATCGGCTCCCATGCCACCACATCGGCATCCTTGGCATCGACGATGAACGAGACGAGGCGGCGTTTCGGGCCGGTGGCCTTTTCGGCCGTGGCCGCGGCCTTGCCGATCCAGTCTGCCGGCTTGTTCCACTGGATGAAGCGGTCCAGCCCGGTCTCCATCGGCGTGTAATCCGGGCTGAACTCGCGGCCCCACGACCCGAACCACTTGTCCAGCCGCAAGGACATCATCGCCCGCATCCCGAAGGCGCGCAGGCCCATGTCGGCGCCGGCCTCGTTCAGCACCTTCCACAGATGCTGGACCGACATCGCATCGCAGAAGATCTCATAGCCCAGATCGGCGGTGTAGCTGACGCGCTGCACGATGCAATCGGCCATGCCGACGGTCAGGCGTTTCACATCCATGAACTTGAAGGCGGCGGCCGAGACATCGGACCGTGTGACCTTTGCCAGCAACGCGCGCGACCCCGGCCCGGCGATGGTAAAGCCGGTGCGGGTATCGGAGATGTTCTCGACCGTCACGCCGGGAGCGGCGTTCTGCTCGAACCAACGCTGGTGCCAGCCTTGGGCGCCGTAGCTGGCGGTCAGCTGGAATTCGGTCTCGGACAGGCAGGAGACGGTGAAGTCGCCGATGATCTTGCCCGAATGCGCCAGCATCGGGGTCAGCGAGAGGCGGCCCTGCTTGGGGATGCGGCCGGCCATGATCCGGTCCAGCCAGGCGCGGGCGCCTTCTCCCTTGACCAGATACTTGCCGAAGTTCTGGAGTTCGTTGATGCCGACGCCTTCGCGCAGGGCGCGGACTTCCTGCTTGGTCGCCTCCCATGCGTTCGAGCGTTTGAAGCTGGGTTCCTCCATCCGCGGCTCGCCGGGCAGGGCGAAGTAGTTCACCACTTCCAGCCCGTATTGCTGGCCCCAGACCGCGCCCATGCGGTCAAAGGTCTCATACATGGGCGTCATGCGGAACGGGCGGGCGGCGGGGCGTTCCTCGTTCGGGTAGCCGACCGAGAAGCGCATCTGATAGTTCTCGATCACCTTGGGCACGGTATAGCCGGCCGTGGTCCAGGTGCCGAAGCGGCTGACGTCGAAGCCGCGCGGATCGCGCTCGACCTCGCCCTCGATCATCCATTGCGCAAGGGCCAGACCCATGCCGCCGCCCTGGCTGAAGCCGGCCATCACCGCGCAGGCGGACCAGTAGTTCTTCAGACCCTGCACCGGCCCGATCAGCGGGTTGCCATCGGGGGCGAAGGTGAAGGGGCCATGGATCACCCGCTTGACGCCCGTGCGCTCCAGCACCGGGAAGCGGCGATAGGCGAAGTTGACCGAATCCTCGATCTTGTCGAACTGCTCGTTCAACAGCTCATGGCCAAAGTCCCACGGCGTGCCGTCCAGCGACCACGGCTCGCAGGGCTTTTCATAGAAACCGATGCAGAGACCGCGGCCTTCCTGGCGCAGATAGGATTCACCGCCCGGGTCCATCACATGGGGGAATTCGCGGCCGGATTTCAGGATCTCCATGATTTCGGGAATGTCGTCGGTCACCAGATACTGGTGCGCCATCGGCAACAGGGGCAGGTAGACCCCGGCCATGGCCCCGATCTCGCGTGCCCAGAGGCCGCCGGCGTTCACCAGATGCTCGCAGGTGACGGTGCCCTTTTCGGTGACCACTTCCCAGCCGTCCTTGGTCGGATTGGTCTCCAGCACGCGGTTGTGCAGGACGATCTCGGCCCCGCCCATCCGCGCCGCCTTGGCATAGGCATGGGTGGTGCCCGAGGGGTCAAGGTGGCCGTCCAGCGGATCGTAGAGCCCGCCGATGATGCCTTCGAGATTGACCATGCCGTCGGTCAGCTTGGCGATCTCGGCCGGGCCGACGATCTCGGTGTCCAGCCCCATATAGCGGTGCTTGGCCCGTTCGGCGACCAGCTGGTCAAAGCGCGCCTGATTGTCGGCCAGCGTCACGCCACCGACATGGTGCAACCCGCAGGACATGCCGGTGATCTCTTCCAGCTCTTTGTAAAGCCGGATGGTATAGCCCTGCAGCGCCGCCATGTTGGTGTCGCCGTTGATGGTGTGGAAGCCGCCCGCCGCATGCCAGGTGGAACCCGAGGTCAGTTCGGACCGTTCGATCAGCATGACATCCGACCAGCCCAGCTTGGTCAGGTGATAGAGAACCGAGCAACCGACGACTCCGCCGCCAATC
Source organism: uncultured Paracoccaceae bacterium (assembly GCA_934500835.1). Classification (GTDB taxonomy): domain Bacteria; phylum Pseudomonadota; class Alphaproteobacteria; order Rhodobacterales; family Rhodobacteraceae; genus Pseudogemmobacter. Next base: position 71,279 of record CAKSTR010000001.1, on the reverse strand, counting down.
ACCACCACGCGCGCATGGGTTTTCATTCCGGGAACTCCGCTTCAATCCGTTGGCGGCAGATTGGCGGCGCAGGGTGTAAAAGGCACGATGTTTTGCGACAGGAAATGTCGCAGATGTCTTCCTGCCATTTTCTGTCCCCAAATATCCCACGGGGGAAGGGCGATTGCATGCAGTCGCCCGCGGGGGTGTGAAACCCCCGGCCCTCCGCCGGGGCCGGGCGCTTACTTCTCGGGGATCAAGCCCCTTGGGGCAAAGCGCATCACCAGAAGCAGGAACACCCCCAGCGACAGAAGCCGCATATGCGCCGCGCTGTCCTTCAGGTGGTCCTTCAGCGCGCCGGCGGGCAGGCCCGCCGTCAGCCATTCCATCGCCTGCGGGCCAAGGAATTCCACCGCCAGATAAAGCCAGCCGATCAACAGACCGCCAAGGACCGCGCCCCAGTTGTTGCCCGATCCGCCGACGATCACCATCACCCAGATCAGGAAGGTAAAGCGCAGCGGGGCATAGCTGGGCGGCGTCAGCTGGCCATCCATCGAGGTCATCATCGCCCCCGCCAGCCCCACCACGGCCGAGCCGATGATGAAGATCTGCAAATGGCGGTATTTCACATCCTTGCCCATCGCCGCCGCCGAAACCTCGTTGTCGCGGATGGCGCGGATGGTGCGGCCCCAGGGGCTGTTCAGCGCGCGCTGGCACAGCCAGATCAGCAGCAGCAGCAACACCGTGAAAAGCGCGGCGTAAAGCAGCTTGACGAAGAGGGTCGAGGCGGTGACCGGGTTCATGCCAATGGCTGTCGCGGTCTCGACAAAGGCCGGATTGGCCTGCAGGTCCAGTTCCATCGGCACCGGCCAGGGGCGCGGCAGGCCCGAGAGGTTCTTGACCCCGCGATCCAGCCAGTCCTCGTTGCGCATCACCGCCACGATGATTTCGGCGATGCCAAGGGTCGCAATGGCCAGGTAATCCTCGCGCAGGCCAAGGGCGATCTTCCCGATCACCCAGGCGGCGGCGGCGGCCAGAAGCGCCCCGACCGGCCAGGCCCAGATCGAGTTCAGCCCCAGCCCGCCGATATTGCCGGCCTGCGAGGGGTTGTTGGCCTCGACCGCCGTCACGGCCGGGTCAAGGATGCCGCGGTAGATGAAGAAGATCACCACCAGATACAGCGCCAGCGCCAATGCCCGGGCGGTGCCGGGCTTCAGCCTGCGGTAAAGCCAGATCGCCAGGGCGATGGCCACTGCCGCGAACAGCAGCGCCAGGACGATGCGCGGCCCGCCCGCCGCCCAGCCCTCGGGCACGGGCTTTGACGAGACCAGCACGACCGCAAGGCCGCCAAGCGCGACTGAGCCGACGATGCCGGTCGAGAACAGCCCGGCATAGCCCCATTGGATGTTCACCCCCACGGCCATGATCGCCGACAGAAGGGCCAGGTTCAGGATGCTGAGGCTGAGGTTCCAGCTTTGCAGGAAGCCGGTCAGCAGGAACAACAGGGCGACCGCAGCAAACAGCGCCACGTTGCGATAGGAGGTGCTTTGCGGGGCCATGTCACTTCGCTCCGTAGATGCCGGTCGGCTTGAACAGAAGAACGATGATCAGGATGACGAAACTGACCGCCACCTTGTAATCGGTCGACAGCGCCTGATAAAGCCCGTCGCCCAGCCAGCTGTCGGGCAGAAGGTAGCCGGCGATCTTCTTCCAGGCATTGGTGACGATCAGTTCCGAGAAGGCGATGATATAGCCGCCGACGATGGCCCCGAGCGGGCTGCCAAGGCCGCCGACGATAGCCGAGGCGAAGATCGGCAGCAGAAGGCCGAAATAGACGAAGACGCGAAAGCTCTTGTCCAGCCCGTAAAGCGTGCCGGCGATGGTCGCCAGCGCCGCCGCGATGATCCAGGTCACCGCGACCACCTTGTCGGGGTTGATCCCGGAGAGCAGCGCCAGATCCTCATTGTCGGAATAGGCGCGCATCGACTTGCCGGTGCGGGTCTTTTGCAGGAACCAGAACAGCAGCGCCACGCAAACCAGCGCCACGACGACCGAAACGACAGCAGTGGTCTTGATCGCCAAAGGTTCGGCAAGCCCGGTCCAGGCCTTGAATTCTGCCGGATTCAGCGCCATCCGCGAGCCGTCCGTGAAGATCTGCTCGGAGGTGCCGATGATCATCCGCACCAGCCCGTTCATCACGAACATGACGCCGGCCGAGACGATGACAAGGATGATCGGCTTGGCCTTCTGCCTGCGGTAGAAGCGATAGACCACGCGGTCGGTGGCAAGGACGAAGGCGGCCGTGATGACGATTGCGAAGGGCAGGGCCAGAAGGGCCGTCGGCAAGGGGCCGGCGGAGATGCCCATCGACTGGAACCACCAGGTGATCAGGATGGCAAAGGCGGTGCCGAAGGCCATGGTGTCGCCATGGGCGAAGTTCGAGAACCGCAGCACGCCGAAAACCAGCGTCACCCCAAGCGCGCCAAGCGCCAGCTGGCTGCCATAGGCAAGGCCGGGGACGAGGATGAAATTGGCGAATGCCGTCAGGGCGTTGGCGAAATCCATGGCCTCAGCCCCCCAGGAAGGATTTGCGGACATCGGGATCGGCCAGCAGGGCCTTGCCGGTGTCGGTATAGCGGTTTGCCCCCTGCACAAGGACATAGCCCTTGTGGGCGATCTCCAGCGCCTGCCGGGCGTTCTGTTCTACCATCAGGATGGATATGCCGGTGCGGGCGATCTCGATGATGCGGTCGAACAGCTCGTCCATCACGATGGGGCTGACCCCGGCCGTGGGCTCGTCCAGCATCAGCACCTTCGGTTGCGTCATCAGCGCCCGGCCGACGGCGACCTGCTGGCGCTGGCCGCCCGAAAGCTGCCCCGCCGGCTGGTTGCGCTTGTCCTTCAGGATCGGGAACAGGTGATAGACCTGCTCCATCGTCTCGGCGATCCTGTCGTCGTCGCGGATGAAGGCGCCCATTTCCAGATTCTCTTCCACCGTCATCGAGGTGAAGATGTTCGAGGTCTGCGGCACGAAGCCCATGCCCTTGCGGACGCGGGCCTGCGGGGTCAGCGCGGTGATGTCCTCGCCCGCCAGCCGGACCGCGCCCTGCCGCAGCTTCAGCATGCCGAAGACCGCCTTCATGGCGGTGGATTTGCCGGCGCCATTGGGGCCGACGATCACGGCGATCTCGCCGGGCTCAACGGCGATGGTGCAGGCATGCAGGATGTCCGCGGCACCATAGCCGCCGGTCATCGCCTCGCCGATCAGGAAGGGCTCAGCCATGATGCGCCTCCGGTGCGGCAGGGGCGGATTTTCGACGAAAATCCGGGTCACGAGTTTTCGACGAAAATCCGGTTTCCGCGCGCTCAGCCATGGGCGTGCTCCTCCATGACCTTGTTCTTCAGCCCGGTGCCCAGATAGGCCTCGATCACCCGCTCGTCGTTGCGGACCTCATGCACGGTGCCTTGGGCCAGCACCTTGCCTTCGGCCATGACGATCACCGGGTCGCACAGCCGGGCGATGAAATCCATGTCGTGTTCGATGACGCAGAACGTATAGCCGCGCTCCTTGTTCAGCCGCTGGATGGCGTCGCCGATGGTGTTCAGCAGGGTGCGGTTCACCCCGGCGCCGACCTCGTCAAGAAAGACGATCTTGGCATCCACCATCATGGTGCGGCCCAGTTCCACCAGCTTCTTCTGCCCGCCCGAGATATTGCCGGCTTTCTCATCCGCGATATGGGAGATGGTCAGGAAGTCCAGCACCTCGTTGGCCTTCTTGCGGATCGCCTCTTCCTCGGCGGCGATCTCCCCGCGTGAGAAGAGGGCGTTCCACAGCCGCTCTCCCGACTGGCGCGGCGGCACCATCATCAGATTCTCGCGCACGGTCATCGAGGAAAACTCATGTGCGATCTGGAAGGTGCGCAGCAGGCCCTTCTGGAACAGCACATGTGGCGGCAGGCCGGTGATGTCCTCGCCGTCCATGAAAACCTTGCCCGAGGTGGGCGGCAGCCGACCCGCGATCACGTTGAAAAGCGTGGTTTTCCCGGCACCATTCGGGCCGATCAGCCCGGTGATGGACCCGGTGGCGATCTCAAGCGTGGCACCGTCAACGGCATGAAAGCCGCCGAAATGCTTGTGCAGCCCTTCGACCCTGATCATGTCTTCCCCCTGTCAGAACCTGCCATCGACGCCGGGTTGGCCCGGTCAGGCGGTCTTTTGCTTAGGCAACGGCCCGGGGCAATGCCCGGGCCGCGCCGATCTGTCAAGCGTTGCCCGCCGGTTCAGCGGATGCCGACGCTTTCGAACTTGCCGTCCTTGACTTCGTCTTCGCTGTAGGTGCCGGTCGAATCGCCGTTTTCAAGAAGGGCGACACCCGTGGCGCCATCGTAGTCGATCGCGGTGCCGGCGGCGATCAGCTCAAGCGCCTTGCCCAGCTCGCCCGCCTTGATCTTGACGCCCGAGCCATCCGCAGGACCGTTGGCGATCTCGAGGATCTTGTCCTTGTAGACCTTGCTGTCGGTCGAATTGGCGGCCTGCATCGCCAGCATGATCAGTGCCGCCGCGTCATAGGACTGCGAAGCGAAGGTGGTCGAGCCGTCGAACGAGGGATCGAACGCCTTGGCCGCGTCGAGGTAGATCTGATAGCCCTCGGCGGTCGAGGTCGGGTGCTGGCCGAAGGAGCCGTTCAGGCCCGGGCCGACATTCTCGGGCAGGCTTTCACCATACATGCCGGCCGGCAGGCCGAAGATCGAGAAGGCGCCGGTGTCGAGCGAGGCCTGGATGATGCCCTTGCCGCCCTGGTCGATGTAGCCCGCAACCACCAGAACCTCGCCGCCGGCGGCGGCCAGAGCCGCGACTTCGGCCGAATAGTCGGCCTTGCCGTCGTCATGGCTGGCGCTGATGGTGACCGTCAGGCCCATTTCCTTGCAGTTGTTTTCGATCGCCTCGGCCTGGCCCTTGCCGTAGTCCGAGTTGGAATAGGAGATCGCGATCGAGGTATAGCCGCGGTCCTTCAGCACCTGGCACATGATCACGCCTTCACGCGCGTCCGACGGGACGGTGCGGAAGAAAAGCCCGTCATCGGGGTCCGAGGACAGCGCCGGCGAAGTGGCCGAGGGCGAGATCATCAAGATGCCGTTCGGCATGGCGACGTTGGTCAGAACGGCGCGGGTCACGCCCGAGCAGTCGCCGCCGACGATGCCCTTGACGCCATCCGAAGTCACCAGACGCTCGGCCGCGGCCTGGGCGGCGGCGTTGTCGATGCAGGTCGAGTCGGCGCGGACGTTCTGGAACACCCAGCCATTGGCGGCCTTGCCGGAATCATTGACCTCCTTGACGGCCATGTCGACCGAGGTGAACATGTTCGGAGCGATGCTCTCGATCGGGCCGGTGGCGCCGAGGAGGGTGCCGATCTTCACGTCTTCGGCAGCAGAAACGCCGGCCGAGAGGGCTACGGCCGAAGCGGCCAGCAGCAGTTTTTTCATTGGTTGTCTCCCTGGTTTGGATCGTGATCCTGAACGGACCCTAGCCGGGCCTATTTCAAAAGAAAAGCGTGTATCGATTGTGTCATCGGGTGCCGGATCGGAACGGCAGCGGTCACATGTCCTTGAGGATGCGGGAAAAGACCGGGCCACGCGCCCGGATCGGAGAGGCTCGTCCCGCCCGGCCCGCAAAGGCCCCTGTCCCCTGCAACCGACCGGAATGAGACCTGCCGCCCCTGCGCATGCCCCGCCGGCCATCGCCCCCGCCAGCGCCGCACCCCTTGCGCCCCGCCGGCCGCTGGAGGCGGCACGAATTTTTCGACGAAAGTTCGGGGTCCCGGCCGGGGGCAAGGCAAGTCTTGGGGTTTGGGGTGAAATGCGCGAAGATGATTGCGGCGGCGCTGTCAGGGCTGCCGAATTTGACTTGAGCATTTCACGGGAGAAAAGCGATGAACTTCACCGAGGCCGTCAAAAGCGCCTATCGCAAATATGTCACTTTCAGCGGGCGCGCCGCCCGGTCCGAGTATTGGTGGTACACCCTGTTCCTGGTGATCGGCAGCGTCGTGCTTGCCTTGGTCGAAAGCGCCCTTGGCTTCGGCAGCGGCGCGGTCCAAGCGGTCGAGGGCGGCGTGAGCGCCAGCTACGCCGGCGGCCCGCTGTCGATCATCTGGTCCCTGGGCAACCTGTTGCCCGCGCTGGCCGTCGGCGTGCGGCGGCTGCATGACACCGACCGTTCGGGCTGGTGGTATCTGATCGCGCTGGTGCCGCTGGTCGGCTTCATCGTGCTGCTGGTCTTCTTCTGCACGAAGGGGTCGGCAGGCAACAACCGCTTTGGCGCCGATCCGCTTGGATCGCCTGCCAGCGTCTTCTGAACACCCGGCGGGCGGCTTTCAGATCGAGAGCCGCACCGGCACCGCGCCCGGCATGCCTTGCGTCCCGCGCTCGCGGTAGGGGGTGGTGTTGTAATGGCTGCGGTAGCATTTCGAGAAATGCGAAGGCGAGGCAAAGCCGCAGGCCAAGGCCACGTTGATCACCGACATGTCGGTCTGCATCAACAGGTTGCGCGCCTTTTGCAGCCGCAGTTCCATGTAATAGCGTTTGGGGCTGCGGTTCAGATAGCGGCGGAACAGCCGCTCCAGCTGGCGGGTCGACATGCCGACCTCTTCGGCCAGATCGGCGGGGGACATCGGGTCCTCGATGTTGCCCTCCATCATCTGGATGACCTGGCTCAGCTTGGGGTGGCGCACGCCGATCCGGGTCGGGATCGACAGGCGCTGCGTGTCCTGATCGGTGCGGATGGTGGAATAGATCAGCTGGTCGGCGACGGTATTGGCCAGATCCTCGCCATGGTCCTGCGCGATCACCTTCAGCATCAGGTCCAGAGACGAGGTGCCGCCCGCGGTGGTCCAGCGGTTGCCATCCATCACGAAAACCGATTTGGTCAGTTTGACCTCTTCGAATTCCTCAAGAAAGCCGTCCTGGTTTTCCCAATGGATCGTGGCCTTCTTGCTGTCCAGAAGCCCCGCCTTGGCCAGCGCATAGGCGCCGGTGCAAAGCCCGCCCATGGTGACGCCGCGCCGGGCTTCGCGCCGCAGCCAGTTCAGCACCGGCTTGGTCGTGGCGCGGCTGACGTCGATGCCGCCGCAGACCAGCACGATATCGTCGCGGTCGATCTCTTCCAGCCCCATGTCGAGATGGAAAGACGCCCCGTTCGAACAGATCGCGTCCCGGCCGTTCTCGCCGGCCAGCGCCCAGGAATAGACCGGCCTGCCGGACACCCGGTTGGCGATGCGCAGCGGCTCGATCGCCGAAGCGAAGGCCAGCATCGTGAACTTGTCCAGAAGCAGGAAGACAAAGCGCCGCGAGGGGGCCGCCTTCTCGGTCTGGGTTGCCTTGCGGGGCATGCTGGGCATATCTGCGACCTGTTCGCGTCGTTTGTGTCACATGGATACCTGAACCCATGACTTCCGCAAGGGCCGCTTCCCGCTATTTTCAAGCCTTTTCGCCTTTGCTTCCCGGGCGTGTGGGCATATATGCAGGCCGTTACCGCAAACGACCAGGGGTGTAGCCATGACCAAGGGCTGGATGAAATCGGACTGGCGCGCAAAGCCGCGGATTCAGATGCCGGATTATCCCGATGCCGCCGCGCTGAATGCAGCCGAGGCGCAACTGGCGAAATATCCCCCGCTGGTCTTTGCCGGCGAGGCGCGGCGTCTGAAAAAGCAGCTGGCGGCGGCGGCAGAGGGCAAGGCGTTTCTGCTGCAGGGCGGCGACTGTGCCGAGAGCTTCTCGGAATTCTCGGCCGACAACATCCGCGACACTTTCCGGGTCATGCTGCAGATGGCGGTGGTGCTGACCTATGGTGCCAAGGTGCCGGTGATCAAGGTCGGCCGGATGGCGGGGCAGTTCGCCAAGCCGCGCAGCGCCCCGACCGAGGTGATCGGCGGCGTCGAATACCCCAGCTACCGCGGCGACATCATCAACGGCTTCGACGCCACGGTCGAGGCGCGCAAGCCCGACCCGTCGCGCATGCTGCAGGCCTATACGCAGGCGGCGGCGTCGCTGAACCTGCTGCGGGCATTCAGCACCGGCGGCTTTGCCGACATTCACCGCGTCCACAGCTGGACCCTTGGCTTCGCAGAGCATGACAAGGCCGAGCGTTACCGCGAGCTGTCCAACCGGATCTCGGACGCGCTGGACTTCATGAACGCGGCCGGCGTGAACAGCGAGACGGCGCATAACCTGTCGACGGTGGAGTTCTACACCAGCCACGAGGCGCTGCTTCTGGAATACGAAGAGGCGCTGTGCCGGATCGACTCCATCACCGGCCAGCCGGTGGCGGGGTCGGGCCACATGATCTGGATCGGCGACCGCACCCGGCAGCCGGACGGCGCGCATGTCGAATTCGCGCGGGGCGTGCTGAACCCGATCGGGCTGAAATGCGGTCCCTCGACCACGGCCGAGGATCTGAAGGTGCTGATGGCCAAGCTGAACCCGGCGAATGAGGCCGGGCGCCTGACCCTGATCGCGCGTTTCGGGGCCGGCAAGGTGGGCGACCATCTGCCGCGGCTGGTCCGGACGGTGCAGGAAGAGGGGGCCAATGTGCTGTGGTCCTGTGACCCGATGCATGGCAATACGATCAAATCCTCGACCGGCTACAAGACCCGGCCGTTCGATTCCGTGCTGCGCGAAGTGCGCGAGTTCTTCCAGATCCACAAGGCCGAGGGCACCATCCCCGGCGGCGTTCATTTCGAGATGACCGGCAAGGACGTGACCGAATGCACCGGGGGCTTGCGCGCGGTGACGGATGAGGATCTGTCGGACCGCTACCACACCGCCTGCGACCCGCGGCTGAACGCCAGCCAGTCGCTGGAGCTGGCCTTCCTTGTGGCCGAGGAACTCTCGGCGCAGCGCGAGGCCGGGCGCCGCGTCGCGCTTTGACCGCTGGTCCGGCAAAGACGCTGCCAAGGCAAAGACAGGGCCCCGCGATTTTCGCGGGGCTTTGCTTTTGCGCGCAGCGGATTTTCGTCGAAAACGCGGGCGGGGCCGGATCAGCCGGCGGAATGCACCAGCCGCAGATGGGCGCGGCCCGGTCTGGCGGGGGCAAGCGGGGGCACCGGGGGTTCCGCAAAGGCCGACAGGTGAGGGGGCGCGGCAATTTGCGACAGGCCGGGCAGCGTCAGCCGCTCTTCCGTCGCGCGGGTGATCGAGAAGTGGCGCGGCCCGCGGCCGACCTCGCCCCTTGTGGCAAGGCAGCCAAGCACCAGATCACGCGCGCCCGCGTTCGAACGCAGCGGCAGCAGCAGGAGCCTGGCCGAAAGCGCGGGGCGGCCAATGCCGCTTTCGGCGGCCAGCTGCAACTCGGCCACTTGCGGCAGGGTCAGCACGCGATCCAGCACTTCGGCAAGCTGCGCCCGCGCCCCGGACGCAAAAAGTGCCGAGAGGGGCAAGCCCCTCATCTCGGCCCCGGCCAGTTCGGTCAGCGCCATGCCGGCGATGCGCAGCCGGACAAGGCCCTTGCCGATCCGTTCGGCCACGAAAACCTGCTCCAGCACATCGGCCATGCCGCGCGGGTCCAGATCGGCCCGCGCGGGGATCGCGCCATCGCGGCGCAGGGCTTCCCAATAGGCGCGGACCTCGGCCGGGCCGCGCGGCGGCTGCGTGCCGCCGCCGTCCTTGCAGGAGCCCGGAAAAGAAAATCCCATCGCAGTCTCCTTTCCGAGAGCTGATGCTGCCGCTGATGTCTTCGGCATTGTTGCCGCCCGCGCCTTGCTCTGCTAGGCCCCGGATGTGCCGAAGCGCCCCGGTTCGGATCGGTTAATGCTGCGGCAAAAGGTGTTACCGCCACGTAAACATAGCGCGGTTGTATCGGATTCGGTCGAAAATCTCGACAAATGGTAAATGATCGCCCCAGGATTGCGCGGTCGGGAGAAGGCGATGACGGTATCCATGACGGGCTTTGCCGCGCGGCGCGGGGCGGGGGCGGGCTTCGGCTGGGCCTGGGACATCCGGTCGGTCAATGGCAAGGGGCTGGAGCTGCGGCTGCGCGTGCCGGACTGGGTGGATGGGCTGGAAGTCGCGCTGCGGGCCGAACTGCAGAAGGCCATGGGCCGCGGCAACGTCAGCCTGTCGCTGAAACTGTCGCGTGAGGCAGGCGAGGGGCCGGTCCTGCGGGTGAACGAAGAGGTGCTGTCGGGCGTTCTGGCGGCGCTGGCGCGGGCCGAGGCGGTGGCCATGGCCGCAGGTGTGACGCTGGCGCAGGCGACGGCCGCGGATGTGCTGGCCATGCGCGGCGTGCTGGAAACCAGTGCGGCGGAAGAGGATACCTCGCCCCTGCGCGCCGCGATCCTCGCCGATCTGCCGGCCCTGCTGGCCGAGTTCCACGCCATGCGCCAGGCCGAAGGGGCAGCCCTTCAGCGCGTGATCGGCAGCCAGCTGGACCAGATCGCCGCCCTTGTGGCCGAGGCAAGGGCGCAGGCTGCGGCGCGCCGCGACAAGGCGGGCGATGCCCTGCGGGCCGGTCTGGCCCGGCTTCTGGACATTGCCGATGGTCTGGACGAGGCCCGGATCGCGCAGGAACTGGCGCTCTTGGCGGTGAAGCAGGACGTGACCGAGGAAACCGACCGGCTGACCGCCCATGTCGCCGCGGCCCGTGCACTTCTGGCCGACTCCGCCCCCGTCGGCCGCAAGTTCGACTTCCTGATGCAGGAGTTCCTGCGCGAGGCCAACACGCTGTTGTCGAAGTCGCAGGATCTGGCGCTGACCCGCACCGGCCTTGACCTCAAGACCGTGATCGACCAGATGCGCGAGCAGGTGCAGAACGTGGAATGACGATGACCAGTGTGCAGAACCGTCGCGGCCTTCTTCTGATCCTGTCCTCGCCCTCGGGGGCCGGCAAATCCACCATGGCGCGGATGCTGATGGCCTGGGACCCGTCGATCCGCTTTTCCGTCTCGGCCACCACGCGCCCGCCGCGGCCGGGCGAGGAACACGGCGTGCACTACTGGTTCCACGACCATGCGGGCTTTCGCGCGCTGGTCGAGCAGGGCGGGATGCTGGAACATGCCGAGGTTTTCGGCAACCATTACGGCAGCCCGCGCGCGCCGGTCGAGACCGCCATGGCCGAGGGCCGCGATACGCTTTTCGACGTGGACTGGCAGGGCGGCCAGCAGATCCGCAACTCGGCCCTTGGCAAGGATGCGGTGTCGGTCTTCATCCTGCCGCCCTCGATCGCGGAACTGGAGCGGCGGCTGCGGTCGCGCGGACAGGACAGTGCCGAAGTGATCGCCGGCCGCATGGCGAAAAGCCGCGACGAGATCAGCCATTGGGCCGAAGCCGACTATGTGCTGGTGAACGACGATGCCGATCAGACCTTTGCGCGGCTGCAGTCCATCGTCACCGCCGAACGGCTGAAGCGCGAACGCCAGCCGCAGCTGAACGACTTTGTGCGCGGACTGAACAGGGAGTTCGAGGCCAGATGATCTATTCACTCGACGGGATCACGCCGGAAATCGACGCCGACGCCTGGGTGGCGCCGGGCGCGCATGTGATGGGCCGGGTGCGGCTGGGGGCGGGGGTCGGCATCTGGTTCGGCACCGCGATCCGGGGCGACAATGAATGGATCGAGGTGGGCGAAGCCACCAATATCCAGGAGAATTGCGTCCTGCATACCGACATGGGCTATCCCTTGCGGATCGGCGCCAATTGCACCATCGGCCACAAGGCGATGCTGCATGGCTGCACCATCGGCGAGGGGTCGCTGATCGGCATGGGGGCGACGGTGCTGAACGGGGCGAAGATCGGCAGGGGCTGCCTGATCGGCGCCTGCGCGCTGATCACCGAAGGCAAGGAAATCCCCGATGGCAGCCTTGTGATGGGCAGCCCGGGCAAGGTGGTGCGCCAGCTGGACGAGGCCGCTCAGGCGCGGCTGCTGAAATCGGCCGAGAGTTACCGCGCCAATGCGGCCCGGTTCCGCGCGGGGTTGCGCGCGCTTTGACGGGGCGGGCGCGCACGGCAGGAGAAAGCGATGTTTCAGGATGCGATCAACGCGATCCCGCTGCCGGCGCTGGTGATCGGCGCGGATGAGCGGGTGCTGCACAGCAATGCCCGCGCGCGCGAGGCCTGGCCGGGTCTGTCGGAGGGGCGCAACGTCGCGCTGGTGCTGCGCGCGCCGACCTTCCTGAAGGCGGTGGCCGAGGCGCTGCAAGGCCGCACCCCCGGCGAAGACCCGCGCTTTCACCTGTCGCGCGACGGGGCCGAGCGGCAATGGCAGGTCTCGGTCGGGCCGGTGGGGCGGCCCGAGGGGATTGTCGCGCTTTGCGTCTTCCGCGACCTCTCGGAAGAGGCGCTGGCCAGCCAGATGCGCCGCGATTTCGTGGCCAACGTCAGCCATGAGTTGCGCACGCCGCTGACGGCGCTGATCGGCTTCATCGAAACCCTGCGCGGCGCGGCGAAGGACGACCCCGTCGCGCGCGAACGCTTTCTGGCGATCATGGAGCGCGAGGCGGGCCGCATGGTGCGGCTGGTGCAGGATCTGCTGCAACTGAGCCGGGTCGAGGCCGAAGAACGCGTCCGGCCCGAAGCTCCGGTCGATCTGGCGGCGCTGCTGCGTCAGGTGTCGGGCAGCCTCAAGCCGGTGGCCGAGGCAGCCGGATCGCGCATGATCCTTGACGGGCTGGACCAGCCGCTGACGGTGCCGGGCGACGCCGACCAACTGGTGCAGGTCTTCACCAATCTGGTGGAGAACGGGCTGAAATACGGTGCCGCCGGGCAGGAGTTGCACATCCGTGCCACGCCCGAAGACAGCATTCGCGGCCCGGCGGTCCGCATCTCGGTCATCGACAGGGGCGAGGGCATCGACGCCGTGCATATCGCGCGGCTGACCGAACGCTTCTACCGCGTCGACAGCCACCGCTCGCGCGAGAAGGGCGGCACCGGACTGGGGCTGGCCATCGTGAAGCACATCGTGCAGCGCCATCGCGGCTGGCTGAAGATCGAAAGTGTGAAAGGCGAAGGGTCCACCTTCAGCGTGATCCTGCCGCTGGGCTAGGTGCGGGGGGGCGGCAAAAACCCGAAAGATACTGATTTTCGGCGAAAATCAGGGTCTCAAAGCCGCGAGAGCCGTTCGGTCAGCAGGGCGTAGAAGCCGTCGCGGTCGACGCCGCCGACAAAAAACGCATTCGGCTTGCGGTCGGTCACCCGCCACCAGTCGGCGACGGTCATGCCAAGCGTCAGCGGGGATTGCGTCTCGATCTCGACGTTGATCTCGCGCCCCGAGAACAGGTCGGGGCGGATCAGCCAGGCGATGACGGTCGGGTCGTGCAGGGGGGCGCCGAGGCTGCCGTATTTCTCGGTGTCGAAGCGTTCGAAGAAATCGGTCCAGCTGGCGACGGCGGTGCCGACCCTGGTGCCAAGGGCGCGCATCTGCTCCACCCAGGCGCGCGAGGTCAGGGCCTTGTGGGTGACGTCCAGCGGCATGACCACAAGCGGCACGCCGGATCCGAACACGATTTCAGCGGCTTCCGGGTCGACGTAGATGTTGAACTCGGCCGCCGGGGTGATGTTGCCGACCTCGAAATAGGCCCCACCCATCAGCACGATCCGGGCGACCCGTTCCACCACATCGGGGGCCTTGAGGAAGGCCGCCGCGATATTGGTCAGGGGACCAAGCGGGCAGAGGGTGACGGTGCCCGGCGCTTCGCGGCGCAAGGTGTCGATGATGAAATCGACGCCGTGCTGCGCCTCCAGCGGCAGGGACGGCTCCTGCAGCGGCACACCGTCAAGGCCGGTCTTGCCATGGACGTGCTCGGCTGTGACGAGCTTGCGCTTCAGGGGCGCATCGCAGCCGGCGAAGACCGGCACCGGCCGGCCGGAGAGTTCCACCACGATGCGGGCGTTCTTCTGGGTCAGGGGCAGGGGCACGTTGCCGGCCACGGCGGTGACGCCCAGAACCTGCACATCCTCGGGGCTGGCCAAGGCCAGCAGGATCGCCACGGCGTCATCCTGCCCGGGATCGGTGTCGATGATGATTTTCTGCGGGGCCATGGCTGTCTCCTTCTGCGCGGCGGAGCAAAGCCCAAGCCGGCGATGTTGTCCAGAAGGTCAGCTTTTCCCTTGGCCAAAAGAAAAGGGGCCGGAGGCATTGCCCGGCCCCTTTGCATCACCTCATGGCATCAGCCGTCGAAATCGACGGTTTCCATGATCTTCAGCGCGGCCGCGCGGTGGCTGGCGACCTCTGCCAGCGACAGGTTGTCGGGCGTGAACTCCCCCCACGAGGCGACCAGTTCGGACCGGGGAACGCCGGGCTTGACGGGGTATTCATTGTTGGTCTCGGCATAGATCTGCTGGGCATGGTCGCCCGACAGCCATTCCATGAACTTCAGCGCCGCGTCATGGTTGGGGGCGGCTTTGGTCATCGCCACGCCCGAGATGTTCACATGGGTGCCGCCGCCCTCGAAGACCGGGAAGACCACATTGACCGCCTCGGCCCAGGCCTTCTGCTCGGGGTCGGCCAGCATCTGGCCCATGTAATAGGTGTTGCCAAGCGCGATGTCGCATTCGCCGGCGGCAATGGCCTTGACCTGATCGCGGTCGCCGCCGTCGGGCTTGCGGCCGAGATTGGCCTTCAGACCTTCGGCCCATGCGGTCGCGGCCTCTTCGCCGTGATGGGCGATATAGGCGCCCAGAAGCGCCACGTTGTAGTCATGCAGGCCCGACCGGGTGCAGAGCCGGCCCTTCCACTTGTCCGAAGCCAGGTCTTCATAGGTGGTCACCTCGCCCGCCGCCACGCGCTCTTTCGAGGCATAGACGATCCGCGCCCGGGTGGTCAGGCCGAACCAGTGGTCGGCAGGGTCGCGCAGGGCCTCGGGAATGTTGGCCTCCAGCACGTCGGATTGCACGGCCTGGGTCACGCCGGCATCGACGATCTGCTGCAGGCGGGCAATATCCACCGTCAGTACGATATCGGCGGGCGAGCGGTCGCCTTCGGCTTGCAGGCGTTCGGCCATGCCCTTGTCGACAAAGGCGATGTTGACGGCAATGCCGGTATCGGCGGTGAAGGCATCGACCAGCGGCTGGATCAGCTCGGGCTGGCGATGGGAGTAAACGTTGATCTCTTCGGCAAAAGCGGGAAGGGCAGTCGTCATGGCCAGGACGGCCAGGGTCGTGCGGAACATATCTTACTCCTTTTGTCAGGTATTTCGCTCGGGTTAAACCGATATGCTTCCTGCGGTCAACCGCTGAATTTCAGGCCGCGACGGGTTGCACCAAGGCAACCATGGGCATCTTGTCGCAGTCGCGGGCTTGACCCCCGGCGGAAGAATGGCCAGATGGCGGCGCGAGGCAACGTCCTCCCCCTTTCGACAGGGCGCCAAGTCCGGGACGGCCCGGCAGCTTTGACACAGGGGAGATGCCGCGATGGCATGGATTGCACTGTTTTTGGCTGGTATACTTGAGGTCATCTGGGCCTGGGCGATGAAGGCCTCGGACGGGTTCACGAAACTCTGGCCGACGGGTGTGATGGTCGTCACGATGCTGGCCAGTTTCGCGTTGCTGGCCTGGGCGATGCGTTCGCTGCCGCTTGGCACGGCTTATGCGATCTGGACCGGGATCGGGGCCTTCGGCTCGTTCGTGGTGGGGATCGTGGTGCTGGGAGAGCCGGCAACGGCGATGCGGTTGGTGGCGGCCGGGCTGATCCTGTCGGGGATCGTGCTGATGAAGATCTCGGCGCACTAGGCCGGGGCCGGTTCGACCCGCCGGAGCGGGCCGCGCTTCAGCCTGGCCCGACTATCCTGCGGGAATGCGGCCCTGGATATGCCACATGGTCAATCGACAAGTGGTCGCCGGAGGGGACAACCCCTCCGGCCAACGGCAAGACGGCCGTGGTTCAGGCCTGTCGCGCCTTTTCCTCGGCCTTGGCGCGGTCCCAAAGCGCATCCATCTCGGCCAGATCGCTGTCGGCAGGGGTCTGGCCGCTTTCGGACAGCCAATCCTCGATCCGGGCGAAGCGGCGGCTGAACTTGGCATTGGCCGCGCGCAGGGCGGCTTCGGGGTCCACCTTCAGGTGCCGGGCGATGTTGGCCATGACGAAGATCAGATCGCCGACCTCCTCGGCCAGGGCTTCGGGCGAGAGGGTGTCGCGGGCCTCCACCACCTCGCGGGTCTCTTCGACCAGCTTGTCCAGCACCTGATCGGTCGAGGGCCAGTCGAACCCGACCCGTGCCGCCCGGTTCTGCAGCTTCACCGCGCGGGTCAGGGCGGGCAGGGCCATCGCCACCCCGTCCAGCGTGCGCTGGCCCTGCCGCTCGCGGGCCTTCAGGGCCTCCCAGTCCTTCGTCTGCTGCTCGGGCGTCTTGTCGCGGGACTCGTCGCCAAAGACATGCGGATGCCGGGCCAGCATCTTGTCGGAAATTGCGGCGACCACGTCGTCAAAGCCGAACAGACCCTTCTCCTCGGCCATGCGGGCATGGAAGACCGACTGGAAGAGCAGGTCCCCCAACTCTCCCTTCAACTCGCCCCAGGCCTGCCGCTGGATGGCATCGGCGACCTCATGCGCCTCTTCCAGCGTATAGGGGGCGATGGTGGCGAAGGTCTGTTCCACATCCCAGGGGCAGCCGGTCCGGGGGTCGCGCAGCCGGGCCATGATCTCGACCAGCCGGGCGATTCCGGCCTGCGGGTCCCGAACCAGAAGGTCGCTGGCAGCGCGGTCAAGGCGGGGAAGGGTCATTGCGGCCACCGTGGATTTGCGATTTGATCAAAGGCAAGCCAGACCCCCGCAAAGGATTCCCGTCATGCCCGTCCTGAACCGTATCGCCTCTTATGCCGAGGAAATGAAGGGCTGGCGGCGGCATCTGCACCAATACCCCGAACTGGCCTTCGACTGCCATGAGACCGCCGCCTGGATCGTGGACCGCCTGCGCGAGATCGGGGTGGACGAGATCCATGAGGGCATTGCCACCTCGGGCGTGGTCGCGGTGATCAACGGAAAGGGGCCGGGGCCGGTGATCGGCTTGCGCGCCGACATGGACGCCCTGCCGATCGAGGAACTGACCGGCGCCCCCCATGCCAGCAAGGTACCCGGCAAGATGCATGCCTGCGGCCATGATGGCCACGTCACCATGCTGCTGGGCGCGGCCAAATACCTGGCAGAGACGCGGAACTTCGCCGGCAAGGTCGTGCTTCTGTTCCAGCCGGCCGAGGAAGACGGCGGCGGCGGTCAGGTCATGGTGCAAGAGGGCGTGATGGACCGTTTCGGCATCGCCACCGTCTATGGCATCCACAATGCGCCCAACGTGCCCTTTGGGCATTTCCAGACGACGCCCGGCCCGCTGATGGCCTCGGTCGACACGGCGGTGGTGAAGGTCACCGGCAAGGGTGGCCATGGCGCCACCCCGCATGAGACGGTCGACCCCGTGGTCGCCATTGTCGCCATGGTGCAGGCGGTGCAGACCATCATCCCGCGCAACGTCTATGCGCTGGAGGAGGCGGTGATTTCCGTCACGATGATCCACACGGGCACGGCCTCGAACATCATCCCCGAGGACGGGACCTTTGCCGCCACCATCCGCTGCTTCAAGCCGGATGTGCGGGAACTGTTGAAGAGGCGCTTCCACGAGATCGTCCAGGGCACCGCTGTTGCCTTCGGCGTCCGGGCCGAGGTCGACTATGACTGGGGTTATCCTGCCACGATCAACCATGAGACCGAGACCGAACTGGCCGCCGAAGTGGCGCGCGAGGTGGCCGGGGCGGATGCGGTCGATGCGCGGTCGAACCGCGAGATGGGCTCGGAGGACTTCTCCTATATGCTGGAGGCGCGGCCGGGGGCCTATCTCTTCCTTGGCACCGGGCCGGGGGCGGGACTGCACCACGCCGCCTTCGATTTCAACGACGAGGCAGCGCCGGTCGGGGCCAGCTTCTTTGCAAGGCTGGTCGAGCGGGCGCAACCTTTGACGTAAGGTCGGCCGCAGGACGGATGTGTTTTTTCAGGAGGTGAATCATGCAGTTGAAGGCCATTCTTCCAGTAATCTTCCTGGGCTTCGGTGGCCCCGCACTGGCCCAGGACTACATCGGGTTCCAGTCGCCCACCGGCAATATCCATTGCGCGCTTTACGTTTGGGAAGGCGGCACCGAGGCGCGCTGCGACCTGCGCGAGCTGACCCCCAGTTACCGCAAGGCGCCGGGGGACTGCGATCTTGACTGGGGGTCGGCCTTCGCGGTGCCGGCCCGGGGGAGAAGCTACCTCGTCTGCGCCGGGGACACCGTGCAGGATCCGGGCAATCCGGTTCTGGGCTACGGGCAGGCGGTCTCGTTGGGCGGGATCTCCTGCGTCTCGGCCAAGACCGGGATCACCTGCACCAATGCCGCCGGGCACGGGTTCAGTGTCGCCAAGGCCAAGCAGAAGCTGTTCTGACGGCGCGCAGGGGCGGCAGGCGGCGGGGGTTTTCCACCCCCGCGGGCGAATGCGGGCATTCGCCCTTCCCCCGGAGGATATTTGCGCCAAAGTGAAAGCCAAGGGCGCAGGATTGGCACCGGCGCGGGGGGCGGGCGAATCGGAGGCCGAGGCGAATCCGCTATATCGCCCCTGATCAACCTTTGGGCACCACATCTTGCCCCGCCCCAACCTTTGGTGCCGGGCCGGGGCTGGATGGATTTTGATCAAAATGCTAGGCTCTGCGGGTCGTTCCCGTGGAGGAAAGCCCGATATGCCCGCCCGCAACCGCCCCATCCAGAACCCGACGCCGCAGGATCTCTGGGATATGGACCGCCAGCATGCGCTGCATCCCTGGACCAATTTCGGACCGTTCGAGAAGGAAGGCGCGCTGGTGATCTCGCGCGGGGAGGGGTGTTACCTGTGGGATGCGCAGGGGCGGCGCTATCTGGATGCGGTCGGCGGGCTTTGGTGCACCAACATCGGGCTGGGGCGCAAGGAGATGGCGCAGGCGATTGGCGCGCAGGTGGAGAAGCTGGCCTTCTCCAACACGTTCGTCGATGTGACCAATGAACCTTCGGCCGTTCTGGCGGCGAAGCTGGCCAGTCTGACCCCGGGCGATCTGAACCGGGTGCATTTCACCACCGGCGGGTCAACCGCGGTGGATACGGCGGCGCGGCTGGTGTGGTATTATCAAAGTTGCAGAGGCCAGCCGCAAAAGACCGACATCGTGGCGCGCGAGCACAGCTATCACGGATCGACCTATCTGTCGCAATCGGTGGGCAAGCGGCCCGGCGACCGGGTCGAGGAGTTCCGCTACAAGACCGATGGCATCCATCACCTGTCGGTTCCCAATCCCTATCGCCGGCCCGAGGGAATGACCGAGGCGCAGTTCTGCGACGCGCTGGTGGCCGAGTTCGAGGCGCTGATCGCCCGGGTCGGCGCCGACCGCATCGGCGGCTTCTTCGCCGAGCCCATTCAGGCCTCGGGCGGGGTGATCGTGCCGCCGCAGGGCTATCTGCGCCGGATGTGGGAGATCTGCCGCCGCCATGACATCCTTTTCATCGCCGATGAGGTGGTGACGGCCTTCGGCCGGCTTGGCCACTGGTTCGCCTCGGAGGCCGAATTCGGTGTGGTGCCGGATGTGATCTGCTGCGCCAAGGGGCTGACCTCGGGCTATCTGCCCCTGGGCGCGATGATTTTCAGCGACCGCATCTGGAAGGTGATGGCGGAAGGCGGAGAGCGCTGGTTCACCAGCGGGCTGACCTATTCAGGCCACCCGGTCAGTTGTGCCGCCGGGCTGAAGTCCATCGAGATCATCGAAGAGGAAGGGTTGTTGCAGAACGCGGCTACGGTGGGGGACTATTTCCTTGACCGGCTGAAGGGGCTGGAGGATCTGCCGCTGGTAGGGCAGGTGCGCGGCCGGCGGCTGATGGTCTGCGTCGAGAATGTCGCCTCGAAAGCCACGAAGGAACCCTTGCCCGACGGGGTGAATGAATCGAAGCGCATCTCGGATGCGGCCGAGGCGATGGGCCTGATGGTGCGGCCCATCGGGCATCTGAACGTGATGTCTCCGCCGCTGACGATCACCCGCGACCAGGTGGATTTCATTGTGGAAACCCTTGGCCGTGCCATTCGTCAGGTGGGGGATGAACTGGTGCGCGAGGGCTACAGGATCGGCTGAGGCTTGACTTGCGCGCCCGGGCCGGGTTTCCTGCCCGGACCCGGATCCGCGCGTCTCCGGCCCCTTTCGCCAACGACTGCGCCTGTCAGACCCGAGATTTCACATGGCCCTGGAAGATGCCAAGACGCAGGTCGATACTGCGTTCACCCGCAAAGGCTTGCGCGGATACTCCTTTGAAAATGCCTTCGGCGGGGCGACCAGCTTTCTGCGCCGCACCTATACCAAGGACCTGACCGGGGTGGATCTTGCCATCACCGGCGTTCCCTTCGATCAGGCCGTGACGCATCGGACCGGCACCCGCTTTGGCCCGCGCGCGATCCGCGAGGCCTCTGCGCTTCAGCCCTATGACCCGCCGCATGGCTGGCCGACCAACCCGCTCGAGGAATTGTCGGTCATCGACTATGGCGACCTGGCCTTCGACTATGCCAAGACCAGCGAGTTTCCCGATACGCTGACCGCCCATATCCGCACCATTCTGGCGGCGGGGGCAGGCACCGTCACGCTGGGGGGCGACCATTACATCACCTATCCCATCCTGCGCGCCTATGCCGAGAAGTTCGGCCCCCTTGGCGTGATCCATTTCGACGCGCATTCCGACCTGTGGCCGGATGACGACCTTGCCCGCATCGACCATGGCACGATGCTGTACAAGGCGGTCAAGACCGGGCTGGTGGACCCGAAACGCTCGGTCCAGATCGGCATCCGCACGACGACCGAGGATTACCTTGGCGTCCATGTCATCGACGCGCGCGAAGTGCATGAGAAGGGCGTGGCGGCGGCGGTGGCGACGGCCCGGAAGATCGTCGGCGATCAGCCGACCTACGTCACCTTCGACATCGACTGCCTTGACCCCTCGGCCGCGCCCGGCACCGGCACTCCGGTCTGGGGCGGGCTGCACAGCTGGCAGGCCGCTGCCGCCCTGCGCGACCTGGCCGGCATCAACATGGTCGGCGGCGACATCGTCGAGGTCTCGCCCCCCTATGACACCACCGGCGCCACCGCCATCGCGGGCGCCCATGTCGCCTATGAGCTGATCTGCCTTTACCACTGGGCGAAAACGCAGCGCTAAACTTGCCGAGAGGCGGCGCGGGCGCAGCCTCTCACCTCTTCGCCGCGCCGCGATATGGGCGGCGCGGACACATGCCGCCTTCATTCTGGCCCAAATATCCCACGGGGGTCCGGGGGTGTGAAACCCCCGGCCTCCGGCTGCCGCCCCTTGACCGGCCACCGGGAAAGCGCCACAGAACCGCCCATGGTTCCCTTGGACAAACTTGCCCAGATCACCCAGCGGTTCGAGTTTCTCGAGGCGCGGCTGAATGCCGGTGCTGCCCCGGCCGAGATCGCGCAGATCAGCCGGGAATATTCCGACCTGAAGCCGGTCGCCGATGAGGTTGCCGCCTATCGTCAGGCGCTCACCGATCTCGAAGATGCGCAGGCCATGCTCTCGGACCCCGAGATGAAGGCGCTGGCCGAGGAGGAAATCCCCCGTCTGAAGGCCCGCATCCCCGGGATGGAGGACCGGCTGCGGCTGGCGCTTCTGCCGAAGGATGCCGCCGATGCCCGCCCGGCCATCATCGAGATCCGTCCCGGCACCGGCGGCGAAGAGGCCAGCCTTTTCGCCGGCGATCTGGCGCGGATGTACCAGCGCTATGCCGAGCGCATGGGCTGGCGCTTCGAGGTGCTGGAGCATCAGGCGTCCGACCTTGGCGGGGTGAAGGAGTTCACCGCCCATGTGCAGGGGACCGGGGTCTACGCCCGGCTGAAATACGAATCCGGCGTCCACCGCGTCCAGCGCGTCCCCGAGACCGAGGCGGGGGGACGAATCCATACTTCGGCCGCCACCGTCGCCGTGCTGCCCGAGGCCGAAGAGGTCGATATCGACATCCCCGCCAGCGACATCCGCATCGACACCATGCGGTCGTCGGGGGCAGGGGGCCAGCATGTGAACACCACCGACTCGGCGGTGCGGATCACCCATATCCCCAGCGGAATCGTGGTGACCTCCTCCGAGAAATCCCAGCACCAGAACCGCGCCATCGCCATGCAGGTGCTGCGCGCCCGGCTTTTTGAGGCCGAGCGCGACCGGCTGGCCCAGAGCCGCGCGGCCGAGCGCAAGTCGCAGGTCGGATCGGGCGACCGGTCCGAGCGCATCCGCACCTACAACTTTCCGCAGGGCCGGATGACGGATCACCGGATCAACCTCACGCTCTATGCCCTGCCGCAGATCGTCGCCGGGGATCTGGACGAGGTGATCGACGCGCTGATCGCGCATGATCAGGCGGCGAAGTTGGCCGAGATGGAAGGATGATCGCCAAGGCAGCACTGATGGCTGCCGTGCCCCGGCTGCGTGCGGCCGGTGTCGAAGATCCCGCCCGCGACGCGCGCATCCTGCTGGCCCATGCGATGGGCCTCGCCCCGGATCGGCTGACCCTGCATCTTGCCGACGAGATGACCGACCCGCAGGCCATGGCATACGAGACGGCCCTTCTGGCCCGGCAGACGCGCAAGCCGGTGTCGCAGATCATCGGCAGCCGCCTGTTCTGGGGACGCCGCTTTCGCGTCACCCAAGACACGCTCGACCCGCGGCCAGAGACGGAAATCCTGATCGAACAGGCACTTGCCGGACCTTTCTCACGTATCCTCGACATCGGCACCGGCACGGGCTGTATCCTCTTGACCCTTCTCGCCGAACGCCCCGAGGCAACCGGCCTTGGCAGCGACATCTCCGCTGCGGCGCTTGCCGTCGCCGGTGACAATGCCGAAACGCTTGGCCTTTCCGACCGCGCCACCTTTACGGAAACCAGCTGGCTCGACGGCGTCATCGGCCGTTTCGACCTGATCGTCTCGAACCCGCCCTATATCGCGCTGGACGAGATGTCCGGCCTTGCCCCCGAGGTCCGCGACCACGAGCCGCGCCAGGCGCTGACCGATGGCGATGACGGGCTGACCGCCTATCGCGCCATTGCGGCGCAGGCGCTGCCGGTGCTGTTGCCCGGCGGCCGGCTGATCTTCGAGATCGGGCCGACCCAGGGGCAGGAGGTGGCCCGTATCCTGCACCTTGCGCAGTTCGACGACATCCGCATCCTGCCCGATCTCGATGGCCGGGACCGCGTCGTGACGGCCCGCCGCCCGGCAAACATGCGCTGATCATGCGGCATTGCGTCGCCGGCACTCCCTTGCAGATTCGCCCCAAGGTCCACAAATATTGCTTGTCAGCGGCCAAAGCCTATGTTTATTGGCCCCACGTCAGGAAAGGGTTCAGCCCCGGCCCGGCGACCTACCAGCCCCTGCGGAGATTTGACAGCTGCCCTGAAACCGGGCGGCGTCCGCGGGCCAAAGCCATCATAAGGACCAGATGCGCTCTTCCAAGAAACGCTCGCGTTCCAACCAGAACCGCCCGCGCACCCTCGGCAATATCATCAACCGCGTCTTCGACTCCTCGGGCCCCGAGGGCAAGGTGCGCGGAACGCCGCAACAGATCATCGAGAAGTACCAGATGCTGGCGCGCGATGCGCAGCTCTCGAATGACCGTGTCGCTGCCGAGAATTTCCTGCAGCACGCCGAGCATTACACAAGGATGCTGGCCGAGGCGCAGCGCGAGATGGCCGCCGAACAAGAGGCGCGCCAGCAGCAGTATCAGCAGAACGGCAACGGCGGCAACGGCAACGGCAACCACAATGGCGGCCAGAACGGCAACCGCGACTACCGTGACCGGGATGACCGCCGCGACAATCGCGACCGCGAGGATCGCCGTGACCGCGACTTCCGTGATCCCGGCACCGAAGAGCAGCCGATGGTCGTCGAGGTGATCGACCTTGACGCGCAGGCCGGCGACAGCGGTCTGGTCGAGACGCCCGAAGCCCGTCGCCGCGAGGATGCGCCGAAGCCCAACCCGCGCCGCCGCGAGGAGGGGGCCGAAGCCGCGCCGCGCCGCGAAGGCCACCGGAACGAGGGCAACCGCAACCGCCCGCGCCGCGAGCCCGCCGAACAGCCCGAACTTCCCGCCTTCATCACCGGCCCGCTGCCCGAGGCGAAAGCCGAAGCTGCACCTGCCGAAGCGCCGGCTGCCCAGGCCGCCCCCGAAGCTGCGGAGGCCCCGGCAGAAGCCGCCGCCAAGCCGCGCCGCGCCCCGCGCAAGCCCAAGGCCGAAGGCGAGGGCAAGAAGGAAGCCGCTGAATAACGCACCGGGGCCCTTGCGGCCCCGGTGTTCTATCGGGCGACTTCGCGCGCCAGGGCGCAGAAATGCTCAAGGTCGATTTCCTCGGCCCGCGCTGTCGGTGAAATGCCGGCCGTCCGCAACATCTCTTCGACCCGCGGCCCCAAGCCCTTCAGGGACGACCGCAGCATCTTGCGACGCTGGTTGAAGGCCATGGCGGTCACCCGTTGCAGCACGGCGAAATCGCAAGGGTAGCGCGGCTGCTCAAGCCGCTTCAGATGCACCACGGCCGAATGAACCTTGGGGGCGGGAACAAAGGCCTCGGGCGGCAGGGACATCACGATCTTCGGCTCCGCCCGCCATTGCGCCAGCAGCGCAAGGCGTCCGTAATGGTCGGATCCGGGCTTCGCCACGATCCGCTCGGCCACCTCCTTCTGGAACATCAGCGTCAGGCTGTCCCAGAAGGGCGGCCAGACCGCGGGCGAAAGCCAGCGGATCAGCAGTTCGGTCCCGACATTGTAGGGCAGGTTCGCCACCACCTTCACCGGCGGGGTCAGATGCGCCATCACATCCAGTTTCAGCGCGTCGCCCAGAAGCACGGTCAGCCGCCCCGGATGGGCCGCCGCCACCTCTTCCAGCACGGGAATGGCACGCGGGTCCATCTCCACCGCCACCACATGCCGCGCGCCTTCCGCCAGCAGCCCACGGGTCAGCCCGCCCGGCCCCGGTCCCACCTCCAGCACATCCGCCCCCGACAGATCCCCGGCACAGCGGGCGATCTTGGCCGTCAGGTTCAGATCCAGCAGGAAGTTCTGCCCCAGTTGCTTCTTCGCCACCAGCCCATGCGCCGCGATCACCTCGCGCAGCGGCGGCAGCCCGTCGATGGTTCCCAAAACCGCCTCCCGCCTTCATTCTGGTCCAAATATCCCGGGGGTGCGGGGGCTGGCCCCCGCCGCCGGACCGCCTAGCCGCGCGCCGCCGCCATCTCTTGCGCCATCCGCAGCGCCGCCACAACCGACGAGGCATCCGCCAGCCCGCGCCCGGCGATGTCATAGGCGGTGCCATGGTCGGGCGAGGTGCGCACGAAGGGCAGGCCAAGGGTCACATTCACCCCGCCGGCGAAGTCGATGGTCTTGATCGGGATCAGCGCCTGGTCGTGATAGGCGCAGATCGCCGCATCATAGCCGGCGCGGGCCGCGGCATGGAACATGGTGTCGGCGGGCAGGGGGCCACGGATCGCCATGCCTTCGGCGGCAAGGCGGGCGACCAGCGGGCGGATCATCCGCTCGTCCTCCCATCCCATCGTGCCGCCCTCGCCGGCATGGGGATTCAGCCCCGCCACCGCCAGACGCGGCGCCGCCAGACCGAAATCGCGGATCAGCCCGGCATGGGTGATGCGGATGGTCTCTTCCAGCAGCCCTTCGGTCAGCGCCGCAGGCACGTCGGACAGGGGGATATGGATCGTCGCGGGCACCACCCGCAGCCCCGGGCAGGCCAGCATCATCACCACCCGCCCGACACCGGCCAGATGGGCCAGAAACTCGGTATGGCCGGGAAAGGCGAAGCCCGCGCCATCCTTCAGCGCCTTCTTGTGGATGGGCGCGGTGCAGAGCGCCCCGGCCTCGCCCGCCTGCACAAGCGTCACGGCCCGCTCGATGGCGGCGATGGTGCCGGCGGCATTGGCAGGGTCGGGCCGGCCGGGCTGCGCGGCAGCGGCAAAGCGCAGGGGCAGCACCGGCAGATGCGAGGGCGGAACCGAAGCCGCATCACCCGGGCACGAGATTTCGGCCACGGCCGCGCCCGCAGGCAAATGGCGGGGATCGCCGATCCAGGCGAAGGGCAGGGCCGCCCCCAGCACGGCACGCGCCTTCACCGCGATCTCGGGTCCGATGCCCGACGGATCGCCGCAGGTCAGGACAAGCGGGGCGGGCGTCACGGCTCGCGGATCAGTGCATTGGCCTTCAGCTCGGACATGTAGCCCTGCGCCAGGCCATCCAGCTTCTGGTTCTGCACCTGCTCGCGGATCTGCTCGCGCGTCGGCGGGGTTTCGGCCACCACATTGCGCGAGCACAGCATCAGGATCATCCGCGATCCTTGCGCCGTGCGCGATGTTACCATCTCGCCGGGGTCCAGCTTGGCCAGTTCCAGCCCGATGTCGCGCGGAATCTCGGACATCGGTTTCGTCTCGATCACCAGATTTTCCGCCGGCTGCCCCTTTGCCAGACCATAAAGGTCCATGCATTTGTCGGCGTTGGCATGGACCTTCGCCACTTCGGCCGGATCGTCGGGCACGAAGTAGCGCGCATATTCGACCGAGACCGAGATCGGCTCGGCCGTTTCATCCTCGGCCACGTCGCGCAGCAGGAACAGCACCACCGCGTTCGGCACGGAGACAGGTTTCGAGGCATGGCCCTTGGCCAGCCCCAGAATCTGTCCGGCGATGGTGGGCGGCAGGTTCGACAACGGCAGCCACTGCAACCGGCCGCCATTGGGCGCGGTGGGCGCTGCCGAATGCGCGCGGGCGGCGGCGGCGAATTCGGCCTCGGAGTCGATCTCCTGATAAAGCCGGTTGGCCAGGGCCATGGCGGCATCTTCCTGGCCGGGCGGGGCGGGGATCACCAGTTCCGAGGCCAGCACCTTCAGCGCGCGCGGCCGGGCCAGCGTCTGCATCGCCTTGTCGATATCGGCTTCGGACACCGAAACCTGACCGACATAGCGCGCGCGGATCGCATCGCGCCACAGGAGGCCCGCCACGACGAAATCGCGGAAGGTCTGCGGCGCGACGCCGACCTTCTGCAGCTCTGCGATCAGCTGCTCGGCCGAAAGGTTGGCGCGGGTGGCGAATTCCTCCATCCCCGCCTTGACCTGTTCGTCGGTGACGGTCAGTCCCAGCCGCTTGGCCTCGGCCATGCGCAGGCGGTCTTCGGTCAGCGCCTTCAGCGATTCCTCCATCGGGTCGCCGGGAGCGCGCAGCACCTTGAGGAACAGGGCGCGCTGGATCACCTCATATTCGGTGATCACCTGATCGTTGACGTAAAGGCGCGGGGCAAAAAGGTTCTGCGCCATTGCCGGCAGGGTCGTCCCGCCCAAGGCCAGCGCCATGACCAGTGCCTTCACCGCCCGCGTCCCGCCCATCCTGTGCCACATGCTCTGCATCGCCATCCTGCGCCCGTCCTGCTGTGCGGGTCTTGTCATGCGCCTGCCCCTCAGTTGCAACGGCGGGCGGGGCCGGCAAGGCCAGCGCCACTGATGCCGATCAGATCGAAGGACAGGCCGAAATCCGTTGTCGGCGTCACACTAGTCGAGGAAGTGAACCGGCGCGAGAGGGAAACATTCACCGCCAGACAATCGGTCCGGTATTCCAGCCCAAGCCCGGCCAGCGTGCCGCGATCCGACTCGAAGTCATAGCTGCCGGTCAGCCGCGTCGTCAGCTGATCGGTGGCCTTCCAGCGCGCATCGAAGGTGAATTCGCGGGTCGGATCGGTCCGGTTCTCGAATTTCGTGTCGGCAACCATCCACAGCATCGAGGTGGCCAGCGCCAGCCGCTCGCGGTTGACCGAGACCCGGGCCTCGGCCTTGGACAGATCAAGATCATCGTCGAAGGTGAAGCGGCCGGCAACGGCATAGCCGTCGGCAAGCGTGAAGTTCACCCCCGCCAGCCAGTCCGAACTCTCGCCATCCAGCCCCGAGGCCGGGCCGAACTGGTCATAGTCCTTTTCGCGGTAGATCCGGCCCAGCGTGACGCCCATGGTCCAGCCGGTCGGGTCATGCCGGGTCCAGGTCACGCCGATGTTGGCCCGCCGTCCCAGTTCCACCGCATCCGAACCGGGGAAGCGGTTCAGCGAGAAAAGGTTGCCCTCGTCGAATTCGACCAGCGCGGAATCCTCATTGGGGATGCCGTCGCCGTCGGGATCGGCCCAGACCAGCTGCACCACGGGTTCGATCACATGCACGGCGCCCGAAGGGGCGGCCTTGATCCAGGGCCAGCGCAGCTCTGCCCCCGCGGCCGCATGCATGCGGCTGTAAGAGCCTGAATAGTCGTTGTCCTGCGCGATGGAATAGGCATCGGCCGAAGCCTCGCCCAAGAGGGTTGCCTCGATCCCGCCGGCAAGGATGAAGCTGCGCCGCCAGTCGATCCGGGCCGAGATCCGTTGCAGGTCGCGGCCATCGGCGATCAGATCGGTATCCGGCCCGTCGAAGGGGCTTTCCGAACTGCGCCAGTGGCTGTGGGTCTGCAGGCGCAAGCCGCCCTCGCCACCCAGGGGGCCAAGGGAAAACCGGCGGTGGAAGGTGACGTCGGCCACGACCGAGGGGATGGTGGTGTTGTCTTCATCCTCGCGCAGGGTCTGGAAGCTGATGATACGGCCCGAGATGTATTCGTTGCGCCGGGTGCGGCTGATGGTGATCCGGCTGTCCAGCATGTCGGTGTTCACGATGCCGTAGTCCAGAAGATAGGCCGGGTCCGTCACGGTCTGCAGCTTCAGGTCAAGGCCGAAGCCCTGCGGCAGGGCGAACTGCCCGTTGGCGAACATGTAGCCGCGGTCTTCGCCGGGCAAGATCCGGTCGCGCGAAAATGCGCCGGTGACGTCGATGGCGCCGGTGGCAAAGGCCTGCCGGTAGCGCAGTTCGACCGAGCGGCCGCCCTTCGTGGTGACATAGGGCGTGACCGTCAGGTCGCGGTGATCGCCCATCACGATGAAATAGGGGAATTTGAGACCGCTTCCCAGTTCCGAGGTGGTGCGCAAAGAGGGCTGCAGGAAGCCGGTGGCGCGGGCCAGAGAGGGGTCCGGCATCCGCAGGCGCGGGATGTAGAAGACCGGCAGACCGGCAACGCGGAACTGGGCGTGGTCGAAGTAGAGCTGGCGCTCTTCCTGATCATGCACCACGCGGCGGGCACGGATTTCCCACAACGGCGTGGGGTTCGACGCGCAGACCTTGCACGAGGATGCGACCACATTGTCCAGCGCGGTATAACGCCCGTCGACCCGCATGATCCGGTTGGCCGCCAGTTGCAGCTGCTGGTTCAGCACCATCCGGGCGCTGGTCAGAAGGCCCTCGGAGAGATCGGCCGACAGATCGGCCTGCGAGGCCAGGATGACGGTGTTGCCGCTGGCCTCGGTCAGCACGATCGGCCCTTCGATCAGAAGCCGGTCCGCCGCCTCATCGTAAGAGATCCGGCTGGCCTTCAGCGTGCGGCCCTTGAAGAAGACCTCGACGTTGCCCTCGGCGATCAGCACGGTGTCGCCGGTGATCAGAAGCCGGTCAGAGACCAGCGCCGCCGTTTCCTGCGCAAGGGCAGGGGCGGCGGGGGTGGCAAGAACAAGGATCAGCGCCAGAAGGCGGAAGAAGCCGCGCATCAGCCGTCCTCCAGATGCAGGACAAGGCCAAGTGCCAGCAGGGCGGCGGCAAGCGGCGGGCTCCATGCCGCCAGAAGGATCGGGATCTGGCCGGAATCGCCAAGCGCCTGCGCGAAATTGCGCAGGAAGAACACCGCAAACCCCGAAAGCATGGCGTAAAGCACCATGGTGCCGGTCTTGCCAAAACGGGCGTGGCGCATGGTGAATCCGGCGGCGATCAGCACCATGGCCGCAAGCAGCAGCGGCTGCGCCAGCTCCATCTGGAACCAGAGCCGATAGGACCGGGCGGTGAAGCCCGCACTCTCCAGCCCGGCGATATAGCCGGGCAATTGCCAGATCGGCACCGCATTGGGGGTGCCGAAACTGTCGCGGATACGCTCGGGCGTCAGGTCCGAGGGCAGGCGGGTGTTGTTGGGCCAGCGCTGCGCGGCCAGTTCGGGGTTGGATGCGGTCAGATCCCACATCTTCGCCCCGTCCAGAAGCCAGGCGCCGGGGGTCAGCCGGGCGGTCGCGGCCTCGACCCTTGTGGCGGGGGCGCCGTCGGGGCCGAAGGTCAGGAAGGTGACGGCTGACAGCTCGGTCCCGTCCAGATTGGCACGACCGGCCTGAATGACGGTCTGGCCATAGTCGCCGCCCTGCCGCAGCCACAGCCCGGTATCCGAGACCGAAAGCACCGAGTCGCCGGGCGTCAGATGGGCGGCGCGGGCATCCTCATAGGCTTTCTGGGTGGCGGCCACCAGGGGGTTCAGCACCGCGACGGCAAAAAGCCCGATCACCAGAGCGGCGGCCACCGGCGTCACCAGAAAGCGCAGGCCGGACCGGCCGGCGGCACGGACCACCACCAGTTCGGACGAGCGGGCCAGCGCAAGGAACAGCGCCACCGATGCCATGATCATGATCAGCGGCAGAATGCGGTACAGGGTATCGGGCACGTTCAGCACCGCCAGCCGGAAGGCATCGGCCAGCCCGGCGCCGGTGCCCGACAGTTTTCGCATCTGCTCGATCATGTCGATCAGAAGGAGGATGCCGAAGAAGATCAGGAAGACCATGCCGACCGTGGTCAGAAACCGCCGGGCGATGTAGAGCGACATCGTCATGCCAGCGCCTCCCGCGGGCGGCGCTTCGGCCGTTGCGCCCACCACAGCATTCCGACCGCCATCGCCAGGCCGATCAGGGGGGCGACATAGACCAGCGGCCAGCCGTTCTCGTTCTGCAGCGCCCGGCCCGAGGCGACGGTGGAGATGGTCTGCAACACGATGAGAAGACCGACGCCAAGCGCGATCTGCGGCAAAAGCCCAAAGCGCGAGTAGCCCCCCAGCATCAGCGCCGCAAAGCCGACCAGCGGTGCCGCCAGCGCCAGAAGGGGCGAGGCGATGCGGCTGTGGCCTTCTTCAAGAAAGGCGGGCCGGCTGGCCCCCGTCGCCTCCAGAAGCGCGGCCGGGGCGGTCAGAAGCTGCATGGTCGACAATTCGCGCAGACCCTGCCGACGCGCGCCGGACGCATCGACCAGCCCCGACAGATCCATGGCGAAATTCTGGAACCGGGTCACGGCCAGCCGTTCGCCCTCGCGGGTCAGCCTTTGGGCGACACCGTCCAGCATCACCAGAACCGGCCCGGCCTCTCCGCGCACCAGAAGGGCGGTTTCGGCGGTATAGACCACGCGCTCGGTCTCGCTGCGTTCGTCCGCAAGGAAGATCTTCTTCAACTCTCCCAACTGGGTGATCTGGCTGATGTACAGCGTCACCCCGGTGGCCGGATGCATGAAGCGCCCCTCGTTCAGAAAGCGCGCCGTGGCGTTTTCGCTGATTTCCGACGTCCGCTCGCTGAGCCGCGATTGCGACAGCGGCACCAGCACATTGGTAAGGACAAGCTGCATCGCCATGACGGACAGGCCGAAAAACAGGACCGGCCGCGCCAGACGGAAGGCAGAAAACCCGGTGGCCTGCATCACCACCAGCTCGGATTCCTGGTTCAGCCGGTTGATGGCGTAAAGACAGGCGGCAAAGGCCGAGATCGGCAGCACGAGGCGGATCACGTTGGGCAGGGTCAGCAGCGAGAATTCCAGGAAGACCACCGCCGACTGGCCATCGCCGATCAACTGGTCGAACAGGCCGACGGCGCGGTTGACCCAGTAGACGGCCACCAGCACAAGGCTGAAAAAGCCGAACAATGTCAGCAGCTGCGACAGCAGATATCGGTCGAATCTCGACACGCCGGAACCGGTCCCCACAAGATGTTGCGGCGACCCTAAAGGATTTGACCGGGGCCTGAAACTGGTATCTGGCGCAGGCCATGGGCAAACTGTAGCGTGGCGGCAGCCGCCCGCCGATCCTTTCGCGCGGGCCGATCCCAAGACGCGAAGGCATCCCATGACGCATCCCGCAGCAATCCGCTTCACCGAAACCGATCTTGACCGGCTGGTTGCCCATCCCGGCCGCATCGCCCTGCTGGCCGACGGGCCGACCGGCATGACCCCGGCCGCGCGCCGGCTGGACCGCGCGATGAAAGGGGCACTCTCCCGGGCGATGGCTTCGGACGCGTTCGGCAAGCTGAAGGCGGGCGAGGCGATGGAGCTTTCCTTCCCCTCGGGTCTTGCGGCGGAAAGCCTGCAGGTCGTGCGGCTGCCCAAACGCACCGATCCGCCATCGTCGCGCAAGGCGGGGGGCGCCATCGGGCGCAGCCTTGCCAATGCCGACCTCCTGGTCGTGGCCGAGGCGCATCCGCGCGCGGCCGAGGTCTCATTCGGGCTTGCCATGCGCGCCTACGACTTCACCGCCCACAAGACCGGCGATCAGCCCGCGCGCGGCGCGGTCGAGATGATGGTCTCGGCCCCCGAGGCGGTGGCCGCCGAGGCCGCCCCCATGGCCGCCGTGGCCGAGGGCGTGTTCTTCACCCGCGATCTGGTGAACGAGCCGGCCAACGTCCTGACCACCGACGATTTCGCCGCCAGGCTGGCCGCGATGCACGAACTCGGGCTTGAGGTCGAGATCCTCGAAGAGGCCGACCTGGCCAGGCTGGGCATGGGCGCGCTTCTGGGCGTGGGGCAGGGGTCGGAAAGCCCCTCCAAGGTTGTCGTGATGCAGTGGAACGGCGGCA
This sequence comes from uncultured Paracoccaceae bacterium, assembly GCA_934500835.1. Taxonomy (GTDB): domain Bacteria; phylum Pseudomonadota; class Alphaproteobacteria; order Rhodobacterales; family Rhodobacteraceae; genus Pseudogemmobacter. Next base: position 38,602 of record CAKSTR010000001.1, on the reverse strand, counting down.
CCCGCGACGAGGCACCCTTCGCGCTGGTTGGCAAGGGCGTGGTGTTCGACACCGGCGGCATCTCGATCAAGCCGGCGGCCGGCATGGAAGAGATGACCATGGACATGGGCGGCGCCGGTGTCGTGGCCGGTGTCATGCGCACGCTGGCACTGCGCAAGGCCAGGGCGAATGTGGTCGGGCTGGTGGGGCTGGTCGAGAACATGCCCGACGGCCGCGCGCAGCGCCCCGGCGATGTGGTGAAGTCGATGAAGGGCGACACCATCGAGGTCATCAACACCGATGCCGAGGGGCGGCTGGTGCTGGCCGATGTGCTCTGGTACGCGCAGGAGCGGTTCCAGCCCAGGGGCATGATCAACCTTGCCACCCTGACCGGCGCGATCATCATTGCGTTGGGCCATGAAAACACCGGCGTCTTCTCGAATGATGACGAGCTGTGCAACGCCTTCCTGCGCGCCGCATCGGCCGAGGGCGAAGGGGCGTGGCGGATGCCGATGGGCGAGGCCTACGATGCCAAGTTGAAATCCCGCATCGCCGACATGATGAACGTCGGCGGCCGCGACGGCGGCGCGATCACGGCGGCGCAGTTCCTGCAACGCTTCGTCAAGGAAGGCATGCCCTGGTGCCATCTGGACATCGCGGGCACGGCGCTTCTGAAATCGGACACCACGCTGGCTCCGAAAGGCGCGACCGGCTGGGGTGTCATGGCGCTGAACCGTCTGATCCGCGACAAGTTCGAGGCGAAATAGCCCGGATGGGCGCCGTCATGTTCTACCATCTGCAGCGGCACGGCATGGACGAGGTGATCGACATGCTGGTGCCGCGCGCCTTGCAGCAGGGCTGGCGGGCGATGATCCGCAGCCCGGACCGTGCGGCGCTGGAGCGGCAGGACCAGCGGCTCTGGCTCTTCCCCGAGGAGGGCTTTTTGCCGCATGGGCTGGAGGGCGGGCCGCATGACGCTGACCAGCCCGTCCTTCTGGGGGCGGGCAGGGCGGCGAACGGCGCGCAGGCCGTGCTTCTGATGGGGCCGCAGCCCGTCGATGCGGATGAGGCCGCAGGGCTGGAACGGCTCTGGCTCGCCTTCGACGGCCGGGACGAGGCGCAGGTCCATGCCGCCCGGCTGCAATGGAAGGCGGTCACCGCTGCCGGCCTTGCCGCGCAATACTGGACCGATGTGTCGGGCCGCTGGGAGATGAAGGCCGAAAGCGCCGCCAGCGGCTGAGGGTGCGGAATCGAGCGCCTTTGCAGGCGCATTCCTTTTGTCTCGCCTGCTGCGGGCAAGCCCGCAGCAGGCTCGGGCCTGCGCTCCGCGCGGGGATATTTCTGCCAAGATGAAGCCGTAACCCTTTCATCTTGGCGGAAATATCCCACGGGGGTGCGGGGGTGTGAAACCCCCGCCGCTGGCCCTAGCGCGACAGGATCATCATATTGCCGGCGATCTCGATCCGGAAACGGCCGAGGTAATCCATGCCCAGAAGCGACATGTCCATCTCGCCCTCGTTCACCCAGGCAGAGATGCCGTCATCGGCAAAGGGGCCGAGTGCCACGGTATCGAGCGTGACCCGTGCCGTACGTACGACGCCGTTTGCGGTATAGGCCTGACCGAGATACATCAGGCTGTCGGGGTCCAGCCCGACGGCGCGGGCATCCGCCTTGGTCAGCACCATGGTCGAGGCGCCGGTATCGGCCATGAAGCGCAGCTCCACCCCGTTGACCAGAAGCGTGGCATAGTAATGCCCGTCCGGCGCGCGGGGCAGCTCCACCTTCCCGGTGTCGGTCAGGATCTGGTCCGGCACGGCCATCGGGCCGCGAATGTCGTTCCACAGCCCGTAAGCCGCCATCAGGCCCAGGATGATCAGCCCCCAGGCCGCGGCGACCCGGAAGGCCTGCCCCAGGCGCCCGCGATATTCGACGATGACCCATCCTGCGACTGCGACCAGAAGCAGCGCCAGATAGCCGAGCCTTGCGATGCTGTCGCCTTCCATGCCGTCTCCTGTTGCCGCACCCCGATATGGGGCATCCGCCGCGCCAAGGGAAGTGTCAGCCGATGCGGGTCAGCCGACGAGGCCGGTCTGCCGCACCCCGTCGATGACGAACTGCACCGAAAGGGCCGCCAGAAGCATGCCCAGAAGCCGGGTGATCACGATCACCCCGGTACGGCCGAGGAGTTTTTCAAGCGGCGGCGAGGCGAGGAGGAAGGCGAAGGTCACCAGCATCATCACCAGAAGAAGGCCGATCACCCAGGCGGCACCCTGCCAGCCGGGGCCGGACTGACCGACCAGAAGGATCATCGTGGCGATGGCGCCGGGACCGGCGATCAGCGGGGTCGCCAGCGGAAAGACCGAAGGATCGTGATCGGGCTCGGGCTGCTGTCCCTCGCGCCGCTGGGTCCGCCGCTCGAACAGCATGTCGAGGGCGGTCAGGAAGAGAAGGATGCCGCCCGCGATGCGGAAGGCGGGCATCGAGATGCCGATGAAGCCTAGGATCGATTCACCGAAAAGGCCGAAGGCGGTCAGAAGCACCGAAGCGATGATGCAGGCCCGCTGTGCCATGGCCCGCCGGCGCTCGGCCGACATGCCGCGGGTCAGGGCGATGAACATCGGCACCAGCCCCGGCGGGTCGATCACCACGAAAAGCGTGGCGAAGGCGGTGATCAGGAAGGCGGTTTCGGGCATCGGCACTCCGGTCTTTTGCCAAGCCTAGACCGACGGGGCTTTGTTTGGGAAGCGGCAGCTTCGGGTGGGGAAGGCCGGGGGGCCGGCCCCCCGGACCCCCGGGGATATTTTTGCCAAGATGAAGGCAGGGGTTCGGGCTGCTGCCGGGAGGGGGCATCTTCGGTGGCGGCGAGAGTGTGATGGCCGGGCGATGATCTGAGGGGGTGAGGATTGTCAGGGGCAAAGCCCGAGGCGGCGGCACGGCTGACGGGAGAGTTTGCGGCGTCAGAGCGATCTGATCGTCATGCTGCCCGGTCGGGTGGGGGTCACTCTGGCGAGAGGCGCTGTCTTGCGGATTGCACGGGCCAACGGGGTGTCGGGTGCAATGATCCGCCGTCCTTACCGGACAAGGAGGGTGCTGCCCGAAATCTGAAGTCGGGGAAGTCGCGGTGGGGCCGGGTGAACGGCCCGGGAGTCGCGTCCGGCAGCCGCGCAGCGGTCGGCGCCGGGCCCGCCTGCGGGGCAGGTCAGACCTCGGCGGCCTCCAGCTTTTCCTGCGCTTTCAGCCACATCGCCTCGGCCCGGTCGAGACCGTCCATCACCTCGGCGTATTTCTTGTTCCAGGTCTCCAGCTCGCCCTTGCGGGCGGCCTCGTAGAGCTCGGGGTCGGCCAGTTTCCTGGCCAGCTTGTCGCGCATCTCGTTCAGCTTGGACAAGCGTTCCTCGTTCTTGCGCACCTCGGCGCGCAGGACAAGGATCTCGTCCCGGCTGGCTTTCTTCGGCTTTTCGACCGGCTTTGCGGGCTTGATCTCTTCATCGCCGGCCAGAAGCTGGCGGCGGTAGGCCTCAAGATCCTCGGCATAGGGGGCCACGGTGCCGCCCTTGACCAGCCAGAGCCGGTCGGCGACCAGCGACAGCAGGTGCATGTCGTGGCTGACAAGGATCACCGCGCCGGAATAGGCGGTCAGCGCCTCGACCAACGCCTCGCGCGATTCGATGTCGAGGTGGTTGGTCGGTTCGTCCAGGATCAGCAGATGCGGCGCGTCGATGGTGGCCAGAAGAAGCGACAGCCGCGCCTTCTGCCCGCCTGAAAGCCGGCCGACGGCGGTATCGGCCTGATCTGCGCCAAGGCCGAAGCCGGCCAGCCGCGCGCGCAGCTTTGGCTGCCCCTCGGCGGGCCGCAGCCGCATGATGTGCTGCAGCGGGGTCTCGTCGATGTAAAGCTCATCAACCTGATGCTGGGCGAAATAGCCGATGCGCAGCTTGGACGAGCGCACGACCTTGCCCTCGGCTGCCTCAAGCTTGCCGGCCAGAAGTTTCGACAGGGTGGACTTGCCCTCGCCGTTGCGACCCAGAAGGGCGATGCGGTCGTCCTGGTCGATGCGCAAGGACAGCTTGCGCAGGACCGGCGGGCCGCCGTACCCCACCGAAGTGCCCTCCATGCTGATGATGGGGGGCGACAGCTCCTCGGGTTCGGGGAAGGTGAAGACGACCTTCTTTGCGTCTTCGGGTGCGGTGATCGGGGTCAGCTTTTCCAGCATCTTGACCCGGCTTTGTGCCTGAGCGGCCTTCGATGCCTTGGCCTTGAAGCGGTCGACGAAGCTTTGCAGATGGGCGCGGCGGGCTTCGACCTTCTTGGCCTCGGCCTGCAGGACGGCGCGACGTTCGGCCATCTGGCGGGCGAACTGGTCGTAATTGCCCTGCCAGTAGGTCAGCTTGCGGTTGTCCAAGTGCAGGATGCCCTGCACGGCGCGGTTCAGAAGGCCCCGGTCGTGGCTAATGATCAGCACGGTATGGGGGTATTTCTGCAGGTAGGATTCCAGCCAGAGCGCGCCTTCGAGGTCCAGATAGTTGGTCGGCTCGTCCAAAAGCAGATAGTCGGGCTGGGCGAAAAGAACGCCGGCCAGCGCCACCCGCATCCGCCAGCCGCCGGAAAAGGCCGAACAGGGCATCAGCTGCTGATCGGCATCGAAGCCAAGACCCTTCAGGATGGCGGAAGCCCGTCCCTCGGCCGACCAGGCGTCGATGTCGGCAAGGCGCGCCTGGATCTCGGCGATGCGATGCGGATCATGTGCGGTTTCGGATTCGGCCAGAAGGGCTGCCCGTTCGGTATCTGCCGCCAGCACGGTATCGAGAAGCGAGGTTTCGGACGAGGGCACCTCTTGCGCGACGCCGCCGATGCGGGCGCGCTGGGGCAGGGTGATTGCGCCGCCCTCCAGCGCCAACTCGCCCCGGATCAGCCGGAAAAGCGTGGTCTTGCCGGCGCCATTGCGGCCGACAAGGCCGACCTTGTGGCCGGTGGGTATGGTCGCCGATGCCCCTTCGAAAAGGGGGCGGCCTTCCACGGAATAGGTGATGTCCTCGATGCGCAGCATGCCGCCGCCTTGCCGCAGCCGCGCACAAAGGTCAACCGGGGGCATGGATCGGCGTGCGCCATGCGCTCTTTCAGGACACAGATGCGCCGGTCGCGGCACCCTGCCCGGCCGTGTCAGGACGTGACAGACCCCGCCCCCATCTTTTCTTTGTCATCAACCCGTGCTAGCAGCCGCGCCACGCGAAAAGGGCCACGGACGGCCCCCCGTAATGGAGAGCCAGATGGCCATTGAACGCACCCTGTCGATCATCAAGCCCGATGCGACCAAGCGCAACCTGACCGGCAAGATCGTTGCCAAGTTCGAAGAGGCCGGCCTGCGCGTCGTCGCCTCGAAGCGCGTGCAGCTGACCGCTGCCCAGGCCGGCGAATTCTACGCCGAGCACAAAGAGCGCCCCTTCTATGGCGAGCTGGTGTCCTTCATGATCTCGGAGCCGGTGGTTCTGCAGGTTCTGGAAGGCGAAGGCGCCATCGCGAAGAACCGCGAAGTCATGGGCGCGACCGACCCGGCCGCCGCCGCTGCGGGCACCATCCGCAAGGACTTCGCCCTGTCGAAAGGCGAGAACTCGGTCCACGGTTCGGACAGCGAAGCCTCGGCCGCGCGCGAGATCGCCTTCTTCTTCTCGGGCCTCGAACTGGTCGGCTGACCGGGGACGCAGGTGCCGGCGGAGTTTTTGAAAACTCCGCACCGGAGCCTTCGAAGGCTCCGGTCCGATTTCTTCGAAGAAATCGGAGGTTAGCGCCGCTCTACCACGCCAAGAAACGAAAGGGCCGCCTCCAGATCGGAGCGGCCCTTTTCCTTTGTTCCAACGATGCTGGCCTTGATCGCGTCGAACTTGACCCGCAGCGCCTTCTTCTCCTCGCCCTTGCAATCGTTCCACGGCCGGCCCTGCAGCCCCATCACCAGCACGTAATAGCCGATGAAATGCGGGGCGCTGCCCGAGAGCAGCAGGCGGCGATAGCCTTCGTCCGCGCCGATCGCCCGCAGGTCCTGTGCCGAATGGATGCCGGCGCGGGCGAAGGCCGCTTCGGAGGCGGGGCCGAGATTGGGGATCGAGGAGACGGGGTCTGACATGGCACCTGCCGAACGGAAACGGGGCCAGCCTACCGGCCAGCCCCGCGGTCCGGCAAGATGCCGGAGGATCAATCTGGGATCAGATCGACGCCCAGTCCTTGAAGACGGGCTTTCCCTTCGGCGGCTGGGGCGCGCTGCCCTGCTGCTGGGGTTGCTGGGCGGGCGTGTTGCTGCCGCCTTGCTGCTGCGATGACGTGGCCATTGTGACTGCTCTGCCCTCGGGCTCTGTGGTTTCACTGCCTGTCATGTGCCTGTTGCAGATGGCGCGGACAAGGTAGGGAAATGGCACCAATGCGACACAACGCATCACATGTGCGCCATTGGCAACATGTTTCCCACAGATTTTTCCCCAAGGGTGCGAAGGGTTTCCCGCCGGGAAAGCGCGGCTGCTCAGTCGATCACGGTGGCGGGAAAACCGATGGCCTCCAGCGCCTTGACCAACGACTCGGGCGTAGCCCCTTCGGCGCTGACCCGGCGGGCGGGCAGGTCGACCTCGACCCTGGCGGCAAGGGGGGCAAGGGCTGCCTCGACGCTGGCCTTGCAATGGCCGCACGACATGTCGGGAACGGAAAGAGTTGTCATCTCTGGTCTCCTTTGCCGGCGATATGGGGCTTCCAGCGGGGGGAAGGTCAAGGGGTCTTGGCAGAGGCGGGAAAAGAGGCGCGGAGGGGCTTGACCTTCCCGTGACGGGAACCCTTATCTCGGGCAGGCGAAGGAGAATGCCATGACCGCCGCCGACATCCAGACCCCGCCCCAGACCCCGCCTCAGCCTGACCCCCGGACCGCCGCCGAAACCGCCCGCTTCCGGCTGGAGGGCATGACTTGCGCCTCTTGCGTCGGCCGGGTCGAGCGCGCGCTGAAAGCCGTCCCCGGCGTGGAAAGTGCCGCCGCCAATTTCGGCACCGGCGAGGCCAGTGCCAGCTTCCGCGCCCCCGCCACGCGCGAGACGATGGCGGCGGCGCTGGCCGGGGCCGGATACCCCGCGGTGCCCGAAGTCATCACGCTGTCGGTCGAGGGGATGACCTGCGCCGCCTGCACCGGACGGGTGGAGCGGGTGCTGAAGGCGCAGCCCGGCGTCGCCTCGGCCGTGGCCAACCTTGCGACAAGGCGGGCGCAGGTGACGGTCTGGGACCGCACCGATCCTGCCGCCCTTGCCGCCGCCGTCAGCCGCGCGGGCTATGCCGCCGTACCGCTGGAAGCGGCCACCCCCGCCGATCCGAAGGCCGAGGAGCGCCGGCTCTGGCGCGATTTCGCCATCGCCGCCGCGCTGACCCTGCCGGTTTTTGTCACCGAAATGGGGGGGCATCTGTTCCCGGCCTTCCATCACTGGTTGCATGGCGCGGTGGGGCAGGGGCCGCTTTGGCTGATGCAATTCGTGCTGACCACGGCCGTTCTGGCCGGTCCGGGACGGCGGTTCTTCCTGAAGGGCATCCCTTCGCTTCTGCGCGGCGCGCCCGACATGAATGCGCTGGTTGCGGTCGGCACGCTGGCCGCCTGGGGATTTTCCACGCTGGTGGTCTTTGCCCCCGCGCTGATTCCCGCCGCCAGCCGCTCGGTCTGGTTCGAGGCGGCTGCGGTGATCGTCACGCTGATCCTTCTGGGCCGCGCGCTTGAGGCGCGGGCGCGCGGGCGGGCGGGGGCGGCGATTGCCCGGCTGGTCGGGCTGCAGCCCAAGGTCGCGCGGCTTGAGGACGGGCAGGAGGTGCCGGTGACAAGCCTTCTGCCCGGCATGCGGATCGCCCTGCGCCCCGGAGAGCGGGTGCCGGTCGACGGCCAGGTGATCGACGGCTCTTCGGCGCTGGACGAATCCATGCTGACCGGAGAGCCGCTGCCGGTGACAAAACGCGGCGGCGATGCGGTGACGGCGGGCACGGTCAACGGCACCGGCGCGCTGGTGGTCGAGGTGCGGGCGGTCGGGGCGGCAACCACTCTGGCGCGGATCGTGGCCATGGTCGAAGAGGCGCAAGGCTCGAAACTGCCGGTTCAGGCCCTGGTCGACCGGGTGACGCTGTGGTTCGTGCCGGCGGTGATGGCGGTGGCGCTGGTGACGGCCGTGGTCTGGCTGATCGCCACCGGCGATGTGGCGCAGGCGCTGGTCTCGGCCGTTGCGGTGCTGATCATCGCCTGCCCCTGTGCCATGGGGCTTGCGGTGCCGGTCTCGATCCTTGTCGGCACCGGGCGGGCGGCGGAATTGGGGGTGCTGTTCCGCCGGGGCGATGCGCTGCAGGTGCTGGCCGGGGTGAAGGCGATCGGCTTCGACAAGACCGGCACGCTGACGATGGGCAAGCCGGCGGTGGTGGCCGTCCACGGCCCGGATTGGGTGCTGCCGATGGCGGCGGCGGTCGAGCGGGGCAGCGAGCACCCCCTTGCCGCGGCGGTGCTGGCGGCGGCAGGCGATGCGCCGCCCTCGGCCGATTTCCGTGCCCGCCCCGGCTATGGCGCCGAAGCCACGGTGGGGGATGCCCATATCGCCGTGGGGGCGGCACGAATGTTCGACGCCCTTCCCACCGCGCTTGAGGCCGAGGCCGCACAGGCCGCCGCAAGGGGCGAAAGCGTGCTTTACGTCGCCCGGGACGGCAAGGTCGAAGGCCTGATCGCAGCTGCCGATCAGCCGAAGCCCGGTGCGGCCGAGGCCGTGGCGGGGCTTGGCGCCATGGGGCTGGAGGTGGCGATGATCTCGGGCGACACGCCGGCGGGCGCGGCGGCTGTGGCTGCCGGCCTTGGGATCACCCGCGTCCACGCCGGCGTCCTGCCCGAGGGCAAGCTGCAGATCGTCCGCGACATGGGCGGTGCCTTCGTCGGCGACGGCATCAACGATGCGCCCGCCCTTGCCGCAGCCGATGTCGGCATCGCCATGGGCACCGGCACCGATGTGGCGATCGAGGCGGGCGAGGTGGTGCTGATGCGCGGCGATCCGCGCGCCGTGGTCGCGGCGGTCAGGGTCAGCCGCGCGGTGATGCGCAACATCCGCCAGAACCTGGTCTGGGCCTTCGGCTACAACGTGGCGCTGGTGCCGGTGGCCGCCGGAGTGCTGGTGCCCTTCGGCGGGCCGCAGGTCTCGCCCATGCTGGGGGCGGGGGCAATGGCGCTTTCGTCGGTTTTCGTCCTCTTGAATGCCCTGCGTCTGAAAGGAGTGAAGGGATGAACATTTCCGAAGTCGGGGAACGCGCGGGCCTGCCGGCCAAGACCATCCGCTACTATGAGGAGATCGGCCTGATCCGTCCGCAGCGCGAGGCCAACGGCTATCGCCGCTTCCGCGAGACCGACCTGCACAAGCTGGCCTTCATCGGCCGGGCGCGGGGGCTTGGCTTTTCCATCGAGGATTGCCGGGCGCTGCTGGCCTTGTATGAGGACAAGGGCCGTGCCAGTGCCGATGTGAAGGCGCTGGCCGAGCGGCATCTGACCCAGATCGCCGCCAAGCTGGCCGAGTTGCAGGCGATGCAGGGCGTGCTGACCGAACTGGTCCATTCCTGCGCCGGCGATGCGCGGCCGGAGTGTCCGATCCTTTCGGGGCTGGCGGACCGCAGCTGCTGCTGAGACAGGGCGGGGTAATCTTATGCTCATCACATGAGCAAAAAATCGAACCTGCGCCGGGAAATTCTTTGTGGTCAAGGGTTTGGCGCGCGGCGCCTTGTCAAAGCGATTTGAGGCCGGAAGAACTTTGGTTTTGCAGCGAAAAAAATCGATAGACTTCCGCCATGTTTGCGATAACACGAAGCCAATCTGCCCGGTTCGGCCGCGCAATCCGGGGCCTGGTCGCCTTGACCATGGTGCGACGCGCGCTCAGGCTTGGCCGGCCAGTGACTCTTTGAACGGACCGCAGCGTGACCGACCTCAGCCTGACCCCGAATGTCCTGAAAGCCGACATCCAGCGCCACCTGACCTATACGCTGGGCAAGGACGCGGCCAATGCCAGCGCCTACGACTGGCGCATGGCGCTCTCGTTCGCCATACGGGACCGTATCGTCGGCCCCTGGTTCGCCTCGACCCGCCGCACCTGGGCCGAGGATCGCAAGCGCGTCTACTACCTGTCGATGGAATTCCTGATCGGCCGCATCCTTGAGGATGCCACCACCAACCTTGGCCTGACCGAACAGGTCGAGGCCGCGATGGCCGAGGTGGGGCAGGACTTCCGCACCCTTGCCGGTGACGAACCGGATGCCGCCCTTGGCAATGGCGGGCTTGGGCGGCTGGCGGCCTGTTTCATGGAATCCATGGCCACCGTGGGATGCCCCGCCTATGGCTATGGCATCCGCTATGAGCACGGGTTGTTCCGCCAGCGCTTCGAAGGCGGCCGTCAGGTCGAGGCGCCCGAAGACTGGCTCTCGCAGCCCAACCCGTGGGAATTTCCACGCCCCGAAAGCGCCTATACCATCCCCTTCAAGGGCCAGGTCGAAACCCGCGACGGGCGCGAGATCTGGATGCCCGGCGAGACCGTTCTGGCCGAGGCGCATGACACCCCCGTGGTGGGCTGGCAGGGCAAATGGGCCAATACGCTGCGGCTTTGGGCGGCCAAGCCGACCGCGCTTTTCGATCTGGAGCGGTTCAACCGCGGCGACTTTGCCGCCGCCGCCGAACCGGAAGCCCTGGCCCGCACCCTTTCCCGCGTGCTTTATCCCGACGACACCACCTATCAGGGCAAGGAGCTGCGGCTGAAGCAGGAGTTCTTCCTGACCTCTGCCGCGCTGCAGGACATCCTGCGCCGCTATCTGTCCGCGCATTCCGATCTGGCGGCCCTGCCGAAGCATGTCGCCATCCAGATGAACGACACCCATCCCGCCATTGCCGGGCCCGAACTGATCCGGCTTCTGTCGGACGAACACGGCATGCCCTTTGATCAGGCGCTGGACACCGCCCGCGCCTGTCTGGGCTATACCAACCATACCCTGCTGCCCGAGGCGCTGGAGAAATGGGCGACCTTCACCTTCGGCACCGTCCTGCCGCGCCACATGCAGATCGTGGAACGCATCGACAGCTGGCACCGCCGCACCTGGCCGACCCGGCCGCATTACGTGGGCATCGTCAAGCATCACGAAGTGCGGATGGGCGAACTGGCCTTCGTGATGGCACACAAGGTGAACGGGGTCTCGGCCCTGCATTCGGATCTGGTGAAGCAGAACCTGTTCCCCGAGTTGAACCGCCTGCATCCGGGCCGGATCATCAACGAAACCAATGGTGTGACGCCGCGGCGCTGGCTGAAGACCTGCAACCGGCCGCTGTCGTCCCTGATCACCCGCACCATCGGCGACGGCTGGGAGGACGATCTCGACCGGCTGCGCGGCCTTGAGGCCCATGTCGACGAGGCCGGATTCCGCACCGATTTCGATGCCGCCAAGCGCGAGAACAAGGCGCGGGTCGGCGACTGGATCGCGCGCGAGTTCGGGGTGAAGGTCTCGCCCGACGCGCTGTTCGATGTGCAGGTGAAGCGCATCCACGAATACAAGCGCCAGCTGCTGAACATCCTTGAATGCATCGCCTACTGGCACGCCTTGCGCAGCGGCGCCGTGGCGAACCCGGTGCCGCGGGTGCGGATCTTCGGCGGCAAGGCGGCGCCCGGCTATGCTGTTGCCAAGGAAATCATACGTCTTATCAATGATGTGTCGGTTGTAATTAATGCAGACTCTCAAGTTGGGGATCTGCTGAAGATCGTCTACCCGCCCAATTACAACGTCACGATGGCCGAGCGGATCATTCCCGCCGCTGACCTTTCCGAACAGATCTCGACCGCCGGCAAGGAGGCTTCGGGCACCGGCAACATGAAGTTCATGATGAACGGCGCGCCGACCATCGGCACGCTGGATGGCGCCAATGTGGAGATCCTGCAAGAGGTGGGGGCAGAGAACTTCTTTCTTTTCGGCCTTACTGCCGATCAGGTGATGGAACGCCGCCGCGACCCCGAGCACGCCCGCAAGGCGATCGAGGCCAGCCAGCCCTTGCAGGACGTGCTGCAGATGATCGCCGAAGGCCGCTTCAGCCCAGATGAGCCGGAGCGGTATCATGGCCTTGTCCACGCCATCTGGCATTCGGACTATTTCCTGGTGGCCAGCGATTTCGATGCCTATCACGCGGCGCAGGGGCAGGTGGCGGCGGCCTATGCCGACCGGGCGCGATGGGTGAAGATGGCGGCGTTGAACACGGCGCGGTCGGGGTTCTTCTCCTCGGACCGCACCATCCGCAGCTATATGAAGGACATCTGGGACGTGACGCCGGCGCTTTAGCCGGCCCGCTTCCGTGCGGCTTTGGGAGGAGGGGTGAATGGCCGATCACGATCTGGACGAGGCCACCGCCTGGGCAATCGCCGAAGGCCGGCACGGCGATCCCTTTTCGGTCCTGGGACCACAGCAACGGGGCGGGGCGACTGTGATCACCGCCTTTGTTCCGGGGGCCGAAAGGCTGTGGGTTCTGGCCGGCAAGACCGCCGTTGAGGCCGCGCCCTATCCCGGCATCCCGGGGCTTTTCACCCATCGGCAAAGCCGTCGCGCAGCCTATCGGTTGCGGGCCGAAGGCCATGGCACGGAATGGGAATTCGACGACCCGTTCCGCTTTGGCCCCGTGCTGGGCGAGATGGATGAATATCTTCTGGGCGAGGGCACGCATCGCCGGCTCTGGCATGTGCTTGGCGCGCATCTGATCACGCATGAGGGCGCTGACGGGGTGCATTTCGCCGTCTGGGCGCCGAATGCCGAACGGGTCTCTGTCGTCGGCAGTTTCAACATCTGGGACGGCCGCCGCCACCCGATGCGGCGGCGCGGTGCCACCGGCGTCTGGGAGATCTTCATCCCCGGCCTGACCGAAGGCGAGACGTACAAGTATGAGATCCGCGGCCCCGGTGGTGCCCTGATGCCGCTGAAGGCGGACCCGGTCGGCTTCGGGTCCGAGCATCCGCCCGCGAATGCCAGCGTGGTCCGGCGGATCGCCGGCGATTTCAGTGATCACGACTGGATGGCGGGCCGGGCCGCGCGGCATTCGGTCGATGCGCCCGTCTCGATCTATGAGGTGCATCTGGGGTCGTGGCGGCGCGCGCCGGGCGACCGGATGCTGTCCTATACCGAACTGGCCGAGCAACTGGTCGACTATGCGGTCGACATGGGCTTTACCCATATCGAATGCCTGCCGGTGTCCGAATATCCGTTCGATGGAAGCTGGGGCTATCAGCCCATCGGCCTGTTCGCCCCGACGATCCGCCATGGCACGCCAAGCGAATTCCGCGCCTTTGTCGATGCGGCGCACAAGAAGGGGCTGGGCGTCATCCTTGACTGGGTGCCCGGCCATTTCCCGACCGATGCCCACGGCCTTGGCCGCTTTGACGGCACGCCGCTTTATGAGCATGCCGATCCGAAAGAGGGGTTCCATCAGGACTGGAACACCCTGATCTACAACTATGGTCGGCGCGAGGTTAAGAACTATCTGGTCTCCAACGCCTTGTATTGGCTAGAGGAGTACCACATCGAAGGGTTGCGGGTGGATGCCGTGGCCTCGATGCTGTACCGCGACTATTCGCGTAAAGATGGCGAGTGGGTGCCCAACCGCGACGGCGGGCGCGAGAATTACGAAGCCATCGCCATGCTGCAGGCCACCAATGTCACCGCCTATGGCGAATGCCCCGGCGTGATGACGGTGGCCGAAGAAAGCACCGCCTTTCCGGGGGTGTCGCGCCCGGTGAACCACGGCGGCCTTGGCTTTGGTTTCAAGTGGAACATGGGCTGGATGAACGACACGCTGGCCTATATGCAGCGCGATCCGGTCCACCGGAAATATCACCATCACCAGATGACCTTCGGCCTGCACTATGCCTGGTCGGAGAATTACATCCTGCCGATCAGCCATGACGAGGTCGTGCATGGCAAAGGCTCGATGCTGGGCAAGATGCCGGGGGAGGGGGAGGCGAAATTCGCCAATCTGCGGGCCTATTACGGCTTCATGTGGGGGCATCCGGGCAAGAAGCTTCTGTTCATGGGGCAGGAGTTCGCGCAAGGCCGCGAATGGAACCACGACCAGAGCCTTGACTGGCACCAGCTGGACACCCCCGCCCATGCCGGGATGCAGGCGCTGGTGCGCGATCTGAACCGCCTCTACCGCGACACGCCGGCGCTGCATGTCAACGATTGCCGGCCCGAGGGGTTCGAATGGCTTGAGGCCAATGATGCCGAGGGCGGCGTCTACGCCTGGCTGCGCAAGGGGCGGGCGGGGGACCCGATGGTGATCGTGGCGGTCAACATGACCCCGGTGGAGCGCAGCTATCGCCTGGGCCTGCCGGCCGCGGGGACCTGGGCCGAGGTGCTGAACAGCGATGCCGCGCGGTATGGCGGCGGCAATCGCGGCAACGGGGGCGGCGTCACCAGCGCGCCGCAGGCCTGGCACGGGCAGCCGCAATCCGCGCTTGTCATCCTGCCGCCACTGTCGGCCGTCTATTTCAAACAGGGCTGAAAGCCCGGGTTCCCGAGGGAGGAAACCATGAAGGCAAGAGCGAACCAGAGGTTGTCGTCGCAGGCCATGGCCTTCGTGCTGGCCGGCGGGCGCGGCAGCCGGCTGAAGGAGTTGACCGACCGGCGCGCCAAGCCGGCGGTCTATTTCGGCGGCAAGACCCGGATCATCGACTTTGCCCTGTCGAATGCGCTGAACTCGGGCATTCGCAAGATGGCCATTGCCACGCAATACAAGGCGCATTCCCTGATCCGCCACATGCAGCGCGGCTGGGGCTTTTTCCGGGCCGAGCGGAACGAATATCTCGACATCCTGCCCGCGTCGCAGCGGATGGATGAGGTGAACTGGTATCGCGGCACCGCGGATGCGGTGGCGCAGAACATCGACATCATCGACAGCTACCGCATCAACTATGTGGTCATTCTGGCGGGCGACCACATCTACAAGATGGACTATGAGATCATGCTGCAGCAGCATGTCGAGACTGGCGCCGATGTGACCATCGGCTGCCTGACCGTGCCCAGGGCCGAGGCGACGGCCTTCGGCGTGATGCATGTCGACACGTCGATGCGGATCACCGATTTTCTTGAAAAGCCGAAAGACCCGCCCGCGATCCCGGGCGATCCCGATCACGCGCTGGCCTCGATGGGGATCTATGTCTTCGACTGGGCCTTCCTGCGCGACCTTCTGCTGCGCGACATGGTGGATGACGAGTCCAGCCATGACTTCGGCAACGATCTGATCCCGCATATCGTGAAACACGGCAAGGCGATGGCCCATAGATTCGCCGATTCCTGCGTGACGAGCGGCCTTGAGGATGAGCCGTACTGGCGCGATGTGGGGACCATCGACGCCTTCTGGCAGGCCAATATCGACCTGACCGATTTCGTGCCGAAGCTGGACATCTACGACAACTCCTGGCCGATCTGGACCTATTCGGAAATCGTGCCGCCGGCGAAGTTCATCCATGACGAGGATGGGCGGCGCGGGTCCGCGGTCAGCTCGCTGATCTCGGGCGATTGTATCGTGTCGGGGTCGTCGGTGGCGAATTCGCTGCTGTTCACCGGGGTGCGGACGCACAGCTGGTCGAGCCTGGAATATGTGGTGGCGCTGCCGCGGGTGGTCGTCAATCGCAAGGCCGAGCTGGCGAATTGCGTGATCGACTCGGGCGTGGTGATCCCCGAGGGGCTGGTGGTGGGCAAGGACCCGGTCGAGGATGCGAAGTGGTTCCGGCGCACGGAGTCTGGCATCGTCCTGATCACGCAGGCTATGCTGGATCTGCGGGCCAAGGCCGGCGGCTGAGGCTGCGCAACTGGCCGGCGCCGGGGGACTTTGCGTCCCCCGGACCCCCTGCAGGATATTTTTGGACAGAAAATGGGGTTTGCGATGAAGGGGCGGGTGCTGTCGGTCGCGTCGGAATGCGTGCCTCTGGTCAAGACCGGGGGGCTGGCGGATGTGGTCGGTGCCCTGCCGGCGGCGATGGCGGGGCAGGGCTGGGAGATGCGGGTGCTTTTGCCGGCCTATCGCGCCCTGCGGGCGCGGGCAAAGGGCTGGGAGGTGGTCTGGCGCGCCCCTGCGCTGTGGGGGGGCGAGGGGCGGGTTCTGCGGGGGGAGGCCGAGGGCGTTCCGGTGATGCTGCTGGATGCGCCGCATCTCTATGACCGCGAGGGCGGGCCTTACGCGGGGCCCGCGGGCGACTGGGGCGACAATCCGCAGCGGTTTGCGGCGCTGGCCTGGGTTGCGGCCGAATTGGCGCGCGAAGGGGTGGAGGGCTGGAAGCCGGATGTGCTGCACGCCCATGACTGGCAGGCGGGCCTTGCGCCGGCCTATCTGGCCTATCACGGGAACGGCGGCTGCCGTTCGGTGCAGACCATCCACAACATCGCCTTTCAGGGCTGGGCCCCGGCGGCGATGCTGCAGGACCTGCGGTTGCCGGCAAGCGCCTTCCACCCCGGGGCGCTGGAATATTACGGCGGTCTGTCCTTGCTGAAGGCCGGGCTGGTGACGGCGGACCGGATCACCACGGTTTCGCCCCGCTATGCCGAGGAGCTGATGCGGCCCGAATTCGGACTGGGGCTGGAGGGGGTGATCGCCGCGCGCAGCGCCGATGTGAGCGGCATCCTGAACGGGGTGGATCTGGCGGTCTGGTCGCCCGAGGGCGAGGCGGAGAACCCCTATTCGGCCAGGGACATGGCCGGCAAGGCCGCGGCACGCGCCGCACTCTGTGCCGAGTTCGGGGTGCAGGTGCCGGGGCCACTGGCCATCGTCGTCAGCCGGCTGACCGACCAGAAGGGTATCGATCTTTTGCCCGCCACCATCCCCGGCCTGGTCCATGCCGGCGGCGGGCTGATCGTCCTCGGTTCGGGGGATCCTGCGCTGGAGCGCGAGATGGAGGCCCTTGCCGTCCGGTTCCCGGGCCGGGTGGCCGTCCATATCGGCTATGACGAGGGGATGAGCCATCGCCTGTTCCAGGGCGCCGATGCCGTGCTGGTGCCAAGCCGGTTCGAGCCTTGCGGCCTGACCCAGATGTACGGATTGCGCTATGGCACGTTGCCGGTGGTGGCCGCGACCGGGGGGCTGGCCGATACGGTGATCGGGGCGACGCCGGCAAGTCTGGCGGCAGGTGTGGCGACGGGCTTCGTCTTCCACCCGACCGATGCCCTGGCCCTTGCGCAGGCGCTGCGCCATCTGGTCGCCCTGCACGCCGACCGCAAGGCCTGGGCGCGCGCGCGCAAAGCGGCGATGGCGCAGCCTTTGGGGTGGGAGACCTCGGCCGCGGACTATGCCGCCCTTTACGCCGGCCTTGTTGCGGCATGATCCCGGTCCGCGCCTCCGGTCATGCGGTCAGCCCCGGCCAGCCCTGGCCGATGGGGGCCAGCCTGACCGGCGACGGGGTGAACTTTGCCCTCTTCTCGGCCCATGCCACGCTGGTCGAGCTTTGCCTTTTCACGGCCGACGGCCGCAAGGAGGTGTCGCGCCTGCCGATGCGCGACCGCGACGGCGATATCTGGCATATCCATGTCGGCGGGCTGACTGCGGGGCAGGTCTACGGGTTTCGCGCCCATGGTCCCTATGACCCCGAACGGGGGCACCGCTTCAACCCGCACAAGCTGTTGCTGGACCCCTATGCACGGGCGCTTGAGGGGCGGCTGAAATGGTCCGATGCGCTGATGGGCTATCGCCTGGGCAGCCCGAAGGGCGACCTTTCCTATGACACCCGCGATTCCGCTTTTGCCGTGCCCAAGGCGGTGGTGGTGGACCCGTCCTTCGGCTGGGGGGCGGACGCGCCGCCACGGGTGCCGCGGGCCGAGACGGTGATCCTTGAGGCGCATCTGCGCGGGCTGACCAGGCGCCACCCCGGTGTCGAGAAGCCGCTGCGCGGGACCTATCTCGGCCTTGCCTCGGACCAGGTGCTGGAGCATCTGGTGAAGCTGGGCATCACCACGGTCGAGTTGCTGCCGATCCAGTCCTTCGTTGATGAGCGCTTTGTCACCGCAAGGGGGCTGCGCAACTACTGGGGCTACAATTCGCTGGCCTTCTTCGCGCCGGAGCCGCGCTACATGGGGCGGCATGGCGGGCTTTGGGAAGTGCAGACCATGGTGCGCCGGATGCACTCGGCCGGGATCGAGGTCATTCTGGACGTGGTCTACAACCATTCGGCCGAGGGCGACGAATGGGGGCCGACGCTGTCGTTCCGGGGGCTCGACAATGCCAGCTATTACCGGCTGACCGAGGGCGGGCGGCGCTATGCCAATGATGCGGGGACGGGCAACACGCTGAACCTGACGCAGCCGATGGTGCTGCGCATGGTGATGGATTCGCTGCGCTACTGGGTCGAGCATGTGCATGTCGACGGGTTCCGCTTCGACCTTGCCACCGTTCTGGGGCGCGAGGCGAACGGCTTTGACCCGAATGGCGGGTTCTTCGATGCGATACGGCAGGACCCGGTCCTGAGCCGCGTCAAGCTGATCGCAGAGCCCTGGGACATCGGCCCCGGCGGCTATCAGCTGGGCGGCTATCCGCATCCGTTCCTTGAGTGGAACGACCGTTACCGCGACGGCGTGCGGCGCTATTGGCGCGGCGATGCCGGGATGACCCGCGATCTGGCCGCACGCCTGCTTGGCAGTGCCGAGAAGTTCGACCATTCGGGCCGGGCGGCGACCTCGTCGGTCAACTACCTGACCAGCCATGACGGCTTCACGCTTGAGGATTTGGTCTCGTTCACCGTGAAGCGCAACTTTGCCAATGGCGAAGAGAACCGCGACGGCCATTCCGAAAACCATTCGGACAATCTGGGGGTCGAGGGCGCGACCGAGGACCCCGCGATCCTTGCCGCGCGCGCCTTGCGCAAGCGCAACCTCCTCGCGACGCTGTTCCTCAGCCAGGGTGTGCCGATGCTTCTGGCGGGGGATGAGATCGGCCACAGTCAGGGCGGCAACAACAATGCCTATGCGCAGGACAACGAGGTGTCCTGGCTGGACTGGCAGGGGGCCGATGAGGCGCTGACCGCCTTTACCGCAAGGCTGGCGGCCCTGCGGCGGGATCAGCCGATCCTGCGCCAGCGCCGGTTCCTTCATGCCAGCCCGCGCCCCGCTGACGGGCTGCGCGACGTGATCTGGCGGCGCGCGGACGGGACGGAACCCAATCCGCAGGACTGGCACGATCCCGCGTTCCGCTGCCTTTGTGTCGAGTTGCGGATGGCCGCCGAAGGCATGGACCCCTCGGACGATGCCCTTTTCGCCGTCTTCAACTGCGGCCCCGCCACGGCGCTGCGCCTGCCTGACAGCGCGTCGCAGTGGCAACTGATCCTTGATACCACCCGACCGCATCTGACCGAAGGCCCCGCACCCCTTGAAGTGCCGGCGCAATCGGTGCTTCTGATGCGGGCGAGACCCGGCCGCCCGAAGGGAGAGACCCGATGACCAAAGTCGCCACCCAGCCGATTTCCGGCCAGAAGCCCGGCACCTCGGGGCTGCGCAAGAAGACCCGCGTCTTCATGGGGCGCCACTATCTTGAGAATTTCATCCAGTCGACCTTCGACGTGGTGGGGGTCAGGGGCAAGACCTTTGTCCTTGGCGGCGACGGGCGCTATTTCAACGACCGGGCGGCGCAGGTGATCCTGCGCATGGCAGCGGCGAATGGCGCGGCGCGGGTGATCGTGGGGCAGGGGGCGATCCTGTCCACCCCGGCGGCCAGCCACCTGATCCGGCTGATGAAGACCGATGGCGGCATCATCATGTCGGCCAGCCACAACCCCGGCGGCCCGGATGAGGATTTCGGCGTGAAGTTCAACATGCCGAACGGCGGCCCCGCGCCCGAAGGCGTGACCGAGGCGATCTACAAGCGCACGACCGAAATCGCCGAATACCATGTGGCCGAGGCGCAGGATCTGGACCTGCAATCCATCGGACGGCATGAGCTGGCCGGGATGGTGGTGGATGTGGTCGATCCGGTCGCGGATTACGCCGCGCTGATGGAAAGCCTGTTCGATTTCCCTGCCATTGCCGCGATGTTCAGGGGCGGCTTCCGCATGCGGATGGAGTCCATGTGCGCGGTAACCGGGCCTTATGCGGTGGAAATCCTTGAAAACCGGCTGGGTGCCCCGCGTGGCACCTGTGTCAACGCCACCCCTTTGCCGGATTTCGGCGGCATGCACCCCGACCCGAACCCGACCTGGGCCCATGCGTTGATGGACGAGATGTTCGGCCCCGATGCGCCGGATTTCGGTGCGGCCTCGGATGGCGACGGCGACCGTAACATGGTGGTGGGGCGCGGGGTCTATGTCTCGCCTTCGGATTCGCTGGCCGTGCTGGCGGCGAACGCGCATCTGGCGCCGGGCTACAAGGCCGGGCTGAAGGGCATCGCGCGGTCTATGCCGACCTCGGCCGCAGCCGACCGGGTGGCCGAGGCGATGGGGCTGCATCACTATGAGACCCCGACGGGATGGAAGTTCTTCGGCAACCTTCTGGATGCGGGCCGCGCCACGATCTGCGGCGAGGAATCCTTCGGCACCGGATCGGACCATGTGCGCGAAAAGGACGGGCTCTGGGCGGTGCTGCTGTGGCTGAACATCCTTGCGGTCCGGCAGGACAGCGTCGCGCAGATCCTGCAGGAGCATTTCAGGCGCTATGGCCGCAACTACTACAGCCGACATGATTTCGAGGCGATCCCGGTGGACGCCGCCGACAGCATGTTCGCCAGGCTGCGGGCCGCCTTGCCGGGGCTGAAGGGGCAGGATTTCGACGGGCTGGTCGTCAGCCATGCCGATGACTTCGCCTATACCGATCCGGTCGATGGTTCGGTCTCGACCAGACAGGGCGTGCGGGTGCTGTTCGAGGGCGGTAGCCGCGCGGTGTTCCGCCTCTCGGGGACGGGCACCGAAGGCGCTACCCTGCGGCTGTACCTTGAGCGGTTCGCCACCGGGCCGGACGATCTGGTGGACGAGCCGCAGACAGCACTTGCCCCGGTGATCCGCGCCGCCCATGCCATTGCCGACATCGCCGGCCATACCGGCCGCAGCCAACCCGACGTGGTGACCTGACCCGAGGTTTCGTCGAAAACTGGTATCCGGCGGTTTTCCGATGAGAACCCGGGGCGTCAGCGCGGGATTGGTCTAGGGCTCGACTCTTTGCCAGCCCGTCGGGCCGTTGAGAAAGCGCGAGCCCGGCCCTTCGGAAAAGGGGCCGCCTGGCAGGGCATGCCAGGACCGCACCGTCACGCCGCTGTCGTCCAGCTCGATCAGGCCCAGGTCATTGGCCGCGGTCTTGCGGCGGGTCGAAATCGCGGTGCCGACCTGCAGGAAAAGCATGCCGGCGGCGGTCTCCGCGACACCCCAGTGCGGCATGTGGGTATGTCCCGACAGCACGATCTGCGCGCCGGTCTCCGCCAATGCCCGCAAGGTGGCGGGCGGATCGGCGATGTCGGCGGCGGTGCCATCGGCGGCCGGCACCGGCGCGTGATGCATCGCCGCGATGCGCCAGTCGTCCGGTGGTGCCGCCGCGAAGCTGCGTCGCAGGCGGTCGACCGAGCTTTGGCGCAGCCGTCCCGCCTTCCAGACCAACGGATTGGCGGTATTGATCCCCTGCACAACGGCTCCGGGCAGCGACAGGACCGGCTCCAGATCCGCGCCGAAGCTGGCGGCATAGCCGGCGTAAGGCCGGAGCAGCCGGCCAAGCAGGTTGTAGAGCGGCGCATCGTGGTTGCCGGGCACCACGAGCACCGGCCGGGGCAGCCGGTCAACCCATTCGCGCGCCGCGGCAAATTCGGCGCGCCGCGCCCGCTGGGTCAGATCGCCCGACACCACCGTCGCATCGGGGGCCAGCCGGGCGGCCAGCGCCAGCACGGCGCGGTCAAGTCCCGGCTCGACCGTGCCGAAATGCGGGTCCGACAGATGCAGGATGCGGATCATCGGCCCGCCTGTCCCGGCGTCCCTGCGGTCGGCGCAGTCTGTGGCGGCAGGATCACGTTCAGCCGGTCGGGCGCCAGTTCGATGACCAGGGGTAGCCGCATCTGCAGCTTTTCCCCGTCCAGCGCCACCGGGACCAGCTGTCGCCGCGGAATCTCTACCTTGATGCGTTCGGGCATCGAGACAAGCACGTCGCGGCCATGGTCGACCCGCTTGCGGACCAGCCGTATGGCCAGCCGCAGAAAGCCCGCCCTTGTCTGCTGATGCGCCAGAAACAGCGCGAAGCGGTCATCCGAAATCGCCTCGGCCCCGTCCAGTCCGAACTGGTCCAGCTGATAGGCCGAGCGGGCGACGAACAGCATCGGCGAGCGGATCAGCTGCGTGGTGCCGTCCAGCGTCAGCCGCATCCGGTGCGGGCGCTGAAAGCGCAGGATGGTGCGCAGCGACGCAAGATGCGCCAGAAAGCGGTAGCGGCCAAAGCGGGCATAGGCCGCCTCGCGCTCTTCCAGGATCGCCGGGTAAAGGCCGATCGAGACATTGTTCAGAAACACCCGGCCATTCATCGTGCCGACCTTGATGGCGTGCCGCCGGCCCTGCAGGATCGCCTGGGCGGCAAGGGCGGGGTCTTCGGGCATCCCAAGGCCGCGCGCGAAGTAATTGAAGGTGCCAAAGGGCAGCACGGCCAGCGCCGAGGCGGTGCCGGCCAGCGCATGGGCGACCCCCGCCACCGTGCCATCGCCGCCCGCCGCCACGACCACGCCAAAGCCTTCGCGGGCTGCGGCCGCGGCGGTCGCGGCCGGGTCGCCCCGAAAGGGCCGCAGCACCGCGCGGGGGCCGAAGACCTCCATCGCGCGGCTCAGCGCCTCGGGCGCCCGTGCGACAGTGCCCGAACCGGGATTGGCGATCACACAGATCTCGGGCGCGGGCGCGGCGCTCAACTGCGCAGGCCGGTTTCGTAAAGCAGGCCCAGCCGTTTGGCCTCGTAGTAATAGCCCTTGGCATACCACATCACGGCCTTGTCCTGACTGCCGCCCGATACCAGCCAGGCACCGCGCAGGTATTTGCCGGCGTATTTCAGGTTGGTCTCGGCATCCAGCAATCCGGCGGGCGGGCCCTTGTAGCCCATGGTGCCGGCGGTCTGCGGCATGATCTGCATCAGCCCGTAATAGGGGCCGTTGCGCGCGGCCGGATTGTAGCCGCTTTCGCGCTGGATCACCCGGTGCAGCAGGCTTTCGGGAATGTCGTGGATTGCCGCATATTTGCGGATCAGGGCCCGCATCTCGGGCGTCTCGCCGGCATGAAGGCCGGCGCGGCTGGCGGGATCGGTCTTCGGGCGGCCACCGCCACAGGCGGCAAGTGCCAGCGGCAGGGCGATGAGGGTGCGGCGGCTGATCTGCATCCGGGGCTTTCCGATCTTGCGACAGCTGCAGGGATAGGGCCGCAGGCGTCCGGGGGCAAGTCTGCGGCAGGGCATCGGCGGAAGTTGGACCGGGCGGACGCAGGCCCCGTCATACCCTTGTAACGCTGGGCTGCGACACCCTTCGGTGACATATGTGTCGGGGGTTGCCACTGCGCCAACGCCAGATATAGTCGGGCCATCGGGGCGGGACTCCCCGTCCTGGTGCCCCCGGCACGGGGCAAAGACGGAGTCACTTATCTTGGACGGCGATTTTCGGACCCATTTCGTACGCGATCCTGCCGCGCTGAAGCATTTTCCGGCGCTGGTGCTGAATGCCGATTTCCGGCCCCTCTCCTACTATCCCCTGTCGCTCTGGCCCTGGCAGGAGGCGATCAAGGCCGCCTTCCTGGACCGGGTGCAGATCGTGGCGGAGTACGACCAGACCGTACGAAGCCAGCGGGCGGAGTTCAGGATACCCTCCGTCGTCGTGCTGAAGGAATTCGTAAAACCCCAGAAGCGCGTGGCATTCACGCGCTTCAATCTTTTTCTGCGGGACGAATTCTGCTGCCAGTATTGCGGCGCGAAGGGCGATCTGACCTTTGACCATGTGCTGCCGCGGTCGCGGGGCGGGGTGACCAGCTGGGAGAACGTGGTCGCCGCCTGCAGCCCCTGCAACCTGAAGAAGGGCAACAAGACGCTGCGCCAGTCCGGCCTGCAGCTGCGCCGCCCGGCGATGGCGCCAAGTGCCGCCGAGATGCAGGCCCATGGCCGCCGCTTCCCGCCCAACCACCTGCATGAAAGCTGGATGGACTACCTTTACTGGGACGCCGAGCTGGAGGCCTGAGCCTTTAATTGCCGACCTCATCACAAATCTGACCCGGACGGGGTTGGTGGTGCATGAAGCAACGCAACGAAGTCGCAACTTGCCGCTTCCGGCAATTTCGCTTCCGGCCCGCATCGCGGGAGCACCTGGCCCTGACAGGATCGCCTTGCCCTGGTCGCAGATCAAGCCGATCGCGACCGCTCCCCGGTCCGATGGCACGGGTTCCGTAACCCCGCGCCCCGAACGGCGCTGGCCGGCATCCCTTCCCCGTCCGCTCGCCAAAGGCCGGCAAGCCAGATCGCCTGGCGGGGAGGAGCGAAAATTCGGTGCCGAAGCAGGGGTTTAATGGCGGAGAGGGTGGGATTCGAACCCACGGTGGGCGCAAACCCACTCCGGTTTTCGAGACCGGCGCGATCGACCACTCCGCCACCTCTCCGCGCTTTGGGGGTCGTCATGGGCCGGGCATGTAGCGGGGCCTGCGGCGAAGCGCAAGCCCATTGACCGCGGGGGAGCCCCATTTTTTGACGCAGGCGTGACGGCGGGGTGACGCAGGCTTGAACCCGTGGGGCAGGGCGCGCGCTTGGCAAGGCCGCCGCGAAGGCCTAGTTTCGCGATGATCCCTTCTTTCAGGTCTTGTCATGGTCCAGCTTTCCGCCCGCGTGCCTTTCCTTGTCGCCGTTGTGACGGCCCTGGCGGGCCTTGCGCCTGCCGCGCCGGTGCTGGCGGAAACGGTGGTCCCCGAGGCTGCCCCGGCGACGGTTCCGGCCGCGCAACTGGCGGCACTGTCGAAAACGCTTCTGATGGAAGATGTCTTCGCGGTGATGGCCGAAGAAGGCAAACCCTATGGCGCCTCGATCGAGGACCAGATGTTCCCGGGACGCGGGGGGGCGGCGTGGAAGGCGCAGGTCGAGGCCATCTATGAGCCGGCCGGGCTGATGCCGGCGTTCACCAGGGCGTTCGAGGCGGCGCTGGCGGAAGATCCCGAGACGGTGGCCGCGGCCGAAGCTTTCTTCGGCACGCCGCGCGGGCAGGAGATCCTGAAGCTGGAGATCGAGGCCCGTCGCGCCATTCTGGATGTCGCGGTGGACGAGGCAGCACAGGTCGAGGCCGAGCGGCTGAAGACCGAACGCTCGCCCAAGCTGCGGCTTGTGCGCGACCTGATCGACGCCGGCGATCTGATCGAATCCAATGTGGCCGGGGCGATGTCGGCCAATCTTGCCTTCTACGAGGGTCTGGCCGCGTCCGGCGCCCCGGGCATGCCCACCGACCGCGAGTCGATGATGGCCGAGGTCTGGGGGCAGGAAGACAGCATCCGGGCCGAAACCGCGAACTGGCTGGTGCCGTTTCTGGTGCTGGCCTACCAGCCCCTGCCGGACGCCGATCTGAAGGACTATGTCGCCTTCTCGGCCTCGCCAGAGGGCAAGCGGCTGAACGCGGCACTTTTCGCGGGGTTCGATGCGGTGTCGCGGCAGGTTTCCTACAATCTGGGGCGGGCGGCAGCCCTTGCGATGGCGGGCAACGACATCTAGCGCCGCACTGTCAAGGCAAAGGAGCGGCCTTGCGGCCGCAAGCCATGTCTCTCGCCTCTGCGCGCGATGCGCGCAACCGGCGAGGGCGTGCCTCCGGCGGGGATATTTCATGCCAGGTGAATGCGGGGGGCAGGATCTTGTGCCTGCCTGGCCTCTGGTCCGGGCAGGCTGTCCGAAAATTTGATCAAATTCCTTGAAGCTTGCCGGATTTGATCATATCCTGTGTGCAGACGGTGTTTTGAGCCTGCCGATTCCACGAGGTCCCCAGATGAACATGATCACCAACAACCTGCCCACGGCCGAACTGCAGAAGCTGGACGCGGCCCACCACATCCACCCTTTCACCGACGCCGATGGTCTTGAGGCCAAGGGCGCGCGGGTCATCACCCGGGGCGAGGGCGTCTGGCTGACAGACAGCGAGGGGCACCGCATCATCGACGGCATGGCGGGCCTGTGGTGCGTCAATATCGGCTATGGCCGCAAGGAACTGGCCCGGGCCGCCGCCAAGCAGATGGAAGAGCTGGCCTATTACAACACCTTCTTCCAGACCACCCATGTGCCGGCCATCGCCCTGGCCGCCAAGCTGGCCGAAATCGCGCCGGGCGATCTGAACCATGTGTTCTTCGCCGGTTCGGGTTCGGAAGCCAATGACACCAACATCCGCCTTGTCCGCCGCTACTGGCAGGTCAAGGAGCAGCCTGAGAAGCGCATCATCATCGCGCGCTGGAACGGCTATCATGGCTCCACCCTCGGCGGCGGCTCGCTGGGCGGGATGAAGCCGATCCATGCCCATGGCGGCAAGATCGACGGGATCGAGCATATCGGCCAGCCGTCCTGGTGGGACGAGGGCGGCGACATGACCGAGGCCGAATTCGGTCTGGTCCGCGCCAGGGAGCTTGAGGACAAAATCCTGGAACTGGGCGTAGACAAGGTCGCGGCCTTCATCGGCGAGCCGGTTCAGGGCGCGGGCGGGGTGATCATTCCGCCCAGCACCTACTGGCCGGAAATCCAGCGCATCTGCGACAAATACGGCATCCTCCTGATCGCCGACGAGGTCATCACCGGCTTTGGCCGCACCGGCAACTGGTTCGGCAGCCAGACCTTCGGGATCAGGCCGCATATCATGACCATCGCCAAAGGCCTGTCTTCGGGCTATGCGCCGATCGGCGGCAGCATCGTCTGTGACGATGTTGCGAAGGTCGTCGCGGAAGGCGGCGAGTTCTTCCACGGCTACACCTACAGTGGCCACCCGGTCGCCTGTGCCGTGGCACTGGAGAACCTGCGCATCATCCAGGAGGAAGGCATCGTCGAGCATGTCCGCGACGTGGCCAGCCCCTATCTGGCCAAGCTGTGGAAGGGTCTTGAGGATCACCCGCTGGTGGGCGAGGCGCGTCTCGTCGGCCTGATGGGGTCGATCACCCTGACGCCCGACAAGGCCACGCGCGCCAAGTTCGCCGGCGAAGAGGGCGCCGTCGGCTACCGCTGCCGCGAGCGCTGCTTTGCCAATGACCTGATCATGCGCGCCGTGGGCGACCGCATGATCATCGCCCCGCCGCTGGTGATCACCCCGGCCGAGATCGACGTGCTGATCGAGCGGGCGAGGAAGTCGCTGGACGAATGCTATGCCGGGCTGAAAGCCGACGGCCTTCTGGTGGCGAAGAAGGACTGAAATCCGTCCTGACCGCAGCCGGATGAGGGGCCGTTCGCAAGGACGGCCCCTTGTCGTGCCGTCTGTCTGCCGCAGGGGCCTGCGGGCGCAACAATCTTCCGCGCGCCTTGCCCGGGCGAGTGCCGCCGATGCGCCCCGCGCCGCTTGAGGTCTGCACAGACAGGCCCTAAGACTGGGACGAACCGCCAAGGAGCCTGCCCCATGAACATCCACAGCGATCTGGCCCATGCCATCGGCAACACGCCGCTTCTGAAGCTGCGCCGCGCCTCGGAGATGACCGGCTGCACCATCCTTGGCAAATGCGAATTCCTGAACCCCGGCCAGTCGGTCAAGGACCGGGCGGCGCTTTACATCATCAATGACGCGGTGAAGCGCGGGGCGCTGAAGCCGGGCGGCACGATCGTCGAGGGCACCGCCGGCAATACCGGCATCGGGCTGGCGCTCGTCGGCGCCTCGATGGGGTTCAAGACCGTCATCGTCATCCCCGAGACGCAGTCCCAGGAAAAGAAGGACATGATCCGTCTTGCCGGGGCCGAGCTGGTCCAGGTGCCTGCCGCCGCCTACAGGAATCCCAACAACTATGTGCGCTATTCGGGCCGGCTGGCCGAGGCTTTGGCCCGGACCGAGCCCAATGGCGCGATCTGGGCCAACCAGTTCGACAATGTGGCGAACCGGCAGGCCCATATCGAGACGACAGGCCCCGAGATCTGGGCGCAGACCGGCGGCAAGGTCGACGGGTTCGTCTCGGCGGTGGGGTCCGGCGGCACGCTGGCGGGCGTCGCCATGGCGCTGCAACCCAAGGGCGTGAAGATCGGGCTGGCCGACCCCGAGGGCGCGGCGCTTTATTCCTACTACACCACCGGCAAGCTGGAATCGCCCGGATCTTCGATCACCGAAGGCATTGGTCAGGGCCGGATCACCGCCAACCTTGAAGGCGTCACCCCGGATTTCAGCTGGCGTATCCCGGATGCCGAAGCCCTGCCGCTGATCTTCGATCTGGCGATGGAAGAGGGGCTGTGCATGGGCGGCTCGACCGCGATCAATATCGCAGGAGCCATCCGCATGGCCAAGGAGATGGGACCGGGCCACACCATCGTCACGGTGCTGTGCGACTATGGCAGCCGCTATCAGTCCAAGATCTACAACCCGGCCTTCCTGCGCGAAAAGGGTCTGCCGGTGCCGGAATGGCTGGCCCGCCCGGCCCGTTCCATTCCTTCGGTCTTCGAGGACGCCTGAGCTTGATGCGGGCCCTCCGCACCCTTCTTCTGCTTCTGACGCTTGCGGTCCTGGCTATGCCCGGGACCGCTCCGCTTTGGGCCGAGGATGCGCCGACGGAAGAGGCCGTCAATTACGACGACTGGGAGAAGAAAGCGGCCAAGGCCGAGGACGAGCTGGAGAACGAGGACCCCTCCGAAGAGCGGCTGGAGGAGTTGCGCGGCCAGATCGCGACCTGGCGGGCGGCGCTGTCGACGGCGCAAAGCGCCAACTCGGCCCGGATCGGCACCGTCAAGGAACAGATCGCGGCCCTTGGTCCGGCCCCTGCCGAAGGCGAGACCGAAGCCGAAGAGATCAGCGCCCGCCGCAAGGAACTGGCCGACCGGCTGGTCAAGCTGCAGGCCCCCGGCATCGCGGCAGACGAGGCCTATCGCCGCGCCGACGGGCTGATCCGCGAGATCGACCGCATCCTGCGCGAACGGCAGGCCGATGCCCTGCTGCGGCTCTGGCCGTCGCCGGTGAACCCCGGCAACTGGCCCGAGGCGGCGGTGGGTCTGTCGGATACCGTCATGCGGCTTTGGTACGAGGGCAACGAGGCCTGGGAGGATGATGCTGCGCGGGGGCGGCTGGTCGACAACCTGCCGCTGATCGTGTTGTTGCTGGCGGTCTGGGCCGGGCTGACCATTTACGCCCGGCGCTGGATCGACCGCTATGCCGAGAGGCTGCAACAGCGTGGCGGCGAGATGCGGCGACGGGTGCTGGCGGTGCTGGCCTCGCTGGGTCTGGTGGTGGTTCCGGTGCTGGGGGTCGTCGCGCTGACCTCGGCGCTGCGGGCGACGGGGATGCTGGGCGAGGTCGGCACACGGCTGAACAACATCCTGCCGGTGGTCGGCTTCATCGTGTTCTTTGCCGCATGGCTGGGCATGCGTGCCTTCCCGCGCCAGCAGGGCGAGGGTGCCGTGCTGCCCCTGGCGCCCGAACGTCGGGCCGAGGGCCGCTTTCTTGCGGTGATGATGGGGGTCGTCGTCTCGGCCGAGATCCTGCGCGCGCAGGCGATGGACCCGCAGGAATATTCCGATGCCACAACATCGGTGATGACCTTCCCGATCCTTGTGGCGGGCGGGCTGGTGCTGTGGCGGCTGGGGCGGGTGCTGAAACTTGGCCGCGAAGGCACTTCGGGGCAAAGCTATGTCCTGACGGTGCTGGCGCTGATCGCCCAGGCCATCGGGTTGATCGGCATCATCGGCCCCCTGCTGGCCGCCCTTGGCTATGTCGCCGCGGCCGATGCGATGATCTTTCCGGCGATCACCTCGATGGGGCTGATCTGCATCCTCTTCATCCTGCAAAGGCTGGTCGGCGATGTCTGGTCGCTGGCCCTGCGGCGCAGGGGAGAGCCCGCGGAAGATACCCAGGGCGACGGGCTGGTGCCGGTGCTGGCCGGCTTTGCGCTGGCGGTCATCTCGCTGCCGCTCTTCGCGCTGATCTGGGGAGCGCGCTTTTCGGACCTGACCGAGCTGTGGACACGCTTCCGCGAAGGGTTCCAGATGGGCGAGACCCGGATCTCGCCCACCGATTTCCTGATCTTCGCGGTGATCTTCATCATCGGCTACATGGTGACGCGCCTTCTGCAGGGGGCGCTGCGCAGCACGATCCTGCCCAAGACCAGCATGGATCGCGGCGGGCAGACCGCCCTGGTGGCCGGCGTCGGCTATGTCGGGATCTTCCTGTCGGCCCTTGTCGCCATCAACGCCACCGGCATCGACCTTTCGGGCCTTGCCATCGTTGCCGGTGCGCTGTCGGTCGGTATCGGTTTCGGTCTGCAGAACATCGTGCAGAACTTCGTCTCGGGCATCATCCTTCTGGTCGAACGGCCGGTCAGCGAAGGCGACTGGGTCGAAGTCGGTGGCGTGCAGGGTATCGTCAAGTCGATCTCCGTCCGCTCGACCAAGGTGCAGACCTTCGACCGCACCATGGTCATCGTGCCGAACGCCGATTTCGTCAGCCAGCAGGTGAAGAACTGGACAAGGTTCTCGCTGGCCGGGCGGCTGGTGGTCCCGGTCGGGGTCGCCTTCGGCACCGATACCCGCAAGGTCGAGCGCATCCTGCGCGACATCGCCGAGGCGCAGCCGCTGGCCATCCTGAACCCGCCGCCGACAGTGGCCTTCGCCGGCTTCGGCCCGGATTCGATGAATTTCGAAATCCGGGTGATCCTGCGCGACGTGAACTTCAGCGCCCAGGTCAGGACCGACATCAACCACGAGATCGTCGAACGCTTCGCCGCCGAGGGGATCGAGATTCCCTTTGCGCAAAGCGATGTCTCGATCCGCAACGTCGAAGAGTTGGCCCGCGCCATCGCAATCCTGCGGGGCGATCCGGTGCCCGCCGTGGCCGCGCCGCAAGAGGCGCCCCCCGCCGCACTGCCGTCCGCCCCCCGGGACAAGGATGAAAGCGGCTGACCGCCCCGAGCCACCTTTTGCCATGTCCCCCCAGCCCGAAACAGCGCCGATGACCGAACTTCTTTTCCGCACCGATCCCTATCTGCAAACCGCCCCGGCCCGGGTTCTCTTCCATACGCCCGAAGGCGGGATCGTGGTCGACCGCAGCATCTTCTATCCGACCGGCGGCGGCCAGCCTGGCGACAGCGGCTGGCTTACCTGGGCCGAGGGCCGGATCGCCGTCGCGACGGCGGTGAAGGCCGAAGGCGGTCGCGTGGCGCTGGTCGCAGCCGAGCCCGCGGCCATGCCCCCGCCGGGGGCCGAGGTGGTGCAGGTGCTGGACTGGCCCCGCCGCCACCGCCACATGCGCATCCACACCGCGCTGCACCTGCTGTCGGTCGTCGTGCCGCTGCCGGTTACCGGCGGTCAGGTCGGCACCGAGCGCGGGCGGCTGGATTTCGACATGCCCGAGCCGCCCGCCGACATCGCCGCGCTGGAACTGGCGTTGAACCGGCTGATCGACCTTGACCTGAAGGTCAGCGAGACCTGGATCACCGATGAGGAACTGGCGGCCAACCCGGGCCTTGTGAAAACCATGTCGGTCCAGCCCCCCACCGGCCAGGGCAGGGTCCGGCTGGTGCGGATCGGCGAAGGCGCCGGACAGGTCGACCTGCAGCCCTGCGGCGGCACCCATGTCGCCCGCACCGGCGAAATCGGCCGCATCACCCTCGACAAGATCGAGAAGAAGGGCCGCCAGAACCGACGCATCTCGATCTCGCTCGCCGATTGATCGGCCGGCCGCGGCGATCTGGACCTTTGGCGGCTTCGTTCCGGTTTTCCGGGAACGACGCTTTCGTCAAGCCGGACAGGGCTGGTGAGCGACACACAGCGGCGAGGTGAAACGGGATGCGGATCGCGTTGCGTTTACCGGCGGGTCGGGACGACGTCGGGTTGCATCCGATCTTTGCATCGGGCTTTCGACGCACGGCAATCGGCCCCGGCCGATTTCCAGGCGGATGAGCTGCCGGAACAAGAGGCCGATCTTCTGCGCGAGAACGAACGGGCGCGTAAAGACAGGGTCTGTCTGGCAGCCGTCATCGACCTGTTCTTGAGGCGCGCCGCAGGCTGGCCGATCCGCAACCGCATAAAAAGGTCCTGGCGGTCAGGGCGTTGAGCATGCTGATGGTCCTACGCCGCCCACCACCGGGCTGAATGCACCACACGGATCGCCGGTCGCGCGAGTGCGCCCGGGATTGCCAGAAGACCCTGAGCAGCCGTGGATTCACCCTGTCGGTGAGCGGGAAGGTCAGCTCCCATGTCAACCCGCCGTCGAAGCCTCCTGAAAGCGCAGGAAGCCGAGATGGTCTGGCGGCGCGACCGGCACATCCGGCGCGACGCCGACATCGCCCCGTTGAAACATCAACGGCTGTGACAAGCCAAGGCGAGAACACTCAGCCCCTGGCTGGAAGTCACCCGTGGCCTTCGAACGACATCCCCCTGACATGAGCGCCCGACCCGAACGAAACAGGGGCAGATCCGGTCTCACCACTTGCCCCGCCCATGCGCCCCCGAACTCCCCCCTTGAACCCCCCTTCGCCAAAGGCTAAGAGCCGCGGACGGACAGTTGGCCGAGTGGTCGAAGGCGCACGCCTGGAAAGTGTGTAGGCGGGGAACCGTCTCGAGGGTTCGAATCCCTCACTGTCCGCCACTTCGGAACAAAACCGGGAACGCCGATTCCCGCCGATTTCCCTCCCTTGGCGGCTACCAGCGTCCTCAACAGGACGTTTTTGCTTCCTTTGATGTAGATCGCGTCGTCTGCGACCTCGACGTGTTGGGCGAAGGCCCGGACGTGTTCCCGCCGATAGCCGCCCTTTCCAAGCCGCAGTCGGGTGCGTGCTTCGCTCGCCAGTTCCCGCACGGCTGCCCCGGTGAGGCGCTGGTGGGTAGAGCTTGCGAGCATGGCTTCGATCCGCGTGGCATCGGCCCGCGCCTGATCCCGAAGCGCCGTGAGGCCCGCGATGCGCTCGCCAAGGGAAGACTCGGCCGGGTCGAGCGAACCGGCTTCAATGGCATCGTAGAGGCGCTTGAGGCGGTTGTCGGCCTCGGCCGCGCGATGGTTCAACTCGGCAATATGCTGGCTGCGCCGCTCGACGCCTTCCTGCCGGCGATCCAGAAGCGAGGCGAGAACGTCTTCGATCCGCTCGGGGTCGAGAAGCCTTTCCTCGATATGCGTCACCACCATGCGGTCGAGCTTATCCATCGGGATCGCGCGGCCCTTGCAGCCTGTGTCGCCCTGCCGTGCCCGAATCGAGCAAGCATAGTAGCGATACCGGCCGTTCTTGCCGGTGCGCAGCGTCATTGCGCCTCCGCAATTGCCGCAATGGCAGATGCCGGTCAGCAGGTTCGGGCCGCTGACGACGCGCGGCGGCGTCACCTTCGGATTGTTGACCTTCAAGCGATTCTGCACGGCCTCGAATATCTCAAGGTCGATCAGCGGCGGCACGGCGACGGTGACGATTTCCTCCTCCGGCTTCACCACGCCCTTATTGGAGCGGCGATTGAAGCGATGCTCGCCGATATAGGTGCGCCGGGTCAGGACACGGTGAAGCTGGCCGATGCCCCAACGCCCGCCGTTGCGGGTAAACATGCGGTGCTTGTTCAGGTGATTGACGATGTTCTTGACGCCCATGGGGCCGGACGTGCCGTCGCCTTCCGATGCAAGGCGGAAAATCAGCCGCACGGTGTCGGCATGGAGCGGGTCGATCTCCAGCTTCTTCTTCATCTTCGCGCCGCGCTGCTCGGCATCGACGACACGGTAGCCGATGGGCGGCAGGGAGCCGTTCCAGAAGCCTTGCCGGGCGTTCTCCTTCAAGGCGCGCATGACGTGCTTGCCGTTCTCCTTCGACTGGTATTCGTCGAACAGCGCCATGATCTGCCGCATCATGACGTGCATGGGGTCGTCGCCCATCTCCTGCGTGATGGACACCAGCTTGACGCCGTTCTTGGCGAGCTTCCTGACGTTGAACTCCAGCTCGAAGTGATCGCGGAAGAACCGGCTGAACGAATGGACCACGACGACATCGAAGGGCGCGGGCTTGGACGTGCCGGCCTCGATCATCCGTTGGAACTCGGGGCGGCGGTCATTGGTGGCCGAAGCGCCGGCTTCCACGAAGGTTTCGACAAGCTGGTAGCCGCGCGAGACACAATAAGCCTCGCCCTGCTTGCGCTGGTCGGGGATCGACACGTCATGCTCGGCCTGCCGCGTGGTGGAAACGCGCAGGTAGAGCGCGGCGCGCAGCGCAACATGGGGACTTTGCATATTCATGACCGGACTCCTTCCGCCGTGCGACGTTCTATCAGCGGCAATTCCAGCTCCACGCGGTCATGCAGCACCTTAGGGACGAGCTTCTGGCCCTCGCCGGGGTCCATACGGATCAGGCCGTAGCTCGCCATCTTCTTGAGGGTTCGGGACAGGTTAGGCTTCGCCCGTCCCGTGATCCGCGACAGTTCCTCCAGCGAACCGGGTGACTGCTCGTCGATGACGCGCAGCAACTCGCGGTTCCCGCTCGAAAGGAGCTGCGCGAAGGATTCCATGGATGTGAACCACACCTTCGGATCGTCGGGTGCGGGCTTTTCCTCGCCTTTGGCGATCCGCATGGTGCGCGCCTTCATCTCGTCGTAGTCGGCAATCCCGACTTTCAATGTGGCCATGTTACGCCTCGTTCCTTCAACACCGCGTCCGCCGCCTGCCAGAAGTCGGCCAGCAGCGTGGCCGCATCCTCGTAGGCGTAGGGCTTCACGGTCTGGAGGCGATGCCGGTGGTCCATCGGCTCGCCCCGCCTTCCTCGGCCGACCGGATGGGCGTTATCGAATCCGACCAACCGTTCGCCCGAAGGCCCGTGAAGCGTGAGCGAATAATCGAGGCCGTGCGGCTTTTCCGGCGAGGCCGGAACGCGGGTGACGACGAACTTCACCCAATGGCCGCCCTCGGGATCGACAACGAGCACCTGTCCGTCGAGGTCCAGAAGCGTGTCGAGGCTCGGGTCACGATCCTCGCTCATGGCTTAGTGTTATCATCGGAGGATAACCGTTGCAAGTCCTGATTGCCAGGATCGTCGATTGGGCCGAACAGTCGGTCGAGCACGTCACCGAAATACCGCTCGAAGATTTGCAGTTCTTCCTCGGTGATCGGCACCTTCTCGGGCCAGTCGTCGAAGACAGGCAACGACACCACATCGACGATGCGAAGCGGCGACCTGCGGCGCTCCCGGCCGTCCGGCGTAGGTTCGTCGGCATAGTCGAAAAGATCGTCGGGAAGTGTCTCGGGGACCGGCTGTCGCGGTCGCCCTTTGCGGGCGCGACGGCGCTCTGCACACATGGAATCCTCCTTGGTTCTGGTGGATTCCGGGGCGCTGTAGGCCCCGGAATTGGGCGAACCATGGAGGGCAGTCGGCGGGCTGTAGCGTGCCGCATTTGCGTCTATGCGCTGGCGGCACCCCTGCCGGGATGGGACTCAGTTGGCGGCTCGCCGTGCCTTGGCGAAGCCGCGATCCGTGGCGATGAACCGCTCCAGCATGGGCACGATGAGCCTGACGGGATCGGCGACGGGCTGGCCGCTCTCGCGGGCCAGCACCTCGGCATAGGCGGTCAGATCGCGGTGAAGCGGCGCGGGTAGCTCCACCGTCACCTTCACGGGCTTGTCGTCGGGAAGCGGGCCGAGTTTCAGCTTGGTCATGGTCAACCTCCTGCCGGCTCAAATACAAGGTCGCGGGTGACGATGATCCTGACCGGGAAGCCGGGCCGGATGGTGAGAGTCGGCGCAACCTGCAACTGGCGCTGCACGATCTGCTGGCCCGCCTGATTGACGGTATCCTGCGCCCCGTCGCGGATAGCTCGAACAAGCCGGTCCTCGTCGCTGGTCGCCAGCTCCGTGCCGACTGCGAGCAGCGTGGACAGCCCTGCGGCCTTCATCAGATCCCACCAATGGTAATCAACCCCGTCTTCCAGCCCGGCATAGCCGCTGGCGTCCGCGCCCGGCAGGCGCTCAAGGACGATGGAACGGCCACCGGGCAGGATCAGGCGATTCCACACCAAGAGCACCCTGCGCTGGCCGAAGGTCACGCCGTCATCGTATTGACCGATGATGCGCGTCCCTTGCGGGATCAGGAGCAGGCTGCCGGTCGGGCTGTCATAGACGTTCTCGGTCACTTGCGCCGTGATCTGGCCCGGCAGGTCCGAGCGGATGCCGGTGATGAGCGCGGCGGGGATCACGGCCCCGGCCTGAAGGATGTAGGGCGATGCCGGCGGCGCGACGCGATCCGGCGCGATGGTCTGCCGGTCCACGGGTCCGTTGAGGAAAGCCGCGTGCCGGTCTTGCGTCGCGGGCTGTCCGCCGAGGCCGAGTCCTGCAAGGCCGGGCATGGACGTTCCTGCCGGCGCTCCCGTGCGTGGGCCGGACTGGAAAAACACGTTGCTCAAGCGCGCGGCTTCTTCCTCGGCGCGGCGGCGTTCTTCTTCGGGATCGACGGCGGGCGTCGTCATGACGGGCGGCGCGACCGGCTGTCCCCTGTTCTGCGCGTCGAGGATCGGACGGCCGAGGTCGCCGGGCAGCGCCGGGCCGAGCACCGGCCCCGTATAGTCGCGCGGCAAGCCGGACAGGCCGTCCGCCGTTGGGCGGTTCTCGGTCGAATAGAGTTCTTCGCCTCCCGGCCCTGCATCGCGGATCTGGAGCGCGTAGATCAGTGCGCCGCCGATGCCGAGCAAGGCGACCGCGCCGACGCCTGCCAGCATCTTGCGAGACAGGCGGGTGACGCGCGGCGGTTCGGCGCGCAGGCGCATGGGCGCGATGGTGTCGCTGATGGTGTTGTCGGTCATGACGGGGAGCCTCCGGTCGCGCTGGCGGGCTGTGCGGCAGCGGCCTGCGTCGGGTTGATGCGAACGATCCTGACGACCTGCTGGCGGTTGCCGTTGCCAAGGCGCAGCTCGGCCGCGCCGAACAGGCGGTCCACGATCAGGACGTTCTGGTGGACTCGGCTGTTGACGATCTGCGGTTCGCCATTCGTGCCGAGCACGAAAATCGGCGGCATTTCGCCCTGCACGATCCCGGCCGGGAAGACGACATAGACGCGCCGGCCATCGTCGAACACGGAAGCCGGCCGCCATGGCGGGTTGTCGCCCTGCACGTGCAATGCATAGCGGTAGTTCCGCGCAGCCTCGGCCGGGATGATCGGTGCGGCTGGAACGGTGTGACGCTGGCCGGCAGGCGGTGCGGGATAGGCCCATGCGACGGCCGGCATGTAGAGTGATTCCCGCGCGCGCAACTCGATCATGTAGGTGCGCCGGTCGGTGGTGACGACAAGGTTGGTGGAAATGTCAGGTCGCGTCGGTTTCACGAGGATATGGACGCGGCGGTTCGCACCGCTGCCGCTCTCGGTGTCGCCTATGATCCAGCGGGCGGTGTCGCCGGCCGCAATCGGCCCCGCGCCTGTCAGGCTCTCGCCCGGCTCCAGCGCAATGGTCGTGATCTGCCCGACTGCGGCATAGACCTGATAGAGCGCGCCTTCCGACCACGGATAAATCTGGATTGCATTGTAGTAGCCTTCCCGGCGCGGCTCGACGCGGGCGGCTGCATTGGCGTTCTCGACGCGGCCGGCCGGCGTCCCTGCGGCGGTTCCTCCACGCGCGACGGTCCATGCAGGGGGCACACGCAAAGGCCGGGGCGTGTTATCGGTTGCCGCCGCCTGCACGGTTGGCAGCGGGGGTACGCTGGCGTCATAGCTGAATTGCGGCGTCCGGTTGGTGGCGCAGCCTGCGAGCATGGTGGCAGAAAGCAGCACGGCCGCGATTGTGGGGGTGCGGGTGATCGTCCTCATTGGCTCATCTCCCGCGACCACGAAATTGCGTTGACGTAGATGCCGAGCGGATTGGCGCGCAGCCGTTCGGCATCGCGCGGCGGCTGGATGGCGATGGTCAGGATCGCGGTCCATCGTTCCGTGCTGGAAAGCTGGCCGTTCTCGAAATGGCGTTCGGTCCACGCGACGCGGAAGCTGTTGGGGGACGCCCGGATGACGCTAGACACCTCGACGGCGACCTGTTGACGGCCGACCTTGGCGAAAGGATCATTGGCGCGGGCGTAGTCGTTGAGCGCCGCCGCCCCGCGATCCGTGGTCCATTCGTAGGCGCGAAGCCAGTTCTGGCGGACAATGATCGCGTCGGCCGGGATCGCGCGGACCTGCTCGATGAATCGGCCGAGATGGAAAGCGATCTGCGGGTCGGTCGGGCGATAATCGGCGGCGGCCGGCGCGACGGTCTGCGCCTGTCCAAGATTGTCCACCTGCACCACCCACGGCACCACGGTCCCGCGCGCGGATTGCCAGACCAGCGCCGAGGCGAAGCCGGCCGACAGGATCAGGGAACCGAAGGCCATATAACGCCAGTTCCTCGCCTGCACGCGGGCCGAGCCGATACGCTCGTCCCATGCCTGCGCGGCCTTCTGATAGGGCGTCTCGGGTTCCGGCGATTTGCCGTAGTGGGTTGCTGGTCGTTTGAAGATGCTCATGAGCGGTCACTTTCGGAAAGGTTGATGGAGGAACCGGAGCCGTGGCTG